>AP027062.1:20000-1204030 GCA_030295365.1 Candidatus Rickettsia kotlanii
TATCTAGAATGCCACAATGTTCTTCGACTATTCTTTTAACTATAGCAAGCCCTACTCCCATACCTTTACTGCTGGTCGTAACATAGCTTTCGGTAGCTTTGCCTATTAGCTCAGGCGGGAATCCTTTACCGTTATCCGTTACAATAACACTAATAAAATCGTCTTTAGCATCTATAGTAACTTCTATTTTTCCGGATTCTCGTCCTTCTATTGACTCTTCTGCGTTTTTTAACAAATTGATCATAACTTGATTTATTTGGGTAGCATCACACATAAAATCAAATTGTTCTACGTTAGACTCAAATTTATATAAAATATTATCATTAAGTAATTTACGTGCTTCAACAATATGTTTAACTAAATAAACTAATTCACTCTCCGTAAATTTAGGAGCAGGAAGACGTGCAAAAAGAACAAATTCGGATACTATATTTTTAATATCGTTAGTATGGCGAATAATCATTTTTAAATAATTCTCAAATTCTACCCTTTCCTTAATTTCAGGGCTAAATTTCTTCAGTAATCTTTCAGAAGCAAGTAAAATAGGAGTTAACGGATTCTTGATTTCATGGGCTACTTTTTTTGCAACATCCGACCAAGCCATAGCCCTCTGTGCTATAACCAAATCACGCTGCTGGCGAGAAAGCTGCTTAATCATTCTATTAAATGTCACATAAAGCGTACCTATTTCGTCTTTATCTACTTCATTTTCAGGCACTTGTACCGTTAAATCGCCGTCTTTAACTTTATCGGTTGCAGTAACTAATTTTTTAATAGGTTTTACTATTTTAGCAGTAAATATAACCCCGAAACTTATAGCGACAAAAAGAAGTAATAAGGCAATAAAGATAAACATTATAGAGAACTTAATCTGTATACTATCTATTTCATTTTTAAGGCTATTATACTCGGCAGCTGCTCCGTTAGTTGCATCTACATGGTCGATAATTTTATTATCTACTAATCTACCGACTAATAAATACACATCATTATACTCTTTTAATTTAATCAGCATCCTTATTTTGGTTGGATCGGATTTTACTTCCACCGGTTCACCTAAATCCGCTTTTTTAATTAAATGTGCAGGGATAGTTGCAAATGATAATGAAAAACTTAAATAACTATTAGCTACTATAGTATTAGTAGATTTGTTTAAAACTATAGCCTCATCAAGCGAACGCATCTCTGCTTCAGTATTCAGTGTTTTAGTAAATAAAGCGGGATTGTGAATTAAATCGTAATACATATCGCTTAAATCTTCAGCAACAGCTAAAGCCGTTTCTTTTAGCTGTAATTTATGCTCGGCAATATAAGATTCTGCAACTATCACAGATTGATCAAGAACCGTAGAAATCTTCTTATCAAACCAAGCTTGAACACTAAGATTAAAAAAATAAACAGAAAATACCGAAACAATTATAGTTGGAATAGCTGCAACTAAACTAAAGGCAATTACAATACGATTTTGTAATTTAGAACTATCGTTATTATTATTTTTAGTAAAAAATTTTTGAGTTAGTAAAACACCTAAAATTAAAAAAATTGCTAAATCAACTAATAAAAATCCAATAATCGTACTAAAATTCTTTGATTCTAAAGATATCACAGAAAAAGTAGCACAAACAAAAATAATAGCTGCTGTTGCTAAAATAAAAATTAGTACTCTATTAGAAAAATAAGAATGTAAATTTTGTTTAAGATAACTAAGCATAGATACTGTTTATATGACCATAACAGTTTTTTATAACATAAAAAAAAGCTAATTGGAAATATTTCAAGTTTTAAGTACCTCATTGTCATTTCTGTAAAAGTGGGGTATTGTTGCACTGATTGTTTTTATGTCATTCCCGCGGAAGCGGGAATCCAGTCAAACATATAAAAACTTGTTTTTTATTATATTTATTTCATCAAACACGTAAAATTTTGTATGGCTATTTTTTAGATTCCTGCTTTCGCAGGAATGACATCTCGAACATTCGTACAAAACACATGGTCAAGCAACTAGATGACAATAAAAAAAGCTAGAAATATTAATATTTCTAGCTTTATATTTAGTATGCAAATTGCTTGAAATTTTATTCATCAAACATTTTTTTACGAGCAAATTTTCTCTGTCTTCTCGCTGCTTCTTGTGCTTTACGAACACGCTTCGCTGAAGGTGTTTCATAATAACGCTGTTCTTTCATCTTACGAAAATAAAGCTCTCTTTGTAGCTTTTTCTTAAAATTCTTAAGCGTATTATCACAATTACCGGCGTGAACATTTACAAGTATCACTAAAATTACTCTCCTTATAATAAAGATATTAGATATTGTGGTTTATTGAACTATACCCTATAATTAAATTATATGTCAAGGTTTAAAATATGAGCATTCAAGAAGAACACCTTATCAAAAAAATAAGCTTTGTGCAATCTTTATTAGAATTATTACCGTTTAATGAATGGAATAATAAACTACTCGAAGAAGCAGAAGAAAAATGTGGTTTTGCAAAAGGCTATAGCTTAATAGTTTTTCCAGAAGGTTTATCCGAAATAGTAGGATTCTTGGAAGAGTATTTAGATAAAATGATGCTAGAAAACTTAAAGATCATAGCAGAACCATTAAAAATAAGAGAAAAAATATCTTTAGCCGTAAAGATTAGGGTCAAAATCGTACTTCCTATTATGCATAGTAAGAATGCCGCTTATTTTGCATTAAACCCAATACAAGGAACTGAAGTTGCATTCCGTAGTTGTGATGCTATTTGGCGTTATGCCGATGATAAATCTCTTGATTTTAACTATTATACCAAAAGAAGCTTATTGCTCTCGGTTTATGTTTCATCTATTCTTTTCTATATCCAAGACGAATCAGAAAATTATATTGAAACCGATAAATTTATTGAGACTGCCGTAGAAAATATAGTAAAAACTTTCTCACAAATGAAAAAATTACTCGCCCCTTCAAATATTCCCATAGTTAGAATGTTTACGTAGATATGCTTAATGGGTAATATTAACTCCATATCAAATATAAAAGTGCTATGAAACTTATAAATAAAGTTAATAATAAATTACATTTAATCACTTGTCATAAGGCTGTAAAAGAAGCTCAAGCATTGTTTAAACAACATGGTTCTAAATCAGAATCATTTGTTGATGAATTTTTAAAGCAGAAATATCAAGAAGCGAATAAAGAAAATTCTAAATTTTAATTTGTAACCCAATAATGTCTTCTCATAACAATAATTCTTGATTCTTCTTCCTTGATGGCTTTACTTTTGCGGCAGAAAAAGGACAGGAAAAAAATTATCCGATATATACAGCAGACAAAGCTTGGGCTAGCTTACAATTAAGTTGCAATGTTGTTTTGATTCGCTAATTCATATAATATGAAAACTCAATTTAAAAAAGAATATTCTAATAAAGAACATGATAGAACATTAGTTAATAATCAAGTTATCCCTATAAGTTATTTCGGTGAAAATTCAAAAACACTGAAGATACTTTTCTCTAAACTTGCTAAAGCGTATAAAAATAATTTAGATCATCAAGAGAAGATAAATGATGACAAATATTATTCTTATAAAACAGAAAAGAAATATGTAGGTTTAAAAGAAATCTCCTATACCGAAGAACAACAATATTTAGAAAAAGAGCTTATAGAAAAAACTAAACAAATCAAGCCGAAGCTAATATTATATACTTATCCACCTAGGAAAAATATTTCTTTAGCAAAACCAATTTATATATCCAACTATTAAATTATAACGTATGTATAAGGCAAATTAAGGGCTATGAGCCAATTTATAAAAAAGCACAGATAGAGAAAGAGATGATAAAGAGCCGTACTATTACTAAATATAAGAATGTACCTAAGTATAAAGAGATTCAAGTGAAAAAATTTAACGAAGTAAAATATAATAAAGATATTAATAATATAAAGATAACAATAAAGAATTTAATATTTTAAAATATGTGATTTTCTAGCTCTTATGAAAACTATTAATTTAGAGCAAAAACAAAAGCTCCTATTAAATTTAAGTAATAAAGTAGCAAGTGATGCTAAAGCACAGTGCCTTAGCGATTTAACAAAATATACTAGAGTTGAAGTAACGTTTAAATATTTAAATGAAGAGCAGAAATATTTAGGATACGAAGCACAAATATTATCGGCTTATGAAGCTGAAACGATAGGTAGTAACGAATAGTGAAATGAATTGAGTTAGACAAAATTTCTATATCATCTTTTAATCTGTAATACACCTTATTACTTTCTTAAATACCTTAAAAATTCTTGTATTATGGCCTCTTTTGCATATAATTAAGATATTTTTAAAGATAATTTCTAAAATAATGACAAATACTAAATATTATCCTGAAGTTAGCTCGAATGCTGATTTTGCAGGCTTAGAGCGAGAGATACTAAAATTTTGGCAAGACAATAATATATTCCAAAAATCTATTGATGATAGGAACGAAGAGTCAGAATTTATTTTTTATGACGGCCCGCCTTTTGCAAACGGTTTGCCGCATTACGGTCATTTGCTTACCGGCTTTATCAAAGACGTATATGCTAGATATCAAACCGTAAAAGGTAAGAAAGTCGAGCGTCGCTTTGGCTGGGACTGTCATGGTCTTCCTGCTGAAATGCAATCAGAGAAAGAACTTGGCATTTCAGGGCGTCTTGCAATAGCTAATTTTGGTATAGAGAAGTTTAATGCACATTGCAGAGCTTCGGTAATGAAATATGCTAATGATTGGGAAGCATATATAACTCGTCAAGCAAGATGGGTGGATTTTAAAAATTCTTATAAAACAATGGATAAGAATTTTATGGAATCCATACTTTGGGCATTTAAGGAGTTATATAACAAGGGGTTATTGTATGAATCTGTGCGGGTAATGCCTTATTCATGGGCATGCGAAACACCGCTTTCTAATTTTGAAACAAGACTTGATAATTCTTATCGTGAGCGAGCCGATAAAGCTGTAACGGTGAGTTTTGTACTATGTCATCCCGTGGCTACGACCAAAGGATCTTTTAAAGAATACCGTATACTTGCTTGGACGACAACACCTTGGACATTGCCGTCAAATTTAGCCTTAGCAGTCGGTAGTGATATAGATTATGCATTAGTCCCTAAAAATGATGTTTGTTATATAATAGCTGCCTCTTCCGTCTCTAAATATGCTAAAGAATTAGGACTTAGCGGTGAAGAAAATTTTGAGATAATTAAAGGCGCAGAACTTCAAGGATTGAACTATAAATCTTTATTCAACTATTTCGAGAATCATCCAAACAGCTTCAAGATATTTGCAGGCGATTTCGTAGTTGAGGGTGACGGCACAGGAGTCGTACATATGGCTCCAGGCTTTGGTGAAGATGACCAAATACTTTGTGAATCGAAAGGTATTGAGCTTGTTTGTCCTGTTGATAATAGCGGTAAATTCACTAAAGAAATTCCTGATTTAGAGGGCTTACAAGTATTTGATTCAAATGACAAAATAATAATCAAACTGAAAGAGCAAGGAAATTGGCTAAAAACCGAGCAGTATATTCATAATTATCCTCATTGCTGGCGAACAGATACGCCTCTTATATATAAGGCTGTTCCGTCATGGTACGTAAAGGTTACGCAGTTTAAAGATAGAATGGTAGAGTTAAATCAGCAAATTAATTGGATACCTTCCCATATTAAAGATAATTTATTTGGTAAGTGGCTTGAAAATGCTCGTGATTGGTCGATAAGCCGTAATAGATTCTGGGGAACGCCGCTGCCTGTATGGAAGTCCGATGATCCAAAATATCCACGCATAGACGTTTACGGCTCTATAGAGGAATTAGAGAAAGATTTTGGTGTTAAAGTTACTAATTTACATCGTCCGTTTATCGATAAACTGACAAGACCAAATCCCAACGATCCAACCGGTAAATCAACAATGCGTAGAATAGAAGACGTGTTTGATTGCTGGTTTGAAAGCGGTTCAATGCCATATGGGCAAGTCCATTACCCTTTTGAAAATAAAGAGTGGTTTGAGGATCATTTCCCGGCTGATTTTATAGTTGAGTATTCAGCTCAAACACGCGGATGGTTTTATACTTTAATGGTGCTATCTACCGCTTTATTTGATCACCCACCGTTTTTAAATTGTATATGCCACGGCGTAATTTTAGACGCTACAGGTCAAAAACTTTCAAAGCGTCTTAATAACTACGCCGATCCGCTGGAGCTATTTGATAAATACGGTTCTGACGCTTTAAGAGTTACGATGTTATCTTCAAATGTTGTTAAAGGTCAGGAGCTATTAATTGATAAAGACGGCAAAATGGTATTTGATACGCTTCGTCTATTTATCAAACCTATATGGAATGCTTACCATTTCTTTACGATGTATGCTAATGCCGATTCGCTTAAAGGCGAGCTTAATTTTCGCTCTAAAAACGTACTTGATGTTTATATATTATCTAAACTTAAAATAGCCGTACAAAAAATTGAAGAAAGCTTAGATAATTTCGATACGCAAACAGCTTATCATACAGTTTCAGAATTTTTTGAAGTGTTGAATAACTGGTATATAAGACGAAGCCGAGCTAGATTTTGGAAAAGCGAAAAAGATACAGATAAGCAAAATGCTTATAATACTCTATATTCATGTTTAGACACCATGGCTATTGCGATGTCGGCACTAGTACCTATGATTTCGGAAGCGATATATAAAGGATTACGTCATTGTGAGGAGCGTAACAACATGGCACTCTCAGGAGAATCAAACGTCATTGCAAGGAAAGACACAAGTCTTGACAAAGCAATTTCAGGAGTATCTCATAAGATTGCCACGGCACTTTCAGTGCCGCGCAATGACGCGATTAGCGTACATCTCTGCAACTACCCTACTCTCTCAGACTTTGAAATAAATCACGAGCTGGTTGCTACTATGGATAACGTGCTTGATATTTGCAGTAATAGCCTATTTATCCGAAGCACTGAAAATATCAGGGTAAGACAGCCACTTGCTAGCATAGCTATTATCAGTAAACATAATAACAATCTCAAAGATTTTGAAGATTTAATTAAAGATGAAATTAATGTTAAGGCGGTCATTTATCGTGACGATCTAGAGAATTACGCAAGCAAGAAACTATCGATTAATTTCCCAATACTTGGTAAACGTTTGCCGCATAAAATGAAAGAGATTATAGCCGCTTCTAAAAAAGGTGAGTGGGAAGCTATCGCAGGCGGTTTAGCTATATGCGGTGCAACTTTAAATAGTGACGAATATAAGCTAGTTTTAGAGCCGTATTCACATATTAAAGGAGCAGCAAGTTTTGAGAATAATAGTAGCCTGTTAATACTTGATTTAGAGCTAACACCTGAGTTAATAGAAGAAGGATACGCAAGAGACATTGTACGCTTTATACAACAGGCTCGAAAAGATGCTGATTTCTCTATCACTGACAAAATTTTAATTGAGATAATAAGCGAGTTTGATTTATCTAAGATCATTGATAATTATGGAGACTTTATTAAAGAACAAACTTTAGGCGAGTTTGCTAAAAATTTCACGCCTGATTATGTAAGTAAAGTAGAATTAAAGAACCATCAAATACAACTTAAAGTTAAGAAATTGTAAATTTTTTTACTATCAATTAAGATATTGATAATTTACTTAGATTAATCTATAGTACGCACGCTATAAATTAATTTAAGGTAAATTATCATGCACAACTCTTCCACAGCTCCCGGGGGGTTTAAAAATTAAAAAAAGAAAATGTAATAACTCTTAGGGTATTTAAAACAATATTTTGATGCGTTTCATCCTAAAGACAGGACAGCATTAAATATAAGCAAATCTTTTTTAAAGCAATAAACGAAAATAAGCTTGAAGTAATTAAAAAATTTGTTAAAATACACGGTTTTGATGTTAATACTGAATATCGTTTTAACACACTATTAAGTACCATAAATTTAAAAAATAGAAAAGAAATTGCAAAGTATCTTTTATCTAAAAATGCTAATTTAGATGTAGCTCTAGAAATAGCAGTAATATACGGTAATTTAAATGCGGTAAAAACGTTATTAGATGCAGGGGCAAAGATTAACGGCAATCAAGATGTATCCACCTTTAATGCCTGCATCAGATCAGAACAAATAAAGCAAAAAATTTTCTAAATTCAAAAAACAACTATCTAAAGATTTACAAGATTTTGCAGAAATTAAAGCACTGTTAGAAGATTATTCTAGCGGGAAGAAAATTCCAATAAATACAAATACTGTGTAAAAGACGAGGGCTATGTTTCTGATTTTAAGGTTGAAACTGAAAAACCTAACACAGGCTCTAGGTTAGAACATATTCCTTCTAAATCAAGTATATTTCGTACTTTTGCCCTTGAGGGACTTGATGAAGAAACGTCTTTAGGCGGTGATATAAAAATATTTGATTCTGAGCTTTGATAATGTCATTCCTACAATAAGATTGCTTCATTGCCTACTCTTATGTCATTCCCACATATGCATTGTTGCGTGGACCAGTTCCCTAATTGTTACCCTGTGGCTTGTCCACAGGGTCTAGTTAAAAATACTAATATTATTAGTATTTTTAACTAGAATGCTTCATCAAAACTTACAATTTTTCCTCGCAATGACGACAACATCTCTTACATATTTATTAGATACATATATATTACCACGCAACATGAGAATTATATTTCGTGGTAATACATACTTTTTGATAAAAAAATCTAATCAAAATATGGAGGAACCATGGCTCATCCAAATCTTACGGAAGGAAATAATTATAAAGAAGCTATAGACATGTATAGTAAAATACATAAAAGCTCTAATTATTATAAGGAAAATTAATCTATTTTTGCTCTTCTTTGCTGCAAATTATAAGATTGTTTTGAAATAGGAACAACTATTACTACAAACATCTTATTAATTTTTGCTACAAAATATCTGAAAATATAAATAATTGAATTATTATTTACAGAACCTAGTATATCAAGCAAATTCTAATAATACCTGCCCTCTTACAACATTATCCTTTTCATTAACAAAAATTTTAGCTATTTTCCCGTCTCTTTCGGCAAGAATCAGGTTTTCCATTTTCATAGCAGTTAAAATCATAATTTCTTGTCCTGCCGTCACTTCCTGCCCTTCTTTCACCTTGATCACAGCAATCTGACCGCTTAGAGGAGCTTGTAGTTCGCAGCTTTCTTCTACCACTACCTTTGAGACCATCAACGCTTCAAGTTCTGATATACGAGGAGAACGTACAAAGGCTTTCACGCTAATACCGGCATGCGATAATAAATAACCGGTTCTGATATTCTCAATTTTTACATTTGTCTTTTTACCGTTAATTATAGCCGTAAAAAGCTCATTACCTAAATTCCAGTTACTACGAATATATATTCTATCGCTTTCGTGACGTATATTATAGCCGTCTTCAACAGGTGTAATTAATACGGGAAATAGTTTATCATCGATAGTTACTACCCACCTTGTACCTATTTTGTTAGCCTGATTGTTAATATTGCCAGAAATTAAAGAAGCACGTCTTTGCTCCGATATATAAATAAAAATAGCCGTTGCTAAAAATACGGTAGTTACTTCTGAAGTTAGACTAGCTCCGGAAAAACCGTCAGGATATTCTTCTTGAATAAAAGCAGTAGAAATATCGCCGCTAACAAAGCGTGGATGTAGTATTACCGCTTCTAAGAAACTGATATTATGAGCAATACCGTTAATTATATAAGAACTCAAAGCAGAATGCATTAGCTCAATTGCCTGCTTTCTTGTTTCACCGTAAGTACATAATTTTGCAATCATTGAGTCATAAAACATACTGACTTCACCGCCAAGCCCAATCCCTGTATCTATACGGATATTAGGACTCTTTGCAGGTTCGGAATAAGCTATAATTCTACCGCTAGAAGGTAAGAAACCTCGGCTTGGGTTTTCGGCACAAATTCGTGATTCAAATGCCCAACCTTTTAATTTTATGTCATCTTGCGTAAATGATAATTTCTCACCGGCTGCGATTTGTATCATCTCTTCAACGATATCTATACCGGTAATTAGCTCAGTAACAGGATGCTCGACTTGCAACCTAGTATTCATCTCTAAAAAATAGAAATTTTTATTGCTATCTACTATAAACTCAACAGTACCAGCCGAATAATATCCCACTTTTTGAGATAAGGATATTACCTGCCGATACATTTCTTGCCTTATATCTTCAGTAATAAAAGAACTTGGTGCTTCTTCAATTACTTTTTGATGGTGACGCTGTATTGAACATTCCCGCTCTCCAAGACATACACTATTGCCGTATTGATCGGCAATTAGCTGAATTTCGATATGACGGGGAGTTTGAATTAACTTCTCAATAAATAATCTATCATCACTAAAACTATTGGCTGCTTCAAGCTTGGCCGACTCAAAAGCATTGGCCATTTCAGCGGGATTATTCACCACCCTCATACCACGCCCACCACCGCCAGCAGCCGCTTTTACTATTACCGGAAAACCAATCTCTTTAGCAATATCTATAGCTTGTTTAACATCGTTTATAGTTCCCATGTAACCCGGCACGGTGCTAACTCCGGCTTCTATCGCTATCTTTTTTGCTTCGATTTTATCGCCCATTTTTTTAATAGTTCCGGCACTCGGTCCTATTAAAACGACACCTTCTCTTTTAAGAATATTGGCAAAATTTGGATTTTCTGATAAAAAACCGTAACCTGGATGTACTGCACTTGCGCCACTTTCACGAATCGCTGAAATAATATTTTTAATAGATAAATAACTTTCCGTTGCAGGGGAATCACCTATATAATAAGCCTCATCTGCATGCTGCACATACATTGAGTTTGTATCTGCTTCAGAATATACTGCAACCGACTTTATCCCCATCTTTTTTAAGGTACGTATTACCCTAACGGCGATCTCGCTACGATTAGCAATTAAAATTTTATCAAATAATGGTTTATTCATAGTTTTTTGTATCCTAATGTCATCCCGTGGCTTGACCACGGGGTCTTGTGTTACAGACTGTACCCTGAGACCCCGTGGTCAAGCTACGGGATGACAGCTAAAGCGGCAAATTATCATGCTTCTTCCAAGGCAGTTCTACTTTTTTAGTACGCAGGAAATTTAACGCCTTACATATTCGCCATCTAGTATTTTGCGGTCTTATAATATCATCCAAATATCCTCTAGATGCTGCAACAAAAGGTGAAGTTACTACTTTCCTATATTCATCGATTTTTTGTTTTTTAGCTTCAGGGTTTTTACATTCTTCCTTAAATATTATCTCAGCTGCTCCCTCCGCCCCCATAACAGCGATTTCCGAATTAAACCAAGCATAGTTTATATCGCCTCTAAGATGCTTGGAGTTCATAACTATATAAGCACCTCCATAAGCCTTACGGGTAATTACAGTAATCTTTGGCACTGTAGCTTCCGCATAAGCGTATAACAGCTTAGCCCCGTGTTTAATAATACCATCATGCTCTTGGGATGTACCAGGCAAAAATCCAGGTACATCAACAAGGCTTACTATAGGAATATTAAAAGCATCACAAAATCTAATAAATCTTGCTGCTTTTCTTGAGGCGTTTATATCTAAACATCCTGCTAAATGCAAAGGCTGATTAGCCACAAATCCTACCGGATAACCTTCCATATAACCAAAGCCAATAATGATATTCTTAGCAAAATCAGGTTGTAATTCAAAAAATTCTCCCTCATCAACGATACGCTCAACAAGTTCTTTCATATCATAAGGCTTATTAGGAGTGTTAGGTATTAACGTGCTAAGAGACATATCAACTCTATCGGCAGGATCAACAGTCGAACGAACAGGAAGAGGACTACGATTAGATGACGGGAGGAAATTAAAGAATTTACGAATTTCAAGCAATGCTTCTATATCATTGTTGAATGCAAGATCGGCAACGCCGCTTTTAGTGGTATGCATCCTAGCTCCGCCGAGCTTTTCTTGGCTTACTTCTTCACCCGTAACGGTTTTTACTACATCGGGACCGGTGACGAACATATAAGAACTATTCTTAACCATAAATATAAAATCGGTTAAGGCAGGAGAATATACCGCACCACCGGCACAAGGTCCCATAATTAAGGTAATTTGAGGGATGACACCTGACGCTAAAACATTACGCTGAAATAATTCACCGTATCCGGCCAGAGCATCAACCCCTTCTTGAATTCTTGCTCCCCCTGAGTCGTTAATACCGATTACGGGAGCACCGGTTTCTATAGCTTGATCGATAATATCGCAGATTTTCTTAGCATGATATTCGCCGAGAGAGCCGCCGAGCACGGTAAAATCTTGGCTATAAATAAATACCAACCTACCGTTTATCGTACCGTGTCCTGTTACAACGCCGTCACCTAAAAACTTTTTATCCTGCATCCCAAAATTATCGCATCTATGGGATACAAACATACCTGTTTCGGTAAAACTATTCGGATCTAATAATACTTCTATGCGTTCTCGTGCAGTTAACTTACCTTTTTGATGTTGTGCGTTGATCCTAGCTTCACCACCCCCTTGCCTTGCAATATTTCTTCTCTCATCCAGTAACTCAGGAGAGATTATATTACTTTGATTCATAAATTATTTATAGTTTTATTTTCCCAAGTATCCAATATAATATAATAATGCTACTGTGAAAAGATAATTATTTATGTCATCTACCAAAGATATCAAAGAAGCACCGAAAAAAGTCAAATCACCAGCTAAATTTGATAATTTATCAACTGCCTTAAAAAAGAATTTGCAAAGAAGAAAGAAAGTTAAAACGAAAGATACTACAAGCCAAGCTTTATCTGCATTACAAACAATAGTAAAACATTACACTGATTCTACGGACGAAAAAATTTCTTTTGTAGATGAATTAATAAAATCAAGACGCTTAGAAACAGAAAGTAAATAAGCACCACATTTGACATATTAATATAAATTGCTAATATTTGGGAAGTTTAGGTTTTATTGCATAGCTCGCTTATGTAATTCCCGCATAGGCGGGAATCTAGGGTAAAGCGAGATAAATCAAGTTTTTAGTTTTAAAAACTTACTGTATTTATATTTTTAATTACTGGATTCCTGTTTTCACAGGAATAACATAAGAGTCACCCAACAAATTGGCATTTAAAATATTTTATATCATGGATACAAACAAATTATATCTTTTCAAAGATAGACGATTTTTACCGAATTTTATAGTGCAGTTATGCGGTTGTCTTAATGATAATATATTAAAAAATGCTTTGGTAATCCTTATAACTTATGGTATTTCAGGAGCTTTAAGTAAATATAATAATCTACTTGTTTTAATTGCTAATGCTACTTTTGTATTACCTTTTATAATATTCGCAAGCATAGCAGGACAAATTGCCGATAAATATGAGCGTGCAAATCTTATTAAAATTATTAAGATTTGTGAAATCGGTATAATTGCCTTTGCAATTTACGGATTTCATCACAATAATCTGCTAATCCTGTTTTGTTCTATTTGCCTAATGGGTATACATTCTACTTTTTTCGGTCCAATCAAATATAGCGTATTACCTGATAACCTAAATAAAGATGAACTACTTGGAGCTAATGGCTTTGTTGAAGCCGGAACTTTTATCAGTATTTTTATCGGCACTATAATCGGTAGCTATTATACAATCAGCAATAATTTTATAATTTATTCCTTAATTACCATCGCTTTTCTTGGCTTTATTATAAGCCTTTTTGCACCAAAATCTAAAAATGCAAATCGTAATATTAAAATAAGTTTTAATATTATAGATGAAAGCATAAATATGATTAAATATGCTAAAGCAAAAAAACAGATATATTTAGCTATACTTGGTATTTCATGGTTTTGGTTTATCGGAGCTGCTATAATTTCTCAAATACCTTTACTTGCTAAGATAACTTTAAAAGCTGATGAGAATGTTGCTAATTTATTTTTAGCGGTTTTCTCGCTTGGTGTTGGGGGTGGTTCGTTTTTATGTAGCAAAATATTTGAAGATGAGATTACCGTTAAATATCTATTTATTTCAGCCCTAGGCATTAGTATTTTCGGTATTGATTTGTTCTTTGCAAGTAGAATTAGCTCAGTTAACTACGAACCTACTCAGCTAAAAAGTATTTTAGTATTTTTATCGAAAAGACATAATTGGCGAATAGTTATAGATTTATTGTTCTTAGCGGCAATAGGCGGATTATATATCGTTCCTCTTTTTGCGATATTACAGCATTACGCAAACCCTGCTCATCGTAGTCGCATTATTGCCGTTAACAATCTTATTAATTCCATTTTCATGGTGGGATCAACAATAATTCTATCTTTATTATTTTACCTAAATTTCACTATACCCTGGATTATATTATTTATTAGCCTAGCTAATATAATCGTTACTATACATATTTACCGTTTAATACCTGAAGTTAAAATTATTCCGTTTAAGCTATTGCGAAGAATATTCCAAATCTGTTTTGATCTTATGTATAAGGTTGAAGTTAAAGGATTTGAAAATTTTCAAAAAGCAGGTAAAAAAGTAGTAGTGGTCGCTAACCATATTTCATATCTAGATCCGCCGCTAATTGCTACTTACTTACGAGCCGAAATGACTTTTGCAATTAGTCCCGATATACAAAAAATATGGTGGATTAAACCGTTTTTACGTATGGCAAGAACTTTGCCGGTTGATCCAAGTAACCCAATGGCAATAAAGACTTTAGTAAAAGAAGTACAAAAGGATCAGAAAGTAGCAATTTTCCCTGAAGGTAGAATAAGCGTTACCGGCTCTTTAATGAAAATATACGAAGGACCGGGAATGATTGCTGATAAAGCCGGTGCTACCGTCTTACCGGTTAGAATAGATGGTACTCAATTTACTCATTTATCAAAATTAAAAAACATATTAAAAAGAAAAATATTTCCTAAAATTACTATAACCGTTTTACCGCCGGTAAAATTCGCTAATATGGATGCTGCAAGCAATCAAGAACGACGCAGTTATATATCTAGGACTCTTTATGATATCATGGCTGACATGATGTTTGAGAGTTCAGACTATAAAAATACTGTATTCTCATCTCTTATAGAAGCTGCTAAAATTCATGGATTTAAGAAAAAAATAGTTGATGATTTTGAAAAAAATGCGGTTACTTATCGAGATTTAATATTAAAATCTTTTATCCTAGGTGATTTAATCAAAAAGAATAATATCTTTGGCAGAAATTTAGGCTTAATGTTGCCTAATACTACGAATACGTTAATTACTTTTTATGCTATGCAATCTAGCGGTTATGTTCCTGCTATAATTAACTGGAGCAGTGGCATAAGTACTATTATTAACTCCTGTAAACTTGCACAAATTAAAGTAGTTTACACTTCAAAACAATTTATTGAGAAAGCAAATTTACATGAATTAATAACTAACTTATTAGATTTCGGTATTAAAATAATATATTTAGAAGATTTCAAAAATCAGATTGGTACAGCTCTAAAACTAAAAGCCAAAATAGGAAGTTATTGTGCCCAAACTTATTACAATTATTTTTGTCGTAATCGTGATGACGAAAAACCGGCAGTGATACTCTTTACTTCGGGTACTGAAGGTGAACCTAAAGCTGTATTATTATCTCACAGAAATTTACAAACTAATAGATATCAAATAACTGCTAAAGTACCTTTTAGCCCTGAAGATATAGTATTTAATGCACTACCGCTATTTCATTGTTTTGGTTTTAGTGGTGCAATTATTACAACTTTAAACGGGATTAAGCTGTTTCTATATCCTTCTCCACTACATTATCGTAGCATTCCTGAAGTTATATACGATATTGGAGCAACTATATTAATTTCTACCGATACTTTTTTAAATGGTTATGCTAATTATGCTCACCCATATGATTTTTACTCATTACGCTACATATTTGCCAGTAGTGAGAAATTAAAAGAATCTACAAGACAATTTTGGCTTAATAAGTACGGCATACGTATTTTTGAAGGATATGGGATTACAGAAGCCTCACCTATTATAGCTTGCAATACCCCTATGCATAATAAAGCAGGTACGGTAGGAAGATTATTACCGCAAATCGATTATAAGCTTGAGAAAGTAGAGGGAATAAATGAAGGGGGACGTTTATTCATTAAGGGTCCTAACATCATGCTTGGTTACTTGAACTTAGAAGGTCACCGTACTTATAAAGAATGGTATGATACAGGCGATATAGTCAAAATCGATTCTGAAGGATATATAACAATTTTAGGACGTTTAAAACGCTTTGCTAAAATAGCAAGGGAAATGATATCTCTTACAAAAATTGAAGAACTTGCAAGCGAAATTGATCCTGATTCCTTGCACTCTGCTATTTCTATTCCCGATAAAACGCACGGAGAAAAAATTATTTTACTTACTACCGGTTCCGATATAAATAGAGAGAACTTTGCAGATGCTGTATCTAAAGCTCAAATTTCTTTACTACATTTACCGGAAGTAATTATTACTGATTCAGAAATACCTCTACTTACAAGCGGCAAAATTGATTATCTTGAGATTATGAAAAACGTGGGTAGGTTCTAACGTCATTGCGAGCAACTGCAAGGCGCGTGGCAATCTCAGGAATCTTGCCTGAGATTTCTTCGTCGACGCCTATTACGTCTTCTCACAATGATGGGAAAAAACGCCACACACAACAACGCTGATCAAACCACGGGGCGACATTTATTTTTTCTTTTGACTACTATAGCAGCATTCAAAACTAATTTACAACACTTACCTAATAACTCTTGATCCTCCATAATTTCAGGTCAGTCACACCTTCCAATATGATAGAGTGACAAGTTTACCTTTACTTTGATATACAAATGACTCAGAACCGAAAGATTGAAAATATTCATAAGTGTTTAGGTCTGACTTAAAATATAATTCATTGCTCTTAATAACTCCTATCATAACACCATCCTTATCCACCAAACATTGCACGAACGGCTACTAAACCATATGGTTCTAACAACTCTTTGACATATTCAGTAAATTCATTTTTGTTCATAATAATTGCTTTAAATACAACAAACCATAAATAAACGTACCTAATATAATAAACAATGGAGTTAAAGGTAAATCAAAGTAGAAAGAGCTAAATGCGGCACAAAAATTAATAAATAAAGATACAAGAATTGATATTATAATCATCTGGGAGGGGCTATATGCTACAAACCGTGCAATCATTGCAGGAATCAGTAAAATAGCAGTTACCATAAGTACTCCGACAATCTTTATAGCAGAAAATATCGATAATGAGAGAAGAAGTAAAAATATTAGCTCAATAATATTAACCTTTAAGCCTTTTATGACGGCAATATCTCTATTGATAATGATAAGAAGAATTTGATTATAAAAATATACTATAAAGCCTATAATAGTTATTAGCACTATTGCAAGTATCATCAAATCATTAAAAGATATGGATAAAATATCCCCAAACAACAAATTCACTATATTATTCTGCAAAGAAGTAAAATAATTAATAACTAAAGCAACAGCTAGCATAAAGCTAGAAATCAAATTAATAACTGCGTTTTTTTCAGAATTATTTTTAAAAATAAACACAAAAAATGAAAAAAGCATTGCAACTATTATGCCTGAATATATTAATGGAACATGTGCTATAATACTTATGCTAGCCACTAAAAAACTACTATGAGCAAGCCCGTCACCGAAATAAATATATCTCTTCCATAAGGCAATGCAGCCAAGCGGGGCAAATATGCAGCTAATTAAAATTAATGCTAGTATTATTAAAGTCATCTGAGTATATTATATATGTTTGTTGTATAACCTCTTGTTATCCCGTGGCTTAACCACGGGATCTACTAAAGTTCTTAGGCTGGACTTATGGAGTTCGTGGTCAAGCCACGGGATGACATTGGAAAGAATCATAGACTATGTCTTCAATCGATAAAAAAGAATTAGAAAAATTTGAGAAAATTTCTCATAATTGGTGGAATAAGGACGGAGAATTTGGTATCTTACACCGAATAAACCCTATTCGCCTTGAATATATAATAGAGAAAATAACTACGCATTACAATAGACACCTTTCCAAACTTGCTTATAGAGAGGAATTTGTAGGAAACATGCAGCACAGCACCGCAGCATACATAGAAGTACGTGAGGATGCGAGCAGCGGACTGACGTACAAATTACCTCTAGAAGTAGAGTTTGAGAAGATGTCTAACGATATTTCTAAATTAGAAATATTAGACGTCGGTTGCGGTGGGGGGTTAATTGCAACGCCTTTAGCGGCTCAAGGTTTTAACGTTACAGCCATTGATGCACTGCAAAGTAATATTGAAACGGCAACTGCTTATGCTAAGGGAAACGGCGTAAAGATAAATTATTTACAGTCTACTATAGAAGAATTAGAAAGTGACCAACTATATGATGTGGTAATTTGTCTTGAGGTTATTGAACATGTAGAAAACGTACAGCAATTTATACTAAATTTGGTGAAGCATATTAAGCCAAACGGTATGGCAATAATTTCTACAATTAACCGTACTAAAAAAGCTTATATACTTGGAATAATAGTTGCCGAATATATTTTAGGTTGGGTACCAAAAAACACTCATGATTATAGCAAATTCCTAAAACCATTGGAAATTTACGAAATGCTTACGGATACCGAAATTGAAATTAAAGAGCTGAAAGGCTTGGTATATGATCTGGCTAAAAATGAATGGAAATTAAGCGATGATATAGATGTAAATTATTTTATGTGTTTGGGGAGAAAGAGTATGTGTTATCCTAACTAACTTGATCAGCCTTGTTGCATGAATACCGAATCGTCATTGCGAGCGACTGTAAGGAGTGTGGCAATCCAGAAAAATAATAAAAAATTCTCACTTTAACATTTTTTACTGGATTGCTACGTCAATTGCTATGCAATTTCCTTGCAATGACGCAAAAACTGATCCATACAACAAAGCTGACTTGATCACAGGATCCAGTTAAACATACTAAATATTACTAGTATGTTTAGTTGTTTTCTGGATACCGTGGTCAAACCACAGTATGACACAGTTCTTAGTATATATTTAAAAAAGATAATAAATGACTAATAGCGTAATTACTCGATTTGCTCCGTCACCAACGGGATTTTTACATATAGGTTCAGCAAGAACCGCCCTTTTTAATTATTTGTTCGCAAGGCATCATAACGGTAAGTTCTTGCTTCGCATTGAAGACACTGATAAAGAAAGGTCAACTAAAGAAGCGGTAGAAGCTATATTCTCAGGTCTAAAATGGCTAGGGCTTGATTGGAACGGTGAGGTTATATTCCAGTCTAAACGTAATAATCTTTACAAAGAAGCTGCACTAAAATTACTGCAAAACGGTAAAGCATATTATTGTTTTACTAGCCAAGAAGAAATAGAAAGACAGCGACAACAAGCTTTAGAAAATAAACAGCATTTTATTTTTAATAGCGAGTGGCGTGATAAAGATCCATCTATCTATCCTACTGATATTAAGCCGGTAATACGTCTCAAAACTCCAAGAGAGGGTAGCATAACAATTCATGACACCTTACAAGGTGAGGTAGTAATTGAAAACTCTCATATAGACGATATGGTACTATTAAGAGCAGACGGCACTGCTACTTACATGCTAGCCGTTGTAGTAGACGATCATGATATGGGTATAACTCATATTATTAGAGGTGACGATCATTTAACCAATGCAGCAAGACAACTCGCTATTTATCAGGCTTTCGGATATGCAGTACCGAGCATGACCCATATACCGTTAATTCATGGAGCAGACGGAGCAAAATTATCCAAAAGGCATGGAGCATTAGGCGTTGAAGCTTATAAGGACATGGGATATTTACCGGAAAGTTTATGTAATTATTTACTGCGTCTTGGATGGAGTCACGGCGACGATGAAATTATCTCAATGACTCAGGCTATAGACTGGTTTAATCTTGATTCACTTGGTAAATCACCTTCTAAGCTTGATTTTGCCAAGATGAATAGCCTTAACGCTCATTACTTAAGAATGCTTGACAATGATAGCTTAACTTCAAAGACTGTAGAGATATTAGAACAAAATTATAATAAACTTCTTCGGAAGCTCGCTTATAGGAAGGAATTGGAAGGGAACACGGAACACAGCACCGCAGCGTATATAGACATACGTGAGGACGCGAGTACCGGATTGACGTACAAATTACCCCTAACAGTAGAGTTGCCAAAGAAGTTTAAGGTTAGTGAGCAGGAAATAGGCTATATCAAACAAGCAATGCCAAGCTTGTTAGTTAGAAGTGCGACATTACTAGAACTAACACGCCTTGCTCAAATTTATCTAGTAGATTCGCCTATCATCTACAACCAAGATTCAAAAGAAATTATAGAAAATTGCGATAAGAATTTAATCAAACAAATTATAGAAAACTTAAGCGAACTTGAGCAGTTTGATAAGGAATCCGTACAGAATAAATTTAAAGAAATAGCAGCAGCAAACGACTTAAAGCTGAATGACATTATGAAACCGGTAAGAGCTTTAATAACAGGTATGACTGCATCACCTAGTGTATTTGAGATTGCAGAAATTTTAGGAAAAGAAAATATTTTAAAAAGGTTAAAAATTATATGAAAGATTGTATAAAAAAAATTGCTTTTGTTTTTAGTGGATTATTTATAATAACCAGCACTTTTGTTTTGTATAGCATAGGAAATGTCAACGCATCAACAGCACCAAAAAAGTACGGAGCTTGGACTTTAAATTGTACTCTTAATAATGAGAAAAAACAACTTTGCTTCTTATCACAACAAATTAACAATCTAGAGACAGATAAGGAAAAGGAAATATTAGCCATTTATCACATAGGTTATTTCAATGGGGAACAAGAAGAACAGGAATTAAAAATAATAGAAATAGTCCCGTCAAATGTTCAAATTCCGGCAGGTACAATTATTAATAGCGGTGACAAACGAATAGCAGCCGGAAAATACGTAAATTGTACAGTAAACGGCTGTCAGGCTTTAGCTATTATTACAAAAGACGATCTAGACATGATTTTATCAAACGATAATTATATAGAACTAATTACCGCAGACGGCAAACAAGCTAAAATTTCATTTATAAAAGACGGCTTAAAGGAAGGCCTAAAAGCTTTAAGTAGAAGTAATGCAAGGATTTAAGCTTTGTTGCGTGGATACTAAACCGTCATTGCAAGCAACTGAAAGAAGCTTGGCAATCTCAAGATTTTGGTCTGAGATTGCTTTGTCAAAATTTTCAATTTTTCCTCGCAATGACGACTTGGGTATCCGCACAACAAAGCTTTGAGTCGCTTAGCGCATAACCATTCGCTACTAAGTTGCTTTAAAGCTTAATTAAGCATTGTGATGATGGTTCCCATGTCCAGGTCCTTCACTGCCTAAACTTGCTTCATATTCAAGAACCTATGATTGATGAAATACTATGCCAGTATCAGCGACTATCCATCTTTCTAAAAGAACGCGAAATCCTGCTTCTCTTTCCGGAAGAATTATTGAGTAATCCGTAGAAAGATGATCAGTGATCACATATGTATAACCACGTGTTTTATGTGCCATGGTATAATCCCAATGTATATCTCACCGGCTTTTACTTTATGAACATGATGGTACTTGCTTCCATCTCTCCAATCAAATGTTTTGTCAGATGAAAATTGTCACATTTCTGCATAAGAATTTTTCCCTCCTTCCATCTCATTTTTCTGTGAGCTATCCTTTAACAACTTTAATTCTTCACAAACTCAAGCCATTGTCTTCGGTAAGGTTACTGCCCCATAATATGGGGGAATACCTAAGACATGCAAAAATTTCTTATCGTACTCTACTTTATTAGGAGCTATTTTGTGATCAACTAGTTTTTTAGTCATAATTTACCCTTAATTTAAATTGTATTGCAATATATAAAAATAGATTAAATAATAATCTATCTTTACAATTAACAATGCTTACTAAATTTTTAATACATTACCAGAAGTTATAAACCACTAAAGTGAAAAAAATATTTGAGAATAAATAAAAAATGCTTTTCTTTTTATTAAGTTTTACTTAAGACACTAGCTATTATTATAGTAATATATTCAATTTATCATGTTAACAAAAATTAATATTAATGTAATGTAACTGTGTAAAAAATCACCAAAATATAATCCTATTTAAAAATCAAGATATAGTTTAACTTGTGCTTAACTATTGATTATCAATAAATTTAAAAAACAAATATTATGTTTTGCTAAAATCTTATTAATTTTCTTATAAAAATATTTTATACTAATTGTATGCATATACTCCTTTTAAAAGAAGTTTAAATAATTAGTAGGTTTATGGAAGATATTGATATTTGGCAGAAAAAAATTTGAGGAAGGTCTTTATTATACTTATAAATATCATGTTGCTCAAATGTGTCAATCAGGGAAGCCTATTATTCTCATCCTATAGAAGCTGCAATCATGCTTGCAGATTTTACAGCTCTTGAAGAGCCTAAACTTTGCAAATCATATATGATAAATGTTGCCCTTCTTCATGATACTACAGAGGATATAATACTTACAACATACTGATATTAGCAAAATTTTTGATAAGAATATTACCAATAGCGTAGAACGTTTAACAAGAATTAAGCCGTACGGTAAAATTAGCTCCGGTGAAATGTTAAATTTATTAACCCAAGAACAAAGATATGATATCGCACTTATTAAAGTATTTGATCGCCTACATAATTTACAAACTTATAAATGCTAAATCTACGGACAAGGTTTTAGAAACAGTAAAAGAAACTATAGCAAGCTTCTTACTCATAGCAAAAGCAATATTTCAAAAAGTTGGTTTACGCAATTTCTTTTTTCAACTTCAAAATAATACAAAATAAAAAAATAAATTAAATTTGTACCCAAGATAGAAGCCGTCTTTCATCTTGGACATTCATTATTTCAACCTTTTTCCTAAAGGAGTAGGCATATACTTTAGAAAAAAAGAAGTGTATACCAGCTAAAAACTATTTTTATATTTCAGCTTCACTGCTCTCTGCATGATAATGCATCTTATGATCACGTATTTGTACCTCTATTTTATCATTATCCTCAGTTATGATAATAGTATGCAAAGATTGATAGCCGTTTGGTTTAGGATTAAGAATATAATTTTTAAATTTATCCTTTTCATACTCATAAAGATCATGAACTACTTTTAAAGCTTTATAACATTTCTCTTCATCTATTACCACTATGCTTATCACAAAAATATCTGTTAATTCTTCTAACTTTATACCGTTACGATATAATTTATATAAAATTGATATTGGATGTTTGATCCTACCTGTTATTTGAGCAGCAATATCATGTTTAGATAAATTATGACTTAAATGTTTAATAACCCTTTGAAGCAAAACTACCTCATTTATACTAATCCAGTTAATAGTTATACTTACGAATAACTAAACACCAATTAAAGCAATAAATTTGATTAAGTTCTATTAATATTTCTAATTAATTTGCTATTTTTAGTAAATATTAATAAAACCCAGCTTTAATTAATATTAATAGGAAAAACTAAGTTTGTGGCGAGCTTCGCGCTACCCTATTATTTTATTTTTTATCCTAAATTCACATTACTTAGACTGCTTTTAGAACCTAATTTTTTAAGTTTGATATATAAATTTTAGTCTTTCTTAATTGTATAAATTATAAGATTTTTTAAAATAAGAATAGTAATTTTTCTAAAACCTTACTAATTTTAGTTAGCATAGTTTAACCGACCAAAAGCTAGAAACAGTTATTACTAATTTCTTAAATTAAACGAATATATATATTATAGATTAACCTTGCCTATAACTGCAACAAGAAATCTATTCTTAATAATTAAAGCGTAAAACCGCTTTAAACCTTTCGATCATCCTATATAAGGCTGTGAACAAAATAACTTTAATTGATAATTAAAGAGATTTTTAAACAAAAATTAAATCTTATAATTTGCAGCTAAAAAGAATTTAATGAGCTTTAAAATTACTTTGTTAACAGTCCCATAGGATAAATACCAAAGGTTGAGCTATTATAATTAATTAAAAAATACTTGCAAGAAATCCTATATTTTATTTTTTGAGGAAGAGTTTTATTACAAAGTTTATTTTCAAATTAAGCAAAGAATCGCTTTAAAACCCATTTGTTGCATAAATCAGTTTTTCAGTGCCCTTACTCGACTTAATAATGTGTTGTACTGCACATTGTTAAAATCGTCATTGCAGAGCAGACATTGTCTGCGTAGCCCAGTTTCTTAATTGTCATCCTGCAAGCTTGTAGCAGGATCCAGTTTAAAATGCTAATATTATATTTTTAGTTGAGTTGTCTTCTGGATACCGTGGTTAAACCACGATATGACATTGAACAGGTTTTGCAGTCCACGCAACAATGCCTCTTTACAATGAAGGAAATGAGCAACACAACAAAACAGGTTTATTAGATCTATTGCATAACCTATCTTATAAGAAATATAGACTTAGAAATCCATACCGCCCATACCGCCCATACCGCCACGCATTGGCATTGGCTCTGCCTTATCAGAAGGTTCATCAACAATTAAAGCTTCCGTGGTAATAATTAACGAAGCAACAGAAGCAGCATCTTGAAGCGCGGTACGCACTACTTTAGCCGGATCAATAATTCCTGCTTTAATCATATCAACATATTGCATATCTTGAGCATTAAAACCATAATTTTTATCCTTATGTTCTAGTAATTTACCAACTACTACGCCACCGTTTTCACCGGCATTTTCAACAATCTGTTTTAGCGGATCTTTTAAAGCTTCTATTACTATTTCAATACCTGCTTGTTGATCCTTATTCTCTACTTTAAGCTTTGTTAAAGGTTGTGATGCATGAAGTAATGTTACACCGCCACCGGCAACAACACCTTCCTCAACTGCCGCTCTTGTAGCAGCAAGTGCATCTTCAACACGATCTTTACGCTCTTTCACTTCAACTTCCGTAGCACCGCCAACCTTTAATACGGCAACACCACCGGAAAGTTTAGCTAAACGCTCTTGTAGTTTTTCTTTATCATAATCAGAAGTAGTTTCAGCTATTTGAGATTTAATTTGTAATACTCTATCTTCAATATTTTTCTTATCACCGTTACCGTCAACAATTATGGTATTTTCTTTAGAAATTGTTACTCTTTTTGCCGTCCCTAGACTCTTAATACTCACATTTTCAAGCTTCATACCTAAATCTTCAGTAATAAGCTCACCTTTAGTTAGGATAGCAATATCTTCCATCATTGCTTTTCTTCTATCGCCGAAACCGGGAGCTTTTACTGCCGCAACTTTTAAACCACCACGTAATCTATTGACTACAAGCGTTGCAAGAGCTTCGCCTTCAACATCCTCAGCAATAATTAATAGCGGACGTTGTGATTGTACTACAGCCTCAAGTATAGGTAACATTGGTTGTAAATTTGATAATTTTTTCTCAAATATTAAGATGAAAGGATTTTCAAGCTCAGCAACCATTTTCTCAGAATTTGTTACAAAATATGGTGATAGATAACCTCTATCAAACATCATACCTTTAACTACTTCAACATCGAAACTAAAATTCTTTGCTTCTTCAACAGTTATCACGCCTTCCTTACCAACTTCTTCCATTGCCTTGGCAATTTTCTCACCGATTTCCTTATCACCGTTTGAAGAGATAGTACCGACTTGTGCGATTTCCTCTTGGCTATTGATTTTTTTACTGGATTTTTTAATTTCTTCTACTACTGTGTTTACCGCTAAATCCATACCACGCTTTAAATCCATAGGATTATAACCGGCAGCTACTAGCTTATTACCCTCACGAGCCAAAGCTCTAGCAAGTACCGTAGCTGTAGTAGTACCATCACCGGCTACTTCTGCAGCTTTTGTAGCAGCGGATTTTAATAGCTGAGCTCCCGCATTTCTAATTTTATCTTTTAACTCGATCGATTTTGCAACTGTCACACCGTCTTTGGTAATTTTTGGTGAACCGAATGATTGCTCGATAAGTACATTTCTGCCTTTTGGACCTAAAGTAACTTTTACTGCATCTGCAAGTATATCAATACCTTCTAGCATTTGCTCACGAGCTTTTGAGCCGTGTTTAATAAGTTTTGTTGTCATATTTAATTTCTCCTTAAAATAAATAAATAATTAATTAATAATACCAAATACGTCGCTTTCTTTCATAACGATCAGTTTTGTGCCCTTAATTTCAATTTCGGTGCCTGCCCATTTACCGTATAAAACTTTATCGCCTACTTTTAGCTCTAAAGGATGAATTTCGCCTTTTTGATTACGAATACCATTACCTACGGCTACTACTTCGCCTTGCATCGGCTTTTCTTTTGCAGTATCCGGAATAATAATTCCACCTTTAGTTTTTTCTTCTTGTTCGATAGGCTTTATTGCAATTCTATCATGTAATGGTTTAAAAGACATTTTAACCTCCAATAATTATTAAATCTTTAATATGCACATACTTATATATGTTTTATTTTTGTTAGTTCAAGGGGTAAGAATAAAAATTTTTTTATTAGAGGTCTATTCTTTCTCAAAATCCTCTAAACTAGTGCCGTGTTTAGTTTTACGCCATTTCAAATTCAAAGGGTAGAAAATTATTTCAAATACTGCTTTATATGAAGCTACAGTATGTAATATAAAATAACTAGCCCATAAGATCAAAGCTACTATATCCTGAAATTTTACTTTCCCGCTTTTTAAAGAATTTTTTAATCATATATAGAGCTGTACCATATAGATATAAAAGCGAAAAATACTATTAATAAGCCATAAATAATTAATTATAGATTTTTATTTATAACAATAGAAAATATTATAAAGGGTAAACTCCAAAAATTATAAGTAGATAAGCCGATGAAAATATAAATTGTTATTACTTGCGACAAAGTAAACTTTTGGTATTTTTTTGTACTTTAAATACCAAAAATGTTTACAAAAAGCCTTGAATCCAACGTGATCTTTGATTTAGCAAATTACCTAAACTATTCGGAGCTTCTTTTAGAGTATAGGAATCACGAATAGCTACTTTATAGTTCTGTGAGTCAATTCTTATACCAAGACCGGCATCTTCTGTTACATTATAAACATCCCATCTGCCAAGCTTATTTAATATATCCGTTTTAAAATGATTATTATTACTAGTACCCCCAAGAGATGTAGGAAGTTTTAGCAAACTTAATCCTTTCAAGATATATTCAAACCATAAACTATATTCTATATTAAACATTTTGGTTAAAATATTCTCATTTTTATTATAAAAATTAAGCTTAGCTTGAAGACAAGCATATTCTAGAGGCAAGTTTTTAAACATTGCTAGAGCTTTAAGTAGCTGTTCAGGTTTATCTTCAGCATCATATACTACTAGATACTCGCCACGTGAATATTCTAGAGCACAATTAAGGGCTTTCAGCTTAGTGTTTGGTAGACTTTTTGGAACAGATATAACATGAAAATAAGACGATAAATTATATAACACTATTTCTTTAATCATCAAATAATTGTCATCTTCGATAATAATTTTAACGCCTAGCTTATCTTTTGGACAATTAATTAATGAAATATTTTTAATTATTGACCTTAACTTACTTAATTTTTTATATAACGATACTAAAACTGTATAAACCGGTAAAGCTTTCTGCTCATTTTGAAAAATTTGTGATTCCACCGAATGATTTTTAGTACTACTTGTTTTGTGAAGCGATTCTACCTCTGTCATCCCGCAACTTGATCGCGGGATCCAGTTAAAAATACTAATATTAGTATTTTTAATTATTTTCTGAATACCGTGAAACCACGGTATGACACCGGATACACTTTTCAATCCATATAACCCCACCGAAGGTGATTATCTTACTGTCCTTATAAATAACAGAGATTTTAAAATATTGTGCAAACAATAGCTTATATTATTAGCAACATAAAATAAAACCGGCAGATAAATCAATGTGGCTATAAACACGACGAAAAATATTATTATTTTATTGGTATAATTAATATTCTTAGCAATAATCGGTCCAACTTTAAATTCAAGAACATATTTTGCTTTGATACTAGTTAAATAGGCGAGATTTTTTCTAATAATTTATAAAAATAATATCTCTTGATCAGCATTATAGCTCTAAAAATATTATTACTAAACAATATTTTTAGATCATTTATAGCAGTTTTGTATTACCATGAACATCTTCATATATACAATAACCATTCACTACATAGGCTTGTATATAAGAATAATTATAAATTTTAATATAAGAAATATTGCTTATTAGCGGCAATATTCTATTTTCATATATAATATATCAATCATTAATTATCGATAATTGCTTCTTCGGTCATAGCTTTTAAACTATTAGCTTGTTTTTTACCTAATAAGTTTTATCTCTGATTATCTGTAATATTATATCTTCATTTATACATCTAACCATGCTGAAAAACTTATACCTGATATTTTATATTGCTTATTTGAAAGACTCTGATCCCAAAAATAACCGATTTGAGCAGTTAACAAGTTTCTATTCTCTTTACCAAAATTAATTATCTTTGCAATTCCTAACTGCTCATAAACTGAACTATTATATATAGCCATAATTTTGCCGAGTATGGTATTTTGTAAAACTTGTAAGCATTATGCCATTTTAAATTTAATCCCTTCACAAGTAGAAAAACTATAATACATCTTCTTAGAACTAATATTAATTGAATATCAAAAGCTAAATATATTTTGATTAAAAATAGTAACAAGGCGGATATTTTTAGACATTCCCATTAGTAAAGATATCTCGCCTAAAAAATCTTCTTTAAGTTTTTTACTCTTACTGATTAAAATTTTAGGCTGAGCCGCAATAACAAAATTTTTATCTTTAAATAGCTTCCTTTAAATAGCTTCAATTTATAGTAAATAGAAGCATCCGTGCTTATGTTTTTTTCATTCAAAAATTTATCTTCTTTGTACAAAAAATGTACTCCAATATTTTGATTATCGGTAATACCGTATTCTACAGTACTACTTACAAAGTGCTCTCATATTGATCAGAGGATAATTCTACTATCTTCTGCTCTAATCTTTTTATTTGTCGTAAGATTTTTGCATGCAGACTCGGCTGATCTCTTACTTTTTTGAGGCATCCCCATAGATAAGCTACTCTTGCTATTATATATAAAACGGCTTCTTCTCTTTGCTTTTTCTCGTTTTTTGATACCTTATTAACTTTATTACCCCCTACAATATATCTATATCTTCCCTACTCTAACAACCATACCAAAGCATGTACCTTATTAATATCAAAAATAATTATAAGGCATACTAAACAATAATATAATCTTAATACCATAGCCGCTTAAATTTAAAAAATATACTATGATGGCAATCATAAATTGAGTAGAGAGCTAGGTTAAAAATTTTTAATTGAAGTAGTATATGGAATATTATAGTAATGATTTTATAACTTAAAATTCATTCAAAGAGGAAAATATGAACAATCCAAAATATAGAACTATTACTTTTACCGAAGAAAGTAGAACAGCAAATATTAATATATCCCCTGATAAAATAACCATTGGAGCTAATCAGCGTGTTACGTTTGAAAGCCTAGGCAATGTTGCGGAATTAATCTTAGAACTACATAGTAGTGTTAAAGTAACAGATCTTAATCATAAGGTATTTATAAATAATACCAATCGAGATAAGATAATTATATTATCAGGTGAACATATTGCTTTTAATGATAATTCATACGCTTAATAAATACGTTATTCGCGCGGAAGATTGGTTGTGTGGATACATTGCACCGTCATTGCGAGGAGTAAAGCGATACAGCAATCCAGAGAAATAATAAAAAAATGTTATAAATTATTGCAATGACGGGAAAACTGACCCACTTAGCAACTTTCTAAGATCCAAGCAGTACCTGATTTTGTAGTTTAAATAATTCCGCAGCTCCGCCTTTAGCAAGTTTTAACATTGCTAAAAACTGCTCTTCGGAAAAAGGATTTTTCTCTGCCGTGCCTTGTACTTCGATTAAATTACCGTTACCTGCAAACACAAAATTACTATCCACGTCCGCATCACTATCTTCTAAATAATCCAAATCTAGTACCGCCTCACCTTTATATATACCACAAGAAATAGCCGCAATTTGACTAATTAACGGGTTTACCTTCAAAACTCTCTTTTTCATCAAGGACCTAATAGCTAGGTGCAATGCTACGTAGCTCCCTGTTATTGCTGCAGTTCTAGTACCACCGTCAGCATTAATAACATCACAATCTATGATAAATTGCCTCTCGCCGAGTTTCTTCACGTCAATTACACATCGCATCGCCCTACCTATTAAACGCTGTATCTCTTGCGTTCTTCCGCCTTGTTTTCCGAATGTCGTTTCTCTTTTAATACGCTGTGATGTAGAACCGGGAAGCATACCGTACTCGGCAGTAATCCAACCTTGATTTTGTCCCCTCAAGAATGGCGGTACGGTAGTTTCACAAGTAGCACTACACATGACATGTGTATTACCAATTTTAATAAGACATGAACCTTCCGCATTAATAAGCGGGGATAATTCTAATGAAATAGGACGTAATTGGTTGCTTTTTCTTCCTGACTGTCTCATAATACAATTTGTGCTCCATAAGTAAAAATAAATAGTAGACGAAGTTTAATTTGGAAAAGAGTAAGGCGTTTCATATTGTTGGACCGCAGCGTACATCAACATACGTGAGGATCAAAAAATATAAAACAACAAAACTAATTTTTCAAATTAAACGAGTATACCATTGAAAAAATTTTTATTATATCTATATACATCTCAAAAAAGAACATAAATGTATAAATAATATGGTAGACGATAATATAGAAAATAATGAACAAACAATAAATGATATTGCTGAAGAGATAGTTGAAACGGTAAATCCAGAAGAGATAACAGCGTTAAAAGCTGAGATTGAAGAGCTAAAAGATAAGCTAATAAGAACTACTGCCGAAATAGACAATACAAGAAAGCGTTTAGAAAAAGCACGTGACGAAGCAAAAGATTATGCAATTGCTAAATTTGCTAAAGAACTACTAAATGTTAGTGATAATCTTTCAAGAGCATTAGCACATAAACCGGCAAATTCTGATGTAGAAGTCACAAATATTATTGCAGGCGTTCAGATGACTAAAGATGAGCTAGACAAAATCTTTCATAAACACCATATTGAAGAAATAAAACCAGAAATAGGATCAATGTTCGACTATAACTTACATAATGCAATTGCACAGGTAGAACATCCTGATTATGCACCGAATAGTATTATTACTTTAATGCAATCAGGATATAAAATTAGAGATAGACTACTTCGTCCTGCTACCGTACAAGTAGTTAAAAAACCTTAATACTCGATCAACTTCAAAAATTGGCGTCATCGTTTTACAAGAGCTTCAGTTCTCACGTATTAAGTACTGTGATCTTCGCCTTGTGAACGCCTAGCTCTTTTTAAAGTTGATCTTCATATAGAAAATGAGAAAATATGAATAGAACCGTTATATTTTGGCTAGTTTTTTTAGGGCTTTTTATAAGCGGTTTTATGCTAATTTCAGACGCAGTAAAGCCATTTTTTATTGCATTTATAATATCTTACTTACTACAACCTGCTATAGGTTTTATCGAATCAAAATTTAAAATATCAAATAAATTTGCATCAAGCATAATTTATCTGATATTTTTGAGCATATTTTTCTTAAGCTTAACTATTTTAGTGCCAATAATTTATGGACAAATTTTCACTTTTATAAATAATATTCCAAAATATAACAATTATTTACAGGCAGAAATATTACCGCCTATAATGGTAAAAATTTATTCGATAGAACCTGATATTGCCGATAAAATTAAGAATTCTTTAAGCAATTTTATAAATAGTATATTTACTATACTTGGCAGTATTGCTAATAATTTTTGGCGTTATACTATAATAACTATTAACATATTTGTTTTATTTTTACTTATACCTATAATATTATTCTATTTCCTACGTGATTGGGCTAAAATTATTGCAAACATGAAATCATTATTACCTATAAAAACCCGACCGAAAATCCTTGAGATATTATCGGCAATTAATAATCTGTTATCTGCTTACATAAGAGGACAGCTAAATATTTGCTTATTATTATCTACTTATTATAGTATTGCATTTACCGTAATAGGTATTGATCTCGCTCTTTTACTTGGCATTTTAACAGGATTTTTAGTTATTATTCCTTTCCTTGGTACTTTTATATCGTTTCTTTTAACTCTAATTATCGGCTATTTAACTTTTGGTATAACTACCAAATTACTATATATAATGATAATTTATCTAGTTGGAAATATTTGCGAGTCTTATATTTTTACCCCTAAAATTATCGGTGATAAAATAGGGTTGCATCCTCTTTGGATTATATTCTCAATTTTTGCCTGCGGCAGTTTATTAGGAATTATTGGAATATTTTTTGCTATACCGATTGCAGGAATTACAAAAATTTTACTTTTGAATCTAATTAAATTTTATAAATCTAGCAAATTCTATCGAATAGACAGCTAAACAATTCTTATAACAGTGCAGCAATATATATTTCGTTTTACTACTTCTAATCAATATCATCCTGATGAATTTATTGTTTCTAGTTCTAACGATCAAGCTTATAATATTATAAAAAATTGGCAGCATGGCTTTGGCGTTAACCCTTATAAATTTACTTTATTAATTCAAGGACCTTCTTCGTCAGGTAAAACTCATTTAACCAAAATATGGCAAAATTTAAGCAATGCCTATATTATTAAAGATATTTTTTTTAATGAAGAAATTTCAGAAAAATATAATGCTTTCATCATTGAAGATATTGAAAACTGGCAAGAACCAACATTACTTCATATATTTAATATTATTAACGAAAAACAAAAATATCTTTTACTTACCACATCTGATAAAAGCAGAAATTTTACTTTACCCGATTTATCTTCACGTATTAAATCAGTACTTAGTATTCTATTAAACTCACCTGACGATGAATTAATCAAAATTCTAATATTTAAGCATTTTGCTATTTCTTCGGTAACAATATCCGAGCAAATAATAGATTTTCTTTTATTAAATTTGCCTAGGGAATATTCTAAAATTATAGAAATATTAGACAATATTAACTATTTTGCTTTAATTTCCAAAAGAAAAATAACAACTTCATTAGTCAAAGAAGTTTTAAATAAGTATAATTATAAAACATTGTAACTTTTTCCTTGACTTAAAATCTTCTTAATACCACCTTTCTATAAATTAACTGTTTAGAAAAAATGGGGATACGAAAAAAACAAAAAAGTTTAAACAGAGAACAAAAACAGACTATAGGCATAGGCTTACTATCTATTCGGAAATCCACAGTCATTATTACCACTATTTGTAATATCATTTTCTTGCATCGTTATGGCTAATCTTCCTACTTATACCCAAGTAGGTGTGCTAGTGCCTGGATAGTAACAATATGCCGTATAGTAGTGCAAGGTATGTCATCCATGGGAGCAAGAGTAGGAGCAAAATTATATTTAATGGAATCTGTTGGAGTTCTTAAACACTTTCCTGCCGTAGCATTTGTAGGGGTGTATGCTAGCTTAGTATTAACTGTGGCCCTTGGCGCAGCAACCTTAGTTACATTTTTGGGTAGATGCAGGAATTGCATGAATAGGTAATGCTGCTAGGACTACTTTGCGAGAAACACCGGATTTTGTTGATGCTAAGCGTAGAATACAAGAAACGATAAAAGATAGTAATATAATTGATGTAGCAAAGATAAAAAATAATCCTGTATGGCAGAAAAAGTTAATAAGAAGACTGCAATCTATTATTTTTTAACACAACTAGCACAACCAGTATGGTTTTATTTTGTTTATATTCATTGTAGTAATATACTTAAAGATTTGTTACACTATACCACTGGAGCAGTAACACATTAAAATTTCATTATTTCTATAGTAGAATTTTTTGTAGCACTAGCACTTACGTGTTTATGCCATAAATTTCATCCACTAAAAATTTTAAAAACACAATTAGTGATATTTTTAACTTTTCTTCTATCTAGTCCATCAATATTAGAGAATATAACACAAGGTTAGCAAATTCTCTTAATTCCACTAATTGTAGTTACTTTCTCTCCAAGTGAATTCCCGACTAGTCCAATATTTTATAAAAATTTTCCGGTTTTAAAACGATTTACCTATGCTAGCTTTATATATGCTTATTCAAGAGCGGCTATGTATGTAACTTGCACCTTTTATATATTAGTTATATACTTTATCTTCTTTAGCTAATTCGGTTTTAATTCTTTCAAGCAGAGCAAAAACCTTACAATATTCTTCAAGCTTTTCGTTTATTTTTTGCAGATCATCTAAAGTACTACTAAAATCTTCTTGTATTAAATAGGTTGCTACAGTTTTATTCTGCTCTAATGTTTTAAGCATAATATCTTGTAACAATTTATTATAGTGATTTTCTAACTTAAGCGTATTTGACATAATGATTAATAAATTACGTTGTATCTTAATTAATATATGAATTTTTTAATAATACAATCACTTTTAGTTAATTTATGTTATTATTTATTTCTCTTTGCTCTATTAACACTAATTCATGATAAAGATTTACCTTAAATTTGCATTTTAAGTAATTTATATTAACAAATTTTAATATAATGCCATCCTAAAATAGATTAAAGGCATACAAATAGAGCGAATAAAATGGCAAGACCTATAGAAGAAGAAAATAAATATGCACAATCACTAGAAAAAGATTTAGATATTGTAAAGGCATTATCCAATAATATAGACACAGTACCTAAAAAGCAGCCTCCAATATTTAGAAGTATGGATGATATAGAAGTTATACAAAGGCATAACTTGGAGCATATAATTTCTCAAGAAACAGTAAAAAGTACAGATGATTTATATATATAGAGCAAGAACGGATACAACAATTAATGAGTAGAGGCACAAACGCCTTAACAAACCATGAACAACACTCCAATACTATTTATAAAAGTGAGTATAAAGTACAAAAAATAACTCAAGAACATCCAGTATTATAAATAGTATTAAGACCTCAAAACATGGGATAATATAAAGAAAATAAGCAACGTAACAGGAAAGATTCTTTTTAATAAAACCACAGCTAGCGTACTCGGATTAATAGCAAGTAGTATTATGTTGGCAACTATAGCACCTCTGCAACAGTTCCATTTATGTTTGTATCAGTTGCTGCAATGGCAACATCTATAGTAGGTAAAGCCATAATAGATGTAGTACATACTCACATTGTAGTAATATATTAAAAAATACCTTTGGTTACACCAGTGAACAGATCATACATAATAATTTTTTTAGCTTTTTCAAGTGATTTCGCTCCTAAAGTCTGTATATTATGAATTCTATCAAAAAGTTATTATAAGTGCCGTATTATATCTTTTCTGTTTAATTAATAGATTGAAGCTTTCTTCAGTAGTGATTTTCCCGTAAGGTTTAATTCTAGTTAGGTCTTCTACATATTTCGCTACCTCTGCTCCAAAAATGCCATTAATCATTTCTTCAGTTAATTCTATATCCTCAATAATATCATGAAGTAACACAGCTTGTAGCATTATGGTCGTAAAAAGCTTAGGAACTGCTTCAGCTACAAACTCCGCAAGCATAGTCATCACCTCAATCGGATGGGAGTAATAAGGATCACCTGATTGACGTATTTGAGAACCGTGATATTTGCGAGCGTAGTAAATGCCTTTTTTAACCTCCTCTATATCAATAGGATTTTTTACTTTAGTGTTTAAATTTTCGAGTTTATCAAGTAATTTTTTAGCGTAAACGTATACTTCACACTTTTTTTCCCAGAGCCTATATCTTCCATAAAAGTTATTTTTTATTAATAATAGTTGATTACAATTAAAGCAAAAGTTTAAAAATTGTAATAACAAATAATTTTTTAACTTTAAATAAATTAATAGCTTTTGGTTACATTGTATTTAAACAACTATCATTTTACTTTATTAGCTGTTTTAACTTCCACTTCTTCATGCAATTTATACTTTGCTATTTTTTTGAAAATCTAGTAAAAATAACGGCAAAAGTAATAAATAATGCGGAAAAGAATTACAGTAGAATTCAGAAAGGTGCTGACAAGATAAATTTAAAGGCGAGCGAGCTAGGCGTATATTAATATGTGAGCAAAGGCAATAGTACAAAATTCGCTTGTATCAAGCTTTATGAATTATGCTATATATGAAAGATTCTAAAAAATCGTATGAATCAGGAAATTTATTCAGTGTTATACCATGGCTTGTTGACCACGCTATAGCATTATTACGCGGATCGATTCCGCCTATGTCATCCTAGCTTACTTGACCGCAGGTTCCAAAAACAATAGCCAAGTAATGTAGTAATATTAATACGTAACTATGGCTAAAGCGAGATAAAAAAGATATAAACTGTCATACCAAGACTTGTTCCTGGTATCCAGGCAACCTCAAAAAGTTTTGGATACCGTGATCAAGCCATGGGATGACAAATTAATAGCATACCATTTTTATTTAACCCTAACTATATCAATCTCTAAATGGACAATCTCTTCTCATTTTCTTCTTGTCAACAAATTAACATAAACTTTATTAGACTTCTTCAGAAATAAGGATTTAGAGAGGAATTTGAAAGAGACACTGCACTTTGAACCGGAGCGTACATACTAGTATGTGAGGATGAGTGGTAAGGATCGACATACAAATTACCTCTAGAAGTAGAATTTCTGAAGAGGTCTATTGTATGACATTGAACATGTTTCCTGATTTACACAATAAAAAACTATAACTATAGAAGAACCTGGGAATTTAAAAAATTACTTTGTAATTTTCTAGCAATGGCATTAAATTATTAACTAATATATACTTAGTTAGCATTTCACAAAGATACTGTTTTTCTTAATAGGTTTAACTATTGTAACATTTAAAACTGCAAAGCTTGAGTTTAAGCTCCACTCATTGTTTGATATTTTCGTTGAAATACTAAAAACTTTTGATTGGTGGGCGATGACGGACTCGAACCGCCGACACTCTCGGTGTAAACGAGATACTCTACCAGCTGAGCTAATCGCCCATATTTTTTATTAATTAGTAAAATAACATCATTTATAATTAATAAGAAGTACATAAATAATTTAGCAAAATTTTATTAGTTTTTGCTTTTAGATTACTATAAAGTATCATTTACTTTCGTTTAAACTTTTTATTTGCCTTGATAATCTGCTGATTTTTCTTGAGGCGGTATTTAATTTAATTATATTTTTTTTCACACCTTGCATTATCTTAGACTGAGCAATAGATAAAGCTATATTAGCATTTTCTTTATTACCAAGACTGATTTCATGTACAACTTTCTTTATAAAAGTTTTTATTGCACTAGATCGTTTTTTATTGATTAGAGTTCTTTTTACTGTTTGTCTAGCAGCTTTTTTTGCTGAAGAATGATTAGCCATCACCGAGTCCCTTATATTTTAATTTTTAATTTCTTCATTAGCATCTTGCTGTATATTTCCTTTAGCATTAATATCTCTATCTACAAATTCAATATATGCTATCGGTGCTAAATCACCATAACGGAATCCGGCTTTTATTATTCTAGTATAACCGCCAGGTCTATCTTTATATCTGGTACCTAAAATATTTATAAGCTTTTCTACTGCTGTTTTATCTTTTATTTTTGATAAAACGCTTCTTCTTACCGTTAAATCAGCTTTTTTAGCTTTAGTAATTAGAGTTTCAATATAAGGTCTTAATTCCTTAGCTTTTGGTAAAGTAGTTTTAATTTGCTCATGGGTTACAAGCGCTACAGCCATATTAGCGAGCATTGCTTGCCGATGACTACTTGTTACATTTAACTTTCTGCCTTTAATTTTATGTCGCATTTTTTAGTCCTTAATTATAAGAATCTTCATAACGTTTAGATAATTCCTGAATATTTTCCGGTGGCCAATCCGGTATATCCATACCGAATCTTAAATTAAACTTTGCCAATATTTCTTTAATCTCATTTAAAGATTTTCTACCAAAATTTGGAGTTCTCAGCATATCGGATTCCGTTCTTTTTACTAGATCCCCTATATATATTATATTATCATTTTTCAAACAATTTGCCGATCTAACCGATAATTCCAATTCATCAACCCTCTTAAGTAAATAAGGTGAAAATGGTAAAGCATCAGTTTTAACTTGCTTATCTTCTTCCTGTTCTTCAAAAGAAATAAATAATTGTAATTGCTCCTGTAAAATACGTGCAGCTAAACCTACAGCCATTTCAGGCAATAAATCACCGTTAGTTTCTACCAACATAATTAATTTATCATAATCAGTAACCTGACCTACCCTAGTATTTTCTACCTTATAAGTAACACTCTTTACCGGATTAAATAAAGCATCTATAGCTATTTCACCAATAGGTAAATTATCCTCATAACTATTTGTGCTAAGTACATATCCTTTACCAACCTTGCAAGTTAATTCCATTTCAAGCTGCTTGTCCTTAGCTAGATCACAAATTACATGATCCGGATTCAGTATTTCTACATCATGACCTGTTTCAATCATACCGGCCGTTACAACACAAGGTCCTGTTGCTTTTAATTTCATGATACGTTTTTCCGCAACATACATTTTTACTTCAATACCTTTAATGTTTAAAATCATTTCCGATACATCTTCTTTTACACCGGGTATAGAAGAAAATTCATGTTCTATAGCAGGAATCTTTATAGAAGTGATAGCTGCTCCTTGTAAAGAAGAAAGTAATACTCTTCTCATAGCATTACCGAGTGTTAAACCAAAGCCTCTTTCTAAAGGTTCAACTACAATTTTAGCTTTATTATTGGTTTCTGGAAAATTTTCATAAGCGACTTTATTCGGCTTTATTAAAGTATTCCAATTTTTACTTAACAATAACATTTAATACCTATGATTCTCTTATACTCTTCTTCTTTTTGGCGGTCTTACTCCATTATGAGCAATTGATGATACATCTAAAATTGATGTAACCACAAAATTTTGTCCGAATAAAGCTCTCATTGCTGATTCACGCTGAGCCCCCGGTCCTCCAATCCTAATAGAAATAGTTTTTAGACCATATTCCTTTGCTTTTTCCGATGCTCTATCAATTGTTACTTGAGCTGCATAAGGTGTTGCTTTTCTTGCCCCTTTAAACCCATTACCTCCTGCCGATGCAGAAGAAATAGTATTACCTTGGACATCAGTAAATGTTACTATAGTATTATTAAATGATGCTCGGATATGCACAACACCAAGAGTGATAGTTTTTTTCTTTTTCTTAACTTTAACCGTCTGATTCATTATTTATACTCTATACTTAAACTATTATTTTACAGCTTTTTTCTTTCCGGCTATCGCAATAGCTTTACCTTTTCTAGTTCGAGCATTAGAATGCGTGTTCTGTCCTCTCACCGGCAACTTACGTATATGTCTAAGTCCTTGATAACATCTTATATCTCTCTTTTTCTTAATATTAAGCGTAACTTCTCGTCTTAAATCACCCTCAACTTTATACTCACTTTCAATAATATTACGTAAGCTTACTAACTCTTGATCTGTCAATTCTTTTACTTTTTTATCTTTCGATATTTTTGCTTTATTACAGATCTCTGCTGCAATAGTAGGCCCAAGACCGTAAATGTAAGTTAAACTTACAACTAAACGTTTATTATCAGGAATATTAACACTTGCAATTCTCGCCACAAATAATCTCCAAAATTTTACTAGTAACTAAAAAATAATATAAAAATCTTTGATAAAGTCAATTTATTTTTAGTATTTTCTGTATATCAATTTCTATTTCTTGTTCATTTTTACTTCCATTAACTATATAAAAATTACCACTATTTTTATAATAACCTATTAACGGATATGTTTCTGTTTTATATACTTCAATTCTTTTTTTTATTACTTCTTCATTATCGTCTTTTCTATAATCAAATGTACTTGAACCGCAAATATCACATACATTATCAGTTTTAGGCTGCAAGAAGTAACTATTATATATTTTACCGCAATTTTTACAATTATATCTTCCTAAAATTCTTTTAATTAATAATTCATCTGAAACATCAAAATATATTATTTTAATTTTTTCTTTAATAAATGATTCAAAAAATTTCGCTTGCTCTAAATTACGCGGATATCCATCTAATATGTAACCGTTTTTATATTCAGAGGATAATAAAAAATTTTTGATTACTTGATTAACTATTCCATTAGGGATAAGCTCCCCTTGCTTAACATAATTATTAATTAACTCTGCTTTACTAGTTGATGTTTTAATAATTGTTCTAAATATATCACCGATTGCTATATGTGATAAATCAATTTTTTTAGCTATCTTTTTTCCTTGTGTTCCCTTTCCCGCTCCTGGAGGACCTAAAAAAATTACTATCACTACTTAAGCTCATCTTTAATTTTTTAATTTTACTTTCTTCATTAAACCTTCATACTTACTACTAAATAAGTAAGTTTGAATCTGAGTCATAGTATCAAGTACCACATTCACTACAATTAAAAAACTCGTACCTCCTAAAGAAAGAGAGATTACATATTTATTCATTAATAGCTCCGGAATTACACATATTACACTTAAATATATCCCACCTATAACCGTAAGCCTTGTAAGTATATAATCAAAATAATCAGACGTACTTTTTCCTGGTCTTTTACCTGGAATATAAGCACCGTATTTTCTTAAATTATTAGCAGTTTCTTCAGAATTAAATACTATTGCAGTATAAAAAAAACTAAAAAACATAATTAATGCTACATATAATAAAATATACACAGGTTTTCCATGCCCTAAGTAATAAGTAAGCATGCCCATAGTTTCTGAATTACTATTAGAAAAATTAGCAAGCGTAGCAGGAAATAGTAAAATTGAACTAGCAAATATTGGAGGTATTACACCAGAAGTATTTAACTTGAGCGGCATATGGGTTGCTTCGCCTCCATAAATTTTATTTCCTACTTGTCTTTTAGGATACTGCACCAATAACCTTCTTTGGGCTTTTTCAAAAAAAATAATTATAGCTATTAACACAAATACCCCAATACAAACAGCTATCGCTATTAAAGGCGATAATACTCCTTTTCTTGATAATTCAAACATACTAATAATAGCACTAGGTACTCCCGAAATTATACCTATAAATATAATTAAAGACGTACCATTACCTATTCCACGTTGTGTAATTTGTTCTCCTAACCACATTAATAGCATCGTGCCTACAACTAAAGTAATTACAGTTGTAACTCTAAAGAAAAAACCTGCTAAAATTACTACAGGACCGGTATTTGTTACAATCGACTCTAAACTTATAGCAACTCCATAAGCCTGAAAAGCAGCAAGCAGAACTGTTAAATATCTCGATAGCTGATTTACTTTTCTTTTGCCGACTTCCCCTTCTTTTTTTAAATTTTCCAAAGGTTTATATGCAACCGACATTAATTGGATAATAATTGAGGCGGTAATATATGGCATAATTGCTAAAGCAAAAATGGACATTCTACCTAGTGACCCTCCGGATAGCATATTAAACATTCCGAGTATTCCAGATTGATTCTTTGCAGCCACACTACTTAAAGCAATGGAATCTATACCAGGTATAGGTACAAAAGCCCCAAATCTACATACTATAAGAATGAGAATAGTAAAAACAATGCGACTAACTAAATCATTACCAGATTTTTTAGAAAAATTCTGCCCCATATACTATAATAATTTCCCACCTACTTTCTTGATTAAATCCTTAGCTTTAGAAGAATAAGCATCTAATTTTAATGATAGAGGAGCAGCGAAATCATCACTACAAATAGATAATAATTTCACTAATTTCTTATTATTTTTATTATTAACTACTCCGGCTTCTACCAATTTTTCTTTCGTAATAGTATCATCAGTACTTAAACGCCCATCAGCTAATGCTTCTTCAATATTATAAATATTTATTATATTGTATTTTTTAGTTGAAATACAATTAAATCCTCTTTTAGGTAGTCTTTTGATCATGGGTGTTTGACCACCTTCAAAGCCTTTTATTGCAACGCCAGATCTAGATTTTTGACCTTTAATTCCTCTACCGCCGGTTTTTCCTTTACCACTACCAATACCGCGTGCTATTCTTTTCTTATTTTTTTTAGCACCTATATTATTATATAATTCATTTAATTTCATTGAAAAACTCTAATTACATATCCTCTATTTTTAATAAATGCTTTACTTTTTCAACCATCCCTTTGATTGAATTAGTATTTGCAAGAATAACGCTCTTATTAATTTTGTTTAAACCAAGCCCAATTAATATCAATCTTTGATTATACTTACGGCCTATAGCACTTTGAACTTGAGTAATTTTTATATTATTGATCTTATTATTCATAACTTCACCTTACTTACGCAACATTATCCATTAACTTGAATGTTAGCAGATTTTACAGATATTTCATTTACTTTTTTATCTCTTCTCATAGCAATAGACTTTGGTGATGCAAGTTTATTTAATGCATCAAATGTTGCAGCAATCATTGTGTAAACATTCGTTGAACCTATTGATTTAGCAACAATATCATGAACGCCTAAAGAGTCAAAAATTGCTCTCATAGATCCTCCGGCTATAACGCCTGTACCTGCTTTAGCTCTTCTTAAAATCACTTTAGCAGCTCCACTTTTACCGACAACGTCATGGTGAATAGTCCTACTTTGATATAACGGCACTTTTATCATTCTCTTTTTAGCGGCTTGTTTTGCCTTGCCTCGAGCTTCATTGACTTCTTTAGCTTTTCCGTGTCCCGCTCCGACTCTGCCGGCTTTATCACCGACAACTACATAAGCAGAAAAAGCAAAGCTTCTACCGCCTTTTACTACTTTTGTGACTCTATTTACATCAACTAAAACTTCACTTAAAGTCTCGTCATTTTTTTTAACTTTAGACATTACTACAACCTTATAACCTAAAATTTTATTTTCTCTCTAGCTGCATCAGCTAGAGCTTTTACAATACCATGATACTTATATCCGCCTCTATCAAACACTACGTCTTTTATCCCTGCAGAATCAGCTTTTTTTGCTATTTCTTTGCCTACTTTGATAGCATTTTCAATATTACAACACGATTTTTTTAATTTTTTTATTTTCTCATCTAAAGTTGAAGCAGAAGCAATCGTTATAGACTTAGAATCATCAATAATTTGTGCATATATATGTCTACCTGACTTAAATATTGATAATCTAACTCTATTAGATGTTTTAGATATTTTATGTCTTATTCTACTTTTTCTTTTTTCAAATTTTAGCTTAGCACTACGCATATTTAACTCTTAAATTTAATTTTTCTTACCTTCTTTACGTGGTATAAATTGATTTTCAAATTTAATTCCTTTTCCTTTATAAGGCTCAGGTGGTCTCTGTTTTACAATAATTGAAGCAAATTGTCCTAATTTTTCTTTATCTGTTCCCTCAAGAATAATAATATTTTGCTTAGGCATCTCTATTTTAATATCTGAAGGTATTTCAATTTTTGTATTATGGCTTTTAGCAAGCATTAAATTTAAATATTTACCTTTCACCATCGCCCTGTAACCAACTCCGTTAATTTCGAGTTTAAGCTTAAAACCTTCTTTAACGCCGGTAACCATATTTGATATTATGCTTCTTGCAGTACCCCACATAGCACGTGCATTTTTATTTGCGGCTAAAGGTTTTACTAAAAGCTTATTTTCTGCCAATGAAATTGCTATATTACCTTTAAAAGTTTTTGATAATTCGCCTTTAGGTCCGGATATTTTTACTTCTAAATCATTTAAACCAATTTTTACACCTTCAGGTATAGTAATCGGCAATTTTCCAACACGTGACATTTTTTACCTTAAAATACTTTACAAATTACTTCGCCGCCGACATTTTTAATATGAGCTTCTCTATCAGACATAACACCGTAAGGAGTAGAAAGAATATATATACCCATATTATTATAATATCCTTTCAAATCTTTAATAGCAGAATATACTCTTTTTCCAGGCTTTGATACTCTATGAATTTCGCATATAGAAGCATCGCCATTAACAGAGTATTTTAAAGCTACCTCAGTATAACTAATATTATTTTTGTGAGTAGTTATATAATCTCTTATATAGCCTTCTTTTTGCAAAACATCTAAAATTGAAGTTTTAATTTTAGAACTAGGAAAAGAAACATTTATCAATTTGCTTTTATAAGCATTTCTAATTCTAGTTAACATATCTGCTACATTATCTGTCATTGACATATGATTTACCTATCGACTTTTACCAACTTGACTTAACTACACCAGGAACTAAGCCTCTGCCTATTAATTCTCTAAGCTTATTCCTCGATATACCAAACTTTCTTGTAACACCCCTTGGTCTACCTGTAAGCTCACATCTATTTCTTATTCTAGTAGATGATGAATTTCTAGGTAATTGTGCAAGCGACATTACCAAAGAAAAACGCTCTTCTAATGAAATATTTTTATCATAAATTTTACTTTTTAGTGCTAAACGTTTATTATGTAAACTTTGTGATTTTTTTTTCCTACTTTCGTTCTTTTTTATAGAACTTACTTTTGCCATTGTATATATCCTAAAAATTAATTATAAAAAGGTAAATTAAACCCTGATAACAAAAATTTACTCTCCTGATCTGTTTTAGCAGATGTAACGATTGTAATATCCATACCCCTTATTATATCGATTTTATCGTAATTAATTTCAGGGAAAACTATCTGCTCTTTTAATCCAAAAGTAAAATTCCCTTTACCATCAAAACTTTTATAAGAAAAACCGCGAAATTCCTTAACACGGGGTAATGCAACAATTACTAACCTCTCTAAAAAATCATACATTCTATCTTTACGTAATGTAACCTTGCAACCTATTTTCATATTTGCACGTAACTTAAAAGCTGCAATAGATTTTCTTGCTAACGTTACAACTGGCTTCTGACCGGAAATCAAAGTAAGATCATTTACTGCATTATTAATTACTTTGGAATCGGCTGTTGCTTCCCCTACTCCCATATTTATAACAATTTTCTTAACTTGCGGTATTTCGTGTTTATTTTTATAAGAAAAATTTTTTTGTAAGTTTTTAATAATTTTTTGCTGATATAATTCTTTAAATCTTAACATTATTTACCTTCCTTACCGATAATTTCCCCTGATTTTTTTGCTACTCTAACCTTAGAACCGTCTTCTAAGAATTTAAAAGCTACCTTGGTAGGATTACCGGTTTTTGGATCGATGTGTGCAATATTTGAGATATGTATAGGTGATTCTTTAGTTATTATCCCGCCTTCACTCATTTGATTAGATTTAGTATGCTTTTTTACTAAATTTACTCCAGAAACAATTACTTTACTGTCCTCCGGGAAAACTTTTAATATTTTACCTTTTTTTCCTTTGTGCTTCCCGGTAATAACAACAACTTCATCACCTTTTTTTACTTTTAATTTAATCATTTATAATACTTCCTCTGCAAGCGACATTATTCTAACATATTTTTTTGCTCTAAGTTCTCTTGTAACAGGACCAAAAACCCTAGTACCGATAGGCTCATCTTGCTTATTCAAAAGCACTAATGCGTTTTTATCAAATTTTATTGTACTACCGTCAGGTCTTACTATTCCAGTCTTTGTACGAACAATCACGCCTTTATAAACATCACCCTTTTTAACCTTACCGCCGGGTACAGCGTCTTTAACAGATACAACTATAACATCACCCAGCTTTGCCACCATATGGTGAGAGCCACCTAAAACTTTAATACACATAACTTTTTTAGCACCGGAATTATCTGCAACTTCCAAGATGCTCTGCATTTGAATCATAAACTACTTCCAATTTTTTATACATGAGCAATAAAATAAATAATCTACCTTATAAAGTCAAAGATTAAAAACCTTATTCCTCATTTACCACTAACCATGTTTTGGTTTTTGAGATAGGACGACTTTCAATTATACTAACTTTATCTCCTTCTTGATATTTATTTTCTGAATCGTGAGCAGCATATTTTTTAGATACTTTCACAAATTTTTTATAAATAGGATGCTTAAACTTTCTTTCTACTTTTACTGTAACCGTCTTATCAGCTTTTGAACTTATAACCACGCCTTGTAACACTCTTTTCGGCATTTTAATACCCCTCACTATTAGCTCTTCTTGTTAATTCAGCTTTAATACGTGCTATAGACTTTTTGACTAACGAAAACCTACTAGTATTTTTTAAGTCACCTAAAGCTTGTTGAAATCTTAAATTAAACAATTCTTTTTTTAAAAGATTAAGGTTTTTATAAAGCTCTTCTATTGTTTCAGTAGATAACTTACTTCTTAATAATTTTAAATCATTCATAACGTCTCACTATCCTTGTTCTAACAGGTAATTTTGCACTTGCAAGCTCCAAAGCTCTAAATGCAACATTTTCTTCTACCCCTTCAATTTCAAACATAATTCTTCCAGGCGAAACTCTAACTGCAAAAAATTCAGGAGAACCTTTACCTTTACCCATTCTTACTTCGGCAGGCTTTTTAGAAACGGGGACATCTGGAAAAATGCGAATCCATAATCTTCCTTGCCTTTTCATACATCTAGTAGCAGCTTTTCTTCCTGCTTCTATTTGTTTTGCAGTAACACGCCAACCGTCTATAGATTTTAGACCAAATGATCCAAAAGCAAGCGTCGTACCTGCTTTTGCTTTTGAAGCAACTCTACCCTTATGAGCTTTTCTAAATTTTTGTTTTTTTGGAGCTAACATTTTAATACTTAAAATTAATTATATCTTTTATTTTCTGTATATTCACCTTTATAAATCCAAACTTTAACCCCTATAACTCCATAAGTAGTTATAGCCTCAGCTGTTGAATAATCAATATCAGCTCTTAAAGTATGTAACGGCATTCTTCCTTCTATATACCATTCAGTTCTAGCAATTTCAGCACCTCCAAGTCGTCCTGAACAACTAACCCTGATACCTTGTCCACCTTGTTTAAATGAAGCCTGAATTGCTGTTTTCATGGCTTTTCTAAAAGAAACTCTTTTTTCAAGCTGTAGTGCTATAGTTTGAGCTACTATAGCAGCATCTATATTAAATTTTCTGACTTCGTGAATATTTATATAAACTTCTTTTAAAAAAGTCATTTTCTCGATAGCTTTTTTTAGCTTATCAATTTCACTACCGTTTCTACCGATAATGAGATTTGCTTTTTTGGCATTAATATTAATTATAATACTTTTATTAGAAGGACGTTCAATTAAAATTCTGCTAATTTGAGCTTGATTAAAACCCTTATTTATTAAACCCCTAATTTTTAAATCTTGTATAAAAAGAGTTTTATAATGTTTTTCTGCATATAACACGGAATCCCAACCTTTAATTAAAGTCGGTCCAACTCTAAAACCATGTGCACAAACTTTCTGCCCCATTTTAATTATCCTCTTTTTCTGTAACAGTTATATAAAGATTACTAAAAAACTTATTTATTCTAGTTGCTCTTCCTTTGGCTCTTGGCATAACTCTTTTCATTACTAAAGCCTTACCTACAGTCGCTTTAGTAATAACCAATCTATCTATATCTAAACCTAAATTATTTTCAGCATTTGCAACAGCAGATTGTAAACAACCTTTTACAACTTTTGCAATTCTTTTAGGAGAAAAAGTTAATTGTACCAATGCTTCAGATACTTTCATATTTCTAATAAAGGCTGCAACTAAATTGAGCTTCCTTGAACTTACTCTAATAGATTTAGCTTGTGCCGTAGCAAAATTTTTATTTTCCTGTACCATATAAATCTTTACTTTCTTTTGACTTTTTTATCTGCACCATGACCGTGAAATGTTCTAGTAGGAGCAAACTCACCTAATTTCCTTCCAACCATTTCTTCATTTACAGAAACCGGAATAAATTTATTTCCATTATGAACAGAAAAGGTAAACCCTACAAAAATAGGTAAAATCGTTGATCTTCTAGACCAAGTCTTAATCATTTCAGATTTACCTGATTCCATTAATTTTTGAACTTTCTTTATTAAATAACCGTCTACAAAAGGCCCTTTCCATATTGAACGTGCCATACTAACACCTAATTAATTTAAAATCTATTTTCTTTTCTTTACGATAAATTTTGAAGTACGTTTATTTTTACGTGTCTTCTTACCCTTTGTTGGGAACCCCCAAGGAGTAACAGGATGGCGACCTCCTGAAGTTTTACCTTCACCACCGCCATGAGGATGATCTACAGGATTCATTGCTACACCCCTAACATGCGGTTTCCAGCCTAACCATCTATTTCTACCTGCTTTGCCTAAATTAATATTTTTTTGATCTGGGTTAGATATACTACCTATAGTAGCTTTACAATCTAAAGGTACTAACCTCAATTCACCTGATCTTAATTTAATCTGAGCATATCCTGAATCTTTACCCACTAGATCCACTGAAGTACCTGCAGATCTTGCAATTTGCCCGCCCTTACCGACTTTCATTTCAACATTATGTAAAGTAGTACCGACAGGAATGAACTTTAAAGGTAAACAATTTCCTATTTTTATATCAGCATCTTGACTTGATATTACTCTATCACCTATAGATAATTTTTGCGGTGCTAGAATATAAGAATATTCCCCATCTTCATATTTTATTAAAGCAATAAAAGCAGTTCTATTAGGGTCATACTCTATTCTTTCAACAATAGCAGAAATATCGATTTTATTTCTTTTAAAATCAATAATACGATATAATTTTTTGTGTCCTCCACCTCTGTGCCAAGAAGTAATTCTACCTTGATTATTTCGTCCACCGGTTTTAGATATACCTTTGGTCAAAGACTTTAAAGGCCTGCCTTTCCATAAACTAGTTTTATCAACCTGAACTAACTCTCTAAGAGAAGGAGTAATTGGATTAAAGTTTTTTAAAGCCATTTATTTAATTCCTCCGGCAAAATCGATATTATGGTCTTTTTCTAATGTAACAATAGCTTTCTTTCTATTAATTTGAGTCCCTATAATTCTTTTAAATCTTTTCTTCTTACCTTTAACGTTTAAAATATTTACTTTTTTTACTTTTACTTTAAATATTTCTTCTATAGCCTTTTTAATGGTAAGTTTTTCAGCAAATTTATCTACATAAAAAGCATATTTATTTTGTTCCGAAAGGGTTGTAGTTTTTTCTGTAATAATAGGTTTTCTAATTAAATCGTAGTATTTATAAGAACTCATCTTAACCTCTGTTCTAAAACGCTCACTGCTTCTTGTGATAATAGGACATATTCATGTCGTATTATATCATAAACATTTGCTCCTATTTGTGGAACAATCACAGTATTATAAATATTTTTTGCAGCTAAAGAAAAATTAATATCTACTTCATTGCCGTCTATTATAAAGAAACTTTTCCCTTGAAATTTGTTTAATATATTTACAAGAGTAGAAGTTTTAGGCTTATCTAGCCTTAAAGAATCTATTACTAATAATTTTCCTTCAGCGCATTTCTCGGATAAAGCATGAATTAAACCAAGTTTTCGTACTTTTTTAGGTAATTTTGTTGCATGACTACGTACTCTAGGTCCATGAGCCACACCACCACCACGCATCTGTACCGATCTAAGGGAACCTTGTCTTGCATTACCTGTACCTTTTTGCCTAAAAGGTTTTTTTGTGGTTCCTAATACTTCTGATACTGTTTTAGTTTTGTGGTTACCAGACATTGCCTTAGCTCTCTGCCAATCAATAACCTGCTTTATTATATCATCTCTGATAAATTCAACAGCAAATATCTCTTCATTTAAGCTAATCTCACCAACTTCTTCATGAGCAAGACTTAATATTTTAGTTTTCATCTTTATTTAACCTTATACAGTCTTATATAAAACTTTTATATAAATAATATTGCATGGCGTTTTGTTAATTTGATAATCTTTAACCTTAACAAACATGTCTAAATATCTATTATACAGTTATTGCAATCTTTTTTATTGCATCTTTTACTGAAAGATACGAATTTTTGTGACCGGGTATACTACCCTGAATCATAATAAGCTTACGCTCTTTATCAACGGCAAATATTTTCAAATTTTGAATAGTAACTTGGTTACATCCCATATGACCAGCCATTTTTTTGCCTTTAAAAACCTTTCCTGGATCTTGTCTTTGTCCTGTAGAACCATGTGAACGATGGGATATCGAAACACCGTGAGAAGCTTCAAGACCTCTAAAATTATGTCTTTTCATACTACCGGCAAATCCTTTACCTATAGTAGTTGCTGTTATATCCACAAATTGTCCTGCCGTAAAATGGTCTACTTCTAGACTTGCTGCTATATCAATAAAATTCTCTTCAGAAATTCTAAATTCTTTTAATTTAGTTTTAGGAGCTATTTTAGCATTAACAAAAACTTGTTTCATAGGTTTAGTTACTCTAGATATTTTTTTATCTTTTACACCTATAACCAAAGCATTATATCCATGTTTTTCTAGAGTTTTATGTCCTACTACTTGACAATCATCAACTTTGACCAATGTTAAAGAAATTCTTTCACCTTTATCATTAAAAATACTAGTCATCCCAACTTTTTGAGCAATTATACCGGTTCTCATTTATTCTCCACTCTCTAATTCAATCACTACATCAACACCTGCTGCTAAATCAACTTTACTTAAAGCATCGACAACCGCCGGATTCGGATCACCTATAACTAATAACCTTTTATGCTTTCTAATTTCAAATTGTTCTCTTGACTTCTTATGTACATGAGGAGACCTATTTACGGTAAATCTTCCAATTTTTCTAGGTAAAGGAATAGGACCATTAATGTTAGCAAACGTTCTTTTAACAGCACTAACTATCTCTTTTGTAGCTTGATCAAGACTACGGTGATCAAATGATTTTAAACGAATTTTGATTTTATTTTTCATTCAGTAAACCTAATATTTAAACAGCAAGATATTTTTTAGACATCTTTCCAAACTTTACTTCTAGAGGTAATTTGTATGTCGATCCGGTACTCGAATCCTCACGTCTGTTAATACGCTGCGGTTCTGCATTCCGTACCTCTTTCAAATTTTTCTCTATAAGCCGGTTCAAAAAAATGTCTATTACATCTTAAAATATAAATACCTATTATTTTTTAATAATAGGTATTTATAAAATTAATTATTTATTTTAGTTACTACGCCGGCACCCACTGTTCTACCACCTTCACGTATAGAGAATTTTAACCCTTCCTGCATTGCAATTGGTTTAATTAATTCCACTGTAAAAGTAGCATTATCTCCAGGCATAACCATCTGTTTATCAGCAGACAATTTTATTGTACCGGTAACATCTGTTGTTCTAAAATAGAACTGCGGACGATAGTCATTAGTAAATGGGGTATGACGTCCACCTTCTTCTTTACTAAGCACATATACTTCAGCTTCAAACTTATCATGCGGTTTTATGCTGCCAGGTTTTGCGAGAACTTGTCCTCTTTCAACTTCTTCTCTTTTTGTACCGCGTAGTAATATACCGACATTATCTCCGGCTTGTCCTTCATCAAGTAATTTTCTGAACATTTCTACACCGGTACAGGTAGTTTTTTGCGTATCTTTTAGACCGACTATTTCAATTTCCTCACCTACCTTAATTATTCCTGACTCTACTCTACCAGTTACAACAGTACCTCTTCCTGAAATAGAGAATACATCTTCTATCGGCATTAAGAAAGGTTTATCCGTAGCTCTTACAGGCTGCGGTATATAGCTATCTACTGCATCCATTAACTCATTAATAGCTTTTTCACCTTCAGGCTTTCCTTCTAAAGCTTGAAGTGCAGAACCTTTAATAATAGGTATTTCATCACCCGGGAAACCATATTTTGATAATAATTCCCTTACTTCCATCTCTACTAATTCTAATAGATCAGGATCATCCACCATATCTACTTTATTTAAGAATACTACCATAGCAGGTACACCTACCTGTTTTGCTAGTAATATATGCTCTCTAGTTTGCGGCATAGGACCATCAGCAGCAGAAACTACTAATATTGCACCGTCCATCTGAGCGGCACCAGTTATCATGTTCTTTACATAGTCAGCGTGTCCCGGACAATCTACGTGTGCATAGTGTCTATTTTTAGTCTCATATTCTACGTGTGCAGTAGAAATAGTTATACCTCTTTCTTTTTCTTCAGGGGCAGCATCAATTTGATCATACGCTGTAGCTTGTGCTCCACCTGTCTTAGCAAGTACTATAGTTATTGCTGCTGTTAAGGAAGTTTTACCATGATCTACGTGGCCAATCGTACCTATATTAACGTGCGGTTTAGTTCGTTCAAATTTTGCTTTTGCCATATTATTACTCTCTACAATTTTTTAGGTTTAATACAAGTTAATTTTTTATAAGTGCATTTTTTTTGCTAAATTTATTTGTTACCACTAATCTCTGGAGCGGGTGATGGGAATCGAACCCACACAGCCAGCTTGGAAGGCTGGAACTCTACCATTGAGCTACACCCGCATTGTGGCACTATTAATAAAATAATTTCAAAGTTATTTTGTTAACAATGCCATATCAATTTTATTCAGATTTATAAATATATACAACTATGTTTTATTTTTAAATAAAATGATATGCTTCCCTGAACCATTTAAGTGGTGGAGGGAGAAGGATTCGAACCTTCGAACGCTCACGCGGGCAGATTTACAGTCTGCTGCCATTGACCACTCGGCCACCCCTCCTAAAGAACTTTACTGTATTAAATAGACTAATTCACTGTAAAATACAATATATAATTAGTATCAGGACTTAATAAAACTCCTTGCCGAATCATCAAATAAACAAATGGCAGCTTGCACATTTATTTATTGTAACTTTCTATAATAAATAGTAGTTTCTGTCAAGAACAAATTATTGACGGTTTTCAATAAGATGCAAAATAAAAAACTTGATTCTAAAGATTGTTATTATATGTATGGGAAACATCCTGTATTTTCTGCTCTAAATAATCCAAAACGTCAAATTGACAATATTTTATGCACTAGGGAAATTTTTGATACAAACAAAAAATTAATAGGTACTAGATCTTATGAACTTGTTAATAACGATATTTTATCTAAATTACTGGGAAACCAAACACATCAAGGAATAGCTGCAAAAATTAGACCAATTTTTTCTTATAATTTAGAAGACATAGATATAACAAACCCAAAATGTAAAATTGCGATTCTTGATCAAATAACAGACACACAAAATATTGGAGCAATTATTCGTAGTGCCGCTGCTTTTGATATAAATGCTATAATATTACCTCAAGATAATTCTCCGAATGAAAGCGGCGGCATTGCTAAAGCGGCTTGCGGTACTTTAGAATTAATACCTATAATTAAAGTTACTAACTTACGCTCATGTATGAATTATCTTAAAAAACACGGCTTTTGGATTATAGGTCTAACAGGTTCTGCAAATGACTACTTTAGCGATAAATTAATTTCCGACAAAATAGTATTGGTATTTGGCTCAGAAGATAAAGGCATACGAAGATTAGTCGCAGAAACATGTGATTATTTAGCCAAAATCCCTATTTCTCAGAAAGTAGAAAGTCTTAATGTATCAAATGCCGCTTCTATAATTTTTTATTCATTACATAAATAGTATTTTTAATAAATCAAATATCGTTTTTTATTTACTTCGATATAAATATTTAGTCTAATAAAATTAAAGTCATAAACTTTTATTATATCAATTAATTTGCGAAAAAAGTCATGAAAAGGGGACAAAATGAACAAATTATCGAGAGTGTTGAAAAACAATTAGACATATTTATAAATGCACTGACAGAAAAAGAGATAACAACAGCTATATTAAACAATTTTTTTGATAAAGTGATCAATAACCTCAAGAATGAAAGATTAATTAATGATACTATATTTGATATATATCAAGGTAAAGCAGTAATTACTAAACCTATATATTCCGATTATATAGCATCTTCCGAACCTAAATATAACGAACATTGGCAAAAATTTTATAGTTTTAATCGTAATCTTATGATAGAAAACACATTAATATTTATTGCTAAGAATCTAAAAAAAGCTTCTTTAACAGACAAATTATATTATAGCTTTGCTAAATTAGCCCAGCAATTAGACTTGAATGCAGTAAGTGATCATTTTATGAAAAAAATAGATAATTATATAACATTTAACAATTTATGAAAAATTACAGAACCGAAAGTGATTCTTTTGGAGAAATTCAAATAGAAGAAAAATTTTATTGGGGAGCTCAAACTCAAAGATCTTTAGAAAATTTTAAAATAGGCAAGCAAAAAATGCCTAAAATTTTAATTCGTGCTCTTGCTATTTTAAAAAAATGTGCAGCACAGGTTAATCATGAGTTTGGTGATTTAGAAGCTAAAATCGCTATAAGTATAGATAAAGCCACGGATAGAATCTTAGAAGGCGAATTTGAGGATAATTTTCCTTTAGTAGTTTGGCAAACAGGTTCAGGAACGCAAACAAACATGAATATGAACGAGGTTATTGCCTCTATTGCCAACGAAGAACTAACAGGCAAGAAGGGCGGCAAATCTCCGGTACATCCTAACGATCATGTTAATAAAGGACAATCATCCAACGACTCTTTTCCAACCGCTATGCATATAGCAACCGTACTTGCAACTAAACAGCAACTGATACCAGCTTTGAATAATATACTTACCTCTTTGCAGGATAAGTCAAAAGATTGGAACAAAATCATAAAAATAGGACGTACCCACTTGCAAGATGCAACTCCTTTAACTCTTAAACAGGAATTCTCCGGATATATTACACAAATAGAGTATGCTTTAGAACGCATAGAAAATGCACTACAAAAAGTTTATCTACTTGCTCAAGGAGGAACGGCAGTTGGTACAGGTATTAACTCAAAAATAGGCTTTGATATAAAATTTGCCGAGAAAGTAGCAGAGTTTACTAAACAACCCTTTAAGACGGCTCCTAATAAATTTGAAAATCTAGCTGCTCACGACGCACTAGTAGAATTTTCAGGAACTCTTAATACTATAGCAGTTAGCTTAATGAAAATAGCAAATGATATAAGACTGCTCGGCTCCGGTCCAAGATGCGGTCTTGGTGAGCTACATTTACCTGAAAATGAACCTGGTTCTTCTATTATGCCCGGTAAAGTAAACCCTACACAAGTCGAAGCTTTAACAATGGTGTGCAGTCAGGTGATGGGAAATCATGTTACGGTTACTATTGCCGGCTCAAACGGACATCTTGAACTTAACGTATTTAAACCCGTAATAATATACAATATCCTACAATCTATAGAGCTATTATCCGATAGCGTAAATAGCTTTGTTACTCACTGTGTTAAAGGATTAGAACCCAATATAGCACGCATTAATGATTTACGTGATAAATCTCTAATGCTTGTTACAGCTCTTAATCCGCATATAGGCTATGATAATGCCGCAAAAATTGCTAAAGAAGCGTATAAGCACGGGATCACTTTAAAAGAAGCAGCTAAAAAACTCAATTTTCTATCGGAAGCAGAATTTGATAAAATAATAGTACCTGAAAAAATGGTTGGTCAATCTTAGATTTGATATAAAGATATTAATTTAAACTATTAATGTTACTGTACAAAATCTTATAAATAGGATAATATTAAATTAGTCTATTTATTATATTACCTATGTGAAACAAAATTTATCTTATCAAATTAACCTACTTGAAGCGAAAACTCATTTTTCTGATCTAATACAGCGTGTACAAGATGGAGAGCAAATTACCATTTGTAAGCATAATACGCCGGTTGTAAAAGTTATAGCTCAAAAACCTAAAATGGATAATATAGCAGAGCAAATATGAGAATTCCACAAAGGCAAAAGATTAGCTCCTTATACTATTAACGAGCTTAGAGATGAAGGTAGAAAATAGTGAATCCTAAACCGTTTATAGCTGATTGCTCCATAACTGTCTCATGGTTCTTTTATGATGAACGTGATAAATATTCAGATTTTACATTAGATTATTGTTATAAGTTTATAGTACCGCCTCTTTGGAGACTTGAAGTAACTAATGTAATATTAATAGCAGAAAAACGTGCTAGAATAAAATTAGTAGAGGTTATTAAAATAATAGATTTTTTCCTCCCCCTTAATATATCAAATTTAAATTTTTCCATACATGAAATTATACAAACTGCAAGAACCAATAATCTTACTGCATATGATACAACTTATTTATTAACTGCCATGCATGAAGGACTTCCTATAGCCACTAACGATAAAGCATTAATCAAAGCATGTCATAATAACGGCATTCCACTATTTTATAGTGAATTCGCGTGAATTATGGACAATTTCTATATCATCCCTAATTCACGCGAATTCACTATAAAATAAAATAATCCACATTTTTCATAAAAAGTTTATGGAAATTTCTAAATCTTTTATTATACTTAAACATTAATTATATAAAATATAAAGAGTATCATGGTTTTAAATATCAAAGCTCCTGAAAATATAGTATTAAAGCCGACCATTACAGTTTTTGGCATTGGGGGGGCAGGTAGTAATGCAGTAAATAATATGATTAATGCTAATCTGCAAGGTGCTAATTTTGTAGTAGCTAATACTGATGCACAATCGCTTGAACATTCTTTATGCACTAATAAAATACAACTCGGTGTTTCTACGACTAGAGGTCTTGGGGCAGGAGCTTCTCCTGAGGTTGGAGCACTTGCTGCTCAAGAATCAGAAAGCGAAATTCGTAGTTACCTAGAAAATAGCAATATGGTATTTATTACGGCAGGTATGGGCGGTGGTACAGGTACTGGTTCTGCACCGGTTATTGCACGCATTGCTAAAGAACTAGGCATCCTTACAGTTGGGGTAGTAACTAAACCTTTCCATTTTGAAGGCGGTCATCGTATGAAAACTGCCGATAAAGGACTTATTGAATTACAGCAATTCGTTGATACTTTAATTGTAATACCGAACCAAAATCTATTCCGTATTGCTAATGAACAAACAACGTTTGCTGATGCTTTCAAAATGGCAGATGACGTATTACATGCAGGCGTTAGAGGAGTAACGGATTTAATGATTATGCCGGGACTTATTAATCTTGATTTTGCCGATATTAAAGCAGTAATGAGCGAAATGGGTAAAGCAATGATGGGTACAGGTGAAGCTAGTGGTGAAGATAGAGCTATTAAAGCGGCAGAATCTGCAATTTCAAATCCACTGCTAGATCATAGCTCAATGTGCGGTGCAAGAGGTGTATTAATCAATATTACCGGCGGTTCCGACATGACCTTATTTGAAGTTGACAACGCTGCTAATAGAATTAGAGAAGAAGTAGATAACCTTGATGCTAATATTATTTTCGGTTCAACGTTTAATCCGGAATTAAAAGGAATTATCAGAGTATCAGTTGTTGCTACCGGTATTGATGCCGATAAAGTACCGACATATAAACCCGCAATAGCTGAAACTACCAATATAGTTCCTGAGGACACTTATAATAAAGCTATAGCACAACCTACACAAATAGAAGAAATTCCTGATTTTAACAGCTACAGTACCGAAAATATTGAAATTACCGACTCTCCAATAAATCAAAATTTTATTGGGAATGAAAAAGAGCTAGGATTACATGCCAATACTTTCAACAAATCTGAAGATGACTCACCCAAACCATCATTTTTAGGAAAAATCTGGGGTTCTCTGCGTGCTTCAAATAATCAAACTTTAGAACGCAAAAACGTTGTTGTTAGTACTCTAGATCAAGATAATAAAGAGTCTGATATTCATGACATACCGGCTTTTTTAAGAAAGAAACGGGATTAAATTTTCCTGCAGATACTGCATCACTAATAAATTATGTAGATAAAACATTTAAATGTCACATTCATGATTTATCTTTATCAAATTAAAAAGATTAAAAGTTTTTTATAGCAAAACGCTTTGCAAGCCAAGGAAACGAAAACTTTAGAAGGATGGGGATATAATTATTGTATAATCGATCAAGTTAGTGATCACCCTGCTAGTACAATGATGGCATGCCCAAACGTAAAAGCAACCATACCAACTGGCTAGTGTTTAGTGTATTTTGAGGTGATAAAACATTTTTAAGATATAATAGCAAACTACCTATCGTAGTATATGCTCCAAAAGATGTTAAACTACATTACGTTATTTGGCATCAAAATGATACAATCAATTCTGCAAAGGAAGAATAGAACCATACTATTTTTCAAAAAAATTTAATATACTATATGACATTTAACGCCATCGCGAGCAGTCGTAAACTGCGTGGCGATCCAGAAAAAACAATCAAAATTCTGTAAATCAGAATTTTTTACTAGATTGCTTCGTTAAAACTTGCAGTTTCTTCTCGCAATGACGAAGACTAACCTATACAACAAGGTCCGTAGTCGCTCGCAGTTAGCATACTAAATTACTCAAAATCTTCCTCTATAGCTTTAACTTCTTGCACTTCCGGTACAAAATGTTTAAGCATGGACTCAATACCGTTTTTTAAGGTGATAGTGGAACTAGGACATCCAAGGCATGCACCACGAAGTGCTAATTTAACTACACCGTTTTCAAAGCCTTTATATATTATATCACCGCCATCTTGTGCAACAGATGGACGCACCCTAGCTTCAATAATCTCTACGATTTGCTTCTCTATTTCCGAAAGCCCATCAAGGTTATGATTTACATTATCTGCTTTGGTGTTTTCTTCAAATACAGGAAAGCCTGAAACAAAATGATCCATAATAACCATTAAGACTTCAGGCTTTATAACTTGCCAATTACCTTCAGCTTGTTTAGTTACTGTTATAAAATCACTACCGAAAAACACTGATTTTACATTATTAATATGAAATAATGATTCTGCAAGTTTGCTTCTGCCTTTTACTTCAGCAAACTCACTAAAAAATACCGGCTGATCACTACTTATTTCCTGCCCTGGGAAAAATGTTATTGCATCCGGATTTGGAGTATTTTCAGTTTGAATAAACATAATTAAAGCATACTAATAAATTTGTTGATTATTATAAATTGATAGTACTACTTTTACAATATATTTGTATTTAGGCATTTTTGCCGATGAAGCAATCTCATGCAATTTAAGAGAGATTCCCGCTTTTAGCTAGGAATAACATAAGGCGGCAAATATCTAATTAATATATAAGCCGGTATAAAACAAAATCCTGCTACAATAAAGAAATAAGTCCAGCCTAAATAAGTAGCTGCATAGCCTGAAATACTACCAAAAAATATGGTACTAATATAAGCAATAGAAGTAATTAAAGCAATTTGGGTTATACAATATTTAGAACTACAGCATCTTAATTGGTAAGCAAAAAACGGCGACATAGTTAAGCCCTTGGTAAATTCTTGAAAAAAGACCGCTATATACAAACTTGTAATATCTCGATTATAAAAATAGAGAAATAAAAAAGATAGGCTAGATAAAGCATGATATATTAATACTCTTTTAAGTAAATAAGAATATTCATATTTTCGGCACAAAACTCCACCTATAAAACCTCCAAGAATTGCAGCACACATACCGAAAGCTTTATATCCAAAAGCTAACTCTTTCTTCGTATACCCAATATCGAGATAAAACATATTCGGCATAATTGACAAAAAATTATCTTGAAGACGATATAGAAGCATAAAACTAACAATTATTAGCCATTTAGGTTTCTTGACAAAATCATAAAAAGCATGCCAAAATCTCTCAAAATCATTAATAATTATCTTATCTTTAAATTTAAGCGGATAGATTATAATTAATAGTAATGACGGTATACATAAAATTGTCATAGCACGATAAACATCTTTCCAGGATATGATAGTAGATAAATATAATGCTCCTGAACCTGCTATAAGTATACCTATTCTAAAGCCTGTAATACAAGATGCCTCACTTATGCCCCAATTTTTATTTGTAATCAGTAACATCTGTGATGATTGAAGTAACATATCATAAATGGACGAAAAAAATGTCACAGCTACTAAGCATAAAGCAAATGGTATAAAATGAGTGTTAGGGTTAAAACTTGTTAGAACATATACACAAAAAATACAACTAACCAAAGCAATAATTAAACAATACTTATATCCCCGCTTACTTAAAGGAGCAAAACTTACTTTTTCAAGCAAAGGACCCCATAAAAATTTAAATATATGAATAAACTTCACTAAACTAAAAAGCCCGATAGTGATTTTATCAAAGCCGGATTCTCGAAGCCAAAAAGAAAGAGTTGAACCGGCAAGTAAATAAATTAAGCCCCCGGGAAAAGAAATAATTAATATAAAGAAAATATTAGATATATATTGAAATCGTGAAAAATTTAAACTTATGAATTTATCCTCCTTTAAAATATACAAATTTCATTCCTGCGAAGGCATTACCCGCATGGATATCTAATTGTCATTGCGAGCAGCCGTAGGCTGCGTGGCAATCTCATGAGATAATAGTAAACTCTTGAGATTGCTTTGTCAATTGCTATACAATGTTCCTCGCAATGATATAAATGACGTAAACCTACACTACGATACTTTCTTTCTTTTATTACTGTAGCTGTTACCATCAAAGGTTCTTTTACGGCTACTATCAAAAGCATTAAACTTTTTACCGTCACCACCGGTTCTTTTACCGAATGATCTTTTACGATTATTTTTGTCACTTCTAAACTCACTACGTGGCGTAGATTCTCCTTTATTTACTAGACGATCGATTGCACGCCATCTAATAACATCATCAGGAGAAATAAAAGACAACGCATGTCCGGTAACCCCTGCCCTACCCGTTCTACCTATCCTATGTAAATAATCTTCAGGACACATAGGTAAATCATAATTAATAACATGCTGTGTATGAGGAATATCAAGCCCACGAGCCGCTACATCAGTTGCTACCATTATTCTATGGTTTGACTTACGAAATGATAAAATTACTCTTGCACGTTGACGCTGACTTAAATCACCGTGTATAGCTTCTGCTGTATGATTTTCATATTTCAACATTTTAGCTAATTGATCGGCAGAGCGTTTAGTCTTCACAAAAATAATGACCGATCCTTCCCTATTACCAAGTTGTTTAGTTAATTCACTAAATTTTTCTTTATCAGAAACATGCATTGATTCCTGTTTTATTTCTACAGCTGCTTTATTAGTAGCACCTACCGTAATACGTACCGGATTGTTTAGATATTTTTGAGAAATAGCAATAATATGTTTTGGCATAGTAGCAGAAAACATTAAAACTTGTCTTTTTTCCGGTAAAAATTTATTGATTTCTTCTAATTGTTCTTTCATCCCCATATCAAGCATCCTATCCATTTCGTCAAGTACGGTTATGCCTATACGATCAATTTTTAGACTTTCCCTATTTAAGTGATCGATAATACGCCCCGGCGTACCGATAATCACTTTTGGATTCTTTTTTAATTGTATAAATTGTTTAGGCATCGGTTCACCACCTATCAAAACTGCACTATTAATTTTATAGGATGTAGTTACTTTATTTAAAGTACTGTGTATTTGTGTTGCTAATTCTCTAGTCGGAACAAGAATTAAAGCAGTAGTTTTATTTTTAATAAATGAATCAATTAACGGCAATAAATAAGCAAGAGTTTTGCCTGAACCTGTTTGGCTAGAAGCAAGTATGTCCGATCCCGCCATTGCAACCGGAATCGATTGTTTTTGTATTTCAGTCGGCGCAGTTATATTCATTGTCTCGAGAGCAATAATTAATTCTTCAGATAAATTAAAATTTTTCATTATATAATCCAATATAGTTTTAAATCAAAATATGCACATTATTGATTAGACCTCTTAACATAACTCATTGCTTAAAGATATATGAGACATCGACGCTGCTCTCTCATCCTTACATACTTAACTATGTACGCTGTGTAGAGTAGCAGTGTTTATTCCCTTTATAAGACCAGTGATGCAAGAGGTCTATTGTATAAAAAATAAGTTATAGTAAATTAAAATAACGACTTATATAATTATCCTGAATCAAAAAATATGCTTAAGCTAGATTACAAAACACTAACTAAATATATAAAACGATAATGAACAATGAAACTATTTTAGAATCTTATTCAAGCCAGAATAATATTATTAGATTTAGGGCACTTTCATACCCTTTAGTAAAAATAATTTATTATACTTAAATTATATAGGTTATTATAAGACAAAAACAAAATATTTACTATTTTGATAAAGATGACTAGGCTACCTTAAACTATAAACAATTTTGGATAACTGCTTTTGGTATTATAAATATATTTATTTAATTCTGAGGTTAACAGCATAGGCTTTTCCTTGCTTTTCTTCAAGATCAAAAATTACACCTTGTCCTTCTTCAAGACTATGTAAACCTGCTGCGTCTACGGCTGATTTGTGTACAAACACATCTTTGCCACCATTTTCCTGTTCAATAAATCCAAAATTCTTCGTAGAATTATACCACTTAACTTTACCTACTATATTTGTAGCCATAAAAACCTTTATTAGATAGAAATTACTTATTTGAACTTAACACACGCTTATAATAACTAAAACTTAAATTTTACTTTAAGCCTTACTTAAATATAAGAGCCGATAAAATTCATTATGCAAAACTACCTTACCTTGCGGCATTTGTCAATAAACATGTCCATAACATGCAAGAGAAAGTATTACTTTCTGAAACTAACCTATCATATTATTACTATTTTGTCACTATTTAAGTTAATTATCTAATAAATTAATAAGTAAACTAACGATTTTAAAGGTGTTTAATAACTTTTGCATATCAGACTAATTATTAACGATAAAAGTACTTGCTTTTTGGTATTTTTTTTATTAATCTGTCCACTTGCTTAGCAAATGCAACCTGAATGTCCACAGCTGCCCGCGTGATGGAATGGTAGACATAACGGACTTAAAATCCGTGGAGCGTAAGCTCTTGCCGGTTCAAGTCCGGCCGCGGGTACCATTCACCATTTTTAGGAAAATTCACAATATATCAAACGACGAACACAGCATAAAATCAAGCTTTTCAGGTTTCAATATTAAGTTCCCCAATATTAAATTTACTAAACGTCTTTTTTTGCTCACGCTGGAACTTTTAAATATCTTATAGGCACTTGAGGCTGTTGATATCAAGGGAACCTGTAGCGATAACCGAAATTAATGCGTAGCTGTGCCCCTAATGTATTAATTCGCATCGCAATCAAGCAAATGACAATAAATGAATAGCATCACTTGCCTCGCTTATTTTAGACTAAAAAAATCTAGCAAACAGAATGATTGAAAAGGCAATAAGTAAAAGCTTTTCAGCATTTTTTACTTAATAATACATACGCTTTAATAAATGTTGTTTATTATATTGTGCTTCAGAATTTGTAGGATCAAGTTCAATTGCTTTATTATAAGACTCAAGAACTAAATTATATTTACCTAGTAAATAGAAAAAGCCGTATTTTTGAGTAAGATAGATTTATTAAATATATAATTATTGACTTATTCCCCCCCCCTATAAATTACTTCTCTCACATGATAATTAAACTCTATCATTAATATATAAGCTAATTTTAAAGAGTAAAAAATATAAAGAAGAAGAAATTTTAACCTCTGAGTCTTATATTGATGAAGAGGAAGAAAAGAAATTAAAAGGTCAAAATGCAAGGAAAGAGCTTAAGTTAATACTAATAACTCTTGGAATAGTTTTGACTAGTTTTTTAACTTTCTGTTATTTCTTTTTTAACTATATAGAAGAAAAAGCAGCAGAATAAACTACAGCAAGAAGCAGAAGCAAAAAAGTTAGATAAAGCTGAGTGATGCAAGCTATAATATTTCAGCAATTCTCAAATAATCTTGAGGGGTAAGATTTTCAGCGCGATAATTATTATTGATTTTCAACTGAGTTAATACTTCATGTATATTAGGTACAAGATTTTTCAGTGATGATTTGATCATTTTCCGTCGTCCTGCAAAAGCAAGCTTTGTTATTTGCTCAACTTTATTTATCAGAGCAATAGACGGCGGATTTTCTAAAGGTATTAGTTTAACTATCGCAGAATATACTTTAGGAGGTGGATAGAAAGCAGTTGGCGCTATGTCAAAGTACTTTTCTACTTTAGCTATTAGCTGACATATTACCGATAATCTGCCATATGCTTTAGTTGAGGGCATAGCACAAATACGTTCTACTACTTCCTTTTGTAACATTAGCGTCATACTAGTAATTAGCCGCGCTTCTTTCAGCCATCTGATCACTAACTCAGTACCTATATGATACGGTAAATTAGAGATTATAGTTACTTTATAGTCAATTGATTTGGACTCGCCTATATCATTACTCGTCACTCTCCTATTAGTTATAGGCTTCGCTTCTAGCTTCTTGTATGCAAATCCAACTGAATTGACTATATCATAGCTTAAATCAGTTAAATTTATTTTAAGAGCATCTTGTTTAATAATATTTAGATTAGGATAATATTCTTTAATCTCATTAAGGAGCGGGAGGCATCTCTCATCTGTTTCTATAACAGTTAAGGATTTAGGATTTTTCTGCAATATTGACCTAGTTAACCCTCCTGTGCCGGGCCCTATTTCTAATACTCGGCTATTTTCTGCCAGGTTACTTGCACGTACGATCTTATCACATAGACTACTGTCAAAAATAAAATTTTGTCCGTGCTTTTTAAGAGGATTAACTTGATGTAAAGCTGCGTGTTTTGCAATTGAAGGGAGCATAGGGTATGTCATTCCCGCGTAGGCGGGAACCCAGTAAAACATATAAAAACTTGTTGTTATATGTTTGTTTTTATCAAATATAATTCTGTATTAATCAAGGTTATTTTTCCGGATTCCCGCCTACGCGGGAATGACATAGAATAACACACACTACACTAAGATGGCAACATTATTTTTATAGCTGCTTTTTTACGCATATTTTCAAACATTTTTTGTGCTTTTTGCGAAATCTTTTTATTAGTTAGGAAATTTACTACATAATTATTTTCATCTTCATTAACATTTAAGATTTTTTTGCTACACACTAATGTTATTTCAAATTTGTTATTTACTTCAAAAACATTACTTGCTTTATCAGGAGTTAAGTCCTTTACAATAGTTTGTTTTACGCCTTCTATCTTGCTAAGCTTATCGGTAATAATTTGCATAGTAGCAAAATTATCATAAAGTGATTTTTTAACATCCGCACATTTTTTTAGTCGATTTTTCAAATTATTCATCTGCGTAAACGCTCTATTGCCACCATCCTTAGATGTAAATACTTGCATTGAAATTTCTACGTCTTTTTGATCGCTAGATAAAATTGCAACATCTATTTCTTTATTACTTACTTGTACCGATCTTGATAGACTTGATAAAATATTCATTTTAATCAACTCAGATTTAATTTGGGAAACAAAACTATCAGGATTAACCGATCTGCTTTTTAGATACTGAAGAAGAGAACCGTGAGGCATTTTATTACGATCTTCAATAGACTTAATAGCGTTATCTATCTCTTCTTGCGGGATTTCTCTATCTCCTGCATATTGAAAAAGCAAAGATTCATCAATTAAGCTCTTGAGTGCTAAGTCACTTAGCTGCTTATCTTGAACAGGCGTTAGACTTTCAACATTATTTAGTGCCATAATCATTTTTTTTCTAGCACGAAACTCATTAAGAGTAATAGGTTCATCATTTACGAATGCTACTATATTCGGTAATGATGCTTGTGCTACATTAAAAGTAAAAAAAACGGTAATGATTAATAATAATTTTCTCATGTGATACTCTGAATAAGTGACCAGTAAGTAGACGAAGTTTTATTGGGAAAAGAGCAAGGAGTCTATAGGTCAAGGAGCGGAGCGTACATTTAGTACGTGAGCACCACAGAACTTATAAAACGACGTAGCCAATTTTTCAAATAAAACGAGTATACTCACACGTTTAAAACTTTTAAACCGATAGAAATAGTCGGCGAAGAGGTAGTCTTTTTGATTCCTCTACTTCCATCGGCTAGATAATCGGAATAAATCTTTGCAGTAATTCTAACACAATCTTTAACATATGTCATCCTAATAGTTCGAGTCAGTAAATTTGAAGATCGTCTAGAGAGATCAATGCGTGCACCAAAGCCTATAGTCCAATTTCCCGTTAGCTGATAATTTATGTCTCCATAAAATTGTCGTACTCTATTATTTGAAACCTTTATACTTTCTACAGAAGAATAATATTTGTTAAGCTTGGTAAGCTGAATAAAACTACCTAGAAAGTTAATCTTATCATAGTTAAAATTTCCTCCCACTTCATCTCTAATGGGTCTGAAATATCTATCTTTCCGAAAGCTATAAAACACTTCTAAATTATTAGAAAGATTACCTAGTATCTGCCCTACATTTTCTGTATCATCAGCCGGCAAATCTATACTATATCTTGTATTACGGGAGTGTCCTAAAAATAATTTTAAATGATTTTCTTCTTTAGCAATACTAGTATTTAAGCCGTAACTTAATCTATTACCGAAATCATGGCAATCAATACCACTATAACGGTTGGATAAAAAGATATTTTTTTCGGATAATTCATATTTAGCAGGATCAATTATAACAAAATTTTTATCTTTCTTAGATAGTTTACGTCCCATAGTAAAAGAAACTACCGGCTCAATAAGTAAATTTATCGTTTTTGTTATATTGCCTACTAATGGATAACGCCATAAAGTTTGCAATTCCGGTATATTCCTTTGAAATGATTTACTTTCTCTCGGCTTATCTACATAAGCCCGTCTAGCAAGATAAAAATCGCCTCTATCTTTAGCAGCAAAATCAAAAATTTGTCCTGAAGCAGTCAGCACATTATGCATAAAGGATAGTTGTAAAGAGGTTCTAGCAACTTGTTTTCCTATTCTTTCTTTGTACATTAATGTATTATTTTCAACAACGATATGGCTGTTGTCATTATCATTCAGATTTATCACGTTTTTTGTATTGATTTTTGGTAATACTAGAGGATCGGTATATTTACGATCATTACTACCTAAGCCTTGAAAACTTAATCCTTCCGCCGAAAAATAATCAACCTCATGAATTTTATTTAAGAATATTTTAGAAGTTAAATATGAAGCGTAGTTATTATAATAATTTTTTAAATAAGCTTTATCCGATGTACGCTCCATTCTGAAACCGTAATCATAAACTTTATCGGTACTAATAAAATTACCACTTGCTATATAATGATAAGAAGAAACTTTTTTATTTTTCACTACACTTCCGTCTTTTTCTAGAAAATACGGTAATTTACCGTAACTAACTTGAAAATTCATATTATCGGTATCATTCAGGCGATAACGTGCTTCTAGCTTATAAGTTTGATATTTACTAAAAATTCTTGGAGTGAGAGTAAAATCCATATTAGGTTTTGCACGTAGATATAGGGGGACGCCAAACCCTTTATTTTTGAAGTTAGGTACCAATAATCCAGAAGTTGCAGGGGCTGTAGGAGTCGGATGGAAAAAATACGGTAAGTAAAAAATCGGTACACCGTATACTTCAAAAAACACGTCTTTATAAACTACTCTATGCTCTACGGAATGAATATAAGCATCCTTAGCAGCAATTTGCCAAATAGGGTTTCTATTACAAGTGACATCACAAGGGGTAAACTCAGCATGGTGCAGCTTAAGATTATTTTCATCTATTCTTTCAGCAAGTTTAGCAATTAAAAGATTATTATCACCGGAAAGCAAAATGAATCCCGATATGATACCTTTCTTAAATTCATCTTTTAAAATCGCTTTGTTTCCCTCTATTATCCGATTTTGTTTATCCTTAATTCGGATATTACCTTCTACCCATAAAATATTGTTTTCTATATCATAAAGTAAATTATCTGCCGTTAATAAATACTTATCCGTGATAATTCTTATATTACCTTTAGCATATATCAAATCCTGATTTTCATTATACTCTACGAAGTCAGCTATAATATTGCTTATTTTAATATTTTGACCATTCTTAGAAAGAGCAGCAAAACTTACCAAAGAAAATATTATGATAATAAGCAAACATATTATTCGCAGTAGCATTTATATTAATAAATATATTTTAATAGTAAAAAATAATAGCAAGCTATTAGCAATATATCAAATAATAAAAAATTTTGCTTGCTCTTTTGTAGTGCAAGGTTATTCTATGGAGATGATAACCGTCATTGCAAGAAGATGCATAGCATCGACGTGGCAATCTCATGAAGTAGGATAAACTCCTAAGATTGCTTCGTCAAAACTTATAGTTTCTCCTCGTAATGACGAATAATGTGTTACCCTCAACGCAAAAAAACAAGTACTAATAAAATGCTATACAATTTCATTGCACATCAAGCAACCAAAGAGTTTTCAGTTAGTGAGATTTCTAATAAAATCAAAGAACTATTAGAAAATAATTTTGGCTATATTAAGGTAAAAGGCGAAATTTCAGGCTTAAAAACAGCAAACTCAGGTCATGCTTATTTTAACTTAAAAGAAAATACCGCCATTTTAGCCTGTACTTGCTGGCGTCCTATTCTTGCTAAAATCAAATTGCCTTTAAATGACGGCATGGAAGTAGTAATTAGTGGTAAACTCTCAAGTTATGCAGGTAATTCACGTTATCAATTATCGGTAGATAATTTGCAACCCACAGGACTTGGAGCTATGCTACAAATTCTAAATGAGCGTAAAGCAAGGCTCGAGAAAGAAGGCTTATTTAATAAAATACGTATTCCTATACCCTTTTTACCTGATAAAATAGGCGTTATCACTTCAATAACCGGTGCTGTTATTAAAGATATTATTCATCGTATTCGCGAACGTTTTCCGACTCGGATAATAATATGGCCGGTTAGCGTACAAGGCGAAAATTCCAGCAATGAAATTGCTGAAGCAATTGAAGGATTTAACAATTTAGAAGAGGTAAATAAACCACGTGTTATAATTGTTGCTAGAGGTGGCGGTTCTATAGAAGATCTTTGGTCATTTAACGATGAGATATTAGTACGTGCTGCTTATAACTCAAAAATTCCTATCATTTCCGCAGTAGGTCATGAAGTGGATTATACTTTAATAGATTTAGCAGCCGATAAAAGAGCTCCAACACCGACTGCTGCCGCAGAATTTGCCGTACCGGTACGATCTATTTTAAATAATACGCTACAATCTTATAAAAAAATATTATTGAATAATACTAACCGGTTAATTAAATACCACGAACAAAATATAGTAAATTACGATAAAATACACAGATATCTCTCTCACTATATAAATAATAGGCAGCAATTACTGGACGAAACCGGTTTTAATTTACTAGATGCTTTACCGTGCTTTATTGAACTACAAGAAACAAAGATTCAATCTTTTTCTAAAGAAAGAGTTAACCCTGCTAAAATAATCAATTACAAAACATTAGAATTAATACATCAAACAGCTTATCTATCAAAATCGACAAATAATACTTTGAAAAACTTTGAGTATAAATTAGAATTAAATAGTACGTTACTTGCAAGTCTTGATTATCACAACGTATTAAAACGAGGTTTTGCTATAGTTAAAGGAGAAACGGGTAATTTTTTATCTTCTAAAATTACTGCTGCGAATGAAAAAATTTTTAATATTAAATTTTCTGACGGTGAAATTAGAGTAGTTCGTGATTAAAGGCTTTGGTTTTTATCGTCATTGCGAGCAGCCCGTAGGCTGCGTGGCAATCTCATGAAATAATAATAAGCTCCTGAGATTCCTTCGTCGCATTACTGCGTAATTCTTCTCGCAATGACAATAAAATATTGCTACGGGATGACATTTTAATTCTAAAAAAATACAGACCATGAAAATTTAAAAGCTTTTTATTTTTATACTTCTCATTTCTAAAAATTTGTATGCTTTAAGCATAGACACAAACGCACAACAAGTAATTTTAGAATGCAAAGGAACAGCTGATAAAAAAACTTTGATAAATGCATGGTATGTAAATGAGCCTTATCAATACTTAATTGCTGCTTCAAACGATACTACCGTTCCCGGTATGAATATAGAATTAATTAACACTATTGCTGCAAAAATAGGTATCAATATTGAGTACAATCAAGATAGCTGGTATCAAGATCAATTAGATATTCAAAGCGACCATGCCGACATAACAGCAGGAGCTACTTATACTACTGAGAGGAGTTACAATGGTTATTATTCATAAAATTGAGCCTCTAAGTTTTTGGGTCCCGTTTTTTGCTTTCATTATAGCTAATTGCGGTGCAATATTACGAGATTTTATTATGAAAGAAAATTCAATTAAGAGGATACCAAGAGGAGTTAGCATTGAAATCACTGTATTATGGGGTATAGCTTTTAGCATATTATTAGATATGTACAGTAGTAACCCAAATTATCATACAATAAAATATTCAATGAGTATAGTAATTTCCGGAGCATTTATTACTAGTCTCTTAGTTTATCATTTTGGTTTTCTTGAGTGGCGATTCCGTAATGACAAATTAGAAGGTATAGAAAAATAAACATGAAGATAGCTACTTGGAATATTAATTCCATAAAAACAAGACTTAATTTATTGCGTAATTTTTTATTTAAAGAAAATCCGGATATTTTATTATTGCAAGAAATAAAATGCGAAACCACAAAATTTCCTTTTGATGCATTATCCGATCTACCTTATAATTCTTATGTTCACGGGCAAAAATCATATAATGGTGTTGCTATAATTTCAAAATTTCCTGCCGATGAAATAATTAAGGATTTTCCAAATAATGACTGCAGTGATCAAGCAAGATTCTTAGAAATAAAATTATCATTACCTATAGGATTTTGTAATATAATCTCGCTCTATGCTCCTAACGGTTCATTTGTCGGTAGCGATAAATTTGTAGCAAAACTAGCATTTTATGATAATTTTATCAATTATCTATCAACTAAAAAATCTTTTGACGAAAAAACTATCATAGGCGGTGATTTCAATATTGCACCATTCGATATAGACGTATATTCACCTAAGCTACTGGCTGAAACTACTTGTTTTACTGAGGTTGAACAAAAAAAATTACGCACTATTCTAAATTCCGGATTTGAGGATTTGTACAGATTAATGCATCCGAGTAAACAAGAATTTTCATGGTGGGATTATAGAGCCGGATGTTTTGAACAAAATAAAGGTATGAGGATTGATATGATTCTTGGTTGTAATAATACTATTGACTATTTAGAAAATTGCTATATGGATTATAATTTAAGGACTCAAAAAAAACCTTCAGATCATATACCGGTAATTGTGAGTTTTAAGGGATAGTCAATGTGGAATGTTGCTATCTTAGGATGCCGTATGTCATTCCTGCGTAGGCGGGGGCCCAAAAAATAGCTTTAATCTTTAATATTGTAACCATATAAAAACAAGTTTTTATATGATTTTAATGGATTCCCGCCTACACAGGAATGACATAGACCACTTTTTAAAAATAAATATATGTCTCCAAAATTCATGACATTTTACGAAAAATATATAACGATTGTCGGTACAATCGGCAATTTGATGTTTTATGTACAGGCTCATAAGATTTTCACCTGCCAATCTTCGGCTTCTGTTTCTATGCCCGCCTTTACTATAAGTGCTATTGCTCTTTGTAGTTGGCTTATATACGGCATATTAATAAAAAATATACCTATTATAATAGCAAATATAGTAGGTTTTATCGGGGCATTATTAGTTCTCTTAACCATAATAATATATTAATAATGACTAAGAAAATCATTACTTTAGTTGGTCGTCCGAATGTAGGCAAATCAACGCTTTTCAATAGATTAAGCATACGTAAAAAAGCTATCGTTCACAATTTGCCAGGCGTCACTAGAGATAGAAAATATACAGACGGCAAAATCGGCTCTTTTGAATTTTTGTTAATTGATACCCCAGGACTTGACGAGAATCCTAATAGTATGGGAGAGAGGTTAATGGAACAGACTACTAAAGCAATTTTAGAGGCAAATTTAATTTGCTTTATGGTTGACGGTAGAAGCGGAATATTACCTGGTGATAAGCTACTTAGTAGTTTTGTTAGAAAATATAATAAGCCTGCTATATTGGTAGTTAATAAATGCGAGAAAGCTTTTGATTTTGATAAAGAATACTACAAATTAGGGTTTGATAGTATGATAACTATCTCTGCCGAGTATGGCACAGGCTTAATTGATTTATATGACGAAATTATTGCCAAGTTACCTGAAGCAGAATCAATCGAAACAAATATAGCCGATCCAATTAAAGGAGATTGTTTGCAGATAGTAGTTAGTGGCAGACCTAACGCCGGAAAATCTACTTTTATAAATGCTCTTATTAATGATGAAAGATTATTAACCGGTCCTGAAGCCGGCATTACTCGTGAATCAATTGAAATTGATTGGCAATATAAAAATAATCATATTAAATTGATTGATACGGCAGGACTCCGCAAGAAATCTACTATTACAGAGTCTTTAGAAAAATTATCGGCATCGGATACTATTAACAGTATTAAATTTGCTAATACCGTAATCTTAATGATTGATGCTTTAGCTCCTTTAAAACAGCAAGATTTAAATATTGCAAGCCATGTGGTAAATGAAGGAAGAAGTATAGTTATAGTAGTGAATAAATGGGATTTAGTTAAAGAATCCGAAAAAGAAGCATTTCAGGAAGAATTTTATTATCAGATAAATACTCATCTGCCTCAGGCTAAAGGTATCCCCGTTCTATTCATTGCAGCAATAAATAAACAAAATATTGAACAAGTGCTAGATGCTTGTCTTAAAATTTATAAAATTTGGAATAAGAAAATAACTACTAGCAAATTAAATGAATGGCTTAATTTTACTACGGAAGCACATCCGCTGCCTTTACAAAAAGGCGGCAGAAGAGTGCGTGTAAAATATATGACTCAAACCAAAACCCGCCCCCCTACTTTCAAGCTATTCTCTAATAATCCAGAAAAAATTACCGATAGCTATACTAGGTATTTAGTAAACAATATGCGTGAGGCTTTTGACATGCCGGGCGTTCCTATTAGATTCATTTACGTAAAAACTAAAAACCCATATGTGTAGTTTAAAATTAATTAATAACAGTTTAGTTATTAGCACCGAAAAATCTGAATTAGATATATTACTAGATAATATTAATGATTACATCATGAATTATTAAGTAATGATAAGACTAAAGGTAATGAAATATGGTAACTTATATACTTTAACCAAGCTGTAAATTAGATAAGTTTGCTATCCCAACTACACTTATTTTTTCTGTTTTTTTATATGTATTATTCCCGGCGGTAACAATATGTAAATGTTCTAACTGCAAATCGGCAAGAACGGTATGCATTGATTTAGTAATATTAGGAGCATCAGCATTTTTTACTTCAAAGCCGTATTTCTTACCATGCTTAATAATTAACAAATCTAATTCTACTCCTGTTTGCGTTCGCCAAAAAAAATACTCTGCATCCGTTTTAAATTTACGTATTAACTCCTCTATTACAAACCCTTCAAATGAAAGACCGCGTTTTGGGTGAACATACCAATCATGTTCGTGAATCCCTAATAATGCATGTAGTATTCCGCTATCTCGTATATAGACTTTCGGTGCTTTCACTTGACGTTTTGAGATATTTTCATACCAAGGTTTTAATAACCGAATCATAAAAGTTTGCTCTAATATTTCAGTATAACGTTTGATAGTCATATCCGTTAAACCGAGCGACCTTCCAAGCTCGCTATAATTTAATAATTGCCCATGATTATGAGCAAGCATCATCCATAACTGCCTCATTACATGTGCATTAAGAGATATTCCTAAACTAGGCAAATCACGCTCGATAAAACTAGTGATGTAGCTATTACGCCATCTAAGACTTTGGACATAATTTTTTGCTAAATATGATTTAGGAAAACCACCTCTTAACCATAACTCCCTAAAATCATTTATCTCTATTAAATTGAACGGAGTAAGCTCCATATATTCAATACGGCCGGCTAATGATTCTGAAGATTGTCGCAATAATTCTCTAGAAGCACTACCTAATATTAAAAATTTTTTGTTTGAATAGTCAGCAAGAACTCTTAAATAAGGAAAAATTTCAGGTTGTCTTTGAATTTCATCAATTACTATTAAACCGTTTAAAGGCTCAAGAGTTGTTTTAAGATTCTTAAATTGATCTAAGTGAGCTGGATCCTCAAGGTCAAAAAAGTAGCTCTTTTCATCTTCTTTAAGCTGTTTAACATAAGCGTGCGCTAAAGTAGTTTTACCACATTGCCTTGGACCGAGCATGGCACAAATAGGGAATATCTCAAGAGCACCTGTGATATGTGTTAAATAATAATGTCTTTCTATCATCCTTGTAATTTCATAATGATACTTTGAATTTACAATATAATTTAAATCAAATAATAGCAAGATGTTTCTATGTCCTGTGCACTTTTGATTAATGATTATAATTAGATCTTTTTAAGCGAAAATTAATAAGATTTTTAAAGGAATAGTTATGCATATTGCAAAAAATTTAATAATTTCCAGCTAAAAAGAGCCATAATTATGATTATTCTATTAAAAGTGCACAGGACTTAGGCTCCTCTACTGGATTTTCCTATCTCTCTTTGTCTTTCTTCTAATACCTTACTTGTATGCGGTCCTACCACTTCTTTATCTTTACTAAATTAACTATAGTTTCTGCTACTACTCCTAGCACTTTTGGATCTGATAATAATTTTAACGCCAGCAATATAATTTTACCGTATTCATGTTTGCTAAATTTATCGGCAATTTGAATTAATTCAGGTGCATGTTTACCGGCTATCTTTACTAATTTTTCACCGTCTAATTTTAATTTTTGCCCCTTAGGTATTTCATTTCAAAACTCATCTATAACCGGTCTTAAACTACTTGCATGTTTTTTGTTAATAGTTCAGGAAGGTCTTTTTCAATTATTGTTCTTATTTCCGGATTATGGTTTTTAATTTGTATCAAAGGACTAATCAATTCTTTTACCTCTTTTATTTTTTCTTCTTTTAATTTCTCTTCCTTTGGAAGTAGCTTAATTAACTGAAATTTTTGTATCAGCAACTTTATCACTATCGGGAAGAGCGAGGCTTGCAAGTTTAGTAATTGACGGCAGAGCATCTTTTAAAAAAGGCATAGAACTCCGGATCTTTCCCTTGTGATTCTATTCTTTCCTTTACTTTAGAATGTTTTAAAACATCTAATATATCCTATTTATTACTATCTAAATATCACGGTAATTCTGTTTCTAAAACAGGAGATAAATTATCAATAATTTTTTTGACATTTACAACTAACTCTACTATTTGAGGTTTCTTGCCTTTTAATAACTCTTTTTTAGTTTCAGTATCTAACCCTTCCATATTTAGGTTAATTTTAGTCCAACGCTGATTTTCTTTAAGCTGACTATAAGCTTTTATAACTAAAGGAGTACTTTCAATTAATTTTTCGCTAGAATTTACAAGTAGTGCTACTGTATTTGCAATTAATTCAAGTTTAGCGATTTTTTGTGCTTTATTATTTATTATATTTTCTGTAATTTGAACTCACCCATTTTGATTATCAGGATTTTTTTAAAATTGCACTAAATCGTGATTTAAGCAGGGGTTTTACTTTGTCTGAAGTAATAATGTCATGTATATTTTTATAGCACCTTGAGATGACGCGTTTTTTGTTTAATATTCTTTTATATATTTCTTGTGCTTTTGGGCTTAAATCGCTTTCTAGTGCTTTAGATATTAAATCTACTCCTAGTGTAGATAATTCTCTGATAAATCTAGGACTTATTTTGTCTAATACATTTATTGTTTCTGTTTTGGAAGTTTGAAAGTTTTTTGTTATTTTGCTAAGCCTCTTGTTTAAAATAGGCGTGAGAAGATATGGGATAACTTTAGACTGTAAAAGAGTTTCTTTTGAACTATTGGATATAGTTCCGGAATGTAAAACAGAAGCACATTTTTTTACGATACTGCATCTGCTATCATATTGTAACCAGCTTCAATAGAACCTACACTAGTGGTAGCACTTCTCGCTTTTCTGAGGTTATTAAGCTCCAATGCAAGATCAGATAAAACTTGAGAAGCCTCCCAGGTAAACTGCAATGCACTAGGAACATTCCCGACTGCTTGGACAACACTTTGTATTATACCTAAATTATCTTTATTAAGATCTAGATATCGTTTATTTAACTCATCATATTTTTGGTTACCTGTTTCAGCTCCAAGAGCTAAATATCCAACTTGAACCCACGAAGAAAGGTTTTTATATTCTTCATCAAGCTATTGCCTTATATTATCAATGGATTCTTGCTCTTGCTCTTGGCTTTTAGACATTTAAATACCTTTATATAATTTAAAAGTTTACTTTTTCATTTTTGTTAATTTTAAAAGTCATGGTTATCTTGCAATGGTTTTTTACTATAATTTTTCATTTACAGGTAAATCCATACTAACCTCTCCACACAATAAAACGATATTCTCCATTACCTGAGGATCTATATCTGGGTTGTTATACTCTTTATTTTTCTGAATCCAGTTTAATAGTAAGGGGTGGGCCATAATGCCATGATTTTCGGTAAAGATTTTTGCTGTATAGTACCAACATTATACTCGCGTTTTAAAACTTCAGCCGATATTTACCCTACATCACCGATAAAATATATTTCTGAGAAATGCAAAATCGATTTAATATTATTATCGGGATCTATATGGATTTATAATATTCACGTTGTACATCATTAAGCAATTTTGCTACTATAAGTGGTTTATCAAGATGTTTTGCTATACTTACTAAAGTTATATTTTCTAAGTTTTCGAGGCATTGAATAATTTTATCTAAAGCCGCTAATTTTTCAAACTCTTCCTCTCCTATTTTTTCTTTTAGGTCTTTTTTATATTTTTGTTCTTTATCTGAAGGAAATACTAATTTATCATTTTTACAATCAACTAAAACAAGGAGTAGTAATAGGATATTTAATAAACAAATCTTTTAGTTTCATAATAATAAATTTCTTAATATATAAGGCTATAATATTAATAATTTTTATATGTCAAATAATATTTTCTAGACTATCTAGGTCATGCTTTTTACCAATCGTAACAACTTCGCTTCAGGACTTAGATTTTTCACGGCCCATTTTTTAATCCAAGGTTCGGCAAGCTGCCACATATTAACATTACCGTCTAACTGTCTGCCTATCCCTTCCACCATTATTAAAGTCTTTTGCAATAGCAACAACTCCGGTTGTACTTCCATACCGAAATCTTCCGTGATTTTAAATAAATGTGCAAGCAGCTTACCTATGGAAACATTTTTTATGGGCATTCCTACTATAGGCTCGGTAACTGCTCTACAACTTTGAGCGAATAAATCTAAATCGGTATTTGATGGGATGTAGCCGGCTTTTAAATGTACTTTAGCAACTAATTTATAATCACGCCTTAAAAAGCCAAATAGACTTTCAGCAACAGCCAAACGATCCTTTTCTTTAAGTCTGCCCATAATACCGAAATCAAGTAAAATTATCTTACCTTGCTTATTCACTAAAATATTCCCTGCATGTAAATCAGCATGAAAAAATCCGTCTCTATAGGCTTGATTGAAAAACATTACTGCAAAATCCTGAGATATTTTTGCTGGTTCTAACCCCATTTCCCTTAGTAGCAAAGTATCATATATAGAAGTACCATCTAACCACTCGGTGGTTAGTATATTTTCTGATGTTAAATCCCAATATATTTTAGGGATTATCACGTTAATATCATTTCGCATATTATCCGTCAGCTCAGAAGCTGCTGCCGCCTCTAAACGTAAATCAAGCTCAAATTTCATAGTTTCATGAAATTTATCGACTACTTTAATTGGTTTTAGCCTTTTTGCTTTAGGAAATTTTGAGATAATTTTTGCAAGAAAATATAGTAGCTTAATATCTCTGTTATATTTTTTATGAATACCCGGACGCAAAATTTTTACTGCAACATATTCACCGGTTATAAGTTGTGCTTTATGTACCTGCGAAATTGATGCGGCAGCGATGGGAGTATCGTCGAGGTGTAAGAAAGGGAGGATGTCATGACTCATAGTCGTAGACTGCGTGGCAATCTTTTGTTTGCTTGCTGAGATTGCTTCATCGACATAAATGTCTCCTCGCAACGATGTTATCAACCTTCTAGCTACCCCACCATCAAACGGAGGTAGCTTATCTTGCAGTAATCTTAAATAACCTGCTATCTCTGCTCCTACTAAATCGGCTCTTGTCGAAAGAGTTTGTCCGAATTTTATATAAATAGGTCCAAGATCACTTAAACAATCTATTAAGCGTTTGCCGTAATCTTCCCGTGATTTTTTTATTAACGAGACCGGAGCAAAAAATAAGGCTAATATATAACCGATAAACCTAAAATATTTAGGACTTCTTGAATCAATTAAGATTTGCTTTTTACTGATGATACGAAAAACACGTATTAAATTAAACAAATTACTTATCATCTATTATATACTCCGAAGTAAAATAAAGAGTAGTATACAAAGATCAACTTTAAAAAGAGCAAGGAGTTCATAAGTCGATGAGCGGAGCGTATACTTAATATGTGAGAGTACCGCAGATCTTGTAGAACGACGTAGCCAATTTTTGAAGTTCATTGAGTATACGCACTGTGGATAGCAACTATTCCGCCACTTAGATTTTTATAACCGACTTCCTCAAAACCGGCGTCTTTAATCATTATTCTAAACTCGTCTTGTGAGGGGAATAAATCTATACTTTCGGCCAAATATTCATATGCCTCTTTATTACCCGCTATCATTTGACCAATACTCGGTATAACATTAAATGAGTAAAATTTATAGAAATCTTTTATGTACCCTTCCTTTACTTTTGAAAACTCAAGACATATAAACTTGCCCATTGGCTTTAAAACCCTACATGCTTCCTTTAAAGCCTTATTTATATCAGGTACGTTTCTAATACCGAATGCTATAGTATAATAATCAAAACTATCATCCGGAAACGGTAGTGCTTCAGCACTTGCTACAGTAAATTTAAGATTTTGAAATAAATTCAGATCTATTGCTTTTTTCTTAGCTTGCTTTAACATTTCTTCATTAATATCACTTAAAGTTAAAGAGATATTATTAACTCTATCTCTTGCTTTTTTAGCAAGTTTTAAAGCAATATCACCGGTACCGCTAGCAACATCTAATATATGAGAGTTAAGATTTGGAATTTGCCTAATAAATTCATCTTTCCATAAGCGATGCAATCCCAAACTCATTAAGTCATTCATTAAATCATACTTATCAGCGACATTAGAAAAAACGTTATTTACTAAACCTTGTTTTTTAGTGTAGTCTACTTTTTTAAAGCCAAAATTTGTTTGGTTCATAGTTTTTTATTATAAATATTATTATCAAATGCCAGAACTTCCTGAAGTAGAAACTCTTAAAAACTCTCTAAAAGATAAGCTAATCGGGCTTATTATAGAAAATGTAGAGTTAAAAAGAGATAATTTACGTTATAAGCTATCCCCGCTTTTAGCTACAGAAATCTTAAATACTAATATACTGGATGTTAGGCGTCGTGCAAAATATTTAATTATAGATTTTAATAATGATTATTCTTTAATAGTTCATCTAGGCATGAGCGGTAGATTTACTCTGCAATCTGTTAATTATAAAACTCAAAAACATGATCATGTGATTTTTGATTTAAGTAACGGCGAAAAGTTAATTTTCAACGATACTAGACGATTCGGTATGATTTATAGTTTTAAGACTAATCTCTTAGAAAAAGAATTTTTTAATGATTTAGGCATAGAACCTTTTTCTGATTTATTGACGTTAGACTCTCTAAAAAATAAGCTACAAACTAAAAAAATACCAATAAAAAACTTGATTATGGATAATAGAGTTATAGTCGGAGTCGGTAATATCTATGCTTCCGAAAGTCTTCATTTAGCTAGAATTCATCCGGATAAATCAGGTAGCGATTTAAGGGATGATGAAATAGAAAATTTAATTAAATCGATTAGAGATGTGTTAACTAAAGCTATAACTGCCGGCGGTACTACTATTAAAGATTTTGTAAACGGCGATAACAAACCTGGTTATTTTACTCAGCAACTTATGGTTTACGGTAGAGAGGGACAAAGTTGTTTAAGCTGCTCTAGCACTATTATCAAGACAAAGCATTCAGGCAGAAGTACTTTTTATTGTAAAATTTGCCAATATAGTTAATTCACTTGGCATATTTTTAAAACTATTAATAATAGCTATTTATTATTTATTCAATTAAAATAGACTTCTTGCATAACCTATCTTATAAAGAGGAGTTTGAAGGAGACACGAAACACAGCACCACAGCGTACAAAAAGATACATGAGTGAGTATTGGATCGACGTATATCGCAGATACTTCAAAAGTTGGGAGTCAAATAAGTGGTAAACTTGCACAGCGTATAAAAATACGTGAACACAGGCAAATTCCGAAATTTAACGTACCAAATCTTGAAGTATTAAAGGTATACTAATTACCTTTAGAAGGAGGTTATGCAAGAAGTCTAATAAAGCTGGTGATTATGGCAGGAGGTAATGGTAAAAAACTATGACCTTTGTCATCTAAGGATAAACCGAAACAGTTTTAAAAAAAATATTAAGTGATCTAACTTTACTTCAGCAAACATTAAACCGAAATAAATTTTTAGGACAACCTACTATTATTACTTCCAAAAAATATGAATCAATCACTAAAGAACAAGCAGCAGAAATAGATGTAGAAATAGCATTAATTGCCGAGCCTTTACAAAAAAATACTGCCGTTTGTGCCATTATTACAGTATTATCGGCTAAAGCACAAATTATCTTAATACTATAAATAAAGCTTTACATTATGTTAATGAATTCGGCATTTGTACTATAGGTATTCCTATAAATGTTATAAGTGCCGAGTATGGCTAACACAGGATTATCAATTGCAGAAAATGTTTATCTAGTTGATCATTTCATTGAAAAACCTATATTAGAGCAAGCAAACAAACATTTTCAAAGTAATGAATATTTTTGGAATTCCGGCAGTGTATACGATGTCAACTTCTTCTTAAACTTAGAAATGAACCTTCAACCTGATTTATTCTGTATTGCAGCAAAAGCATTTAATACTGCCGTAAAAAATGAGAATAGTTTGGCAATAGACAATGAGGCTTATAATGAAATCGCAGCAATTTCTATAGATAATGCCATAATGGAATATATTTCGGGAATAGTCATGATAAAGCCGATTTTGTTTGGAATGATCTTGGTACTTGGCATTCCTTATTACAGGTAAAACACTGGGATATAAATGATAATTATTGCGAGGGGAACGTAGTAACAAGCAATACTACAAACTCTTTCATTAGTTCTAATAATAAATTCACTACCGTAGTAGGTCTTGAAAATGTCATAATTATCGATACTATGAATGGTCTTTTAGTTGCCAATAAATCAAAATGATTTACTGCTCTTTTTAACGGAAAATCTGATTCATCACCGAATTATGAAATATATGAAAAAGCTTTTCTAAATAATATTTTATCTTCTGAAGAAATAAAATTAGAAACTATGAAGGGAAATAACGAAGCTTGTTATATTCTTGCTAAAACTTACGAAATAATTAATCGTAACCCCCAAGATGAATATAACTCTATGTTATTAACATTGATTGGAAGTAAATTAGGAAATACAGAATGTACACAGCTTGTTTATTCATATCCTATAAAATATATAAACTTTGAATCTACTGTTAACAATTTTATTCAAGACTATATAGGACATCTTAATGTCACTTTTGATGATGCTATATTATCAGCTGCTTACTCCGATACTTTAAATACTTCAATGTTAGGAGACTCAAATTATAATAATATATATAACACCGCTAATATTCAAGGCTATTGACATAGCATTATTGCTTATATATCCTATTTTTATGAGTTTAAACCTCATCATTCAAATATAGCTAATCTTATAAACTTCAAAAATCTATAAGTTATAGGAACAACTTAGTAATAAAGCGGTTCATTTTAGTTGAGTTACAACATGGAAAATACTACAGAAGAACAAATAATAATATCTGAAGTCAAAAATGATAAAGACATAGATGAAGAAGAGAAAAGATTAAAAGCAGAAGATTCACGAAAGCAACTTAAAGCAATACTAATAACATTTGGTATTATTTTGACCAGTTTTTTAACTTTTACTTATTTCTTTTTTAATTACATCGAAGAAAAAGCGGAAGAATACAAACAACAGCAACAACAAGAAATTCAAAAAAACTAATAAGAGTTGAATGTTACTACACTTCTCCTGTAATTACGATCATGTTGTATGGTTGCGATATCATTCCAGGAAGACATTGTTGCGTGGATACCACCCCGTCATTATTGCGAGTGGCTGAAAGGAGCGTGACAATCCAGAAAAAATAACAAAAAAATGCTGAGTCAATTGCGATGCAATTTCCTCGCAATGACGGAAAAAACAATCCACGCAAGCAATGCCCGCTCGTAATGACTATTTTTATACTGCCTTAAGTTTAGAGTGCTTGAAATTAGTTTTATCAAAATCATAGATAAAACCTTTGATAATAGGCACTATAGACTGTTTAAATTTACTTCCGCTACCCCGTGATGCCCTGCCCCTTTTTGCAAATGGTATCTTTGCATTGATTTATTTGAACAAAGTTTTAAAGCAGCTTTTGTTTGCCCTACCGCTGCAATATCATCTAATTCCCCTTCAATACCGAGTAAAGCACATTTAGTAATATGTTTTAAATCGATCGGACGCTTCTCAGAAACCAATTTACCTCTTGCTAACGAAAATTGTTCATCTATAGTTTATAAGTAAAACTCTGCCGGCATATCCATACCTGCTAAATACTCTCATAAAGCCGGCAAATTGGAGGAAGCCGGGATATACTTTTCTACCATGTCCGGGATAGTTTTGCGGCACCTACATTGTAACCATTTGGCAGAACCATTCTAAACTTTTACTTTGAGCGAATTCATCAACTACCGTGGGATTTTTTCTAGCATCTATAGGGCCGCCCATCAAAATCATCGAACTCGGCACATTTGGACTATTACTCTCCGACATTAAGCTAAAATGGCGGCAAGCAGTGGAACAGCAGGTTGGCAAACTACCATAGTGTGAACATTTGGTCCTATAAAAATTGATAAACTCCATTACATAATCAATATAATCATCCATATCAAAATGCCCTGCTTCAAGCAGCACATAACTGGCTTCCGTCTAATCTGTAATATAAATATCGGTATACGGTAATAATTCTTGTACTGTTGTTCTAAGTAAAGTAGTGCGATGTCCTGCTATGGGTGCTACTATTAATAATTGAGGTAATTCTTTTTTTAAACCTATTTTCTGAAAATGCCTTAGTTCACAAAAAGACTTTTTTAGTATAACTTTTTCATTAATGTTATAGGTCTTATCATCAATAATTGTTTCAAGGATATTAAATTTGGGTTTTTCATATTTTCTAGTCATGCATTCACAAAGCGTTAAATAAGCATGCATAATTCTTGCAAAACCGTTATCTTCTAATGACTCATGTTCATATACTTCTTTCAGAATTTTTATACCTAAATGCATTAGAGCAATTTGTGCTCTAAACCCCTCTAACATATAATATGTATAATTGATACTTAAATCACAGTTAATCACAATTTATTCATAAATTTAAAAATAATTAATATAAACTTAGTTTAACACTAAAAATTCTCAGTATATTGTGTATGATAATAATATAAATATGTTTATTTTTTCTTCTTATTTGGCTTAGGAATTTTATTTATGTGGTCATTAATATTAAGCCAAGTACTATCATTTACTTTCTGTTTTTTATAGAATGTATCAATATTATTTATATAATTTTCAAAATCTTTATTCTCTTCTGCTAACCTATTAGCCATATTCTAATCTATTTCCGGTCTTTCTCTAGCAGGGATTGATATTTCACTATCTTCAGGATTTTCTATATCTACTAAAATAAATCCTATACCATGCCTAATATCATTTTATCTACTTTCAATTAAGTCAGCAGCAACTAAATAACCATAATGTGCCCATGAGGAATTTGATAAAGCCTGAAAAAAGATTCTCGTAAATTACTACGATTGATAATTTTTTTTGCTTCAAAAGACCAAAGCCTTGCTTGTTTTCCTGTATAATATTTAGCACAATCTTTAATTAGTGAACTCCACTTTTCATTAAGAACTTCCATACCTACCCAATCTGGGGTAACCATTTATTATTACCTTTAGTTCCTTGTTTATTTGAAGAAAAATTATGCTTAATAGGCATATTATGAATCTTCAATTTGTTTTGAAGATATAATGCAAGTGCATCACATGCTTACACTACGGTTATTTTATCTTCTTTATTCGCATTTATTTTAGGTTCTGTGGCTTGTTCATTATTGACATAGTAATCAGGATTTTGCAAATAATAAAACTTTAGATTAGGTTTTAGCTCTATTCTAATATTAGGTTCTTGTTTTCGTTCAGCAGAAAGCTTACTACTGCTAATTTTACCTGCATCAATTCGTATAATCTCCTTATCTTTTTCTTCTTGAGTCTTTGCTTCTAACAATCTCTTATTTGTACTTGCATTTGCTTTGAGTCTTGTTTTATCAATGTAATGATGGTATTTTTGCAATTAAACTCCATATCAAATATACATATTATTTTAAAAATTTCAACTTTAAATTAGCAAACTTGATGTTTTTATAAAGTATTATTTATATATTTTTCAAATTTAGAAAATAATGTTTTGAAGTTATGAGTAGTAACATTTGCTACTTCTTTTGATGTTATATTTTTGAGTTCGGCAACTTTTTCAGCAACATACCTAACAAATGCCGGTTCGTTTTGTTTGCCTCGCATAGGCGTAGGAGCTAAGTAAGGCGTGTCGGTTTCTATTAATAACCTATCAAGCGGTATATATTTGACTATTTCTTGTAAATCAGTAGCTTTTTTGAAAGTTATAATCCCTGACATTGAAATATATAAACCGATATCTAGCATTTTTGCCGCTAGATTTTTTGAAGAGGTAAAGCAATGTATTAAACCTGGAAATTTGCTGTTACGCATTTCTGAGGTTAAAATGTCAATAGTATCTTCGTCTGCTTCTCTTGTATGAACAATAACAGGCAAGCGTGTACTAGACGCCGCATGTATATGTGCTACAAACGAATCTTTTTGTAATTTTTGATTGTAAGGCTGCTGATAATAATCAAGCCCCGTTTCACCGATTCCGATAATTTTCGGATGCTGGGCTAGCATAATAATTGCCTCAGCATCTGAGTTCGGAAAGACGTAGTCTTGACGTAGCAATCTTGTCCAAACTTCCTGAGATTGCCACAGCACTTTCAGTGCTTCGCAATGACTAATAAAAGAATTCACTTCACACGGATGCACCCCAACACTTGCAAAAACATTTTCATATTTTTCAGCTATCTCTAAAATAATAGGTAAATCTTCAATTTTAGTGCAGATAGTTTGCATATATTGCACATTATTTTCTAATGCTCTTTGAATGACAGAATCTAAAAGCACTGCGTCATACCATGGTTTAACTACGGTATCTAGAAAACAACTAATATTAGTTGTTTTAATACCCTCACTAGAGCTCGCGATCGCGTCGCGAGATGACAAGTTACTACATAAATTAAGATGACAATGTGAATCTATTAACATATTATACTCTTAGTAGGTGTGTCATACTGCGGCCTCGCCACGGTATAACACACTATTCAAATTTTGGAAAAATTATGGTAGGTTCTAAAATATTGCTACCCGCTATTAAAGTATAATCACGTATTAAATGCTTAAATAGACGTTCTTCTTTATTTACTCCTAACTGATCAAGCATTTTATTTGCTGAACTCGGTATAAAAGGCAGAAGCATTATCGCAATATAGCGTAAAACTTCTAGTAAAGCATATAACACTTCTAACGTTTTATCTGGATCGGTTTTTTTCAAATGCCAGGGTGCTTCGCTATCAATATAGATATTTGCCTCTTCGGCCAAATTAATAATATTTTCAAGAATTTTATTAATCTCTGTTTTTTCCATCAATAAAATATTCTGCTCAACAAATTTACTTGCGGTTTTTAAAATCGGTAGCTCATATATTTTATCTATAACACCTTGCGTAAGCAAAGGCACTCTGGCGTCATTATTCTTATAAACAAAAGACGTAGTACGCTGTAATAAATTACCTATTTTGTTTGACAACTCGCTATTAATACGGGTAATTAAATTACTACGAGCAAAATTGCCGTCCGCACCAAAATTTACTTCACGCATCAGAAAATACCTAACTTGATCAACACCGAATTCATCAATTAACTTAATCGGATCAATGGCATTACCAAGAGATTTAGAGATTTTCTGCCCCTCATTCATCCACCAGCCATGAGCCACAATTGTTTTCGGCAGCGGGACTTCTGCAGCCATTAAGAAAGCAGGCCAATAGACAGCATGAAAACGCAAGATATCTTTACCGACTACATGTAAATCAGCCGGCCAAAACTTACCGTAATTACTTTGTTCGTCAGGATAACCGAGTGCTGAAATATAATTAGCCAGTGCATCAAGCCAAACATAAATTACATGTTTTTCATTGTTTGGCACCTTGATTCCCCAGTTAAAAGTAGTACGCGATACCGATAAATCTTTTAAACCCGATTTAACAAAGCTAATTACTTCGTTACGCCTTGATATAGGTCTGATAAAATCAGGGTTTGCTTCATAAAACTCAAGCAATTTATCCTGCCATTTTGAAAGATTAAAGAAATAGCTAGGCTCTTTAACCCATTCAACTGGAGTACCCGTCGGTGCTAAACCGTCACTCGTAAGTTCCGACTCATCAAAAAAAGCCTCATCTCTCACTGCATACCACCCTTCGTAAAAACCTTCATAAATAGTGCCGTCATCTAGTAATTTCTGCCAAAAAACAGCTACAGCTTCTTTATGCCTGTGTTCCGTTGTTCTGATAAAATCATCATTGGAAATATGCATAGCAGTCATCAGATGACGAAAACTCTCGGATGTTTGATCGGTAAATTTTTGTGGGTCAATATTTTTATTAATAGCTGCTTTTTCTACTTTCTGCCCATGTTCGTCAGTACCGGTTAAAAACATTACATCGAAACCTCGCATTCGCATGAAACGAGCGATTACGTCACTTGCAACACTAGTATAAGCATGACCGATATGGGGGGCATCGTTAACGTAATATATAGGAGTAGTAATGTAGTAAGTATTGTTCATAAATGCTTTTTTATTAATTCATGCACTTCAAGTGGACTTAAATCTGAAGCTTTAATTGTTTTTATTCTCTCAGGGAATCTATTACTTAATTCTTTAAAGCAATCATAGATTTTTTGATAAAAATCTAGACCTCTTATGTCAAATTTATTGCTCATATTTCGTGAATTGACTCTCTTAATAGCAGTATCCGGCTCTATGTCAATAAAAAATGTAATATCCGGCATAAGAGAAGGCATTAAAGTTTTGTGCAGATTATAAACTAAATCTATGCCGTTTTCTAGCTCTAATCCTTGATAACATGCAGTGGAGTCAATAAACCTATCACATATTACAATATGTCCCTCTTGTAGCGCTGGTATAATTTTCCGTGCCATATGATCATAACGTGCTGCCATAGCTTGTAATAGCTCAGACATGGGTAGTAATTCTTCATGTACTAGAATTTCACGCATTTTTTCGGCTACAATAGTACCACCGACTTCACGAGTTAAAATAACGGGAGTATTTTGAGATTGTAAATATTCATAGAGCATTTGAGATTGAGTAGATTTGCCTATCCCTTCCCCTCCCTCAAATGTAATAAACTTTCCTTGTTTCAAATTATTCATTCATTATAATTACTTTAAGCTATAACTTAATAACCATATTGCTTAAAAAAAATATTTACAAGGAAGATTACATATATTTTATACTCCTACAAAATGAAGAGCTGTTATACGAAGATCAACTTGGGGAAGAGTAATCGGTCTGTAAGCCGAGGAGCGGAGCGTATATTAAACGTTCAGCATCCGAGGACTTATAAAGACATTGTCACCAATGTTCCAAATTCATTGAGTATAATCCATTATAAATTTTAAATTATTAATATATGAATAATTCATTAAGTAAAAGAGATTTTTCGATCCTAATCGGTAATGCAATGGATCATTTCGATACTGCACTTTATGGTTTTCTTGCTCCGCTGCTTGCTGGTATTTTTTTTCCGAATCATGATAAAGTCGTTGCTTTAATACTTACCTATAGTGTTCTTGCTACGTCTTTATTTACACGTCCCATAGGCTCTTATTTGTTTGGCGTAATTGCTAAAAAATACGGCAGTGTTTTTGCTTTATCTCATTCTTTAATCGGCGTTGCTTTAACAACTAACCTAATCGGTTTAATACCTTCATATGCTCAAATAGGCTGGCTTGCACCGCTATTATTAGTGTTGCTTAGAACGTTGCAAGGAGTATATTCCGAGGGTGAATGTACCATTGCTACATTATTTATTTTAGAGAATAAAGAAGAAAAAAAAGCGTTTAAAGCTTCTTACCTTTATCAAACATCTACTATGGTCGGTATTATTCTTGCTTCATTTCTCAGTACTATAGTTTTAAATGTAGAGTATAATACATATTGGCGTTTATGTTTCATATTTGGCGGGCTTACAACATTGATAGGTTATTTTTTAAGAAAGTGCGAGGATATTGTAGTAAAGCCCTCATTGTCATCCCGCGGCTTGACCACGGGATCCAATAAAAAAGATAAAATTACTTTACGTAATTTTTGGATACTGTGGTCAAGCCACGGTATGACACCTGGGTCCTCTCCTCGCAATGACGTAGTATCATCACTATTACAAGACTTAACTATAATTTGGAACTGTAAACTAAGTATCTTACGCATTAGTTTTGTAATAGGTTTCTCATATATGACCTATATAGTGCCTTTTGTCTTTATGAATAGTTTTATTCCGCTTATCACTGATATATCACTCGAAATAATGATGAAATTTGATACTGAGTTGCTGATTTTTGATATGATTATGATTCCGACAATAGGGCATCTAACAAAAAAGCTACATTACCTTAAAATACTAAACGGTACTCTTATTTTAATGAGTTTAAGCATAATTCCTTTATGGCTCTACTTGAATAATGCATCTATATGGTATGTTAATTTTGTACGTATTTGGATTATAATACTCGGTGTCGGGTTCTTGGCACCTTTGAACTGCTGGCTAAATGATGTATTTAAAACTGCCGATAAATATATGTTAGTCGGCATCGGCAGTAGTATAGGTGCTTCATTAATCGGACGTCTTACTCCGTCAATCTGCCTAATGCTATGGTATGTAACCGACAACTCTTTATCAATTGCGGTTTATATAACCGCAATATCGATGGTAACTTTATGGGCTGTTAGAGGAGTGGTTGCACGGATCAATATCATTCCTGCAAAAGCAGGAATCCAGTAAAACATATAAGAATTTAACAAAATACCATACTCAAAACTAATCCGATATAATTATTAGCTCTGAATCTTGTCATACAATTGGCAGGATTTTCAATATCAAGAGTTGCTACTTGCAATGTCAATAAAATTAAAGCAGCCAAAATAGGTAAATAGTCGATATTATGGTTAGCCATTTTTGTTGCTAGAATAAATAACAATATAAAACCTATATAACATATAGAAAGCCAAAGCTTAGAATGCTTGTCCTCTAAATATATACTTAACGATTTCACTCCTATTCTCTTATCATCTTTTATATCCATATATCCGTAAATCGTATCATAACCGATGGCCCAAAAACAGCATGCTAAATACATAATAATCGCTGCTATATCAAGTGTATCCTGAACTGCCGCATAAGCTATTAAGGCCCCTAGCTTAAAGGTAAATCCTAAAAAGACTTGCGGAAAATAAGTAATACGTTTCATTAACGGGTATAGGATAATCATTATTACCGCAAAAAAACCTGTATATATGGCTGTTTTGTTTAAAAGTAGCAAAATACAAAGTGAGATAACGCTAAGAATAAAAAGTATCAAAATAGCATAAGAAACAGATAAAGCCTTGCTAGCTAAAGGTCGCTCTTTAGTCCTTGCGACATGCTTATCAAATTTTCTATCAAATATATCGTTAATAATACACCCACTACTTCTAGCTGTTATACTACCTAAAATAAATAACGGTAATAAATGTATTAACTCCGTTCTTGAAGGGTTTGCAAGCAGTAACCCAAATAAAGCAGGGAAAAAAACCAGCAAATAAGCTACCAGCTTATCTGCACGCATTAATTTTAAAGTAAGTGAAAGTTTGTCTAGAATTAGCATATTGAACTTTAAATTTAAATAAGTATGGATATTATAGATAATTTAAGATAAAATACGCAATAAAGCTACTAGATTTTTATGGCTAAAAAATTAAAACATGATTCATTAGTAAAAATCATAATGAACGACCCAGTAGTAGCACAAGAATTTTTGGAATATTATCTACCCGATGATTTTAAGAGTTTAGTAGATTTATCAAAAATAACGGTAGCACAAGAAAGCTACATTGAGGAATCTTTAAATAAGAAATATAGTAATATAACATATAAAATTAGCACTAATAATAAAGAAGAAGCATTTGTTTATGTATTAGTAGAGGCCCAATCAACAATTGATTATTGGACGGCTTTGCGGTTATGGAAATATACACTATTATTTGTGAAAGACATAAGCAAGGAAAGGATAAATTGCCGCTAGTTTATAATTTAGTGATTTACAACGGTAAAGAAATTTATAATGCTCCAAGAAATCTGTGGGGTTTATTTACCGATAGTGTGATGGCAAAGAAATTAATGGCAGAAGATTATCAATTAGTAGATTTGCAAGCTATAACAGATGATAGAATCGTCAAGAAAAAACATTTAGGTATGCTAGAATATATGATGCAGCATATCCATATACAGGATATGATAAAACTATGGGAGAAGTTTTTAACAGAGTTTAAGCATATTATAATATTGGATAAAGAAAAAGGTTATATTTACCTAAGATCGTTCTTATGGTATACTAACGCAAAATTATCAAAACAAAAACAACCGGAACTAGTAGAAGTATTGGATACACATCTATTACCGCAAGATAAGGATACTATTATAAAAACTATCGCTGATACATATAGAGATGAAGGAAAGGTGCAGGGTATTGAGATAGGCAAAGCTGAGGGCGAACAGATAATAAGGCAGTAATTATAGCGAAGGGAATATTCAGTCAGGACTTTAAAACTCCTGTTATTGCCAAAATGACAGGTCTTCAAGAAACTTTTGTTCGCTCAATTGTAAATAAGTAATTAATCATGCAAGCACCACTTACACAAATCCTAAATATCCATATCCTTCCAAAGAAAAGCATCTATTGTCACAATCACATATAACCTTTATAATAATATTCTTGAATCAACTACAAAATCTATGAAAGAATTTCCAAAAAATTATAATTTTACTGAAAATGAAAAAAAGTGGCAGCAAATTTGGCAAGAGAAACAAATTTATGCTTATAATCCAAACATTGCAAAAGAAGAAACCTATGTAATCGATACTCCGCCTCCGACAGTTTCAGGGCAGTTACATATCGGTCATGTTTATAGCTATACGCAAACCGACTTTATTGTACGTTTTCAGCGTATGATGGGTAAAAATATCTTTTATCCTATGGGTTTTGACGATAACGGGCTACCGACCGAGAGACTTGTTGAAAAGCAGAAACAGATCAAAGCTTATAATATGGATCAATCTGAATTTATAAAAATTTGCGAAGAGGTAGTAGAAAGTGAAGAAGAAAAGTTTAGAAGTCTATTTAACCAAATAGCTTTATCGGTTGATTGGAGTTTAGAGTACCAAACTATTAGTCCGTTATCACGAAAAATATCACAAATGTCTTTTCTTGATTTAGTACAAAAAGAGGAAATTTATCGTGCTAATCAACCGATTTTATGGGATCCGGTAGATGGTACAGCTCTTGCCCAAGCCGATGTTGAGGATAAGGAAAAAACCTCTTTCATGAATTATATTACGTTTAATACCGAGCAAGGAGACCCGCTGACTATAGCCACTACCAGACCTGAGTTATTACCGGCTTGCGTAGCCGTATTTTATCACCCTGACGATGGACGTTATAAGCATCTAGCAGGTAAATCAGCTATAACCCCACTTTTTAATGAGCAAGTTCCACTGCTTGCTGACCCTTTAGTACAACAAGATAAAGGTACGGGACTGGTAATGTGCTGTACGTTTGGTGATCAAACGGATATTACTTGGTGGAAGACGCATAATCTACCGTTAAAAACTATTATCACTAAAAAAGGCACAATAGACTTCCAACATGAAACTTCTATAGATGGATTGAAAATTAAAGAAGCTCGAACAAAAATAATAGATATTTTAAAAGAACAAGAGTTGCTTATTAAACAAGAAGACATCACTCATACCGTTAAATGTGCCGAGAGGTCAGGTGCTCCTCTTGAGATATTAACTGTACCGCAATGGTTCGTTAAAACTATATCACATAAAGAAGAATTGCTTAAAAGAGCGAATGAGTTAAATTGGCATCCTAAAAATATGAAGATTCGTTTAGAGAATTGGATTAATGCCATTAGTTGGGATTGGTGTATAAGTAGGCAGCGTTATTTTGGTGTGCCTTTCCCTGTTTGGTACTCTAAAAGAGTAGGTGAGGAAGGAAAAATCTTATATGCCGATGTTACGCAGCTGCCTATCGATCCGTTAAAAGATTTGCCTATGGATTATAGTAAAGAGGAAGTAGAACCTGATTATGACGTAATGGATACTTGGGCAACAAGTTCCATTTCGCCTCAACTTTCTACTCATGGGATTTCTGATGATTGCGCTATTAATAAAGATAGCCACGATAAATTATTTCCGATGGATTTAAGACCTCAAGCACATGAAATTATCAGAACTTGGGCGTTCTATACTATTTTAAAAGCTCATTTACACCAAAATACTTTGCCGTGGAAAAACATCATGGTAAGCGGTTGGTGTTTAGCTGAAGATCGAAGTAAAATGTCAAAATCTAAGGGCAATGTTTTAGTTCCTGAAAAACTGCTAGAACAATATGGTTCCGACGTGATACGTTATTGGTCGGCAAATTCAAAGCTAGGTGCTGATACCGCCTATTCTGAAGACGTTATGAAAAACGGCAAAAGGCTTGTTAACAAGCTATGGAATGCCGCTAAATTTGTTTTTATACATTTTGATAAATTGAAAGGTGAAGATAAAAAAGCGAGTTTACTCGATATTAAAGAAAAAATTACTAACGAGTTTGATAAATGGATGGTTAATAAGCTAGTGGAATTAGTTAAGCTAGCTACAAATGAGTTACAAAACTACGAATATGCAAATGCTATGCATCTGACGGAAAAATTCTTTTGGGTGGTATTTTGTAATAATTATTTAGAAATAAGCAAAACAAGAAGCTATGATGAGGAAAACAAAAATCCACAAGGACAATATAGTAGCATATTAACTTTATATCATGTTATGCAAACATTACTGAAACTATTTGCACCTTTCATGCCGCATATTACCGAAGAATTATACCAAATATTATATAATGAAAATTCTATTCATGTTAAAGGTAGCTGGGTTAATTACAGTGACTTAAATTATGAAATCGATGCAAAAGGAGCAGAAGGGCTGCTTGAAATACTAGATATCGTCAGAAAATTTAAAACTGAGAAGAATCTATCTATAAAAGCTCCAATAAAATTGCTTGAAGTTAGCGGCATAGTATTATCTGCAGAATTAGCAGAAGATTTAAAAAACGTCACATCGGCAGAAGAAATACAATTTGAGATGAAAGATGATAAAATTAAAGTCAATATTATTCTTTAAAAATATTATAGGTTTAATATTAATTATATTTGCTGGGATATTTTTTATGCTTATATATTAGAACATGGCTGGTGATATGTAACCTTTTAAGTGATGGACAAGTAAAAAATACAGGATTAGCGAGAAAAAAGCTATTGCCCTTTATCATTTAATGAAAGACACTCATGAGCTACTTGGTAAGAATAATATTAATTATTGGATAGACGGCGACACTCTGCTTGGAGCCGTTAGATATCAAGGCATAATTCCTTTTGACAATGATTTAGATATCGGTATATTTCTACAACAAATATTACCGCAATTTAAGCAACTCGGTTATACTGTTTTCTATGAGAGAGCTTATAATATATGCAAAAAAGATTGTTTAGATATTTTTATTTTTCATAAAGAACAAAACAAATTTATATATACTAATCTAGCGGTTCGAAATAAGTATCTGAAGAGTTCATTTTATGATAATGAATTATATCCTTTTAAAAAATATACATGCGGTAGTATAGGGGTTTACGGTCCCACTGATCCTATAGGAAATCTAAATAGGCAATATCCAGAATGGGATAAATATGCAGTGATAGAGCAGTCCTGTAGCTTATTTTTTATCGAATATCAAGAAAAAAACTAAATTTATATTAACGCCGGAATTGTTAAAACTGGTTCAGCCACTCAAACCGCTAGCAGATAAAGTAGTCAATTCAGCTACATTTAGAGTAGTATGTGTAAGGATACAGCTTATAATTAAATGTCTAATTGGTAATGACTATTTCGATATAAGCAACGAAATAGTCATATGATTTACATTTGCCTAGACTACCTTTTTTGCAAAAATTCATATCAAACAAGTTGAGATAAGAAAGTAATAACCGGTACTATCCATAAACCCGCGGTTTATTAAAGCAAGAACCCGAAATAGCTTGTTTATTTTTACTTAAAAACTAAACCTAGGTTTAAGTAATTCATGAAAATATTTTAAGCTTGAAGAAACGACTGAGTCACTTACTTTTGCTTCCACTAAAATCCACGGTTGGTTATCTTTTGTTATTACTAAATCGACTTCACGTTTTTGTTTATCATGCAGATAGTATAAAACAAAATCACCAAGCCCTGTTTCGTTCCAAAAATATACGGCTTTTAAAAGGTGAGAAGCTACAAACTTTTCAAATCTCGCTCCTATATCTTTTATTTGCGACCAAGCCCAAAGGTAAATTGGGGGATCTTTTATCAAACTTTTTACAACATTTTTAGACCAAGGTTTGATAGCAAAACAATAATAATGCTTTTCCAGCAAAGAGAGCCATCTTCTTATTGTTTAGTCTGAAACTCTAACTTTGTTAGCAAGGTTTGTATAGCTTATTAATGAGCCTGCTTGCGCATTTATAATGCTAGCAAGTAATTCTAACGAATAAATTGATATTTTTTAGGCTTTTTATATAATTAATGTCATTATCAAAATTTTTAGCTATTTCAGATACCGATAACGGATGCACAGTTAAACTTATATAACATCCCATTAGGCTATCGCCGCCTTTTTCATATATATTTAATTTGGCACTAACTGTTATAATAAATTCAATATTTTCTCCGAATTTATCATAAAATCCTTTTACAAGATTTTTCCAATCTTTATATTTGTGAATTTCATCTAATATTAAGCACGGTTTCTTATCGGATATAGTAGAAAGTAGATTTTTAAAAAGTTTGGTGTGTTTGTTTAAGATTTTATTTCTATCTTCTAGATAATCCCAATTTAAATAAATTGGATTAGGATGAGGCTTAATTAGTAGTTTTTCCTACTTGCCTTGCTCCGCTTATAAATACAAGCTTACCGTAATTTGTTAGGTATTCTTCAACTTGCTTTTTATATAACCTATCCATTATAATATTTCCATAAGTTTATAAAAATATTATAGGCTAATATCGAAACAGTCTTACTGTAGTATTGAAATTGAGCATTGCCTAGAAAAAGTTGTTTTATAGTTTAGCCTTCTAATGTTATTCCCACGAAAGCGGGAATGCTTTGTTGCGTGTACCAGTTTCCTAATTGTCATCCTGCGACTTGATCGTGGGATCCAGTTTAAAACATTAAAATTTTAGTATTTTAAGTTTTTTTGGATATCGTCAAGCCATGGCATAACACCGAACGGGTTTTTCGGTCTACACAACAAGACCTACGCAGGCATGACATAAAATGAGCCATGCAACAACACCTGTAGTAACTCGCAATGACTATATCAACCTTTTCTAGGCAATACCAAAATAATTAGTACAAATTACTTTAGTATTATTTAACATTAAACTTTGCTTCATGCTATGCCTTATTTATTACCAGCTATTATAACTACACTACTTATTTTATTAGCGCTAATAATTTGGTTTTATGTAAAAACTCAAACCTTAAGGACACAGCTACAATTTTTATCAGAGCAGAATCTAGAAATTAGCAATAACAACCAATTATTAAATCAAGAAAAGATAGGATATTTACAGATAATTGAGCAATTGAAGTGTAAAATAGAATATCAAGAACAGACTATTAAGGATTCAGAAAAAATAAGAGAAGAGTCATTTTCATCGGCTAAAGCTGCGTTATTTGATTTAGGTCAAGATTTGTCTAAGCAATTAATAGCGATACATAAAATGGAAAACACGGCGGCAAGAGAGCTAGCCGAGAAAAATATCGCTACTGCTTCAGGAAAATTTAATAGTGAGTTTGAGCGGTTAATTACGATGGTGGGAGCATTAAATAAAGATATAGAGCAATCAAAAGGTACGGTTGATTTGATAAAACAGTCTCTGCTTTCTCCGATCGGGGCGGGGCTACTTGCTGAGATTACCCTTGAGAATATCTTAAAATCTTCGGGCTTACGTCCTAATTTAGATTTCATTATGCAATACGGTCTAACTACACCAGATAGCGGAAAGCTAAGACCTGATGCGCTCATTTTTCTTCCTTCCGGTAATTTAATGGTTATTGATTCTAAAGCTTCAAAGTTTCTTGTAAACGAGCAAGATAATAACATGAGTCTTAATAAAACTATGAATTACCATTTAAAATCTTTAGCGAATAAAGACTATGCCGCAAATATTTTAACTAATCTAAACAAAAAGGATCAGAGCTTTAACAATGTTATTACTTTAATGTTTTTGCCGACTGAACAAGCGGTTGAGAAAGTTATTGCAGCCGACCCTGAATTTTTACAAAAAGCTTGGGGCTGTAATATCTTTCCGGTAGGACCTAGCGGACTTATGAATATGCTATCATTTGCAAAATTTCAAATTACCGATCATCGCCGCTCGGAAAATTATAAGGTAATCATTGAAGAAGTGAGAAAGCTATTAAGCTCCATCGGTACTATGGCAGATTATTCTCAAAAGATTGGTAATAACCTGCATAATATGGTTACTAATTACGATAAATTTGCTGCTTCGTTTAATCGTAATTTAATGTCAAGAGTAAAGAATATTCAAAAACTCGGTATTGATTCAGGAAATAAAGCCATGCCGGCCACCTTAGAGCGTTATCAAATCGTTTCCTCTAAATCTGAGATTATTGAAGTAGAAGCAGCAAATCCACCACAAATAGCAGAAAAATTATAAATAAATTTTCTCGTAATAGGTAATTTAAATTTTTAACAATACTTAAGCATTTACCTACCGCCTAGGATTTAATTTATCTGTCTTTGTCACATTCTAAAAACAAAATATTTTATAATATTTACAATAATCCGTATTCAAGAAGATAGTAGATCATGGTGGTTACTTTAATACAACTATAGGTTATTTGATACACTTAAAAGCTGCTCAAACACTTCTTGAATATAGCAAAAATTTTACTTTAGAGATTGATAATGTACCAAGCTTTTATGCATAGCGAAGTGCAGTCCTATGTCACCTCACCTTTTTTAATACATGCAACACTTAATTCTGAAGATTCAATTATATTAAAAATGGACAGAGCACATTAAATAACGTAAATTTTACAACCTTAATCTAGGCTTTGTGGACATTTCTAAAAAGACTTAATTTTGGCTATTTTTTGCTGCAAAATAGCAAATCAATTAGCAGTGTCCACAAAACCTAAGCATGGTACTTCTTCTGTAGGATCAATATCATCGTTTGTGCCTAAGACAACCTTATTAAGCCAAGTAAGGGTAGTAGCGGTTCGCTCGGCAATATTCTTGCCTGCACTAATAATTGCCTTACCGACATTAAAATCCGATATAGCAGTTGTTAAAACATCTATTAAAGTTGCAAGACTTAAGAATTTTAAATCTTTAATAGACTCAAACAGTATTAAAGGTACTATCACTACATTCAATCTTGCCGTATCATTATAGTAAAACTTTTGAAAAAACATATCATTAGTTAATTTTTCGCTGGTGATATTTTCTATAACTTTATTGCCATAATATGTTGATACTAATAAAGAAGCAAGACACTGAATTTAACAGAAGTTGATGCATAAAACATTAGATCTTCATAAAAACAGATATAATCCAAAATCAGTGTGGCTATTGCCGAACACATAGCAATACTCTTCCATCCATGATAGGTACTAATGTCTGATTCAATATTGTTAAAATCTATATCTTGATTGGTAAGTTTATTATATATTGCCTGAAGTTTTTTATTTACGTATTCTTATCTGTTTTGGAATGTTTATATAGTAACTGAAAATATGGTTTAATTTCTTCAACTGTACATTTCTTATGCTCAATTAAAGCCGGTACAATTTTATCATGCAAAAATTTAATTAATTTATTTTGCATAAAATTTGTAACCTTACTTTGTTCTTCTAATACTCCCTGTATACCATCGTAAAGCCCGTATATACAATTACACGATTAATAGTATCATTATTTAATAAATCAATAGAACCCTAAATTAGCAGCATATCTAAAACAAATCGCAATTGTACTTACGGCATTATTAGCAAAGCTTGGAATGTGATCAAATAAAAATTTAACATCTTCAGCATTGTCATTGTTATTTTCTAATGCTTGAAACATATTATTATTCATCTCTTTAGTTTGTCTATTTGATAAGGCCGTACTAGGAAAAGATAATAAAATTTTTAGCATCGCAAGGCTAGTGGTCGGTAAAGCACATAATTCATACCAAGGATCCTTTTCGTCGATTACTACAGAACGTAAAGCAATTACACCCACCACTATAAGAGAAACATAAGTAATTGCTATTTTACCTGAATTATTACTAACTAAAGCTGATTTTTAAGTTAACCAAGAAGCAATTTTGTGATCTTCATTATACTTATCACTAGCTTTTTCTATTCTAGTAAGACTTTGCTCTAATAAATTAAGATAATTTGCAAAATTTAAATAAGCTTTTTTTACTATATTAAACTCGTTTTCATAAGAGGACGGTACATTTAAAGTGTTTGTAAGTAATATTGCTTTAGCTATATAGCGATAAATAATACTCTATCATCATAGGATATGCCATAGCATCGATTTCTTTGGCTGATTTAATCAAGTATTAAGATTGAAATTATTTTTTAAAAATACTTGGACTTTAGTAACTAGGGTACTATACTCTAATGAATTTATATCCCTTATATCATCTAGCATAGCATCAATGATATTCTTATTTTCTACTCCTATTAACTTCTGTAGCTTTTTATACATAAAAAATGATCTCGATTATTTAGCTCTTCAAAACAATTGCTCCATTGAGAATGATCAATATTATTATCTTGATACTTGCCGGTAGCAGCTACTGTACTTAACATTGTTTCTAAATATTGAGTATAAATCAAACTTTGATCTAGTGTCGGTAGATTTAAAATTTTTATCACAGAACCATATTTTCCATACCTCACCTAAATTAACACTAGCAAGTACTGTAGTAGTAGTTTGCCATAATCTTACGCCTAAATTTGATATATCATTATAATATTGTATTATTACTTCTAATTTATTACTCATAATTTTAATTAAATAAATATTAAAATATAAATCTTAATATTCAAATCTTTTATATAATCATTTATAATCTTTAATTATTTTATTATGAGAGAATATTAAAGTCACACACGAGCAACCCCAATTTATGATAAGAAAGAAGAGGATTGGGTTATAAAAGTTTTTAACCAAAAAACAATAGTTGTGGATATAACATATCCTTTTTTATCTTCTATTTACAACAGGATCTGATTAATGATATAAAAAATGTCAGTACCTGAATCGTTTATATTATAATGAGAATACTAGTAACCGGAGCTAACGGCTTTATTGGATCATATATTATAGCTGTAATTATTAAAGAATAATTATAAAGTAATATGCTGTGTTAGAGATGTTGAATCGACCAGGCAAAAGTTCCCTACTGCAGAAGTGATATACTGTGATTTTAATACAAAACGGGATAAATAGATTAAACAACATAAATATGGTTATTAATATATCAGGTGTGTTAACGTCTAGTCATGCTAATAATATTGACAATGTTCATATCAATGGTCCAAAGGCTCTATTTAAGGCTTGCACCCTTACTAACGTACAAATAATTATTCATATTTCAGCTCTTGGAATAGATGATGAAAAAAACACTGCTTATGCTTTAACTAAAAAAGCAGCTGAAGAATATTTACAAAAATTAGAAAATATAGACTGGATAATTTTACAACCGTCTTTTGTTTACGCAAGCGGTTGTTATGGTGGTACCTCGCTATTTAGGGCTCTTACAACATTACCATATTTTATTCCTTTAATAGGTGATGGTTTACAACAATCCTAGAAAACTAATAAAATTTCCTTTAATATTCATTAAAATAGCAACTAAATTAGGGGATTGTCTAAAAAAATAGGACTCATTAATTCTACTACGTATAATATGTTACTTCAACCTAATATTGCTGATAAAAAAGATTTTATCGATTTTACTTCTATAATCCCTAGAAACTTGCAACAAGGTTTTACAACCGAACCTTTAACCGTGTAATCCATATGGCACGCTAGGCTTTATTTTTTAAAACCTATAATAAAAATTGTCTTAGGACTATTTTGGATAATGACAAGAATTATTTCAAGCATTTTTATTTATGATACTATTATGTAAATGATAATATCACTAGGATTTGATAAACAAATAGCACCTTACACATATTATATGGAAGCTGCTTTATAGATATTATTCTTGGAATTCTAATAATTATCAAAAATAAAATAAATAGGATATGTAGTTTACAAATTTTATTAATACTAGCTTATACTCTACTATTAACATATCTTAAGCCAATATTGTGGCTAGATCCACTTGGTCCGATATTTAAAAATATTCTAATAATATTACTTACTTTAGTATTCATGGCGATAGAACGAGATAAATAATGGATTATCTTTTTATAAAAACTATTCATATTATTAGTTCTACTATTTTTTGGGTACTGGAATTGGTACTGTTTTTTTATGTGGTGGGCAAATAAAACCGGTGATTTGAATGCAACGGCATATGCAGCCTGCACTACAGTTATAGCTGATCTTCTTTTTACTACTCCAACTGCGATAATTCAACCGGTTAGCGGCATAGTATTAGTAAATATGCTTGCTATAATTATTCTGATTTATGTCTTACCTTAACTTATATCGGATACATAATCGTCGGTAGTTGTTGGTTCCCGGTGGTATGGATTCAAATTCAACTACAAAATATGGCACTTGAAGCATTAAAACAGCAAATTCCCCCTACCAGAAAAATATTATAAATTACTTAAATTATGGCTCTACCTAGGCTGGCCGGCATTTATCAGTTTGAGTATTATTTTTTTCTTAATGGTATTTAAACCGCTATAAAATACTAGTTTAGGATAAATTTTATACTAAATTAGTATTGTCCCGTGGTCAAGCCGGCGTTGTTGTGTAGATACCAACCCATCATTGCAAGCAGTCGTAGGTCTTGTTGCAGGCTTGTTTATGTCATTCCCGCGTAGACGGGAATCCAGTAAAACATATAAAAAACTTGTGTTGTATACATTTACTTTATCACATGTGTAACTTCTTACATCAATATCAAAGTTATTTTTCTGGATTCCCGCTTTCACGGGGATGACATAGAGAAGAAATAATATTTACGCCGGTATATCTTCAATAACCGGTTGTTTTTTGTTTGATTTTGTAGAAATGAGAGAGGTCATTATCGGTTCGACTAAGCCGTTAACTACCTCTTTTGTAATAGTAATACGCTGTTTTTTTAGCTCGGCAACTTTATACATACTATCAAGCAAAAGATGCTCAAGTATTGAACGAAGTCCTCTTGCTCCCGTCTTTTTAGCTAGAGCTTTTTCGGCAACAGCTTCTAAGGCTGAATCATCAATTACAAGCTCAGCATCATCAAGCTCAAATTGTTTCTGATATTGCTTTACTATGGCGTTCTTAGGCTTAGTTAAAATTGTAATTAAAGTTTCTTTGTCTAACTCATCTAAAGTAGTAACGATGGGTAATCTACCGATAAATTCAGGAATTAAACCGAATTTAGTTAAATCCTCAATCTCTAGGGATTTAAGAATCTCACTATTATTTTTCTCTTTATCTATATTTACGTTAGCTGCAAAGCCTATAGAACTATGATTAGTTCTTGAGGTTATAATGCTATCAATCCCCATAAAAGCACCACCGCAAATAAATAAGATATTTGAAGTATCTAACTGTACGAAATCTTGTTGTGGGTGTTTCCTACCGCCTTGAGGAGGCACGGAAGCAACTGTTCCTTCCATAATTTTAAGTAATGCCTGCTGTACTCCTTCACCTGATACATCCCGTGTAATAGAAGGATTCTCCGATTTACGGGCAATTTTATCAACCTCGTCAATATAAATTATACCTTTTTGTGCTTTTGCTATATTAAACTCAGCTGCTATCAATAAACGTAGTAATATATTCTCAACATCTTCACCGACATACCCGGCTTCTGTTAAAGAAGTAGCATCTGCCATAGTAAAAGGTACGTCTAAAATTTTAGCAAGCGTTTGAGCAAGTAAAGTTTTTCCTGAACCGGTAGGACCGATCAGTAAGATATTCGACTTATTAAGCTCAACGTCATTATTGCCAGATTGTACATATTCAAGCCTCTTATAATGGTTATAAACCGCTACTGCTAAAATCTTTTTCGCTTGATCTTGCCCAACTACATAATCATTTAGAATTCCACATATTTTTTGTGGCGTTGGAATTGAAGAAGTAATTTGCTTTAAAGCAACTTTACTTTCTTCTTTCATAATATCTGTACATAAATCTATACATTCATCACAAATAAATACTGCAGGACCTGCTATCAGTTTTTTTACTTCATGTTGTTTTTTACTACAAAACGAACAAATCAATGCTTTTTTATCAGCTTCTACTACCATTAACTTTCTTTTTTATGTTTATTTTAACAATTCTTACTACAGTACTCTTGCGTACATATAATAATCTTTATGCTCATTTGCAACTATTTCGTATTTTTTAAGAATTCCTTCTCTAGCAAAACCGCATCTCTCAAGAAGATTAATCGAACGAAAATTATCAGTAATTACTGTTGCTTGTATTCTTATAATACCAATATAATCAGCAAATTTTAAAATATTCTTTATAGATTTTAACATCATACCTTGACCCCAAAAATTAGGATCTAGATCATAACTTATTTCTGCTCTATGATGTTCTAGATTTATTATATTAAAACCGGCAGTACCTATTAATTTATTATTGTCTTTAATGGCAATCCCCCAATAAAAACTTCTATAATTTTTATATAAACTAGACCAATAACGTATTTCCTCTCCGGCTTCTTCTATGTCTTTAGGCCTATTGCTATCAGTTATATAAATAGCCATTTCCGGCTTACTCATATAATTAAAATAATCTTGTGCATCCTCCGCGACTAACTCTCGTAAAACTATATCGTTTAAATCAAACACAGGAAAAGGGGCATATAAATGTCCTCTATTTATCATATATACTAACTATTTTTCTGTATAATATGTATAATATAAATATATTGCATATTCATATTATTTTATTATTAATTTTACTTATGAGTATATATCTATAATTATACATACTTAATCGGGTCTTGTACATTATTCTTTTTAAAAGCATCAAGTCGTGCAATGCATGATAGACATTGACCACAAGATAAACCGTCCTCTGTTGGATCATAACATGATATTGTTTTACTATAATCTACTCCAAGCTCAAGCCCTTTTTTAATTATTTGCTCTTTGGTCATATTTATTAAAGGAGCATGAATAGTAATATTTTCTCCATTTACTCCTGCCTTAGTTGCTAAATTTGCCATTGCTTCAAAGGATTTTATATATTTAGGACGACAATCAGGATAGTTAGTATAATCATTAGTGTGTACCCCAATAAAAATATCTCTAGCTCCTATAACCTCAGCAACCCCTAGTGCGTAGCTTAAAAATATTGTATTACGTGCCGGTACATAAGTAACCGGTATGTCACTTGGTAATTGATCTGTGTTTTTAAATTTTGGTACATCTATATTATCATCAGTCAATGCAGAACCGATAAATGACTGCAAATCAATATTAATAACCCTATGTTGTTTTACATTATAATCTTTAATTAATTCTTGGATTTTTTGGACTTCTGGACTATTGCGTCTATGATAATTAAAACTTAGAGCATAAATGTCATAATCCATTTTGTTAACTATCTCAAGAACCGTAGTAGAATCAGGTCCACCGCTTAATAAAATAACTGCTTTTTTTTTCATTGTTTTACCGATAAAGTTAATTTTTGAGATACTAAAGCATTTAAACTAATTTTTGCTCTAAGTGCTTCAAGTACTAAAGCTCGATGCACACGTTTATCTACTCTAACATTAAACTGTCCACTATACTCTTTCCTAGACGGAGCCAAGGGAATAGATTGATTATGACTTATATAACTTTCTTTCATTAAAGTCCAAGCTTGTTGTAATTCTTGCAGTGCTTTTTCAGGCGAATTGCCAAAAGCTGATACATTCGGTAGCTCTTCAAATCTTGCTAGCCAATCTCCATTCGTATCTTTAAAAAGTTCTATAGTAAACCCGTCAAATGTATCATTTGTTTTCATCTTCATTTCCTTTTGCAAAGTTTAAAAATTGTCGAACTTGATATTCTTTTGCCATATTTCCAAAAGTGTGAATAGATAACCTATTTCCTTTGGGCGAGTACCAAATCTGATGGCTACCTTTTTGCCTATCTTTAACCCAACCACACTTAGTCATGAAAGTACAAATCAGAAAAACTTAATCCTGTAGGATTTTGCTTTATTTATAAGTTTTATATACCGATTCATGTTGCAACTATATATAGTTATAATATATCAGTCAAATAATGTTAATACAATAAATATTCTTGACTAACTCCTTCTGATAATCTAAATTTACGTTGTTAATTTATGGCGGGTGTAGCTCAGTTGGTTAGAGCATCAGGTTGTGGTTCTGAGGGTCACGGGTTCGAATCCCGTCACTCGCCCCATGTTTTGGAATTGTTGTGTGGTTACCAAATCATCATTACGAAGAAAATTACAAAGTAATTGACGAAGCAATCCAGTAAAAAAATGCTAAAATTAATACTTTTTTATTATTCTTCTGGATTGCCACGTCGCTTCGCTCCTCGCAATGACAATTTGGCATCCATGCAACAACACCTACAGTCGCTCGCAATGACATTTTTTTCTTATGGATATCAAACTTTTATATAGACTAGCTAAATATCTAAGGTTCTATAAAAAAGATTTGATCATCGTTATGATCTCTTTACTTAGCGTATCAGCTTCATTATTACTAATCGGTAGTATTTTTAGAAATTTAGTTGATAAAGGCTTGAGCAAAGACCATATTTTATCGGTTGATAAATCTATATTATATATTTGTTTATTAATTATTATCTTAAGTATTGCTAGTTTTTTTCGTTCATATTTTATCAATAATATTGCTGAAAAGGTAGTTAATCAAATAAGAAAAGAAGCTTATAGTAATTTAATTAATTATGAAATTGAAGAATTTGAAGAACTAAAAATCGGCGATATAATTTCACGCCTAACAAATGATATAGATCAAATATCTACTCTCATCGTTAATTTCTTATCTTTTTTTATTCGCAATTCGGTGATGCTAATTGGCGGCATTACATTAATGTTTTTTGAAAGCTTTAAACTCGCTTCTATAGTAATCATTACCATTCCTATCTTATTAATTCCTTTAATTAAATTCGGCAAGCATGTTAAGGTTTTATCTAAAAAAGCTCTAGAATCTAAGTCACTTTTAGCATCAGATATTGATGAAACTTTTAATAATATTAGAGCTATTTATGCTTTTAACCATCAAATAAACAAAATTGCCGATTTTGATATTAAATTACAAAACTATTTAATATACTGCAAAACCCGTTTAAAAATTCGTGCTTTATTCTTTGCGATTTCAATAGCCATTATATCTCTTGCGATTACTTTAGTCGTTTGGATCGGAGCTTTAGATATAGTGAAAGGTCATTTATCTGCAGGACAAATTATCTCGTTTATTTATTATGCGATTATCGCCGGAGTTAGCTATGGCGGTATTGTTGAGCTACTAAGCGAAATGCATTTACCTGTTACAGCCCTTGAGAGAATAATTACAATTATAGATAAAACACCTATAGTACATAATAATTATTTAGAATTAAATAATTCCGATCCAATCTCGATAGAATTCAAAAATGTCGATTTTACCTATCATTCAAGACCTAATTTAAGGATTATTAATAATATGTCTTTGAAGATAAATGCCAATAAGTTTCTTGGTATTGTAGGTAGATCAGGTGCAGGAAAAAGTACCGTGATACAGTTACTGCTGCGTTTTTACCGACAAGAAAACGGCACTATCCTTATTAACAATCAAGATATCACTCTTTTAAATCCTGCTGAAATTCGTAAATTAATTGCCTATGTTCCTCAAGAGGCTAGCATTTTTTCTGGTACTATAAAATCAAATATTATATTCGGTAATAATGAAGCAAGCGACGACGAAATAAATGAGATAATAAAAATTACAGGAATAGAAGAATTTGCTGCTAAACTTCATGACGGTATAAATGCTAAAATCGGTGCAAGAGGGGTTAGATTATCAGGAGGACAGAAACAAAGAATAGCTATTGCTAGAGCATTACTACGCATGCCGCAAATTTTACTTCTTGATGAGGCAATGAGTGCTTTAGATACGATGAGCGAACAAAAATTACTAGAGTCTATAAAAAAAATAATGAAAGGGAACATTATTATATCAATTGCCCATCGAATTAGTAGTATAGAATCAGCTGATTATATTTTAGTAATAGATAAAGGAAGAGTAGTCGCTGAAGGATCACATAATGATTTATCTAAAAACTCAGAAATTTATCGAAATATTTGCAGAGAGCAGTTAACAATATAAAGGGGTATGTCATTCCTACGAAAGCAGGAATCCACTCAACTTTAATGTTATATTACGACTTGAGCGTGGTATCTTAGGGTATAATCTGTGACATAAGGTCCTGTGGTCAAGCTACGGTATGATACTGAACACTTTTTACTGGATTCATGCTTTCGCGGGAATGACAATAAAGTATATAATTGATATATTTGTTACAATAAAAGTTCCTTAATATAAAAAATTTAAATGTTTAATATAATTTAGCTTGAAAGCTGCCGTGGCTTTGTTATAATCACAATTATAAAACAAAAAAGGTTTACAAAATGAAAAATTTATTAAAGATTTTATTAATTCTAGCTTGCGCAAACTCAGTATTTGCTTCATCAATGCAAATGCCTGCCCCAGCTTCAGTTACAACAACCCAAATACAAGCTATGAGTACTGACGATCAACAAGCTTGGATTGCTAGTTTAACAGCAGATCAGTATAATATGTTAAGTCCTGATGTCCAAAAGTGGGTAATGGAGAATACTACCGATACTCAAAAACAAACTTTAGGAATTAATCATTAATATTTTAATTAATTTTTAAAATTGATAGGGGCTATTAACAAAATAATTTTAATTGATAATTAAAAAGAATTTTTAGCGAAAATTAATAAGATTTTTGAGGGAATAGTTAATTCTATTTCAAAAAAGCCTTAGTAATTTGCAGTAAAAATAAATTTAATTAGTTTTAAAATTTATTTTGTTAATAGTCCCGCATGTTAGGGATCATTATTCTTAACATATGTCACTAAAAATTTCTGCTTGCACTTCCTTTCAGTCTTCCTGTTATCGTATCATGTATATACTCCTGGTAAATAAAAATTGCTAGACGAGCATAAATATTCATTGATTCTTTCTTTAAACAATACACTAATTATTGTAAGCTATAAGAATATAGAAAGCTTGATTTGCTGTGTGGCTTTGCTGTCATTTTTGCGTCCTTATTTATGTCATCCCCGCAAAAATGTTGTTGTGTATATCGGTTTTTCCATCATTGCGAGAAAATTTACAATAGTAAATTGATGAAGCAATCTTGGGAAGAATTTCTACGATTGCCATGCTCACTAACGTTCGCTCGCAATGATGACTTGGTATCTATGCAACAATGCTTCGCAAGGATGACATCGCGCAGGCTTTCGGATTCAATAATACTTTGCTAAAATAATCTCAAACTAACAATTACTTATGAAATTAATTATTACCGTAATCATTATGGAAATACTCGCTGGAGCGGAAATAGATTTATTCATTCCAAGTTTTCCTGAAATACAAGATACATTCAACCTTTCAACTTTTATGACAGAGTTACTACTTGGTATTAATCTAACTGCCTATTGTATTACTTCGCTTATAGTCGGTAATTTAGGAGATAGGTACGGACGCAGACCGATTATTATACTCGGTTTACTGATTTTTAATCTTGGTAGTTTATCTTGTGTATTTGCAAATAATTATGCAACTATATTATTTGGAAGATTTTTGCAAGGATGCGGGATATCATCGGTTGCAGTGCTAGTATATGTTGTTCTTGCCGATATTTATTCGGTACAAGAACAGCAAAAATTCATGGGCATTTTAAATGGCACTATTGCCCTTTCTATGGCAATAGCACCGGTTATAGGTAGCTACGTCAATTTATTTTGGGGCTGGCGTGGCAATTTTGTTTTGTTGCTTATAGTAAGTTTGATCAGCCTAATTCTTGGTATATTATTTATTCCAAAAAGAGAAGTTAATAAAAAAATACGTATTTCTTTAAAAGAATATATACCTATCTTCAAATCGCCAAAAGCTATATATTATATACTTACAATGATATTTCTTGCACAAGGATATTGGATATTTATTGGGATTGCTCCTATTTTATATATGCAAGATTTAGGTGTAACTTTAGAATATTTCGGACTTTATCAAGGAGCAATGGCAGCTCTATTCTCAATTATGAGCTTTTCAAGCGGTTATTGCTTTAAAAAATTCGGTATTAAAAATTGCTTCTATTTTGGAGTTATATTTATAATACTATTTCTACTAGGAAATAGCATATTAGTTGTATATAATATTAATAATCCTTTAACCATAACAATAGTTACTTTATTATTATCTCTTGGCGTGATATATCCGATTAACATATTATGGCCCTTGCTTTTAGAAGCTATTCCGGACGGTAAAGCTCGTATGACGGCTATTTTCACTGCGGCTAGATTGATTTTAACAGCATTTGGGCTGCAATTAGTAGGATTTTTGTATAACGGTACTTTTATTCCTCTTGGCATTACTATATCCAGTGTTACACTACTTGGGTTAGTAACATTACCTAAATTATTTAAGTACGATAAAATCTTTGAGATTTCTAGTAACGTATAGATGTCTTTTATCATCAATTGTGTCGTCATTGCGAGGAAAAACTGTAAGTTTTGACGAAGCAATCTCAGGAATTTGTCATTATTTCATAAGATTGCCACACAGCCTACAGCTGCTCGCAATGACAAAAAAGCTGATTCACACAGGAATAACCTAGAAACGGATGTAAGAAAAAATAAATAAATGATCAATAACAATTTTATCTTCAAGATAGCTTTCAGATATTTTAGAGCTAAGAAAAACGAAAAGTTTATTTCTATTATTTCTGCCTTTTCTTTAGTGGGCGTAATGATCGGCGTTGCAGCATTGATAGTAGTCATGTCCATTATGAACGGTTTTCATATAGAGCTTACTAAAAATATTATCGGCTTAAATGGGGATATAGTGATAAATCGGCGAGGTGGTAGTATTGATAACTATGAAGAGATTAAAGCCAAACTCCTAAAACAAGATTATGTAAAGCATGTCACTTTCATTGCTCACGGTCAAGCTTTGGCTCTTGGTAAAAGTAATAATAGCGGTGTGCTTATTAAAGGCATGACATTAAAGGATCTAAGTGTAAGAAACGAAATCTTTAAAAATGTAAATTTTGGTAGTTTTGATAATTTTCACGGCAAAAACGTAATAGCACTCGGAGAACAATTAGCAAGCAATTTAGGCGTAACCGTTGGGGATAAGATTAGATTAATTTCACCGAATTTAGTTTCTACCACCTTTGGCAGTATGCCAAGATCAAAAGAATTTAAAGTTATAGCAATTTTCAATAGTGGTATGTATGATTATGATCTGACAACGATATTAATGCCGCTTACCGCAGCACAAAATTTCTTATCTCTCGGCAACGATATTAATTTAATCGAAATTAATAGTCTAGATCCTGATAAAGCTCTCGCATATTCATATAAAATACAATTATTATTAGGTCCAACCCTATATGTATTTAATTGGCAAACCTTAAATTCACAATTTTTAAGTGCTCTTGCTATTGAGCGTACGGCTATGTTTACTATTCTATCTTTAATTATTACGGTTGCCGCATTTAATATTATTTCAAGCTTATTTATGCTTGTTAAAGATAAAACTTCAGATATTGCAATTCTTAGAACTATGGGAGCAAGCACTAAGCAAATAATGCTTATTTTTATCTATAACGGAATGTTTATAGGATTACTTGGCACAACACTAGGTGTAATCCTTGGTGTTACCTTTTCTTATAATATTCAAACTATCAAGAATTATTTGGAGCATATAACCGGTACTAAAATTTTCGAGGCAGCTATTTATTTTCTTTATAGTTTACCTTCAAAAGTAAGAGCTGAGGATATTATTTTAATTACCTCTTTATCTATAATATTGTGTTTTCTTGCGACAATTTATCCTTCTTATAGAGCCTCAAAATTAAATCCCGTGGATGCCCTAAGATATGAATAATACAGTCCTCATTTTAAAAAATATCTCAAAACATTACAGCCAAGGCAAAACTATTGTTAGAGTACTAGATAATCTTAATCTAATGGTTAATGAAGGTGAATTAATCGCTATAATAGGTTCTTCAGGTAGTGGCAAATCAACTTTACTACATATTGCCGGCTTGCTTGATAAACCTACAAACGGTCAAGTCATCATACCAAATAGCAAGTATCAAAAATATCATCTAATTCGTCTTCATTATTTAGGTTTTATCTATCAACAACATCACTTACTTAAAGATTTTACTGCTCTTGAAAATGTTATTATGCCAAGGCTTATTAGTGGTTTTGATCAAAAAAAAGCAATAGAAGATGCAACAAAGATATTAGATGATTTAGGACTTGGAAAAAAATTCTATAATATGCCCGGAGAATTATCGGGAGGAGAACAACAACGGGTCGCTATAGCTCGGAGCTTAATTAATAAGCCAAAAATTATTTTAGCAGATGAACCGACAGGTAATTTAGATCCCAAAACTACAAATGAAGTATTTAATTTATTTTTAAAAGTAGCAAGAGAACAAAATACCACAGTTATTATGGTAACACATAACCATGAGTTAGCATATAAAATGGATAAATTATATAAGCTAAAGCACGGATTATTAAATATAACTTGATTTAAAGCTCAAAAATTCTAATAATTATATGTAGGTTCTGTGAAGATTCCTCAAAAGATTTAATTTTGGCTCTTTTTTGCTGCAAATTATAAGATTTTTTTGAAATATGAATAACTATTCCTTACAAAAGCCTTATTAATTTTTGCTAAAAAATATCTTAAAATAGCAAATCAATTAGAAATTTTCACAGAACCTAATATTCTTTTAATAAAGGTTAGTAATGGCTGAGCCTATTATATTTACTCTTCTACTTGGAGATAAAGATCGGATATTAGAAAAAATAAACAAGCAGGAAGCTCAAAATAAACTGCCTATTATCCGGCTAGAAGTTAATAAAGCATCACATATACCCGATAAAGAACGTATTTTTTCGGAGATCTTACAAAAATCCCACAAAAAGGGCAAAACACCGATTTTTAATATTCAACTTAATAACAATAATATACAACCTATTTTAACGGTACAAGATTTAATTAATTTACAAAATTTAAATATAAAAACTACTATTACTTTTGATCAATATAATTCATTACCCCAAAATTCTGAACTAGAAGCTTATTGGAAGCAAATTATGAAAAAAGTTGATCATGTTTTTTTTACAAATGAAGCAGATCAAAATTTATCTATAGCCGATGGTATAATACCAAAAGATAAAACCACTACAATTATGGATATAAGTTTAGTAACATCTGTTTTTAACAATCTTGTATATGATCGTAAAATTGATCAATTACTTTCCGGTACAATACCTGATAAAGAAAAGCTAGATAAAATAATAAAAAACGCTAAAAATCAAGGTGGTAGAGTGATTATAGAAACTTGGCCTCTTTCTGTAGACGAAGCAATAAATCTTATCACTGCTAAATTCGGTATTACCTCTGAAGATCAAATTTACGGATTGAAACTCGAAATTAATGAAATCTTTAAAGATTCAAATAATGCTGCTGAAAACTTTAAACAATATGTATCACAAATATCTAGGCAATTTCAAAAAGATTTAGGTAAAACTGAAGTAAATCCTATTGACTTTAATTTTAATACAAAGAAAGTTATGAATGATAGACCTAAGGATATACAAGTAGAACAAACAACATCATATGAACCTCCAAAAGCAAACCAACCACAACCGCAAAGTTTTTTTAAAAGAATCTTTAACTATTTTAAAGAAGCAATATTCGACAAAAAAGAAGAACCTAAAACTCACGAATCAACAACTCCAACTACGGAAGCAAAGCCGACAATAACAGAAGAACCACTAACCACTGTTGCATCTTCTATAAAAAATCCACCGCAACAGCAAGCTCCCGCTAATAATCAAACACCATGGGGAAAATTAGGAATTCCACAGGAAATGTATAAGGAATCTCTAAAAGCAGAACAACAATTAGCCAAACCAGTAATAGAGCCAAAACAGCAGATACCTGAAAAAAAATCATCACCGGTTATAAATACTGAAGATCAAGTTGGTGTTTATAATACAGGAAATATAAAACAACCTACTTATTTATACACTGAAGATGATATAAAAAATATATTGGAAGCAAATATAGATAAGAATATGTTCTCTATATTTCATCATGCCTCTTTAGAAGAGCCGGAAATACTAAAAGATACTCTTCGTATTACAATAGAGGGTTTAATACTAGATAATAAGCCTGCAATTATACCACTCAATACAGGACATAAACATTGGTTACTCTTAATGGCTAGTAAAGATGATAAAGGTAATATAAACTTTATGTATAATGATCCTTATGGTGAGCCATTGGAATCTCGACCAAAAGTAACAGAATATATTACCGAAATTTATCCCGATGCAAAAATAACAGATCTAAATACCAAGCAACAAGAAAATGTATATGATTGCGGAGTTTTCGTATGCGATAGTGCGATAAAACTCTCGAAAGGACAAAAAATTCTAACTACTGAAGAATCTAAAGAACAAGGTATAAATTTAAGGAAAGCTCAAGCTAATATATTATTAATACAGCAACAAGCAATAGCGATTGGACACGAATCACGCAAGACATCATCTACAAATAACAAATTTCAAAATCTTATTAACAGCCGAAAAACAAAAGATACTGAAAGGAGTAGTCGATAACAAAAAAACATTAGGCAAAGCCTATAATTACTAATATAATTATTTATAGTTAATTTATATTTTAACAAAGAATGACTATCATACTTGTGATCGTTATTATAATAATGATCGCCTTATCTGCTTTATTTGCCGCTACCGAAACTGCTATTACCGCTTCTTCCCCAGGGAAAATTCATAAGCTTAAAATCGCCGGTAATAAGCGTGCTAAAGCAATTTTAGAGGTTCTTAAGAAAAAAGAAAAGGTCATAGGAACTTTATTAATAGGTAATAGTTTAATCAATACTGTTTGTACCACTATTGCTACTACTCTCTTTATTAGCTTTCTTGGAGATAATGGACCCATTGTTGCTTCCGGCGTTATGGCTTTTATAATTATTGTTTTTGCCGAAGTAGTACCGAAAGCAATAGCCGTTGCTAAACCTGAACAATTAACATTAAAAATGGCTTCAACTATCGTAATATTTTTAAAGCTTTTCAAACCTATTAATATTGCTCTTGATTACATTACAAAAATATTTTGCTTCATATTTCGTATTAATTTTAATCCTCAAATATCAGGAACGGAAGAAGTAAGAGGCGTGATTGAGCATTACCATCAAGAAGGCGGAGTTTATAAATCTGATCGTAATATGCTGGGCGGGATATTAGATATACGTAATATGACGGTATCGGAAATTATGACTCACAGAAGTAGTATTATAGCCCTTAATATCGACCTACCTCATGAAGTGATAATTAAAACTTTATTATCGGGTGCTCATACACGTATACCTTTGTGGCAAGATAATAGAGATAATATAATAGGGATTCTCAATCTAAAAGATTTGCTTAAAGCATTATACGAAAATAATAATGATGCAAAAAAAGTTGATATTAATAAACTTCTAACCCCACCTTGGTTCATCCCTGAGAATGCACTTGTAGTAGACCAGCTACATGCATTTAGAGAACGTAATAATCATTTTGCTTGTGTTGTAGATGAGTATGGTACTCTACTAGGTATTATTACTCTTGAAGATGTTATAGAAGAAATCGTAGGCCCTATTACTGATGAACATGATAGACTTAATCATGAAATTATCAAGAAGTCTAATACCGAGTTCATTATAAAAGGAACTACGACTATTAGAGATATTAACCGAGAACTTGATTGGAATTTATCGGATGAAGATGCAAACACTATAGCAGGATTAATAATCCATAAAATTGCTAGAATTCCAAATCAAGGGGAAGTAATTGAAGTATTTAATTTAAAGGTAATTATTTTAAAGAAAATTGCCAATAAGATTGATAGCATAAAAATTACCGTATTACCTACTACCGAGGGAACAATAAGCAGTGAGTGAAATCGGTAATTTTTTACTGCTAACAACAATGTGCTTGTCGGTTATCAGTTTGTCTTTTGTCTTTTATGTCATTCCTGCGAAAGTGGGCATCCATAAAAAATCTCTATGTTATAGACTAGATTCCCGCTTTCGTAGGAATGACAACTACCTCATTACTTTCCCCTTCTATATAGCTGCCTCATGTGCTATACTTGCCTTTTTTACCCTAGTCTATGCTTTTATTATCTCTGACTTTTCACTACAAAATGTTTTCTTAAATTCCAGTACTTTAAAACCTTTAATATATAAAATAGCCGGTAGTTGGTCAAGCCACGAAGGCTCAATGTTATTATGGTTTTGTTTATTACAAATCGTTAGTTGCTATTATATATTTTTACTTGAAGATAACCGTCTTAAATTTTTATCTATTATTATTCTATCAGCCATACAATTATTTTTTAGCAGCTTTATTTACTTTACCTCCAATCCTTTTAACGTGTTTTCTTTCGTTCCTAAAGAAGGGTTAGGCCTAAACCCGATGCTACAAGATATTGCTTTGAGCATCCATCCTCCTCTGCTTTATTTAGGCTATGTTAGCTATGTAGTACCGTTTACTATTGTTTGTGCCTCTATGTCATTCCCGCGAAAGCGGGAATCCATTAATGACATAAGACTTCTCAAAACATTTTCCAATATCGGTATCTTATTTACTACCATAGGAATTAGCCTTGGTTCTTGGTGGGCATATAGAGAACTCGGCTGGGGCGGATTTTGGTTTTTTGATCCGGTAGAAAATATTTCACTATTTCCTTGGTTATCCGGAATTATGCTCCATCATTCTATAATTGTAACAACAAAAACCGGACGTATGCAAAACTGGACGATAATTTTATCCATCATTACTTTTTTATTAGTAATATTTAGTACTTTTTTAGTACGTTCCGGTTTTATTACCTCAATTCACTCTTTTGCATTCTCACCTGAGAGAGGAATATACTTGCTTGGGATATTTTTGATTATGGGGATTGGTAGTATTGGGTTGTATACTACCACATCATTGCGAGGAAATGCATTAGCATTGACGAAGCAATCTCAGGAAACTAACCTAGATTGCCACAGCACCTTGCGTGGCTTCACAATGACGAATTGTGGGGACTCCATACTCCTCGGTAATATATTCCTCCTTCTTAGCCTTATTGTGCTAATAGCTGCCACACTTTATCCGCCAATTTACTCTTTATTCGACAATAAACCTATTATTATTAGTAAAACATTTTTTGTTAATAATTTTATTATATTTGTTATCCCTATTCTTGGTACCATAGGATTATTTACTACTAAAAGCTCTATTAAACAACATATTATAATGCTAATATTATCTCTAATAATTACTTATTTAATATCATTAAAAGTAACATTTAGTGTTATATCGATTTTAACTATAATCGCATCTATATTTCTTATGCTTCATAATATTCATTATCTTTTGGTTAAAACGAATTATTGTAGAAATAGACTTAAAGCAAGTAACGCTAGTATGATCCTTGGACATTTTGGTTTTGCACTAATTAGTTTTAGTATTACTATGAATACATTATTACAAAGTGAAATGGATTTTACCGGCAGAGTAGGAACAAGTAAAACATTTAACGAATTTAAAGTAACATTGCAAAATATTAAGTTTGCTCAAGGTAAAAATTATTATAGACAGATCGCTGAATTTTGGCTTGAGGATAATAGCCATAATATAACTATATTAAAGCCGGAAAATAGGCTTTATATAGTTGAAAAGAGTTTATCGCAAGAAAGTGATATATACTCTTACTTATCATATGACCTTTACGCAGTTTTAAGTAATATAGACGGCAATATAATCCATGCTAAAATATATTACAAGCCAACGATGAGCTTTATTTGGCTTGGAATTATTCTTACCGCGTCCGGTTTTTTTATTGCACTAATCAGAAAAAATTCTTGCTAATTTGAATCATCACATTTAAGGTTTAAAATTTTTATAATATTCGAATGATCAGCTCCGAATTGTTCTATCCAATTATTACGGAATTTTTCATACCAAAATTTCTTAGGTAAAGTACAACTAGCTTTAGCGGCCGCAAAATACATATTACTTATTTCATACACATTTTTCATATTTTCTTTATAGTTATTCCAATATATATTTTCAGCAGTAGCATAAGTATCTACCACCTCCTTATTTTGATTAAGTAACACTAGTGCATCCCATTCAGCAACAAACGTTTTTGCTAAATCTATACCCGGTGATATAATAATCTCTTTGTGAGGTCTAGTTGGATCATTAAGAAAAATTGCTTTAGCTTTTTTATTCTAGAGCTTCGGTAACATCACCTAAACCTAGTTTTGCTCTTGATTTTTGGGTAAAAATTCGTCTAAATACTTGATTTCCCTCTTTTTTACTCGACTTATTCATATCATATACTTGTTCTAATAAAGAAAGAGTGTCCTGATGTTTCTTAAGATTATAATACATCTAATTTAATGAGATATGAACCGGTAAGAAATAAATCTTGAGGTTTCATCCCGTTTTCGATACAAGCATTTATAGTATCGTCAATTCTTCTTAATGCTTCATAATTTTTACCTTGGATATTAAATAATTTAGCTTTTGCATAATATATATTTGTAGTTGCTATGTCAGTTTGATCTACTAGATTTTGATTGAACATATCTGCCATCATTTGGATATTTTTTCTGCTTCTTCTAGCTTTCCTAGCTGGATATTGAATATAGCCGAACCAAAAACTACATTACATTTTATGGAATCATATCCTTTCACTTCATCAAATACCTGCCTAGCTTTCATATCATATTCAATTGCTTTTTTAGGATCTGACCAAGTTCTATAATACCACCCTATGCGTCCTAAATATGTAGCATAAGCAAATTTTTCTTCATTATTCATTGTCCATAATTTAAATTTACCTTTTTGATCATTTTTATCAAACCAATTTACTAATTTTTTTGAGTTATATAAATCGAAAGAATTAGCATATTGTATTAATAAATTGATAACTCTAAAATTTTATATATCGTATTTTTCTGCATTTTTTGTAATTAATCCAGTATAGTTTTAGCATTTCTAAAAATACGCCCCTTTACTAAACTTTTAGGTATAGAATTTAAAAGATGAGTAACACTACGTTCAAGATATTCTTTATTTCCTTTATCTCCATTTATTTGTAATATTTTTTCAGCTATAACATCATGCATTTCAAATATCAGATTAACTTCATTAGGTTCAATATTAGAGATCAAAGCAAATTTAGAAAGCTGATAAATATTATCATCTAGACTATGCTTATCTTCAGTAATAGAATTTAATAATTCTTTTGCAAAACTTTGATTATTAAGCAATACTATCCCAAGTAATCTCTTGGCACTAGGCTTTAATTCATTGCTAACAAGTTTTATATTTAATATTTAACTCAATTTTATCCTTAGAGGCTTTTATCTTTTTCTTGTATTTCTCGAAGTTTCAACCTTGAATTTGATTTAATATTTGTGCTCCTTGAACTATGAGAATCAGATAACCTCCAAATGCTTGAGTCAAAAAATTTATTAATTCCAGATTTTTATTTTCCAATATATTTTTTGCAAGTAATACAGCTTCCGGCTTAGTGAAAGCGATTATGTTAAATAATAATTCATCGTCTTAGGAACAAAATATAATATTACCGTTATACTACCAATTAATAAAATCCTCTATCTTCTTATTCTCACCTATTTTTAAATTATCAAATACCAATAACCATTTAATCTTTACTTGCTAGATAACCCCTTAAATCTTTCTTTATCACTGCTATATCTTCTGAAATCACCGGTGATTTTACTTCGGTATTAATAGTTTTAGATAATTTGAGTAATCTCTATATTTAAGATTACAATCAATCAACCAAATTATGTTATAGTTATCTTTATTTCAGCGTACATTCTAGCAAGCTGCGTTTTACCCATACCGCTTACCCCTACTACACTAGATTGCTTATATTTATTAAGATTTTCTTTTAGTTTTTCCAATTGGGATACATGATTTATAAAATAGCTAACCAGTACAACTAAATTGGATATTTGACTTTGAGCAAATATACTTCTACTTATTAGAAGCATAATAATCACTAATATATTTTTTTCATAATATTTATGAATTAAATTCTTAGCTGTAAAATTTATATCTCTTCGACTAGAAGTCAATAAAATTTGAGGTTAGTGAAGGTATTGCACGGGGTAGAAAAGTAGGTGATATCATTCCCACATAGGCGGGGGGTTGTTGTATGACTCGTTTATGTCCCTCCCGCGAAAGCGGGACTCCAGTAATCTAAAGATTATACACAATAAGTTTGTAAAATTAAAAGCTCGATTTATCTCGCTTTTTTCTGGATCCCCACCTACACGGGAATGACATATAGTAGGTTTTTTGAGCCATGCAATAAAGACAGGAAGAAAGAACAAACAAAGCCCCCCCCTTTTTTTTCAAAGAGGGCTTTTTTCTTGAGGAACTTATAAACTTGCTAATCGGGAGTGATTAGAAGTTTACACGGACTTTTAGAGTACCTTGATGTGCAGTATATTTACTTGCAATCTGAGCATCGTAACCGATTCCATACTCCATCTTAGCATCAGATCTTATGCTTGCACTTAAACCTAAATTATAAGATGTTTTAGCGGTTCTGTTAGGCTGGCTTATACACGGAGTAACTTGTCCGTCTAATACAGACTGAGTTTTAGATAATCTACCAGTTACTTTGTGCACCACAAAAGCGTGAACTTCCGGATATACCGCAAGATCAGTTATGTTCATAGTACCGGCTACTTTAGCACCTACTATTAAATCGGTTCTATCGCTAAACTTGCTATTAACTTGCTTGTTTGCAACTTTTGTACCGGTCTCTTTGTAGTTTTCGTCAGAAGACTTTAAGTAGCTAAGTCCTGCCATTGGAGTTACTAACACACCTTGCATTGCATTGCAATCATAACCGACTGTTAAGTTACCACCAAATGTCATGTTACCGTAATTACCGGCAGCAATTTGCTTGCTCATATTACCGTTAGCATCGAAGAAGTAACGCTGACTTTTGTTCTTCACTTGGTTTAAGCTAAATATTGCACTACCTTGAGCAAAGAAGTTCTCAACAAGCTGCTGGGCACCATATAGAGAGAATGAGAAACCGTTAACGTCAGTCTTATCACCTTTCTTATAATCTTGATGTTTTATATCAGTTTTAGTGATACCGATAGCAGCGCCGATCATTAAGTTATCTTTAACTAGCGTATCTAAACCGATTACGACACCGGTGGTTTCAGCTTTATAACCAGCTAAACTACCTTTCTTACTTTGATGTGCATCAGTATAGAAAGGTTTTGCCCATATACCATAAGCTACATTATCAACAGCCTCGTCACCTGCAGCAACCGCAGCTGGTATTACTCTAGCTTCAGGTCCAACCATTTCAGCAGTTTCAGGAATACCTAAATATCTAAGAGCACCTAATCTGTTACCAAGTTGAGCTTGGATATCTTTAGCTACATCTAATTGTGCATTAGTTATAGCCGCACTTGTATCGGTAACGATAGCTCCGACAAAATTAGCAGCATCAACACTATTTTTAGCTAAAAGAAGATTATTATATGCTGCAGTATTAGTTGCATTTACAAATGTTGTAACGTTCTGACCTATACCCGGTGCGCCTCCAAATGGACTATTTGTGATATCATTAATAACTACGTTTGCTGCATTGTTAGTACGTGTTATTACATAATCTTGGTTAGCAGCACGTATTAAACCGTAATTTACGAAACGATTACTTCCGGTTACAACAAAGTTAGGAGCTCCTAAAGTACCGTTAAATCTAGCACCACCTTGGATTAAAGTATAAGTTTGTGTACCATTGAAATTTGCATTGGCATTATCTTGTACGTTAATGGTTGTAGTTCCTGTGGTTGTTGCATTAACTTGAGCACCTTCCGCGATAACGATGTGACCTATATTATCATTTGCTAATGTTAAAGTAGTTTCAATAGAAGTATTGTTTCCCCATGTTGAAGTACCACTTGCAAATGTTAAAGTATTTGTAAGAAGAGCGATTTTACCGTTAATAGCAGTAGTACCACCACCTAAAACTACATTAGAATTTAAAAGATCTAAGTTATAAGTACCAAAGTCTATGACTTGTGAATAAATATTTCCTTGTAATCCTGCACCATTATTACTACCTGTAAATCTAACAGAAGCTACAGGAGTATCTGAAGCACCTATATTACCGACGCATGCATTACCTAAATAAGTTACAGTACCGTTATTAGCTTTAGTAGTAACAATCATACTTGTAGAATTAGAAAATATACCGTCAACAAACCTTACATTAGCGTTACCGTTAACACTTCCAAGAGTAATTTTACCGTCAAAATCTGTTCCGACTATACCACCTGTAGTAACAGTTACACCGTCATTAATTGTTGCGTTAGTTGCAATAATATTACCTAAGTTGTTATAGTCTGTAGTAAACGTTACTTGCTTTAACTGTGAAGCGCCAATACCTGTGCCTAAGCCATAAACTGTACCAGGGATATTAGGAACACCACCGCTAAGTGTGACAGTACCTTGATTATTGTTTATAGTACTAATACCTGCATATAATGCAGTAGCATTAACGATTATACCGTTATCGCTTCCAAGACCTAGACCTACGATATTATTTTGATCACCGATTACTTGATTGTCAGCGATGACACTATCAACACCTGAAACAATCACGCTAGGAACCGCAAAACCTGTAGCTGTTTCATTACCTACGGTACTTTTAATTGTTAAAGGAATTCTGTTGTCTGCATCATTCAATGGAATGCCGTCAGGTAAGAATAAAGCTGCACCTAAACTTGCATTTTCAAAAGCAATCGTCTTAGTCACAGCACCATGATAATTACCTGCATTACCTATCTCATTAATCACTACATTACCGGGACCAGAAACCGTTATGTGTTTTAAAGCATCAACAAGTGCAGCTTGTTTGTTTAATGTTACGGTAATAGGACTAGTGTTAACGAATTCTACTATACCGGTACCATCGGCAGATGCGATACAGTTTGCAGTATAGTTACCACTGATTTGTAAGGTAGAATTAGCTGCAATTGTAGTGTTACCATTAAATGTTGCATTACCTAAGAACTTAACAGTAGTACCATTATCTAATGCTACAGTATTAAACTTATTACCTTGCTGTCCACCGACTGTACCGCTTACTATATTTGTTCCACCGGCATTAAAGACGAAAGAACCTACGTTAGCATCGGTAGTAGTAATATTAGTAGCATATAAATTTACACCTTTACCCACATTTAATACAGTATCAACATGAGCCCCTTTAGATCCAAAATTAATTTCTGCAAGTGGATTTATAGCACTACCTAAATTTGTACCGGCTGCAAGAGTTGTATTACCATCTACAACAGGATTAAATATTATTTTACCTTGACCGGCAGCATTTGTAGTTCTTGTTATTAAATAAGCATTATGAGCGAATTGTACTGAACCGTTATTTCCAATAACTAACTCGTTAATAGCAACATTACCGCCATTTAAAGCTGTTTTACTTGAGCCAATATTAAATTGTCCAAGAGTTTTATTATTAGCTCCAATAGCACCGATTGTACCGCTAATAGTTAAAGTTTGAGCATTTGTTAGGCTACTCGCATCAACAACGCCTGTTTGATCAGTAGCCATAGCTAAATCAAAATTAACTAAAATATTATCTTGAGTGCTTGTTAATTTAATAGTACCACCGTTAGCTTGGAAATTAATCGTCCCACCAACATTAGTACCAATAATATTTGCTCCACCAAGTGTTAATGTTTTTGTAGCATCGTTAGCTAAAGTAATACTTTGTAACATAGCAGCACCGCCACCGTTACCTATATCGCCGGTAATTGTAGCACTACCGTCTAAGGTAATAGCACCGGCTGCAAGGGCACCGCCGACAAGAGCAGTTTGGTTAACTTTACCGTTTATAACTGTATTGTCAGCAAGTTTAAAGACAGAACCGACATTTCCTAAACGTAACTCGGCATTATGTGTTCCTGATAATTGGACAACTCCGGCACCTGATACTTCAATTGCTGTAACATTATTTGTCACCGCAACATTTGCATCTGCACTAGCACTTGCTAAAGTACCGTTAGTATCAAAAGTTATTACACCTGCAGTGTTACCGGGATTGCTAGCATCACCTGTAAAATTACCGATAAGGGTCATAGCATTAGGAACTGTAATCTGTGCTGCAAGATTACCGAAATCAGTAGTACCAAAGTTTGAGTTTTCGGTTATTGCAACTTTAGAAGCTGCTGTTTTAAAGGCAGTAGTACCGTCTGTACCAACGTCAACTATATGTCTAAAATTTACTTGTCCATTTGGATTAGCACTTTGTATAATCATGTCTTTAGCATAAACTTGTCCAGCGATTGTTGCTACCTTACCATTATCTACGCTAACAATAAAGCCTGCAGCTCTACCTGCGTCATTATTAGTACCTATTACTGCATTAGCAAGGCCTGCATTAGCTATAAGTTGACCGTTTACTGCAGCAGTGTTAAATTCGATAATACCTTTTAGATTACCGCCTAAACTTTCTGTAACGTTAAAGTCGGTAGCAGCATTATGCTTACTTAATAATACTAATCTACCCGTACCGTCTGTTCCATTAAAATTAATAGTAGCACCACCTGTTTGTAAATTTAAAGCATTACCATTAGTAGCATCAGTATTGAACATGAAACCTTGACCGTCACCGATATTAATTGCCTTAACAGTAGCAAAACTTTTATCTGCAACTTGAATAAATCCATTAGTAACATCTAATGTACCATTAACACCATTTACAGCCTTACCTCCAAGTACAAGAGGAGCTTCTTGAGTTGTAGGATTTGCTAAATTAAATACTAATGTAGAAGCCGCAGCACCGAAGTTTATTGTTCCTACACCGCGAAGATCATTATTGGCAATAGCAACACCACCATTAAATCCTGCAACAACATTTTGAGCATTGCGTGTAACAGCAGCTTGTGCATCAGTAATACCTTGACCTGTTATAGCAAGAGTTTTACCGGCACCAAGCGTAAGTTCAAAGAAGTGACCGTTATTAGCAGTATTAGTAATGAACCCTAAGGTAGTATCTGCACTCACTGTCACTGCTAAATTGTTTGCAACACCTAAAGACAAACCGTTAAAACTACCGTCTGGAGTATTGAAATCAATACCATGATTAGCAGTAATAACTGCATTTAGAGCAACCGCAGCATCTACTGGAGGATTGACAGCTTGGTCAAATCCCACACCATCAACAGTTGCAGCAACTCCGTTTGTTGTTCTATGCTGCTGTATAGCAGCACCCATAGCTGAACCTGCAAAACTGGCTACTATGGTAGCTGTAGAAGCAGTTACCAACCCTGCGGAAATTAATTTTTTTAGAAGATTCGGTTTTTGAGCCATAATTTTTGTCCTATATTTAAGTTAAAATTTAGTATCTAGTATCAAAACAAACTTATCAAATGTGAGTTAAGATATCCCACATTTGATAAGGAAATAACCTAATATTTTGTTTCAATAGTTTCTAAACTACAGACTATAGCATACTATATATTGTATATAATTACAAGCATCGCTATATTTTTTTTATAAAGTTTTAATAAATGTTATATTTTTACCACATTGGTGTTATGCCTTATCAGTGTCATCCCGTGGCTTGACCACGGGATCCAAAAAAATAACTTAATAAGTATACATTTTTGATTTTTTTAGATGGATACCGCTACAAGCCTCGCAGTATGACACCAAGAACTGGATCCCGTGGTCAAGTCACGGGATGACGAACTAATGCCCCCCTATTCTTCGTTAAATATTAGCACTTCAGCAGTATTTGCCCATTTTAGCATTTCGTCGTATTTAGTATGCCAAATACACATAATTTCTTTTTCATATTCTACAATTTGCTCTTCTAATCCTTCAAATTGTTTCACCATTTGACGTGCTTTAGAAAGTATTGTGTCATTAGTAACGTCAAAAACTTTTTTCAAATGACGGTCTTGTTCTTCTTTATAATTTAAATGAGCTGCTCTACCAAGCTCGGCATCTTTATGCATATCTTCACTTCTTATCTGTATTTCAAAATTACGTTTAGAGTGTACAAGCTGCATTACATTATGAAGAGACTGATAGCCGTTGCTTTTTGGTCTATTGATATAATCTTTGGTGTATAACCAATCTAAATGCGGAGAACTCTTAACTACGTCCAAAGCATTATAGCATAGAGCTTTAGATTTAACTATAATCCTACATGCAATTAAGTCTTTCAATGCACCAATCGGCACTCCTTTCCTTTTCATCTTTTTTAAAACAGAATAAGGTTCTTTAAGACGCATATATATCTCATTTTCTATATCTGCTTTATTTAAATCTTCTTTAAGCAGATTAATAATATCATAAATCAAATCCCCCTCCTGCTACCTAAAATTCTCTATATCTCTATTCTTACCTATAGCTTTTAGAACTTAAATCCACAAGACTGTTGTATAACACTATTCAAGTAATTTATAAAATTAATTCTTTAACTAAAAATTAAAAAAAAGATTAATAGTAAAAATAAATTTTTTCAATATAATTGTTTAATTAATTTTAACTTAGATTAATTGGATAAGTTCCTTAATAGCCATTTTACAGCTAAATACCTGCCGTTGTACAGTTCCGTTGTCATCCCATGGCTTATGACCACGGGGGATCTTGTATCACAGACTGTGTCCTAAGATACCGCGGTCGAGCCGCGGTATGAGACATTAAATGAATAATAGCATTAAGCAATAAACAAGTCAGAAAATTTATCTATAGAACTTTCCAAAACACTACCTAGAACTTCAGACGTTTTGTTAAATTCTCCGGTACATTCAAGCACTATATCTATGCCTGCATCTGAAACTTTTTTGGTCATATCTGCCATACTACCGCTTAAAGCTTTCATATCTATTGCATCGGAAATAATAAGCCCTTTAAAGCCGATATTATTTTTAATATAGTCTATCACTTTTTTTGATAGGGTGGCAGGATTCTCAGGATCAAGAGCTTTGTAAATTATATGTGCCGTCATAGCAAGTTTAATATTATCGTGCTTCACGAGCTCCTTAAATACTTTAAAGTCTGTTTTTGCTAACTCTTCTATATCAGCATCGACAATTGGTAATTTTTTATGGCTATCCACCGTAGCTCTACCATGGCCCGGAATATGTTTTATACAAGCCCTGACTTTCTCTTCTTGTAATCCGTCTATAGCAGCTAAACATAAAGGCACGACTACTTCTGGCTTCCCGCCAAAACTTCTATCGCCGACTATCTTGTCTGCTCCTTCGTGGATCAAATCCGCTACCGGTGCAAAATCTAGATTAATACCTACTTCTCTCAGCTCTTTCGCAATATCACTATAATTTTGTTTACATACTTGGGGATCAGTAAAAGTTTGAGCAGCCGGAGCGTCATAAAAAGTCGGTGCTATGAGCCTTTTTACCCTACCGCCTTCTTGATCTATAGAGATGATAGTATTTTCCCCTAACACTTCTTTTATATCTGCAATAAGCTTAATAAGGGCTTCTTTATCCTGCGCACCATTATCATTTTTTCTAATATTACGACGGAATAAAATTACACCTAAAGGATTATGCTCTTCCAATAATTCTCTTTCGACATCGGTTAATCTAGGACCAGATATACCTACAATTACTGGCTTTACCATTTGTCTTATTGTCATAATATGTTCCTTTCTTTTCTTTAAAACGTGATACGACAAGTACTATACACACGTCATCAAGGGATCGGCAAGCATTTTTTATTTGAAGAGACAAATTATGGAAATTGGTAAGTAATATATCGATTCTAGCGGTAGAAAGAGATGTAATATCTTTATTTAAAGCTTTTTGGAGTAGATCAATATCATTAGCAGTATAATATTTTCTATTATTTATTTTATAACTAGATAAATCAGAGCTTTTTGCCTCCAGATATCTTAATTGATGTAAAGCAATATTTAAATGCTTAATCACTTCACTAGCAGAATAATATTTTTTTGTTAGCTTATTGTTTATCATATACTCCGAATACAGATTTTGTTGCATGGCTCGTTTTATGTCATTCCCGCGTAGGCGGGAGTCCACAAAAATAACCTTAATATTGATACACATTATTGACAAAATAAATCTAAAAAACAAGTTTTTTATAGGTTTTATTGGATTCCCGCTTTCGCGGGAATGACATAAAAAGCATTTTCCGAGACATGCAACAAGCCAATAAATTATAACGAAGTTCATCGAGTAGATTCATTAATTAAAGCTTTTAATTTAGGAGAAGGGACAAAACGTAAATTCTTTTTTGATTCTATAATTACCGGTGCTTTGGTATGAAAATTTATTCCGGGACGTGGATTTTTTTGTTTAACCTCAAAACTACCAAAATTCTTTAAAGTTAATTTTTGCTCTTTTGCTATTTCTAAAATATTAGAAAAAACCGTATGAACTATTTCCTCGCATAAATTATTTGAAAAGCCCAATTTAGAGCTTAACATAGCTGTAATTTTTTCTTTGGTAATAGTAGTCATAAATAATACCGGTTTTAAGGATATATTGTCCGCAGTCATTACAAAGAGAAACTATAAGTTTCGACGAAGCAATCTCAGGAGTTTATCCTACTTTATGAAATTGCCACGTCGATGCTACGCATCTCCTCGCAATGACGTTCAAAAATTACGAATTTGCTTTTTCTTTATCATTATTATATGTTAATATTTTTATTTAGCTCTTCTAATTTATCCACTAGGTGCTGACGTATTTTTTCTTGCTGCCTGCTTTTTTATAACCTTCTATTTTTGCTTTTACAGCATCTATAGATTTTTGCAGTTCTTCACTTTTTTATCTTTACTGATCTTTCACATTCTTTTTTATCTCTGCAATGCTTTGGGCTATCTGATCATAAGTATTGCTTAAGGTCTGATTAAATTCCGTTTGTGCTAGGTTTGTTAAATTGTCTTTTAATTCCTGTAAGTTTTCGGTAATTGTTTTTATACTGCTTGTAGCTATTGCTTCAGTTTGCACTTCATTTGCTTTTGTGTCATCCTTGGTAGGCAAACCTGCAAAAATACTAGGGGTGTTAATAATAAAGTAGTGGTAGCACCTAAGTTTTTTCACAAGAGTTTGTCTATATTCTTCCACTTATATCATCTTTAATTTTCTGATAATCCTGTAACTCTTTCGTTAAATTTTTATATTGCTCTTTTATAGTTTCTCAAGAATGGTCTTTACTATCCTTAGTATATTCTTCTAAATCATTAATTTTGACGGATAATTTATCCGCTACTTCATGACATTTTTTATTAAAATCGACAGTAATAATTTTAGCAGAGTCCTTAAGATTTTAATGTAATTCTTCAAGTGCTTCACTTATAGTTCTCATAAAACCTCTTTATTGAAATAGTTAATAAAAATTAAATTTAAGTATTATATACCGGTATCATAAATAATATAATTATAAAAAGCCATTTTAAAAAGTACATATTGAGTATATAGTTATTGTATCAAATAAATTTGAGGGTGTTATGACATTAGAACTAGGAAAAAAAGTTCCTGATTTATCTTTACACATAGGTCAAGATAACGTAATTAAACTATCGGATTTAAAAGGAAAATTCGTAATATTATATTTTTATCCGAAAGACGATACACCTGGATGTACTATTGAAGCACAAGATTTTAACAAGCTAAAACCGGAATTCGATAAACTTAATACGGTAATTATCGGAGTATCCAAAGATACGCTTGACTCTCATAATAAATTTAAAGAAAAATATAGTTTAGAATTTGATTTAGCCTCTGATGCAAATTCAAATTTATGCGAACAATTAGGGATATGGATAGAAAAATCAAGGTTCGGTAAAAAATACATGGGTATTGATAGAGCTACATTTCTACTTGATAAGGAAGGCATAGTTAAGCATATTTGGCGGTCGGTAAATGCTAAAAATCACGCTCAAGAAGTACTTGAGAAATTACGGACTATGCTTTCTTAAAATGTCATACCGTAGCTCATTCGAGAAAATTGCATAGCAATTGACGAAGCAATTTCAGGATATTTGACAAGATTGCCACGTCGCTTCACTCCTCGCAATGACGTTTCATTTCTTCCATCTATTGTGAAACCAAAACCATTGAGAAGGATTTTGCTTAACCCATTCTCCTAGCATTTGATTAATATTAAGCATAATATTATAGCAATCGGCTTTATTATCGCCGGTTTGCTCAAACTTTAATTGCGGGTGAACTATTACTTTAAAATAACTGCCTTTAGTTCTAATGATTTGGCAAGGCATAATTGGATATTTATACTGCAAAGCAATTTTAGCGATGGCGCTTGCAGTCATAGCAGGATGTCCTAAAAAAGGCACTTCAATTCCATCGTTCATTTTTTGATCAACAAGCATAACAATAGATTCACTCTCCTTGATAGCCCTGATTAAAGCTCTGCCACCTTCAGAACCTTTCGGTATAAGTCTTAATTTATCACTAGCACGACTTTTATTAACCAACTTGTTAACATACGGGTTATTTGCTTTACGATAAATTACAGCAACTTTCGGATAAAATTTATGAAGAATCTTAAGACTAATATCCCAATTGGCAAAGTGACCGCCAAATAATAAAAAAGGTTGTCCTTCAAGTTTTTTAATATTTTCTATGCCGATTATTTCGATTCTACGCTCTAACTCGGCTTCATCCATCTTGCCAACATATGTAAATTCACCGATAAACCTACCAAAATTATCCCAAGTTTGATCTATGATTTTTTCAACATCATACATATCACCGAATACTACTTTAATATTTCGTCTAGCAATTTTATTAACAGCAAATAATATACCAAATTTTCTTGCTATAAAACTACAAATATCCGCCGCTTTATCTACACCGAATATTCCTATTACTTTCAGGAATATAACAACGATAAAATACTCAATTAAATATCTGAGCTTTTTTAAAAATTTTTTCATTTAATAAATCAGGACGGTTTATAGATAATTCTACATCTAGACAGACAATATTATTATTTAAATCATTAAACTTAACATAATCTTTTCTTGTAGTAACTAAGGTAGCATTATGCTCTTGAGCTAATGAATATAAATTTTCTAAATCTGCTTGTAAATAATTATAATGATCAGGGAAAATTTTGTAACCGGTTATATTTAATCCATAATTTTTTAAAGTCGCAAAGAAACGTTCAGGATTACCGACACCGCTAAAAGCAAAATAATTTTTAGTTTTATCTATATTATTTGAAGGAACTATTTGAGCATTTATTAACTTATTGACATAAGGAGTTAAAATATTCGGTATTTTATCTTGGTGGCTACTGACTAAAAAAATTAAATCAGCTGCATCAAGGGCTTTATTTGGATATTGTCTTAAAGGACCAGCGGGAATTAGAAAACCGTTGCCGAAAAGCCTTTGGCTATCTACTGAGACTATAGTAAAGTCTTTATGAAAATAAGGATTTTGTAGAAAATCATCAACTATTATTATATCAGGTTTAAGCTCGTTAATTAATGGCACAATCTTTTTAATATTTTTAGTAGCAATAACTGCTCCGTACTTTGCAAGTATTACCCCCTCATCTCCTACCTCTAATACTGTATGTCCTTGATGTATAATAGTTGCACTGTTAAGGTTACTACCATAAGCCTTAGTTACTATTACAAAACTTACATTTCTAGCTTTTAGTAATTTAGCTAGATACATTACTATCTGCGTCTTACCCGTACCTCCTACGCTACAATTACCGACACAAATAACTTTAGCAGGCAACATAATAGGACGTGCTAAACTAGCTCGTAAATAGCCTAAAAATTGATATACCAAGCTTATAGGCAAAAGCAAATAAGCTATAATATTTCGCTTCTGCCAAAATTCAGGATATAAAAGTTTGATCATAGTTTAACATTTACGGTAGTTAAAAATAAAGTCAAACGGATTGATTGCTTTATTATCTAACAGAATTTCAAAATGCAAATGTTCACCCGTTACATTACCAGTGCTACCTTGTATACCGATAAATTGACCACGCTTAATTTTATTTCCTTCCTTGACTGACATTTCTTTTAAATGAGCATATTTCGTAACAAATTTGCGTCCATGTTTAATCTCAACAAAATTCCCGTAATCATGTGCTCTAGCAGCTTTTATAACAATTCCGCTTGCTGCTGCATATATCGGTGCTGCTTTTTTAGCTTGTAAATCAATACCGCTATGGGAACATTTCTTTTTTCTTTTCTTTTTATGAGGACTTATCCTAGTTCCATAATGGCTAGTAATTTTCGGCTCATATTCTGGCATCATAAGTGGTATTGTACTAATTATTTTATCAAGCTTGGTTAATTCTGAGATACTATTCCTATGAGCTTGTTTTTTTGCAAAATAGCTAGCCTCCGGTTTAGAGAGAAACTTATATTTTGAATTTAGTTTTGTTACAACTGCCTTTATATCAGCTATTTTTATTTCAGCTGCTTTATTAAATTCTGCCAGGTTTTTATTATGTAATTTGTGTAAAAAAATCTTATTTTGTTTAGGGTTATTAGTTATTAGACCTAAGTTTTTTGCATATATACATTTGCTATTTTTATTTGTTAAATCATACTGTACTACTAAATCCGCATAGCTAATTTTATATTTTTGCTTTAATTGAGATGAAGTAGTAGAAAGTAACGTAGTATCACTAGATTCTTTAATACTGCTACAACCTTGAACAAGAAAAACTATAAACAGTAAAAAGATATATTTTTTAAAAGACATTCAAGATAAATGTATGTAAATTTCAAATTAAGAGTGCCACTTAAATATTCTGTTAATTTCTCTAATTCTCCTCTAATATTTGGAGGGTTAATTAACATTAACCCACACTTTACCATATTTTTATCACTATTTAAAAGCTCATATTTAATAATCATACTTTCTTTAAATCCGATATTTTTGTAATTGTGGTAAAAATCACAGACTAAAGATAAATCTTTTATATGATACCAAATTAAGATAGTCTTATTAAGAACTCGTAGCTTAATTTTTTTAAGTGCTTCAAGTAATTTTTGAAACTCATTTTTTACTTCAAAAGACGGATCAAGAAAAATTAATCCTCTATTCTCTTTAAATGGTAGCAAAGCTTTGATAGCATTATAAGCATCTATATTATGCGTATCATTTGGTAATAATTTGTTTAAACTTAAATAATCGCTTGGATGAAGTTCGCAGGCAATTAAACGATCATTTGCTCTTAATAATTGTTTAATTATAACAGGTGAACTTGAGTAGTAACTTTTGCCTGCTATATTTATTATATTTAAAAAAGTTTGTAAGAGCTGAGGGATAGGATCAGTAGCTTGCAGTAATTTATTAATTCCCGTATCGCTTTCCAGAGTTTTAGAAGCCGCCTCCGAGTTTAAATCGTAAAGACCTAGCCTAGCAAAAGCATCTAAAACTGCAAAAGGTTTTTCTTTTTTCTTGAGCTGTTCTAAAATACTAATTAGGACTAAATTATATCAGCAAAATTGCCTGCATGATAAATATGACGATAGTTCATTTTAAATTAATCATAAATTTCACTTCTATGACTAACTCGCGCGCATGGCTCTATGTCATTCCCGCTTTTGCGGGAATGACATAGAGTTTTTCATTTACTATCATTTAGTTAGCAATGCCTTGCTTTAAACATTTTTTATAAGCGTAAGCCATTCTTCTTCATCAATAATTTTAATATTAAGCTCTTTAGCTTTTTTAAGTTTACTGCCTGCATCAACACCGGCTACAACTAAATCCGTGTTCGAGGATATGCCAACTGTAACTTTAGCCCCAAGCTTCTCAGCCGTTGCTTTAGCTTCTGCTCTAGATATCGTCAGTAAACTACCGGTAAATACGACTATCTTGTTCGTTAAACTACTCTGTTCTCTAGTCTCTTTATAATCTTCAATATTTAATATTTCACCAAGTTTTTTGATAAGCTCAATATTTTCTTTAACATCAAAAAAATCAATAATATCTACTAAAATCTTATCACCAATTCCTTCTAAATTGTTTAGTTTTTGATAAATATCAGACTCATTTGTTCTAAGCAATTCCATTTGAGCTATAAAATTATTATAGCTGCCAAATTCTCTAGCAAGTAATTTAGCATTTTGTTCACCGATATGCCTTATGCCTAATGCATATATAAATCTTGGCAAACTAACGTTTTTTGATTGTTCTATATTTTTAAAAAGATTTTCTACTGATTTTTTACCCCATCCATCCATATTTTCAAGTTTTGCTAAGCTAGAGTCATTTTTTTCTTTTAAAAAGAAAATATCTAAAGGATTACTAATCAATCCCTTATCTATTAAAAACTCAACTTGCTTACGCCCAAGCCCCTTAATATCCATAGCATTTTTCGATACAAAATGACGGATACGCTCATAATTCTGAGCAGGGCAGTTAAGGCCATTATCACAGCGTATAATAATATCTCCAGGCACATAATGCAACTTAGAATTGCATGACAGACAAAATAAAGGAGTATCAAACGATGCTGTATCATTAGGACGTTTATCAAAATCAACTCCCATGATTTTAGGAATAACGTCACCAGCACGTTGCAGGAATACATAATCCTTAATCCGCACATCTTTTCGTGCAATTTCTTGGAAATTATGTAATGTTGCTCTACTAACGGTGACCCCGCCTATTTCTATGGGTTCAAGTTCGGCTACCGGCGTTAACGTACCAGTTCTACCGACCTGTACAGTAATAGCAAGTAACTTTGTGTGTCCTATTATTGCAGGAAATTTATGAGCAGTAGCAAAGCGTGCACTTCGTGCAATAAAGCCCATTCTATTTTGCAGTGCAAAATCATTTAGCTTATATACTACTCCATCAATTTCATAAGGTAAATTTCCCCTATTTGTTTTGAGATATTCGTAAAAGGCGAAAATTTCTTCTTCAGAACTTGCAAGTTTAGATATTTCATTAATGTTAAAGCCGCATTCCTTTAATTTTGTAAGTAATTGATCTTGTGAAGACGCGAGATTCTGTTCAGTTACTCCTCCTGAATATACAAAATATTTGAGTGGTCTTTTAGCTGTAATAGAAGCATCAAGCTGACGAAGTGATCCGGCAGCAGCATTACGAGGATTGGCAAATTTATCCTTGCCCTGCTCTTTTTGTTCTTTATTTAGATTTAAAAAATCTTGTTTTTCAATATAAATTTCCCCTCGTACTTCTAAAAACTCTGGAACATTATCTATTTTATGAGGAAAATTTTTAATTGTTTTAATATTTGCTGTTATATCTTCACCAACACGTCCGTCACCTCTTGTAGCTCCCGTTGTAAGCACCCCGTTTTTATAAACAGCAGAAAAAGACAAACCGTCTATTTTAGGTTCACAAAAGATAGGAGCAAACTCATTAAGGCGTAAGAAATTTTTTATACGGTCTACAAAATCTCTCACATCTTGCTCATCAAAAGCATTACTGAGAGATAGCATAGGCACTTGATGCGTAACTTTAGCAAATTTATTTGTTATTTTAGCCCCTACTTTTTTGCTAGGACTATTTTCTAAAATTAAATGAGGAAATTTTTGTTCTAACTTGAGATTGGTATTAAATAGTTGATCATACTCACTATCAGGAACTAAAGGATTATCTTCTATATAATAAGCATGGTTATACGCTGCTATTTTATCAGCGAGTTCTTTTAGTAATTTTTGTGCTTCCTCTTCAGATATTAAATCAATATTTTGCATTAGTAGTTCATACTTTTATGTTAATTTATAATCAAATCCAATTCCTAAAATTTTTATTTTCTTCAAAATCGCTAATTGCTCGTTTTAGTCGTTCAGCATTTTTAGGACTTTTTAACAAGTATAGTTTCCTCCATAGCATTATGATCTTCAAGCGACATAATAACTACCGGTTTTTGTCTAGTTACAATCACTGAAGTATGATCTGCACAAACTTTTTTCATAACATAACCTACTTAAGTACGTTTACATGTAATAAGGCATGTTTTATAACTAGTCACTTTAAGAATCAAAATCAAAATCTTTACCTAGTTTAATATATGCTCTAATACGGCTCATGAGATTTTGGAAATATGTTAAATTATGCCATGTCATTAGCATAGAGCCAAGTATTTCACCGATTCTAACTAAATGATGTAGATAAGCTTTACTATAGTTTCTACAAGCAGGACATAGGCAATCATGTTCTAGCGGCTTGTTATCATCGGCATATTTGCTATTGCGGATATTGACCGTACCGTATTTCGTAAAAGCCTGACCGTTGCGACCTGAGCGTGTCGGAATTACGCAGTCAAACATATCTATACCCCTGCTAACCGCACCTATAATATCAGCAGGCTTACCGACTCCCATTAAATAACGCGGCTTATTTTGTGGCAGAAAATCAGGAGCATAATCAAGTACTTTAAACATAAGCTCCTGCCCCTCACCTACTGCAAGTCCACCTATAGCATAACCCTCAAAATCAAGTTCTACTAGATCCTTAGCCGATTGCTCACGTAATTCTTCGTAAACGCTACCTTGAATAATACCGAATTGTGCATAGCCTTCCCGCTTAACAAAAGCATTACGTGATCTATTCGCCCATCTAGTCGTAAGCTGCATAGAAGTTTTAGCTTCTTCAAAGGTTGCAGGGTAAGGCGTACATTCATCAAAAACCATAGTGATTGTGCTACCGAGCAGATATTGTATTTCGGTAGAACGCTCAGGAGTTAACATATATTTATCTCCGTTAATATGAGAGCTGAAACTTACTCCCTCTTCGTTTATCTTGCGTAACTTCGATAGCGACATTACCTGAAAACCGCCCGAATCGGTTAATATCGGCTTATCCCAATTCATGAATTTATGTAAGCCACCAAGCCGTACTATACGTTCGGCAGTCGGCCGAAGCATTAAGTGGTAAGTATTGCCAAGCAATATATCCGCCCCTGTTTCTGCTACCGATTCAGGTAGCATTCCCTTCACTGTTCCTCTAGTTCCAACCGGCATAAAAGCAGGAGTACGCATTTCACCGTGTGCGGTTACGATAATACCGCTTCTAGCTTTTTTATGCTGATGATGAATATTAAAAGAAAATTTTGACACTGATAATCACTTATTTTTAAAAGCAATATCTTAGCATACTATAGTTTATCCTGGAACATAAAAATTAAGATTAAAAGCAGGTATCATATAGAAGTAATTGTTTTATGCTGTAATTTAGCCTTCCGATGTCATTCCCGTATAATGATAATCTTTTCAACTCTAAACAATTATAGTCATTGACTTATTTTAATTACTTCTATAGATTATTTTTCTCAAATGATAATTAAACTCTGTCATTCATAATATAATCTAATTCATAAGAATTAAAATATGGAAAATAAAGAAGAAGAAACTTTAACCTCTGAGTGAATAATAGATGAAGAGGAGGAAAAGCTTTTAAAAGCTCAGAATGCAAGGAAAGAGCTTAAGCGAGCAATACACCTGCACCAAAAGCGTAGGCTAGATTCCATAAAGGGTAGTCACGTGTCGACTCAAATAAACCTGCTACATTAGCTTTACCTTTATCCATTCCTTTATATGTTCCATAATGGAATGATAAATTACCTAACTGCTTATCTAGAATATCTCCGGATTTACCTTTTAAATTACGTAATCTTGACACTAGGCTTTTAATATCTTTTTTTGATACCTTCGACATCTACTTTAGCAGAGTTTGAATTTGATTCTTTCATAATTTACTCCTTTATTAGTTTACATTTTGTTAAGCAAACTATTTTGCCTACAAAACTTATACGATACTCCTCTTATAAGAACTTTACAATAGCTTAAACAATAAAAAAACCGAACCTAAACTAGATTCGGCTAAATTTAATGATTTTTTATTTCGTATTACTTCTACTTACTACCAAACAAAGAAACAATTTTATTAATTAATGATTCAATATTAATGGCTGATTGAGTATATTTTATCTCTTCATTAGCCGCTAAATTTTCATCGTCATTACCTGGTACAATTGAAATATATTTACCTCCAAGTAACCCGATGGTGACTACTTGGGCTTTAGAATCTTTAGGTATTTTAACATCATCATTAATATTTAGATATACACTTGCATAAAAGCTATTTGGATCTAAAGTAATTTTCTTTACACTACCGATTTTTATACCTGAAATCATTACGTCGCTTCCAACTGCTATCCCTTCCGCACTTTGGAAATGAGCAGTTACCTGATAGCCTTTTGAGCTAGTTATAGAACTACATGTTTTGTAGGCAAAAATCAAAAATAGCAAAGCAATAATTAATACTACAAAGCCTATAATTGTTTCAATAATGTTTTGTTGCATTGTTTTTTATATTTTATTAATTAATTACGGTTGCCATCTATTATATTTAAGATTTGATGTTTTAGGCAACTTTTTAACTATTTTATTATTCTTTTGCCATGGAAAAAGCTGCATATTTTTTGGTATCTCATTTACTAAATGATGTAACCAAGCGTGCCAACTTGGTGGAATTTTTGTAGGTTCATTTACATCTTTATAAATAACAAACCTCCTTGGACGCCCTACATAATCAATATTACGGCTTTCATAATATTGATTTAAAAACTCATCTTCTCCTACTTTTTTGCAAAAAAAAGTAATAAAAAACTTATCTATCCACGACATTTTAAAATTTCTATAGCAGTTTCTCTTCCTTGCACTGCAAGTTTATCGGCAGCAATATTACCACTATTATTTGCATGACCTTTTACCCATTTCCAAATAATAGTATGTTTGCTCAATTCTGCGTATAATTTTTGCCATAAATCGGCATTTTTAACGGGTTCATTGTTGCTTTTACACCAATTATTTTTTATCCAATTATGAATCCAAGCGGTAATTCCTTGTTGCAAATATTTACTATCGGTATAAATCTCAATATTACAAGATTTTTTTAAAACCCTCAAGGCTTCAAGTGCTGCCGTAATTTCCATACGATTATTAGTCGTATCTAACTCATACCCAAATACTTCTTTGCTAGTATCATTAAATTGAAGCAAAGCTCCCCACCCTCCGGGACCTGGATTACCCGCACATGCACCATCAGTATATATCACTACTTTTGAATCCATAATATGCATCAACTAGGTTTAGAAGAATTACGAAACTTATCTAACATTATAACATTTGGACTTGAAGATGATGAAGTCTGATAACTTTTATTATTACTTATTTCCTCTTCATGTTGAGGATTTTCATGTATATTTAACGACTGATTAAAAGTGAGACTGTAATTATTATTGGAATCAACAAAGCTAATAAGTGCATCAAAAGGTACGTAAATTATTTCTTTCACACCGTCAAAACTTACCGTTAAAGAAAAGCCCGTATCATTTACTATTAAATTTTCAAACTGATATTGCAGTACTATTGTTATCTGTTTCGGATATGCCTGTTTAACTTTTGAAGGTAAAATTACCGCGGGGTTATCGGTTCTGTACGATATGTATATTAACTGATCCCCATATAAATTTTCATGCTGAATTTTTGTTAGAATTTTTTTCACAAATTCTAGCATATATTCATACACAAATTTTTTATATTCAATATTCATACGAGAAAAATAAATAAAAATAGGTCGACGAAGTTTAATTTGAATAGTTTACGTCATCACGAGGAAAAACTGTAAGTTTTGACGAAACAATCTCAGGAGTCCTACTTTATGAAATTGCCACATTCTCTACATTTGCTTGCAATGACGAGATCAACCGTTTTCAGGCAATGCCAATTTTTCAAATTAAACAAGTATAAGTGAGGGTTTTTCTGTTGCCCGGCACACCCTCAAGCCGCGTAGGGTTTAAGCTGCTAAAGCTAAACGACCTACAGAACGATTATTATCGTTTGCGTTTCTTTGTTTTGACCCATATGGCAAAAGCCATCGGCGGAATCATCCCGAGTAAAAGCAATCTTTTTATTAGGCACGTCGATCCTATTTCGCCCCCCAAAAATACTCGATGAACTTCGTATTATCTACTCTTTAAGAGTTATTACATATTTAAACTTTTCTATATAATGTAGCTAATAAAGAGAAATTTGAAGGCGACATGGAATGCAGAACTGCAGCATACACGCAAGTAACATGAGGCTTCGAGACCGGATCGACATACAAATTACCTTTAGGAGCAAGTTATTTAGAAAGTTTTGGTGGAGGCGTCGGGTACTGCCCCCGAGTCCGCAACCTCTATTCTAAATTACGTTTATTACTATAGCTATATTAGCACCAAGTATTATGCCTTAATTTGATTAAAATGTAAAGGTCAAATAAGAATTCTAGATTTATATTAAAAATGGACTTATAATAAATGTTTAGAATTCTAAATTAAAAACTTAATTATGCTACCAAATCTTGGGATTATCGCCGGCAGAGGTTCATTACCTTACTTAATAGCAGGTCATTATACAAAGCAAGGCGGTAATTGCTATATAGCGGCAATTAAAGACGAAGCTGATATAGATCAAATTAAAGATTTTGAATATAAGATTTTAAAAATCGGTATGATCGGAGCAGCTATAAAATATTTTAAGAAGCATGAGGTAAAAAATATTGTTTTTATCGGTGGAGTTAATAGACCAAATTTTAAAAATTTAGCCGTAGATAAAATAGGCGGTTTATTGCTTTTCAAAATAGTTGGGCAAAAAATTCGAGGAGATGATAGTTTGCTAAAAACAGTAGCGGATTTTTTTGAAAGTTACGGTTTCAAGGTAATTTCAAGTAATGAAATATATAAAAATCAACAAGATAACTCCAATATTATAACCGATACTAACCCTATAAGTTCAGATAAAAATGATATTGAGCTTGGAATAAAATTATTGAATCATCTAAGTGCATTCGACATCGCACAATCGGTTATAGTTGAAAGTGGCTACATACTTGGTATAGAGGCTGCCGAAGGAACGGATAATTTAATAACGAGATGTGCAGATTTACGTAAAAATCCTCATGGAGGAGTATTAGTAAAAATAGCAAAATTAGGTCAAGATAATAGACTAGATATGCCGACGATCGGTCCTAATACTATAAAAAATCTTGCTAAAGATAATTACAAAGGGGTAGCGATTCAAAAAAATAACGTAATTATAGTCGAAGAAGAATTAACTATAAAACTCGCTAATGAACATAAAATTTTTATAACAAAATGTTAGCAATAGGTATTACCGGTAGCTATGCATCAGGCAAAACTTTTATGTTGGATTATTTAGCAGAAAAAGGATATAAAACTTTTTGTGCCGATAAATGCATAAAAGAATTATATCAAGATGTAGTTTTGCAAACTCAGATTTTAAAATTACTACCTGAACTTGGGTCTTTCAATATTAGAAAAATCAGTAATTTAATTTACAATAACGACCTAGCTAGAGAAAAACTACAAAATTTTATTTACCCCTTACTAATAGATAAACTCATTTTATTTAAAAAAGAAAATGCTAATTCCAAATTTGGCTTTGCTGAAATACCGTTGCTTTATGAAGCTAAATTTGATAAGTATTTCGATTTTGTCGTAACAATATACTGCTCTGAAGAAATAAGAATGCAAAGAGCAATAACGAGATCTTCGTTTGATATAGAAATTTATAATAAAATCAAAGAAATTCAACTATCACAAGAGAGCAAAATAGCAAAAGCAGATTTTGCTATAAATAGCGGCGTTGATATGTTAGACTTGGAAAAACAAATAGCGAAGCTAATAAAGAATTTGGAATGTCGAGTTTAAGAGAAATAATTTTAGATATCGAAACTACGGGACTTGACCCACAACAAGGTCATCGAATCGTTGAGATCGGTGCTATTGAGATGGTAAATAAGGTATTAACAGGCAGGAATTTTCATTTTTATATTAATCCTGAGCGAGATATGCCGTTTGAGGCTTATAGAATTCATGGCATATCCGGCGAATTTTTAAAAGACAAGCCTCTATTTCATACAATAGCCGATGATCTTTTAGAGTTTATTTCAGATAGCAAACTGATTATTCATAATGCTCCTTTCGATATTAAATTTCTAAATCACGAATTATCATTATTAAAAAGAACCGAAATTAAACTCTTGGAACTAGCAAATACTATTGATACTTTAGTAATGGCTAGAAGCATGTTCCCAGGCTCAAAATATAATCTTGATGCATTATGTAAAAGATTTAAAGTTGATAATTCAGGTAGGCAGCTTCACGGAGCTTTGAAAGATGCAGCATTACTTGCAGAAGTATATGTAGAGTTAATGGGCGGTAGACAATCCGCTTTTAAAATGGTTGATAAATCTGCCAGAATAAATAATTTAGCAACCAATCAAGTAAATAACAAAACAGAGCAAGCTACTATTGTTATTAAACCTACAAAAGAAGAGCTGCAAAAACATAAAGAGTTTCTCAGTAGAATTTTAAAAACTGCTTAGTAAAACGTCATTGCGAGGAGATGCAAAGCCTCAACGTGGCAATCTCAGGAATTTTATATTATTTCGTGAAATTGCCATGCTCTCTACGTTCGCTTGCAATGACGATTATCAATAATCCCCTTAAAACTTATTTATGAAAACAAATTTTCTTGTATTTATAACCTTCACAATACTTATCTCTTTAGGCTTTTGGCAGCTTAGTCGTTTAAAAGAAAAGAAATTATTTTTAGCTTCAATGCAAGCTAACCTAACCTCACCTGCAATTAATTTAGCAGAAATTCAAGATGGTTTACCTTATCACAAAGTAAAAATTACCGGTCAATTTTTGCCTAATAAAGACATATATTTATACGGTAGAAGGTCAATGTCGAGTGAAAAAGACGGATATTATTTAGTTACTCCTTTTAAAACCATAGAAGATAAAGTTATTTTAGTAGCACGAGGTTGGTTCAGTAATCGCAATAAAAATATTATCACGCAAGCTACAAACAACCGGCAGCACGAGATTATCGGTGTTACCATGCCATCAGAAAAAACTCGTATCTACTTACCTGCTAACAATATAAAAAATAATGTGTGGCTAACGCTAAATTTAAAAGAAACATCCAAAGTGTTAGGCTTAGATCTTGAGAATTTTTATATTATTGCGGAAGGAAAAGATATTAGTAATCTAGATATTTTATTACCTCTTACAATAAATCATTTAGCAGCAATCAGAAATGACCATTTAGAATACGCCCTAACTTGGTTTGGACTTGCTATTTCTTTAATCGTAGTATATGTAATTTATCGGCGCCGTTATATGGCTGTGGACGTCATCCCGCGAGCTTGTAGCGGGATCCAGAAAAATAATTAAAAAGACTGGCACCCGTGGTCAAGCTACGGGGTGACAGTAGAAAATCGATACATAAATGAATGATTTACAAAGAGAAGCATCCGATCCTAATTACTCTGTTTGGGTATCAGCATCTGCCGGTACCGGCAAAACCAAAATCCTAACCGACCGATTTTTACGTCTGTTAATAACGGGCGTAGAGCCTTCTAATATTTTATGCCTTACTTTTACTAATGCTGCAGCTATAGAGATGCAAGTAAGAATTAATAGCAGACTTAAATATCTTTCTCTTTGCAACGCCGAGCAACTAGAAGAAGCACTTTTCTTAATGAGCGGCAATAAGCCATCGCCACAAGAAACAGAAAACGCAAAAACTTTATATGATAAAATACTAAATAGCAATAAGCTTTTAAATATCTATACAATTCATGCTTTTTGTCAAAAAATCCTTAACACTTTTCCCTTAGAAGCCGGCATAACACCAGAATTTAAAATCCTTGAAGAAACTAAATTACAAGATATCTTCCTAAATATCAGAAACGAAATTTACTTAAGCGATGAACATAATGACTTAATTAAAATTTTACTTAACCGATTTCATGAAATAACTCTGCAAGATATTTTTACCGAGATAATCGAGCAGAAAATTAAATTCAGAAAGTTATTTATAAATAAGCAAATTCCCAAAGAAATATCTAATAAAAGATTAGCGTTAGGGGAATTAAATAATATTTACGATAAGGTAAAAAACTTACTTGCCGAGTACGATGTGGAAATAGCACCGAAAGAAATTTTTTTTACTAAAGACGGGAAAAAACGACAAAGCCTTTTATCGAAAGAATTAATAAGGAAATATCCTAAATTATTACTAGAGTTAGAAAAAATTACCTCTGAAATTTACCGATTAGATGAGCTGCGTCGCATAGAAGAGCTAGAATATCATACGAACTTACTGACTAAACTTGCGCATATTATTTTAAAAAAATACGATTCATATAAGGAAGAAAATAATTTACTCGATTACGACGATTTAATTTACTACGCCGAGAAATTACTAAATAATAAAACTACTCATGAGTGGTTGCTGCATAAGCTTGAAAGCGAGATAAATCATATTCTTGTCGATGAAGCACAAGACACAAGCCCCCCGCAGTGGAATATTGTTACTACTTTAATAACAGAGTTTAATGCTGTAGAGAGGCCAAATAATAGTGTTTTCATAGTCGGCGATGATAAACAATCGATCTTCAGTTTTCAAGGGGCTGATCTTCATAATTTCAACTTAGTAAATGAGCGACTAAAAGCAAATCTTACAAATGCTAATAAAAAATTCAAAAATATCACACTTGAATATTCTTATAGATCATGTACAGAGATTTTACAATTTACTTATAATGTTTTAAAAAATATAAAATCCAATTACCCGAGTTTATTTCTTTCAAATAATCCTTTAATATCCTCATTTCGTACACATCAAGGCTCTGTAACGGTTTGGCCATTAGTGACGAATGAAAAACAAGAAGAGCTTTTTTGGGCATTACCTAAAGATTATGAAAATTCTAAATCTGCTGCCGATTTACTCATAGAAAAAATCGTAAATTTTATAAAAGAACAAATAGAAAGCGAAGAAATTTTACCGTCTACTGCAAACAGGATATCTGAAAAAGATTTCATGATATTAGTCAGGAAGAGAGATGAATTTAGTAATAATCTAATCAAAGAACTTAGCAAAGCTCAACTTAAAGTTGAAGTAAGCGATAGAATGAACCTTAAGGAAAATCTAACTATAATGGATTTAATTTCATTAGCTAAATTTGTGTTACTACCTGATGATGATTTAAATCTTGCCGGTTTACTAAAATCACCGATTATTGGCATAAGCGAGCAGCAATTATACGAACTTCTTGTAAATAAAAGTGAGAATAGTTTATGGGATATACTCTCTTCACATAAGGAGATATATAATAAGTTAGATTCTCTAATTGAAATTTATAAAATATCGATTGTTGAGAACTTCTTTGATTTAGTGGTGCATAATCTAAATTTACGCGAAATTTACGATGATGATAGTGATGATATGATAAATGAGCTATTAACATTAAGCAAAAACTATGCAAATGATATAGATAATTCACTGCAAGGATTTGTTGCTTGGTTTGAAAATAACGATATCTATATTAAACGTGATATGGAGCATTCAGACAAAATAAGAGTAATGACCGTCCACGGCTCTAAAGGGCTTGAAACTCCTATTGTTATATTATGCGATTCTACTACTTTACCGATAAGCAACAATAAATTTATTTGGGATGATAAAGGAGAAATGTTTTTCTCTGCTAATGCTGCCGATACTCCTGAGTTTTTGCAAGAGCTGAAAGAAGCTGAAAAATTAAGAGATTTGCAAGAATATATAAGACTACTCTACGTTGCAATGACAAGAGCTAAAGACAGGCTGATTATATGCGGTTTTAGTAATAAATCTACTACTCCTGAAAATTGCTGGTATGAAATAGCCAAACACACTTGCGATAAATTTCTCAATTAGTAGCTGCTATATTAATATAATATACTACTAAGACACACATATATTTAAATAGCGTCTTATGTTAAAAATTTTAGAAAGTTTGAAAATAAAGCAAGAATTAAAATAGAAAGGTTAAATAATTACCATCCCTGCATTATGCTTATGCAAAAGGTAATACGGAATAATACTTAAATTTTTTTCTTTTAAGGCTTGTTTATACTTTGTTATTTTAGAAATAACAACTACAACAAGAAAAATCAAAATACTTATTAACAGAGGATATAAGATATTTAACTGATCAAACATCATTAATTTCAAAGAATTTAGTTAGATACTACATAATAGTAGTAACATTTATTTCAATTTAACTCCTATATCTTAAATTTAAATCATTTATATTTAGATATTGTCATAAGAAAATTAATAAGATTTTTATTGAAACCGCTACTTCTAAAATAGATAGCATAATAATTTATGCATTATGATAATAATCATGCTCTAATAAATCAGATTTAAGAATGCCACAATTATATTCATATGAATCTAAATAAGCTTGTAATTCATGAACATTTTGTTCTATTTTTTCATAATTATATTTATATGAGTTTTGGAATTTTTCAACTAATTTACCTTTATTAACAACTTTTTTATAAATATCTTCTTTAAAAAACCCATCTTTTTGTTCTTCACTACAAAAGTAATCCTTAAATTCACTATGTTTTTTTGGTAAATTAGAGATAAATTCTGCAAATTTTGCTAATTGAATATTGGTAATTAGAGTAAATACCAAACCTATGTTTTTCTTTATATTGGTTAACTCTGGAAATTTCATGCTCTACTGTATCTTTTTGTTCAATTTCAATAATATTATTAGATAAAATAACTAAATCTTTTTTATTAACCTCTTGCTTTTCAGATTCCTTTAGTTTTATATTCAGTATTTCCTCTTCTAATGCCTCTTTACTAAATAATTTTTTAAATGCAGCAAGCCACGAACCAAAAGCTGTACTTTTTAAAATATTCTTTTAACTTCATAACTAATTTCCTTGTTTATATTTTCTTAGTTTAATTTATAGTACTAGTTGGAAGTAATCAAGTTATAGAGCTAAGAAAAATTAATACTTTTGTAAAAATTATATATAGCGTAATAATTGAAAAACAGTTTTAAATACTTTAAATAATTTGACTATTTTAGAAAATTTTAATAAAATCTATTAATAAACTCAATCGATAATACAAAATATGAAAACAGCTTTTATCTTCCCCGGTCAAGGGTTGCAATTGATCGGCATGGGAAAAGATTTTTATGATAATTTTAAACCCGCCAAAGAAACTTTTCAAATCGTTGATGAAGTACTAAACCGAAAACTCACTGATATAATTTTTAATGGACCTTCTGAAGAACTTACCTTAACCACTAACGCACAACCGGCATTAATGGCAGTATCTATGGCAATAATAAATATTATCAAAGCTGAAACCGGTAAAAGTTTGGATAGTCTTTGCGATTATGCTGCCGGTCATTCGCTAGGTGAATATAGTGCTTTATGTAGTACCGAAAGTATTAACCTTGAGACAGCAGCAAAACTACTTCATATACGTAGCACATCTATGCAGGAAGCATGTCCTGAAGGTGAGGGGAGCATGGCGGCTTGTATTAATATTCCGCTTCAAAAACTTGAAGAAATATTAGAAGAAATCAACAAAGTAAATTTATGCCAAATTGCCAACGACAACATCGAAGGACAAATAGTTATTAGCGGCAAGACCACAGCTATAGATCATGCTATTAGTATAATTAAAGATTTAGGTTATAAAGCGATAAAGCTGAAAGTCAGCGCTCCATTTCATTGTAGCTTAATGAAACCGGCAGAAGAAAAAATGCGAGCAGCTCTTGATCAAGCTGTAATTAATAAGCCTCTGATACCGATAGTCCTCAATTATACCGCAAAACCTACTCTAGATCCTACAGAAATCAAACAAAATTTAATTCTTCAGATATGCGGGCGAGTTAGATGGCGTGAAACTTTAGAACTATTTCACAAATTAGAAATCGCTCATATAGTAGAAATAGGGGCAGGAAGTGTACTAACAAATATGCTCCGGAAAATTAATTATCCATATAAGTTAAGTAATATAAGTAATTTAGAAGAACTACAGAATTGTTTAGATAACGTTAGTCAATAACTGTCTCTAATAACTTCTGATTCATAAAGTTTTTAAATTAACTTAATATTATTATATGCAAATTAGTTTTAGTTTTTTTAAGCAATTGCTAGAATTATTCACTAGTGATTGGCAGAGCTATTTAGATAAGGTAATAGAGGATTTTAAAATTTAGCCTTAACAGATACTAATGATACATTTTTAAAAGAAGAATGTTATAAAAAAATTGCTCTTATCCAAAAAGACATTAAAGAAGGTGAATCTCCATGGTATGTTGCTCCTTTTAATAAAATAGATCATGCAAGTTTATTACTTACCAATATTCATATATTAGAGCTTGATTATCTAAATCAAATACGGTAAAAGCAGTAAAAAATATGCTGCGAAATAACTTCAAAGATATATAATCCGAAAATTTATATTATTGCTAATAATGAAGAACCTATAATTAAAAACTATACAATAATTAGTAAATGATATTAGAAAACTAGACAGCGAGTTAGTAGCAGATATTCAAATATCATCAATTTTATTTTGTAGGTTTTCTTATTACTCAGTGTACAATCATTTTTATGGCTGCACATTTTGAAGAATTACAAAATTTTCATCAAAATTTAGATAACTTCAATTTTTTAGTACCGTTACAAAAATATATTCCCGAATGCCAACCAAAAGACTATTAAGAGTTTTGTCAATCTTGAAGCAATAACTTGGAATAGATTTTTAGTTAAACATCAGAAATTATTTGAGAACATTCAGAAATATTATTTAGCATCTGTAGTGATAGTGAGCATTTTGTACAATTGTTAATTTCAGACTCTTATCCATCTTAGCTTAAACAAATCGAAATTATAGAGTACTTAATAGCTAAATATAAAAATGATACTAAATTTATTTATTATATAACCCAATAACTTTTTGATATTTGTGATGATAACACGGATATTAAAACTATCGAAGCCACGGCTAAACAGTTTTACAAATATATTGAATATTTCCGTAGTTGGGATGATTTACCTAGTTATTGGTATATGAACTTTAAAGGACTACCCGGATTTGATAAGGAAACTTTGATTATGAACAATTCCGTAAAACCGGGAAATGCTTATATTTAGTTAGAAAAATTATAAAATAATTCTAGAAACTTTGCTTATTAGATGATATAAGGTAAAGCCATGATCGGAGAGATGGCCGAGTGGCCGAAGGCGGCGGTTTGCTAAACCGTTATACGGGTCATATCGTATCGAGGGTTCGAATCCCTCTCTCTCCGCCAGTCTGGACAGTTAGCCAATTCTTGTAGTGCTATCTAAGTATAATCTTTATCACCAAACATATTATAGATTTCCGGCATATATTTATGTTTCAGCCAAATCTCAAGGCTACCGATAACATAAAGGTTATTTTTAGCTCTGCTAATACCGACGCTTAAGACTTTTGGCTTTTGTGTCATTATATTTGTTGCACCTTTATCAAGAGGATGCTGAGCTCCTAGTAGTATTATTACCGTATCGTTTTCTTTGCCTTAAAATGCATGAATAGTGCCGATATTTTAAATGCTTGAATTGTTTTCTCATATCTTGAATTGTCATATATTTCATTCAATTTTCTACAAATAGATTCACTGTAATCTTTATATATTGTAATAATGTAAATTTGTTTGAGCAAATCATCCCCATTTTTCTCTTTTAATACTTGTTTTAATAACTCTAGTAATTTTTGAAATTCGGCTTCCGATTCATATTTATAACGTTGAACCTTATTATCTTTTATATCTATCCATTTTGAAGTACCTAAAATCGTTCTAATATCAGAGTTACAGTCAGAGGTAGCAAAAATCATTTTGTCACCGTAAGTTATTTTGTTACATATTTTAAACATCGGATTTTGGCATCTTCTATGCACTAATAAAGGCAAACCAACTGTAACATCATCTATTTTTGCTTGATATAAAGCATTACGGTCAACTAGGTTTTGCAATGAAACTTCTGAAGGTGACCACTCAAGATATGAAACCTTAAAATGTTCACATAATTTGTTCATTAAATCTTGCTTTAATATAGAAATAGTGTTTGCAGCGGATCACCGACTACTACGACTTTTTTTAATTATTATAGCGGTATCTGCCCTGCTTCATCAATAAATAACCAAGGAATTTCATTATGTTCGGATGTTGCCAACATTTTATCGAATAAGTAAAAAGTTGTAGACATAACAGATATGACCATAAATTTTGCCAAGCAATTTTGTTTATCTTAGGGTCACCCGATGAATGCACTGCCATATCAAAGAAATATTGCAGGCTATGCCAAAAATTATCAGCATTAATATTTATAAATATCTCATGTAATCTTACAGCACTTATGAATAATTTTGATCTTAATTTTTCAAACTCTTTATCAAAGTAAGGAGTGACTTTATTTAAATCTTCAAAATTTTCTTGCCAATTTTTTCAAAATAAATCTTCTTCAAAATCCTTAATATTGAAATATTAATCTTTTAAACTTACGATAGCTAAGCTTATATCGTCGTTAAGCTGTTTTATTTTTTCTACAGAAGCCTCAATTTTCTTAATTTCAGCTTTAATATTCTTAATATCAGTTTTTATCCGGTCAATTTCTTCTGAAGATTTATTTTTTAGCTTAATTAAAGCCCGTTTTTGCTCATAGCAAGAATTGTATTTTGCAGTTTTAAAAAATGCATGAATTTCTTCAAAAAACAAATTTAATAATTTTATTTCACAATCAATTTCAAGTATTTTAGAGCTTTTATAATCAAGCTCTAATTCTAACTCATTTTGCTCTTCTTTTTTTCTGCATATATCACTCCTAAATCCTCTTCCTTAATTAACTTTCTTTTCTTTTTATTAAATTCAATAACTGATGCAATATTTTCATAAACTTTATAAATTTCACTGTATAAATTGTTAAAATCAGCACACGCTTCTTTCCATTCATTATTAATTTCATCTATAGAATTACAATATTCAGGTTTAAAATATACAGGGGCTTTATCTTTACATTTATTATTAACTAGCAGATTAAGATATTGCAGCATTTTATATTTTTCATCATTCTTATCATCGTTTTTTCTTCATCTTTATATTTCTAAAACTTATTTGAAAATCTCTTTTTATTTCCATGATTACCGAGCACCGCAGCAAATATCCCCCAATCTTTCTCTTTTTCCTCTTCCAATAAAAGTTGTTTAAAATAACTTAAATCTTTATGATATAGCTTATATATTTTACTATATAACGATATTTCTTTAGATATATTTTCAACGGCATTGTTATTAGATGATTCAACAACCATACCGTAAGTTTGTAATTTTGGTTTTAAAGAATTAATATGATAATCAAAATTTGGTGTATGTAAGAAAGATTTTTTATTTTGAAACCCGTCCTTAGGATCTTCTAAAATTGCTAAATATGAAGCACGATCTACATAGATATTTGCTGTAAGATCAAAAAGTATTGTGGTTTTACCTGTACCAGGCGGACTATTAACAGCAAAAAGCTTCCCTGAAAAGAGGATGCAGCTTACAGTGCCGCAAGAGAGTGACTCGGCGATGGACACCAACGTGTTGGTTGCATCATAAATGGAGATAACAGTTCTTGTAGACTTTCTTGATGCTTTAAAACATTTATGGAATCCGACTTATCTTCTTTACTTAGATATGTGGCAATTGTTGATTCTGAGTCAAATTTTTCTATATTACTTCGTACAAAATCTAATGGTCTTAGAAAAAAACTATTAAACATTTCTAAAGAAGGAGCAACAAAATTATAAATTACCGGTTTATCTTTTTTCTTTTTATGCGAGGTAACGCTTCTTACGTATATTTCAAAACAGTTAAATAAATAACTTCTGAACTACAAAATCAATCATAAGATTAATCATTTTTAAATCTAGAGTTTAATTCAAGAATCTTGCTTTTTATCCTTAAAATATATTCTCTCGCTTTCTGAAAATACTTCCTCTATTAGGCTGTTATTATCTACAAAATTTGGTAAATCTTTTAATTCTTTTTCTTGGAACTTATCTCTCATGATTCTACCAAGAGCATAAGCGGCAGTAGAGATAACCATCGATCCTTCAATATATTTACCGTTTTCATTTATAGTTAAACCAGCAATAGGTGTTTGTCGGTTGTTCTTGCTTATCTTGATGGTTATTATAATCATTTAAGAACTCTTGATCTAATTTAGTTATATTTTGGATTTTCTTTAAAATCTCAAGTGTAGCTTCCGACCATTTTAAATAACCGAGATAAATATGCCAATGAACTGCTACTTCGTTTTTCTCAAGATCAATATCAAGTTTTGTTTTATCCAGTTTTTCAAACTAAGCATCTTTTAAGAAAAAAAGCGTTTCTTTCTTATCCAGTTTGCAACTAAAACTACCTTTTTTATCGGTATATTCTCTAATAATTTCAAAATATCTATTTAAATTTTCGTTTTTATTAGGAGTTAGTACTTCAATAATCTTCCATACATCGAGGATAGATTTGATTTGTTTATCAGATTGATTGTACACCAAAAGAAGTTTACACTTAAAATAGAAATATCCTAAGTATGAAACTAGAAGAAGGAAACAACTTTTTAATGTTACTATTTATAGCATATAAAAGATGTGTATAATTAACACAATTATTACCAAATTATTAATGATTTCAATAAAATTTAGTATTTATAAATTCATTTAATATATTTCTTTAACCCAAATAGAATATAATAAAGCAAAATAATAAGGAAATTATTAAATATATAGTGTCTAGCATTTGGTCTTCTTGGAATCCTATAAACTGGTCACCAAACATGCAATTAGCTACCTTAGGTTATATATTGTCTTGTTTAATTGATGGGAATGATGCATATCCAATTGAAGATGCACAAATAATAAATAATGACCAGGAATGGCTTAAAAGCAATCAAACTTGTACCTTTTTAATACCCAATTTCCATCTTCTCATTATATGGAACTTACAAAAGAGATACCTATATGCCTAAAAAGATTAAAAATATTTCATCAATTTGATGATGAGAATTATGTACCCAATGAAGCGTTAGCCTCTCATAAACTCATAAATAACTTTTCTAATTTATTGAAGCATTTTAAACTAACTCCTCTTATAGATTCTACTGATTTTAATCCTAACTATTTTATGGTATGGAGTTGGGCAAAAAATTTAGGGAATATTCCTAAATATTTTGGTCAAAAGCTAAAGCGTGTTTGTAATAATATAGAAGAAGCAGAAAATTATTGGAAGAGTTATGAACCGGAGGCATTCTCTCATTTTTCTACCTTGCATGAATTTATAAATACAATAACACATTGTAATAATGCATTATTAGGTTGTAGAGATATTAGATCAGATATATATTACAATGTAGTTAATTCAGATGAATACAACTTTCTTCTTTAACAAATAAAATTAATGCCTATATAGTCAAATGCACATTTAAACCGCTCAGCACACATAGCCATACCCATACCGTCACTGGCACATAAAGTAACTAAGCCTTTTTTAGCTCTTCGTAAGCCTTGTATCAGAGTCATAAGCACACGTCCGCCGCTTGCCCCAATCGGATGACCGATTGTTATTGCTCCACCGTTACCGTTAACATTAACCTTCTCCATATCCCATTTCATTTCACGGTTTACATAAATACTTTGAGCAGCAAACGCCTAATTAACCTCGATAACTTCTAAATCATTAACGCTCCAACCTGCTTTACTTAAAGCTTTTTTGGATGCAGGAACAGAGGTAGTACCCATAATACTTGGATCAACACCGGCTGAAGCATAAGAAACAATACGAGCTAGCGGCATTAAATTATGCTTTTTCAAAGCTGCTTCGGAAACTACCATACGACATGCCGCATCATCATTAATAGAGGAAGCATTACCCGCCGTAACTACACCATTTTTATTAAAAATAGGACGTAATTTACTCAGAATTTCAAGGCTGGTATCAGGTCTTACTGTTTCATCATGATCAAACAAACTAGTAGTTTTTTAATCGTTACTTCGATAGGTAAGATTTCATCTTTAAAAACTCCTGCTAGCTGTGCTTTAGCTGCTGTCTTGTGAGAGCTTAAGACAAACTCGTCCTGCTGTTGTCTGCTAATATTAAACTGTTTCGAGGTATTTTCGGCAGTAATACCCATAAATACTCCTGAAAATACATCGGTTAATCCGTCATACTGCATTAGATCAACCATTTTAATATCGCCGCATTTAGCTCCTGCTCTGATATATAGTTACCGTGCATACCGAGCGACATATTCTCCTGCCCACCTGCTATAACTATTTCATTATCACCCGTCATAATTGAATTTGCTGCAAGTGCTACACTTTTAAGACCTGAACCGCATACCTTATTAATCGTATAGCCACGGCACTTTTTTTGGTATTCCTGCATCAATCAGAGCTTGCCTCACCGGATTCTGCCTGCTACCGCCGGTTATTACCTGTCCAAGGATTACCTCACCTACTAAAGCTGGATCGATTTTGCTAGTAATTCTTGACAAAAAGCTAAATATATTATATAAGTTCAGCACCTTCAGAAGGTAATAACAATATATATAGGCTCTAAAGTTTTAGGGGAAATATCTTTTCATAAAATCTTGAAGTGCTTAAGTTTTTTTTTTGTCCTTAGGGATTTATAATGCTAAGTACCTCATCACGATCGTTTAAAAACAAATTCAGAATGGCATTTTGGCCTGTACATAATTATGAACTCGGAAAGTTTATTCCAATGAGTACCTTAATGTTTTGTATTTTATTTAATCAAAATGTTTTACGCATCTTAAAAGATAGTATTTTAATCTCTGAGATTAGTGCAGAAATAGCAGGTTTTGCTAAAGTTTATTGCGTTACGCCTGCCGCTGCTTTATTCGTGATTATTTATGCTAAAATGATTAATTATCTTACTTTTGAAAAGATTTTTTATTATTTAAGTGCATTTTTTATCAGCTTTTTTGTTTTATTCACTTTTGTAATCTATCCTAATATTCATATTTTTCATATACATCCCAATAATCTAGCTGACTGGATGGAACGTTATCCTCATTTTAAGTGGTATATCTCATTAGTAGGTAATTGGGGTTATATAGTATATTATAGTCTTGCCGAGCTTTGGCCTAATATTTTTTATGTATTATTATTTTGGCAGTTTGCTAATGAACTGACTACTACCGAAGAAGCAAAAAGATTTTATACTCTCTTTTCGCTATTCGGCAACTCTTCTTTAATATTAGTCGGCTTTTTAATGATGAATCTATCATCAGAAGATACTATTATTAAGAAGTTTATGAGTATTTCAGATAGTAAAATCACTTTAGTTCAAGTATCCACAACAATTGTGGCAATTGTTGCTATTATTTGTTGTTTATTAGTTAGATTTATTAGCAAGAACGTTTTTACTAATCCGTTACTCTATGCTAAAGCAAAAAGCGGTAAATCAACTTCAGAACGTATGGGGCTAATTAAAAGCTTTAAATATATTGCGAAATCAAAATATTTATGGCTACTTTTAATTTGTTCGGCAGCTTTCGGATTTGCTATTAACTTAGTCGAAGCCGTATGGAAAGCAAAAATTAAGGAATTATATCCGACTGTAAATACCTATGCTGAATTTAACAGTCTATATATACTTTGGACAGGCGTGGCAATAATGGTTATGACCATCATCGGTAATAACGTTATGCGTATGCACAACTGGTTTGTAGCAGCAGTTATTTCACCGGTTATAATAATGGTGACCGGCATTTTATTCTTTGTACTTATCGTATTTGACCAACAAATTTTATCATTATTTGATGGAGCAATTTTAATGTCACCTCTTGCTCTTGCCGTTTCGATCGGTGGTATTCAAAATATTTTAGCTAAAGGTACTAAGTATTCTATATGGGATACTTCAAGAGAAATGTTATATATCCCTCTTGATGAGGAGCTCAAAACCAAAGGCAAAGCTGCGGTTGACGTGATAAGTGCAAAAGTTGGCAAATCCTCTAGCGGTCTTGTGCAATCTATTATTTTTACTTTAGTTCCAACCGCCACTTTTATCTCAATCGCACCAATTCTAATGGTGGTATTTACTTTTGTATGCTTAGCGTGGATTTATGCAGTAAGAAAAATATATTTTGAATATCAAAAAATAGCATAAAATAAATTATTGTCATCCCGCGACTTAATCATGGGATCTAAGGATACAGTCTGTAACCAAGATACCGTGGTCAAGCCACGGTATGACACCGAACGCATTTCTTGATCCACACGGACAATACCCTTTTTAGCTAGGAACATTACAGCATAAAACTATCGATGTTACTATGAATCAATCTCTCCTAAAGCTTTAGTCTCTATATTATCTAAGAAAACCTCTAAATCCTTTAAGATATTTTCAACATCTTTTAAGATAGGATCAAATTCGTCTTTACTTTGAGAAGAAGGCGGTTTAAATGAAGTTAGGGTAACTTTTTCACTCTTTATAAAATTATGAGACTGAGGCTGATTCTTAAGTTTAATAGTAACAACTTCGCCTACTAGAGAGTTCATATGTCTGTTCTCATTAATTAAACCTGGATATGTAATTTCTAGGTTTTTTGGAGTATTATCTTCCTTGTTCTTACTACGGAATGAAAAAATTCTAGATGATAGCATTTGATTTACATTTTATTTAAAAAACGCCATTATAGGGCAATAATTTATATTTAACAAGCAGTATGGTTAATTGTCATAAACTTTTCTATCATTCTAGTAACGGAACGTTCTAGCTCAATATCTAATTTCGAATAATCAGAAAAGTTAAACCATTTAAGTTCATTCGATTCGTTATTTTTTATAAAACTATCATTATTTACTGTTTTTAGTAAAAATCGTACATCATAGTGATAATGAGCAGGCTCCTTATGAGTTGGTGGAATATAATGGGTGTCTATATCAAAAATCTCCTTATTTATCGTTTTGATTTCATTAATTCCAGATTCTTCTATAGCTTCTTTAATCGCTACATTTAGTATATTACTATCTCCATCACAATGACCGCCTGGTTGAAGCCACTTATCAAGCTTTTTATGGTGCATCAATAAAAATTTAGTTTTATCATTATTAAGTAAAAAAGCCGACGCAGTGAAATGTCCTATTTGTAAATCTCAGCTAAAAGGATTTTCATATTCATTTAAAAATTCAAGCATTTTTGTTTTTGTAACTATTTCTTCAGGATATGTACTACTATAATTTTGTAGTTTAATATATAATTCATTCATAATGATAATTTTTTATGTATAACTTCGATATTTAACTCAAATTTCTCTGCTAAGTCAAATGAAAATAATATCATAAAATTATATTGTCCATGTTTCATGGTAATTATCATTGACAGTTAGTTAATGTTTAGTTATATATCGCATAACTAAAATTTAATATTAACTAATTAGGTTGATTTTTATGCTTAACAAAATAGTCCAGTTATTTAGAAGTGATGATACCAACCCCTTGGTATGGTAAGCTTGCAGTAGTAGGAGCATGTGCTGTTGGAATTTATGTGATAGCAGGTGATTTTACTTAAATCTCCGGCTTTTATTCTCAAATGTGTTCCCGATGTAGTAGCAACGATGAGAGCAATTCTAGCATATGAGCATTTTATACAGAAGTAACTTCACAAGAAAGTCCGATGGAATTGATAGGAAATGAGGCACAAGCTGAAATATAATGATAAAATATTTTTAACGAATTTAGAGGACAACGCCGACTCTAAATTCGTATTCATTGACCATTCAAACCGTTTTTTAGTCTAATTTTGACTTGTTTTAAAGAACGAGGAGTTGCGTCTGTAACTTCAATTTCAACATTTTCTGAAATATCTATTCTAGTACCAATAGCCGGAACACTACTGACTCTAGTCAATACTAATCCACCTATCGTATCAAATTCATCATCATCATTTTGTAGCTTTTCTCCTATTATTTCTTCAAGCACTTCTACTTCAACACGTGCATTTGAAATAATTGTTGAGTTATTAATAATCTTGAAATTATCGCTATCTAATTGCTCATCATGCTCATCATCTATTCGTCCTACTATTTCTTCTATAAGATCTTCAATAGTAACTAAACCGTCAGTACCGCCATACTCATCAACAACTATTGCAATATGCGTTCTCTCACGACGCATTTTTGCTAGCAAATCTAATAATTTCATAGAAGGAGCTGCAATTATATGCTTACGTATAAGCTTTTTTAAACAACCGTTTTGCTTTGTAGCCAATGCTTTAAATAAATCCTTGATATGAATGAACCCTACTACATTATCCAAAGTACCGTCATATATAAGAGTTCGTGTATGTGGGACTTCTAACTTAATAGATTCACTTAATTCTTCTAGATTCGTAGTTAATTTTATTGCCGCAATATCGGAACGCGGTACCATTATATCTTCAATAGTTTTATCTTCTAGCTCCAATAAATTAGCTAAAATATTACGCTCATCTAAAGTCATTTTTTGGCTATTAATTTTAAGGCGTTTTATGACACCAAAAAAATTATCGGGCGTTTTTGTTTTTCTAAAAAAATTTTTTATCGGAGAGAATAATTTTCGTACAGTAAAAATTAACTTATTATTTTGATTTTTTTTACTAGAATCTTCTTTTTTTGAAGATTTTAACATAAATTTTTTTACTTAGTTAATAAGGGGAGAAAATACCAAAATATGATAATATTTCAATTTCTAGATTTTCCATAATATTTGCTTCTGTGTCATTTTGATGATCAAACCCAATTAAGTGTAAAATACTATGTATTAAAAGATGAATAAAATGATTCTCAAAAGTTTTTTGCTGCTCGCACGATTCATTATATATTACCTCATAACAAAATGCTATATCACCTAAATGCATATAATCAGAGTCACCTAAAAATTCAAGTTTAGAATATAAATCCTGCCAATGTAATTCGTTGCTTGGAAAAGAAAGAACGTTAGTAGCTTTTTCTATATTACGAAATTGTTTGTTTAAGGTCAATATTTCTGCAGGATTTGTTAGTAAAATTGATAATTCAAATTGTTTTATTTTACTAAAATTATCAAACCGCAATAAAATATTTTGAGTTATTTTTTTGATTAAACTCTTATTTATCTGCTTATGCTCACGCCATTTGTTGTAGTTTCTTACAATTTCTATGTTTATCATTGTACTAAATATTGAATGAATAGTCGTTATAGACTTAGCTGCAACTTAAGAGCATACTTTAAAAACTGTATATCCTTATTAGAGATAACGTTAATTTTAGATTTTAATCTTAATTTGCTTACTGTCATTATTTGATCAGTTATGACTTTACCTTTTTAATACCTATCATTACGTAGGCTTCACAAGGATAGCATTTATCGATGTTACTAGTTAAAGGTATTACTTGCACACGATTTAATGAAGCATTTGAGTAATTATTGCCGGTCTTACCTTAGCGACTTCCCCACCTAACACAGGATCAAAGTCGACCACCATACACCTCACCTCTTGTCATAAAAATTGCGTTCTATTAACCCTTCTAACCCACTCATTGGCCTTCTCCTCAGCTTTTGTATCTTGAGCCCTGGCTTTGTAAGCGGCTCCAAGCTCCTCATTAATTACATAAGGTTTTAACACAAGTTGCTCAATAAATTTGCTAATTTTAGGTTCACCTATTACAGAATAAAGCCTATAATAAACCACTTCATCTATAGTAATGGATCAATTTCTTCTGCATAAAATACTCGTATACACGTGACACGTATGATATCATATATATAAATTAATCAACATGAGGATTATTTACTTTAGTAAATAAAGATAATAGCTATGAAAACTGACCACACAGGCAATAAGCATGATATTTTAAGACACTAGTTTTTGTTGGTAATTCTCTTTTAATTTTTGAAAATCCTCATCGGCATGGTATGAAGAACGAGTTAGCGGGCTTGCCGAAACCATCAAGAATCCTTTTGTTTTTGCTACTCGCTCTAGATATTTAAACTCTTCCGGCGTAACATATTTTGTGACTTCAGCATGATTTTTGGTAGGCTGCAGATACTGCCCGATAGTTAGGAAATCAACCTTTGCTTCTCTTAAATCATCTATAACCTGTACTACTTCATTTATTTCTTCCCCAAGTCCCACCATCATACCGGATTTTGTAAAAATTTCAGGAGATAATTTTTTGATATTATGAAGTAAGCTTAAAGAATTATAATATCTAGCCCCCGGTCTAATCGTTTTGTATAAAGACGGTACTGTTTCAACATTATGGTTAAAAACATCAGGTTTTGCGTTTGCTATTATTTCAGCTGCTCCTTCTTTTCTTAAAAAATCGGGTGTTAGAATCTCAATAGTAGTATTTGGCGATGATTTTCGAATTTCGCTAATACACTCCGCAAAATGTGAAGCTCCGCCATCCTCAAGATCATCACGATCGACGGAAGTAATTACTACATGCTTAAGATTTAGCTTCTGTACCGCCTCCGCTAACCTTCGCGGTTCATGCGAATCAAGTAAATCCGGTCTACCCGTTTTAACGTTACAAAACCTACAGGCTCTAGTACAAACCGAACCTAAAATCATCACAGTTGTATGTTTTTTTGACCAGCACTCACCAATATTAGGACAAGCAGCTTCCTCGCACACAGTATTTAATCTCAGATTCTTGATTAAATCTTTTGTATTATAGTACTCTGTAGAATTAGGAGCTTTTACTTTTATCCAATCAGGTCGTTTATTTAAATTAGCCATAAAACGGAAATAATGCCATTAATTTTGTCACTTCATTTAATACTTTCTGCTCAAGATCCCTATTATCTTCATTATTTTTTAAGCCGTCTAAAATATCTGCTATCATATGACCGACTAATACAAAATCCTTTTCTTTAAAGCCTCTAGTAGTACATGCGGAAGTACCAAGGCGAATACCTGAAGTGATAAAAGGCGAAGTTTTATCAAACGGAATAGCATTCTTATTACACGTAATCCCTGCTCTATCCAAAGAATTTGCAGCAAGCTTACCCGTGATTCCGTCTTTACGCAAATCCACTAAAACAATATGATTATCGGTACCACCTGTTAATATATCATATTCTCTTTCTTGCAAGCTACTTGCTAAAGCTTTAGCGTTACTTATTACCTGCTGAATATAACTTTTATATTCAGGCTGCAAATTTTCTAAAAAAGCTACGGCTTTTGCGGCGATTATATGCATTAACGGACCACCTTGTAGTCCTGGAAATAATGCAGAATTTATTTTTTGACCTATCTCTTCATCGTTAGATAAAATTAAACCGCCTCTTGGCCCTCTAAGTGTTTTATGAGTAGTAGAGGTAACAACATGAGCGTAAGGAATAGGGCTTTGATGCTCACCTGTGGCAACAAGTCCTGCAATATGAGCAATATCTGCCATAAAGTAAGCTCCTACTTTATCCACGATTTCTCTAAATTTTGCAAAATCAATATTACGAGGATAAGCAGAAAAACCAGCTATAAGTAATTTTGGTTTATGCAAATCCGCTAAGCGTTCAATTTCATCATAATCGATTAAATAAGTCTCTTTATTTACGCTATAAGAAAAGGCGTTAAACCATTTACCAGACATATTAGGAGCTGCACCGTGCGTTAGATGCCCGCCGCTATCTAAGGACATACCAAGAACCGTATCACCCGGCTGTAATAAAGCAAGATATACAGCCTGATTTGCTTGTGATCCTGAATGAGGTTGGACATTTGCATATTTGCAGTTAAAGAGTTTTTTTACTCGTTCTATAGCTAAAACTTCAGCTTTATCTACTTCCTCGCAACCGTTATAGAATCGCTTACTTGGGTATCCTTCAGCATATTTGTTAGTCAGAAGCGACCCTTGAGCTTCAAGTACAGCAGGACTTACGAAATTTTCTGATGCAATAAGCTCGATTACGCTACTTTGACGTAGCTTTTCATACTTTATTATTTCATTAATCTCGTTATCCGTTTCGTGTAAATTATTATTAAAAATATTCATTCACCCTCATATTTTTTTGGTTTTATTGTGTGGATATCTAATAGTCATTGCGAGGAAAAATTGAAAATTTCGACGAAGCAATCTCGTATCAAAATCCTGAGATTGCCACGCAGCCTACGGCTGCTCGCAATGACGGTTATTTATAAAATTAATCGCAATCTCAAGCCCCCGTCCATCTATTGAATGAGCAAGAGATGTTAATTTATGTCCGCTATGTTCTATATGCAGCTTAGATAAATAGTTTGAAGCATTATACATCTCGCTAACACCGACTACCTCATCTAATTCCCCATGAATCAAGCATATAGGAGTAAGCTTATTATTAACTTCCATAGGTGGAATTAATGCACCCGAAAAACCTATAGTACAGAAAAACGGCTCTTTTTGAACTAGTGTTAAATATAACCCTATCATCGTACCTTGAGAAAAGCCAATAATGATAGTATCTTTGTTGGTTAGATTTAACTTGTCCTGCTTTTGCTTTATTATATCTTCAACCTTAGAAATATTATTTGCAATTAGCTTTGTCATAATATGCGGGCTGCGGTCTTGCAAACTAAACCATTGTCTACCATAAGGCATCATATCATAAACCTCGATACCATGCGGGGAAATAAAATGACAATTGGGTAAATAATTTTTGATATAAGGCACAAGTCCTATTAAATCATGTCCGTCCGAGCCGACACCGTGCAGTAATACTACTAGCTTCTTCGGCGGCTGCTCTTTACTTTCTACCTCGGGGTATTCTAAATATTTGCTCATGTTTTTATATGTTTATGTACTTAAAATATTAAGGTTGAGTTAGTAGTATACGAAGGTCAATTTCAAAAAGAGCGAGGAGTCTGCAAGGCAAGGAGCGGAGCGTATACTGAATACGTGAGCACCGCAGAACTGGCTAGACGACTTACGCCAATTTTTGAAATTCACCGAGTATACGCTTTCAACATCTTCTCAAGTTCTCCACTTTGATATAACTCTCCAACAATATCACATCCACCGATTAATTCTCCGTTAATGTATAATTGTGGGAATGTCGGCCAGTCGCTAAATTTTTTTAAATCTTCACGTAATTCAGCATCAAAAAGTACATTAATATCACAAAATTCTACACCTAATTTATTCAAAATAGCTACTACGGTTCCTGAAAATCCACATGCAGGCGACTCTTTAGTACCTTTCATGAACAATACTACTTTATTATTTTTTATTTCATTTTCTATAAATTTAAAATTTTTATTTTCTAGCATTTTAAGACTCAATAATTTATCTTCTAGAATACACTTTCTATAGCAATATATGCAAGCACAAATAATTAATAAAATTTTTGAGATTTTTAGCAAGAATAATCCAAATCCGAAAACCGAATTAATATATAAGAATGATTTTACCTTACTAGTAGCGGTAATATTATCTGCTCAAGCCAGCGATATATCAGTAAATTTAGCAACTAAATCTTTATTTGAAACTTATGATACACCAGAAAAAATTTTAGAACTCGGCGAAGAAGGACTTAAAAAATATATAAAATCTATCGGACTATTTAACAGCAAAGCAAAAAATATTATCGCATTATGTAAAATATTGATCAGCAATTATCAAGCTTCAGTACCGAATGATTTTAAGGAATTAATTAAACTACCGGGCGTTGGCAGAAAAACTGCTAATGTTGTACTAAATTGCTTATTCGGCATGCCTACAATGGCAGTTGATACGCATGTCTTTAGAGTAGCCAAAAGGATCAAACTTGCTAAAGGCGGTACTCCTGAAATAGTAGAAAAAGAGCTACTGCAGATTATCGATAAAAAATGGCTAACACATGCCCATCACTGGCTAATTCTGCACGGCAAATATATATGCAAAGCTAGAAAACCCGATTGCGAAATCTGCCCTATTAAAGAGCATTGCGATTATTATTTTAACCTTAAATAATGAGTTATAGTAAATCTTATAAATTACCAATTATTTCTGAATAATATTCATGTTCTATAGGTTTAAGATCAAGCATTGCTAATGTTTCTAAATGACAAGTAACGAATGGTGCACCTTTTACCTTACCACCTGAATAGATACGGATGCTTGCAAAACCAAGCGAATTCTCCTTCCATTTGTGCACTAGTTAATTCATGTAATACCGTTTTTATCATAAAGATTAAATAAAGTTTTGTCATTATCCTCAATAAGTTTTATAGGGTTTTGTTTATTACCTAAATTTTCGTGCTGATGTCCCATATATTTTATCTAAAACTTCTTTTTTCTCATATTCTTTAAGAATTATTTTGTCATTTCCTTTACCGATACAGTAATCATATATTCTTTTTTATTAGAATAAATATCTTTGGCACAGGCGGCAATAAAACTATGAAGTTTAACTGCAAGATTTTTATGTTTTATAATAAAAGGTTTTGCTTGATATATTGGAAGTCTTGCTATACCAGAATGTGAGATAAAGCTTGCATTGTAAGAAGTCAGCATGGTTATAAACATCTCCATAGATGAAGTATCACGCGAGTCACCTTTGTGTCATATTTTATTGGAAACAAAGGCTACATAATACATCGGCTAAGCTTTGATCATGATAATCTAAGCTAGCGGAAAAGGCATACTTCTCCTTATCAAAAATTTTTATCACCAGATCATTGCCTTGATAAGCACTTTGAAAGCTACTCTGCTTACCCAAAAAATCTTGCCAAAAGACATATTCGCTCCGTTGACTTTTACCATATAAAAATGTAAATCACCTTCCTATTTATAATGATGAATTTCTGAATTTACTTTTTGTATTTGTGTCTCTTGTAACTAAAATATCTTATGTGATTATAAAGATACGGCTAAGTGATGTGTACAAATACTTTAAATTTTAATATATTTGCGAGTTGACAATTTTGGGCTTACTTCATAATATCTAAGCTCAATTTGATAAAGGTAAAATTTATGCGTTTAGCACTTATAACTGCTATATTAGTAGCTGTAGCTTTCTTAACAAGTGCTTGTAATACAATGCAAAGTACAGGTCAAGATATGCAGGCAGCCGGTAAAAAACTTAAAGATTCAGCAGCAAGCAATAAGCCTCAAAAAGGTTGCGGCTGTCCTCACAGCTCAGCTAACTAAATATACTGTTTTTTATAATGGGTCGTCTGCTGATTCCTCATTTACTCGAAGTATATATCGCAGACGACTTTTTATTTTTCCGCCTTATCGATTGCTGCTTTTAGCTTTGCTATTTCTTTTTTTGAAAGTTTAGTATATTTAATTATTGTTTCTAGAGGCTCTTTATCAATTAGCATTTCTTTTGGCTATTTCAATATTTCTTCTAGCTTCGCCTTCAGCTCTTCCTGTCTCTTTCATCTTTTTAAAAGCACTAGTTTCAATTCTAAGCCACTCTAAACGATTTTCATATTCCTCTCTTTCTGCATCATTTAAATTTATTACCTCAATCAAGCACGGTTAATGCTTTTTTTAATACATCATTATCCAATTCTTTCGGTAAATTATCTTTATTTAATAAATCATTACGTGTTAAAAATGCTAGCCATATATCTAAAGCATTTTTAACTTTCTTGACGACGTCAGATAACTCCTCCTTAGAATTCTTAGCAAATTTATATGTAACTCTATATCTTTAAAATATACTAAACCACTTTTTATTTCCTTTAACTGAAAAGAATTATGATATTCATCTGTATCTGTAATACTGGTAAAGTTAAGTATGTGTATCCCTATTATTTTATTTAATGCCGCATAATCTGATCCCTATTTCAGTTGCTCCGTATACATTTTTGTCCAGTAATACAAAGCTCTTTTATCGTAATCCGTTGCATCAGTTACTTGGATTCCGATATTATATCTAATATTATTTTCTCTCTTTATTTTAGCATATTCTGAGGTAAATATTCTACTATAAATTTATATTAAATCTTTTGCTTATTCACCAATCTATATATCTCTTTTTTACTATAAACATCTTTAAATTTGTCATAAACAAGTTCGGTAGTAGTTTTGCTACTTAAGTTTTTACTTAAGCAAAGTTCTATAAAATTTTCTAAATTTTTTTGTTGGTTTTGTTCCTGTATATTTCCTGAAATCAACAATACTATCTCACCTTTTAAAATATTATTTTGATAGAACGCTATTATTTCATCTATATCCCCTGTTTTTATTTCTTGATACAGTTTAGTTAACTCACGAGCTACACATATGTCTCGGTTTCCTAGTATTTCCTTAGCTACCGATAAAGTATTTATCAAACGAGGGGCCGTTTCAAAAAAAATCAAAGTAGCCTTAAGATTTACTAGTTCAGAAAAAATCTTTTTCTTACTTTCTATAGTTTTAGGTAAAAACCCGTGAAATAAAAATCGATCAGTAGGAAGAGCTGATAAAGTTAGAGCAGTAACCGGTGCAGATACTCCCGGTACTACGTCTATATGATAATTAAGATTGCATATATCTCTAACTAACTTGTAGCCGGGATCGGAAATTAAAGGAGTCCCTGCATCAGAAATTAAGCTTATTATATTGCCCGATTTTATTAAACTTATGATATTTTCTCTATCTTTCTCGTCACTATGATCATTATAAATTTGTAATTTTGTATGAATGTCATGTTTTGCTAGCAATTTTTGTGATATTCTAGTATCCTCGCATAAGATAATATCCGAATTTTTTAAAGTCGATATAGCACGAAGCGTTATATCTTCAAAATTACCGATCGGTGTTGAAACAATATATAATCCCGGTTTGGAAAGATATCTAATCATAGTTTTTTAATTTTAAGTAACATTATGGCTAGTATAAAACATAAACTACGAATCGTTCTATCATTTTTTTGCTTGATATATTTAACGTCCTGTCAAACTCCTAAAGAAGAACCTATAAGTCTTCCTAAAAAAGAACAAACAGAAATTGAGATTGCAATTTTAATGCCAAATCAGGGCCCTGATAGTATTGTCGGGAAACAATATAAAGATTTAATTAAAATGGGACTTAACGACGGAATCAAATCTTACATACATGTTACTTCTTACGATGGTTCAGACGAAAAAAACGTTTTAGCCGCTATGGATAAAATAGTAGCACGTAAAACTAAGATTATTTTAGGTCCTCTATATTCTAACTTTACCTCTCTAATAGCTGAAAAAGCAAAGGTAAATGATATTATTATAATAACTATGTCAAATAATCCGGCTCTTGCAGAAGATAAATTATTTGTATTCGGTCATGCACCTTTAAAACAACTGATACGTATCATTAATTATTACGCAAGTAACAACCATAAAGATTTTATGGCATTATTACCTAAAGGGAAGCATTCGCAAACTATTAGTCAAGTAATGCAAAATATATTGATTCAGAACAATGCATCATTATCACACACTGAATTTTATGAGGATAATCCTGAATCTATAGCAAAAGCCGCAAGAAATATTTCAGACAATACCGATATTATAAATGAACGTAGCGACACAACAAAACCGATTATTTATCTATCAGATGATCCAAAAAATTTAAACTTACTCGCTGATAGTATTCGTAAATATAATTTAGATAAAAAGGCTATTTTAATCGGTGATAATCGTATTGATATCGATTACCCTGAAAATATCGATATTAGCTTTACCGGCTCTTTAAATTTACTCAATAGCAACGTTCCGGATAGGGCAAAAGACTTAGGTATTAACCATATAGGCTTCATGCATCTTCTTTCTTATGATTTAGGACGTATGACTGCAAACTATATAGGCAATGAATTTGCATCTGAAAGGTTTTTAAATAGAATGAACAGTAGACAACCTTATATAGGTTTATCCGGTAATATTCATTTCATCGATAGAGTAGCTCAGAGACGATATGATATTATTAGGAAAGAGAATGGGACATATTCTACTGTTTCAGGAAATTAGGGTGTTGTTGTATATTGGTCAATCAGTGGCCTGACCATGTGTTGTACGAACGTTCAGGATGTCCCCCCCCTCTTCCGCGGGGATGACATCGAGTAGGTTTTTCAAGCCATGCAACAAGGCTGGTCAAGCTACGGGATGACAAAGGGACACTAAAGATTAATTATTTATTTTTATCACTACCGTCGTCTTTCATGCCGTCTTTAAAAGCTTTAAGACCTTTAGCAAGATCGGACATGACTTGTGGTAATTTGCCGGCACCGAATAATACAAAAATAATTAATAAAACTATTAATAAATGGCTAAAGCTCATTCCCATGATATTTTTGCTGTATAAGTTAAAATTTAATTATATAAGATATTATAGCTCTAATCTAGGATAAAATAATTAAAGAAATGTTTACTAAAAAACAATTTTCAGAATTTTTTGCTACTTTTTTTTATATCGGGAAAATAAAATACTGCCCAGGCACTTTTGGATCGATTGCCGCTTTCCCTCTAACTTATTTCTTAATATATTTTATTGTTAATAACAAAATAATCATTCCTTTCTTAAGTCTTACTCTCGGTGAAGCTCAACTTGTCAGTATATTTATTATAAGCTTTAGCCTATGTTTAATACTCTTAATACTCGGCACTTATTTTACTAAAATATATTTAAATTATACAAATTCAGAAGATCCTAAAGAAGTGGTAATTGATGAAGTAGTAGGGCAAATGCTAACTATCGTTTTAGTATTTTTTTCTGCTTTATTTGCTAATGAATCGTATTTAATTAAACATTTTAGTCCGCTAACAATAAATATTATATTACTTTTCATATTACCTTTTGGCCTATTCCGATTTTTTGATATAGTAAAACCCTGGCCTATCAATTGGTTGGACAAAAATATTAAGGGTAGTATCGGCGTTATGCTTGATGATTTGCTAGCCGCAATGTTTGCTGCGGTAACTCAATATGCAATTATATTTGTGTTAATAGATATTCGACAATAGATTTGCTATAAAAAAAGATCATTGACTAATTTCTAATATAATAATATGATACGATAAATATTTATAAATTTTTAAAGAGATAGTTTTCATGTTCGCAGTTATAAAAGCAGGTGGAAAACAATATAAAGTAGACAGAAATAGTATTATTAAAGTCGAAAAAATTGATGGAGAACTTGGCTCTAAAATTCAGTTTGATCAAATTTTAATGATTGGCGAATATTCAAAGCCTTCTTTTATTGGGACTCCAATAGTTAAAGGGGCTGTAGTTACGGCTGAAATTACTAACCAACTTAAAGATAATAAAATTATAGTCTTTAAGAAAAAGCGTAGAAAAAATTATCGTCGTAAAGCCGGTCATCGCCAAGAGTTGACGGAGTTAAAAATATTAGATATTACCAAACAATAATAGTAACTTAAAAGGAATTATAAAATGGCAACCAAAAAAGCCGGTGGTAGTTCTAGGAACGGGAGGGACTCAGTTGGTCGAAGGCTGGGAGTTAAAAAATCCGATGGACAATATGTAATACCCGGTAATATTATAGTTAGACAACGCGGTACAAAAATTCATCCTGGAACGAATGTAGGGCTTGGCAAAGATCATACAATATTTGCTTTGATAGAAGGTAGAGTAGAATTTTTAACTAAGCGAAATTATAAAATCGTGAATGTTAAAGAAATTGCCAGTGCTTAAGTATTGCGGTTTGATCTACTAGTGTTACGTGGAACGAAAAATGCTTTTTATGGCATTGTTGCGTTGATTGGTAAAATCTACTTTGTCACCCCGTAGCTTTACTACAGGATCCATAAAAACAATTTAAAGTACTAAATTATTAGTATTTTAAGCTGGATCCCACGATCAAGTTGTGAGATGACAACTGAAAAACGTTCCACACAATAATGTCTGTAAGCAAGCTAGATGACGACAGGCAGAAATTAATTATATAATATTCTATTAGGCTTTCTTTACTTATGGCCTTAATAATTCAAAAGTTTGGTGGCACTTCCGTTGCAAATATTGATAGAATAAAAAAAATCGTTCCTATCATAAAAACCGAAATAGTTAAAAATAACCAAGTAATTGTAGTAGTTTCGGCTATGGCAGGTGTTACTAATCAACTTGTTACATTGTGTAATGAAGTATCAAGCCTTAAAAACATTTCTCAATTTGCAGAATATGATGTAGTACTGTCTAGCGGTGAAATAGTCACTGCGTCATTACTAGCGCTCGCGCTTCAAGAAGAAGACATAAAGGCGCGATCATTTCTAGCTTGGCAATTACCGATGCTCACCAATAATAATCATAGTAAAGCTTTAGTAGAATCAATTACTACAGATTTACTAGAAAAATATTTACAGTTAAATGCCGTCCCTATAATAGCCGGTTTTCAAGGAATTAACAAATCCAATAGGTTAACTACTTTGGGCAGAGGAGGGTCTGATACTACTGCCGCCTTAATCGCTGCAGCTATGAAAGCTGATAGATGTGATATTTATACTGATGTGGAGGGAGTATTTACTGCTGATCCAAGAATTATTCCAAATGCCAAGAAGATAAAAGAAATAGATTTTTTAGAAATGTTAGCACTAGCATCAAGTGGAGCAAAAGTACTACACCCTAGAGCCGGAGAGTTAGTAATGCGGTATAAAATAGATACGCGTGTTCTGTCAACATTTTCACCAGATACAGAAGGTACGTTAATCACTTCAAAGGATAAAAATATGGAGAGTGGGATTATTAACAGCATTACTTCTAATAAAAATTTATTAAAAATATCTGTAAAGAGCATTTCTTTAAGTTTTTTGCAAATTGCAAATATGATTACACAAAATAATAATCATATTGAGTTTATGCAAGAGATAAAAAATAATGAAGAATATAGTTTTATTACAAACTTAACCGATAAAAATAATTTACAAGCTTTACTGACTAATTTAAAAGATGATAAGCAGATACAAGGTTTTACTTTTGATACTGAAATTGCTACAATCTCTCTTATTGGTTATGGGATTAAAAATGATTGTAAATTACTTGAAACGATATTATCAAAGTTAACGAAAGATAATATAAATGTTAACATGATACAATTATCAGAAGTTAAAATTAACTTATTCATAAATGATCAAGATGTAGAAAAAACAATTTTTAATTTATATAATCTTTTTAAAATATCTTAAATTCGCTCCTACTACAGAAAAATTTTATAATTTGTAACAAAAAAAGTTAAAAGAGATTAATTTAAATTTCATATATAAGACCTAAATACTTCATTCAATAGCTTAAATTTATTATTTTCATTACAATTATCTTCTATTTACTATTTATTAGTTATATATTAATAAATAAGTCTAAGAGGTTATCTATGAAGTTGTTTTAACTCTCAATTTTTAAGGGTAAATTTTACAGGAAAAAATAATGAGCGAAGATATAAGGTCAAAAGAAAGATTTAATCGGATTAACGATATATCAGAAACAAATAAAGATGGTCCAGAAGAAATTAGAAATAATTTTAAAAAATTTGTACTGAATATATTAGAAACAGACAATATAACCCCGTATAAGTTAAGTGAAAAAACAGGTACTCATGAAACAGCATGGAAAAATTTTCTAGATGGTCGTACAAAAATGCCTGATATGGGAGCAATTGTTGCTCTTGCAGATTATAAAAATGTTCCACTAGATGAAGTCATAGGCAGAGATATAAATAAAGTAAAAGAGATAACGGTAGAAATAAAACAAACTCCGGAAATATCGGCATCTATAGCTAAACTACCAAAAGATATACTTCAAGAAGCCATGTCGATAGGAGAAAAAACTAGAGGATTTATTCATAAACCAACAAATAAAAAGACAAAATCTTTTGCTAAACAAGTTAAAAGTTCTAATAAACCGAAGGGAAGGTCTATCTAAATAAAATATGTTTCTCAATATTGATCCTAATATAAAACTTAAAACCTTACTTGATATTCTAAAATGGGAAACAACTTCAAAACAACTAAAATGGCCAACAGCACTGCCGCTTACTTCCACTGATATTCCACCACAAAAATAACTAGCAGTAAAAATACACAGCTAAATCTCGATCGCTTCAGACAAGATGAATTTAAGGACGAGTCTGCACATTGTACATTAATTAGTACGTAACTACAGACGAGTTTCACGAAATTCATTAGTATCAAGCGATCGAGATTACGCTGTACGAGTAGCCTACATAATGCATGTAACCTTTCGAATTCAAATAGACGGTTTAAATATCTTAACCGATCTGGTATGGTCGGGACGGGTTAGTCCTTTTACTTTTGCAGGACCAAAGAGAGTGGTAAAACCCGGTATTAATTTTACCGATTTACCTAAAATAGATGTTATATTAATAAACCATAATCACTATGACCATTTAGACATCAGAACAATTAAAGATTTATGGGTACGAGATAAGCCTAAGATTATTACACCGCTAATGAATGACGTAATAATCAAAAAACATATTACCAATGCAGAAATTGTTACCTTAGGGTGGGGAGAGTCATATAAAGAACAAGAAATACAGTTAAATTCAAAAAGTTTCCAAGAAGATGAAATTAAAGGTGATGTAGAATTTTATTTAGAACCGACACAGCATTGGTCGGCTAGAGGAATATTTGATAAAAATAAAGCATTATGGGAAACTTTTATCATTAAAACTAAGATAGGAGATATTTGTTTTATAGGTGATTCAGGTTATAACGATACTCTTTTTAAAGAGATCGGAAAAAAACATAATATTTTAATAAGCCTTATTCCGATAATGAAACCAGTGCATATGCATCCTGAAGAAGCCGTATTTACTCATGTAGACTTAGGCGCTAAATATTTTCTATAGCTAGTCATTTTAACGTCTTTCAATTAGCTGATGAAGCATTTAATGCCGCTCCTTTGGGACTCTGACAAGCTATGAAAAAACATAATATTGATGAAAATAAGTTTATTATCCCTGAAATAGATGAATTTTTCCTATTTGTAAAAACGATTTATAGTTTATGAACTTAAATTAGATGTGTTTTGTCTACCCATACTATATATTTTACTGGATCCCGTGAATAAATCACAGGATGACAGAGAGGAATAATAAGCCATACCAACCACCCCTGAACGACACAAAATTCAGTTTATAATGGAGATAAAAGCATATTTATTACTGAATGAAAATTGCCAATTTCTGATTTATCACGAGAAGAGAAAACAGAACTACTCAATGGTTGTACTTGGGGCATTGCATTAGTCCATAATATTCTACCACTTTTTGCTTCTACTATTCCTATAGACATTATCTACATTACTTACTGAACAACCCAAAGCACTAATTAAAAAGTCACGTGTACGAGCTCCATTAGTCTTTATCATTTGTACATAATTAAGTAATACAAATATATCAGCTCCTGTTTTTTCTCCTAAAATTATAACAGGTTCACCTATATCTTGAGTCATTGAAAAAGCTTTTTAGGCCATAATAAAGGCGTATATAAAGCAGTATAAGTATTATTATAAGAGTTACGGAACGAGATACTAAATCATCAAGCTTTTGTGTTCTAATATCTTTGTGGTACAATAACTTAACTCTTAAACCATTCTTCTGCATTGCTAAAGAAATTTCTTGCTTCAACAATTATTCCAAATGATCTTCATAGTCATATTTACGTTCTTTGCAATTACCAATATCTAGCGTATATACTTCTATGTGCATCGGTAAAACTAATATTTCCTTGTATACATAAGATAATAAAAATTATAGATTTATGAAAAATTTTATGCATAACATTTAAAGTTAAAAAAATACAAATAAAGATACTTATTATTCATTATTTTCATCAAGATTTATTTTTTACCTATTACGGTTAAATAATATGGTCATAGAATAAGCAAGTACGGCAAACATGCAAAGATATAAAATCGGGAATAGGTTAAAATCAAATGATTTTATTACCTTTGCACAAATATAATTAGCAGTACCAGACATTAACATTGAGCCGATATTATGTCCTAAACTTATAACACGATAGCGTTCTTTAACTACAAAAGACTTAATAACTATACTATGAGCAAGAGCATTAAAAGGTGCAACTGATGCAGCTAACATTAAACTAGCTGCAAGCCCTAAATTAGTCATTTGATATTTTACTGCTATCACAAAAAATACACTTGCTGTAATAGTACATATAAATGCGATTTTTAATACCGAATTAACTCCTAAGCGATCGGCAATAAAACCGGCAATCGGCATGCAAACAGCAAAACATATTACTATTAAGACTGAAAAAGTACTCATAATAATACCAACTGAAGGTAATACGAGCGGTAAATATTGCTTCATAAAGATGATCGCAATTTGATATGTTGCTCCAAAACCTCCAGCTAAAAATATTAACCATGCAATATTTTTCCATTGCTTTTTAATTATAGAGCTAAGTTTTTTAATAGAATCTTGGCTATAGTGTGCTTTTTTAAACTCCGGTGTTTCATCAAATTGCCGGCGATAATAAAGAGTTATTAATGCAAGTGGTAAACTTAGTAAAAACGGGATACGCCAACCCCACTCCGGAAAAATATGAGAATTAAAGAAATTAGTTGCACCGATTCCGCATAATAAACCCATTACTCCTGTACATCTAGTTATTGCCGAGGTAGTAAATCGATATTTTGCTCCTAAATGTTCAATAACATAAATCGCTGCACCGTCATATTCCCCTCCAATAAAAATACCTTGCATGAAGCGACATAAAACTAAAATGATTGTACTCCACACTCCTATCGAGGGATAATCGGGCAATAAACCTATTATTAAGGTCGGGATTACAATACCGATAATCGTAAAACTTAAGGCTTTTTTTCGACCGTATATATCCCCTATACATCCAAAAATATAAGCACCCATAGGCTTTGATAAATATGCTGCTGCATAAACAGCAAAAACATTTACAAGCTTTGTTAATAGATCAGTACTGGCTGAAAAGAATTTATCAGCGATAATTGCTGCTGAAAAACCATATAAACTATAGTCGTAATATTCAATAATAGTGCCTAAAAAAGCACCGAGAACTTTATTGCATGATTTTGTTTGTTTCATTTTAAAGGTATACTGTGAGTAAACGAAAAGTAGGTAGACGAAGTTTAATTTGGAAAAGAGCAAGGCGTCTTGAAGCTGATAACCGCAGCGTATGTACTAGTACGTGAGGATTATCAGCAAAAGACAACGTAGCCAATTTTTCAAATTTAACGAGTATATATGACCACTTTGGCCGTTACTTAAAATCCTTCAAAGACCTTTATGTAAAGGTGGACTTCGTATATCTAAACTGAATTAGTATTAGACAGGGACGATGTCCTAGAAGTTAGTGGTAGTCCTAGGTTAATATTAAGCTCACGAACCAAGCAGCCAAGGACTAATATATCACTTTTCCATTTTACGTGCAAGGTTTTCTAGGTAACCTGCTATAGTAGCTAAGGTTTCTGCGAATTTTTCTTCGTCAGGATGATTTTTTTGAAGACCATTTTTATTAAGTTTTTCTGTTAGACTAGTTATTTCAGCTTGCGCATTAAGTGATGCCATAACTAATAATAGCTCAAAAGAGGCTGTGGGACTACCAAGTTTAATTTCCGCTATTTTATCATTCAATTTATTCGCTAAAGATAGCAACTCTTCCTCATCTCCATTATTACAATATAATTGAAAACTCTTGTTATTTAATGTTACCGTAACAATTGACATAATTATTTTTGCTGTTTTTTTATTTCTTCAAGTTCATTAATATAAATGTTAATTTGATCTAGCATTATTATATAATTATCTTTTAATGCTTTATTTTCGTTTTGTAATTTTTGAACTTCACGTTGATTATTTACAAGCATACTCAACAAATCATCGAGTTTATGTTCTACTTCTTCCATTAATTTCTTTAGACTGCTTACATAACTTGCTTCTAAAGGTAATTGGTACGTCGACCCTGTACTCGCATCCTCACGTACATCTATGTACGCTGCAGTGCCGTGTTCCGTGTCTCCTTCAAATGCCTCTTTATTAGCTTCGTTCTGTAAGCAATCTAATATTTCATTATCCATTTTCGTTTAAGCGTTAATTATGAATGGATGACTTACCATAATAATTGATAACATTATAATAGATATCAGTACTAATTGTTTTTTACGTTTATAATTTATCAATATCGTAGCTCTTTTATTATTTAATAATTTTTCGGTTTCGTTCTGTTGAGTAGCTTCTATCTGCTCTACATTTCTATCTTTTACATTAAGATAATCCAAGTATAATTTTAAGTAACCTCTTACGTATATTTCTCCCGGTAAAACATCAAAATCACCTTCTTCTAAAGCTATTAAATATTTTTTTCTAATTTTTAAATCACTAGATACCTGATTTAAAGTTTTACCTGAATCTAACCTAATTTGCTTAAGCATTGACGACATAATTTATTCAAGTTTTTGTAAGAATATTTCAAATTTCTTGTTTGCTAAAATAATTATATTTAAGTCTATAGTCTCTTGAGCTTTAATTTCTTTAATAAAATCAAGAAAATTTCTAACTAAGTTATTATTATTATCAATCCATAAATCTAAATCAATAGTTGTTTTAGATTTATTAATTATTTTTATTAATAATCTACGTTGTTTGTCATATAAATCATCTTTTAGTGATTGAATACCTAAGCGACGCCAAAATGAATCGTTCAATTGCCTATCACAAACTTTACGCAACCAATCAAGACTAAACATATCACTTATAACAAAATAAGCTTTTGCTATCTCTTTATTATTCCCTGAAGTCTGTTTTGTTACATATATAATGTCAAATACTGAAATTAAATTGTCAAATGTAGCGATAGTAGCAGCCAATGATTCCGCTACCCCGCTAGCGGTATAACAATTTAATTTTTCTTCAAATCTTATTTTAGTTTCTCCGACTAATAAAGTATCTACCGTTTTTCTTAAGTTTTGTGCAGGAACTCTAAACTCTTCTATAGTGTCACTAATATTAATAGGATGTTTTAAATTTTTAATAAACCATGAAATACCTCGACGCATTAATTTCGTTATTTCGGTAAACATGTCGATTTTTACATTGTAATCAATATTAGTAGGTAGCTTACTTATCGTTTCCCATATATCATCAAGATCAAAAATTTCACAAATAATGGTATATGACCTTATTATATCACAAAGTGGAGCCCCAATCTCACGCTTTACAATACTAATAAGCGGTCCCCCAAGCTGATTCATTATTTTATTTATAGTAACAGTTTTAATAATCTCATGTTTAAGTGGATGAGATAAAATTTCATTACGAAACTTGTTTTGCATCATTTCAGGGAAATAATCTATAAGATATGCATCAAAATATTTATCATGGGAAAAAGTAGAATTAATTAACTCATGATAAGCAGATCTCTTACTATATGATAGCAATATGCAAAGCTCAGGACGAGTTAATACTTCACCGCTAATAGCTCTGCTATTCAATTCTTCTGCACTAGGCAAGAATTCATTTTCCCGCTCTAATACTTTTTCTTCTTCTAAAATATCTATAAATTGACTAAGTATATTAACAGTTAAAGTAGGAGATAGTTGCATAATTGTTATTGCTTCGGTTTGCTTATAATTATCAAGTAATACTAACTCTTCAACTTGCTTTGTCATATCGTTTAGAAGTTTATTACGTTCTTCTAAAGTAATTTTTCCTGAGGTCATCGCACTACTTAAAGCAATCTTGATATTTACCTCATGATCGGAGCAATCAACACCTGCTGAATTATCAATAAAGTCAGCATTTATGCGCCCGCCTTTTTTAGCATATTCAACTCTACCTCTCTGTGATACCCCAACATTACCGCCTTCTGCTATAACTTTTGCTCTAATTTCTTCACCATCACATCTAAGGTTATCATTTGCTTTATCACCGATTTCTAAATTATTTTCCGTTTTAGCTTTGATATAAGTGCCTATTCCGCCATTCCACAATAAATCAACATCTGCTTTTAAAATAGCTTTAATTAATTCTTCCGGTGATAATTCATTATCATTTATATCAAGTAATTTTTTAATTTCCGGCGATAATTTTATTAATTTACTGCTGCGTTCAAATACTTTGCCTCCTTTAGAAATAAGCTTAGAATCATAATCAGACCAATTAGAACCCTTTAAATTAAATAAACGCAAACGCTCATTAAAACTTGATAAAGGATCAGGAGTAGGATCAATAAATATATGTTTATGATTAAAGGCAGCAACTAACTTAATAGCCTTTGATCCGAGCATACCGTTACCAAACACATCTCCCGACATATCTCCTATACCTACGACGGTAATAGGGTCTTTTTGGACATCGAACCCTAAAGTTTTAAAGTGATTAGTTACGGAAATCCAAACTCCTTTGGAAGTAATAGCCATTTTTTTATGATCGTAACCTGCAGAACCACCAGAAGCAAAAGCATCATCAAGCCAGTAATTATATTCTCTTGCCACACTATTAGCATAATCCGAAAATGAGGCTGTACCTTTATCGGCAGCAACCACTAAATAAGGATCTTCTTTATCATAAATAATAACGTCTTTTGGATGTACTACTGTACCGTCAATGATATTATCAGTTATGTCTAATAAACCTCTAAGGAAATTCTTATAGCATTCTACCACTTTTTCCATATATTCATCACGAGTAAGCCCTTCCTCAGTAAAATGAACATAAAAGCCACCTTTAGCACCGACAGGGACAATAACGGAATTCTTAGTCATTTGTGCTTTCATAAGCCCAAGGACCTCAAGCCTATAATCTTCTGCTCTATCCGACCATCTAAGCCCTCCGCGTGATACGGGACCACCTCTTAAATGAACAGCTTCAAAATTTCTAGAATAAACAAATGTTTCGGCAAACGGAACAGGTTTAGGTAAACCCGGTACTTTTGAAGAATCAAACTTAAATGAAAAAATATGTTTATGTGGTTGATAGTAATTTGTTCTAGTAATAGCATTAACTATACCAAGCATATTACGTAGTACTTTATCTTCACTACTCATCTCAACGGTTACTAAGTAATTATTTAGTTTGTCTTTGATTACGTCACAATTATTATCCGAATGTTTAGGGTTAAATTTTATATCAAATAGATTTACCAACATTTTTGTATATTCGGGATGTTTAAGTAACGTTAACTGTACATAGCCTTTACCATAACTAAATCCCGTTTGATGTAAATATCTTGTTAAAGCTTTGACGAGTTTAACTTGCTTCCAATTAAAACCTGCAAGCACTATTAATTTACTTAAAGAATCATTAGCAAGCATCCCAAGTGCCATTTTGTCTAAAGCTTCTTCAACATTTATTTTTAATTCGGTAATATTATCCTTTACAGGTACAATAGAAGTTAAGATAAAATTATATATCCAACTTTCTTTGATTTCGAGAACCTCCTTAATTGCAAAAGTTTGTTCATCAATTGCTTTAAAACCTAAATTTTCTATTGGCGGCAATATATTAGAAAGTGCAAGTTTTACTTTTGGACTATATATTTTTAAGTAAAATTCCGTTTCATTTACAGAAACTAGATTAAACATAGATTTTTGTAACTTACTTGCTTCCATTAGATATTCAATATCTACTAAAGCTATTTCCGGAGAAAATTTTTGCCGATAATCTGCCGAAAAAACATTATCAAAAAGCTTTAAATGAATACCTGCCTGATATTCGCCAAAATTTTTAGAAAACTTAAAATAAAAATCTTCATTCCAACGTGTAGAGATACGATCTAAATCTTGCTGTATCATTTCTGCTTCAAAATTTATTTTATGTTCCCCTTGTGCTTCAAGCATTACAAAAAGATAAGAAAAATTACCGGCTACTTCGGTGATATAGTTGGATAAAATTTTACTACCGAATTTTTCTGCTAAATAACAATCTATCATATTATGCATTTCAGCCGTTAAACGTTCTCGTGGCAGAAAAATTATAATATTAAGAAAAGAACTAGACCAATCATATTGAATAAATAATTTAAGCTTCTTACTCATTATACTTGAGAGCATATGTAAACACATACAATATAAATCGCCTTGATCAATTTGTATTAAAGCTTCTCTCGGTAATGACTCCATTAAAATTCTTAACTTATCGGCATTATAACCAGATAATGCAAAACCGGCTTTCTCAATTACAAAATTAAATTTTTGTCGTAGGATTGGAATATTACTTATTGAATGGTAATACATATTTGAATTATATATACCAAAAATTATACTTCCTGAAATATATTCACCCGAAGAGTCAAATTTTTTCACTAAGATATAGTCGATTAAATTATCTGAATAGATAAGCGACGCACTATTTATTTTACCGAGTATTATTAATTGATTTTGATATAAAGGATTAGCAGAACATTTTATAATATCATCAATCTCGTCTTTTACTTCTTGCCATATTTTTGCTGCTCCTATTTCATTGCTTAATTTTAAAGATTTTACCTCAAAATCAAGAGTCCCTAATAAAACCAAATTATCGTTTTGTAACCAATTTAAGAATTCTTTAGCCTCTTTAAAATTTAATTTATAATTATCAATTATATTTTTAGATAAATCTTGTAATTTTGTGAGTAATTGCGGTAAATGACTATAGCTTTGCTCTAACTTTTCTAATCTTTCATTTATAGCCTCGGTTAAAAATGTAGTAGTTTTATCATCAAAATTGCCTAAAATGGTTAAATGTAGTATTGATTCTGATTTTTCATCCGACACAGCATTTTCTAATATTTTTTCCAATTCTCCTGTACTATTTCGGACACAGTTTATTACCGGATGGAGTAAAAACTTAGTTTGCAAATTCATGTTTTTAAGCAGACATATGATAAAATCAACAATATGTGGCTTATTATCAAGTAATATCAAGACATTTATTGCCGGATCATTTTCGATAACTGCCTTTGTTATTGCTATTTTTCTTGCTCTTGCTATCCTGTGCTTAAAAAACTTAAAGGCTTCATCTGCAAAATTTTGAAATAATTGTGCTCTATTCTCAAAATCATAATCTATCGGAATATAATTTAAAAACTTTTGAACAAAATCTATATATATGGAACTTGACTCACGTTCCTTGCTAAATTCTAGAATTTTAGTTTTATCATTCAGGATTTGACAATTTAAACGGCTAAAGTTTAAAGAGGTTGTTTTTGGGGTCATGATTTTCTTAAATAATAATATGATTATTTCTGTGGTTATTATATTATATAAAATAACTTAAGCAAGAGGCATAGAAAATAAGTGGGAACAATATTTGCACAAAGCTCTGCATTCGGTAAAGCAGGCGTAGCGGTTTTTAGGATTTCTGGTCCTAAAAGTTTAGAGGCTTTACAGCTACTTACCGGTAGAAAGGACTTTAAATCGAGATTAATGTATTATCAACAAATTACAGTCCCTGAAACTAAGGAGCTAATCGATAATGTTATGGTTGTTTATTTTAAGTCACCTGGTAGCTTTACCGGGGAAGACGTAGTCGAAATTCACACGCATGGCAGTAAAGCTATATCTATAATGCTGACAAATGCATTATTAAATATAGCTGGTATTCGTTTGGCAGAAGCAGGAGAGTTTACCAAAAGAGCTTTTTTAAATAACAAATTTGATTTAACGGCAGCAGAGGGGATAGCCGATTTAATTAATGCCGAAACTATAATGCAGCATAAGCAAGCAATTAGACAAGTAAGCGGCAAACTTGAAGAATTATATAATAATTGGCGTAGTCAGCTTTTAAAAATTATCTCGCTGCTTGAAGCTTATATAGATTTCCCGGATGAAGATATACCTGATACCGTCCTTAATGAAGTTACTAATACTCATACAATTCTTGTCAATACAATATCGGAATATCTTAATGATAATAGAAAAGGAGAATTACTACGAAGTGGTCTTAAGCTTGCAATTATCGGTCCGCCAAACGTTGGTAAGTCTAGCTTACTAAACTTCTTAATGCAGAGAGATATAGCAATTGTCTCAAATATTGCAGGAACTACTAGAGATATAATTGAGGGACATTTAGACATTGGCGGCTATCCTATTATTTTACAGGATACAGCAGGTATAAGAGAAGAAAGTAGTGACATTATCGAGCAGGAAGGTATAAAACGAGCTATAAATTCAGCTAAAACAGCAGATATTAAGATTATAATGTTTGATGCCGAAACATTAGACTCCTATATAAATGAAGATATTATTAATTTAATTGATGAAAATACTATCACAATAATTAATAAAATCGATTTAATCGAAGCTAGTAAAATCTTTTCTATTGAAAATAAATATAAATGCTTAAGAGTTTCAGTAAAAAATAATATTGCTCTTTCAAGTATATTAAAAAATATTGAAAATATTGCCGAAAATATGGCAGGATTTACCGAAACTCCTTATATAACAAATCAGCGTCATCGTAACTATTTACAACAAGCTCTCTCACATTTAACAGCTTTTAGCTTAGATAATGATTTAGTTCTAGCAACTGAAGATATTAGAATGACGGCACGCTGCATCGGTGCAATTACGGGTGTTATCAACGTAGAAGAAATACTAGGCGAGATCTTTAAAAATTTCTGCATAGGTAAGTAATATTGTATAGCTCGTTCTATGTCATTCTCGCAAGGTATTATTGCATGGACACCAAATCGTCATTGCAAGCAACTGCAAGGAGCGTGGCAACCTTATGAAACAGTAGATTTCTTGCATAACCTCTTTCTAAAGATAATTTATATGTCAATCCGGTACTCGCATCCGTTTCCTGTAAACTCTTCTTTTATAAGATAGGTTATGCAAGAAGTCTAGTACAAAATGCCTGAAATTGCCACGTCGATGCTATGTACCTCCTTGCAATGACGAAAAAATGAAACATTACAGCATAACAATCATCTTTCTCAAATCTTTCCATATATTAATTTATTTTAACTTTATCTTGACAAAAACATTAACATACTTTAGAAACCACCTTTTATTAATTAAAAGAGTAACATTATGGCATCTAATTCTCAATGCGTTATGCCTATGTTTGAAAATGAAATAGTAAGCAATTTACCGGGTAATATAAGGCACATCATTCATAAATTAAGTGGTACTATATTTTCATCAGTATATAGTACTGTTGAGGGAGCTTTTAAAAAAGGTTATATAGTGGATAATGCACAGTGTAATTGGAAAAACATTGAACAATCTTTCAATGAGTCCCCAAATGATTTTTCAATACTACACCAAGAGTGCAACAATGGTTTAAATACTCCAATAAATAATATTTTTATCGATGCTGAAAATAATCCTCATATACTTTTACAACAAGCCGTAACACCTCATCAAAACGGTACGGCTAGTATTCTTGGGCAACTTTATAAAGTAACGAATGATTATATGTTCTCTCAAGGCAATATTACCGAAACTAGCAGAGCTGATTTCTTAGGTTTAAATGAATGCACTACAGAAGAAGCTATGAGTGCTTTACAAAACTATAACGCTTATAAAGAAACTTTAATCCCTCGTGAATCGTTTATAAATACTCTTGAAAATACTCTAAATCACTTAGGTCTCTCTTTAGATAATGTATCTCCTACAGAAATAGGTAAAAATATTTTAGATCAACTCGGTAAAGCTTACACTGCCCCTACTACAGAAAGACCTAACGATGATACAAATGACGGTGGATATAGCGGTGCTTATATAGCTGGAGTAGCATTAGGAACATTAGCTGTAGGTACTATCTTAGGGTATTGCATTAAATATGGATGGGATTGGTATAAGGGAAGAAATATAAAAAATGAAAATTTAGATTTAGTAATGAAGAATAAAGAATTAGCATTTATAGAACTACTACATGAAAATTTTAAGAATAATGCAGTTATATTAGATGAAGTTATAAAAATTAATAATTTACATGATATTATAAAACTAGCAAAATCTATTAAGGAATATGAATTCTCAATACTACCACTAACTAATTTAAATAATGAAATTGTAAAATTAAATTCCCCATCTGCTATAGCAATAAACTTAGATTCTGCAAGCGGAATATTGCACGAAATATGTAAGAGTCTTGGCGGTGATGATAGTTTTAAGACTATCAGTAATTTTGCACACTTAATAACAATTATACGAACAGCAAATCCTCAGTCTGCAGAATATAAAGAAAGCATTACAGAAATATTTGAGATATTTAACCATCGTTACACAGATATTGACTATCAAAATTGCAAAATGCCGTTATTAGCTGATGTATCATCACCATACGACTTCTCAGGTATAGAAGTATAGAACGTTGTTAGTACCATAACAAACCATCATTGACTTTTTGAAAGTTATATATAAAATGATGCTTAGGGTAGCAAAGTGCTCTTTCGGGGTGTTGAAACCTCTGCCAAAAGTAAGAACATGTCTCACAAAACTGATGCAATCCTTGACTTCACAGTCGGGATCATAGTAGTTGTGTCCAAGATTTAAAGCTTAAGCTTAGAACCTAGAGGCTATTATGGCTATCGTTGATGGTTTTCTTACTCCACCGCAACCACCAAGAGTTTATTTCTCTGCGGTGGTTGAAACTTGAGCAGTTTAAAGTTTAATCAATCGGGAACAAATATGTCTGGCCAAAATACTAAAACCATCGAAAGACAAAGACCTATGACAAAAAGCGATATCGAAAGAATAGAATAACGCTTAGCAGAATTAGAAAAAATATTTAGTAATGAATTTATAGCCTTGAAAATATCATCATCTCATTTTATTAACTACCTACTATAAAAATAAGCACTAAGATCATTATTAACCATTATGGTAAATAGTGCAGAAATAGCAAAAGATGGTAAGGTTCCTATACCAGTTTCATCATATTAATGTAGAAAGGTAGATGCCTTAAAAGAAGGGAGAACATACATAATCACACCCGCCAATATTAGCATGATTATTCCTAGAATAATACTTACTATATTAAATTAAATGCATTTATAAAAGTAATATTAACCTACTTAATTAATTCGTGAGCAAATGAAGGTGGTAGTTGTTAAGCAATAATTATTCCTTCACCGATTGAGTCATGAGCTATTTCTGCCATTGATATAGAAACACCGTGAGGGATTACTAGATTGTTACTAAAAAGACGTAATACTTACAATAATAGCTATACCTAATACATTACCTAATTCATATGCTGTTTCTTGTAATGCTGCTGCACCTCCGAATTTCTCTGCAAGTACTGCATTCATCATAACTGTTACGGTGGTAGAGAGGCATAGACTACTTCCTATACCAAGCAATCCAAGATATATAATATAGTATTCGATAATAAATCTCTATAGTCTAATATACTAGATAAAATCAATGATATAGTAGTAAAGATAAGCCCACTAAACATTAATTACACGTGCGATAAACCGTGTGAGTAAATATGGCATAACTAAAGATACAATTAAAGCAAAAACTGCTGCAGACAACATATAAAGACCTGCATACAAAGGACTTACCCCTTTGATAAACTGTAACCATAAGGACATAAGATACATTATAGATCCTAAGGCACACGTAATCAGCAAATAAACTATTACTCCTATACTAAAATTGCTAATTAAGAATAAATGCATATCCACGAACGGATCATCAATTTTAAGTTGGCGTAAGGTAAATATTATTATAACACAATGCTAATTAATAGCATCCACCGAATACTAGATTCATAATACCGTATTTAGCCAACATCTTAATGCCTTGAACTAAAGCTGTCATCCCAAAAAACGATTGAAATACTCCTATCCAATCCCATGTTCATTATTAGGATTTAGATAATTCAGGAATCCAAACTATGCCAAAAGCAATAATTACTAATGCAATAGGTACATTTATAAAAAATGCAAATAGCCAACTTAAAAGCTCAACCAATACTCCTCCTAGTACTGGTCCTATAGCTGCTCCTACGGTTGCCATTATTCACCACACGAATATTGCGATCATACGTTCATGTGTATTATAAAGTGGAAGGCATTATCACTGATCCTCCTAACCCAAGTAAAGCACAACATAATACTAATCCCCATGCGCTATCAAATACATAAACTAACATTGAGGCGATGGAAAAAACTAGAAGCCCCCAAAGTAATAATCTTTTACGCCCAAATCTATCTCCTAATGCACCTGCGGTAATTAGAAGACCTGATAATACATCTGCATTGATTATCCATAATTGTTGTAAATTAGATGGTTTTAAATCAAGGATTATAGTAGGCATAACAGCATGCAAGACTGTAGCATCCATCGATACCAAAAGTAAGCAAATGCTTAAAATAATTAAAATATGCCATCTAAATTTAGATGTAGATGATGAATTATCTTTAGCGATATATTCAGTTTGCGGAAATTGTGATACCATATGTAATAAGTTATTTAATAAGGGTTTTACTAAATCTATCTTTTTTGAGAACTATGGAACTGTTAACAAGTAATTTAATTAGCTTTAAAATTTATTTTGTTAATAGCCCTAGGTTATTAATTCAGTTGGTAACATAGTAAGTAAATCCAAATCAATTAACCATAACACAAGTAAATTTAACATCTAAGCATCACCTAGTATGGAAGTCAAGATTTAATCTTACAAGCACAATAACATAAATAAAATTTGATTTTTCTTTCTCAAGCTTATATTTTAACTGGTAAGTTTATAATATAGAAATTTATGTCAAATACAGATAAGGAAAGAGCCGTTGCTGCAGCACTCGCACAAATTGAAAAAAGCTACGGTAAAGGTTCGGTAATGAAACTAGGGCAGCATCCGAATGTTGATATAGAGGCCATATCAACCGGCTCACTTGGGCTAGATATAGCTCTTGGAATCGGCGGTGTTCCCAAAGGTAGAATCATCGAGATTTTCGGTCCTGAAAGCTCAGGTAAAACCACTCTAACATTGCATTTAATTGCAGAAGCTCAAAAAAAGGGTGGTACATGTGCTTTTATTGATGCCGAGCATGCATTAGACCCTGCTTATGCTAAAAAATTAGGCGTAAATATTGATGAGCTTATTATTTCACAACCCGATACAGGTGAACAAGCCCTAGAAATTGCTGATACATTAATTCGCTCCGGCGGTATTGATATGATAATAATAGATAGCGTTGCAGCTTTAGTACCAAAATCAGAGATTGAGGGCGAAATGGGTGATGCTCAAATGGCTTCTCAAGCAAGGTTAATGAGCCAGGCTTTGCGTAAACTTACCGCATCAATTAATCGCACCAATTGTATTGCTGTTTTCATCAATCAAATCAGAATGAAAATAGGTGTGATGTTCGGTAGTCCTGAAACTACGACAGGTGGTAATGCCTTAAAATTCTATGCTTCTGTTAGGATCGATATAAGAAGAATCGGCTCCATTAAAGATAAAGAAGAAGTAATAGGCAGCCAAACCAAAGTAAAAGTAGTTAAAAACAAAGTATCTCCTCCATTTAAAACTGCAGATTTTGATATAATGTATGGTTCAGGTATTTCAAAAGAAGGCGAGATAATCGACCTTGGAGTTAAGCTTGATATTGTTGAGAAATCCGGCTCTTGGTTTTCCTACAAGAACGTACGCATAGGTCAAGGGCGTGAAAACGTCAAACAATATTTAAAAGAACATCCACAAATTTCCAACGAAATTGAGCAAATAATACGTGAAAAATCGTCAAAAATTACTAATATAAATCTTGATCAAACGGGGGAAGAAAATGATTGATTTAACAGGGAAAACTTCCTTAATTACGGGAGCTTCAGGAGGTATAGGCGGAGCTATAGCGAGGTTACTGCATAAACTCGGAAGCCATGTAATTATTAGCGGTAGTAATGAGGAAAAATTAAAATCCCTTGGAAAGGTTGTAAAAGATAATTATACGATAGAAGTATGTAATCTTGCCGATAAGGAAGAATGTAGCAATTTAATATCTAAAGCATTAAAGTTAGATATTTTAGTATGTAATGCCGGTATTACTAGCGATACGCTAGCAATTAGAATGAAAGATGACGATTTTGATAAAGTTATTGATATTAACTTAAAAGCAAATTTTATTTTAAATCGTGAAGCAATAAAAAAAATGATACAAAACAGGTATGGACGTATTATTAACATATCTTCAATAGTAGGCATTTCAGGTAACCCTGGGCAGGCTAATTATTGTGCTTCTAAAGCAGGTTTAATAGGTATGACCAAATCGCTCTCTTACGAAGTTGCAACCAGAGGGATTACGGTTAACGCAGTAGCTCCAGGATTTATTAAATCAGACATGACTGATAAACTAAATGAAAAACAAAGAGAAGCTATAGTACAAAAAATTCCGCTAGGCACTTACGGTATGCCGGAAGACGTGGCAAACGCGGTTGCATTTTTAGCAAGCGATCAGGCATCATATATTACCGGTCAAACTATACATGTAAACGGCGGTATGTTAATGGTATAAAAATTAATAAGATTATTTTGTGCTAGCATAAAATAATTTTTTGTGCTAGAAGTTCTTTTAAAGATAAAATGCGATGAATATTTTAAATAAATATTCATACAAGTTAAAATAAAGTCTAATAGCTGAATAACCGCTATTATACAGCATATAAAATAAAATGATTTATGGAGTTCAAAATTATGAGTACAACGGATAAGATCGAACAGAAAGTTATTGAAATGGTTGCTGAAAAGCTAAATAAAGATAAATCGATAATAACTACGGATTCAAGATTTATAGAAGATTTGAAAGCCGATAGCCTTGATACCGTAGAGTTAATGATGGCAATAGAAGTTGAGTACGGTATTGATATCCCTGATGATGAAGCCACTAAAATTAAAACCGTATCCGATGTTATAAAATATATAAAAGAACGCCAATCTTAATCTGCATAAATTAAATCCCTAATAGATAATTAAAAATGTCGAATCAAAGAGTAAACAAAAGAGTAGTTATTACCGGGCTTGGACTTGTTACTCCTGTTGGGCTTAATGTTAGCTCATCTTGGAAAAATATTGTAGGTGGAGTAAGCGGTATAAAAACTATTACAGAATTTGACACTTCTAAACTTGCGTGTAAAATTGCCGGACTTATAGATAACTCTGAGAAATATGGATTTAAACTTGAAAATTTCACACAAGCAGATGACATTAATAGACTAAGTAAAATGGATAAATTTATCCATTACGGAATAGCAGCTACAACCGAAGCAGTTGAAGATAGCGGCTGGTTACCCGACGATGAAAAATCTCGTGATAGGACTGGCGTGATATTAGGTTCAGGAATCGGCGGGCTTAAAATGATCGAAGATACCTCTATCAAACTTTATCAAGAAAATAACGGCAAAGTTAGTCCTTTCTTTATCCCCGCTTCATTAATTAATCTTTTATCCGGTCTTGTTTCTATAAAATATGGTTTTAGCGGTCCAAACCAAGCGGCAGTAACAGCTTGCTCTACAGGGGCACATGCTATAGGCGATGCTATGCGTATGATAAAGCACGGCTATGCCGATGTTATGATCGCAGGCGGTGCAGAAGCTCCCGTTACACCTGTCGGAGTTGCAGGTTTCGTTGCTGTTAGAGCATTATGTACTAAATATAACGATAATCCTGAAAAAGCCTCAAGACCTTGGGATAAAGACCGCAGCGGCTTTGTTATGGGTGAAGGCGCAGGCGTTGTAGTCTTAGAAGAATATGAGCATGCCTTAAATCGAGGGGCTAAAATTTACGGTGAAGTTATAGGATACGGCTCTACAGGTGACGCCTATCATATGACAGCTCCACATCCTGAAGGTAGAGGAGCTTATAGAGCGATGAGAGACGCAATGCTAGATGCAACTATCACGCCCGATATGATTGATTATATTAATGCACACGGTACTTCTACTACACGTGGTGATGGGATAGAATTAGCAGCCGTACAAAAATTATTTTTAGAAGCGAATCCAAAAGTTTTAATGTCTTCTACTAAATCATCAATAGGACATTTGCTTGGTGCAGCAGGAAGTGTTGAGTTTATCTTTTCAGCTCTTGCAATTAGAGACCAGATTGCACCACCAACCTTAAACTTAGATCACCCTATGGATGAGGTGAATATAGATTTAGTTCCACTTAAAGCTAAGAAAGCTCAGATAAATTACGTGCTTTCCAATTCGTTCGGATTCGGTGGTACTAATGCTAGTTTAGTGATTAAGAGTATACTCGTTTAATTTGAAAAATTGGCACAAAGTCCTATACTGCGGTACTCACGTATTAAGTATACTTTCCGCCCCTAATCTTTGGATTCCTTGCGCTTTTCCAAATTAAACTTCGTCTATCAACCCTTAACTAATGTCATTCCTGCGCAGCAGGAATCCAGTAAAACATATAAAAACTTATTTTTATTCTATCAAATATGTAATTTTGTACCAATATTAAGGTTATTTTTTTAGATTCCTGCTGCGCAGGAATGACATAAAAAACTAGCCAATAATCAACTATGACCCCAATTTATTACATTAAAGACGGTAACTTAAGTTTTACGGATAAAGTAATTTTATCTGATTTAGAACTTTATTTGTACAAAGGCGATAAAATTTGTCTTATAGGACGTAATGGTTGCGGGAAATCAAGCTTAATGAAAGTCATATCAGGTGATTATGAGTTAGATAACGGTGAATTATTTCAAGATCCTTTAGTTACAACCGGTTATTTAAAACAAGATATTTCTATAAAAACTCATCTAACTGTTTATGATTTTGTCTTACAACAAACAGATAGTACAAAAAAAATAGATAAATACCAAATCGATATAATTCTAGAAAAATTACAAATCAATGGAACAGATAATTTATCCACCTATTCAGGCGGTCAACTGAGGAGAGCAAGCCTTGCTAAAGCTTTAATATTAGAGCCGGGAATATTACTACTTGATGAACCGACTAACCATCTAGATATTGCAACAATCGAATGGTTAGAAAAATTTGTTAAATCTTATAACGGTGCTATTATTTGCGTTAGTCATGATAGAACATTCCTCTCAAATGTTACTAATAAAATTTGGTGGCTTGATAGAGGAATTTTACGTAAATCCGATAAAGGATTTAAATTTTTTGATGAATGGCAAACAATGATCATAGACCAAGAAGAAGCCGCTCTTCGGAAATTAAATAAAAAATTATCTCAAGAAAATGAATGGTTAAATGCCGGTGTTACTGCTAGACGTAAGCGGAATCAAAAGAGACTTGCGGATTTGAAAGCTTTAAGAGCAATAACACAAGAACAGACTGCAAAACTAGCTAGTTCAACACAAAGAGTTAGAGCAGAGCTTGCCAAAAATATAGCTAAAAGTAAATTCATTATTGAAGCAGATAATATTACTTTTAGTTATAAAAATACTAAAATTATTGATAATTTTAGCTTTCGTGTAAAAAAAGGCGAGAAAATTGGTATAATCGGTGCAAATGGCTCAGGCAAATCTACCTTTATCAAACTACTAACAAAACAGCTTACTCCTGAAAGCGGCAAAATTATATATGGCGGTAATTTAGATATTTCATATTTTGATCAACATAGAGAAAAACTAGAGTCTAATCATACATTACAACAAACTTTATGTCCTACAGGCGGTGATCAAGTATTTTTGCCAAACGGTAAAATCATGCATGTTGCCGGTTATTTAAAACAATTCATGTTTAATCCTAAACTATTTAATGCAAAAACTGCTATTTTATCAGGCGGTGAAGCTAATAGATTATCACTTGCAAAAATTCTAATTAACCCTGGAAATCTGTTAATTTTAGATGAACCGACTAATGACCTCGATATGGATAGTCTGGAAATTTTACTAGATATACTTGCAGATTATTCAGGTACTGTAATAGTCGTAAGCCATGATCGTGACTTTTTAGATAGGTTAGTTACTAGAACTTTAGTTTTTGCTCAAGGTAAAATTCATGATTTAACAGGAGGTTATGAAGATTATAAGCAGTATTTTACTACCTCTCCTATAGCCCAAAAAGCTTCAAAACCACTACCACTAACTTCTCAAAAAGAACCTCTAAATAAAAAGCTATCTTATAAATATCAGCGTTTGCTTGAAACATTACCCAATGATATTGAAAAGCTAGAAATATCCATCAAACACTTAGAAAAAGAACTTGAAGACGTTAATCTATATTTAGATAATCCTCAAAAATATAACCGCATTACTAACCAATTAATTAATGATAAAAAGATACTAGACGAGTTATTAAATCAATGGCTAGAAATACAATATTAATTTTTGTTAAAATTTTCTTGACTCGATTATTAACTTTTGTTAACGTTTCCTAGCGTTAATATTAAAGATGATGAGCATGTATGTCTGATATAACAGCTACATTAAAATATAAATTCGATAATTTAAAAGAGTATCTTAAAAATTCTTATTCTCGCTCTCAAATAGAAACAATTCTAGGAGAATTGAGTAGTTTACAAAACGAAGCAGCTTCATATGGCTTGAATTTTGATATATCTAATCTAAAAGAGAATGCTGAAACTAAGCTCAAGAGCTATGAAGTAGAACAATCTATTGCGAAAGCTAGGGTTCAAGAAGAAGAATTCCTAAAATCACAAAGCGCAATAAAACTTGCCGAAAAAGAAAAAGAAATCGCACAAAGAATTGCTGCACTTAATAATTTGCATAATGAATTTATAAAAAATATTACTAAAGATACTAAAAGAATTAAAGAAAGTAATAAACGTTTAGATAAGATAATAAATAAACTGGAAAAGGAAAACATTATTGATCATGAAGAGTTAAATCGTGAAATATTAACTCATGAAGAAATATTTAAACTAAATCAAGCGTATAAAGTATTACATGAAAACCATAAAAAAATAACTGAAGAACACAAAAAAGCACATACAGAATTAAATGTATTAAATACAACAATAACGAATTTATCACAACAATTACAAGAAAAAGGCTTAGCACCAAAAAAAGTTAAAGAATTAAAAGGAGAATTAGAATTTCACCAAGAAATGCTAAAAATACATAAAGCCTATGTAGAGAAGATTGAAAATAGTAAAAAAATATTAGATCAAGAAGTTATTAAACGTGAACAAGAACACAATATAAATAAAGATAAAATAAAGAAATTAGGAAGTGATATTAAAGAGCGTTATAAAAAAGAACCAGAAAAATATTTAGATGCATATGAAAAATATGTAGTTCTAAAAAATCAGCATAAAGCAATTAAGACAAACGGCGTTGTAAAAGATATAGAGCATCATAATAAAGTAATAAATAAAATTAACGTGGATAAAACTAAATCTTTAGCTAATAAAATCAGAGAACAAACACAAGTAAAAGATACTAATACTGGGAGTTTATCTCCTGCTCGTACTCCTAATATTAAAGTTACAAATAATAAAACGAGAGGAATTTAACTAAATAGTAATGTTTTATGTCTAAATTTAAAAAATTAACTTCTGAACAAAGAAAAGCAGCTTTAGAAGCTGCAAAAGTACAATTTGAAGAACAACAAAGACAACATAACGCAGTATTTAACGATGCTATGCAAGCAAGTAGTCAAATCCACCAATATAATCAAGATTTAGGTAATTGTGTGGATAATGCTTCCAAAGATATCAAACTTGCCGGTAAAGTTTCTAAAGGCGTATGTGAAATAATATAACATTCTAAAAGCTGTAACTACATAGTTGCAGCTTTTGTATCATTTTAAATTAAGCTTGAAAGACCTATTGCCTGTATTTTTTCTGACAATTTAAAGCTAATCTCACCTGGAAATATTACATTAATTTGATCAAGTTTTAAATCTTCTAAAGATATTTGCATTGATTTTGTAATGCCCGGTGTATTTGTATATTTAATTTTAAACCCCAACCGTCTTCCATTTTTAAAAATTAAAAGGTCTATTTCTGCTCCATTATGAAATGACCAAAAATAACATTCTAAGGTTTTCATACCAAGGCTGCAAAATACGGATCATAAAAGTTCCATCTAAAATATCTAAATAATGCTTTGCGGTATGATACGAGATAGATAAAGAATTCCCAAGTTCTGAAGCATTAAATATATTAGCGTGATAATGGCAAAGCATTAACCAAAACCTACATAACTGCATAAATGGCATTGTAAAACCTAAATTTGGTATATCTCTTTCTAAAAATGTTTAATGTAATTCTGATGCCATAAAGCACTTAACTCTTCATCATCTGCAAGATATGATAAAGGAAATCCGCCGCGTATCCATAATTGCTGAGTACCTGACACTTCAGATAAGGAAAAAGGTGTCATTTCAATATAACCTATTCTACCTGCTAGTGTTTCAGAACCTTGTTTAATTAAGTCTCTTGATGCACTGCCTAATACTAAAAATTTAACATCAGTTGTATCAACAAGAACTCTTAAAATAGGGAATAAATTCGGCGTATACTGAATTTCATCAATAATAACAAATCCTTTTAGATCAGACAAAGCAAGCATCGGTTCATTTAATCTTGCTAAATCTAAAGGATTTTCAAGATCAAAAATATTGATTTTAGGAATATTATAAGCTTCTACGAATTGTTTAGAAAGTGTAGTTTTTCTGCACTACCTTGGTCCTAACAAGGCACAAACTTTATGAGTTTTAAAATGTTTTATTATTGATGAAAGGAATTGTTTTCTAAGCATTTAAATTAGTACCATAAAAATTAGAAACGTAATATCTAATTCTCAGTATAGCAAGAAAAAACGACAAAGTTAAAATGCTTTTTCTCGTTCTGCAACTATAATCGCATGTATTTTTTTAAGCGTCCGGTCAAAGTCATCGTTAGTAACTACATAATCATACTCATTAGCATGTGATATTTCGTTTTGTGCCGACTGCATACGTAATTTTATTGCTTCTTCATTATCGGTCGCTCTATTTCTTAAGCGTTGTTCCAATACTTCAATATTAGGAGGCAATACAAATATAGCAACAACCTTAGTAGCATTTTTCTTAATACTCCTTGCTCCTTGCCAATCAATATCAAACAAAACATCCAAGCCTTGATTTAATAAAATTTCGACATATTCTTTAGGTGTACCGTAATAATTATCGTATATTTTAGCATATTCAAGGAATTTATTCTGCTTAACTAATTCTTCAAACTCTAGACTGGTCTTAAAGTAATAGTTTATACCCTCTACTTCTCCTAAACGTGGTTTTCTTGTAGTTGCTGAAATAGATAAACGCAAATTATTATCTATTTTCAATAATGCTTTAGCTAAACTCGACTTACCTGTACCTGAAGGAGAAGATAAAATTATAATCAGTCCTTTAGAGTTCCTCGAAAGTTCTACTTCTAGAGGTAATTTAGACGTCGCTACGGTGCTACATTCCATGTCTCCTTTAAATTCCTCTCTATAAGCGAATTTCTGCAGAACTCTTGTCTTTTTTGTTGTCATATTTTATGTTTTATTTCGTAGGTACAGCATATTTCAGAAAGATTTAGACAAGATGAATTTAAATGTGAGCCTGCGAAAGCAGTAGGTAAACTATGTGAGTACAGACAAATCATGCAAAATTCGCTTGTATCAAGCTTTATAAATTATTCTGTACTTTTCTTTTTATTACCTCATCCATAGTACAATTAAAATATTTTGCTATTTTTAAAATAGTATCTATTTCAGGGTTGAATTCACGATTAGCTTCCGCTCTCATAATTCTGCTAACAGTCGTATAAGGGATATTAGTGACTTCGGCAAGATATTTACGATCTATCTTTTCTTGTTTTAATTTTTCTTCTAAAAATTCTTTTACTTTAGTAGCAAGTGCCATATTACCTCTGAATAAATAAAGGATAGATATATACAAAGTGTGTCGAGTAGTACCAGCCTTGTTACATGGATCGAAAAGCCTACTCAATGTCATTCCCGCGTAAACGAAAATCTAGTAAAACCATATAAAAACAAGTTTTTATATGGTTATTTTATCAAATATATAACTTCTGTAGCAATATTGAAGTTATTTTGCTGAATTCCCGCCTACACGGGAAAGCTTTGTGGCGTGGATCAATTCCACCTCTGTCATCCTGCGACTTGATCGCGGGATCCAGTTAAAAATACTAAAATTATTAGTATTTTTTATTGTTGTTTGGCCCCCGTGGTCAAGCCACAGGGTGACACATAGGGGATTGTACCGGTCCATGCAACAAAGCCCCGATTCTGCGGTAATGACATAGAGTACAAAAAAACAGAAATTACTCCTTAGGCAATAATACTTGTACAAATTCCGTTTTAGATAGATCAGCTGCTACGTTTACTATCACATCATGTTCCGTAACTCCAGACACATAGCCCACTAAAATACCTGCAGGATAAATATTACCGTGTCCAGAGGTTACTATCTCCTCATCTTTCTGTACTAAATGATTGTTAGGCAAGTATAAAATTTTACTATTATTATTATTACCTGCTAAAATACCTTGTTCTCTTGAAGAATTAGCTTTAATAGGTATTCTAGAATTAACATCACTAATTAACATTACTTTAGCATAATTATTACTCACTTCTATTACTTTCCCTACTAATTTTCCCGAATTAACAACGATTTGATCAGGTTCAATGCCTTGCTTTTTACCTGCAGCAATCAAAGCAATTCTAGAAAAGGGATTAAAGGAAACACTCAGTAGTTTAGTAGTAATATATTCAAATTCTTCTTCCTCAGCAATCGCTAACAAATCTTTTAATGCAATGTTTTCGGCTCTTACCGATTCTACTTCACTTTGTAAATGTTGTAATCTTGCTATCTCAAGTTTAAGTTCTATATTTTGTCGTTCTAAATCTTGAAAATAAACAAATTTTTGTGTTATTGAATTTATATATTCAAATATATATTCATAAACTGCTAAACCGGTTGATACTATACTACCGGTTACTTCAAGTGACATACTAGATATTTTTTTAGGTGTAGTAAAAAATAAATATACAGACAATCCAAGCACAAATATAACAAAAAAACGCTTAAGAGTATTTGATATTATTCTTATTAATTCTAATGAATTTGAAGAATTTTTTACTCTATTTGCAAGTATTGCCATTTTTAATCCTGTTTAAATAGTACATGTTTTAGCTTTGTAAAATCTTCAAGTACTTTTCCTGTTCCAAGCGCTACACAAGAGAGGGCATCATCTGCAACTATTACTGGCAATTTAGTGGCTTCACTAAGAACAAAATCAAGATTTTGTAATAATGAGCCGCCGCCCGTTAAAACAATGCCCTTATCAACTATATCTGAAGATAATTCAGGAGGTGTTGCTTCTAGTGCTACTTTTACTGCTTCAACAATTTGACTTACCGGTTCAATTAGACTATCAGCAATTTGTCTTTCGTTCAATATCATTTCTTTAGGAATACCGTAAATTAAATCACGTCCTTTAATTTCCATCTTTCTCGGCTCAGCATTTTCATCCACATAAGCCGTACCTATTTCTTGCTTTATCTTTTCGGCAGTAGCCTCACCTATCAATAGGTTATAGTGCCTTCTTATATATGAGATAATAGCTGCATCCATCTTATCACCACCGACTCTTACCGACCTTGCATATACTATGCCCCCTAGTGATAAAACTGCAACTTCGGTAGTACCTCCTCCAATATCAACAATCATCGAACCGGTCGCTTCCGTTACGGGTAGCCCTGCTCCGATTGCTGCCGCCATAGGTTCTTCAATTAAATAGACATCCCTCCCCCCTGCACTTTCTGCTGCTTCTTGGATAGCACGACGCTCAACCGGCGTAGAACCGGAAGGCACACAAATAACAATTGTCGGCCCAAAAAAAGAACGACGATTATGCACCATTCTAATAAAATACTTTATCATTTCCTCTGCACCCTTAAAATCAGCAATAACACCATCTTTTAAAGGTCTTTTTGCTTCAATATCCGTAGGAGTACGCCCAAGCATCATTTTTGCTTCATGACCATAAGCATAAGGCACAAAAGCACCGTCTTTTTTTATTAACGCAATAACAGAAGGTTCCCTTAGAACAATTCCACAATTTTTTTGATAGACAATAGTATTTGCCGTACCAAGATCTATGGCCATACCGGAAGAAAACCCTTCCAAAAATTTCATTATCATTTTATTTTTTCTCTCTAAATTCTAAAAACACTTCTATAATAAACAGTCCTATATTAAATTTCTTTATAATGTAACATAATAAAGTTACTAATAAAAAATATTAGCATACTAGGTAATAAAATAGCAGCAATTAAAGACAAATTATTATAAGTAAGTATTTTTAATAAAATTTCTGATAACGAATATGCTATAAAACCTAAAAATAAACCTAATAGCAGTATTTTTTCTTGGGAATTATCACGCTGTTTAAGACTAATAAAACAACTTGCTAAAATTACAGTTGCCATCATCATTATAGGTTTAAATAATTGCTTGTAATAATAAATTTGATAATTAATAGCTGGTAACCCTGAATTTAATAATTCATCAATTAATTTAGGTAAAGCCCAAATAGAAACCATTTCAGGACGAATAAATTTATTTACTAAACTATTAATTGATAAATTTGTCGGCATAGTTAAATTATTGTAAGCCTTAGTTTCCTCTTTTGTGAAAACTTTAACTCTATTTAAATGTAACATTTTATTTTCAATAATACCGTATAATGCATCAATTCTCTTTAAAAAAGAATTATTATGATCAACAAATAAAATTGTAATATTATTTAATTTTTTCTCGGCAACATTAATAAATTGTGTTTGGATAATTTGAGTTTCATTATTTAAAGATTCAAAAAATAATAAGCCTGATTTATATATTATACCCTCACTCAAAGCTTTTTTAGTTAGTTTTGCTTCTAATAACTCATATTTTTGTAAGCCTATAGTACCGATAGGATTCAATATAGTCGTAAAAACTATACCTAACATTAAAGTTACAATACATGGAATAACAAGCACTTGCCAAATATGAATACCGCTAGATAACATAGCCGTTAATTCATTATTTTTTGTTAGATTTCTAAGAAAAAATAACATAGCGGTAAAACTAATTAACGAAGATACTTGACCTAGTAAATAAGGAATCTTATATAAGATAAGTCTCCAAAAAAAACTAAAAGGAACATAAATATTTTTGAATTTTTGTAAAAGATCAAAAATATTTGAGATAATTAATAGCCCGATTAAAAGAAATAATATAATAAAGAAACACTTAGAATATAATTTAGTAAGATACCAAGAAAGTGTTTTTAGATTAATCATTATAAATTCAGTGCTAAATGCGAATTTAAATAAGCATTTGTGTGGTGGGGCTGGTAGGACTTGAACCTACGACCATACCGTTATGAGCGGTGCGCTCTAACCAACTGAGCTACAGCCCCTTTTCATTTGAAATTTATATAATTATTATGCAGTTAAGTCTAGTAAAATTTTTACCTTTTTAAGGTATCGCCTAAAAACAGGGCAATATGGCTCAGTTTTTTCGTCATTGCGAGGAAATTACAAAGTAATTGACGAAGCAATCTCAGGAGTGTGTTGTTATTTCATGAGATTGCCACGCAGCCTATGGCTTGCAATGACGATTTGGTATCCACACATCAACGCTTTCGAATAACATCAAGTTATAAATAAAAAAGGCTGAGTATAAACTCGACCTTTTAGGATACTATAATTAGTAAATAATTTTAGTGGTGTACAACTGTTACAGCTCTACGATTATAAGCAAAAGCTTCTTCAGTATTACCCATAATAGCAGGTCTATCTTTACCATAAGAGATTGTATTTAACCTGTTATGATCGATTCCTTTATGAACTAAGAATTTTTTTGCTGCTGCTGCTCTTCTTTCACCTAAACCTAAGTTATATTCTCTGGTGCCTCTTTCATCGCAATGTCCTTCAACAGTAACTTTTACTTCAGGATGCTTTGATAACCAGCAAGCTTGTTTCTCTAGTTCTTCTTTAGCCTTTGGTGATAAAGCAGAGCTATCAAAAGCAAACCATACTGCATTTCCTGCATGCTTCTCGAAATCTTTCATTAATGAAGTTTCTTCACCTTGGTTCATATTTCCGTCAAATTGTGGTACTCTTTTTGTTGTATTACTACACCCTGCAAGCACAAATAATGCAAGAAAAGCTAATGTGATTTTTGTTTTCATAATTAAACTCCTTGAGATTATAATTTATTAATATTAAATTCATTTTAGCTAGTCATAAAACTAAACTAACCAAAAGCTATGTGAGTTAGTATATATCATTATTTTATAAGTTTAAAGGCTAAAATATTATAAAATGCAATTACTTATGTATAAATGTGGTAAAAATATCATTTTTATAATATAAGTGTATACTTTGGATAAATAGATAGATGTCCTATGTATGATGAAGTTTAATAGGGAAAAGAGGAATCAATTTTGAAGCTTATAACCGCAGCATATATATAATATGTTTATAAGCAAATAAGTAGCGTTGCCAACTTTTCAAATAGACATCTTCAGAAACTCGCTTATAAAGAGGCATTTGAAGGAGACACGGCATGCAGAGCCGCAGCGTACATAGAGGTATGTGAGGATTCAAGTACAGGATCAATGTACAAATTACCTCTAACAGTAGAGTTTCTGAAGATGTCTAATAAAACGAGTATATTCACCATCTAATGAATGCACTGCCCCAAGTAAGACCTGCACCGATAGCTGAAAATAGTAGAATATCACCTTTTTTTATTTTGCCTGATGCTTTGAGAGTACTCAAAGCAAGCGGAATAGAAGCAGCAGAGCAGTTAGCATGTTTTTCTACAGTTTTTACTACTTTATGCTCTTCTATATTTAATAGTTCAGCAAGTTTATTTATAATACGGATATTTGCTTGATGAGGTATAAAATAATCAATATCGCTTACACTAAATTGATTAGCATGCAGTAAATCTTTTATAGATTGTTGCATTTTTTCTATTGCATGACGAAATAATTTTTGCCCCTGCATAACTATTTTGCCACTAATACCGTTCATACTTACGCCACCATTTGTGTATAAAATGTCATAATCAGCTCCGCTTGAGAAGATATTACTATCTATTAAACCGGAATTATCACTACTACACTGTAATATTACGCTACCGGCCCCATCACCGAATAAAACACAAGTAGTCCTATCATTCCAATCTAATAACGACGTCATTTTCTCGGCTCCTATAAGCAAAATAGTTTTATATTTACCTGATGAGATAAGAGAATTTGCTACTTGTAAACCATAAACAAAGCCAGCACATACTGCTTGTAAATCAAAAGACGGTACATTAGTTAAACCAAGATAACCTTGAAGCTTAGAGGCAACCGAAGGGAAGCTATTATCGGGAGTAGTAGTACATGTAATAATTAAATCAATATCATTTACCGATATCCCTGCATCTGCTATAGCTTTTTCAGCTGATTTTAAAGCAAGATGGAAAGTATATTCTGTATCACCTGCTACATGACGCTGCGTAATACCTGTTCTTGTTCTAATCCATTCATCGTTAGTATCTACGAATTTTGCAAGCTCGTCATTACTAACTATTTTTGAAGGGAGATACCCTCCACAACCAATAATTTTACAGGTCATAAATCTTTTAGGCTACTTCTTCTTCAGTTTTAATTTTCTTTGTTACTACTGAACGATTATTATAAGTACCATCGACTAAAGAAACGTGATGCGGAAGCTTATATTCACCGGTTTGCGAATCAACTATTACGTTAACTTTACCAAGTGCTAAGTGCGAACGTCTCATATTACGTCTTGATTTTGATGTTTTTTTCTTTGGAACTGCCATTATTAGCCTCTCTAAATATAAATAAAAAGTATTTGTCAAATTAGTAGAGCAGTATATTATAATCTTATAATAAAATCTAGATAAAATTAAACTTATGAAAATTTTTATAACATACATTTTTAGTATATTAGCCTTTTGTTCCTTAAGCGGCTGCAAAACTATCGAAAATAGAGGACAATCCATAGATGATTCGGCACTTGTAAAATTAGAGTCTAAAAAACTAAATAAAACAGAAGTTGTAGAGTTAATAGGCACGCCTACTATGATACCGGAATATTCCCAAAATACCTGGTATTATGTTGAAAGAGTTACGTCTCAAAGAGCTTGGCTCAATCCAAAAATTGAAAAGCAGAAGATAGTAAAAATTACGTTTGATACTAATAATTTTATGCAGGAAGTAGTAGTAATAGATGATTCTCATAGACAAGATATAGAAATAGCCCATGAATATACTAGGACATATGGAACGGAACTTAACGGACTACAAAAATTTGTTAAAAATTTAGGTAGATTCAATAACACCACTGATGGAAATAAAAACAAAAGCAAAAATAAGAAAAAGAGATAAGTACCTTAACCATCATTGCAAGATGACTTATCTGTGTAGATACCTAATCGTCATTGTAAGCCATGGGCTGCACGGCAATCTCATGAAATAACAATAAACTCCTGAGATTGCTTCGTCAATTACTTACGTAATTTCCTCGCAATGACGATTTGATACTCGCGTAGGCGTAACACCAATACCCATAAAACAAAAAACTATCTAATATGATTTCGATATTTAGTAAATTAAAACAAAGTTTATCTAAAACTTCTAATAAAATATCGGGAGGTATCGACAAAATATTTTACAAGAAAAAATTAGATGCAGAAACTCTAGAAGAGCTAAAAGAGCTACTTATCTCAAGTGATATGAGTATTTCGGTAATAACTAATATTATTGAAGAGTTTAAAAAGGTAAAATTTGACAAAGCAATAGATAGTGATACAGTAAAAGAAGCCCTTGCTAAATTAATAGAGCAGCAACTATCAAAATCAGAAATTCCTTTTACTTTAAGCGAAAATAAATTAAACGTAATTTTAGTTTGCGGTGTTAACGGAGCAGGTAAAACCACAACTATAGGTAAGCTTGCTGCAATGTACTCGGCACAAGGGAAAAAAGTAGCAGTTGCAGCCTGCGATACTTTTAGAGCAGCTGCCGTAAATCAGCTAAGTACTTGGGCAGATAGAGCAAAGGCACTACTTATTACCGGTGAAGAATCGGCTGACCCTGCGAGTGTTGCTTATCGCGGGATGGAAGAATCGATAAAACAAAATATCGATATACTTTTTATCGATACGGCAGGTAGGCTTCATAATAAGAAAAATTTGATGGATGAACTGTCTAAGATTGTAAAAGTTATAAAAAAACTAGACGAGAATGCCCCTACTCATAGCGTTTTAGTCATTGATGCTATTACCGGACAAAATACTTATAACCAAGTAGAACATTTTAATGATGCTACTAATTTGACGGGACTTATCGTGACTAAACTAGACTGCAGTGCTAAAGCGGGTGTAATTGTCGGTGTAGTACCAAAATTTAATTTACCCTTATACTTTATCGGCATAGGCGAGAAGATAGAGGACTTAAAAATATTCAACCGACATGATTTTGCTAGAAATCTAGTGGGATTGTGAGGTTTTGCTACGTCATTGCCCACACGAATATTGAGTCGTCATTGCGAGCAGCCGTAGGCTGCACGGCAATCTCATAAAATAATAAACTCCTGAGATTGCTTCGTTAATTGCTATGCCATTTCCTCGTCATGACGATTTAATTAAAAATTAAAATCATAAAATGACTCAAAAAAATACCTTATTGCTCATAGACGGATACGGATTTGTTTTTAGAGCCTATTATGCACAACAGCCTTTAACTTCACCAAAAGGTGAGCCTGTCGGTGCTCTTTACGGTTTTACTTCAATGCTACTAAAATTACTGAGCGACTTTAAGCCTAAACATGTCGCTGTAGTATTTGACAGCGGCGGGAAAAATTTTCGCCATCAGATTTATCCCGACTATAAAGCTAACCGCCCTCCAGCCCCTGACGATTTAATTGTACAATTACCTTTAGTTCGTGATGTTGCAAGTAACTTAAATTTTCCTATTCTAGAGAAGAACGGTTATGAAGCCGATGACATTATCGCAACCTTTGCTACTAAAACTGCTGCACTTGGCGAACATGTAGTCATTATCTCTTCCGATAAAGATTTATTACAGTTAATGACTGAAAACATCAAGATATATGATCCATTAAAAGGGAAATATATTACGGAGGATGATATTGTTAAAAAATTTGGCACTACTTCTGATAAATTACGTGAAGTAATGGCTTTAATCGGCGATAGATCGGATAATATTCCAGGTGTGCCATCTATTGGACCAAAAACTGCGAGTAGTCTTATAACGCAATTTGGTTCTGTAGAAAATATATTTAACTCTTTAGACCAAGTCTCAAGCGTAAAACAACGTGAAACTTTACAAAATTCAAGAGAAGCGGCGTTAATTTCATGGCAGTTAATAGGGCTTGATTCTAATGTTGATTTAGATTTTCAGCTAAATAATTTAGAATGGTCACCTCCAAATAGCGATAAATTAATAGAATTTTTACAGGAATACGGTTTTAGATCTTTATATAAAAGAGTAGGAAATTTATTGGATATTAAAATTAATGACCACAAAGAGATAGCAAATAATAAAGTAATGGAAATAAAAGAAATTAATAATGCTAATGAGTTAGCAGACTTTGCTAAAGAAGCCGAAAAAATAGGAATATTCGGGATATATTTATTACAGCATAAAGGAGCTAATCTTGCTTTTATTTTATCACTGCAAAACCAAAGCTATATTATTAAAATTTCTAACACTTCTCATGATCTATTTTCTTATAATACTAAAACTAATAACAACTGGTTTTCGGATATAATCTTCAATTTACTAACCGATAAATCCATAAAAAAAATTACTTACTCTCTTAAACCTCTACTTAAATTTTATGCAAACCAATCTCATGACGTTACTGCTATAGAAGATTTAGAATTAATGCAGTATGCGTTATCTGCCGGTTTATCACAGAAAAATTTATTTAAAGAAGTTTTGAAAGAAACTTTGATAGAAAATATAATTATCGAATCAGCAAAAATAGTAATAAACTTTATCGCACTTTATAAGCAAACTATATGGGAGCTTAAAGACAACAAAACCTTTAGACTTTATAGCAACATTGATTTACCTATTTGTTTTATTTTAGATAAAATGGAGAAAGTGGGTATTACAGTAGATGCTAATTACCTAAAACAATTATCCGCTGAATTTGGAATAGAAATTCTAAAACTTGAAGAAGAAATTTTTGCTCTTAGCGGAACTAAATTTAATATTGGTTCGCCAAAACAATTAGGCGAAATCTTGTTCGAAAAAATGCAATTACCTTTCGGTAAAGCTTCAGCTAAAGCAAGTTCTTACTCAACGGGAGCGGAAATACTAGAAAAACTTAGTGAGCATGGATATAATATTGCAGATTTATTATTAAGATGGCGGCAACTGACAAAATTAAAGAATACCTACACCGATAGTTTGCCGAAACAGATAGATAATATAACACATAGAGTACATACGACATTTTTACAAACTTCTACCACTACAGGAAGACTTAGCTCACAAGAACCTAATCTACAAAATGTACCTATTCACTCTAGTGAGGGGAATCAAATCAGACAAGCTTTTATTGCTGAAGAAGGTTATAAATTAATATCTGCCGATTATTCTCAAATTGAGCTTAGAATATTAAGCCATATCGCAAATATAGATGCACTAAAACAAGCATTTATCAATAAAGACGATATCCATACTCAAACTGCTTGTCAGATCTTTAACTTACAAAAACATGAACTAACTAGCGAACATAGGCGTAAAGCAAAAGCTATAAATTTTGGTATCATTTACGGTATAAGTGCTTTTGGGCTTGCTAAGCAATTAAACGTTACTAATAGCGAAGCATCCGAATATATCAAGAAATATTTTGCTGAATATAAAGGAGTACAAGAATATATGGAGCAAACAAAAGCTTTTGCAAGTAGCAACGGCTATGTCACAAATTGCTTTGGCAGAAAATGTTTTGTACCTCTAATTCATGATAAAAAGCTTAAACAATTTGCAGAACGTGCGGCTATTAATGCTCCGATTCAAGGAACTAATGCCGATATAATTAAAATTGCTATGATCAATCTAGATCAAGAAATAGAAAAACTTAAACTTAAAACAAGATTAGTACTGCAAATTCATGATGAATTACTATTTGAAGCACCGATTGATGAAGTAGAAATTATAACACCTATTATTAAAAAAATCATGGAAAATTCTACTAATATGGATGTACCGATTATAACCGAAATTAGAGCAGGTAACAACTGGATGGAAATGCATTGAAGGTGTATTATTCCTAGCTAAAGGCGGCGTTATTGCATGACCTGATGTCATTCCCACTTTTGCTATAATGACATAAAAATCATATATTAATATAACATTTGAAGAATTTTAAAAGGAGCGTAATGCATGAAAAATTTTATATTCACGTCTAAGTCAGTTTCTGAAGGGCATCTAGACAAAATTGCCGATCAAATTTCAGGTACGGTACTTAATGAGATTCTAAAACAAGACCCTAACAGTCGTGTTGCCTGTGAAACATTTGTAACAACCGGTCTAGTTCTAGTGAACGGCGAAATTACTACTAGTACCTATCTATGTGGATATTGAGCAAATAGTACGTAGCAAGATACAAGAAATCGGCTATAATAATCCAAATTATGGATTTGGCGGTAGCTGTCGTACCGTAATTTCAGCTATCATTAAACAATCACCCGATATAGCTATGAGTGTTGACAATGCAAATGACAATGAAATAGGTGCAGAAGACTAAGGTATGGTTTTCGATTATGCCTGTAATGAAACAGATAGTTTTATGCCCGTACCGATTTACTACGCTCATTTATTAATGAAAAGGCAAGCATATTTACGTAAACAAAATGTCTTGGCTTAGACCCGATGCAAAATCTCAAGTCACGTTACGATATGAAAATAACAAACCAATTGCCATTGATGCAGTAGTTTGATCAACTCAGCATCATCCGGCAATACAACAAAAAGACTTTATTGACAGTAATGGAAGAAATTATTAAACAGGTATTACCAAACAATTTATTTCATAAAGACACTAAATACCTAATTAATCCGACAGGTCGGTTTGTTATAGACGGTCCCATTGCAGATTGCGGCTTAACCAGTAGGGACATTATCGTGAACAGCTATGGAGAAATGGCAAGACACGGCGCGGCAGTTGCTTTTCTGGGCAAGATCCAACAAAAATAGATAGATCGGCTGCTTACATGGCACGCTATATTGCTAAGAATATAGTAGGAGCAAGACTTGCCGATCGCTGTGAAATACAAATATCCTACGCAATAGGCGTAGCTGTTTCCGTATCTGTTTATGCTAAAACTTGCGGTACTAGCAAATTAAGCAACAAACAAATTACTAAGCTCATAACACAGCATTTTGATATGCGTCTAAGAAGAATTATTAAACATCTTAAGCTTCGCACTCCATATTATCAAAAACGGCTTCTTACGATCATTTCGGCCGAGAAGACAAAAATTTTACATGGGAACAATTAGATAAAGTAGATATATTGAGGTGAGTAATTATTGACATTTATTTATTCGTAATACATGATTATTTTTATCCCTGTTTAACTAATTAGTTAAAAATATGGCTGAGAATATAAATAATGATAATCAACTTACAAATACTGCTCCAAAAGAGAATAACCAAAATAAACTGAAAGAGCATTATGAAAATATCACTCAAGCCTTAAATAACATACGGAAATATGAGTATGAAGTAAAAGCAACTCAGTACTGCGAAATGCTTGACGAGGCCCATACCTATGATAAATCCACAAAAGATTATAATTTAGGCTCAGCTCATTTTATAACGGCTAGCGTATAAAGCTTTAAATCCTGACGAAAATACAGGTAAAAAATTGGACCATTTTATGGATGGTTTAGATGAGCTTTATAAGCAATCCCTTTTAGTACGTAATTTAACTAGCTCAACTGAATTACCACTAGCAGAATAGTTAAAAAATTTTTTAGAAAAAACTACAGATGAAATATATGATAAACTACAAAAAACCGGAGAAGTATATTTATCATATTCTAATGCTCCTACTAATATACGATTACATGCAAATGTTATAAAATCTTCTAAAGAAAACGGAAAAAATTATCGTATATATATAATGCCGGTGCTGGGGTAAGAGCAGATAATTCAAAGCTAAATCAAACACCAAAAGATCAATTATCTAAAATAAATGAAACAATAGAAGCAAGAAGTAAAGCAAAATTTAGTTCAATTAAATATGCACTCAAAAATCAAACAGATAAAGAAATAAAAGATATTATATTTTCTATATTATCTATAAATAAAATAGAAGCAATAAAAGCTTATAATAACGAAGATTCAAATCAGAGCAATTTATTAATCCAATAGCTGATTCAAGAAGAACAGTTACCGGACAAACTTTAGGGAATTATAATAGCAGGTCAATAGGAGAAGCTTTAAGCGACAATGTACCGGATTCAGAATTTCGTGAAATATATGATTTTATTATACAAAATTAAGTATCACAAATAATATCAAACTTAAGTGAACAAAAAAATTTAGCAAATATCTTAAATATACCTTTAATAAAAGAACAAAGTATCTCAAATACAACTTATCAAAATCAATTTCAAAAAGATATTGCCAATTCAGCTACTAATTATTTTGATACTTTTTTTTATAATGAAGGGCATACACCAAGCACAAAAGAAAAGTTATTTAATAAAGTTGCTGAAGAATCTAATTTAAAGTATATCAAGATTGATCTAGCAGATTTTTTATCTACTGTGTTTCCCCTGATTTACCTATTACCAAGGATCTTTTAAAGCCTGTTATAAACCATATCCAAACTTGTTTTGAAGATCATGAAATCGCTCCCTCAAAAAAAGTTTTAGAAAATTATAGATTATATAAATCTAACAAAGAACAAATCATTAAAGAGCTATCAGCAAAATGCTTAAATGATAAAGATGTAAATATACTTATCAAAGCACAAATACAAGCGAAAATAGCAAACCGCCTGGCTATAGATATTTTCCAACACAGTAAAAAAACATCAAAGAATATTACTCAATTATAGATTCATTTTACCATCAATTCAGGTATTGCCTATAAAAAGTTGACTCAAGGTTTCGATGTCATTCCTGCAAGGCATTGGCTTTGTTGCATGACTTGGTTTTTTCGTCATTGCAAGGGAAATTACGAAGTAATTGTACGTCCGCAATCTCAGGAGTTTGTTATTATTTCATGAGATTGCCACGCAGCCTATGGCTGCTCACAATGACGACCTGGTATCCACACAACAATGCCTTGCAGGAATGACAGCGGAAAACCGAACCAAGCAAACAACTACGCTATTTACTATATCCTTTTAAAATCTCAAAATCTTGCCCTTGGAGCAAAAATTTTTCAGGTAATGTAATTTTTGCTACAAAATTCTTTACATCTGCGCTTTGTAAATAGATTGTAGCTTTAGCATTACTCTGATTTTCATTATTTATACGAGCTGCAAGCAAGGTGACTATCTGCCGTAATTCTTCATGATTTTGTGGATAAAACTGTAGTTCAAATCGTTTATTATTAATTGCATCCTCAATTGATGAAAAGCTTTTTGCCGTTAGTTTTATTCCTCCCTTATCTTTAACTATGTCACAATTAACAACTACCAAACTTTTAACATCAAGTAAATGTACATAATCTTTTAAAACTTCCTCACTAAAAATACTAAGTTCAAAGATATTCTCAGGATCGGAAAGCACGAGCGTCACAAACCTACCTCTTGCCGACATACGAGAATCCTTTTTTTGTATTACACCGGCAAGATTTACTCGGTTAGTACCATCAGGTAAGTTATTATGCAAATCCGCAGTATTTAAAATATTTAAACGACTAAATATTTCTTGATATTCCGTAAGAGGATGATTAGAGATAAATAAACCCATAGCCTCAAATTCATAAAAGGCTAAAGTATTTTTATCGGCATAATCGCTTAATACTAAAATAGTTGGACTTAAACTAGAAACTTTAATTAAGCTCAATTGATTAGATTCCTGCTCTTCGTGATATAAAGTTGAATAAGAAAGCAATTTTGGAATGCTTGACAATAATTGCAATCGATTATCATGCAGCTCATCAAAACAGCCTGACTTGATTAAATTTTCCAATAATTTACTGTTAATAGATTTGGGGGGTAATCTTTCAATAAAATCAGTAATTGATTTAAACACCCCTCTTGCTTTTCGCTCATCCGTTACTAACTTACCGAAATTCGGCGTGACTCCCTTAATAGCACCTAAAGCGAAGATTATTGCACCCGCGATGTTATAACGTGGCTTGACCACAGTATCTTTTGAAATTTCCTGGATACCGCGATCAAGTCGCGGGATGACAGACTTTACGCTATACGGGATGACAGTGTCCGAAAACTTTACACTAAAATACCCTTCAGAAATATTAATATTAGGTGCAGTAATTTTTATGCCGTTATCTTTTGCTTCTTGTAAAAATAAATTAATTTTATCGTGATTATTTAATTCAAGATTTAAGCATGCTACTAAAAATTCAGCAGGATAATTAGCTTTAAGATATGCAGTTTGGTATGAAATAACACCGTAAGACGCAGCATGTGCCTTATTAAAACCGTATCCAGCAAATTTAGCCACGGTTGCAAAAATGGATTTAGCTTGAGATTCCGAAATATTATTAGCAACTGCTCCTTTAACAAAAATTTCTTCCTGCTCCTCCATTTCTTTTTTTATCTTCTTACCCATGGCTCTACGAAGTAAATCGGCAGCTCCTAGCGTATAACCTGCAAGAACCTGAGCAATTCTTTGTACCTGCTCCTGATATATCACCACGCCGTAAGTTTCTTCTAAGATTGGCTTCAATAACTCATGTAAATAATCAGGCTGTTGTAATTTATGCTTACAAGCTATATAGGTAGGAATATTTTCCATAGGACCAGGACGGTATAACGCACCAAGCGCTATCAAATCATGTATAGAATCAGGTTTAAGGCGTCTAAGTGCATCTTTCATCCCGATACTTTCAAATTGGAAAACACCGACTCCTTTACCTTTACACAACATTTGATAAGTCTTATTATCATCAAACGTCATATTGTTAAAATCTACTTCTATCCCTTGCTCTTTAAGCAGTTTCTTACAATCGGTAATAACCGTTAGGGTTTGTAGCCCTAAAAAATCAAATTTAATTAAACCGGCAATCTCAGCATATTTCATAGAATAACCGACTACCAGCATATCAGAGTTAGCATCTTTATATACCGGTACTATATCGACTAAATCAGTACCTGCTATTACGATTCCTGCAGCATGAGTTGAGGAATGCCTATGCAGCCCCTCAAGAATTAACGAAGTATCAAGCACTAGCTTAATTAACTCCGCTTCACCATCTAAATTATACAGCCCATTACCTTTAGCGGCATTTGCAAGCTCCGGGACTTCACGCATTGCCTGTTCTAAGCTAACTGGATTAATTGCACTAAAAGGGACAAGCTCCGTTAGATAATCAGCGAATTTATAAGGTAAGCTAAGCACACGAGCAACATCCTTAATTACAGCCTTTGCCTGCATCTTACCAAAAGTTATAATCTGTCCTACTCTATTATTACCGTATTTGGAACGTACGTAATTAATTACTTCCTCACGCCTTTCCTGACAAAAATCAATATCAAAATCAGGCATTGAAATACGTTCAGGATTTAAAAATCTTTCAAATAATAAGCCAAATTTAATCGGATCGAGATCAGTAATAAGCAAGCTCCAAGCAACAACCGAACCTGCTCCCGATCCTCTACCCGGTCCGACTAAAATACCCTCTTTTTTACTCCATTTAATAAAATCAGATACAATCAAAAAATAACCGGCAAAATTCATATTACAGATAATATCCAGCTCATAATTAAGACGAGCAAAATATTCGGTTTTTACTTCTTCTTGATTCTCTAACGAAATATTTTCAGATTTAAACTTTGTAGCAAGCCTTGCAAGCAAACCTTCTTTTGCATCTTTTCTAATTAAATCCGTTTCACTAATATCCTTGGTGGCAAAATTAGGCAGCATCGGCGGGTTTGCATGTGCGGCAAAATAACAACGCTCCCTTAAATTCACGGTATTTTGGATGGCACTAGGTAAATCGGAAAAAAGCTCTATCATCTCATGCGATGACCTAAAATAACAATTTTCGCTAACTGTTTTTCGATCCAGATATTCTTTAGTAACACCAGCTGATATACATAACAATACATCATGTGCATCATGCATGCTTTTCTCACTAAACAAAACTTTATTAGTAGCAACAAGCGGAATAGCAAGCTCAGCAGCAATTCTAATATAACTATCCTCAATAAACTGTTCTTCCGGTAGCTCATGTCTCATAATCTCAAAGTAAAAACGATCTCCTAAAATTTCCTGTAATTTACGTGCAAACAACATCGCTTGCTCCTCATTGCGAGCTAGCAAGTATTTCCCGACAATACCGTCGGTATAACAACATAATCCTATTAATCCTTCTTGATATTCGATTAAATCTTCAAAATCAATGTGATCGCATATCTTACGATCATTTTTAGTAAAAGTAAGGCTTGATAGTTTGAGTAAATTTTTATAGCCCGTTTCATCTTTAGCTATAAGCAAGATTTGAGCAAAAACATCTATATCGTATTTTATATTTAGAATAATTCCATGTATCGGCTGCAGTCCTTTTTTTACTGCATATAATGCAAACTCTAATGAGCCGAATAAATTTCCCTTATCTGCCAAACAAATAGCAGGCATTTTATTTGATGAAGCAAGTTCTACTACCTTCTCAACCGTTAATGCACTTTCTAGAAAAGAATAAGAGCTTTGAGTTCTTAAATGAATAAATTCAGGTTGCATTTTAAATTAATGTTAAAGTTTATTGTATTACTGTATGACTCTTTTTATGTTATTCCCGCATACGCGGGAATAACATCGGAAGCCTTAACGACAAGACTAAATTTTACTTCCAACTGCATAATATCTAAAACCGATTTTTTTCATTGCTTCATTATCTAGTATATTTCTAAGATCAATGATTATCGGTGATTTTACTAAATTATAAATTTCTTGCCAATTAAGTTCTTTAAATTCTGACCATTCAGTTGCAATAACTATAATATCTACTGATTTACAGGCTTCAACTGCTGAATCTAAATATAGCAAATTTTTATGTTCCAAATTCTTTTTAGCATTTTCAAGACCGATAGGATCAAATGCTTTAACATATACATCTTTATTTAATAAGATCTTTACAATTGCGATGGCAGGGCTTGCTCTCACATCATCTGTTCCTGCTTTATATGTTAAGCCTAAAATTGCTATATTTTTACCTTTTAAATCTCCGTCTAACAAAGTAGCTATTTTATCTACCATATTACTTGGACGCTGCTTATTACTTTTAATTACTGCCTTAAGAATCCTACAATCTATATGATGATTTTCTACAAGATTATTTAATGCTAGAATATCTTTTGGAAAGCACGAACCGCCAAAACCAGGTCCTGCATTTAAAAAATTTTGACCGATTCTTTGGTCAAGTCCTACACCTTTAGATAAATCTTTAATATTACCGCCGATTTTTTCACATAAATCAGCCATCTCATTAATAAAAGCAATTTTGGTAGCTAAGAAACTGTTTGAAGCATATTTAATAAGTTCACTCGTCACTAAATCGGTAACTACAAACTTTGCACCTTGTAAAGGTGCATAAATTTTTCGCAATATTTCCTCTGATTCTTTATTATTTACACCGATAACTATACGATCAGGATATAAAAAATCTTCCACCGCACTTCCCTCTCTTAAAAACTCAGGATTAGAAGCAACATTAAATGAAAAGCCTCTTGATTTTAAATAAGCTATAATATTACTGCAACTACCTGGCGGAACGGTAGATTTTATGACTATTAAACAATCTTTATTTATATGCTCGAAAACTTTATCAATAGCATCATAAACATATTTTAAATCCGCTTCTCCCAACCATTTTGAAGGTGTACCGACCGTAATAAATATTGCATCAGCATTTTGAAGTTCATTATTATAAATATTTGTAAATTTTAACCTATCAGATTCTAAAGCTTGCTTAAGATACTCATCAAGTTTAGCTTCATAAATCGGTAATATTTGCTTATTTAATTTGGATATTTTAACCTCATCATTATCAAGACAAGTAACATTATGACCTAAATAGCCCATAATAATACCTGAGACTAATCCCACATATCCGCTACCGATAAATGTAATATTCATAATTTTTTGTGATTTTTATATTAAATTTTTAAATTATACGTTATATTCCAAGTGTATACCTCAAATAAATAGTAGTATAGACGAAGCTCAATTTCAAAAAGTACAAGGAGTCCACAAGACGAGGAACGGAGCGTATACTTAATACGTGAGTACCGGAGTACTTGTAGGATGACGTAGCTAATGTTTGCAGTTCTATCCAAGAATATAAAGCTTTTATCATATTTCAATAGATTTACAAACTCAAATGAATTTTATTAAAAAAACCTTTATTAGTATTGTTATAATTCTGATTTCATTATCTTTGACTATAACTCTAACTGTTTATAGTGCAAATAAAGGACACTTAAATGAACCTTTGAAAAAAATAATTGAATTTTATTTAAGTAAAAATGATATAAAGGCTGTACTACATAATTTAGAATTTAAAGAAAACCGATTATCCATAGATAAAATTTCCTTAAGTCTTATAGATAATGCTAGAGGAGAAATTAACAATTTTAATCTTTTCTTTAATTTCAAAAATTTCTTCTCTAATTCGTTAATAGAGGCTAATTTTAATATCGATAAAATTTCCGTAATTTCAAATAACGATGAAGAAATTATAAATACTTCAACGACCGGTGATTATTCATTAAATATAATTAAAAAAGATTCCCTAACCGACATACGACTAACTTCAATAAAAAGTGATATCTTAACTGATGAGCAAGGAGTAGACTTACCTCTAGGAAATGCCTTATGCTCACATAAAGCCACCTATTCTAAAGATAATCCAAAGACCGTTAATTGCAAACTCACCTTTGGGGACAAAGCTTTTTTATCACTAAGCGGTATAATAACCGATAAAAATATCGATGCAAGTGCAGTTGCTACAAATATACCTTTAATAATTTATCAAACAGTCGAAAAAATTATTCCGGATAATCCTATAATCTCATATTTACGAGAACATATAAAACAAGGTTACATCCAAAACGGAGAATTAAATATTAAATTAGATAAAAATTTTTTAAAAAAAAATATTTTAGTAGAAGATAATTTAAAAGCAAATTTACATATCTCGAATTTTGAATATAAATATCATACAGATTTACCGCCTTTGACTAAAGTTGACATTAATATAATCATTTCAGGACCGGAAATAAAATTTCTAATTAATGAAGCATATAGCGGTAAAAGTGTCATTTCAGACGGTATTATGACTTTCAAATGGGAAGGACTGGATAAATCACAATTTGTTTTTAATGCTACTGCTAAAGGTGAAATTAATGACTTAATTGCCTTTGTTCCAAATGATACATATCAAAATATTAAAGCTCAAAATATTGATCTTAAAAAAATCAAAGGAACAGCAAATTCAATAATAGAGCTAATAATTCCTATTAGCCCCAATATCCCTAATAGCTATAATGTTTTGTCGACATTAACAAATATCTCTTTTAACACCTTAGACAATAATATCCTATTACAAAACGGTGAAGCCAAAGGTAGTTTTAAAGATAATAAACTAAATATTAACGGTAAAGGTAACATTAATAATTATGCAAGCAGCTTTACTTATGATCATGATATATCGGATAAAAATAATGAGTGTTTACTTAAAATAAAAAGCAATATTGCGGTAAATAATCAAAGATTTGGAGTATTTAAGTTAATTTCAGGCAGCACTGTTTTAAATTTTGAGTATAAAAAACAGCATAATAATGAGAGTTTTATTACCGTTAATTCTAATCTTAATAATTTAGAATTTTATATAGATAAAGTATCTATTCATAAAAAATTATATAAAAAAGCCAATTTATATTTATATACTAAATTAAATGATAAAAATTTCGATAGAAATATTGAATTTAACCTTTCAGGGCAGGATAATCTAAAAATTAACGGTAATGCCTTAATTAAGAAAAATATTTATAATATTAATCTAGCCTCTGTTAAATATAATCATACGGATTTAAAAGGACAAATAATCATAGATAACCATAATCTTAATACGGCACTTTATGGGAGCGTATTAGATTTATCAAATGCTAATATGATGCAGTTTTTAGAAAAAGCGGGAGATTCTACACGTAATATTAATTTAAAAACTAATATATCAAAAATACTTTTAAAGAATAATATAATTCTAGGTAATCTTGATTTAGCAATTAAATGTGATAAAGTGCGGTGTTTCTCCGGCTTTCTAAATGCTAATATTGATAATAAAACAGTTAAGATGTCGCTTACTGCTAAGGAAACTTTTGAACAATGGTTAATTGAATCCGATAATGCTGGAGCATTGCTTAAGGGACTCGGAATGTATACCACTATGCAAAACGGTCAGATTAACATCAACTTAAATACAAAAAGATATGAAGTAAAAAAAGGTGGGATAGTGCCAATATTAGACGGCAAATTTTCTATAAAACATTTTACGGTAGTTGATACTCCTTTTTTAACACGGCTTGTTTCCTTTGTTTCGTTGCCGGGTTTTCTTAGTTCAGTAACTAATAATAAAAATATTTTATTTGAAGATATAAGCGGTAAATTTAATTATAGAGGAAATATAATTACAATTTTTGATACGGAAGCACATGGACCGTTCTTTGATTTTACTATGACAGGTAATATTGATACCAAGCAGCAATTAATTATGGTTAAAGGAAATGTTATTCCTTCCTTTTTCTTAATCAGCACTATTGTAACTAAAATACCGGTAGTCGGTAAAATATTTTCCAAAGTCGCTCCTTACTCCCTAAAAATGAAATATTAAGTAACTATTTAAAGCTATTAGATTGCGTGTACAAAATGTTTAATCATTCCTTTATGTCATTCCTGCGAGGCATTATTGCGTGTGTACCTTATCGTCATTGCGAACGACTGAAAGCGTTGTTGTATGGCTTAAAAAACGTGTTCGGTGTTATACCTTGGCTTGACTACGGTATCCAGAAAACAACTAAAAAGACTAACAATATTAGTATTTTTAACTGGGGCCTACTACAAACTTGTAGAATGACAGAGGTGGAAGTAAGCCATACAACAAATCCACAACTGCAAGGAGCGTGGTGGCAATCCAGAAATAATAATAGAATATTCTGTAAATCAGAATTTTTTACTGGATTGCTTCGTCGAAACTTACAGTTTTTCCTCACAATGATGTTGAAGATCAATTCATGCAAGAATGACATAAATAATCATACATATTTAATCGGTATTTTACTTTTAGGCTTAATTTCCGGTCTTACGTTCAATTTAATTTTTTTTACAGTTCCATATCAACTATCCGAAGCAAAATACACCACTGATATAATAGGTTCGATATCACTAGCTGCCTTCCCGTATTGCTTAAAGGTCATATGGTCACCTTTTATAGATAAATACTCTATACCTTTTTTATGTTCTAAATTCGGTCACAGGCGTGGTTGGGCATTGGTATCACAAATATTTTTAATCCTAGTGATGACAGGGTTCTTAAATATAAGCCCTTGTAATAACTTATATATTACTGCAATTATCTTATTTATTATTTCATTCTGCAGTTCTACACAAGATATTGTACTTGATGCATATAGAATTGAGAGACCTACATCTAAAGAAGAGCTTTCAATGGCTTTTACCTTTAGTAGCATAGGGTTTCGTTTAGGTATGTTACTTGGCAGCGTCGGTACTTTATATTTATCAATTATTCTCGGCTGGAATACAGTATATAAATTTGCTCTATTAATTACTCTAATTGGACCTATAGTAATTTTATGTATCAAAGAACCACAATCAAAAGAAATACACCATACAACTACTAATTTAATAGGATTACAACAATATTTTGAAGTTATTAAAAAAAGTATTATCTCCTTAAAAAATGAACAACAATATTTACTGCTAATTATATTGTTTATCTTTTTATATAAAGCTGCGGATTCTATACCTATGGCTATGAGTTCGCCTTTATTGCTAGATTTAAGTTTTACTACTCATGAAATTGCCGTTATTTACAAAGCTTACGGGTTACTAATCATGATCATCGGAGGAGCTTTAAGCGGTGTTATGGCTGCAAAAATGGGTATATTTCATAGTGTCTTAATTGGTGGAGTTATTCAATTATTGTCACCTCTGATGTTTATGATTCTTGCTAGTATCGGCTATGATATAAAGACATTTATAATAACTGTTACAGTACAAAACTTTTGTGCAGGCTTTGCAGGAACTATTATCTCTATCTATTTTGCTAGCCTTTGCAATAGTGAATTTGTTGCCACACAATATTCTATTATTGCATCTTTTAGCTCTCTTAGCCGTATTATTCTAGCTAGCCTTGGCGGTATTTGTGCAAAATATCTTACTTGGCCTGTATTCTTTTTAGGTAATACTCTGTTTAGCATGTTATTTATCCCGATATTTTATAAAATATATAGAAAGAAACTAGGCTTTGTGAATATTTCTAAAAAGATATGACAATTATTAAAAAAGGTTTATAATATTGATATATATATTTTTGCGAAATGAAGAGTTAGAATTTTTATGAAGCTATATAGTTTTCAAGAACATTTACTAGAATTAAAAATAAGGCTTCTTAGAATATTTACTGCTTTTATAATTATATTTGCTATTTGCTATTATTTTAGCGACACTATTTATAATGTTTTATTAAAACCGCTTGCTAAGCTAAGCGGTGATACGGCACGAAATATAATTTATACAGGGCTTACAGAAGCATTTTTTACCTATATTAAACTTGCAGCTTTTACTGCTTTTACTATTATTATACCTATAATTGCTTTGGAGTGTTATTTATTTATCAGTCCCGGGTTACACCGCCATGAAAAAAAAATTATCGCTTTTATTCTTTTTATGTCGCCTATTTTATTTTGGTGCGGTAGTATTTTTGTTTTTTACTTTGTAATGCCGAAAGCTTGGAATTTTTTTCTTAGTTTTGAAAAACGTGATATGATAGTACCGATAGTTTTGGAAGCAAGAATTAGTGAGTATCTAAATTTAGTTATTCATTTAATTATTGCTTTTGGAGTCGCTTTTCAACTACCAATTGTGATAATGATATTAAATATACTAAAAATAGTTAAGGTACAAACACTTAAGCAAAAAAGACGCATTGCCGTGGTAATTAACTTTATTATTGCAGGAATATTAACACCTCCTGACATTTTCAGCCAGTTTGCTCTTGCAATACCACTACTTTTATTATATGAAACTTCAATAATGATATGTAATTTTATAGAAAAACCGAGGACACTAAATGTTAAATATCAAGTGGATTAGAGAAAATCAAGAATTGTTTGATCAAAAGCTTAGCCAAAGATTTATTGAACCTATGTCTAGTAAAATTGCTATGCTCGACGGAGAGAAAAGAAAAATTACGAGTTTAATTCAAGAATTTCAGCATGCACGTAAGGTAAAATCAAAGATTTTAGGTAATATGGCCTCTAAAAGCGGCGAAGAGTTTGAAGGGTTACAAAGAGATGTCAAACATATAAATGAGAAGTTGGAAGCACTTGAACAGGATTTAAATAATAATAACGAATTAAATGAACTATTAAATATGTTGCCTAATATTCCGGATGAAGAAGTACCTTACGGAATGGATGAAAGTATGAATAAATTAGTTCGTACTTACGGAAAGATAAATCCAAATGCTTTGAATAAACAGCATTTTGAACTAGGTATAAAATTAAATTTAATGGATTTTGAACAAACTGCTAAAATTTCTGGAACTAGATTTGTAACGTTAAAAGGTGATTTAGCAAAGCTAGAACGTGCTTTAATTAATTTTATGATTGATGTTCATACTAAAAAGTTGGATTTCTTTGAGATATCACCTCCGGTATTAGTTCGAGATAATGCTATGTATAATGCAGGACAACTACCTAAATTTACCAAAGAGTCTTTTGCAACAGCCAATGGTTACAGACTAATTCCAACCGCAGAAGTATCTTTAGTAAATATGGTCGCCGATACTATTATACCAAGAGAAAAATTACCGATACGTTATGTTGCTTACACCACGTGCTTTAGATCAGAAGCAGGTAGTAGCGGTAGAGATACAAGAGGTATGATTAGGTTACATCAGTTCGGTAAAGTTGAGTTAGTATCTATTACTACCCCTGAAGAATCAAAAAATGAGCATGAATATATAACTAATGCATCAGAGACTATTTTACAAAAACTGAATCTTCCTTATCGTGTTATGTTACTTTGCACCGGAGATATGGGATTTGCAGCAAAAAAAACCTATGATATAGAAGTATGGCTTCCAGGACAAAAGCAATATCGCGAAATTGCTAGCTGTTCTAATTGTGGAGATTTTCAAGCACGTAGAATGAAAGCAAGATATAAAGAATTCGGCAGTAACGAAACTACCTTAGTTCATACTTTAAATGCTTCAGGATTACCTATCGGAAGAACTATGGTCGCAATACTTGAAAATTATCAGAATGAAGATGGATCAATAACTATACCGGATGTCTTGATAAATTACATGGGAGGATTACAAAAAATCACTGCCTATAGTGAATAATTGTTTATCAACTAATAAATAATTAAGGTACAGTTTCTAGTTGTTATTAAATTGGCTTTGTTGCATGGCTCTCCATGTTATTCCCGCTTTCGCGGGAATAACATCGAGTAGAGGCCTACGGCTGCTCGCAATGACGATTCTAGCATCCACACAGGCAAAATTTATTAGTATATACTCCTGTGAAATGAAGAGTTGTTATACGAAGTTCAACTTGAAAAAGAGCAAGGAGTCTGTAAGCCGAGGGGCAGAGCGTCTACTTAATACGTGAGCATCCAAGGACTTACACAAACGACGTAGCCAATTTTTCAAGTTGAACGAGTATACAAAACAATAATTTAAATTCAGGTTATTTGTGTTTAGTGGTTTACGAAAATTTGACAAAGATATATATAATTATAATGCTCCTAGTTTTATACCTATAGCATGTCATTATAATGAAAATACTTTACTTACCAAAGACGGTAAATTACTACAAATTATCAAAGTACACGGCATTAACTCAGAGAAAATAAGCGATAACATACAAAATTTACGTGAAATGGTTAGAGTTTCTATAAAAAAGAATATAACCAATTATGATTTTGCTTTTTGGCTACATACAATACGAGAAAAACAAAACTTAGACGATTTAACTCCTTACAAAAAATTACTACCGGCAAATATTCATAGCCTATGGCAAAGAAAAAACCATTGGAATGATAAATTCGTTAATACTTTATATATATCTATAGTACATGATTCTGCTAAAGTTAACATCGTAAATTTTAACTCTTTAATAAATTCTTTATCTAATAAATTAATTACTGATTTTGAAAATAACTACTTAGATTTAGCTTTTCAAAAATTAGACAATATCACTAATAATATTTTAAATGATTTAAACGAATTCAGTGCTGAAAAACTCGGTATAATATTTGAAAATGATAATGTTTTTTCTAGTCCTTTATTCTTATATAATCGAATAGCTAACCTTAATAATAATGATTGTTTGGTACCTATCATAGATTTATCTGATGCACTAGGTAGAAGTATTTATACAATTAGCGGCGATAAAATGGTAGTTACGGATCATAAGAAAAATAATAAATTTGCTTCTTTACTATCTATAAAAGAATATCATGAAACTCCTTCTAGTACACTGGATAAATTTTTACAGTTACCGATTGAATTAATAATAACTGAAATATTTTACTTTGTTAACAAAAAACAAGTAATATCCAAATTGCATGGTCAAGATTATATTCTAAAAATTACTAACGACTCAACTTTACTTAATCACAAAGGGATTAATAAGCTTGATGCAGCTAATTTAGATTTTCAATTTTGTAATCAGCAAATTTCAATTGCCGTTATAGAAGAAGATGAAAATAAACTAGATGCAGCCGTAGCTAAAGCATCAACCGAACTTTTTAAACTTGGTATTATTCATGTAAAAGAAGATCTTAATATTGAGCAAATATTTTGGTCGCAATTACCTGCTAACTTTGCCTTTATACGTAGAATGTCGCCATTATCCGTAGAGCATATTGCTTCTCTTACCGCTCTTCATAATACTACACTCGGTAATCAATATAATCCTTGGGGTAAGGCTATAACTTTACTGCGAACCGAGAAAGGTACTCCATATTTCATGAATTTTCATGATAAAACGAATAAAGGTAATACTTGCATCTTTGGTACGGAAAAAACCGGCAAGACCGTATTATTGAACTTTTTAATATCAGAATCGACTAAATACGATCCAACAATAATTTATATCTCTAATAATAATGATTCTAAAATTTTTATCGAGGCAATAGAAGGCAAATGGTCAGAACCGGACAAACAAATTATCAATCCATTTTTAGTAGATGATACAGAAAAATCACAAGCATTCATTTTAGAATTTTTAAAATTAATCAGTGGTCATTATATTTCACCTCTTAGCGAAATAGAGATATCCTTTCTAGAGAAATTAAAAAATAAAATTTTATCAATTGAAAAAGAAAAACGTATTTTTTCCGATATTTTAAAATTAGAAGATTTTAAGGAGGAAGGAGGAATACAAATACTTGATAAACTTAAAGTTTTTACCGAAGAACAATTATATTCCGGATTATTTGACGGATCGTCTCTTAATATTGAAGAAGGGAAAGTTATAGGGTTTAATTTATATAAACTTTCTGATGAGCCGTTTTCTAAACAATTTTACCCAACAGAGAGAAAATTTTTAGAACAATTCAATAATAATTTAAAGAAACACCAAAGTATTAGTGCAGCAGTAATTTATGCTTTTACTTATCATTTAAGTCTAGTTGGCACAAAACCTAAAATATTTGCTGCCGATAATTTTGATAAACTTTACAGACCTGAGGTTTATTATGATAATATAAATTTAATCTATAATAATTTGTCTCAAAATAACGGTATTTTCGTCAGTAATTTCAATTTTATTTATCTTAAGTCATATCCAAAATATACTATAAAACCTTGGCTTGATTTAATTAATACTAAAATTATTCTACCGTCTGACGTTAAAATAGAAGATTTAGATAAAATTTTAGGTTTAAGCAAGCCAGAAATACGAAAATTATCACAGCTAATACTTTCTGCAAGAATGTTCTTAATTAGTAAAGATAATACATCGATAGCTTCTGAATTAAGTATTGCCGCTTTAATAGGAGCTGTCCGTATTTTATCAAGCAGACAGGAGGAAATGGATATTTATAAAAAAATACTTGAACAACACCAAGGTCCTCCAGATAATTGGGTTAATTACCTATATAATGAGTTAAATACGGACTAATATTTCACTCTGTCATCCCGTGATTTATTATGGGATCCAAAAAAATTAAAAAGGACTGGAGCCCGCTACAAAATCGTGGGATGACAATAATTTATTATGAACTATAAAAACAACGAGCATAAAGAATACTCAAAGTGTTAAAAAAATATTTACTATTTTTCTTATTTTCATTTTTCTCATTTAATGTATATGCATCTATTTGGGATGATATAGTCACTTGTCTTGGCGATCCATGTAATTGCGGTCAAAGTGAGAGAACGGAAATTTGGAATAGGGATGGAGGCATCAATGCAAAGCTAAGAGGGCCTTTTAAACCAAACACATTATGTCCTCCTTGGAATAAAAGCGACGGTCGCGATAATGATACTTGTTTATTAAAATTTGATTACCCAGGTACATTTATTGGTTTTTTACTCAATAGATGTGCGGAAGAAGCCCCTGATAGTAGTTACTTTACTCCTAAAATTCGTATTAGAATTCAAAGCTGTAATGCCGCAGCTTGTTGGCATCAAAACTCTACTTTAAATTGGGATGGAGAATGTGTATTATGGCCTACAGGTTACGGTCTACCTCTAACTAGAGTCTGTGCTAGAATTGCCGTACCGGATATGCCTCCACCTTCCGGGATAAATGCCCCGCCTTCCCCTGCAGATCCAGGTTATACTGATGGGGTACATCTCAATAAAGTCGGTTATACAGAAACTGATAATAAGATAATCGGTGTAGACGGAAAAATCATTACTTTAAAACCTCCTAAACTTTGTGCTTATAGCGATCCTGGACTTGTTAATCTTATTTCAGATTCCGGTGTACATCTTGATCCGATGGACTGGAATCCTAATCGTCAACCTCTTCATCAGACTAATGAACTTAGCCCTATTGCAAAAGTATTAAAATTTTTAGTTGAAACGGTAAAAGGAGCCAGTTTGCCAAGTTTATTAGGGCAGCTTCTTGGTATGATAAATCAAAATTCAGAGTTTATAAAAGTACTTCAATCAATACTTAATGCAATAGGAGAGCTTTTTAATTTTTTTCCTACTTTAATAATAAAAATTATTGAAACACTTGGGTCATTAAACGGTTCTGTAGATAGCTATTCTTTTGGTTGTGTACAATTACCTTTAGGGCCTTTTCCACCGCCATATTGTCCAAATTTAGATTATATTAGCATTAATGCAAGCGCTAATAATGTATGTAGCATAAAAGATGCAAGCGGCAAGTTTGACCAATCTTCTACTAGTCCGGCTTGTGTAGTGCCATCTAATATTAATGTTAAAAACAATATTGTTAATAATACCATACGTGTTAGCTTTAGCAATCTTGTCCCGCTTTGCAAGAGTTCTCGCTCTGACCTCAAAACTTGTGTAGAACCACGTAATATAGATTTTTCTTCAGCAAAAATTACTCATACTAATACGGCTTTTAAAGATTTAATTAAATCGTGTAAAAATACTTCAGGCAACACTCCATGTATTAATACAGAAATTTCTACGCCATGTAGTGTTACGGCTAACGGTTGTAATGAGGGATTTAGAATAGTATATTCGCAGAAAATTGGAAATATAGAAACACCCAGCGATTACTACATAAGCGATATACCAGACTGTCCAAGTTCTAATTCAACTACTTGTCAAAAAGTGTGGGGAGTTAATATTGGCGAATTTAAGGATGTAAGCGTAAAATTTCCTAAGGTACAAAAGCAAGATACAACTAGCTTAATGCCTATAAAGACAGATGTCACCTTAAAAGACAATAACGGTAAAGATAGAAAGCTTTATGTCTCTATTAGTAATACCGAAGACGATAAGCAAAATCCTAATAATATTTGCTTATTTGAGTCTGGTAATTTAATAGATTGCGTACCAAGAGTAAATCATTCTTACAGCTTAGCTGCTTATGAATGTGCAAAGCAATATGCCGGAATTACCTGTACTAATAATAGCAATCCCAACGATGCTTATTATAAACCGCAATTCATTGCGTCAGTACAAGTCAGAGAAGGCGACAATATCATAGATGAAACAAGCACTCTTGTAACGCCGTTAGCATACGCCGGACCTCCACCTCCCAACCCCACTGACACAGAAAGCATAGTAATGCTTGCTGGTTATAAGTATAGTTCTTCCGTTGTGTTTATACCTAAAGATCCAAAGAAAGATCAATATATTGCTATGCCGTTTTCAGAAGAGAATGCTCTAAATCAGTTGACTATTTACGGTAAATATAAAGACGATAAAGCACCTTATGATAGTAATGGAAATCCTAACTCAAGTGCGGTATATTTAAAATATTTAGAGTATATAAACGGTAAATATATCCAAGGTGGAACACATGCCTGCTTGATGCCAAAAAATTTCCAACATTGTAACCCTATGCTGCGTCCTACTTTACCTGATGGATCACCTATGCCCGGTTACAATAATGATTCGATAAATTGTGTACTTGCTAAACTCAACAACAACGACACTATAAATTGTAAAGATTTTAAAAATAAATATAACGTTAAGTATCCAAATCTTGGCTTATGTAAAAAAGATACAGATCTAACACGCTGTACTCTAGAAGAAACAGTGTCAGGTCCAGGAAGAGGTATTACAATTTATACTTGCAATATAAATAAGATTCCGAGTAAATGCTATACCAATAACGATAAGGCTAATACTCCAGTATGTGTTTTAAGTAGGAATTATACAGATAGAATCGAGCCGAAACCTAGCATAGGACCAATATTAGTACCGGTAGATCCTTCAAAATATTATACAGTGACATATACAAAAGGAGATAACAATACTCCTCCTGAGCCGACATATAAAGCTGAGACTGAGGATGTAAGAGATAAAACTTGGCAAGAGCTAAATCTTTGTGTTCCTATATTAGTACCTACTTGTGCTAAAATTCCTAGCACAGAGGAAGCTCCTTCCGGTAACAATCACGGTAATGCAGAATGGCCTGAAAGCGATATAGGAGAACTTGCAACAGGAAAATGCCCGACGAATTGGATACCTATTGATCCTAATAAACCTTTAAAACGCCATTGTTTATCATATTTTGATAGAAAGGTTGTCGAGTTTGAACCTTTAGGCAAAAATGTCGGCTGTAGAAAATCTAAAGGATTACCTATAAAAGTTAGTTATAACGACTTTCCATCAGACCAATTACCTGAGACCCTTTATAATCCGGTAACTAAAATAGGTGACTATATCTTAAACAAGAAACCGGTACCATATATGAACACTATGGTATTTCCAGATGATGGAGCACGTATAAATGCAGCAGATCACCTGAACAATACAACATTGCATACTGTAGAATTCAAAGTAACTTTAGATGCAATAATAGACGATATTGAGTATTTTAAAATAAAAGATTTATGGTATGATGATTGCATATTAATATATGTCAACGACATAAAGTTACTTAGCCTCCCTACTAACGTTGATTCTCTAGATGAGACAAGGTACTGTAACAATGGACAGGACCAAAATCAAGCATTACACGCTAAAAATTTACCGATTGATATAAAGCGTTATTTAAAACAAGGAGAAAATACTATAAGATTCCAGCTAAGAGTTATGTTTAGTGGAGGACTATATTTCCACATGCAATATAAGATGAAGAGATAAATAATGAGTTGGATTATTTTTTATACGGTAATCGCTGCTTTACTGATTCTCGATTTGGGAATAATACACAAAAAAAATACCATAATGAGCTTTAAAGAAAGCGTACTTTTTAGTCTTTTCTATCTTGTAATAGCTTGTTTATTCGGTATCTCTGTTTACTATAATATGGGGGCAGATCATGCTCGTGAATATTATACTTGCTTTCTCATTGAGAAAGCTATGTCACTTGATAATATTTTTATTATCTCTATTATATTCCAATTTTTTAAAATTCCCGGGCAATATCAACATCGTGTTTTATTTTTCGGTATAATAGGCGTAATAATATTCAGAGCCGTAATGATTTACGGCGGTATTATTCTTATAAATAAATTTGCCTGGTTATTATATATTTTTGCCGTAATACTTATTGCTACAGGTATAAAAACTTTCTATTTATCACATAAAACTTTTGATATACAGAATTCTTATATTTACAAGTCAATAATAAAAAATCTAAATATTACTCCTAACCTTGAAGGGAATAAATTTGTTGTTAAACGTAATAACAAACTATATTGTACTCCCCTTTTTATATCTTTAGTACTGATAGAAGCAATAGATTTAGTCTTTGCTATAGATAGTATACCGGCAATATTCGCAATTACTAATGATGTTTATATAATTTATACTTCAAATATTTTTGCTATTTTAGGGCTTAGAGCGTTATTCTTTTGTTTAGCAGAAATTGTAGAATGTTTCAGTTATATAAAATATTCTTTGGCTTTAATTTTAATATTTATCAGCTTTAAAATATTTATTCATCATTATATAGCGATTCCGGCATATGTTGCGCTCATTATAACTATTACTTTATTACTATTTGGTATAATTGCTTCCATAATTAGGAACAATATGATTGACCATTAATAAAGGAGGTATATAATATTTTTTATTTTTTAAGCAATTATAATGACTAAATTACTAAAATCATTTTTTATTACTATCATCATTTTTAATGACATTGCTTTCGCAAAAGAAATAGGGTTCTATATAGGAGCAGAAGGCGGAATAGTTGAACCAGTCGTTAGTAAATTCCGACATAAACATTCAAATACCAAAATAATTTTAAAAAAATCAAGTATGTATAGTGGGAAAATAGGCTATATAATATATCCACAGATAGCTATTGAATTCTCAGCAACTTATCAACCTAAATATCGTCTGCATTACGTATTACCTAAGCAAAACTTAAGTAATGGTCTCACTGTTCCTAAAACTCCAGGTAATACTACTGTATTGTCAAATATATATATACTAAATTTTATTTATGATTTAGAAAAAATAAAAACTTTCACACCTTTTGTAATACTTGGAGGTGGAATAGCACAAGTAAAAGTTAAGCCTACCTCTTCTAGGTGGAGTGTTATAAATAGCGATTATTTTAAAGTAAGAAAAACTCATAAAAATTGTGTTGCTTGGCAAGCAGGTCTTGGAATTTCACAAGATGTAACTTCAAATTTAAGTATTGATGCAACTGCAAAATTACAAACAACATATAGAGTAAGAATTAATTATGATACACTTGATATGAAAATGGGGCAATTCATGCCAGCAAATCCTATCAAAAAAACTATAGCCGTTGGAGAATTTGGCGTAGGATTTACTTATAGATTGCCATTTTAATAATTCTGTGAAATGTTTATATGAAAGCTACAATGTCATCCCGAGGCTTGACCACGGGATGACACAAATAATTCAACTATATAAGGAAAAAATATGTCTCCAAAAGCTACTAACTCTTCCCCTAACGGTCATGATAAGATGGCAAAAAAAACACATTCCATACAATCTGTTGTTAACGGTGCGGTTTCAAATCATAACACTTATGATGAAGTACCGTATGAAAGCTACCCATATGCTCTTACAAATCCTTATCACTTAAGTACACTTGCAACTCTTTTCGGTGTAAATGCTCCTGAAGTCGAGAATGCTAAAATATTAGAGCTTGGTTGTGCAGCAGGCGGTAATTTAATACCACATGCAGTTCTTTATCCAAAAGCGTATTTTGTTGGGGTTGATTTGTCTAAGGTACAAATTGACGAAGCAAATAAAAATGTTAAAGCACTAGGATTAAAAAATATAGAGTTCTATCATTGTTCGATAACCGATATTAACGATTCTTTCGGTAAGTTTGATTATATAATTTGCCATGGCGTAATTTCTTGGGTACCAAAAACCGTTAGAGATAAAATTTTTGAAGTTTGTAATAAAAATCTTAGTCCAAATGGAATAGCATATATTAGCTATAATACCCTCCCTGGCTGGAATATGGTCCGTACTATTAGAGATATGATGATGTATCATTCTAGCTCATTTGCAAATGTACAGGATAGAATAGCTCAATCTAGATTGTTACTAGAATTTGTTAAGGATAGCTTAGAAAACTCTAAAACTCCTTATGCAGAAGCATTAAAAACTGAAGCAGAGCTACTGGCTAAACAAACCGATCATTATTTACGTCATGATCATCTAGAAGAAGAAAATGCTCAATTCTACTTCTATGAATTTATGAATGAAGCAAGAAAACACAATTTACAATATTTAGCCGATTGTAATCTTTCGACTATGTATCTCGGTAATATGCCGCCGAAAGTAGTAGAGCAGTTAAAAGCGGTAAACGATATAGTGAGAACCGAACAATATATGGATTTCATTACGAATCGTCGTTTTAGAACCACTTTACTATGTCATAGTGATGTGAAAATTAATAGAAATATTAACAATGATGATATAATGAAATTTAATATAATCTTTAATATAGTGCCTGAAAAACCACTTAAAGAAGTAGATCTTAATAATGCTTCCGAAAATTTAAAATTCTTTTTAAACGGCAATAAAGACGCTAACTTAACAACTAGTTCGCCTTATATGAAAGCTATTTTATACACTTTCAGCGAAAATCTAAATAATCCGTTAAGCTTTGAGCAAATAACTACTGAAGCTAATAAAAAGTTACATAATACTAAATTAAACGAAATCAAAGCTGAGTTTTTAAATAATGCAATGAAGCTAGTACTACAAGGTTATATTAGTATTACAAATCAGAAGCATCGAAATAACCCGGAGCTTGATAAGCCTAAAACAACAAAAATGGTGATACATCAAGCAACCCATACACCTTCTATGTGGGTTACAAATTTAAAACATGAACCGATCAGCGTTAATTTCTTTGAGAAGTTTGCACTTAGATATATGGATGGTAAACATGATAAAAAAGCAATCATTGAGGCTGTACTTGGTCATGTAGAAAAAGGCGAGCTAACTTTAAGTAAAGAAGGTCAAAAAGTAGAAAATAAGGAAGAAATATGCAAAGAACTAGAAAGCTTATTTATTCCGATGATCAAGAAATTTGCTTCTAATGCTTTGTTGGTATAGCCAATTTGTACTCTGTCATACCGTGGTCTTGCCACGGTATCCATGATACTAAACAAAAATTATTTATTGATTCTCCTACGCCAATGGCGTATAATTGTTATGAGTAAAAAACTGATTTCAGTTGTTGAGCTGCCAGAGTTTCAAAAATTCGCTAAGAATAATTTTAATGAAAAAGAATGCTTTGAAATAATACATTACATTGCTGCTAATCCTGACCAAGGTGATATAATAAAAGGCACTGAAGGTGTAAGAAAGTTACGATTTACTTTAAGTAGTAATAATAAAGGTAAAAGTGGTCGTATAAGAGTAATTTATTTTTACTACAATGAAAATATGTCGGTATTTTTAATAACCGGTTTTATAACAAGTAAGACGGACAATATTAATCATAATAGTTGTAATGAATTAAAAAAACTAACTGAAGAATTGGTAAAATTATATGTCAGACGAGGCAAAAATGAATAATAAAAATACTAATCAAACCGACAAAAGTATATTAATTGGAATGCAAGAGGCTGTTTTATACACTAAAGGAAAATTAAAAGTAAATAAACATGATATAAAATTATCTAATATAGACGTGCATGAAGCAAGAGATAAGTTAAAATTAACACAACAACAATTTGCTACAACATTTGGAGTGAGTGTTGCAACTTTAAGAAATTGGGAACAAGGCAGAAGATTACCTACCGGAGCTGCAAAATTACTTCTTAAGATTATTGAGAAAGAACCTAATGTTGTAAAACGAGTTTTACGAGGATAAAATAGAGATAAGACACAATCTATATAAACACCATGCCTATATTTTTTTATTTATTTGCAACATTAATAACTATTAGTAGCTTATGCGTTGTCTTAAGCAAAAATTCCGTATATTCGGTATTATGGTTAATTTTTGCATTTATTAACGGTGCAGGGCTTATGATTTTGCTTGGAGCAGAATTTTTAGCTATGATGCTGATAGTGATTTATGTTGGAGCTGTATCAGTATTATTCTTATTTGTGATAATGATGCTAGATATGCATTTTAATAAGACAATAACGCAGCTAAAAACAAATCTAGCTTTAAGTATTTTTATAGCTTTGATTATGTTTGCCGATTTAGTAATAGTTATTTTACTTGGTACTAAAAATATTAATTTCAACTCCAATGTATCGTTTGCCATAACAAATAATATCTCAAATACTAAAGCAATAGGAGGCGTACTCTACACAGACTTTATGCTACCGTTTCAAATGGCGGGTCTTATATTATTTGTTGCTATGATTGCATGTATTACGTTAACACTAAAGGAGCGTGAGGGAGTAAAACGTCAAGATATATCAAAACAACTACGTCACAATAAAGAAAATACTGTATTAATGACAAAACCTATTCTAAATAAAGGTGTTGAGAATATTAAATATGAATGAATATATTTCGCTTAATCATTATTTAATCTTAAGCAGCTTAGTTTTTACTATTGGAATGTTTGGATTATTTATGCATCGCAAAAATATTATCAATATATTAATGTCTATTGAGTTAATGCTGCTTGCAGTTAACATAAATTTTGTTGCATTTTCCGTATATATGCAAGAATTATCAGGACAAATTTTTAGTATTATAATCTTAACCATAGCAGCTGCCGAAACCTCAATCGGGCTTGCAATATTACTAATATATTTCCGTAATAAAGGCTCAATTGAAATTACCGACATTAATCAGATGTGGGGATAATGATGTATCAAAATATTTCTATAATGATTATTATGTTACCGCTTGTATCTAGCATAATAAATGGGCTATTCGTAAGGTTAATAGACAAAAAATTAGCGCAAGTAATTGCAACCGGCTTTTTATCTTTATCTGCCTTATTCTCATTAATAATATTTTGCGATACGGGCTTAGACGGGAATATAATTCATATTAAATTATTACCATGGATTGAGGTTGGAAATTTTAAAGTAAATTGGTCGATTTATATCGATCAGCTAACTAGCATAATGTTTATAGCCGTAACATGGGTGTCAAGCGTCGTGCATATCTACTCGCTTGGCTATATGGCCAAAGATAAGGGGATTATACGCTTCTTGTCTTTTCTTTCTTTATTCACTTTTTTTATGTTAATGCTAGTATCTAGCGATAATTTCTTACAGTTATTTTTTGGTTGGGAGGGCGTCGGCGTGTGCTCATATTTACTAATAGGTTTTTGGTATTCAAAAGAATCAGCCAATAAAGCAGCGATTAAAGCTTTTATAATAAATAGAGCCAGTGATTTTGCTTTTATCTTAGGTGTAATGACGATTATTGTTTATTGTGACTCGGCAAATTACAAAGATGTATTGTCATCTGCAGGATTATTATCTAATATAAAAATATTTTCACATTTTTCCATTCTAGACATTATTTGTTTATTATTATTCATCGGTTGTATGGGTAAATCTGCACAGATCGGTTTACATGTATGGCTTCCTGATGCGATGGAAGGACCAACTCCGGTATCTGCACTTATTCATGCAGCAACCATGGTAACGGCAGGAGTATTCTTAGTAGCACGCTGCTCATATTTATTTGAATATAGCCCTTTAATTCTACAATTTATTACGATTATCGGCGGTATTACTTGTCTTTTTGCTGCAAGCATTGCTATTATGCACAGCGATATCAAGAAGATTATTGCTTACTCAACTTGCAGTCAGCTTGGTTATATGTTCATGGCGTGCGGAGTATCTGCCTATAATAGCGGAATATTTCACTTAGTAACTCATGCCTTTTTTAAGGCCTTATTATTCTTATCAGCCGGCAACGTAATACATATCGTTCACGAGCAGGATATTTTTAAAATGGGTGATTTAAGAAATAAAATGCCGGTAACTTATGGCAACTTCTTAATCGGCTCACTTGCACTAATAGGGATTTATCCTTTGGCAGGATTTTACTCTAAAGACTCGATTTTAGAAGCAGCTTATAGTAACGGCTCGTTTATGTTTATTTTTGGAATAGCAGCAGCAATACTTACAGCTATTTATTCAATGAAGATTATTATGTTGGTATTTCATGGCAAAACTAAGCTAGAAAAAGATGTTTTTGAGCATGCTCACGAACCGGCTAAAGTAATGAATAATCCACTTATATTACTTGTCGCCGGGAGCTTTTTTAGCGGTATGATCGGTTATTATTTACTTGCTATGGACAAACCAAACGGTTATTTCCATACAAGCCTATTTAATTTACATATTTATAAGTTACTAATTAACCACCCGCCTTTATATATTAAGCTACTGCCTATGGTAGTCGGTATAGTAGGAATTGCTACTGGGATCTACTTATATAAATCAAGTACTATTATGTCATTCCCGCAAAAGCAGAAATCCAGTAAAAATATTAAAAATGCCTGGATCCTGCGGTTAAACCGCGGGATGATACCCCTTGTATTAATTCCCAACATATTACGCAATAAATATTACTTCGATGAAATATATAATTGCTTAATTGTGAAACCTATTAACTGTTTAGCTTCTTTATTTTATCTTGGCGATCAACAAATAATCGATCGTTTTGGACCAAACGGTTTTTCACGAGTCGTTAATTGCTTTAGCGTGCTTACCGGCAAAATACAAACAGGATATGTTTTTAATTATGCTTTGTATATAGTATCATTTATTGTTGTCACAATTAGTTATTTTGTTTGGAAAAACATAATGTACTGATGTTATTTGCGTTAAAAACTAAAACCGTCATTGCGAGCGAACGTAGAGAGCGTGGCAATCTCATGAAATAATAACAAATTCCTAAGATTGCTTCATCAATTACTTCATAATTTGCTGCGCCATGACAGAAAAAAACTCATAAAATCTTAAAGAATGTTAGAATTACCTATTATATCTATCAGTATTTTTCTGCCGCTAATAAGCGTGCTATATATTTTACTGTTTATTAGTCAAAGTAAAAAAGCAGATAAACCGATATATGTAATGTATGTTGCAGTGCTTAGTTCTGTTTTAACATTCATCTCAACTATCTATATTTTAATAGAGTTTAACTCCTCAAACCCTGCTTATCAATTTGTTGAACGCTACGCTTGGCTTGATGAGATTGGGCTTGAATTCCATGTAGGCGTTGACGGTATATCAATATTTTTTGTAGTTCTAACTTCTTTTCTTACTCTTATTTGTATAATTGGAAGCTTATTTACTGTTAAAAAATATATTAAAGAATATTTTGTATGTTTTTTATTAATGGAATCTTTTTGTATAGGGGCATTTACCTCGGTAAATTTACTATTGTTTTATCTGTTTTTTGAAGCAATATTAGTGCCGATGTATATTATTATCGGCGTATGGGGTGGCGAGAATAGAATATATGCGGCTCTTAAGTTCTTCTTATATACGTTCTTTGGTTCTGTATTTTTCCTACTTTCATTAATTTATATTTATAGCAAAATGCATAGCTTTGATTTAACCTATATCTTTCAGCTTACTGATAATATTCCATTATTTGCTCAGCAAATTTTATGGTGGACTATCTTTATTGCTTTTGCTGTTAAAATCCCTATGATTCCTTTTCATACTTGGCTACCCGATGCACACGTACAAGCTCCAACCAGCGGCTCGGTTATTCTTGCCGGTATTTTGCTAAAACTTGGCGGTTACGGTTTTTTAAGAGTATTACTACCTCTATGTCCAAGTGTATCACAAGAATTTGCAATCCACGTAATTTACCTTAGCGTTATTGCTATAATATATGCATCACTCGTTGCTCTTGCTCAAAAAGATATGAAGAAGATGATAGCATATTCATCTATTGCGCATATGGGGTATGTTACGATAGGTATTTTTAGCTTTACTAAAGTCGGAGTTAGCGGAGCAATATTTCAGATGCTTAGCCACGGCGTGATTTCTTCATGTCTATTCTTAATAGTTGGTACTTTGTACGAAAGATTACATACAAAAGAAATAGCTAAATATGGTGGTGTAGCAAGAAAAATGCCGGTGCTTACCGCATTTTTTATGATTGCAATGCTCGGCTCTGTCGGGTTACCCGGAACTAGTGGATTTATTGGAGAATTTTTAAGCCTGCTTGGGATTTATAAGGTGAATGTAGTAGCAACCTTTATAGCAGCTCTCGGCATAATCTTCGGGGCGGTTTACATGCTGAAATTATACAAAGAAGTAATGCTCGGTGAAATTACCAATAAAGAAATTATGCATTTCAGAGATTTATATAAATACGAAATAATCTCAATAGCTCCTTTAATATTATTAATTATTTACTTTGGTCTAATGCCGAGTTCTATTTTAAATGTATTTAGCTTATCAGTGGAAAATTTGCTGGTAAAATTTTAATTGCTTACAAAAAATATAAATGTTACTCTAATTATAGAACTTAAAAGTGAGGTTTATATGAAAAATAGTAAAAGAAGCTAAAAAATTAACCATGAATTAAACAACACAACTAAAAAACTAGGTCAAGAAGCTCATAAGGTAACAGGCATAGATATAAGTCATGTGGTAAATCCTGATGCATCAGATCATAAAGAAGCTTAAAGAGATGCTCGTGAGAAACTTGGAATTGGTAATAATAATCAACAAGATAATACAGAATTAACTGGGGCCACACCAGAAGAGCATCATGAAAATTAAATTTATTAAAAAGCAACAGATGTCATACCGTGGTTTGACCACGATATCTAGTAAAATTATTAGTATTTTGAATTGCTTTTATGGATACCGTGGTCAAACCACGGTATGACAAGGACATGCTATCACTTCATCAATTACAATTTAAAAACTTATTTGATCTAAATATTACTTTTCTTCCTTCTTCTATTACATATATAAAAGGAGCTAACGGTTGTGGGAAAAGCTCGTTGCTACGAATGATAGCAGGAATTATGCAACCGAGTAGCGGTAATATCTACTATAGAAACTGTAATATTAACAATATCGCTAAACTTTACTGCACTTATATCGGTCATAATTTAGGTCTAAAATCAGAAATGACTATTTTTGAGAACCTAAAATTTTGGTCGGAAATTTATAATTCTGCTGAAACCCTATATGCTGCTATTCATTACTTCAAATTACACGACTTATTAGATAAAAAATGCTATAGTTTATCTAGCGGAATGCAGAAAATCGTAGCCATAGCAAGGCTTATTGCTTGCCAATCTGACTTATGGCTACTTGATGAAGTTGAAACTAACTTAAGCAAAGAAAATAGGGATTTACTAAATAATCTAATTGTCATGAAAGCAAATAGCGGTGGTATTGTTCTTCTATCCTCTCATCTAGAAAGCTCTATAAAATCTGCACAGATATTACAGCTTGATTAATTATTATTGTTTTGCATATTTTTATAAATCTCCCAATGTACAATAAAAAATATAAGGCTAACTATAATCCAAATTGAATAATCCATTATTGTACTTACAGCATGTGTTTTAGTAACTTCTCTATATTATTCTTATAACTAATTCTCTTGTCTTCTAACTCTCTTTTGGAGGCAACCCTTTAATTGTTCATATAAATCCTTATCAATATGATTTTAGCTCTAAATATTGCTCATTAGTACTATATTTTATAAGTTCCTCTTATTCGGTATGAATAATGTAATGAATGCATTAAATGTAACAGAACCACAATAGCATAATATACGTATATATTCCGAATAAATGAAGAGTAACTAAACGAGTATATTACCTATACTCGTAATCTTTGTGTAGTTTACTAGCGAGTGCCTGTTCCCATCTATCGCCATTTTGCAATAATCTTTCCTTATCGTAAATAAGTGCGGTACGAGTTAGACTTGCAAACTCAAAATTAGGACCTTCAACTATTGCATCTACAGGGCAAGCTTCCTGACATAATCCGCAATAAATACATTTTGTCATATCTATATCATAACGAGTAGCACGCCTGCTGCCGTCTTCTCGTTCGTCCGCTTCAATTACTATCGCTTGTGCCGGACAAATCGCCTCACAGAGCTTGCACGCAATGCAGCGTTCTTCACCGTTTTCATAGCGACGCAGGGCATGTTCACCCTTAAATCTTGGACTAACAGGGCTTTTTTCATAAGGATAATTTATGGTAACTTTGGGCTTAAAGAAATACTTTAAAGTCAAAGCCATCGCCCTTACTATCTCATATAGAAAAAACGATTTTAAATAGTTTATCATAAAAATTATATATTAAAGATCGATGTATTTCTGCGGGGCATCATCCACATGGATACCGAGTCGTCATTGCGAACAGCTGTAGGCTGCGTGGCAATCTCGTCAAATATCCTGAGATTGCTTTGTCAATTACTTTGTAATTTCCTCGCAATAACGGGTAAACCACTCAAGCAACAATGACAATAACACCTAAATACTCGGTAAATTATCTGTATAAATAAGCACGCTTGATACTAACACCACCCAAAATAAAGTTAGAGGTAAAAATACTTTCCAGCCAAGTCGCATTAATTGATCATAGCGATATCTTGGTAAGGTTGCTCTAATCCATAAAAAACAAAACAATAAGAATCCAACCTTAAATACAAACCAAAAGAACCCTGGAATACAATCTAACCACGATATATTAAAGGGCGGCAAGTAACCTCCTAAAAAGAAAGTCGTAGTCATTGCACTAACTAATATCATATTAGCATATTCACCTAGAAAAAATAAAGCAAATCCCATAGAGGAATATTCAACATTATAGCCAGCGACTAACTCCGATTCTGCTTCAGGTAAATCAAAAGGTAATCTATTTGTTTCGGCAAGCACCGAGATAAAAAACACGATACCCATAGGTAGTAGTATTAAATCAATCCACCACGGTATTGTTCTTTGTGCTTCAATGATCTCACTTAAATTGAGAGTACCGGTAGTAAGTAGCACGGTAATAATAACCAGCCCCATCGACACTTCATAAGAAATCATTTGGGCAGAGGAACGTATAGCTCCTAAAAAAGCATATTTTGAGTTACTAGCCCAGCCAGCAATAATAATACCGTAAACACTTAAAGAGGAAATAGCAAGAATATATAAAACACCTACATTAATATCTGCCAGAACTAAGTCCTTTGCAAATGGTATAACTGCCCAACCAATTAAACTTAATATAAAAGTTATCATCGGTGCTAAAATAAATAATATTTTATCGGAATTGGTTGGAATGATCGGCTCTTTGAATAAGAGCTTAACCGCATCGGCAATAGGCTGAAGTAATCCAAACGGACCGACAACGTTAGGTCCTCGTCGAAGCTGCATTAATCCAATAACACGACGCTCTGCATATGTTAAATACGCAACACACAATATTAAAGGGATAGTAATTGCAACTACCTTTAGAGCGATGATAATTAACGGAGAAATATATTCAAAAAAGAGTTCTAGCATAATTGTACTCTTATTATGTCATTCCCGCAAAAGTGGGAATCCAGAAAATAATTTACAAAAAAAGAGCTGAATTCTCGCTTTTGCGGGAATGACATACGGGGTGAGAATAGCATATTTTTCATCATGCCGCCTCCTCGTCTCTTGCTTCCTTAGCCTCAACGCACTTAGCCATAGTGACCGAATTTTTACTAATCACGTCAGTCATATAATAATTAATAGGTTCTGCAGTTATAGGCTCTTTTGATAATTTATCTTTAGAGCTAAACTTACTAAATTTATTTTCTATAATTCTATCAATACTAGCAAATACCTTATATTCTTTAGCAAGTCTTACTCTTACTTCTTGCAAATTATCCATTCCGATATCTATTTTTAGATAACCGGCAAGCTCTTTAATAATTTCTATATCTTCTTTAGCTACTCCTACAGACGATACTGCTTTTTCTGCTATTTGCGGTCTACCTTCTAAATTTACGTAAATTCCGCTCTGCTCGGTATAAGCAGCCGCAGGTAAAATTACATCAGCACTGCTAGCACCTACGTCCCCGTGGTGTCCTTGATATATTATAAAAGTCGATTTCAGCTTATCAAATGGGACGGCGTCCGCTCCAAGTAAATAAGCGAGTTCCAACTCTTCAAGCCTAATAGGAGTATTAAAACCAATATCAAGACCGCCAACTATAGAAGCGTGATTATGCAATATATTAAAGCCTTTCCAATCATCACGCATAATATTATATTCAGTCACTATCTTATGAATAAGCGACAATATAGCATATCCGTCACCTCTTGCATATACACCGTCACCTACTATAATCATCAGATATTTTGCCGCTTTTAAGGCTTGCGTAAACTCATGAGTACCAATGGCTAGTTCCTCAATAATCTTAATATCACTTCCTAAATCCTGAATTTTATAGGTTTGGTTATGCCCTCTACCTATTCTTGCTACTTTTAGTGAATTGGCACGTACTCGCATACCTATTCTACTATTTAATACTGGAGCTATTTGCCTTGGATTTGCTCCGATTAGCAAACATAAATCAGCCTTTTCTATCTCTGCAATAGTAGTATTAAATAAATAATTGCCTCGCTGCGTGGTATCTAGTTTATAGTCAAACTGATTAACACTGTAATTATTAGAGCCAAGCTTTTGCAATAATGTTTTTAACATAAACATTGCTTCAACAGAAGAGAGAGAACCAGCAATAGCAGCAATTTTTGCTGATTTTACGGATTTTATTTTATCCGCTACTGTCTTTAAAACTTCACTCCAACTAGCTTCTACTAACTTACCGTTTTTTCTGATATAAGGACGATCCAAGCGCTGATATTTTAAACCATCATAACTAAAACGATTCTTATCCGAAAGCCACTCTTCATTTATTTCTTCATTAACACGAGGTAATATCCTCATTACCTCATCGCCTCTACTATCAATACGAATATTAGAGCCTTCGGCATCATGCACTCCAATGCTAGCGGTATGTTTTAGCTCCCATTTACGAGCTTTAAAAGCATAAGGCTTAGAATTCAAAGCACCGACGGGACAAATATCGATCATATTACCGGAAATTTCGGAATCTAAAGTTTGCTCTAAATATGAAGTTACTTCCATTTGTTCTCCACGGTGAATAGCGCCCATTTCCTCTATTCCCGCTATATCGCTCGCAAATCTAATACATCTTGTGCATTGTATGCATCTAGTCATTGCTGTTTTAATCAGCGGTCCCATATATTTATCTTTAATAGATCTCTTATTTTCGTGGAACCTATTAGTACCTTTGCCGTATCTGAAAGCCTGATCCTGTAAATCACACTCTCCGCCCTGATCACAAATAGGACAATCTAAAGGATGGTTAATCAGTAAAAACTTCATCACTCCTTCACGTGCTTTTCTTACCATAGGCGTATCGGTATGAATAACCATACCGTTACTTACCGGCATAGCACAAGAAGCTATAGGCTTTGGTGATTTTTCCATTTCAACCAAGCACATACGGCAATTACCAGCGATTTTTAGATGCTCATGATAACAAAAATGAGGGATTTCTTTTCCTGCTTGTGTACAGGCTTGATAAACAGTGCTACCTTCTGATACTTCTATTTCAGAGCCGTCTATGTTCAGCTTTATCATTTTTATTTTATCCAATAAGTCATAGGGTTTGGGTATGCTTTGTCTTCTATCATATATTTAAAACCGATGGCAACACGAAGTATATACCAAACAGCGAGTATAAAGTATAGTACTACTCCAATCATGATAAACGTAAATACAAAACATACAATCCACCCAAGAACCCCAAGGCAAAAAGTACGAAATAAAAACACGTAATGACTAATTGCAAAGTTATCGCCTTTATCTTTGTTAAGATATGCAAAAAATACCCCGATTAACGGCAATATCGGAGCTACGATCCCACATAAATATAATATATATACCACAATTAAATTTTTCTTACCGCTCTCGGTATATTCTTTAAGATGCTTGTCCATATTTTTACCTTTTTATGTCGTTCCCGTGTAGCGTTGTTGCATGGCTATCTGAGTTATCATTGCGAGCAGCTGTAGGCTGCGTGGCAATCTCATGAAATAATAACAAACTCCTAATATTGCGTACGTACAATTGTTACGCAATTTCTTTGCAATGACGATACCAGCAAACTACCCCTTCAAACTCTCTACCACAAAATGCATAATACTGCCGTGCTTTATATAATTTATCTCATTATCCGTAAATATTTGCAATATTAAATCGATTGTTCTTATTTCACCGGTTTGTTTTTTTATCACGCATTTAACAGGATTATAAGAGCTTATATTCTCGCTTAAGCCTATAATGTCAATAGTTTCTGAACCGTCTAACTTTAAATCTAATCTTGTATTATTGCCGGTAAAAGTTAGTGGTAAAATACCCATACCTACTAAATTTGAGCGATGTATTCGCTCAAAGCTCTCGGCAATCACTGCCTTTACACCAAGCAACCCAGGCCCTTTTGCTGCCCAGTCTCTAGATGAGCCACTACCATATTCTTTACCTGCAAAAATCACTACCGATACATCATGAGCTTTGTAGTCCATAGCTGCATCGTAGATAGTTTGCTGCGTGCCACTTAACTGGTTTATGGTAAACCCGCCTTCTACACCTTGACACATCTCATTTTTTATACGAATATTAGCAAATGCGCCACGCATCATTACTTCATGATTTCCTCTACGTGATCCGTAAGAGTTAAAATCTAGAGGCTCTATATGATGGTCCATTAAATATTTAGCAGCAGGACTGGTTTTACTAATACTACCTGCCGGCGAAATATGATCGGTAGTAATAGAATCACCAAAAATTGCTAGAATTTTTGCAGATTTTATATCTTGTATATTATTCTTGCTGCCTATATCCTCAAAATAAGGCGGATTATTAATATAGGTACTATTCTTATTCCAGTTATAAGTAGAACTATTAGTAACCTGTAAATCTTTCCACTCTTTCGTTCCGCTAAATATATCAGAATATTTTTCTATAAACATAGAGGAATTAATTGAATTTGCAATAACTTCATCTATCTCTTCTTTGCTTGGCCAAATATCTTTTAAATAAATATTTTCTCCTATAGGCATATTTGTTAGATCTATATTAAGAGTGCCGCTAAGTGCATATGCTACAACTAAAATAGGCGAGCCGAGATAGCTTGCTTTAGTAAGCGGATTAATTCGCCCTTCAAAATTCCTATTACCAGATAAAACAGAAGCAACAACTAGCCTGTTTTTGTTAATAGTTTCTTCTATTTCTGGATTTAGAGATCCGGAATTACCGATGCAAGTAGTGCAGCCGTAACCTACTAGATTAAACCCTAATTCATCTAAAAATTTATCAAGACCGCTAAGCTTCAAATATTCCGTTACGACTTTTGAACCAGGAGCAAGAGAAGTTTTAACCCAAGGTTTTACCTTTAACCCGTGTTCTAGTGCTTTTTTAGCAAGCAGTGCTGCACCAATCATAACCGAAGGATTAGAAGTATTAGTACAGCTAGTAATTGCTGCAATTACCACATCGCCGTTACCGATTTCGTAATTCTGATTTGCTACAGCATATTTTTTATCAATGTCTTTATTTTCTAAAGCAAAATTCGGTAATTCATATTTAAAATTACTTGCTACATCGTTTAAGTTTACTCGATCTTGCGGACGTTTTGGACCGGCAAGTGAACTATGTACCGTAGATAAATCTAGCTCTAAAACCTCAGTATATTCTGCCGCATGTTCAAAATCATACCAAAGATTCTGCTTGATTGCGTATTTCTCTACTAATCTGGTTTGCGTTTTTTCTCTACCTGTTAGCTCTAGATATTTTATAGTTGCTTGATCAATCGGGAAAAAGCCGCAAGTAGCACCGTATTCAGGCGACATATTAGAAATAGTAGCACGATCGGCAATTGTTAGGTTTTTAAGCCCCTCACCGAAAAACTCGACAAATTTACCTACTACTTTCTTTTTCCGCAACATCTCGGTAACGGTTAAAACTAAATCGGTTGCGGTAGCTATGCCTGTTAATGTTCCTGTTAGTTTTACCCCAATCACCTCCGGCAGGATCATAGTAAGAGGTTGACCTAGCATGGCAGCTTCTGCCTCTATTCCGCCGACTCCCCAACCAAGCACCGATAAACCGTTCACCATAGTTGTATGGCTATCTGTTCCAACTAAACTATCAGGATAAAGGGTGCCGTCTTTATGCCACACGACTTTTGCTAAATATTCTAAATTTACCTGATGACAAATACCCGTACCCGGTGGCACTACTTTAAAATTATTAAATGCTTGCTGCCCCCATTTAAGAAATACATAACGCTCTATATTACGTTTCATTTCCATTTGAACATTTTTATCGAATGAATCCTTAGCTGCATAAGAATCAACGCTTACGGAATGGTCTATTACCAAATCAACAGGAATAAGCGGGTTAATTTTTAACGGATCGCCTCCTATTTTCTTGATCGCATCACGCATAGCTGCCAAATCTACAATAGCAGGCACACCGGTAAAGTCCTGCATCAAAACTCTTGCCGGCATAAAATCTATTTCCGCATCAGATTTTTTAGTTTTTAGCCATTCTTTAAATACAAGTAAGCTTTGCTTTGAACCATTAGAACGTAATACATTCTCAAATAATACTCTTAAACTATATGGAAGCTTTTTTAAGGGAAGATCGATATCGCTTGCCGCTTTATTTATATCGTAAATTTTGTATGAAGTATTATCGACTGATAACTCTTGTATATATTCTGAATTATGTACTTTTAACATTTGTTTCTCACTTGATTATGTGGAATGAACATCGTCATTACGAGCAGCCGTAGACTGCGTGACAATCTCAGGAAGTTTGACAAGATTGCCGCATCACTTCTTCACTCCTCGCAATGACAGAAAAAAGCCTTACAATGACATTAAAATAACCTTATCCCCAAACGTAGATTTTTCAAACAAATTAATGTTGAGCTGATAAAGATTTTTGAAGATCGAGAAGCTTAGTTGCTATTTCCGCTTCACTTAAATTCGTAACGTTAATAGCCGTTTCCGTAGCTATATTAATATAATTTGCCATTACTTCGATTACACCGCCGGAAATAAGATAAGTGTTTTCGGATTTATGCATATCATCTATACAAACCTGCACTAAACCGGCTTTTAAACTAACAAGCATCGGAACGTGACCCGACAGCACCCCAAACATACCCTCCTCACCCGGCATTGTTACCATTTTAGCTTGCTTTTCAAATGCAATACTTAAAGGAGTAATTATTTTGACTAGAATTGTTGCATTCATAGAATAATATAGTAAAATTACTACGTCATTCCCGCCTACGCGGAAATGACATCAACGTCACTTCAACGTCTGCGCCTTCTCTATAGCCTCGTCTATAGTTCCGACCATATAAAAGGCAGCTTCTGGTAAATCATCGTATTTACCCTCTACAAGTCCTTTAAAGCCTGCGATAGTATCGGCTAGATCAACAAATTTGCCTGCAGCTCCGGTAAATACTTCAGCGACATGGAAAGGCTGCGATAAGAAACGCTGTATTTTTCTAGCACGTGCCACGGTTAGTTTATCTTCTTCGGATAGCTCATCCATACCTAAAATAGCGATAATATCCTGCAACGATTTATAAGTTTGTAAAACCTGCTGCACTTGTCTTGCTATACTATAATGTTCTTCACCAACAATCATCGGATCAAGTACCTGCGAATTACTATCTAACGGATCAACTGCCGGATAAATCCCAAACTCGGCGATCTGACGGCTAAGTACCGTTGTAGCATCTAAATGTGCAAAAGAAGTAGCAGGAGCAGGATCAGTTAAATCATCCGCCGGTACATATACAGCCTGCACGGAAGTTATTGAGCCATGCTTAGTAGAGGTGATACGCTCTTGTAGTTCGCCCATATCGGTTGCAAGAGTAGGCTGATACCCTACCGCTGACGGAATCCTACCGAGTAACGCCGATACTTCAGAACCTGCTTGAGTAAAACGGAAAATATTATCTACAAAAAACAAAACATCTTGCCCTTCATTCATATCTCTAAAACTCTCCGCAATGGTCAGACCGCTTAACGCAACTCTTGCCCTTGCTCCCGGCGGCTCGTTCATTTGTCCATAAACTAAAGCTACTTTTGACTTTTCAGGCTCTGCAAGGTTAATAACACCCGAGTCAATCATTTCATGGTAAAGATCATTACCTTCTCTAGTTCTCTCACCGACTCCTGCAAATACCGTATAACCGCCGTGTGCTTTAGCTATGTTATTAATAAGCTCCATTATAAGCACGGTTTTACCGACTCCTGCACCACCGAATAGTCCTATTTTACCACCTTTAGTATAAGGAGCAAGTAAATCAATAACTTTAATACCGGTTACTAATATATTACACTCGGTTGACTGATTGGTAAAATCAGGAGCAGGCTTATATATAGAAGAAATATTTGAGCTTTTAATTTCTCCTTTACCGTCAATCGGCTCACCTACAACATTCATAATACGCCCAAGCGTCTCAGTACCTACAGGAATACTAATAGGACTGCCTGTATCTATTACTTCTGCGCCCCGCACTAACCCTTCCGTAGAATCCATAGCAATACAACGCACCGTATTATCACCTATATGTTGTGCCACTTCCAGTACTATCCTTTGTTTATCGTTATAGCACTCTAGAGCATTTAAAATTTCCGGCAACTCACCATTATTCGTAAATTTTACATCCACCACCGCTGAAATAATCTGAGTAATTTTTCCAATATTTTTTGTCATGATTTTTTCTTTTGTTAAAAAATATACTACAAATAAAATGAAAGACAGATAGACGCAGTTTAATGTGGAAAAGAGCAAGGCATTTCATATTTTTTGACAGCGTACATACTAGTACGTGAGGATCAAAATATAAAACAACGACGACGCCAACTTTTCAAATTAAACGAGTATATCTAAACCGCTTCTGAACCAGCTATAATCTCTATTAATTCTGTAGTAATAATAGTCTGTCTTGATCTATTTAGTTTTAAAACTAACTTGCTTATTAAAGCATTAGCATTATTTGTTGCATTTTCCATAGCGGTCATTCTAGCTCCCTCCTCACTTGCTCTACTTTGTAGTAAAGCATAATTTATTTGGGAATTCACATATAAATTAATTAGATTAGAAATGAGATTCTCTCCCTCATATTCATAATTATAGTCAATTGATTTGGACTCGCCTACTATGTCACTCGTCGCTCTCCTATTATTTATAGGCTTTGCTCCTCGTTCCTTGTATCCGAATCCGACTAAATTAACTATAGGATTACCTATCATAGAATCATCTTGATATTTTGCTACCGGTAAAATCTGTTGTCTAGTCATAATTTGGGTCATTGCGTTCTTAAATTTATTAAAATATATAACACAATTACTAATTTCCAGATTTTCTACTGCCGACATAATTTTTTGTTTTACTTGTAGCATCAGATTTTCATCATGAATTTTGGGTAACTCAAAATAACTATCAATATAATTTACATATTGTCTTTTTAGTGCTTCGTAACCTTTTTTTCCAATAATGATAAGTTTTATTTGTTCGCCTTTATTTTCTAACTCTTTAATATCATTCTTAACTTGCTTAATTATACTATAATTAAATGTTCCGCATAAACCACGCTGTGATGTCATAACTATCAATAAATTTGCTTTATTCGGCACGATATTAAAAAATTTCTGCTCTTCTATAGATAACTCATATATATCAATTAATAATATAGCAGACATCATTTTACTAATAGCCTCAATATAAAAATTTGAATTGGCTATTTGACTCTTTATTTTTGCCATTTTAGAAGCTGATACTAGTTGCATTGCTTTAGTAATCTTTTGTGTAGATTTAACACTTTTAATTCTAGTTCTTAATTGCTTTAAATTTGACATATTTATTTAGTATTTTTATGTCATTGCGAGGAACGAAGCTCGGTTGCAATCTCATCAAATATCCTGAGATTGTCATGCTCCTGTCAATCGCTCGCAATGACGATTTAGTATCCACACAAAAACAACATCATCTTATTTAACAAATTCCTTAACGAAGTTTTCTAAAAATGCTTTCAGTTTCTGCTCGGTTTCTTCGGTTATACGTTGCTCGTTTTTTATTGATTCCAAAATATCTTTTTTATTTAACCTTATTTCCGTAAGCATTTTATCTTCAAATTCTTTTACTTTCTGAAGCGGGATATCATTTAAATATTTCTTAGTTCCGACATAAATACTTACTATTTGTTCTTCTACCGGAAAAGGATGATATTGAGCTTGTTTTAATATCTCAACTAATCTTTTACCGTGATCGATTTGTGCTTTAGTGGTAGGGTCTAAATCTGATCCAAATTGCGAGAAAGACTCAAGCTCTCTAAATTGAGCAAGCTCTAGCTTTACCGAACCTGCTACCTGCTTCATAGCCTTTATTTGTGCTGCAGAACCAACACGGCTTACCGAAATACCAACATTAACAGCAGGTCTTATGCCTTTATAAAATAGCTCACTTTCTAAGAAAATTTGACCATCACTAATCGAAATAACATTTGTTGGGATATATGCGGATACATCACCTGCTTGCGTTTCGATTATAGGAAGAGCAGTAAGTGAACCGCTGTCTTTTTCCTCTGACATTTTAGCAGCACGCTCAAGCAACCTTGAATGCAGGTAGAACACGTCGCCGGGATAGGCTTCTCGCCCGGGAGGTCTTCTAAGTAATAATGAGATTTGTCTATATGCAACGGCATGCTTACTTAAATCATCATAAATAATAAGTGCGTGCATGCCGTTATCACGAAAATATTCGCCCATACTACAGGCAGAATAAGGAGCAATGAATTGAAGAGCTGCAGCTTCCGAAGCAGTAGCCGAAACAACGAGTGTATAGTCCATGGCTCCAGCATCTTCTAGTTTTTTTACTATTTGTGCAACACTTGATCTTTTCTGCCCAATAGCTACATAAATACAATAAATTTTATCACTTTCATCAGTAAGTGAATGAGCTTGTTTTTGATTAATAATAGTATCAACGGCTATAGCCGTTTTTCCGGTTTGCCTATCACCGATTATTAACTCTCTTTGTCCTCTACCTATTGGGATTAACGAATCTATAACCTTTATTCCGGTTTGTACGGGTTCGCTCACGCTCGTTCTTTCTATTATCCCCGGAGCCTTCATCTCGATATGTCTGTACTCTTTACTTGCAATATCGCCTTTGCCATCAATAGGATTACCTAGAGCATCAACAACACGACCAAGCAAAGCTTTTCCTACCGGTACTTCTAAAACTTTTTTAGTTCTTTTGACATTATCACCTTGCTGTACTTGGTTATCATCCCCCATAATTACAGCACAAACACTATCGTTTTCCAAGTTTAAAACAAGGCCCTTAACACCGGATTTAAATTCTACTACTTCACCGGATTTTACATTAGCAAGACCGTAAATTTGGGCTACACCGTCACCGACGGTTATTACCTGCCCTACTTCCTCAAGCTCACTTAAGCAATTAATATTAGCTATTTCCTTTTGTAATATTTCAGCTACTTCAATAGGCGTTAGTTTCATGTGGTTTATGTCTCCTAATTTTCTTGTCATTGCGAGCAGCCGTAGGCTTCGTGGCAACCTCATAAAATATCCTGAGATTGCTTTGTCAATTACTTCGTAATTTCCTTGCAATGACTATATAAATATCTATGCAGCAATATTAACTGTCTTTAAAGCTTTCATTATTTTCTCTAAACTACCTTTTATTGAGTAATCTTGCAACATACTATCATATTTAATTATAATACCGCCAATAATAGTATTATCTATATCAAATAATATTTCTGTTTTTTGATTTAATTCTTTTTCTATACGAGATTTAATCCACTCCTGCTCTTTAGGTTGTAACTTATTTGCAGCAATAACCTGAACTATCTTTATATTTTTACTTTCATATAGTAAAGTATTATAAGCATCTACTATATTAGATAAAATAGCAGTACGAGAATTTTTTACCAATAACAATAAAAAATTTTGTACTATTGTGCTAATTTTGATATTTTTTGCTAACGAATTGACTGCGTTAATTTTGTCGTTCTTATTTACTATAGGAGAAAATAGGAACTCTCTAATATCAAAATTATCGGTAATTATATGGTTTATAGAAGTAATTTCTTCAAAGATCTTATCTTGTATATTACCAGCCATAGCGTTATTAAATAACGCTATGGCATAATTCTCGATTAAATTACCTTTGTTCATTTTCTTAATCTATATGTACGAAGATCAACTTCAACAAGAGCAAGGAGTCTATAAGGCGAGGAGCGGAGTATAATACTTAATACGTGGGCACCAAAGCTCTCATAAGACGACGTAGCCAATTTTTGAAGTTCATCGGGTATTATATATGTATTGCCCTATCATAAGCAGAGAATACTGATTCATGCATCATTTCCGACAAAGTCGGATGCGGGAAGATAGTGTTAATTAAATCCAACTCCGTTCCTTCTAAAGTTTTTGAAACTACATATCCTTGTATTAATTCCGTAACTTCCGAGCCTATCATATGAGCTCCAAGCAACTCGCCCGTCTTAGCATCAAATATAGTTTTAATTAAGCCATCGCTATCACCGCTGACTAAAGCCTTACCGTTAGCTATAAAAGGAAATCTGCCTATTTTAAGCTCATAACCTAAGGTTTTTGCTGCTTCTTCAGTCAAACCGACTCTTGCTATTTGCGGCGAAGAATAAGTGCAACTAGGAATATTATGTTTATTAATAGCATGCGGTTTTAAACCCGCTATGCTTTCCGCTGCAATAATACCTTCATGACTTGCTTTATGAGCTAAACAAGGCCCTCCTACTACATCGCCTATAGCATAAATTCCTGATGCCGCAGTTTGCATTAACCCGTTAGTAGTTATATAGCCGTTTTCTACTTTAATTTTTGTTTTCTCAAGACCTAAATTCTCCGTATTAGCTATAATACCTACTGCCATAAGTAAAATTTCAGCTTGTAATTTTTGTATTTTATCTGCTAACTCTAACTCAACTTCTATCTTATCTTTTGATTTTGTTTGCTTAATTAACTTAGCATTTGTAATAATTTTTATACCTTTCTTCTCAAAATTCTTATGAGCGATTCCGGTAATTTCCGTATCTTCAGCAGGCAATATTCTATTATGTGCCTCAATTATGGTAACATCCACACCAATACTATTATAAAACGAAGCGAATTCTATACCGATGGCACCTGAGCCGACAATAATCATAGATTTCGGCACATGCTGCGGTATCATAGCTTCTTTAGAAGTCCAAATTTGTTTACCGTCAGGCTCAAAGCCTTTTAAAACTCTAGATCTTGCGCCAGTAGCTATAATAATATTTCCTGCTTTTACTGTAGGTTTATCATTTATATTTATTACCTTATTTCCTGCAAGACTTGCTACTCCGTCTATCACGGTCACTTTGTTTTTTTTCAGTAGCAACTTAACACCACCTGCAAGCTTATTTGAAATATCTCTTGAGCGTTCGACTATATTCTTAATGTTGATTTCAGCACCTTTAGCATCAATTCCATAATCTTTAGCATGTTTTATATATTCAAAAACCTCAGCAGATTTAAGCAAGGATTTAGTTGGTATACACCCCCAATTAAGACATACCCCACCCAAATGCTCTTTTTCTATTAATACAACTTTTTTCTTTAATTGTGCTGCTCTAATTGCTGCAACATATCCACCTGGACCACCGCCTATAACGACTACATCATATTGTTCCATTTTATTTTTACTTTGTTAGTTTGTTTGTTATGAGCATTAACGTCATTGCGAGGAGATGCACAGCACCGATGCAGCGACCTCAGGAATCATACACTATCTCCTGAGATTGCCAAGCTCCTTTCAGTCGCTTGCAATGACGGAAATGGAAATGACACTAGAGTATACTACTCTTCAGCATCCATCTATTCTTTTCATGCACCTTAATTCATCTAATAATCATATCGGCTGTACCCTCATCGCCCTCTGCGTGTGCTACTTTGAGTCCCTTATATAATGTATCTCTAATAATATCTTGATCCTTTGTTAGACTTTTAAGCATTTCATTTGCTGTTGCGTTTAGATTTGCCTCATCTATAGATGCAAGTTTTATTAAACCTGATAATGCTGGGACTTTAGCATTTAAACTTCTTATTCTTTCAGCAAGCTCATCTAAGCTTTCAAAGCTTCATACTGCCCCTCAAAAAATAATAAATGTAGACTTCTAAACTCTACTCCTTCTACATTCCAATGATAATCTTGCGTTTTAAAATAAAGCATAGCTATTTGCTAAAATTTGTTCTAAAGCTTTTATTACTTGCATAATACCCTTAAATTTCTATGCACTTTTTGAGTTTATAACATTTCTTTAGATACTTCAAGCGATATTGAAATTTATATAATTTCACCTAATTGCAATGAATGATTATATATTAATTATTAATTTTTGTTAATAATTTCTTGACTATCAAATAAGTACTGCTGATTATGCCCTTCAATTTTCAAAATCCAAAGGATAGCAAAATGATACATCAATTCATTTTTAACTACTGTGGCAAGAATTACTACAGCAAGAGCAACAATTGGAGATCGAGAATATAATATGCTTCAAATAGGATGGATATAACGGAGAAAATTATTATATAGATCCTACTACAAAAAATTTAATTGTATTAAATTGTCCTAAAAACAATATGACAGCGATGGAGTGTAGCAAAGGAATTAAATTATTAAATAGTGATATCATGAACCTAATATTTAGAGGGTTTTTTAAAATAAAGAAAGTGTTAACTATAGAGGAGGTTATTATTACTGCAGTTAATGATGATGGGGACGATATACGAGATTATATATTGAAAAAACAAGGTGATAATACTTTTATGTATGAGGAAGCATTGATGAAAATATGTCAAGAAAATTTTCGTTATTATTTTGATCCACAAAATTATACTAAAATTTAAAACCCTACTATTGAGTATATACTCTTAATACTGCAGCAACTAATAACCCTATTACTACTATAGGTTATAGTAAAGGATGCGAAATACTTGAGGTACTTAAAGGAAATAATTTGAATGGAATTTCTTCAGAAATAAAGGATTTAATATCTAACCCGATATCTAGCACTACTCAAGGTACTAGCACAATAGAAAACTTATTAGAACTCATAACAAAAGACTTATCTGAAATAAATCCGATTAATAACACAATATTACTGCCAAAATTTCTGAATTAATCTTTCCCGATAACACTGAAAGTTGGACTGAAACGGGAATAAATTTAATTGATAACACCGTAGCAAACCTTACTAATACTGCTTTCAATACAACTTACAACTCTCAAGACAATATGTTTGATGAGAGTGATAACGATAATTCCTTGGTTGCTCAATATATAAGCATTGGCACAGCTGTAGTTGCCTCCATAGCTGTTATAATAGGTGTAGGGGTAAACTTGGTATGTTAGAAATAAAAACACGACAAAAGCTAAATTAAAACAATATATTGATGAAATTGAAGCTGAAAAACTTGCTGCTGAAATTAATAAAGATGTTACTACTAAAAATAACACTCTACTTGATAACAATCATGCTGTGGTAAATATGACCGGAGTCTCCTATGAAGAAGAAGGTACTTATAAGTATAGACAACCTAGAGTATTGCTTTTTAATCAACAACCAATAAATTTACTGTTGGTTGTTCCTTGGAAATAAAAATTGAGATTTATTCCAATTCTTTAATGAAATGTACAAAAAAAACTGTTCTGTCATTTTTTTGTAGCCAACCTATAAACCATCCGATTTTACGATCCTTTAATTTTACAGTTCTATCTTGGCTAAATTTATTACCGCTGCCTGTTTTCCGTAACGCTTCCAACAATCTACAAAATCTTCAATAAACAAAATATTTTTAGTCATTTCTTGGGCTTTAACACTTACAAGCAATTTATTCTCTGCTAGTTTCTGAAGAAAAGTTAATTGTTCTTACGGTGAAATTTCTAAAGAACTAGAAAGCCATGCATTAGTTAAACCGTTATTCTTTCCTTTATCTCCTGAAATATCACGATTACCATAATCAAATTTTGTTACATAATCACGAAATTTTTCAATACCTAATTCTTTCGTAATAATCTAAGAATACCAAACACAGCTATTCTTCATCCAATCTTTAGGTGTTTGGGATTGTTTCCAAACTTCAAGATAGTCAGCATATCTTTCTTTAAAAGGTAATTTTGGATGAGTTTCATCAATTAAAAACCCATCAGCATAACCCATTAAACTTATAGCAATTTTAAATGTTGAGCATGGAGCATAACGAGACGCACAATTACCTTCTTGGTTTATAATTTTCATTAACTAAAAAACAATCCACTCGAGTTATAAAAGGTATAGTAAGTGATATTAGGGCAGTGAGATATAAAATATTTTATAGGTTAAAATAAAAATAAGGGGTTTTGTTGCATGATATAGAGACCAGGGAATGACATCGGCTTAAACTAATTATACAGTTTAGTAAATTTCCTGTGATTGATCTTCCTTACTCGGTACATAATCAAAAACATCATTATTATCTTGATTATCAATCATATCTTCATTCTCAAGCATCTGAACATTATTTACTTTAAATGCTTCTATAATAGTACCGCTTGGTGTAATTTTACCAGTTGCTTTATCTACAGCGATTAGCTTAATTGAATCTGGAACTTTGAAAGACAGCGATGGCTCATCCTTATAAGCATTACTCATAAAATCAATAAAAATCGGTAATACTACGTTTGAACCTGTTGCTCTTTTTCCAAGCTCTTTCGGTATATCATAGCCTACATAACTGCCAACTACTATTTTGGGTGTAAAACCTACAAACCATGTATCTTTACTATCGTTACTAGTACCGGTTTTTCCGCCGATAATTTTCCCTAACTTCTTCGCAGCATAACCGGTACCTCTATCTATTGCTCCGGTTAAAAACGAAATAATTTGATAATCACTAGCTTCATCCGTAACTCTATAGATATATTCTTTCGGTATTTCTAATATTGCGGTATCTAAATTACTATCCGAAACATTACAAGCAAGACATTCTCTATCATCCCGCCTATAAATAATTTTACCATTACGATCTTTAATTAATTCTACAAAATGAGGTTCAACTTTTTTACCACCATTAGCAATAATTGCATAAGCATTAGTCATTCTGCTAAGTGTGGTTTCAATTGAACCAAGTACCATAGAGTAAACTTTTTTTGGTTCATTATTAATACCGAAACGCTTAATTATATCAACGATTTTTGTAAGTCCTACGGCAGTTGCAACTCTTACGGTTATAAGATTACGAGATTTTTCAAGACCAGTACGCATAGTGATTTCACCTAAAAACTTACCCTCATAATTTTTAGGATGCCAACTAGGCATCCCTGGACCTTGCGAAATCTCAATAGGTCCATCATTAAAAATCTGATTCGGCTTAACACCGTTTTCAAGAGCTGCTAAATAAACAAAGGTTTTACTCAAAGAACCGGGTTGACGAAGTGCTTGAGTTACTCTATCAAATTTACTTGTGGAAAAATCATAACCGCCGACGCTTGCAAGTACCTGTCCGGTATTTGGGTTCATAACCATAATAGCACCGTTTACTTCAGGAATCTGACGAAGAGCATACCCCTCTTTTATAGCCTCAACCACTATCACATCACCTTTTTTAAGCAAGGTCTTAACTGATATAAGATTACTTCTTGCCCATTTCATTTCAGCAATAGGCATCTTAGATTTGCTGCCGTCTATAAGACCAATCTCTACATGATTATCTGCTACATCTAGAACTACAGCTAATTTATACTCTAAAAGCGATGGAGGAGTCGGTAGTTTTTTTAGCTCTCCTTGCCAATTATCAAGAGAAATATTAGCTATAGGCTTTCTAAAACCACGCCTTCTATCAAACTCCCTTAGACCTTTTCTTAGAGAGTTTTCAGCTAATTGCTGCATCTTTGCATCTAAAGAAGTAATGATAGTAAGACCTCCGGTATAAAATTCTTCCTTACTATTTAACATCCTAATTACTTCTTCTCTGACCTGTGCAGCATAATAATCTGCCGTAACAGTTTCTTCTTTAGCTCGTTTACGTAAAACTATCGGGCTATCCATAGCTTCTTTTGCAGCGTCTCTTGTTATATAACCATCTTCAAACATACGTGCTATTACGTAATCACGACGAGCTTTTACTCTAGCATAGTTTCTCTCAGGATTAAGTTCGGAAGGAGCTTTAGGCAATGCCGCAATAAAAGCTGATTCTGCAATAGTAAGTTCCTCTATGGATTTATTAAAATAATTTTGTGCAGCTGCCGCAACACCGTATGCACCACGACCAAAAAATGTTTGATTAAGATATAATTCTAAAATTTGATCCTTAGTAAATACTCTTGAAATCATATAAGAAAGAATCGCTTCTTTAATCTTACGTTTAAGAGAAACTTCGTTAGTTAGCAGAAAATTTTTAACCACTTGCTGAGTAATGGTAGACGCTCCTTCCATACGCCTATGATGTAAATAATTAGATATGTTTAAAAATGCTGCTCTAACTATTCCAAGCAAATCAACGCCGGGATGGTTATAGAAATTCTTATCCTCAGCTGCAATAAAACTTTCTACTAGCGAACTCGGTACGCTATTAATCGGTACAAATACACGACGTTCAAAAGCGTACTCCTCCATTAATTTGCCGTCACGGGAATAAATACGCGTTACCGACGGTGGATAATAACGTGCAAGCTGTGAATAATCAGGCAAATCACGTGAATAGTGGTATATTATATAAGCAGTAATCCCGCAACCTACTAAAATAAGGAAGGCAAAAATTTTTAAACAAAAAAGAAGAGATTTATACATGACTTATAATATTTCGCCGGTTAAACTATTAAGTGAAGCCTTAGTAATTTTTACATCAATGATTTTACCAAGTAAAGATTTATGAGGGTTTTGGATATATACGGACTGCATGTATGGAGTTTTACCTATTATCTGGTCATCGAATTTACCATTGCGATCAAATAGAACTTCCATAGTACTACCAACACAACTTACATTAAAAGCTAGTTGCTGAGCCATGAGTTCTTGTTGTAATATAGTTAATCTCTCTGATTTTACATGTTCAGGTATTTGGTCAGTTCTAGTTGCACCAGGTGTGCCGGGACGTAGGCTATATTTAAACGAATAACACTGACCGTATTTTACTCTGCGGATCAAATCTAACGTATCCTCAAAATCTTCATCTGTTTCACCGGGAAACCCGACAATAAAATCAGAGGATAAAACTATATCGGGCCTTGCTTCTCTTAAACGATTAATTATATCAAAATAATATTCCCGATCATGTTTGCGGTTCATGGCTTTTAATATTTTATTTGAACCTGACTGCACCGGTAGATGTAGAAACGGCATTAATTTAGGTTCGGTGCCGTGCAGTTTTATTAGATCATCATTCATATCTATCGGGTGTGAGGTGGTATAACGTAATCTCTTTAAATTGGGAATTTGTGCTAGATGTTTGAGTAAATTGGCTAGACTAAATATTTTATCTGCAGAACCCTTACCATGATATGCATTGACATTTTGTCCAAGTAACATAATTTCTTTAGCACCGCTACTAACTACTTTTAGTGCTTCTCTGTAAACCTGTTCTACATTTCTTGAAAATTCAGCACCTCTAGTATAAGGTACTACGCAGAAAGTACAAAATTTATTGCACCCTTCCTGTACCGATATAAAGGCACTTGTTCCTTGCGGATATAATTGCTCAGGTAGCTGATCAAATTTTGCTTCTTCAACAAAATCAAGATCGATTAAGTGCTTTTCGTGTCTAACGACTTTTGAGATTAATTCCGGTAGGTTATAATAAGATTGCGGACCGACAATAATATCAACATAAGGAGTTCTTGTAAAAATCTCCTCCCCTTCCGCCTGTGCAACACAACCGGCTACAACTATTATTGCAGAACTTAAACCTTGTTTTGTTCTGGTATCTTGTAGTTTCTTAATACGACCGAGTTCAGAATAAGTTTTCTCGACTGCTTTCTCCCTGATATGACAAGTATTTAGAATAATAACATCTGCTTCTTCAATATTTTCAGTAGGTTCATAGCCAAAGGGATAAAGCAAATCCTGCATCTTAACGGAGTCATAAACATTCATCTGACATCCGTAGGTCTTAATATAAAGCTTCTTACTCATAATTTTTTATATATATCTTTAAACTAAACGCCTAATATACGAAGATCAACTTCAAAAAGAGCGAGGAGTTTCACAAGGCAAGATGAGCTGCGTATAACGTAATGCGCGAGAACCGAAGCTCTTGTAGAACGACTCAGCCAATTTTTGCAGTTCATCGAATATACTATAAAAAGTTTTACATTATACTATATTTATATCAATCTTTAAACTAAAACCTTGATGGGCATTGCTCAATAACTATAGATATCTTTAAAAGCCTCCATCATTGCAAGAAAAAACTGCAAGTTTTGATGAAGCAATCCCGTTAAAAATACTAATATTTAGATTTTTATTATTTTTGCTAGATTACCATGCTCCTTGCAGTCGCTCGCAATGGCGACTCAGTATCCACGCAGGTAATGCTGAGTTAGGAATGACACTCAACCCTTACTGATTAATTCTTGCGGTGATTTCTTTTAATTTTTCTATTCTTTCAAAGGTTTGTAGTTTGAGAAAACTAATAAAATAGTACTGTAAAGACTTTCCATAGCTTGATAAATGGCAAAGGCCGATAAAGCATACTCCAAATCGTTTAAATAAGTAGTTGCCCCTTTAAAAACCTTTACCTCTACCAAACCAATATGCATAATAATCTTTAGCGATGTCTTTCATCTCGCTCCAAGGTAAATCTTTAGCCTCGCTAAGTATAAATTCACCGCTATTATATAAAAGAATACCTTCTTTTTTATATCGGTATAAAAATAACATCCTTTTTCTAACTACCTACTTATTTCCTCTATTGACTCTAGAATTATCGATATTCTTGAATCATACGGAATAATTTGCTTAGGGTTTATTATTCCTGTGTTTTCTAATCTTATATATATTATCTTTTAATCTTAAAGCAGTGTATCCTTTATATTTACCCTTTTTTAGAATTATCAAAATATCAGTATCACTATGATAGCCGTGAGACAGATCACGTACCCAATCGCCTTTAGCAAAAGAACTGTATAAGAACAATCATAGCGATTTTTCCTGTGCAATATCTAAAATCTGCTGCACTATAAAATTAAGCCTTGCTCTAATTTCCGTTCGGGTAAGGTGGTTTTCATTTACATATCTATATTTTATATTTTTCTGCTTTTAGCTTTTTTATTTCTTCTATTGTAAGCTTAGTATATCGTGCTATTTTCTCTATAGGCTTGTTCCCTATTAGCATTTCCAGTTTCAATTTCCTCTTTCTCTATGCCCTTCTCCATCCCGGCATTAAATTTCTTTAAACTTGTCTATTTCTTGTTGTATAACCATTTCAGTTCTAAAATAATCATCATGCTCCTGTTCTGTCCATTTATATTGCTCTAAACTTGCACATACCGATAACACAATTTTATCTTTAACCTCTTTTGGCGGTTCTTGTTCTTGCGAAGCATATTTTAATAAATGCAACCATTCATTGGTATCATCTTTAAGATCATTTTTTTTAAACTTCCCTAGTTCAATAAATACATAAGTTAATGAAAACAAATATTGTTTATGGGGATTGCTTTCTTTTATATGATGATAGCTAATATACGGCAATTCATCAGGCAAAGCTTTTGCTCCTATGATAGAAATTATTACTACCGGCAATAAATCCTTATGTTACATACCCTGCTTAATTTGACTAACGGAGGTGTAACAACTGTAAAGCTGCATTCTATTAAAATAATCTTTCTTCATTTTACGCTGCACCTCAATTATATACCATCCACCGGTTTCATCTTTAACTTTTAGATCGAACAAACTTCTTTGCCCTTCAAGAAATAAAGGTAACTGTTCAGTAGTTATATAGCTTAAATCTATGTATCTCCTTTCGATAACCTAAGAAGAGAGTTCAATAAATTTATGCGCTATCATTTGTACCGTCTAAATATCTTTGGTAAATTTTTATATATAGCAAATTAACTTCAGGCAGTAAATTACTTTTACAATTTATTATCAGTACTAGGCTTCTTGCATAACCTATCTTATAAAGAGGAACTTGAAGGAAACACGGGACACAGCAATGCAGCGTACACAAAAGTACGTAAGGATACGAATACTGGATTGACGTACAAATTACCTTTAAAAGGAGGTTATGCAAGAAGTCTATTTAATACCTATCATTATCATCATACACTCCCCAAATTACTTTCTTGGAAATCCAACCTGTGTAATCCTTACATGTAATTTGGCAGAATTGTTCTTTACATTTTTTTAAACTACAACGAACTTTTGGCATTAATTTTGCTATAACTCGACTTTTAGGGTCTACAGATTTGGTAAGTTCTATTTCCTTATCAGAAGTAATAACTACTGATCTTTTACCTGATAAAACGCTTGAATGTATCCAACCACCTTCGCCGTTAATGTCACGTACTTGTCGCCATTGCTTATACTCTGCAGTTATTTCTACCGGTTCGCCTTTTTTAACAAAAACCCATTCTACGGCAGATTTAGTAGTTGGTCCGCTCCTTGCATTTACTTCATTAGATTTTATTGAAACAAATCTCGGAATAGGCAATGTTTTATTATCGGCATTAATTGTTGTTGATAATATTACAATAATTAAAGTAATAAGAATTTTAATCATTATCTTCCGCTTCAGATAAAGCATCCTCTTTTTTTGCTATTATATAATTACCAAGCCTAAATTGTACTTTTATTCTATTAATTTCCTGCTCACTAATACCTATATTTTTTAGGACTGTTCCACCTATTTGTAATCCAGTCTCATAACTTTCCGGAATAATAGTTGTGGCACCTAAATCATAAAACTCTCTAGCATTTTTTAAATTTTTTAACTTAACGACAACCGGTATATCCTGATAATTACTACTAATTGTTTTAAGCGATTTCTTGATAGTTACTTGATTATTCATAGTAAGTATTATAGCGAATGCTCTTTCCGTACCTAATGCCTTGAGAGTATCGGCTTGCGATACATCACCTTTAAAAACCGGCAAACCATTTGATAGCTCTTCTTTTACTCTATCATCATCTAAATCAAGTATTACGTAACTTATACCTTCCGCTTCCAAAACTCTTGCTACCATTTTACCGGTATTACCGAGTCCGGCAATAATAATATGGTTTGTTAAATCTCTTGCCCCAAGCTCAATCATTTGAGTCGGAGTTTTATCAAGTCCTTTATCCACTTTCTCAGCAATCTTTTGCCCTAAAGCTGCGAGTAATGGAGTAAGTGCCATAGTAAAAGTAACTACGAGTAATAATATATCGGCAGTACTTTCTTCTAATACTCCACTATCTTTACCTAAACTGAATAATATAAAACCAAACTCTCCGCCTTGCGATAATAATAAGCCTGAATAAAAAGCAACTCCTTTATTAAAACCGAATAAAATACAAAAAGCCGTTATGATTAAGGTTTTTATACCTATTAAAGCAATAGATAAAGTAAGAATATGAGATATTTTTTCATACATTTCTAGGGCATCGATATTCATACCCACGGTCATGAAAAACAATCCTAAAAATAAACTTTTGAAAGGATAAATACTTTCCTCTGCCTGCAATCTAAATTCAGTTTCCGCAACTAATACTCCGGCAACAAATGCTCCTAGAGCTAAAGATAAACCAAATGTTTCGGTAGCCCAAGCAGCAGAAAGTACTATTAATAAAGTCATCGCAATAGGTAACTCGCTTGCATTATTACTTTCTGATGAAATGAATGAAAATACAGGGCGAAGAAAAACACGGCCGACAATAAATATTGTAAGTAAGGCCGTTACGGCTTTTAAGAGTGCAATACCAAGAGCCGCTGCAAGCGAGGCTTTATTGTTACCGGTAAGTAACGGAACTATCACAAGCAATGGCACTACGGCCAAATCTTGCAGTAACAGAATAGCTAAAGAAACTCTCCCTATTTGCGCTGATTGACTACGACTTTCCTCAATAACCTGCATAACAAGTGCTGTAGATGAAAGGGCCAGACCACCACCGGTAATAATAGCCGCACTACTATTGCCGTCTATAAGCACCATTGCACCGGCAATTACTATAGTGGTTGTTAAAACTTGCAAACTACCGAGACCAAATACATATCGTCTCATAGCTTTTAATCGCTCAAAGGATAACTCAAGTCCTATCGCAAATAATAGAAATACTACACCAAGTTCACCTAGTAACTTAGTTTGGTCATATGTTACGATTTTTAAACCGTGATCACCTATTGCAGCTCCGGCAATTAAGTAACCAAGTACCGGACTTAATCTAAGACGCTTAAGTATAGCCACGATAAAAACCGCAGTACCGAGTAAAATTATAACATTAATAAGAATATGATCGTTCATCTTTTCCAAATTTCTTCTAACTTAAAATGCTCCCGTACTTCAGGATAAAAAATATTAATCAAAATAGTACCTGCATCTATTAGTACCCATTCTGATTTACCAAGCCCCTCAATATTACTATTTATACCAGCATTATTTTTTAATTCTAAAGCTACATATTCAGCAATTGCTCCAACATTTTTAGTCGAACGACCGCTAGCAAATATAATATAATCGGCTAATTTATGTTTTCCTGTTAAATCAATTACCTCAATATCTTCTGCTTTTTTCTCACTTAAACATTCTAAGATAAATAATTTTAATTCTTCAGTTTCTTTTTTCATAATAATTAATAAATGACATAATAATATTAATGATTATATGCATAAGAGTCGATTTTATCAATGAGTGTTTAAAATTCTACAATAAAAATTCATATAAAGCTTTACTTTAAGCAAAAAAACTTTAATTAATACTTAAATTAATATTGATAAAATAATGGCAATATCTGTAGAAGAGTTAGAAAAAATACTTAAAGAATCATTTCCGAACAGTACAATCAAAATTACTGATTTAGTAGGAGATCAAGACCATTATGCCTTAGAAATATCAGACGTTCAATTTAATGGACTTTCTTTAATTAATCAACATAAATTAGTAAAAAACGCCCTCCTATCTGAAATATTAAATAAAAAACTACATGCAATTACCATAAAAACTATCGCAGTTCCCGAAAAATAATTACAAATATTAATATAATAATCCTTATACAAATTTAACTTATTATTTAATTTTATGCAAACAGCTGATTATATAGTAATCTGCTATTCGGTTTTTAGAAGTTTACTTTAAGTCTTAGCGTACCGGACTGGGCATGGTATTTTTTAGCTAAGTTCAGACTGTAATGCACTCCGTACTCCACATTCTACCCTTCTTAATTACTGCACCTGCCCCTAAATCATATAGCATTTTAGTAGGTTTAGGTACCGGTAGAGGCTCATGAAGACCGTTAAGATCTACAACGATTGCCGGTGTTTTACCTTTGAAGTCGTAATTAATAAAGGCATGAATTTGCAGTCTAATTATACATTCATCCTTATAGTAGGTTGTCTTAATTTTATTGACATTTCTGAATAGTTAGGTTTTGGAAAAAAGTACCGTATTCCTGATAACCGAAATCTTTAATCTTAGTAAGCCTGATTCCTGCCATCGGTGCCAATGAAGTTTCTTTCCATAGATAATTATAACCCCCAACTACTTGACCGCTATAAGAAGGTTACGCCTTCTATAAATAGGTTATTGATAAAGTTATATAAACCGTATATAGAGTCCATATTAGTTCTGACCTTAGTAGCATTGCCAGCTTTAGCATTTTGGTAACGTAACTTCGTATCGACTCTAGTATAAGCAGCACCCAGAACTATATTATCGTTTATAACGGTATCAACCCCGATTGAGCCACCAGTAGATTTAGCTTTATAACCGCTAAGTCCGTTAAAGGCTTTTTGTGCTGCCTTACCGTAATATAGGCTAGCCCATACCATGTAAATGGAATTATTAGCTTTATTTCATCAAGTTCACAATCACCGCCTCCGACAGCTGCATCTCTCTTACGTGATGTGGCATCTTTTACTGCAGGATTGGTAGCATTGTTATTTTCATCTTCAAGAGCCTTAATTCTCTCCCTTACTTTTTGATTACCGATACCTAGTATTATCTTGTGCAGCATTAAAGCCGTCGTTCGCTTTAGCATGACTTATTCTGCTACCTGAGCTTCCACCGCTACTTGTACCTGCAAAATTATCTCGGCTACTACCTATAGCAGACATATCGCTACCGGAACTACTTACCCATGCCGTTACTATTATTAGCGGGAGAAACACCTGTTGCTTTAGGATTACCGCTATTACCGCATGGACTACTTCTGCTGTTGGTTGCACCGCCTTTAGTTGTCCCTCCCAAATTAGAACTGCTCCCTTGTGCTGAAGAATTACCACTATTAGCAGGAACAATACCGGTTGCAGCAGGACTATTATAACTTGGGCCACCGGCACCACTCTAACCACTAGAAGCCGTTTGATGGACTGTATACATCCGCACCGGAAAAACGGAACTATTGTAGCTTGAGCTACCTGTTGACGGACTGTTATAACCCGTAGTACCTCCAAAGCTATCGCTTCCTCCAGTTGATAACTGGTTAGCGCCTACGTTTGAGGTTGGAGTCGTTACGACCGAAGTATTCGGACCGTAAGGATTGCCTCCAACATTAGCAGGACCGTTAGGACCAAATCCGCCTGTGGCCTGAACCGGAGTAGTCGGAGTATTATATCTTGCCGGATTGCTAGGTGTTACGTCGTAGCCGCCCGGAGTATAGTAGGCGGAACATATATATTGTTAACTACACTACCGCTAATTGGTGGCGGCTGTAGAGGGTTAAAACCTCCAACACTCGGACCAATGAAATGACCATTGGGGTAATAAGCAGAGTAGTTATTCTATATTGCATTTGAAGGCCTTTGAATTATAGGTAAGAGATGTTCAACTACTTCTCGTCTTTGCCCTACAAGGTTACTATAACATTACTGACAAAAGTATTTATTAAAATTTTGATGATATTATCTATTGTTATATCTCCTGTTGACTCTATCGGTAAAAGTACAAAGGAATTACCTGTAATTTGCCATCTGATAAAACCACCTTTATTATAGCGGTTACATTAAACGGTAAGCTTGCAGCATTACCGACTATGATATTACCTCCTGCCGTGGTGATGATAGGATAAGCACTACCCTGCCCAATACAATAGCAAACGGATGATTTTGTGCAGTTTAAAATACTTTAATTGAAGAAACATTTGATAAATCAAAGGTACTCGCTTGCGAGTACTATATTACTGCTATTAGCGTTGCCTGTTTGCCCTGCATTTATAGTATCATAGAAAACATTAATAATAAGCTCACCGGTAGGAGTAGCAGAGCCTGTATAAGTAACTTGATTATTACCAAGATCGAAAGTTATATTACTTCCTGAGATATTGCCCCCCGACATTTACGCTAGTATTATCACAGGTAAACATCATTGTTTATAGTATTTGCTCCTAAATCCGATGCAATAAAAGCGGTTTTCTTCGGTGCAAAAGTAATAGCATTAGTGCCTGTTACCGCTTTTTGTAACCCGCCGACCGTGGCTGACGGAATGTCTAAACTTCTACTGTTATAACCAGTAAATACCGTTGATTTACTGGCATCAATAGTAATATCTTTAGCATAGGTATCCCCTTTTACCGCGCCTTTATTACTATTAAACTAGTTTAAGGTTTAAATTCTCACCGCCTAAATCATCGGTAAAACCATTACTAGTGTTAAATATTGCCGTACCTTGATTATTACTTAGTTGTTATACTCGAGTAAAAATCTTCGCCATCGATTATGATTTTACTGTCTACACCGTTGAACTAAACGGTTTTAAGGTGATTTGAGTCTGAACCTACCAAACCACTACCGCTAGCTCCAGTTGTTAAATCATTTGATATTGCAAGAGTATGGATTTTATTACCTGTGGTCATAATTGATGCATTTATTATACTTGTATTATTAAGGCTTAAAGTTGCAGACTGAGCAGTAGTAAATGAAATCGAGCCTATTTTCGCGGTACCTTGAATTGTAACATCACCCCCGTCTATTTGAACTATATCGACCATTCCTTTAGTACCTATACTACTGGAATAAGTAATAGCAGTAGATTCATCAAAAATTACCACGCTATCCTCAGGATTTATAGCTAAAGCAAAAGGAGAAAAGCTTGATCCTTCAGAAATATCTAAACTATTCGTTGTTCTCCTAAATTTTATGTTGCCACCATTTATTAATATTACATATCCTACATTAATACCTCCGGTACAATTTAATACATCACTGCTAATAGTTATATCACCCACTTTTGAAGTACTGCTACCTATAGCTCCACTAACATAACGCTGCTTGGACCAGTAAACATTAAATCCACAGCTTTACCGCCTGTGATGTTAATATCACCGATTAAATTAGTTGCTTGAGTAAATACTATATTACCCGTGCCGGTTCCTTGGATTTCAGCAATTGACATATTACCGCCGGCGTTAATCGTAACGGTGCTGTTGTCAGCACCCGCTTTTAACATTGCAAGGTTCATAATTGTATTTGTTGAATTTCCATTACCGTCAACTGTACCTATAGTACCATTATCCATAAACTCTACAGTACCGTTAGTACCTCCGGTACTTGTTATATTACCGATAATAGCTAATGTTATATTATTTGCTATATCACTAGCAAATATTGCGGTACCGGCATTATTTAGAAATTCATATTACCATTTACCATCAATCTTTACAGCCCCAAACTCGCTATTAATAGAACCGGAAGGAGTAGAGAAAAAAACATTTGATCCAACTTTCATATAGCAACTTTTGCAACGGATACGTCGATATTTGGGGTATTAAGAGCAGTTATTACCAGTGTTCCGTGCCCTGTAAGTTGTACTTTACTCACCAGATTTGCTTTTGTTCCGATAGCATACTTATTAGCCATACCATCTATTGTTAACTTGGTATTAGCATTTCTTGCATTTATCTCAACTACACCAGTATTTGGAACAACTGGCTCTATAGTACTGTTCTTACCGCTAGCTATAGTAGTCATTAATTTTAAAACAGATGCGGGATTCACGAATGTAACACCTGATGCATCTAATGGAAAATCACCGTTTAATGGCATCAAAGACATAAAATGCTGGTCCAGCATTAACCTTACCAATATTAATTTTTGCAATCTGAGCCGAGGTTAAGTGATGCATCGGCAAAAACCCCGCCAGCAGCAATATTAAGCACTACAGTATTACTCATATCAAGTCCATTTGTACCTAACGTAGCATTAGTACCAACAATGCCGACCTTACCACTAACATTTATAACAGCAAGGGGATTTGCCTTTGTACCAAGAGTTTCATTACCCAAATTACCCTGCAAAGTTAACATATTGTTTTTAGGTATAGTACTAGAAGTACTACTTAAATTGATGCTACCGCCTCTACCGGCAAAACCATCGACACTATTCATAAAGGTAACTTGTTGCTGATTGCTAGTAGTTAAACCAAATACGGATTTAGTATTATTCAAATTAATACCAATTCCTAGCGTTAAAGCCTTGTTAGATATATCTATCGTAAATGCTGCGGCTGCATTTCCCTGCCCGATATTAATTATGTTTACCGTACCTATACTTGAATCAGTAGCCGTTAAAGTAGTGCCGGTAGTATAAACGTTTAATGTTCCTGTGTTCCCGTTTTTGATTTGGCTGTTAAGTAAATAACCTGCAGGATTTGCTCCCGAAAACTCCAAAACACCGCCATTGGTAAAATCCACGTTACCGCTTGTTGTAAGCAAGCCTTGTAAATTCGCCACAGCATTGTTACCAAGTGTTAAAGAAGTAGCAGATACACTTTTTTGAAAGATAACCGTTTTATTACCTGCTGCATTAACAGTAATTGCTCCAATATTATTTATGACTCCGGTAACATTACCGCCTCCTAAAAATACTAAATTACTGTTAGTTATTGTACTACTTGTAACTGCTACTAAAAGCACCGGTATAATTAACGTTAAACGTACCTGCAGACCCTTTAAAATCAGTCTGTCCTGTAATAACTGTTATGTTAATAGTTCTGGCCCCGCCAAAAGTTGCATTACCGGTAATATTTCCTGTATATGTTCCTGTTCCAACAATAACATTACCCGTAGTATTTATTGTAAGTTGGCCTGCTCCGACTGCAGCATTACTGGTAAAACCCCCCACAGCTGTAGCTACCACACCTGTATTATTTATGGTAAGAGTAGTTGAACTAGATGCTCCGACTATCACAACCTCCCCTGTTCCGTTAAGATTCAAAGCCGCAATACCTGTTACAGATCCAAGCGTACCTACTCCTAAAGCATTAACAATACCGTTAACACCTCCGCTACTTGTTACTGCCGCTAAACTACCGCCCGCAGCAAGGTTTATTGTACCAGCATTATTGCCTTGAACATTTAATATATTAACCGGATTTGTAGCTCCTACATTACCGATAACCGTACTATTACCGACAAAATTTAATATATTCGCATCTCCTCCTAATTTATTATTTATATTACCACCGGTAGCCCCACCAACATTCTTACCATCAGTGATTGTTACTTGTGCGGCCGTACCGTTAAAATCTATATCAGAAATTACATCTTGCTGAAATTGTACTAACGAGTTCTGCATAAATTGTACTAATCCTCCCGCACCGGTATCCAATTGCTGTTACTCAATCCACACCATACGGCGTGTCTACTCATATATTAATAGGCTGATACTGGTTCCCTATCTGAATAGTTTGGGCAAAGATAGTTCCTATAATTGTAGCTGGCTTGTGATTTAGAGGAACTCCCCTATATCCCATCGGTAAAAAATTTGTTAAGCCTTATTCTCCCTCCTGTTCCATTACCACTACCTGCATTAAGTGCAATTTCTCGGCTACCGGAAGTCACTTGTACTCTTAATTGACCATCTACATCATTTGCTGGGACTAGGTTGAAGCTAGCCACGAATTCTGCGGCATTTGGCGATTCATTACTTACGTCATAAGTAGCATTATGACTGCCGAACTTGATACTATTTGCTATAGTTGTATATCCATAACTTCATTAACGTAAAGACCTGCGGCTGGTGAAGTACCAGTAGCAAAAATTAAGTAGCTGATTATTTGTAATATTAAAAGTTTTTGCCTTAATCCAACTTGGATGTTTAAATTGAAAGTCAGTGTCAATCTGTAATGTAAGATCTGCCTGACCTTGAACAGGAGTTACTATACTACTTGGACCTGAGATAAAGGCGATTCTATTATCACCAGTAGGAGGAAAAAGTGATGTAACCTAGAAAAATCAAAGTACTAGCTAAATCGTTAAAATTAAAGCTGTTAAAATAGTAAGTATTCCCTGGTGCTGCTCCTGGTCCTGGAGCAAAAGGAGGAACCGCTGCAAGTGCTTATGCATTTGTAACTGGCGTACCTGTTAAAGTGATGTTTATAGCGTTATGGACATCTATAACGAGCCCGACATTTTCTTTAGTAAGATTAACAGGCATAACCGGCCCAAGAGTTATGTTATTTGGCACAGTCATTGTTGCATTATTAAAGGTATCTAAATATATAGCAATATAGCAGGAATTGCTGGCACATCTGCAGTAAAATTATTTACTTCGCCAAGAGTTACAAATGAACCTGGTACATATGCTCCTCCACCAAAAGCACTCCCATCAACTATTGAGTCATCCCCTACTGTTACGATTCAGTTAGCAGTACCAAGGGCACTAGTACTAGTAAGCATCAATGCCACAGTTAGTGCAAACATGCCTTTTTTATTAAATTTTTTATCGTTGACTTGACATAATATCTCCTAAATTTGGACTCAATTATAATAAGTATTTTTTATATAGAAAAAGTAACTTATGATTACTTTTTTGTTTAAAATAAATTAAACTTTATGTACTTTTTATAGAAATTCGGCAAATCGTATATAAAACTTAAGAAATACAAGGATAAAACCTATCTATTTTAACTTCTTAGTGAAAACTGCAACACTTTATTAATTTTCCTATTATGTCATTCCTGCGAAAGCAGGAATCCAATAATCTTTAATGTCATACTGCAAATTGATTGCGGGATCTCAGGACACAGTCTGTTATACAAGATCGGGGTCAAGTCACAGTATGACAGCAAAAAAGACTGGATTCCTGCTTCCACGGGTATGAACATAAGGACCATACAATAAAGCCGCAGGACTGATACAATGACGCTTAGAACCTAACAAAACCACTTTTTCTAGGTAAAATCTATAAATTTTTACATAAACAAATTGATTTGCTACGAATAATAGAGTATATAGTACAGACATAATTAATTATCGGGGCGTAGCGCAGCCTGGTAGCGCATCTGGTTTGGGACCAGAGGGTCGGGAGTTCGAATCTCTCCGCCCCGACCATAAAAACATAAATTATAATGTCAAAAGACGATCTCATTCAGTTTACAGGCACAGTGCTTGAACTTTTACCTAATGCTACTTTCAGAGTAAAGCTTGAGAATGGTCATGTAATTATTGCTCATACTTCCGGTAGGATGCGTAAAAATCGTATCAGAATATTACTAGGAGATAAAGTTATGGTAGAAATGACTCCTTATGATTTAACTAAAGGGCGTGTGATTCATCGTCACTAGTCTTTATAAGTATGAAGCAGAACAGAAAAAACCTACCGATTATATTAGCATCAAGCTCTCCTGCAAGGATTGAGTTACTAAACAGAATCAAAATTATCCCTTCACAAATTATTCCGGCAGATATAGACGAAACACCTAATTTGCGTGAATTACCTGCCCCCTTAGCCATAAGACTTGCTTACGAAAAAGCTATAAAAATTGCATCTCAAATAGAGGAATCAGCTATAATTATAGCTGCCGATACCGTAGCGGCAATAGGTAGAAGAATATTGCCGAAAGCTACTACTTATGAAGAAGTCAAGAATTGTATTAAGATGTTATCCGGGCGTCGTCATCGTGTCTATACCGGTTTATGTATTATCAAAAAAGAGAATGATCAGCTTACAGTTAGACAAAAAATAGTTCAGACTATTGTTAAGTTCAAAAAATTAAGTGATGAAGAGATTAATTTTTATTGTTCTTTGGATGAGGGAATAGATAAAGCCGGCGGATGTAAAATTGCCGGTTATACAGAAGCTTTTATCTCATTTATTTCCGGCTCATATTCAAATGTTATGGGATTACCTTTATTTGAAACAGTAAATACTCTAACTTCTTTAGGTTTTAGATATTCCATGCCTGCAAAAATGAATTATTGTCATTCCACGACTTGATCGCGGAATCTAGTTAAAAATGCTAAAATTATTAATATAATAATTTGTTTTTCTAGGCCCCGTGGTCAAGCCACAGGGTTACATTAAATGTTTTTGGATTCCTGCGATCCACGCATATAAATTACCTAGCTACTTAATTCCCAGGCTTATCCAAATGACTTCTCTCATAATTTTCATGACGCTCTTGAGCTTCAATACATAATGCAGCAATAGGTCGTGCTTCTAATCTTTTTATACCTATTGGCTCGCCTGTTTCTTCACAGTAACCGTATTCCCCATTCTTAATACGTGATAATGCTTCTTCTATTTTACTCATTAATTTACAATATCTATTTCTACTACGAAGCTCAAAAGCTCTTTCTGTTTCATGAGTAGCACAATCGTTAAGATCAGGTTTTTTTAAATTTTCCTCCTTTAAATGATTTAAAGTCTCTTGAGATTCATTTAATAAATCCTCTTTCCATCTTAAAAGTTTTTGTCTAAAATACTCTAGGTGATTAGGACACATATATTCTTCATCTTGAGAAGGTTTATATCCCATAGGTAACTTAGGTGTTTCTAGCATATTAATATCTCAATATTAGCTTTAATATATTATGTTTATAAAGTGTTTAAAATAATGTATAACTTAAAATTAACGCAAGAAGATTATGAATATTAATAATATATTTTATTTTTTAATTGGATATACGGTAGTATATACAGCTTCTAAATGCTTTATACTTGTTTTAGTATAGTTTTGTGTAGTAGATAGACTTTTATGACCTAATAACTCTTGAATAGAGCGTAAATCTGCACCATGCTCAAGCAAATGTGAAGCAAAACTATGTCTAAATGAATGAGCAGTTAAATGCTGTGGTAAACCATAAAAATGCTTTAATTTAATTAATTCACGATTAAATACCGGTGGCTGCAATTTCTTACCCTGCTTTCCTCTAAATATGGGTTCATTATCACCTAACTTATACGGCAATATTTCTAAATATTGGGTAATTAAATTTTTAGCAATCGGTAACCACGGAATTATTCTTTCTTTACTACCTTTACCTATTATTCTTATAAATTCTAGATTTTGTAGATGAAGTTTCGTAATTGATAATGCTTCCGATATACGTAGACCTGAAGCATATATAAGAACAAGTAGGGCTTTATTTCTAAGTTCTACCCACTTAACATTCCCATATTCTTCAATATGTTCAAGTGATATTACTACATCATCTTCCGATAAAGCTTTTGGTAACAATTTAGTCTTTTTAGGAGATTTTATAGAAAAAATTATATGACTATTTAATTGTGTTGTTTTCTCTAAAAACCTATAAAAATTTTTTACTGCAGATAAACCACGTGAAATTGAAGAAGTGGTAAAATTATCACAATTACGTTTTGCAAGCCAACTTCGGATGAATCTTATATCTGCGGTTTTAATATGATTTATCGTTACAAGCTCTGAATTATAATAATTCATAAACTCAAGGAAATGCTTAAGATCATTATTATAAGAAATTACTGTATGATTAGAGTAATTTCTTTGCAAAACGAGGTATTGTTGCCACTTATTTATTAATGCTTGAATTGATGTATCTAACATTTATAAAAACTTAACTATTTTTAATATTATTCTTAATACTAACAATTATTGACTCATAATTTTATAAATGTTAGCATGAATTGAGGGTTTATGTTTACATATACGTAACCTATAAAACACAAAAAATTTTTTAAGTAAAAAATTTAATTTATTTTATGAGAATAAATAATGTGAAATAATACACAATTTTTAGATTTAATGAAATCCTATATTAATCCAGAATTTTATATGAGTTCTATGAAAAATATCCCTAGTGTAGATCTTACATCTATCACAAATACAATGCAAAGAGCTATGAATATTTTTTTATAACTAACCAAATTGCTATAGAAAGCATGCAATCTTTGCTTAAGAAAAATTCCGAAATTATACACAATAATGTTAATACTATTTTGAATACTACTAAAGAAGCAACAACTTCTAAAGATTTCAAACAAGCTAGTGAGTGTCATCAAAAATGTTTAAAATCTATTTATATCTTTTAGCTAATGGATTCCTGCTTTCGCAGGAATGACATAGTGGAAATCTCCTCTCAGTTGCTCGCCTTTCTGTTTAACCAATTTTGTAAATAAGATTCTGCTAGCTCCTGATCTTCTATAATAATTACATTTTCAGCATTACGTTTATCGGCAGCAGCCGTGAAATTAAACGAACCGGTTATTACTTTCTTTTTATCAATAATTATAACTTTATTATGAGCGATTCCCGGTACTTTATCTATACCTACATCAATTTTTGCTCGTTTTAATTCATGTAATTTAGAAAATTTTTGCTTTAAATTACTACGATCAAGCAATATTCTAACCTTTACTCCTCGCGCCTGTGCATTAATAAGTGCAGTAGTAATTAACGCATCGCTCATACCGTATGCCTGCATATAAATAGATTCTTCAGCTTTATCTATCTGATTGGCTATAAACGTAGTACAACCGGCAGGCGGAGTAAAACATGTACTAACTTTACTGCTTGAAAGCTCTGAAATATTGTAATGCTTTATTTGCAGAGCAGATAAAGCTAATGATTTTTGACTTATTAGATTAGTAAAATAATCCAGATTCTGTCCATAAATACCTAAAGCAATTCCCAAGATAAAGGCAATAGATATTTCTATAAATTTATTATTTTTTCTCTTCATAACTTATTTATATTTTAGGCGTTGCATAGATCGGCTTTTCCGTCATGGCGAGGAAAATTACAAAGTAATTGACGAATCAATCTTATGAGATTGCCACGCAGCCTATGGCTGCTCGCAATGACGATTTAGTATCCCCACAAACAACACCTACTTCCTTACGTAACTTCCTGGAGCTTCTTCAATAACCTCTAGCTTCTGATAATCTAAAAAATATACTAGCTTATTATTATTTTTTTTATAAGCCAATTAAGCCAATAAATCCACCATGAGCCTTTATATTCCGTAGCTTTCATAAACCACTCATGACTACTTAAACTTAAGTCGTCATTAAGCCGATAATTATATTTAGCACTAGCGGGAGGGTTAACTACACCTGCTACATGCCCTGAATCCGTAAGACAAAAAATCTTATGTCCGTTTAATAATTTTACTCCATCATATATTGAACGCCATGGAGCTATATGATCTTCTTTTGCGGCTACGAAAAAAGAATTACAATCAACTTTTCCAAGATCTATTTTTGTTCCGAGCACTTCTAAATTATTAGACTCAGTTATTGCAATATGTATTTTGTAAATATTCCTCATACATTTCTGCCAGCAAGTTAGTAGAATCCGCATTCCAATATAGCAAATCAAAAGGCATCAGTTTTTTACCGAGTAAGTAATTATTGACAAAAAATGTCTAAATTAAATCATTAGCTCTTAGTAAACTAAAGCTATTTGATAAATATTACCCATCAAAATAGCTTTTTAGTTTTATATCTTCCTTAATGTAGTTAATCGTAGCTTCATTAAAAAATATTCCAAGCTCGCCGGGATGAGTATAATCAAGCAAAATAGTAAAGAAAGTAGCACTATGAACATAATCTATTTTTTTGCTTTGAAGTAGGCAATAATTATAGCAAGGAATGTACCTCCCATGCAATATCCAACAAAATCAACTTTCTCAAAACCAAGATTTTAACATACTCAAAAGGTGCTAAAATACCGTCTTTTAAATAATCCTCGAAGCCTTTTCCGATAGAGAGATATCAGGATTAACCCATGAAATAAGAAAAACTTGAAAATTATTTTCTACTAAGAAAGATACTAAAGAATTATGCAGAGATAAATCGAGTATATAATATTTATTTATACATGGTAGAATAATAAATATCGGAATCTTATGAACTTTCTCTTTCGGCTCATAACATATTAATTGCATTAAATCATTTTGGAATATAACTTTTCCTTTTGTCACCGCAATATTTTTACCGAGTTTAAAAGCAGATTTATCGGTAGTTTTAATCTTTCTTTTTATATCTCTTAAGAAATTTCTAGCCCTTGTACTAAATTTTGCCTGCTGCTTTCTAATGTCTCACGCAAAACTTTTGGATTACAAAAAGCAAAATTTGAAGGTGAAAACGCATCGATAAAATGTTTAGTTGCAAACTCTAAATATTGCTTGAGATCATTTGACAGCTTATACTGTTCTATATTCTTCTTAAGCCACTCGCTAGATAGTAAATAATATTGTTTCACAAAGTCAAAATAAGCATTATCCTCCCATGAAGAATCTTTAAATCTTTTATCTCGATTATCTGGAGAAAATACAGCTTTTGCCGGACTACTGATAAATTTTGCAAAGCTATTCGCTGTAAGCTCCCTTAACTTATCAATATATTCAATATTAAGCTGACAAAATTTTCAGGATTTGCCCAAAATTGTTCTACCATTAAAGAGGCTATAATTCTGTTTTTATCACTATCAATTAGGCTCCTAGGGATCATACTCCCCCTACCTTACATGAAATGCGAAATAAGCTCTTGATGTTTATCGGCAATTTCTTTGAAATTATTAATTATCGTCTCGTGCGGAATGTTATACATGTTTAGTTCCAAGATATTTCAAAAAATTAACAATTAATATAAACAGTAGATGTAATTTAGAAAAGAACAAGGCATCTCATATTTTTGGACCGCAGACTAGTACGTGAGGATCAAAAAATATGAAACAACAACGCCAATTTTTCAAATTAAACGAGTATACCTTATATCTTTAAACTATTCCACATACTATTAACCTTGTCGATAACTTCCTGACTCATTTCTATTTTTTTACCCCATTTTCTATTTGTCTCAGGGTATATTTTATCGGTTGCATCTATTCCCATTTTACTACCAAGGCCTGACTCAGGAGATGCAAAATCCAAATAATCTATCGGGGAATTATCTAGAAAACTCGTATCACGCCTTGGATCGCTTCTTGTTGCTATTGCCCAAATTACTTCTTGCCAATTACGAACATCAATATCGTCATCTACAACTATAATAAACTTACTATACATAAAGTGCCGTAAGTAAGACCAAATCCCAAGCATTATTCTTTTAGCATGACCGGGATAGGATTTTTTAATCGATACTACCGCAACTCTATATGAACAACCTTCAGGTGGAAGCCAAAAATCGACTATTTCCGGGAATTGTTGCTGCAATATAGGAATAAAAATTTCATTTAATGCTTCACCTAAGATTGATGGCTCATCAGGCGGTTTTCCTGTATAGGTGCTCAAATATACTGGATTTTTCTTCATCGTTATTGCGGTAACCGTAAATACAGGAAATTCCTCAACATCATTATAATATCCGGTATGATCCCCAAAAGGACCTTCAGGCAAATACTCCTCTAAACTTACATAACCTTCCAACACTATTTCACTATGTGCAGGTACTTTGAAATCAATAGTTTTGCATTGTACCAACTCTACTTTTTCATTACCGAGCAAACCAGCAAAATTATACTCCGAGATATTCTCAGGTATCGGCGTAACTGCTGCCAAAGTGACCGCTGGGTTTGCCCCGATAACGATAGCAGCAGGAAAAGGTTCTTTTTTTGCTTCTTTCCAACGTTTATGATGCTCTGCTCCGCCCCGTAACTTTAACCAACGCATCAATAGCTTATTTTCTGAAATAACCTGCATTCTATATATGCCAAGGTTGTAATTATCGATTTTATCTTTTGTTGGACCTTTAGTAACTACTATACCCCAAGTAATTAAAGACGAAATATCATCAGGCCAACATCTTTGGATCGGCAATATATTGATACTCGGTTTGTCAATGACGATTTCATGACAAGCTGCTTTTGATACGGTTTTAGGAGACATAGCAAATATACACTTAGCAAGCGGTAACATTGACAATGTTTCTTTAAAAGATGCGGGAGGTTGTGGCTGTTTAAGGAATGCTAGTAGAACGCCAAGCTCTCTTAATTCCTTGGGTGACTTAAGTTTAAGACCCATACAAATACGATTTATACTAGCATAAAGATTAGTTAGAACAGGTATGTCGGACTTAATGCCATCGGCTTTTATAACATTTTCAAAAAGTAATGCAGGTCCGCCTTGTGCTAATACTCTTCTACTAATTTCAGTAATTTCTAAGTTAGTTTTAACCTCAAGAGCAATACGCCTTAACTCACCGTTTTTTTCTAAAAATTTTAAAAACTCCGGTAAATCTTTAAAGCTCATAGTTTTATTTTTTTGTTTATAATGTGTGGCTTATTTTATCGTCATTGCGAGCAGCCATAGGCTGCATGACAATCTCATTAAATATCCTGAGATTGCTTCGTCAATTACTTCGTGATTTCCTCGCAATGATGATACGGTATAACCTGATGGATTTCGCTACTTACTAAAATTAGCTTTTACCTGCATATCATTCTGAATAATTATGTAGTTAATTAGCTCGTCAATTACAGAATTTTTAATATTATATATTATATTTTTTTCTGAATTGACACGAATATTTTTAGCTGTTAATTCATCGATACTTCTAGATTTAATATGTGCAAAATATACTTCATCGCCCACTTGAAATACAGGCGTATTACTTCCTATTTTAGTATTAAAAATTGATAATAATATTTCAGGAGTTAGTGTTAGATCATTTTCCATTTCGGATCTAATATAGCTTTTTTGGCTTATTTTTATTCCGGTAGCTTTAAGCTCTTTTATGTTCTCTTGATCTGAATTATATTCCTTTGCTAAATCCTTGATAATCTTTAAGTTTACATCTGCAATATTCTGCTTTATCCAAGCTTTATTTACCTGCTCTTTAATAGCATCAAATTCAGGTATTTTTGCCGGCTGAATAGATTTTAATTCTACCAATATAAGATAGCTTTTATCCTCTGTTTCTATAGGATAAGATAATTCACCTTCCGAAAGCTCAAAAATACTATCAGCATTTTCAGCAATTATTTTATCTTCAATAAGCTCTGCATAACTGATATAATTAACGTTTTGTATCGGTAGCTTATATTTTTCGGCAATTTCAACTAAGCTAGAACCGGCTGCCGTCTCATCTTCCAGCTTTTTAGCAAACTCCATATTAAGTATGTCGATTTTTTGAGCCTTTAATAAATCATATAATTGTTTTTGTACTGCTTCAAAACTTTGATCACCGAATTCATCTTTATTTTCATTATAAAATTCTAACAACTCATCTTGAGTAACTGAAACTTTTAAATCCTTAATATTAGCTTTAATATAAGAAAAGCTGCGTTTCTCAGGTACTTCAAACGCGGTTTTATTATCTTGGTAAAAATCCTTCAATTGCTGACCGGTAGGAGTAGGAATTTGTAAATCTTTCGGTTTATTTTGTAAATCTATTTGTATTAATTCTACTTCTCTTTTTTCAGCCATATAATCTACTATATTGTCAGTCATAGCTTTAGGAACATAGAAATTTTTTACAAAAGTACCGACAAAAATATTTTTTAGAGTTTTTTCTTTGAAGTTTAATAAATATTTTTCTTCATCCATATAAGAATTTCTAAAATAAGTTTTAAAAATTTCTATATTGAAAACACCTTGCTCATTTTTAAAAACTGGTGATTCTTTAACTAAAATTTTAACTGTATCATCACTTAGATCTAAGTCATAATAACTCACTAAATAATCTAAGACATTATCGTAAATAAGCCTTTTTAGGATTCGGTTATCAATATTTAACTGTGCTATTTCTTCATCCGTTAAACTTGTCCCCGTTTGCTTACTTATCGCATTAATTTCTAAAGATTTTGCTCTTAAAAAATCTTCCTGGGAGATATTCTTCACATGAGAAAAAGTAACAATATCACCGCTTCTTCTTCCGTTTAATACATCTTTAATACCAAAGCCGACAAAAGCAAAAACTATCATTGCGAATAAAATCCGCATTATAAAACTATCAGCAGTTTTTCTAATATTATCTAACATAATTTTTATTTAAGTTTTTACCGTCATTGCGAGGAAATTACGAAGTAATTGACGAAGCAATCTTAGGATATTTGACGAGATTGCCACGTCGCTTTGCTTCTCGCAATGACGCTTCTCAAGACTACATTATAAAGCAAAAAAGCCTATATAGTCAAACTATATAGGCTTTTTTTATGATTATAGAACGGTTAATTAAAAATTAACACGAACTTTTATACTACCTTGCTGAGCGAAGTACTTACTTCCGATATTGGTATCGTAGTTAAGCCCGTATTCCATCATTTTATGCTTAACAGTAACACCAACACCAACATCAAAACTTGTTTTTCTTTGCTTAAAGCTGTTGGTTGGGAGAGAAACAGTCATACCTTGTAATCTCGCATCAATCACCGGAACTTTATTCTCGAATACATAATCGACCATTGCGTAAAGCTCAGGTATTAGCACTATTTCATTGACATTGATATTACTTGATACTTTAGCACCGAGTAAACCGTCGAAAGTATTATAGTTCTTGCCTTTAACGGTAAGATTTTGGTAAGTAGTACCGGTTTCCTTATAACCCTTATCTTTGATAGTCGAATATCTAAGCCCAGCTAACGGTGTTAAGTTAATGTTCTCAGACATCATATAGGTATAACCAGCCATTAACTGACCTGTATAGCTTTCGGATTTATATTTACCGTTTGCAGTCTGATAACCGACAGTCTCTAGTGCCGTTGCAATAACACGTCTTGATTTGCTTCTTATCTTATTATCTGAGTAAGATACTATAGCTTCAACGAAGAGATTTTCATAAGGTACATCATATAAACCGTATAAAGAATAGATGTTACTCTCTACCTTATTCTTATCGCCCGTTTTATTATTTTTTAGCTTAATGTCAGTATCGGCTCTTGTATATGCAAGTCCGAGTGCTAGATCATCGCTAACGAAGCCGTCAAAACCTATACTGCCACCAGTTGTATCAGACTTATAACCACTTATATTGTTACACATCTTCTGCGTTGCATTACCGACAAACGGACTTATCCATGCACCAAACTTAGCATCCATATCTTCATCACCGGAAGAAACAGGACCTTTATTCGCTGCTTGTACTTTATCCATTCTAGCATTTAGAGCAGTTATATTACTTGATATATTACTCGCTACAACTTGATTATTAACGGCAGCTATAGTATCACTAGGTTTTACAACATCTTGCATGAGGTGAGTTGTAGCATCTGCTTCCTGTAGCGGCGTCATTAGACCAAAGTTATTGAAAGCTTGACGTGCATCTGAACCATTGGGAGCATTCTCCATTAACTCAAGCGATTTCTTTATATTTGCAGCATTTGAGACATTTGCAAGCAGTCCCCCTGGTTTAAAATCTTCATCTATAATATCTGCAGCTATATCCTCTGCGAATAACGTTAAAGTCGATGTATCAAAAGTAAAATCAACAAAACGGCTGTCATTATTAATAGTTATTTTAACATTCTCTTCAGGAGTAGGCTTTAAACTACCTGCTGTTTCTGCAGATATTACCGTATATTTTGTATCTGGACTTATATTATTAATGTCGAAATTAGTAGCAGTAACAACAAGTGCTAAAGTTGAAACCCCCGATAAATCAAGAGTACTACCTGATTTAATTAAGATATTACCACCTAACTTAGCTGCTCCGTCAAAAGTAGTATTTAAGGTTAGCGTATCAGTAAGACTACCGGTGCCAGTATATGTTACTTGATTTGCACCTAAAGTAAGTGTAGTACCGCTACCTGTTATATTACTATTAAAGGCTAAGCTATTGCCAAAATTAATAATAGCATTGTTAGCTACAAAGCTGGTAGCCGTTACATTTTTAGCAAAATTAGTGATAGAACCTTTGGCTAAAGTAACCACACCTGTATTAGTGAATGTATCGGCAAAACTTGTAATACCGCTAAGTGTCGCCGTACCTTTTGCGTTAACACTGCTTGCAAAACTTGTAGTACCTGCTGTTGTGATATCACCAACCGAATTAGCCGCAGTCCCTACAACACCGCTAACACTACCGCCATTCGTGAAGTTTAGCTTCAGAGCCTGACCACCGGTTTTATTTATGCTGCCTATTAAGTTAAAGTTTGCAGGTAATGTTAAAGTATTTGTGCCTACACCTTGGACTTTGTCAATTTTAACGTCACCGCCTTTGGCAATAGTTACATTTCCTGCACCTACTTTTAACATAGCAATCCCGTTTACGCTATTAAGATTACTTGTACCTAACACTATTAACGTACCGTTATTAGTACCGCCGGTATTCTGGACTGCTCCCGCAACATTTACATTGTTATTTAATGTTACCGTACCATTTTTTGCATTAAAATCTAAGACACCACCAATATTACCGGTTTGAGTTAATTGAACAGCATCATTAAGTAAAACTATATTTGCCGTATTAGCTCCAAGTTCTAATTGACCTGTAATATCAAGCACTATATTTGTTGTATTAAAAGTGGTACCTGCCGTGCCGCAATCTCCTGCTCCTTTGAAAATTACAGCTTGTAACTTATGAGCTCCACCAAACGCCTTGCCTCCGGCTATCGTTAATTTTGTTCCTGCAGTTACAGAATTTAATGTTACTATACCCTTACCGTCATTCTCAGGATCTATATCCGCACCTAGTGTGATCGTACGGTCGTTTCCTGAACTATTTTGTAATATTAATTTAGCATTCGCATGTGCAAATTGAATATTTCCTGCCGGTACATTTAAATTACCATTATTTGCATCAATCGTATAAGTAGCATCGTTTATTTGTATAGCACCGGCATTAAATGCTGTACTACTAGTAAAATCTGCATTATTGTTAATAAACACGTTCTGTATACCTTCTAAATTTACATCGTCGGTTACTGTAACGGTATTATAAATAAGTAAAGCGTTAAATTCATTACCGCCTTCATCACCGATATTTCTAGCGGTACCTGCTACATTACTCCCGATATTCAGGCCATTAACCCCACCATCAAAGACTACATTACCTGCATTAACACCAGGAGCTACTAAATCAGCTGCTAATAATATATTTTTTACTCCGACTCCGGTTAAGTTAGAAAGTGCTAAAGTAGAATCTAGAGCTCCAAAATTAATATTTTGAGCATTTAATATAGTAACATCACCAGCACTTGCATCAATTGTAAAAAGATTACCGGCTCCAATATTGATTTCTGCAACTGTTCCTATAGTTGAATGATATGCCGTAAGTGACTTTGTATTAACATTCAATATAGCGTTATTGCCATTTGCTACAGCTCCTTTAAAATAATAAGGGATTATGTTACCGCCACCATCAAGAGGTCCGTTAAACTCTAAAATACTCCCGACTCCAAAATCTATATTATTCGCAGCTAGGCTTCCTCCAGCTTGTAATGTTATTCCTGCTCCTATATTCACTGCTGCTAATGAATTTGTATTACCTATATTCCCGGTTACTGTACTATCACCGGCAAACGTTGCTATACCATTATTTGCATTACCGGTATTATCTATCGCTCCGGTCACCACTACAGGATTCGTAAATGCCACTGCTGACGCATTATCTGTTAAGTTTATTGCATTCGCTTTTACCACTCCGCCTTGTACTTGTAGCAAACCTGCTCCTACATTTATCGTGGCTAATGAATTTGTATTACCTATATTCCCGGTTACTTGACTCAATGTACCATTTAAATTTAAGACACCTACATTATCACCGCCTGTGGTGTTATCAATCGCACCTGTTAATACTGCATTTGCATTTGTAAGGGTTAATACCGACTCAGCATTTGTTAATTTAGTCGTAGTAGCTTTAATAACTGCTCCTCCTAATGTGGCTGTACCTGCTCCTACATTTATCGTGGCTAATGAATTTGTATTACCTATATTCCCGGTTACTGTACCACCACCGGCAAACGTTGCTATACCATTATTTGCATTACCGGTAGTATTATCTATCGCTCCGGTCACCACTACAGGATTCGTAAATTTCACTGCTGACGCATTATCCGTTAAGTTTATTGCATTCGCTTTTACCACTCCGCCTTGTACTTGCAGCAAACCTGCTCCTACACTTATCGTGGCTAATGAATTTGTATTACCTATATTCCCAGTTACTGTACTATTACCGGTAAACGTTGCTATACCATTATTTGCATTACCGGTATTATCTATCGCTCCGGTCACCACTACAGGATTCGTAAATTTCACTGCTGACGCATTATCCGTTAAGTTTATTGCATTCACTTTTACCACTCCGCCTTGTACTTGTAGCAAACCTGCTCCTATATTTATCGTGGCTAATGAATTTGTATTACCTATATTCCCGGTTACTTGACTCAATGCACCATTTAAATTTAAGACACCTACATTATCACCACCTGTGGTGTTATCAATCGCACCTGTTAATACTACATTTGCATTTGTAAGGGTTAATACCGATGCAGCATTTGTTAATTTAGTCGTAGTAGCTTTAATAACCGCTCCGTCTAACGTGGCTGTACCTGCTCCTATATTTATCGTGGCTAATGAATGTGTATTACCTATATTCCCGGTTACTTGACTCAATGCACCATTTAAATTTAAGACACCTACATCATCACCACCTGTGGTGTTATCAATCGCACCTGTTAATACTGCATTTGCATTTGTAAGGGTTAATACCGACGCAGCATTTGCTAATTTAGTCGTAGTAGCTTTAATAACTGCTCCGTCTAACGTGGCTGTACCTGCTCCTACACTTATCGTGGCTAATGAATTTGTATTACCTATATCCCCAGTTACTTGACTCAATGCACCATTTAAATTTAAGACACCTACATTATCACGGCCTACGGTGTTATCAATCGCACCTGTTAATACTGCATTTGCATTTGTAAGGGTTAATACCGACGCAGCATTTGTTAATTTAGTCGTAGTAGCTTTAATAACTGCTCCGTCTAACGTGGCTGTACCTGCTCCTACATTTATCGTGGCTAATGAATTTGTATTACCTATATTCCCGGTTACTTGACTCAATGCACCATTTAAATTTAAGACACCTACATCATCACCGCCTGTGGTGTTATCAATCGCACCTGTTAATACTGCATTTGCATTTGTAAGGGTTAATACCGACTCAGCATTTGTTAATTTAGTCGTAGTAGCTTTAATAACCGCTCCATCTAACTTGGCTGTACCTGCTCCTACACTTATCGTGGCTAATGAATTTGTATTACCTATATCCCCAGTTACTTGACTTAATGCACCATTTAAATTTAAGACACCTACATCATCACCGCCTGTGGTGTTATCAATCGCACCTGTTAATACTACATTTGCATTTGTAAGGGTTAATACCGACGCAGCATTTGTTAATTTAGTCGTAGTAGCTTTAATAACCGCTCCATCTAACGTGGCTGTACCTGCTCCTATACTTATCGTGGCTAATGAATTTGCATTACCTATATTCCCGGTTACTGTACCATCACCGGCAAACGTTGCTATACCATTATTTGCATTACCGGTATTATCTATCGCTCCGGTCACCACTACAGGATTCGTAAATTTCACTGCTGACGCATTATCCGTTAAGTTTACTGCATTCGCTTTTACCACTCCGCCTTGTACTTGTAGCAAACCTGCTCCTATACTTATCGTGGCTAATGAATTTGTATTACCTATATTCCCAGTTACTGTACTATTACCGGTAAACGTTGCTATACCATTATTTGCATTACCGGTATTATCTATCGCTCCGGTCACCACTACAGGATTCGTAAATTTCACTGCTGACGCATTATCCGTTAAGTTTATTGCATTCACTTTTACCACTCCGCCTTGTACTTGTAGCAAACCTGCTCCTATACTTATCGTGGCTAATGAATTTGTATTACCTATATCCCCAGTTACTGTACTATCACCGGCAAACTTTGCTACACCATTATTTGCATTACCGGTAGTATTATCTATCGCTCCGGTCACCACTACAGGATTCGTAAATTTCACTGCTGACTCAGCATTTGTTAATTTAGTCGTAGTAGCTTTAATAACCGCTCCGTCTAACGTGGCTGTACCTGCTCCTATATTTATCGTGGCTAATGAATGTGTATTACCTATATTCCCGGTTACTTGACTCAATGCACCATTTAAATTTAAGACACCTACATTATCACCGCCTGTGGTGTTATCAATCGCACCTGTTAATACTGCATTTGCATTTGTAAGGGTTAATACCGACTCAGCATTTGTTAATTTAGTCGTAGTAGCTTTAATAACTGCTCCGTCTAACGTGGCTGTACCTGCTCCTACATTTATCGTGGTTAATGCATTTGTATTACCTACTGTTCCGTTAACAGCAGTATCTGTATTGACAGTTATTATACCTCCTCCATCTATATTTCCTGCAAGCGTTGCCTTTGCCTGGGCTGCAGATTGTATAATTAGTGTAGCATTCGCTCCCTCTAAAGTTATATTTCCTAAACCTGTATAATTATCGGCAGGAGCATCAAAACCATGATTTGCAGCAACAGCATTAGTACCGGTTAAAGTTAAACTTTTGCCGGCAGTAATAGTAATAGGTAACAAGTTACCTCCCGTCATAATCGAACCAACGACAGTATTTTGAGCAATCTGTAAACCTGTAGGAGTAGTACCCGCAACATTTATAGCTTTAATAATACGATTGGCTGCATCTGCAGTGACAAGATGATTACCCCCGTAAGTAAATGCCCAATTGTCTTGAGGACCGTCAGCAGCAACACCATTAGCTGCCCCCTCAGCCGTTATCTGATTCCAAGTATTGGCATCAGCACGCTCACTAAATGCTGCATTATTAGTAGTAATAACACCTGTAGCAACACCGAGTGCCCCGCTACTATTCAGCATTATCGCTGCGGTTGAGGTGGTGAATAAAGCGGCTTTAAGACCTCGTTGTATTGCTTTTTGAAATAATTTTGGAGAAATATTCGCCATATGTAAACCTTAAAAAAATTAAATCACTTAAAAAGCGTTATAACGCAACTTTTTTAATATGTCTATTATTTATTAATAATATAGATGATATTTTTACAATATTATTAATTATAATAGACATAGTATAGATTATATGTCATTCCGTAGCGGCATTGGCCTTATTGCATGGCTCAAGAAATCTGCTGGGTGTGTCATCCCGTGGACAAACCATGGGATGATAGGGAGGGAATCGCTCCACGCGGGCAATGCCCGCTCGCAATGACTATTTAATATTCATATTCTCCTAACACCTTAATAACATCATCATATATATATTCAGAAGCATTAGCTTTGAGCAATAATTCTGTAGCCGGAACACAATGATTACTCTTCGCCATGGCCAGCGGTGTTAGACCTGATTTATCAAGATAATTAATATCCGCAGTGTGTTCAATTAAAAACTGTATTAATTCTTCACCGCAATTAGCTTTTATAGCATGGAGCTATACGTCCTAATTGGTCTTTGTACTGGGCGTCAACACCTTTACTATATAAGGTTCCTACTAACTCTAAATCACTAGCATATATTGCTTTTTGTAAAAGCTTTTGTCCTAAAGCTTTATCAAATTCGAATTTTAATGATAAATATATTTATGTCATTCCTGCGAAAGCAGGAATCCAAGAAAAAAGTATAGATACAGCAAATTTTTGAAATTCAAAGCTCGCTTTATGCTGGATTTTTGCTTTCGCAGGAATGACATAAGAGCCATGAACAACACCCTACCTCTCAGGCAATAATATCTCTCTTTTACCTGTATGATTCGGTGGTGAGACTATTCTCTCTTTCTCCATCTTCTCAACTAAGTTGGCAGCTTTGTTATAGCCAATTCTAAGCGACCTTTGGATATAGCTAATGGAAGATTTGCGTTCGTCACGCACTATCTGCACAGCTTTTTTGTAAAGCACTTCATCAGAGGTGCCGTCACCGATATCAATGCTACTATCGTCTTCTTCAGGTTGCTCGGTAACGGCAGAGATATATTCAGGCGTACCGCTCTCTTTCAAATATTCCGTAATTTGCTCAATTTCGGCTTCATTAACAAACGGTCCGTGTACCCTACTTATCTTGGAAGTACTCCCCATAAATAGCATATCACCCATACCGAGTAACTGCTCAGAGCCTTGCTCTCCTAAAATCGTTCGGCTATCGATTTTAGAGGTAACTTTAAAACTAATACGACTTGGGAAATTGGCTTTAATGACACCAGTAATAACGTCTACAGAAGGTCTTTGCGTTGCCATAATAATATGGATGCCTGCCGCTCTTGCCATCTGAGCAAGCCTTTGAATCAGCATTTCAATATCCTTACCAGCAACTAGCATTAAATCAGCCATCTCATCAACGATAACCACTATGTAAGGTAGTTTTTCCATGTTCATTGTAACGGTTTCGTAAATAGGCTTACCTGTTTCAGGGTCAAACCCAGTTTGAATCAAACGTTCAATTACCCTATGCTCTTTAACCGCTTCTAAGATTTTTGCATTATAACCTGCGATATTCTTAACACCGATATTGCTCATCATTCTATAACGATTTTCCATTTCCTTAACTGCCCATTTAAGAGCAACTACCGCTTTAGAAGGCTCGGTTACCACGGGAGTTAGCAAATGCGGTATTCCATCATAAGCCGATAATTCAAGCATTTTCGGATCAATCATGATAAAGCGACATTCTTCGGGAGCATAGCGGTATAAGAGCGACACAATCATCGCATTAATACCGACGGATTTACCTGAGCCGGTGGTTCCTGCTACTAATAAATGAGGCATTTTAGCAAGATCGGCAATCAGCGGCTTACCTGCTAAATCTTTACCCAAGACTAACGGCAATAAAGTTGATTTGTCTTGGTATTCTGGGGTCTCTATAAGTTCTTTTAAACAAAAGAACTCACGCTGCTTATTAGGAAGCTCAATACCAAGTACGTTTTTGCCGGGTATGACTGCTATCCTTGTTGATAAAGCAGATAGTGAGCGTGCTATATCGTCAGATAATCCTACTACCCTTGATGTTTTCGTGCCTGCTGCCGGCTCAAATTCATATTGAGTTACCACCGGTCCTTGATTGATATTAATTATCTGCCCTTTAACTCCAAAATCATTCAGCACGGTTAATAACTCTTCAGCCTTTTGTTTAAGCTCTGAGGAAGAAGCTCCTTTTACATGATGGTTTTCAGGATCACGTAATAACGAAATAGGCGGCAATTCTGCTATTTCGCTCTGAGATATTTTAGGGCTAACAGGTTTGCTAAAGAATTTTATAGGATTTGCAGGTACAGATCTCACTTCTTCAGGAAATTTTACTTTTTCACTTACAGGCTTTTGATAAGAAGAAGTTATATTTATCTTATCATTGTTTTTAGTAGGAAATAATCTTATCGACGACAATCGTGAAAATACATTATGTAAAAAAGATTGTATCCAATAGATTAAAAATTTACCTAGCTTAATAATAACATTACTTAAAGAAGTAAATTGAATTTCAAATAAAACAACTAATATAATAAAGGTAAAAAATATTAATAATAAGTGTAGTTGATTTGTAAATCGCTCAAAAAAATTAGAAACTATTATTCCAATAGCTCCACCTGCATTTGCTGGTATGAATTCTAGCTTAATCTTAGATAATAATGTGCTACTGCTAATGAGAGCAACCAACATTACAAACATACGGATAAATGAGCTGCGATATCTTCCATACCAACAATTTCTCCCCCAAACAAAGCAAGCAAGCGGTATGATAAAAGCAGCTAACCCAAAAAATTGATATAAACAATCCGATAAATAAGAGCCAAAAATTCCGACTAAATTACTATGGTACTCTGTTGTGACCGAGTTAAAAGACGGATCGTCTATATTATATGACGTGAGAACAGTAACAATCCCAAGCCCGATTATCCCTAAGATAACCGCTTGTACCTTATTGTTTGAAAGAATTTTATTTATGTAATATAGCATAGTTTTAAATATTAAGCTAAATTATGAGTTTTATATCTTTTTCTATAATACTCTATAGGCTTTTCAATAAAGAAATAATTATTACTGTTATATAAAGTAACTAACGTATTAAGAAATGTCCCATTATCAGCCCAATATGAAATAGCAGGTAATATATTATACAAGACAATTAAATGACAACAATATATTGGGTAAGAGAGTAAAGCAATTAATTTGTCTAACTTATTATCTGTGGTTAAGTCAAATATTTTTCCTAAAGATAGAGCAAATAAACAATAAAAAAGTAATTTTTTTAGTCGAGGCTCTATTGGGATAAACAGAAAAGTAATAATTATGAATATAACATATAAATAGAGTAATTGACTAAGCTAAGACTTTTTTTCGTTTATTTCTTGATTAGTATAAATATAAAATGCTTGACTACCAATTAAGAAAACTGCAAGTACAGAAGGAAAGAATCTATAAAACCAAGAATCTCCTATAAATCATTAAACTGAAGAATAATTCTAGTAATTAAAAAATTATGGATAAAATATAGATATTTTTCTTTAAAAAGAAATTTCTAACCTAATTGATCAACCAGGAGGTATCAACAAAAATTGATAAAGAGGAGGCATGGAGTCAATAAAGTATTTTGTAAAATGTACTGTATTATTATTAATTCCAATAAACATTGTTACATCTTGCAACAACATTGTTAGATTTGTAAAAATTAAAAAAACAGTCGGAAATGGAAGATTACACAATTGCCTTAAAAAAGAAAATTTTTGCTGCAAGAAGAAAGTAACTAAAATACAAAAGATATAATTAGAATAAAGCCTTAAATATCTACTTTTTATTTTGCTTGTATAATTGCTCTGAATCATAGCCATATAAAAGCCAGAAATCATGAAAAAAGATTGTACTACAATTGTTGCACCTATAAATTTAAGAAAAAGATGAGAAGTTGAATGTGCAGCTACAACAGAAAGAACAAATAATAACCTAACTATACCCATCATGTTAAATATATAATTATATTAGCAATTATATAATCCAAAACCTAAATCAATTAACATAGCAGCACTTCTCAATAATAGGATAAGTTATTTACATTAAAAGAACCATTTTGTATTATGAAAAATATATTTTTTTACTTGAGGGGAAGGTAACCAAAATTCATGACCATAAAAATCCACACGGAAAAAGATTTCATAAAGATGCGGGCAGCAGGAAAATTAGCTGCAGAGACACTTGATTTTATTACTGATCATGTAAAACCGAACGTCACTACTAATAGTTTAAATGGCCTTTGTCATAATTTTATTACTTCTCATAATGCCGTTCCTGCACCGTTAAATTACAAAGGTTTTCCGAAATCGATTTGTACTTCTATAAATCATGTAGTTTGTCATGGCATTCCAAACGATAAACCGTTAAAAAACGGTGATATAGTAAATATTGATGTTACGGTAATTTTAGACGGTTGGTACGGTGATACTAGCCGTATGTATTATGTCGGTGACATAGCAATTAAGCCAAAGCGTCTTATTCAAGTAACTTATGATGCAATGATGAAAGGGATTGAAGTAGTTAGACCCGGTGCTAAACTCGGTGATATCGGACATGCTATTCAAAGCTATGCCGAGAAACATAATTATTCTGTGGTTAGAAATTATACGGGTCACGGTATCGGAAGAGTTTTTCATGACGAACCGTCAATATTAAATTACGGTCGCAGCGGCACGGGTCTAACGTTAGAAGAAGGGATGTTTTTCACCGTTGAACCTATGATAAATGCTGGTAATTATGACACTATATTAAGTAAACTAGATGGATGGACAGTTACTACACGTGATAAATCATTATCGGCTCAATTTGAGCATACTATAGGCGTGACTAAAGACGGTTTTGAAATATTTACGTTATCACCTAAAAAACTTGATTACCCTCCATACTAAACTGTAGGGTAAAAATTGATTTTGTTGTATGGTTATGTATGTCATTCCCGCGGAACATTGTTGCGTGGATCGAAAAACGCACTTGGTGTCATCCCATGGCTTGACCATGGGATCCAAAAAGCATTTAAAAAGACTAGATCCCACGATCAAGTTAGTTAGGATGACATTAAAAATTACTGGATTCCCGCTTTTAGCTAGGAATGACATCAGCAACATTTTACTTATTTATAATTTGAATAAACATAAAGAATGTTAGAAAATAATTTGTTAGAATTTAGTAATGATGAAATAGATATGCCTCATTATATAGGTCACCGTAAAAGAGTAAAAGAACGCTTCGTTACCGTTGGAGCAGAATATTTTTCTGATTACGAATTACTTGAAGTAATGTTATTTTCGGCTATCCCTCATAAAGACATAAAACCTCTTGCTAAAACTTGCTAAAAAATTACTTGATCATTTTGATATTACGGATTTAATTAACCTTGATAAGGAAAGGCTACTTAGTATTAAAGGCACCAATGAAAATTTATATATCAATTTTGCTCTAATACGTAAGCTGATAAATTAGAGTATTGAAACAAAAAATAATAAATAAAAATATTAGTGCTCCTTGGAGTTCTTGGATTGATTATTTAAAAGTTAATATGCGACTCGAGCAATTTCGTATATTATTTTTGAATAAGAAAAATATTTTAATTGCTGATGAGGTTTTAAGTCAAGGAACTATAGACCAAGCTGCGGTATATCCACGTGAGATAATTAAACGTGCTTTATTTAACGAAGCAAGTAGCCTTATACTTTTGTGCATCATCATCCAAGCGGTAGCCCTGAACCTTTAAAAGCTGACATTCATATGACAAATAAGATAGTAGAGACATGCCAAACCGTAAATATTATAGTACATGATCACGTCATTATAAGTAATAACAAATATTATAGTTTTAAATCTAATATGTTCCTATGAATATAAATAGCTACAGCACATTATTTATTTTTTCTTTTATATCCACCGCTATATTAACATATATATTAACTAAATATCTTCCTACTATCGGTTTAGTTGATATACCAAGTAACCGTCGTTCTCATGATAAGATAACACCGCGCGGCGGCGGTCTTGCTATTGTAGTTGTTGTAATGATTACTTTGAGCGGGTTTGAATATATAACGAGCAATAACTTTGTTAATTCAATAAAAATACTACCGTTATTATTGGCAATTGCTTCGATTTCCTTTTTAGATGACTTAAAAGCCGTACCTATTCTAATTCGTTTAATAGTCCACTTAATTTGTGCAGCTTTTGCTATTTTTCTTTTTTCGCAGCTAAACTCTGTACATATACTAATATATTCTATTTTAGTTATAGCTTTAAGCGGTTTTATTAATATATATAATTTTATGGACGGTATAGACGGTATGAGCTGTGTAGAATCTATCCATCTATCTAGCACTATGCTTATATTATGTTTTTTACAATTTCCGGCTATTAATAATCCATATTTTATAGCTAGTGTAAATGTTATTATTCTTGGTTGCTCTTGTGGTTTCTTAATATTTAATTGGCATCCGGCAAAAATATTTTTAGGAGACGTGGGAAGTATTAGTCTTGGATTCTTAACGGGTCTTTGTTTGCTTCTGCTTGCTCTTACAAGCACTAATTTATTTATAGCTTGTGCTATTGCTAGCTTATATTATGTCACTGATGCAGTGCTAACCATATTAATTCGGCTACTCAATAAAGAAAAAATTTGGCAGCCTCATTTAAAGCATTTTTTTCAAAAAGCAGTACAAAAAGGTAAATCTCATAAACAAGTAGTATCGATTATAGCAGTTTGTAATATATTTTTAATGATCATATCGGTTACATCTTTACATTTTCCCGTAATATCTATAATGCTTGCTTTAGCAGTCATAACTTTAACAGTGCAGAGTTTATTAAAATGAAGCTAATTAAAGAGGATATCGATAAAATAGTTAGACGTATATTTGCAAAACAACATCCATTGCTGCCTGAAATCATGATTAACTGGAATAAAATAGTCGGGTTTAACTTCAGCACTAAAGCATTACCTTTAAAAATCACCACCTATACTTATAAAAAACAAAAGATTAATACGCTGTTTATACAAGCTGAAGATAATGCTACTGCAGCAAAATTACCTTATTATCAAGATATTATTCTAGAACGTATTAAAATTTATTTAGGCTTTGCAGCAATACATAAAATGAACGTAACGTTTTATAAAGGGAAAAAGAGTCTTTAGATTAAAAGTTTGTTTGCATGAATATCAATGCCATCTCTACTATAACTCTGCAAACTTGTAAGTGTTGTTGCCTGGCTCAGTTTATGTCATTCCCGCGGAAGCGGGAATCCAGAAAAATAACTTCAATATTGATATAGAAGTTACATATTTGGTAAACTAAACGTATAAAAAACTTGTTTTTTTATGTTTTACTGGATTGCTTCGTCAATTACTTCGTAATTTTCCTCGCAATGACGAAAAAGCTGAATCATGCGATAATACCTTGCAGTCGCTTAGCTCATGACGTCTCAGTATCCACGTAGACAATATCAAGGCACACAAACAAAAAAAGGAGTCTTTTAATAAAGACTCCTTTTTCGTATTAATAACTTGTAAAAAGAGACTAATTACATATCAAATCTTAATCCTGCCATTAAGTTATGACCTTTATAACGAGTTCCGCCAAATTTAACTTTATTCCCGTTAATAGTTTTGGTGGTATTTTTTGTTTTACCGTAATCTCTCCAGCTATAAACTAGTTCAGCTTTTACACCTTGCGCAACTTCAAATGAATTTCCTAAAGATAATTGATAAGCAAAGTTAGTTTTGTTTTTAGTAGTACCGTTGAAAGTGTTAGTTACACCACCTTTAATATCTTTAGTGTTAATTTTTTCCTTTACAAAAGCAGCACCAACACCTGCACCTGCAAATACTTTAAACATGCTTAAATCGACGAAATCAACATAACCGTTAAGTAATAAACTTACAATAGTAGGCTTATTTTTTACTGAGAAAGAACCACCGTATGGATAAGTTTTTGATTTCTTTAAATGACTACTTGCTACCGTTCCAATTGTTAAATCAGTTCTTAGATTATCCATGATATAGTAACCCATACCGATCTCACCTGAAAATCCTGTATTAGACTTTAACTTAAACTCTGCTCCTTTAGGTTTTGTTTTGTTAAAAATCATACTGCCGGCATTAAGTTTTAAATACCATTGATTTTCCACAGATGATGACATCGATGAATTAGTAGATGAATCTACAGAAGAATTCATATCGCAATCAGCAAACGAAAGACTGGAAGTTAAAAGTACTGTGCTTGCAGCTGCTATTAAAAGTAATTTTTTCATATTGTTAAATTTTTCCTTTAAATTTTATTAGTTGTTAGTAAAGACGATATTAGATAATAATTTTACAATTTTTACCTAAATTCGATAAAAAATAGTTTTAAATAACATTTCTGAGTTGTCATCTAATGTCACTCTGTGGCTTAACCACGATATCTAGAAACTAGATCCCATGGTTAAGCCACGGTATGATATTAGGTTATTACCTAAAACTATTAATCTTGTTCATTATATATCAAATCTTATACCAGCTGTTAAGTTGTGGCTTTGATAATGTATACCACCGGTTGGTATACTTGTTCCTTGGTGAATTATATTCTTACTTTTTGTTCTACCATCATCTATCCAGCTATAATCTAGTTCTACTTTAACACCGTCGGCAATTTGTGCAGAAGTACCTAAAGTTAGCTTGTAAGAAATATTAGTTCTGTTTTTAGTGTTAGACGAAAGACCAGTTATCCCATTATATGTAATTTTTTCTTTCACTAATACAGGACCGACACCGGCACCAGCAAAAACATCGAACATATCAAAATTAGTTAAATCTACATAACCGTTAATAAGTAAACGTGTAATAGTAGGTTTATGGCTTGCTGAAACATTAGTACCGGTAAAAGGTGCATTAGTCGCAGCTCCGGATTTCTTTAACTTTCCACGGATTATAGTACCTAAAGTTAAATCGGCTCTAAAGTTTTCAGAAATATAATAACCGATACCTAAATCAACTGGAACAGTTGTATTAGATTTTAATTTAACACCGGTTGCCTTATCTTTTTCTTCATTAAATATTGCTGCACCGGTATCTATTCTTAAATACCACTCATTATCCATGCCCTCGGCAAATGATACGCTAGAAGATAAAATTGTTGCACTTGTAGCAGCTATTAAAAGTAATTTTTTCATGATTAGCACCTCAAATTAAATAATTAAACATTATCTTAATGGCATATATAACATATTATATTTTTTAGTTCTATATTTAATCGGTAATTAGATTCATATAATAAAGCTTTTATTAAGCTTTGTGACAAAATAAACACATATAGACATATAATGTTATTTTAGGTTCCATGAAGATTCCTAAAAGATTTAATTTTGGCTATTTTTTGCTACAAATTATAAGTTTTTTTTTTGAAATAGGCTTACTTCAAAAAACTTATAATTTTCACTTCAAAATATCTCACAATAACCAATCAATTAGAAATCTTCATAGAACCTATGTATTTATTAAACTTATCTTTCTCATCTTTAAATTTATCGGCATCAGGCAAAGCAGGTTTTTTTTTGGTAATATTTTTCCATCCTTTATTTTCTATAAAATCTTTTGCACGTTCTACCCATTGTATTAACTCCGGTGATTCAGGTTTAATAGCACCTACAGGACAATCAGGAACACAAACGCCGCAATCTATACATTCATCAGGGTTAATGACTAACATAAAATCATCTTCCCTTTCACCTTCATAAAAACAATCCACAGGACATACTTCAACACAATCGGTATATTTACATTTTACGCATTCATCGGTTACAACATAAGTCATTTTATTATCTGTTTTTGATTTTGTCGATTAATATAGAAGTTCTTAAAAGTAATACTAATAGAAAATATAATATAAAACTAATAAACATGATAATTAAAGGCTTTAGCATTGAAAAGTGAATAGTTGGACTCCCTAGCCTTAAAACACTAGCAGGCTGATGCAGGCTATACCAAATATTTACCGAGAATTTTACTATCGGTATGTTAATCAGTCCGATAAGAGCAATAATAGAAGAAGGATTTTGTGCCTTTCTTATATTATCCGCACTATTCACTATAATAATATAGCTTAAATATAATAAAAATAATATGAGCATGGAGGTAAGCCTTGCATCCCAAACCCACCATGTCCCCCATATAGGTTTTCCCCATAAAGAACCTGTTACTAAACTAATCAAAGTAAAAGTAGCCCCAACATAACTAGAAGCTACAGCTAACAAATAGCTAATAGTAGTTTTCCATACTAAATAGCTAAAGCTGCATGCTGCCATGAAAACATAAACACCAAGAGCCATCCAAGAGGCAGGGACATGAACATACATAATGCGTACAAAATCACCTTGCTGATAATCTAGCGGCGAAACTATGAGGGCTAAATAAAGACCTATAATCATCATTACGCAAGTAGATATAGCTAATATAGGTATTATAACCTTTGATAATTTATTAAAATAATATGGGGTTAATAGTTTTAGCATGTTTTCTTACTTCTTTATGTTATTCTTGCAATCCTCTATGTCATCCTGTGACTAGAAATAACAGTTCTTATCCTCTTAAAAAACTCTTTCATTAATAGCCCCGAATCTTTGGCGAGAATTTCGCTATATATTTCCGGTCTATGAAAACAAGCACTACTGTTAAAATATCGCAAATTACTTTCGACTGCTCCGTGCTTGGAATCAGAAGCCCCGTAAAATAAACGTTTTAACCTGCTATGAGCTATAGCTGCCGCACACATAGCACAAGGTTCTAAAGTAACATAAATATCATAATCATTTAAATTTTTAGAAGATATAAGATTACATGCTTCATTAATAGCAATAATTTCAGCATGATAAAGAGCGTTATTTTTTTCTTCCGTATTGTTATGGGTACTAGCAATAATTTTCTGATTTAACCTATCTACAATTACCGCTCCGACTGGGACTTCATTTTTATCAAAAGCAATCTTGGCTTGTTTTAAAGCTTGCTGCATGAAAAAATTATTAAAATTAGCTTCTTTATCTAACAATATATTCACGGTAATTTACGTATTCTTCAATTCCAAAAGGATCTTGGTGGATAATTATTTCAGCCTCCGGAAACTCCTGCAATATTTCAAAAGCAATCTCATCGCTAATTTTATGAGCATTATAAAGCGACATATTGCCATCCATTTCCAGATGGCACTGGATAAAAGCTTTTTGACCAGCATATCTAGTTTTCATTTCGTGCATACCTTTTGCCCCTAAATGGTTATTAACTATCGAGATAATTTTTTGTCTATCTTGTTCGGGTAATTCATGATCTACTAAATTTTTAAATGCCTTGTTAAATAAAGAATAAGAATAGTGAAATACATATAACGAAATAACTACACCAAATAATGGGTCAACAAACCAAAAATAATCACTTAAATTTATAGAGATAATTACTATAATATTAGTTAGTAAGTCCGTGAAATAATGAAGCTTATCGGCTTTTACTATTTCCGACCCTGTTTTTTTAATTACATAAGTTTGGTAAAGCACTAAAATAATTGTTAAGAATATACATATATACATTACAGTAGTACCACCGCTAATATTCTCCGGTTTTGTTTTTTCAAATAAAGATTTAACCGAAGAAAAGCCTACAAAAAAAGCTGAAGCAAAGAAAAATATCGATTGAGAAAAAATTGTTAAATCCTGCATTTTTTCATACCCGAATCGATGATGATGATCCGGTGGTTGCAGGGCAAATCTTAAAGCTATTAGATTAATAAAGGAGGAAGTTATATCAAGCATTGAATCAATTAAAGAAGCAAGGATTGATTGCGAATCGGTAACAACCCAAGCATATAATTTTATACTTAAAATAATTAATGCCGTAGTAACCGATAAATAAGATACCGATTTTATTAACCGATTACGGCTATTAGTATCCATGACAAATCCTTCCAATTTATTTTTTGTAGTTTAACAAAGAAAATATAAAATTCAATTATAATGAGGTTCCGTGAACAAAATTAAAAATACAAATAATTTAAATTATGTTTACAGAATCTAGTTTTAGCTTTACAAAATTCTAAAAACCATATACTTATTAATTATATATTAATTTAGAGAGAATTATATGAAACTATTATCTAAAATTATGATTATAGCTCTTGCAGCTTCTATGTTACAAGCCTGTAACGGTCCGGGCGGTATGAATAAACAAGGTACAGGAACACTTCTTGGCAGTGCTGGTGGCGCATTACTTGGTTCTCAATTCGGTAAGGGCAAAGGACAGCTTGTTGGAGTAGGTGTAGGTGCATTACTTGGAGCAGTTCTTGGTGGACAAATCGGTGCAGGTATGGATGAGCAGGATAGAAGACTTGTAGAGCTTACCTCACAAAAAGCTTTAGAAACAGCTCCTAGCGGTAGTAACGTAGAATGGCGTAATCCGGATAACGGCAATTACGGTTACGTAACACCTAATAAAACTTATAGAAATAGCACTGGTCAATATTGCCGTGAGTACACTCAAACAGTTGTAATAGGCGGAAAACAACAAAAAGCATACGGTAATGCATGCCGCCAACCTGACGGACAATGGCAAGTTGTAAATTGATAGACAAAACATCATTGCGAGAAAATTTACGAAGCAATCTCAGGAGTTTTATTATTTCATGAGATTGCCACGCAGCGTATGGCTTTCGCAATGACGTTATACAACCTATGATTTTCATGATAACAAGTACGGCATTTAAACATAATGATCGCATTCCTGATAGATTTAATTGTAAAGGACAAAATGTTTCACCGCATCTAGAATGGAGTAATGCTCCTTCAGATACTAAATCTTTTGCACTTAATAATGGATAATCCGGATGCACCGATAGAAATCACACTACCACACGGTATATGGGATCATTGGATAATGTTTCCGCTTCTATTACTAAGTTTTCAGAAGGACAAATAGATAGTAGTATTAAATTAAAATAATAGCTGGCAAGAAAAATGCCGGCAAACCTCATCATTATTTTTTTAAACTATATGCTCTAAATGATTATCTTGAGCTTGATGAGAATGCTAGCAAGCAAGATTTAGTATTAGCCCTGCAAAAACATTTACTTGCCGAGGCAGAACTAATTGGCATTTATTCTATTTTATGAATGCTATTTATTGCCCACTGTGTCATCCCGTAGCTTGACCACGGGGTCTAGAAAAATAACTTAAAACATTAATACATTAATAACTTTAGTATTTATTACTGGATCCTGTGGTCGAGCCACAGGATGACAGAAGTGAACTGACACATGCAAAAACCTATAATCGAGTTTCGTAACGTATCTAAAAAATTCGGTAATAAATTGCCGATAAATAACGTTAGTTTCACTGTCAAAAAAAATAATATCACTACTTTAATCGGACCTAACGGTGCAGGTAAAACTACCATAGTACGATTAATGCTTAGACTTGAAAAACCTACAAGCGGCGAGATTATAATTGATCCCAAACTAAAAATTGGATATGTACCGCAAAAATTCGGATTACCCCCTGATTTACCTATTACAGTAAAAAAATTTTTAGAGTTGTTAGCACTAAGTAATTTTAATAACAATATTAAAGAGATTAACTCATTTATTGATTTGGAACATATAAAAGATCAAGAAATTTCTAAGCTCTCAGGAGGGCAGTTTCAAAAAGTAGTTCTTGCATGTTCAATAGTTAATAATCCCGACTTAATTATTTTAGATGAACCGTTACAGTCTTTAGACGTAACAAGCCAACAAGAATTTTATCAGCTTATTAATTTGATTCGTAAAAAACTAAATATTACGGTTTTTATGATTTCTCATGATTTATTTACCATAATAAAAAACTCTGATCAAGTGATATACTTAAACGGTCACATATGTTGCAGCGGAATACCAAATGAAATAACTCCTAACTCTGAATTCTCAAATGCACTTTCTGCTCTAGGCTTCTATACCCACCACCATGACCATAAGCATTAGAATTCTTGCATAACTTATTTGTCTCCAAAAGGATCTCTCCTTATTAGCTATGTTATGCAAGAATTCTATTATACTTGAATTGTATTCCACGCTCACCTAAGCTTGTTCTATAGCATCACCTATCACCTCTACTTTTAATGCATTGTGATCCATATTATCAAACTGAGTTAAATCATTTTCATTGGTATTACCTGATTCTTGTTGGCCTGTTATCACATTAGACAATTCTTTCGTAGTGAGCCTGGCCTTAGATAAGCTTTTTACCTTATAACTATTTTCAATAAAGAGTTTCTGCTGACCTACTGCCATAGCAAATAATTTTTTTATACTAACACCGGCGTCAGTCAAATTTTTTATATTTTATATTATAGTCGTTTTCAACAAAGAATTCTTGTTTATCGTTTTCTATATTCGCAATTTGTGCAAAAGTAAAACCTATGTTAAGCAACGATATTTCCTCTTCTGTTAAATCTCGGTTAATTTGCTGTAGTAATTTACTATCAGTTTTTAGCTCTTTAATAGTAGAATATTGATTAACCTGGCTATTAGTATTTTTTCCTAAGTTTAATTCTATTGTTGGTACTTCTCTTGTAATAGGATAAACATTTGTTGCATCGTCATATATAAATCTTGCTCCATTGGTTTTGGATGAAGTATAGTGTTTATATCAAGTTTAGAAGTTTGTCCGCCACATCCTACATATAAATTTAATGCTTGTTCTTGTAATACTTCTCTCAATTTATTTATTATAGGTACAAATAATAATTTATCTTCCTTCCCTAAATGCTCAAATGAATCTAGTACCATAGCAGTATAGCAGTGGCTTTTTCATTCTCTTTTCCCTCTCCAGCAAGCCAAGCATATGACTAAGCTCTTATATTTCCTTTATCATCCGTAATTATATAAAAACTAGCATTTGCTTCACTCACACTGTCTAAAACACATCTTTCGGAATCATATCCTATAAATTGGCAAGAATTATTAAATTTACCAAGCATAAAACCTTTCATATCATCGGCAGGTAATATTTAGAAATACATCAAATAGCAAATTATATAGAGTAACTTACTATTTATATTAGATCACACCAAACATTGCTTTAAATATCTACCGGTATGGCTTTCCTCGCAGGCAGCGATGTCGGCAGGGGTGCCACATACAACTATCTTACCGCCTTTATCGCCACCTTCAGGACCGACGTCAATAATATAATCTGCAGTTTTTATAACATCTAAATTATGCTCGATAACTAAAACAGTATTGCCCATATCAACAAGTTTATGTAACACTTTTAACAATTTATTAATATCGTCGATATGTAATCCCGTAGTCGGTTCATCAAGTATATAAAGCGTTTTACCGGTTGAACGTCTTGATAATTCTTTAGCAAGCTTAACGCGTTGTGCTTCACCACCTGAAAGAGTAGTAGCAGACTGACCGATTTTAATATAGCCTAGACCCACTTCATTTAAGGTAATTAACTTTTCATAGATTAACGGTATTTTTTTAAAAAACTGCATCGCATCTTCTACAGTCATCATCAAAATATCGGCAATAGATTTACCTTTATATTTTATTTCAAGCGTTTCTCTATTATATCTGTGACCGTTACAAATATCACACTTTACATATACGTCAGGTAGGAAATGCATCTCTATTTTTATTAGCCCATCACCTTGGCATGCTTCACATCTACCGCCTTTAACGTTAAACGAAAATCTGCCTACTTTATACCCTCTAGCTTTTGATTCAGGTAATTCCATAAACCAATCCCTAATATGGGTAAAGGCACCTGTATAAGTCGCAGGGTTTGAACGAGGAGTTCTACCTATCGGAGATTGATTAATATCGATAATTTTATCAATATATTCAAGTCCTTTTAACTCTCTATATTTGCCGGGGAATACTTTGCTAGTTGGCTCTAAATGCTTTAGAGCCGCTTTATATAGAGTATGAATCATCAAGCTTGATTTACCGCTTCCCGATACTCCCGTTATAGCGGTAAAAGTACCAAGCGGAATTTTGATATCAACATTATCTAAATTGTTAGAAACCGCCCCAAGTAATTCAATTGCCCTATTATCATGCCCAACTCTTGTTTCAGACGGCACTTTGATTGTTTGACGACCGCTTAGATACCTACCTGTGATACTTTCTTCAAAATTCTTTATTTCTTCAGCATTTCCTTCTGCAATAACACGACCGCCGTGAATACCGGCTCCCGGTCCTATATCAATAATATGGTCTGCTTCATATATTGTTTCTTCATCATGCTCGACTACCAAAACGGTATTACCCAAATCTCTAAGCCTTTTTAGTGTCTCAATTAATCTTGTATTATCTCGTTGATGAAGACCAATAGACGGCTCATCAAGTACATATAAAACACCGCTCAGTCCTGAACCTATTTGAGATGCAAGACGAATACGCTGACTTTCCCCCCCCGATAAAGTACCTGCTTCTCGTGACAACGTTAGATAATCAAGCCCGACATTCATAAGAAATTTTAATCTCTCGGTAATTTCTTTGAGTATACGCTCAGCAATAAATAATTGCTTTTTATTTAATTTTTCTTCTAAGTGATTAAACCATTTTTGCAAGGCTGCAATACTCATACCTGCTACTTCGCCTATATGAAAATTTGCTATTTTAACACATAATGCTTCGTCTTTTAATCTAAACCCTGAACAAGCAGTACATTTATGCTCTGACTTAAATTTAGCTAGTTCTTCTTTAATTAAAACCGATTCTATAGTACGGTCCTTTTCTTGCAAACTTGGTATTATACCGGCAAAAGGTTGTTTTATTATTTGCGTTTTAGAACCATCATGAAATTCAAACTTTATTGCCTCTTCTCCTGAACCTTCAAATAAAATATCCTTAACTTTTTGTGATAAACTTACAAAAGGTACTTCAATAGAAAATTTATAATGATCGGCAAGAGCCTTTAATGTCTCTAGGATAAATTTAGAAGTTGTACTACCCCAAGGCACTATTGCACCATCTTTAATAGAAATTCTTTGATCCGGAACTATTAAATCTCTATCAAAGAAAAACTCCTTACCTATCCCTTCACATTTAGGACATGCTCCAAAAGGGCTATTAAAAGAAAAGATTCGAGGCTCTATTTCAGTAAGCTGAAAACCCGATACCGGACAAGAATATTGCTCGGAAAAAGTAATACGCTGATTTTTTTCAAACTTGCTCTTAACTGCCGGCGGTAATTCTACAATTTCTAAATAAGTAATACCCTCAGCAAGATTTAACGAACTCTCTAAGCTATCTGCAAGTCTATTACCTAAACTTTCATCTAGAACTATTCTATCAACGATCACTTCTATATTATGCTTCTTATTTTTATCAAGTTTCGGTAAATCATCAATCTCACAAACTTCCCCGTTAACTATTAATTTCTGAAAGCCTTGCTTTTTCAGATTCATAATTTCACGCTTGAACTCACCCTTATGTCCTCTAACAATAGGAGCAAGTAAATATATTTTCGTCCCCTTAGGTAGTTCGTTAATTATATCTACCATCTCGGAAACTGTTTGGCTATGTATCGGAAGACCGGTTGCCGGAGAGTAAGGAATACCCACCCTTGCATATAATAACCTAAGATAATCGTAAATTTCCGTTATAGTTCCAACCGTAGAACGTGGATTTTTGGAAGTAGTTTTTTGGTCAATTGCAATAGCAGGCGATAATCCGGAAATAGATTCTACATTAGGTTTATTTTGTAAATGTAAGAATTGCCTTGCATATGAAGATAAACTTTCAACATATCGCCTTTGACCTTCTGCATAAATAGTATCAAATGCTAAAGAAGACTTGCCTGAACCGCTAAGACCGGTGATAACAACAAATTTATTTCTTGGAATATTAACATTTATATTTTTTAGATTATGCTCTTTAGCACCGCGTACCTTAATATATTCTTGGTTCATAATCACTTCACTACAAAATTTTTGAGATATTTTTTAAAAAACCTGTAGTATTATAGGCGCTTTTATTTTATTATTGCAATAATAATATTTTAAAGTAGGTAGTAATCTATGGCAGGTAGTTTAAATAAAGTAATGTTAATAGGTAATGTAGGGCGTGATCCGGAAATGAGAACTACAGGCGAAGGGAAAAAAATTATTAATCTTTCTTTAGCAACAACTGAAACTTGGAAAGATCGCATTACCAGCGAACGAAAAGAACGAACTGAATGGCATAGAGTAGTGATATTTAGTGAAGGGTTAGTATCTGTTGTGGAACGCTATGTCACAAAAGGTAGTAAATTATATATTGAAGGTTCATTGCAAACCCGTAAGTGGAATGATAATTCAGGTCAAGAAAAATATACCACGGAAGTTGTGTTACAAAACTTTAATTCACAATTAATATTATTAGATAGTAAAAACTCTAATAATCATACTCAAGATTCAGGGCATAGCGAATATAAATATTCTGAAACTAAAAATTATTCCTTCGACCATAGCGACTTAGATGACGAAATACCGTTTTAAATAAAATTGTTATGAACAATTTTATTTGGGCAATAATATTATTTCTTTCAGGGTGCTCTATTACTCATGATGTAGCTAGCAGGGTAAAGCATTCGCAAGATATAGCAACTCAAAATAACTTTCAGATGAGACTAGTAAACGGTGGTGATTTTACTCTTACAACTTATCAGCGTATTACCGACCGTAACCTACCTTTTGTATTCTATATTGAGGGAGATGGACATCTTGCAGATGGATCTGCTAATTCCGACAACCCTACTCCCGTTAATCCGGTGCTCTTAAAGCTTGCTACAATGGATAAAAGACCGAATATTGTTTATATAGCAAGACCTTGCCAATATACTCCTTTAGAAATAAACTCAAAATGCATTAGCGATTATTGGTTAGATAAAAGAATGGGGCAGGAAGTCGTAGATTCAATTAACAATGTCATAAATATTATCAATAACGGACAAAAATTTAGCTTAGTCGGCTTCTCCGGTGGCGGCGGGCTTACAATATTAATTGCCGCTCAAAATAGTAATGTTAAAGATATTATAACGATTGCCGGTAATTTAGATACTAAAAAGTTTGATAAATATCATAATTATCGTGGTTACTTAGTTAAATCTTTAAACCCGATAAATTATGCAAAACAGGTTAATAATATCCCTCAATTACATCTCGCCGGCATGGATGACAAAAGAGTCCCGCCTTTCATAGCAGCACTTTACGTAAAAACAAGTAACTCACCGTGTGTAAAAAAGCAAACTTTTCCTAATATTTCTCATGCCAAAGGTTGGGATAAAGTTTGGTCTAAAATATTAGATATTCCTCTGATTTGTAATTAAGCATTAGGAAATATTATTAATTTATATTCAAGCACTTATCATGGCTTTTGCCCTTAATGTTATGCCGGCTGTACCAAATTGTTTTAGACATTTCCCAATCTTTAAACGCTTTACACATATGCTGTATCAGCTGCTTGTATGTATGTTGTTAGCTCTTTTGGTTTTCCTCATTTAATAAAAAACCTTTGGAAACTGGGGAGTATTAATTATTATGATTCCAACAAGTATTAGATTAAAGATTATTAATACTTTTTTCTAATTTTTCTTTAAACTCTTTTTCGTTATTACTCGATTTTAAATTAAGCATTACACCAGAATAGTCTGATGATAGCTCTTTGAAGGTAATAAATTTACTACTTAGAAGAAAGAGAAAAGCTGCTTAGTTTAGAGACTTGGTGGAAGACAATTAATATTCAGTTAAACAGTCAAAAGCTTGATTTTATGCTGTATCTGCGGTTTGATACGTTTATAGAAATACCGAAAAATGAAGAATGGCGCACCCTAAAGGATTCGAACCTCTGACCCACAGATTAGAAATCTGTTGCTCTATCCAGCTGAGCTAAGGGTGCTAAACATTTATGGTAAGGATTATATCAGTTTAAGCAAAGTTTTTCAAGGATTCTTTTTTTATTAAAAATAATAAGTAAATATGATTCATGGATAAATTCTACAATTACAATTCTTCTTCACATCAGGCTTTACTTAGTTTTAAAGTAAAGCCTAATGCTAAACAAAATCTAATTAGCAATTTTGTAATTATTAATAATATCCCATATCTAAAATTATCTATAAAAGCAATACCGGAACAAAGTAAAGCAAATGAAGAAATCATAAATTATTTAGCAAAAGAATGGAAATTATCACGTAGTAATATCGAAATTATCAAAGGTCATACTCATAGCTTAAAAACGATATTGATAAAAAATATTAATGAAGACTATTTAAATTTGATTATTAATTCCTATATTAAATAAGGTGCAGTTGTTGTTAGACTTCCAATGTCATTCCCGCGAAAGTGGGAATCCAGTTTATATTTATTATTTTCTAGATTCCTGCTCCTGCAGGAATGACATAAGCAGTCATATGACGAAAAAATAATTTATTAACTGGAATAATTATGACACAAGAAAAAAAGAAATTTGATGCCGAGGTTGGCAAGATTTTAAATTTAATGATTCACTCTCTTTATAGTAATAAAGAGATTTTTATGAGGGAGTTAATTTCCAATGCTTCGGATGCTTGTGATAAATTACGTTATTTATCTCAAAGTAATAGTGAATTAGTAGCTGGCGATAGCAATTTTAAAATTACGGTTAAAGTCGATAAAGATAACGAACAAATCATTATCCGTGATAACGGCATCGGCATGAATAAAAACGATTTAATTGAAAATCTCGGTACTATTGCAAGATCGGGTACAGCAAATTTTCTTAAAAGCCTATCCGGTGATTCTAAAAAAGACAATATGCTAATCGGTCAATTTGGTGTTGGATTTTATTCAAGCTTTATGGTAGCCGATAAAGTGACTGTAACCTCAAGAAAAGCTGGGGAAGATAAAGTCCATATTTGGGAATCAGACGGGCTTGGTGAATATACTGTCTCAGATTCAGATAAAGAATTCACAAGAGGCACGGAAATCGTTTTACATATCAAAAAGGAAGAAGATACATTCCTTGATCATTTTAGATTAAAACACATCGTTAAAAGCTATTCCGATCACATAGCAGTACCGATATATTTCTTTGATGAAGCTAATAATAATGAAATCCAGCTTAATTCAGCTTCTGCATTATGGACAAGACCGAAATCGGAAATTACAGAAGAACAATATAAAGAATTCTACAAAAGCCTATCTTATGCCGTTGATGACCCTTGGATAACTATGCATAATAAAAATGAGGGAGCTATAGAATTTACTAACCTACTTTTCATTCCATCAAGCAAAACATTTGATTTATTCCACCCTGATCGCAAAAGGCGAGTAAAACTATATATAAAAAGAGTATTTATATCTGATGAGAATATAGATTTAATCCCGTCATATTTAAGATTTTTACGAGGCGTGGTTGATTCAGAAGATTTACCACTAAATATTAGTCGTGAATCACTGCAGCACAATAACGTGCTTGAGAAAATCAAAAATGCTATTACAAAAAGAGTGCTTGGCAAGCTTAGAAAAAAGAAAGAGGAATCATCTGAAGAATATAATAAGTTTTGGGCTAATTTCGGCGGTGTTTTAAAAGAGGGCTTATGTGAGGCTACTACCGATCATGAAAAATTATTAGAGGTATGCATATTCAGAAGTGCCTTGCATAATAAAATGATCAGCCTTGACGAATATATAGCGAATTTTAAAGAAGGGCAGAGTACTATATATTATTTAAGCGGTGATAACCCCGATAAATTACTTTCAAGCCCACAAATCGAAGGATTGTTAAGTAAAAAAATCGATGTATTACTTTTTACCGATACAGTGGATGATTTTTGGGTAAATGTTAATAGCAAATATAAAGAACATGCTATTAAATCAGCGACAAGAAGCGATATCGATGTAGAGCAAACTACTTCACAATCTAAGGAGAAAAATACAGATAGTAAAAAATCCGATGATGAATATAAATTGCTAACAGATTATTTTAAAGAGACACTAGGGGAGTTGGTAAAAGAAGTTAAGATCTCTAAAAAACTTACTTCAAGTCCTGCTTGTCTTGCCGTTAGCGATGCTGCCATGGATATTCGTATGGAAAGATTTTTGATTGAGCAGAAACAAATAGCTAATGCCTCGGCTAAAAACCTAGAGTTAAACCCTAAAAATAAAATCATAGAGAAAATCTTTAACGACTTAAAAGCAAATAATAAAAATAATGAAGAATTGGTTAATCTAATATTTGATCAAGCCTGTATTTTAGAGGGTGAACCGGTTGCTGATACAGGTGCATTTTCAAAGAGATTAAACGATATTGTACAAAAAGCCATATTATAACTTTAAACTTTTTTAATTTTAATGTAGAATAGTTGCAAACTTGGGTTTAGAAGTATTGTTCTGTTCGATGTTATTCCCGCGTAGGCGGGAATCTAGAAGGAACATTCAAAATATCTGATTATAGAATTTTATAATTAATAAAATGGATTCCCGCCTACGCGGGAATGACATCGAGGAAATGTCTTATTACGATATTATATTTAGCAAACATATAGATAAGATCAAAAGCGAAGGAAGATATCGAGAATTTAAGGCCTTAAAAAGACAAGCCGATAATTTTCCTTTTGCAGAACACGCTAATAAACAAATAGTTATGTGGTGCATTAATGACTATTTGGGTATGAGTAAACATGCAAAAATAATGCACGCTTCTATAGATGCCTTGCTAAAATATGGTGTTGGATCAGGTGGAACTCGCAACATCGGCGGTAATAATATCGCCATTCTTGAGCTTGAAAAAGAACTTGCAAATTTACACAAAAAGCAAGCAGCTTTAGTTTTTACATCTGGTTTTGTTGCAAATGATACAACGCTTGCAAGTCTTGCTAAAATCATGCCAGATATAGTATTTTTCTCTGATGAGCTAAATCATGCATCAATAATTGCAGGGATTACAAATTCAAGAGCCGAGAAATATATATATGGACATTTAGATGTTAAGCATCTAGAAGAGCTTTTACAATCAGTCGATATTAATAGATCGAAAATTATTGTTTTTGAATCAGCTTACTCTATGGACGGTTTTTTCTCACCTATCAAAGATATAATCAACTTAGCCAAAAAATATAATGCTTTAACCTTTATTGATGAAGTGCATACGGTCGGTTTATACGGTAAACAGGGTGGTGGTATTGCCGAGCTTCTTAATTGTAGTGATCAAATCGATATTATTCAAGGGACGCTTGCCAAAGCATATGGTACTATCGGCGGTTATATCACTAGCAACCATAATTTAGTCGACGCTATAAGACTAACCGCTCCAGGGTTTATTTTCACTACTTCATTGCCGCCAGTAATTTCTACCGCTGCAACGCATAGTATTAGACATCTTAAAGAATCGAATGAAGAACGAATAAAACATCAAGAAGTAGTTACAAAACTTAAAAATTCTTTTGAACGTTTTAATATACCTTATTTGAAAAATGAAAGTCATATAGTGCCGATAATTATTGGTGATCCGATTAAAACGGCGAAAGCCTCAAATATGCTCCTTAATGAACATGGTATTTACGTTCAACATATCAATTTTCCAACCGTACCGAGAGGTACAGAACGCCTCCGAATCATCCCAACCCCTGCCCATACCGACAAAATGATCAATGATTTATCTGTAGCTTTAGTGCAGATATTTACCGAACTTGATATAGAATTATCTTCTGCTAAAGAATTTAACGAAGAAATACGCTTAAATCTTATTGCTTAAACCCATTGTGAGGAAAATTATTATCATGATTTATAGCAATGAATTGAACAAGCTATTGAATACTATATAAAAAATATAATAAAAAAGGGAAATCGGGCTAAATATTGTTATATTAATAATACCGATAAGATATTTGATATATCCCAAATTATTAAAGTCCTTGAAAATTATAAAAAGCAGGAGCTTACTGCTATGGAAATGGCTCAATTGCTGTTAAGTGCTAACACGAAATAGTTAGTGATTGTAAAAATAGACGACTATATACCACCAAAGGGGAGTTCTGCGAAACTCACAGTTAGCAATGCCTAATCCTAATGGGATTTTACAAAAACTATTGCATATTTCAGCTCTTTAGTTTATTTTGATTAGCAAACTATATACAGAATCAATGGATTATTAAAATGGGAGTTACCATATTAAAAAACGAAGGATTGGATTTTAATGCAAGAGTTTCTATTCCTTTAAGTGAGATAGATGACGATATTCAAAAAGAATTACTTGACTTAACCAAAAAAGTTAAAATAGCAGGTTTTAGAGTCGGTAAAGTACCGGTTTCAATTGTTAAGAAAAAATACGGTACTTCTGTCAGGAATGATATAATAGAAAGAAAAATTAACCATTCAGTAAATCACATTATTAAAGAGCATAATCTAAATATAATCGGTAGACCCAAAATTGAAGAATTACAAAACGAATCCGATAAAGCTTTAGAATTTACCGTAAAAATAGAGCTGTTACCTAAAATTACTATTCCAGATTTAAAAAAAATCTCACTAGATCGTCCAAAATTAGAAGTAAACTCTAAAGATGTTGAAGAACAACTAGAAAAACTTGCCGCATTAACAAAAAATTATACTAAAGAAAGTAAAGCAAAAATAAAAGACGGAGATCAGGTTACTATTGATGCAATCGGGTACATCAAGGAGAAAGCTTTTGAGGACGGTAAATTAAATGATTTTAAGGTAATAATAGGTAGTAATACACTTATTCCCGGTTTTGAGAAACAATTAATAGGTTCTAAAACAGGTAGTGAAGTAGATGTTAATGTTACTTTTCCTGAAAATTACCATGCTAAAGGTTTAGCAGGTAAGGATGCTCGTTTTGTAGTACAAATTAAAGCAGTACATACTGCAAAACCTACCGTCATCGATGACGAATTTGCTAAAAAATTCCAAAGTAATAGCCTTGAAGAATTGCGTACACATTTTACTAAACAAATAGAAAATGAGTCGGAAGAAGCTATTAATACTATAATGAAAATGAACTTATTTGATAAGTTAGAAAAATTGTTAGATTTTGATGTACCAGAATCTTTATTAGAGCAAGAAAAAAATATTCTAAAGTCCGGAACCGATAAAAATGAACAAGATGAACCATTATTGAAAAACAAATCCTCTAAAGAAATAACAGCATATTATAATAAATTAGCCCTACGCCGTGTGCGAATAGGCCTATTACTTGCTGAATATGCAAAATCTAAAAATTTGCAATTAGAGCCTGATGATTTAAGAAAAGTTATTATGCAACAAGCACGTAATTTTCCTGGGCAGGAAAATATGATATTTGATTTTTATAAAAATAATCCTAGCGCAATTGAAAAACTTAAAGGTCCTGCCTTAGAAGATAAAGCTGTACAATATATATTTAATCATGAAATAAAGCTTAAAGAAAAGAAATATACTAAGGAAGAGCTAGAGAAATATCTAGAAGCAGAAGAGCAACGTATTACTTTAATTTAAAGTTTATTAATTGTCGTTGCGAGGGGATGTTATTGTGTGGATATTAAGTCATCATTGCGAGCGAACGTTAGTGAGCGTGGCAATCTCAGGAGTCCTCACAATGACAATCCTCAATATCCACGCAGGCAATACCTAGTAGTATTACTAATGATTTTTTATAGTCTCTAAAGCAAGTTTAACTATTTTATTCACTCCAGCATTATTGTAGGTAGAGATAGGAAAAACTTCTTTATTAGTAACTTTCTGCAACTTATTTATTTTTTCCTGTATTTCCTCATCCGTGAGAACATCGCATTTATTAAGACATATGATTTCGATTTTATTTTTTAGATAATCGGAATATGATTCAAGCTCAAGACGTACCGTATTATAATCTGCAACTACATCATTACTAGAGCCGTCTATTAAATGTATTAATACATTACATCTTTCTATATGCTTTAAGAATTTATCGCCAAGTCCGTGACCTTGATGAGCCCCCTCAATTAAGCCAGGAATATCGGCTATGACAAACTCTTCGTCATCAACATATACCACTCCAAGATTCGGCACTAAAGTAGTAAAAGGATAATCGGCAATTTTAGGCTTGGCTGCCGTTACAACGGATAAAAAAGTAGATTTACCAGCATTTGGAAGCCCCACAAGCCCAATATCAGAAAGAAGTTTTAAACTTAAATAAATCCACATTTCTTCGGCAATTTCTCCTTCCGTACGCTTTCTTGGAGCTTGATTAACCGACGATTTGAAATGGCTGTTACCAAGACCGCCACTTCCTCCTTTAATTATTTCAAAGCTTTGATCATCCACAGTGAAATCATGCAATAATATATTGCCGTCCTCGGAAAAGATTTGAGTACCGATCGGAACATCAAGAACTAATGATTTTCCTGATTTACCGCTTCTATTTGAATCTTTACCGTTTCCGCCGTTTTCTGCGGTAAAATGCTGTTTATATCGATAATTTACTAGCGTATTAAGATGATGATTACTCCTGAAAATAACACTACCGCCACATCCACCATCACCACCGTCCGGTCCGCCTCTGTCAATAAATTTCTCACGATGGAAACTAACACAACCATTGCCACCGTTTCCACCTTTTATATATATTTTAACTTCATCAATAAAATGCATATGATTTATATTTTCAACGTCATTGCGAGGAGCGAAGCGACATGGGCAATCTCATCAAAATCTCTTGAGATTGCTACGTTCCTTGCAGTCGCTTGCAATGACGACAATGTTTACCGCTTCCAAATACCCTTATACTCTCTATGTACATAACCGGTGTAAAGCTGTCTAGGTCTGCTGATTTTTTGTTCAGGGTCTTCATGCATTTCTTTCCATTGTGCCATCCAGCCTACGGTTCTTGCTATTGCAAAAAGTACCGTGAACATTTGCGACGGTATACCCATAGCTTTATAGATAATACCCGAATAAAAATCAACATTTGGATATAATTTTCTCTCAATAAAATATTCATCTTTAAGAGCGATAGCTTCAAGTTCTATTGCTATTTGTAAGAGTGGATTATTGTCTAGCTGCCCGAGTTCCTTTAATACTTCTTTGCACGTTTCTTTAAGTACTGCAGCACGCGGATCATAGTTTTTATACACACGATGACCAAAACCCATTAACCTAAATGGATCATTTTTATCCTTAGCTTTAGCTATATATTTAGGAATATACTCCGAACTACCGATTTCTTTAAGCATATTTATTACCGCTTCATTAGCCCCGCCGTGAGCAGGTCCCCAAAGTGCGGCAATACCCGTGCTAATACAAGCAAAAGGGTTAGCTCCAGATGAGCCGGCAATTCGGACTGTTGAAGTAGAAGCATTCTGCTCATGATCGGCATGTAGGATAAATATCTTATTAAGAGCATTTTTTATTATTGGATTTACTTTATATTTCGTACAAGGCGTTGCAAACATCATATGCAGAAAATTTTCGGTAAAATCTAACGAATTATCAGGATAAATAAACGGTTGTCCTATAGAATATTTATAAGACATTGCGGCGATGGTAGGTATTTTAGCAATCATTCTAATAGCGGTAAGTTCGTAATCTGCTTCCTTAAAATTCAATAAATCAGGATAAAATGCCGCAAGAGAACCGACAGCCGCAAGCATAATAGCCATAGGATGAGAAGAGCTACAAAAGGTTTGAAATAAATAGTGTAATCTTTCATTCACTAATGAATGATGAGCAACCTGTTTAGTGAAATTATTATACTGCTCGCCACTTGGTAGTTCCCCATAAATCAATAAATATGCCACTTCTAAAAAATCACTTTTCTCAGCTAAGTCTTTAATATCATATCCTCGATGCCGCAAGATTCCTTCATCACCGTCTATATAGGTGATAGTAGACTGACAAGAAGCAGTAGACATAAAACCCGGGTCGTAAGTAAAGCAATCGGCTTCCGCAGATATCCTACTTATATCGATTACATCCTCACCGATACTTGCTTTAAGTATAGGTAATTTAAATATTTTTCCTCTGATTTTTAATTCAGCAAATTCTGAATCATTATTATTTTCATTGGTCATATGGATATACCTTATTTTTATATATCAGTAAGTATAACCCTAATTTAATGAAATTAGAAATGAATTATGATTTATTATTTTCTTTAATATCTTACTCAACTTGCAAGGTTAATGAAAATTTAAACGCACATGCTGCTACTTTCAACTGCAAGCCTAAAGCGTTTAACAAAGATCCTATATTGTCGACACTTGGATTACCTTTGCTAGATAACATTCTATATATATGTTGTCTATTTATATGAGCTTCTTTAGAGATTTTTGCTATACCTCCTCTTGCTATAATGGCTTCTTTGAAAGTAGCTATTATAGCTCATTATTATGATCCATGAAATATTGCTCTAATGCTTCATTAATATACCCTACTAATGTTTCCTCATTTTGTAATTTTGCTTTTACATAATCTGTAAACTTTACATATAACACCCTCAATTTCATTTATAAACTTCTTCTATTATTTCTAAGGCTTTTTTAATATCTTTGCCTTGAGTATCTTTATTACCTGCATTTAATAGCAGAATATCTGTTATAAAAATTGTATTTGTTTAGTGTTTTGCATATTAAACTTAACTAGAGATGATTACACTGTCGCATATATACGACTAATTGTCCAGTAGCAAATTATTTTGAAAAGTACATGAAGCTATGAGTACTAGATTAATGTACAAGTTATACAAGAAGTCTATTATTGACTAAATACTCCTTAATCTTGAGTAAATCATACCAAGAGGCGCGTTTTTGCATAGGTTGGCGGAGTAAATAGGCAGGATGGAAGATTGCCGTAGTTTGAATAGGAGCGGATAGATATTTATTGGTATAAAAATAATATTCTTGTCTAATTTTAGTAATACCCGAATTTTTTCCAAGTAAGCTAGTTGCAGCCGTGCTACCGACTAGAATAATTAGCTGTGGGTTAATAAGCGCAATATGCTTCTCGACAAAAGGTCTACAAATATCGACTTCTTCGAACGTCGGCTGTCTATTAGCAGGAGGACGCCAAAATACCGTATTAGTAATATAAGCGTTATTTTTTCGTGAAATTCCGATAGCGTGTAGCATATTATCAAGTAAATTGCCACTTTCGCCGCAAAAAGGTATTCCTTTCAAATCTTCGGTACTTCCCGGGGCTTCGCCTATTAACATAATTTTAGCTTCCAAATTACCGTCACCGAAAACCATATTAGTAGCAAATTTCTTAAGTTCACAACCATTAAAATTTAGTAGAGATTCTTTTAGTTCTTCGATATTATTAGCTTTATCGGCAAGAGATCTTGCTAGGGTTATATTATCCTGAACTTTATCATCCATATTGAATACAGTTTCTTTTGTCGACATAAGTTTTACTTGTGGCTTTGCAGTTAGTTCAGTATTATTACGTACCTTTAATTGCGGTGGATGTTCATGGCAATAATATTCAACACCGATTGCACTTAACCATTTAAGCGTATTATTCATTATCTTAAAATAAAATATGTTAAAATATTCCGTACCACACGAACTAAATGGCATAAGGCTTGATAAAGCTCTATCATCGCTCCTTGAAAAGGTTTCAAGGAATCAAATCCAAAAAGCTATTAAAGATTCGCAAGTACTAGTTAATGATGTAATTATTTCTGATCCTGATGTTTTGGTCAAGGAGAATGATATTATATTATTTTCTTTTAAAGAACCTGAAGAGCTAAAAATTGCAGCAGCAAATGTAGCACTTGATATAATATATGAAGACGATGATTTGATAGTAATTAACAAAGCTGCAGGTATGACGGTACACCCGGGAGCAGGGCATCATGACGATACGCTTGTTAATGCTTTATTACATCATACAAAAAACTTATCAGATATCGGCTCATCAGAAAGACCCGGAATAGTACATCGTTTAGATAAAGACACTACGGGCTTGATGGTAGTTGCTAAAAATAATAAAGCACATATGCTACTTGCAAATCAGATAGAACAAAGGCAGGTAATACGGAAATATAAAGTGTTAGTGTGGGGAGTAATAAATCCGCTAGAAGGAGTCATTAAGAATAATATAGGTCGCAGCCGAAGCGATCGCCAAAAAATGACCATATTAAAATATGGCGGCAAAGAAGCCGTTACACATTATAAAACTCTAGAATTATTTTATAAAGGTAGTATTAGTATGGTGGAGTGCAAGCTTAGTACGGGTAGAACTCACCAAATTAGAGTACAGCTAAGCCATTTAAAGTATTCGGTAGTCGGCGACCAAACTTACGGCAATAACGACCGAAAAATTGCTCATTCTCCCCCTGAACTAAAAGCAAAATTAATTGATTTTAAACGTCAAGCCCTGCATTCTTGGTATTTAAGTTTTACTCATCCGACTAGTAATGCGATTATGGAATTTTCTTGTAAGTTACCAAGGGATATGGAAGAGATAATTAGTTTATAACTGACAAAATATTAATTTTTAAATATAAAATTAAGAATGAATCTTTAAAAGATTTATAAAATGAAAAAAGCTAATGCTAAATTAGAAGAAACCTTATCTTCTATGGAAGAGGGTGTTTTAAATCTTAGAAAACAAAAAGCGAGCTTAGAAGAGACTTTTACTTTTCTGCAAGATTTCAGTACAGCCACAGACAAAATTATTATACTAAGTGTACAGGACACGATATGAGGAACAAGAGTATAATCATTATTTTAAAGCTTATTTAGAATATATTTTAAAAAATCAACAAGAAATTTTAGGTGAGAAGAAAGTTCCCATAAAATTTACCGAAGCAGGATATGGTACTTTTTCTGACTTGATTTTGTATGGGAAAAATGGTGAAGTACTAAATAAACTAACTGCTGACCAGATAAAAGGAGAGTTCGCTTGGTTTTGTACTAGTCCTTATTTATTAAAAAATCAACACGAACAAGAACCTTTAATCACTTGTGATTTAGAAACATTAGCAAATCTTAGCTTTAAAAATAGCTATATAGAACATGAATATTATTCAGAAATAATTGGTGATATAATAACATAAAACGGTTTATGAAAATAATTAAAATACCTAAAACCAAAAATTATCTTAAAATAGTAACTCTAGAACCCGAATATTATAAGAATAAATTTGGTAATAATATATTTCATGAATTTACTGAACTTAAAAAACGAGCACTACTAGGTAGTGTAGATGAGATTTTAGAAATGAAAAATTTTGGCAGAAAATAAAACTTTCCATGCAATGTTCTATAAAACAAATTCTTAGTGACGCTACAGATAAATTAAATAAAATAGGTATTAGTTCTCCGCAATTAGAAGCACGGATTTTACTACAGCATGCTATAAATAAACCTATTGAGTATTTACTTATTAATCTTGATAAGCAGTTAAATGAAGCTGAGATAGAAGCTTTTGAAAAACTGTTAGAGAGAAGATTAAAGCATGAACCGATAGTATATATTACAGGTGTTAAAGAATTTTACTCACGTGAATTTATTGTTAATAAACATGTATTAATTCCAAGAAGCGATACTGAAGTTTTAGTGGATGTTGTATTTCAATGTCATTCCCGCGGAAGCGGGAATCCAGAAAAAAAGCAACCAAATCCCCGCTTTCGCGGGGAGGACATAAGCGAAAACTGCAATGACAAATGCTTAAATATCCTAGAACTTGGCACAGGTAGCGGCTGCATTGCTATCAGTCTATTATGTGAGTTACCGAATGCTAATGTAATTGCGACTGATATAAGTCTTGATGCTATAGAAATTATCAAAAGTAATGCGGCAAAATATGAGGTAACGGATCGCATTCAGATTATTCACAGTAATTGGTTTGAGAACATTGAAACTCAGAAATTTGATTTTATTGTTAGCAACCCGCCATATATAGCTCACAGCGAAAAATCAGAGATGGCAATTGAAACAATCAATTATGAACCGTCTATTGCTTTATTTGCTGAAAAAGACGGACTGCAAGCTTACTTTCGCATCGCTGAAAATGCCAAACAATTCTTAAAACCAAATGGTAAGATTATATTAGAAATAGGGTTTAAACAGGAAGAAGCGGTAACCCAAATTTTCTTAGATCATGGTTATAATATTGAAAGTGTTTATAAAGATCTACAAGGTCACAGTAGGGTAATATTATTTTCTCCTATTAATCTAAATCGGTCATATGCAAGACGTATCGGTAAAAGCTTATCAGGAGTGCAATAGAATTTATTAGATAACGAACTACCAAAATATTTATTTTCTAAAGAAAAGCTTGTAAATGAAAAACGTAAAGTATTTCTTGAAATAGGCTTTGGTATGGGTGAGCATTTCATTAATCAAGCTAAAATGAATCCTAATACACTTTTTTTGGGGTAGAGGTATATTTAAATGGAGTTGCAAATGTTTTAAAGCTTGCAGGCGAACAAAATATCATGAATTTTTTATTATTCCCTAATAATTTGGATTTAATATTACATGAGATACCAAGTAATAGCCTTGATGGAATTTATATTTTATTTCCCGATCCATGGATAAAAAATAAGCAAAAAAAGAAACGTATTTTCAATAAAGAACGACTTAAGATTTTACAAGATAAGCTAAAAGACAATGGTAATTTAGTATTTGCTTCTGATATCGAAAATTATTTTTATGCAGCAATAGAGTTAATACAGCAGAACGGTAATTTTGAAATTATAAATAAAAATGATTATTTAAAACCGCACGATAATTATGTAATTACCAAACATCATCAAAAAGCTATTAAGGCAAATAGAACGCCGAAATTTATGATTTTGCGGCACGTTTTAGGCGATCATTAATTGCAGCCCCTACATTCACTTGAGGTATAGGGCTAACTGCTATACCTCTTACATCATGAGATGCAGCATAATCGTCAAGTATTCTTAAATAAGCATAAAGATTTGCAGCGGCTTCTATAAAGTCACCTTTTACACTTAAGTTTAATGAAAATCTTCCTGTAAGATTGCTATTGCCAAAATTTAATCCGATTTCTTTATCCTCTAAATTTATAGCATTTAGCCTAACCGGTACTTTTGGTGAATAGTGTTTTACAAGCATTCCCGGAGCTTTTATAGTACTTGTTTCTGATGCTTTTAAAACTTCTATCCCTAGTCTTTCTCCTAAAATTTCAGCAGTTATAACCCCTTCTCTAAGAATAGTAGGAATAACAGTTGTTGTATCGATTATCATTGACTCTAGCCCATATTTAGATTGATAGATTTCAGGTGCTAAAATAAAAATTTCCTGATTATCCTTAAAATGTTTTGTGACATGCTCAGCGTTAGTCGGACTAATATAGTTTGAAGGATTAGCACTTGGGGCAGCTATAGGTATACCTGATTGTCTGATAAGCTCTAACGCTACAGGATAAGACGGTATCCGAAGTGCTATGGTATTTAGTCCTGCTGTTACGCTAGGGGCAATATTTGCATTCTTTTTTAAAGGGACAACCATAGATAATGGTCCAGACCAAAAATTTTCTGCTATTTTTGTAGCTAAATCGTCAAACTCCCCTATTTCCTTTGCTTGCTCTATGGAGGAGACATGTACGATAAGCGGATTGACAGCAGGACGCTCTTTGAACTGAAAAATCTTTAAACACGCCTCATTATTTGTGGCATCCGCACCAATCCCATAGACTGTTTCAGTCGGGAAAACAACCACTTTACCTGATTTTATAAATTGAACTGCTTTGTTTATCATAAGCGATTAAACTTAGCTACTTTATCAAATAATTCGCACATATTCTGTAGTAACGACAAACGATTTTGAGCGATCTTTGGATCAGAGTCATTCACGAGTACATTATCAAAAAAGCTAGTAATGGGAATTAATAGAGACGATAATAAATTTAAGGCTTTCTTATAATCTTTATCAGCTATACTATCTATAATTTGCAGAGAAATTTTTTGGATTACTTCAAATAATTCTTTTTCAGGTTGTGTACTAAAGAGACTCGCATCAACTAAGCCGGTAATTTTCTGATCACCAATTATATTGCTAGCTCGTTTGTAAGCATTTAATAATTGCTTGCCTGCGTCTTCTATTAAAAATTCTTTTAATGCATCAAGCTTAAAGTTTGTATCTACTAAATTTAAGTCAAGAACTGCATTAATTAACGCAATATCATAGTCATTTTTTAAAAAAAATTTTGCTCTTTCTTCAAAAAAAGACATTATTAAATTCTTATTTTCGTCAGATGAATCTTTATATAAGTTTATAGAAAAATTAATTAAATCATTAAAATTTAGCTCTAATTTATTTTCAAGTATTATTCTTATTATACCAAGAGCTTGACGTCTTAAGGCATATGGATCACCTGAGCCGGTTGGTGTTTCCCCTGCTATCATCAAACCTACTAAACTATCTAGCTTATCGGCTAAAGCAAGTAAAGCCGCATTTCCGCTTGGTACATTGTCGCTCAAACCTTGCGGTTTATAATGGTCTCTAATTGCAGCGGCTATTTCTGCATTTAGCCCTTCATGTTTTGCATAATAATAACCCATAATCCCCTGTAAATCAGGAAATTCCCTGACCATCTCAGAAACAAGATCACTTTTGCAAAGTCTAGCTGCTGTAATCAAATCCTTATTATTTGGAGCTATATAATTACAAATATCGGTTATGCGTTCAATTTTTTCTCTTAAATTACCAAGCTTTGCATGAAATGTTACAGCTTCTAATTGGCCTAATCTTGATTCTAAAGTTTTAGCTATATCCTGCTTACAAAAATATAAAGCATCTGAAAGACGTGCCGATAGAACTTTCTCGTTACCTTGAATAACTAGTTCAGCATTTGTAAATCTGCCATTACTAACAAAGAGAAAATACGGTGTAAAATTTCCTGTTTTATCAAATAAACAAAAATATTTCTGATGCGTACGCATCGAAGAAATAAGTACTTCTTCAGGTAACTCTAAAAATTTTTGCGGGATTTGTCCAAGCAGTACAACAGGAAATTCGCTAAGCCCTGCTACTTCTTCTACTAAACGATTATCTTCTTTTATAATTAAATCATGAGAATTTGCTAGTTCCAGTAAACCGGTTTTAATTATTGCCTCTCTCTTTGTTCTTTCTAAAATAACATGATTTTCTAAAAGCTTATTTCTATAATCTTCAAAACCTGTTACTTCTAATTTTTTATTATCAGTAAGACGATGCCCATACGTAATATTATTAGCGGTTAAATGCCCAAATTGCATCGGTAATATTTCGCCGTCAAATATGCATAAAATATTTCGCAGAGGTCTAATCCATTTTATTTTGTAATCACCCCAAAACATCGATTTTGCCCAGCTATATTTATTAATAGCCTCTATAATAATCCCCGGCAAAATCTCTTTTATCTCTCTTTCTTCTGTTTTTTTGACAAAGAAATAATATAACTGATTACTAATTAATTTAGTAGACAGCTCTAATTTACTAACATTATGAGCTTTACAAAAGCCGTTAATAGCGGCTTCCGGAGCTTCTATGCTTGGTCCTTTAATTTCTTCCTCTTTTGGCAAAGTTATCTTTGGCAAATGGGTAGCATGCAGCGTTATCCTACGAGGTCCCACGAATACTTGTACTTTTGCAAATATTTCGTTTTCTTTAAAAATTTTCGTGAATATATTTAAATAACCCTCTTTAGCATTTTTTTGCATAAAAACCGGAATTTCTTCGCTAAATAGCTCTAATAATAACTCGCTCACTTATTCATCTCCAACCATTTTGTACAACAAACTCTAGCTAAATGACGCACCCTTAAAACATAAGAAGCACGCTCAGTGACGCTAATTACTCCAAGCGCATTTAGTTGATTAAATGCATGACTTGCCTTAAGACATTCATCATAAGCCGGCATAGGTAAATTAGCTTTGATTAATCTCTCACACTGGTCTTCGCTATCCTTGAAATGTCGCAGTAACATTTCACTATCGGCAAGCTCTAAATTATATTTTGAAAATTGCCGTTCAGCTTCGAAATCCACTTCACCGTATTTTAAAGCTTTTTCGCCTACTTGCCCGTTCCAATCAAGCTCTCTTACTTCATCAACACCTTGAATATATAAAGCAAGCCTCTCGAGTCCATAAGTGATTTCACCGGCAACGGGACGGCATTCAATACCGCCAATTTGCTGCATATAAGTAAATTGTGATACTTCCATACCATTACACCATACTTCCCAGCCAAGCCCGGCAGCACCTAAGGTTGGCGACTCCCAATCATCTTCAACAAATCTAATATCATGAATTTTTAAATCTATACCTAAACATTCTAAGCTTTTAAGATATAACTCTTGAATATTATCCGGCGACGGCTTTAAGATAACTTGAAACTGATAATAATGCTGCATTCTATTAGGATGCATGCCATACCTGCTATCCCCTGGTCTTCTTGATGGCTGAACATATGCAACAGACCAAGATTTAGTACCAAGGCAGCGAAGCACAGTTGCAGGGTGAAACGTACCGGCTCCAACATGAGCATCGTAAGGCTGCAATATTGCACAGCCATAATCCTGCCAATAATTTTGTAATGTCAGAATAATTTGCTGAAATGATAGTTTTTTCATAGGGTATTATTATTGGGAAAGAAAATTTTGATCAGTTAAAAGGATCGAATATTTTTATATTAAACATATTATTATTATAATGTTTGATATTTCTAGTAACTAGTATCATATTGCTTTGTTTTGCCTGTGCAGCTATTAAAGCATCGATTGCATTCGTACTATTAATACTCATTAATTCACCCCACTCCTCACATATTTCTTTGTCAATATTAAGAATTTTTTCATTATAATCTATTATTATTCTTTCTAACCATTTTTCTAATTTTAAACTTGCTATTTTAGCTTTCTTTACTAATTTTGATATTCCCTTTCTTATTTCGCTGATAGTAATACAACTTAAGTATAACTGGCTAGAATGAACAATTAAAAACCATGCTGCTACTTGAGAAGTGGATTTTTCTTTTGAATTTCAGATACAACATTAGTATCTAATAAATATTTCATAATTCAAAATCTCTAGCATACCCTTTTACTCTCTGAATATCCAAATTATCTGTCTTAGGCATGCTCAATAAATATTCTTTGAAATCAGGTTTTTGTTTAGTAAGTTGTTTATAGTCTTTTATACTAGTAATTACAACTGCTTCTTCACCCCTTTTTGTAATACATTGAGGGGTACCATGCATTGCAATATCAATAATATTACTTAACTTATTCTTTGCTTCGTGTAACTGCTATTTATTCATAAAAAATCCTCGTATAGCTAGATTGTCTAGACTATTATAATATGAAGATTTAAAAATAAAATATTTTTTATTAATTTGAGGTCTTAATAATACTCCTTGCCGATCTCGATTTTAGGGCGATTGTTTGCTACTCGCCAATCGTTAGTATCACGGAAAGAATAAACACAACCACAAAATTCTTGTTTATAAAAGTTCTCTTCTTTGGCAATTTCGTACATTCTGCTAGCACCACCGTCTTTACGCCAATTATAAGTCCAATAGGTCACTCCTTCATAATGAGATGCCGCCCTAGTTCCTGATTCATTAATTTGGTTCATATCTTTCCATCTAGAAATACCAAGCGAGCTAGTTATAACTTTAAAGCCGTTCTCATAAGCATATAAAGCCGTACGCTCGAAACGCATATCAAAACACATTGTACAGCGTATACCTCTCTCAGGCTCAAACTCCATCCCTTTAGCACGTCTAAACCAATTTTGCGGATCATAATCTGCATCGATAAATTCTATATTATGTTTCTCGGCAAATTTAATATTTTCGTTTTTACGAAGCTCATATTCTTTTTTAGGATGAATATTAGGATTATAGAAAAAAAGCATAAACTTAATGCCGGTATCAATCATTTTTTCCATTAAAGGGCCAACACAAGGAGCACAACAACAATGGAGTAAAACCTTGCTTTCACCGTTTGGTATTTCAAAAACTTCGCTCATATTATATTTACTAGATTCTTTTTATAGGTTTCTTTATAGAATTTTAGAATTATAGAAGATAACAAGGCAAGTACAATTAAATAATATGCAATAGCATAATTGTCTCCGGTAACTTTCGTTAATATCATTACTAACATTGGAGCAGTACCGCCAAATATAGCAGCTGCAAGGTTGTATGAAAGTGCAACACCGGTAAATCTTATGCTAATCGGAAATATCTCTACTAAAACCGTTGGAATAGGCCCCATATAAATGCTAATAACTCCAGCAAATATTACTTGAGATATTATAGCTAAAGTAAAATTCATCGACCCTAAGGCTACAAAAATAGGATAGACTGATAAAATTAACAAGATAATCCCCCATATTAGTACAGGATCTCACCCCACCTTATCCGAAACATACACAGATATAGGAAATACTATCATCATTACGATTAATATTATACTACTAACAATTGTGCTTTGCTGATTAGTATAACCGAGTGTTTGCATAAAATTACTAATAAAAACCGTAGAAGTATAAAAAGGAGCAGTTACGGTAATATACAGACCAAGTGCGATAATTAGTTCTTTTGGGTATTTTGTTAATGTTTCTCGTAAAGGAAAACGTGCTAAACGCCCTGTTACCTTAGCTTTTTTATAAATAGGACTTTCTGCTAGGTTGTTTCTAATATATAAACCTATGGAGCTAATAAATAAACCGGCAATAAAAGGTATCCTCCAACCCCATTCAAATAGCGTATCGGCAGGCATAAAATAAGAAAAACCGACCGCTGTACCAAGTCCAAGCAGCATACCGCCACACATACTAACAAATGAGCTACTCCCCACAAGTCCTCGCTGCTCGAACGAAGCATGTTCTACAATATACGAAATACAACCGCTAAATTCCCCTCCTAAAGCAAAACCTTGTATGAGTCTGATAATAGTTAAAATAATAGGCGCGGCAATTCCAACAGTTTTATAACTTGGTAAGAGCCCTATCCCGGCAGTCGGTATTGCCATAGCTATAATACCCATCACAAAAGCAGGTACGTCTACCGAATCTATCACCTATATTACCGAAAATAATACCGCCGAGCGGTCGTACTACAAAGCCTGCAGCAAATACCGCAAAAGTTAACGTCTCTCGCATTCCTGGATCCGGAAAAAAAATGCTGACCTATAATATAAGCAATTTGCGCATATAATGCATAATCATACCATTCTAAAGCGTTGCCGATCATGCCGGATATTACTACTTTTCTCATTAAGTTATTTTATTGATTTAAAAAAAGATAATAAGAGTAATATTTTATATTCTCAAGTAAAAATAGCTTTATTTCATGCGAATAGCTTTGCTTGCGTTGATACCGTAGTCGTCATTGCGAGGAGCGTAGCGATGTGGCAAGCTAGAAAAATAATTAAAAAAATTCTGATTTTACAGAATTTTTACTGGATTGCTTCGTCGAATTACTGCGTAATTCTTTTCGCAATGACTATATCCTATCTATGTTTTTCATTAACCACTTTCTTAGTTAATTTAGCATTGATTCGAAAAGGAGAAACTTTAATATTTTGTTTGATGTTTTTTATTTTTTCTTGAGAGAGAAGACTTTCTTTATCATTTTGTAATGTTTTCATAAACTTATCTATATTGCTTTGTTCTAGTTTTATTGCATTATCATTATTCAAAATTAATTCTCCAATTTTTTCACCAAGTTCAGGTGCATATCTGATGGCAAAAATTGATGCCGGTACAACTATGATAGAAAAAGCCGCTCCCGCAGTCGCAACACTGATTGCTCCAACTAATAAAGCACAAACAGCACCGGCGATTTTTCCGGTTGCTTGTTTAAATATATTACTTTTTTGTGTAAATACTAAAGACATCTCTAATATTTTATTAAATTCTTTCTTTATATAGATGGTTGCTTCATCAATATTATTATATTTCTTCATGGCATACATTACAGAAGCCTTAAATAATTTTTTGTGAGACTCCGCGTAATTTATTATTTTATCAAAATCCTTCTCTTTTAAAAGAGTTTTAAATATATTTTTAATTTTTTCTTTTTCGGTACTATTTATTTCATCTCCAAAATAAACTTCTACAAGATTTTCTGCTATTATATCTTGTGATTGCTCTAAAATATTATTCTTATTTTGCTCATTTTCGTCTTCAGAAGTAATCATTATTGCAAATAACTCTAATGCTACGGAAAAATTATCATCGTTAATAACCCGCATACCTAAATAATTTTTGAGTCTAGAAATACATTTATTAATATATTTTTCAGCGTCTGGTTTAGAATTAAGCCTTAGCGTATAATCTATAGCAAGCATATTTGCAATAGTAAAGCAAGTAGATTTCATAAGATTATTGACAAAATTATTAACAATATCTTTTTTAAATAAATTAGTATTTACGTTATTAAGTATTATTGCATTATTCATTTTGGTAATCTATTTTGAGGCTAATTCTCTAACATACAATATCAATTTAGCATAAATAAGATTAGGAGCATGATTTACTGAAAGTTTATATATATTCTTAGGTGTTAACACTTCTTCATTACGTACTCGTACAAAAGATATAAGAGTATTAGGAGGCATATAAGAATAAATTTCAGAGAATATTTTTAGAAAAGTCAAAAAATCTGCACACGCATATTTTATATTTATGCTATAATTATTTACATGAATCGATTCACCTTCTTCTTCAATCACCTGAATATTATTTTTAAAAAATACTGAATTTATAAATACATCTATAGGTTCTACTAAATCATATTTATTGCTTAAGCTTTTTATTTTAGGAATTAGTTCTTGATAATTTAAGCAACTCACACTACTTGGCACACTTAAATCTACATATTTGTTGTGCGATTCTAATATTCCTTCTTTAGAGTTAATGACAGAATAAAGTTTTAAAACTTCCTCTGTTAGATTTTCTTGTAAAACTTGTTTATCAAGAATAGATTTACTGTATTCTTGCTGGACAATTTTTATTATCCAAATAGTTAAGGAAATAAAGAAGAAATATATAATAAATTGAAAAAATATAAGATTCTTTAAATACATAATATATTTTTCAAACATTATTTTTACCTTGAGTTATTAGTGCCGTTGCATGGTTTATGTCATTCCCGCATAGGTTTAAAGTTTTTTAAAAACTTGATTTATCTCGCTTTACTCTGGATTCCCGCCTACGCAGGAATGACATGGAATATTATGTTTTATTATCAACTATATTAACCGATAAAGGGATTACTACCTTACCGAATATATCAAGTATTTTATCCTTATATATAACATAATCTATCTGCAAATTAGATAATTTATTTTTTACGTTTGTCATATGATCATCTAGCATCTTTAGAGATTCATCTACCGATAGATTATTAGTATGATATTTAAGTATTAATTTGATTATTAATTGTCTCTTAGAAACTAACAAAATATTATCTATATTTGTTAATTCCCATTTAATTTCTTCTAATTTAAAAGCCGGATTTAAAGTAGTTATTAGCTTGTTAAGTAAATCAAACGGCAGTGGGACCGGTACTTCTAGTAATTTTTCTATTACATATAAATCAGCTAGGCTAGTAGTATTTTTAATATAAGGATATTTATATTTGTATTCTTGATTTGTTGCATAATATTTTTCATTAATAGAGTTTATGTCTTTGTAATTTTGTTTTGTATTATATTTGATAATACCGACCACTAATATTAATATTATAAGTAATGCACTATACAATTTAAATGTCAGATCCTTTATAGTAACTAGTTTTTTTATTGATTTTAAATTATTATTATAAGCGGGAAAACTCTTATATTCTAGAAATAGTCTACTAATATTCGTATCTATAAATCTTTCTTTTTCTAGAGTTTGCTTATTTAGTATATTATCAACCGGTATAAAGATTACAGGGCGTTCTTCAAAATTTGTTGATTCTAATAAAAATTTTAACTCTTCATCTACTATAAGAATTATACAGGCTCTTTGGTCAAGATTACTTATATAGTTTTTAAATAATATCAAACAATCATTAATTTCTTGTTCTATAATACCTTGAACATAACCGGTTGTTTTATCAAATGGATACTCAAGATTTCTAATTGTTATTATATTATTTTTATGTTTGATAATAAATTTTATACCGCTAGCTTGTGATGCATATACACAAATTTGAAAATAATCGTTATATTTATCATTTTCTATATTCTGCATTATTTTATTTATAATAACTTTTAGCTCTAACGTTAAAAAGTAAACGCCTTTTAAATCAAGAGATCTTTTATCTATAATGCATGAAATTATATCACTTAAGGGTGCTTCAAATGGACATGACATAATTAAAGTCGACCAAATTTCACTTGGGGTAGTAGTAATTTCGTAAACACAATGTGCTATAATGTCTTCTTTATTAAAATAACCTTCAATAAATTGTTCAATAGGATCAAGTTTAACTATTGACTGTAATATAGGTATTTGATCGTGCCGTGTTTTACATTCACTGCCGTCAAGTAAAAAATAAATATCGCTTTTTGGAAATTTACTAAAAAAGTTTTTATAAGGATTTAAGTCTATCTGTTCCCGAGTAGGGATAAATAATTTATCTAATAATTTATTATCGAGAAAAGTACTAAGAAATACACCTTTATTACCTAGTAACACCACAATCTTTTTTCTTTTGAAAGAAAATATTTTTAATTTTGTAGCAAATTGAACAAAATGTAATTTGATCGACTCAAAAATATTTTTCATAAATAAATTTATTTTAGTCATAATTCAATGTATTTTACTATACTGGACGTCATTTATGCGTGGGGACGTACAATTACTACGTAATTTTCCTCGCAATGACAAAAAATGATCCTCTCCGGCATGACATAACATTAAATAATATATATTTTACCATGACTAAATTTACCACTGAAGAAGTTAGAAGTAAATTTATAACTTACTTTAAAGCAAATAATCATACACATGTACCGACCAGCTCGTTAATTCCACACAATGACCCTAGTTTAATGTTTGTTAATTCCGGAATGGTACAATTTAAAAATGTTTTTACCGGGCAAGGAAAAAGACCTTATAACAACGCGGTAACTAGTCAAAAATCTCTTAGAGCCGGCGGCAAACATAACGACCTTGAGAATGTCGGTTATACAGCAAGACATCATACCTTTTTTGAAATGTTAGGTAATTTTTCATTCGGTGACTATTTTAAAGAACAAGCCATATATTACGCTTGGAATTTATTGACTAAAGAATTTGAACTCCCAAAAGACAAGCTTTATGCAACAATTTATCATACTGATGACGAAGCAGCTTCTTATTGGAAAAAAATAGCAGGTTTTGGGGATGATCGTATCATAAAGATCAAAACAAACGATAATTTTTGGTCAATGGGTGATACTGGCCCTTGCGGTCCTTGTTCCGAAATTTTTTACGACCACGGTGAACAAATATATGGCGGACTTCCCGGTACTAAAGGTGAAGACGGTGATAGATTTATCGAGATTTGGAATATGGTATTTATGCAATATGAACAAATCGATAAAGATACTAGCATAGAATTATCGCAAAAATCTATCGATACCGGTATGGGTCTTGAGCGTATGACGGCAGTATTACAGCATGTTAACAACAATTATGATATAGATTTATTTCAGGAAATAATTAATTTTACCGAAAATATAGTAAAAGTGAAAGTAGATGGAGAAGCTAAATTTTCTTACCGAGTTATTGCCGACCACTTACGAGCAAGTAGCTTTTTAATAGCTGACGGTGTTATTCCTTCAAATGAGGGGCGTGGTTACGTACTTCGCCGCATTATGCGAAGATCCATGAGGCATGCTCATATGCTTGGGGCAAAAGAGCCGTTAATGTATAAATTACTGCCAAAACTTGTTGATTTAATGGGGAATGTTTATCCTGAACTTAAAAGAGCAGAAAGCTTTATAAGCAGTATCTTAGAACAAGAAGAAATTAGATTTAAAGCCACATTAGAACGTGGTCTCAAACTTCTTACCGAAGAAACAGAAACGCTAACAAAAGGTAATGAATTATCAGGAGAAGTAGCATTTAAACTATACGATACTTACGGATTTCCGCTTGATTTAACCGAAGATATTCTAAAAAACCGTGATATTTCCGTTGATCACAAAGGGTTTGAAGAGCAAATGCTTATGCAAAAAGAACGTGCTAGAAAATCTTGGCTTGGCTCCGGTGAATCAAAAACCGATCAGTTGTGGTTCGATATCAAAGAGCAACATGGTAGCACGGAGTTTTTAGGATATACACTGAATGAAGCAAAATGTAAAATAATTGCATTAATCAAAAATAATAATTTAGTTAATGATATAAAAGAGATAGATACACAATTCCTGCTAATCAGCAACCAAACTCCTTTTTACGGTGAATCAGGCGGTCAAATAGGTGACATCGGAACGATATTTGCAAAAGATTCTGAAGTAGCTGAAGTAGAAGTAATAGATACTTTAAAATATTTAGGCTCTATTATAGTCCACAAATGTATTTTGAAAAAGGGGCAGATTAACGTAGGCGAGAATGCTAATTTTAGTATAGACATAAGATATAGACAAAATTTAAGAATTCATCACTCGGCAACGCATATATTACATGCAGTACTGCATGAGGTACTTGGTAAACATGTTACTCAAAAAGGTTCGTTAGTCACTCCAACTTATTTACGCTTTGATATTAGCCATTCTAAAGCTGTGACTAATGAAGAAATTACTTTAATCGAAGATAAGGTAAATGAGATTATTAGAGATAATCATGAAGTAACTACTACATTAATGGCAACTGAAGATGCAGTTAAACAAGGAGCTATGGCACTGTTTGGCGAGAAATACGACTCTGAAGTAAGAGTAGTTAAGATAGGTGAGACTTCTTTAGAATTATGCGGCGGGACGCATGTCAGACGTACCGGTGACATTGGTTGCTTTAAAATTACAAGTGAAAGTGCTATAGCAGCAGGTGTTCGTAGAATTGAAGCAGTTTGCGGTGAATTCGTAATTAAATTAATGAGAGAAAAGGATAGTTTACTTAAATCGATAGAAAATAGTTTAAAAACTAATAAAAATGAACTTATTACTAAGGTTAATAATATCTTAGAGCGTAACAAGGAAGTTGAGAAAGAATTAGAAAAAACTCATTTAGCTAGTTTAGATTTAAGTATAGAGCAAATTGAAAAGCAAGCTGCACAAATAACAGGGATAAAACTATTATACAAAAAAGTAGGAAATATAGACAATAAAATATTACGTCAAGCTGCCGAAAATTTAACAAAAAAAGTAGAAGATTTGATAATGGTATACATTGCCGAGGGAATTGGTAAATTATCTATTACGGTTGCAGTGAGTAAAGCTATAACAGACAAATACAATGCAGATATAATTGCAAAAAAACTTTCTTTATTCTTAGGTGGCAGCGGCGGAGGTGGACAAGCAAGCCTTGCTCAAGCCGGTGGAAATGATATAGGTAAGCTAACTAACATCCATGAAAAATTATACAGTTTATTGACAGTGTCATAGTGTACTAATTTAGGACGTCATTACGAGTGTACTTTGTAGATGGATACCCGGTTGTCATTGTGAGCAACCGTAGTACTTGCATGGCAATCTCGTCAAATATCCTGAGATTGTTTCGTCAATTATTTCGTAATTTCTTCGCAATGACAAGGTGGTATCCACGTAACAATGCCTATGCAGTGAGGCATTGTAATGACAAAATTTATGGTTGTTAATACGCTGCTTTCACAAAATAAAGACCGGAAGCGGGAGCAGTAGGACCGGCGGCTGTTCTATCTTTGGCTTCTAGAACATCTTGAATTTGTTCTGCCTGCCAAATATTTTTACCAACAAGTACTAAACTACCGACAATATTACGTACCATATGATGCAAAAATGACGGGGCTGAAAGATATAATTTTATTTCTTCGGCTTCTTTAATAATATTAAGTTCAGTTAGAGTTTTAATCGGTGATTTTGATTGACATGAGCTAGCCCTAAATGAAGTAAAATCATGTTTGCCTAATAGATAAGTGGCAGCTTGTTGCATAGCCAGAACATCTAAAGGTGAACTAATCCACCATGCTCTATTTAAATCAATTACCGATGGATAAGGTCTATTAATAATTCTATATATATAATAACGAGAGGTAGCTGAAAACCTAGCATGAAAATTATTGGGGGCTAATTCACAATTCCATACTCCTACGGCATACGGTCTTACAAAATAGTTGATAGCCGTAATAATTTTGTGAGGTTCTAAATATTTTGAAAGATCAAAATGTGCTACTTGACCTATAGCATGAACACCGGCATCTGTCCTTCCTGACCCAAACAATATCACCTGTTCACCGGAAAATTTATAAATCGCTTCTTCTAATATCTGCTGTACCGACATTACTCCTGCTTGTCTTTGCCAACCTGCAAGATCCGTGCCTAAATATTCAATGGTAATTTTATATCGATACATAATAGCCCAATGTCATCCCGTAGCTTGACCACAGGATCTTGTATCACAGCCGCGTCCTGAGATCCTGAATCACGAGATGACAGTATAAGTATTATCATGCTTCTAGTAAATCCGATGGGTTACCATCACCACGCTTTCCTCCGCTTCTAAAGCTATTAAGTTTTTTGGATCTAATAGGATGTTGTAACTTTCTTAAAGCTTTTGACTCGATTTGTCTTATACGTTCTCTAGTTACTTTAAATTGCTGCCCTACTTCTTCTAATGTATGGTCAGTATTCATACCTATACCGAAACGCATTCTAAGCACTCTTTCTTCACGAGGCGTAAGGGTTGCAAGTACTCTAGTGGTAACTTCTCGTAAATTTGACTGAATTGCCGCATCAATCGGTGCTACTGCATTCTTATCTTCGATAAAATCGCCTAATTGACCGCCATCACTATCATCACCTACGGGATTTTCAAGACTTATAGGTTCTTTAGCTATTTTCATAACTTTACGCACTTTATCAAGCGGCATTGAAAGACGGTTAGCGATTTCCGTTGCTGTTGGTTCGTATCCGAGTTCATTAAGCATTTGTCTTGAAGTACGTAGTATCTTATTAATTGTTTCAATCATATGCACAGGAATACGTATAGTCCTTGCTTGATCGGCAATAGCTCTTGTTATAGCTTGTCTAATCCACCACGTAGCATAGGTAGAGAATTTATAACCACGGCGATATTCAAATTTATCCACCGCTTTCATAAGTCCTATATTACCTTCTTGAATTAAATCTAAAAACTGCAATCCTCTATTAGCGTATTTTTTAGCGATAGATATAACTAAACGTAAATTCGCTTCTATCATATCTTTTTTTGCTTGTAGCGTTTGTCTCTCACTTTTTTGTATAGTATTCACTAGTTTTTTAAAATCATTAACTAAAAGACCGGTTTTAGATTCTATAACCGATAATTCAGTAATCATTTGATCTATATAATCCGATTCTTTAGTTATTAACTCTTTCCAAGCGACTTTTTTATTTTTCAGCATTTTTTCTTTCCATGCTGCATTGATAACTGATCCTATATATTCATCAAGGAAATTTTGGCGAGTTACTCCATATTTTTCAGCAAGTTTTAAAAAAGCTGTTTCTTTATTAATTAAATCACGATTTATTCCATACATCTTACCTAAAATTTCTTCTGTTCTTTTAGAATTAAAATGTATTTCCGAAACTTCATTTATTAATAATTCCAAATTATTATATTTTTTGCTATTTTGTAAAACCTTCGGCTCAAAAGATTTCTCATAACATTTTTTAGCTTCAATGAGTAGCTCTTCACAGATAAAAGAAATCTTTTTCATACGCTCTATAATATTAGGTAATATCTGCGTTTCTACTCTAGACATAGATAAGTGATTATCCTCATGCTCTTCTCCTTCGGTCTCACTACTATGTTCTTCATCATTTTCAGGTGTTTCGTCATGTAACATGTTAGCTTCTAAATCTATCAGATCACGTAGTAACATTTTTTCATTAACTAAATCTTCATACCATACTATAAAACAACGCATAGCAATAGGGCTTCTGCATAAGGAAGCAGTCATTGTTTTATGTCCTTCCTCAATCCTTTTTGCTATTTCTACTTCATTTTCACGAGTTAAAAGATCGACTCCCCCCATATCCTTAAGATATAATCTTACAGGATCATCGGTAGTACCTATATTTTCTTCTTCTACCTCATCCTCAGATTCATTATCAACATTGGTAGATAGCTTAAATTCTTCATCCATTCCGATATCAAGCTTAATTTCATCATCTTCATTAGATTCTAAAATATCTACCCCCGCATCGGAAAATTTTAATATAGCTTCCTCTAATTGTCTTATTGAAGGATTTTTATTAAGAGGAAGAGCGTTGTTTATATCATCATAAGTGACCGGTATCTTTTTAGATTTAGCTTTTTTAAGTAAACTATCTATTTTATCTAGATCATTATCTATATTGCTATTGCTCATTAAATACCTATATGCTTTTTTCTTTTAAAAGAAGTTTGAAATAATTAAGTTATCGTGTGATTAATAAAAGATTCGTTTAAAACTTGAAGTTCATTTGCAATCTTCAGAATTTCTTTTTTATATAGTAAAACTTTTTCAAAGTCATGATTGTCAGTGCTGTTTATGGTAATAGCGTATTCTTGTTGTAAATTTATTAGATAATATTTCTTATGTAGCCACTGCCATAATAAATTCAGTCTGATATTATTTTTATTAAATGAGATATCTAAAAACAAATTATCCGTTTTTGATAATAATAAAAAAATATCAAAAAAGCTAGTTTTTTCCACAATTGCAGTAATTTCACTTGCTTCTACGTTATTATCTATAATCTCGTTTAAATACCAATTACGGAATTCTTCAAGCGATTTATTATTAAAATTTAAATTTAAGATGAAATCTCTAATATCTTTTTCTTCAAGTATTACAGGAAATTTAACCAACAAAGCACAAAAAGCATGTTCTAGTATTTCGAGCTCCGAATAGCCGTGACTTAAAATTATAGGAGCCAAATTTGAGTTTTTAGTTGTAGCTTTCTTCTGCGTTGTGACTAAATTTTGCCATATTTGATCTTTAAAAAACCTATAATAACTTGCTTTTAAATTACTATCCGATATTTTACTGCAATAATTTTTTAAATTTTTTTCTAAATTAGCTTTTGCTTCCGCAGTTTTAAAACTCTTGCCGCTATACTCAATATGCCAAATCATTTCTGATAAGCTTATTCTTTTATCTATAAGCTTTGTAAAAAAATCAGCACCGTTTTTATTTACTGCATCGTCGGGATCAAGTCCGCTTGGTAACCTAATAAAAGAAATTTTCTTTTCACTATTAATAAGCGGTAATGCTAAGTTAATAGTTCTTATGCTAGCTTTTATGCCTGCATTATCTCCGTCAAGACATAATATAATTTCATCGCCAGCACGCCATAATTTATGCAAGTGATTCTCGGTAACGCTAGTACCGAGACTCGCAACCGTTTCACTAAAACCTGCTTGATGTAGTGCTATAACATCAAAATAACCTTCTACTAAAATCGAATGATTTTTTTTATAGCTACTGCTTATCGCTTTATGCTCACCGTATAGAGTTTCACTTTTTTGAAATACTGTAGTTTCAGGTGAATTTAAGTATTTAGGCAGCCCCTCCCCTAGTACTCTACCGCCAAAGCCTACAATTTTATTGTAAATATTTCTAATTGGAATAGTAATACGGTTAGAAAATAAATTATATATTTTACCGTTTTCTCGCTTGCCGATTAGCCCTGCTTTACCAAGCTTTATAATATCTATATTTTTATCGTGAAAAAATTTTTCAAATTTATTATTCTTTGGGGCAAAGCCTATTGAAAACTCTTTTACTGTTTCTTCGGTAATACCCCTTTCGTGTAGATAATGTAATATTTCAGGTGTTAATTGTGTCCTAAAAAACTTATTGGCGAGTTCTAAAATATTGAGAATTTCATCGGATTCTTCATAAAATTCTTTCTGTTTCGCAGTTAATTTCGGTATCTCTATACCGTAATCGGTTGCAAGCTTTATAGCAGACTCATTATAAGATAAACTGCTAATATTAGAAGTAAATTTTATAACGTCACCGGCTGCTTTACAACCAAAACAATAGAAAAATCTCTTACTATCACTAACCGTAAAAGATGGGGTCTTTTCTTGATGGAAGGGACATAAACCTACATAGTTACCGGATTTTCTAGTTAAAGCTACTTTTTGCCGCACTACATCCGATATGTTAATACGGTTTCTTAAGAACTCATAAAATTCCAGTGCAACTCTCATTATATTACAATATGTAGGAAAGAATAGCTGTAGAAAGACAATAAGAAAGTGGTATAGACAAATTATCGTTAATTCTTAAATTTTTTGAATAAAATTCAGCTACTGTAGCCCCTATGCAACTTATAATAATAATAAAAAAACTTGTATTATATCCTAAATAGAAATACACTAATATACTTATAAAAATTGCAGAAACTAAAAAGGTAATAGAACCGGCTATAGATTTACCGTTACCTAAACTATTTCCTATTTTAACGCCGACAAGAGCCGCTACACAATCTGAAATAATTAAAATTAACCACGAACAAATCACTAAATTTTTAGGAAAAAGAAGAGCAGTTAAGAAAAAACCGAGCATCATAAAGCTAACGCCGCTTAAAGCAAAAGAACCGTTATTTTCTTCAAGCCTTATAACTGTTGAAAAAAATCTAGTTACAAATCCGCTAATTTTTGCATTATTATGACGTGATACATCTAAATATAATGTAATAGCTGTTATTATAAATAATAATAACGTAATAGCGGTTCTTGGAGTAAATAAATAAAGCAGCGGAAATATTATAGCCGATAGGTGGAAAATTTTACGCTTTTTCTCAAAGTCAAAATCTTTAATTTCCATAAGATTACTAATTTGTCGCTATTGTTATATGAGGAATAATGCCAACATCATTGCGAGCAGTATTCAATGTCATTCTTGCTTTCGTTTCGCAGGAATGACATAACAGAATCTGTTTAGACAAGGACCACTTGCAGATATTTAGGCAATGCCCAATAATTAAAAAGGCTTATTTGACAAATTTCACTATTACAAATATACTTGCTAAAATCTATATTATTGAAAATAGTATACTAAAATTACTAAATCTATACAATATAATTATGAATACAAAATTTCCTATCACCGCTAAAGGTTTTGAAAAATTAGAACACGAGCTTAAACATTTAAAACATGTAGAACGTAAAAAAATTAGTGAAGATATAGCCGAAGCACGAGAACACGGCGATTTATCCGAGAATGCAGAATATGAAGCGGCACGTGAGAAACAAGCATTTATAGAAGGGCGTATTAAAGAGCTTGAAGATATGACGGCAAGAGCGGAGATTATTGATATTGGTAAATTATCGGGAGATAACATAAAATTCGGGGCTACGGTTACTTTGATCGACAACGATACTGAAGAAGAAGTAACATATATTATTGTAGGAGAATATGAAGCCGATATAACTAGAAAAAGAGTTTCAATCGCTTCTCCTATAGCAAAAGCTTTAATTAGAAAATCGGTAGGTGATTTTGTAGAAGTTACAACACCGAAAGGATCTAAATCATACGAAGTAGTTACCGTTGAATATAAAGAACTAGAACTTTAATTTGATTTTTTTGTCACTATAAACGTTAACCGTATGACTTGTCATGTCATCCCCACCTACGCGGGAACGACATCGAATAGGTTCTTCGATCTATGCAACAATCCTTACTCCTCGCAATAATGATTTGGGTATCAACAACGCAGATATGACATTATTAATTACTTCTTCTTAAACATCTCGAGCATTCTTTTTGTTACTATAAATCCACCGAAGATATTTATAGAAGCAAGCAGCGTTGCAAAATACCCTAGTAGACCGGGAAACCCAAAGGCAGAGCTACTTGCAGCAATCATAGAACTAAGAACTATAATACCTGAAATAGCGTTAGTAATAGACATAAGCGGAGTATGGAGTGCAGGCGTTACTTTCCACACAATATAATAGCCTACAAAAGAAGCTAATACAAAAATAGTTATAGCAAATATTAGCGGATCTATAGTACTTGTGTTTGTTTGCCAACCAGTATCTATTACCAAATCTTTTAATTTATCTGATAATTCTTGGGTATTATGGGCAATTTCAGCAGCCTGTTTAGCCATCGTCGGTATTTGATTCATATATTTAATTTCTCACTCACAATTTTTCCGTCTTTAGTAATCAACATCTCACGTACTAACGCATCATCCATGTTAAACTTACCGTCTTGCAATGCATAGGTTAGAAAATTATACAAATTCTTAGCATATAATTTTGAACTGTCGGTAGCAACTTTAGTAACAAGGTTTGATAAACCTATTATGGTAACTCCATGCTTAGTAACAATCTTATTCGGTTCTGAACCTTCCACGTTCCCACCTGTACTAGTCGCTATATCAACAATCACTGAGCCACGCTTCATAGATTCTAGCATTTTTTCCGTAACAAGCAGAGGTGCTTTTTTTCCTGGAATTTGTGCAGTAGTAATAACTATGTCATATCCTTTAATAATTTTTGCTAAAAACTCTTCTTGTTTAGCTTTATAATCTTCCGAACTCTCGTGAGCATAGCCTGATTTATCTTGTAAATCCTCCTGTAATGCCAGTGAAACAAACTTAGCTCCTAAGCTTTCTACTTGCTCTTTGGTAGCAACTCTTACATCATATCCTGCAACAATGCTACCAAGCCTTTTTGCCGTTGCAATAGCTTGAAGACCGGCAACACCGATACCAAGCACTAAAGTTTTACACGGTGAAATCGTCCCTGCTGCAGTTATCATCATAGGAAAAACCCTTGTGTAATGATAACTTGCTTCAATTACCGCTCTATAGCCTACTAAGTTACTTTGAGAAGATAAAGCGTCCATATTTTGAGCTTTAGTAATTCTCGGCACAAACTCCATAGCAAAAGTCGTAAGGTTTTTTTTAGCTGCCACTTTTATATATTCATGATTTAAATAAGGCGATAATAATCCTACAATAATTGCTCCTTTTTTTGCAAGTTCAAGCTCACTATATTTATCCGTAACGGACGAAGGTTGCACCTTTAATATAATATCAGCATCAGAAATAATTTCGAGTGGTACCGAAGATATTTTAGCACCTAGAGCAACATATTCTTCATCAAGAAAACCGGCATGAAGCCCTATATCTTTTTCTACCATAACCGCATAGCCTTTTTTGACTAGCAATCCTGCTACTTCAGGCGTTATAACGGCTCGTGTTTCATGCTTGGCTTTTTCTTTTAAAGCAACGATTTTCATAAATACTAATTATATTTTGCATTAACTGAATACATAAGGTATTTTAAACATAATTTAAAATATAAAACAACGAAAATGAAAAAAATATTTTTTCTAATCATTATTTATCTTTTTGTGAATTCAAGCTTCGCATTTGGGGCAGATGATAAAACAGCTATTTCGGAGCTAAAAACTTATCTACATACGATAAAATCGGTTGCGATAGATTTTACTCAAAAAGATTCGTACGGTAAAATAGTTAAAGGAAAATTACTGATCCATAAACCTTATAATTTTAGATGTAATTATTATCCTCCTTTCCCTTTAGTTATAATAGGTACTAAAAATTTCGTATCGATGTATGATTACGATATGGAGCAAGTAAGTCGTATTAATAGAAGCGAAAATACATTTAATTTTTTATTAGAAGATAATGGGCATTTCGACAAGGATTTTGTTTTTGAATCAGTAATTAACGAAAGAAATATTTCTAAAATTACTATCTATCATACTCTAACGGAAAAACGTAGCGAAATTACTTTTAATAAAACTACTCAACAAATTGAAGCATTAAAAATATTTGAAGATAATAATATAGTCACTATTACTTTTGATAAAATAGCTCAAGTACAAAAATTTTCCGATGATTTGTTTAAATTAAAAAACCCTGAAATATTCGGTCCTCCTGCAAGATTAACAAAATCGGAAATAGAAAAAAAATATATTGTTTCTTGAAAATAAACAGGTTATGTTAATTATGCTAGTAGTGGGCATTGTACCTGTTTAGTCGGTCAGGTCTGAAAGGAAGCAGCCAGAATGGGATGCAATGGGTCATTACTAGCATTATTCTAATTTTAATGTCATTTCTATAGCAAGACGGCTCGTTTTATGTCATTCCCGCGAAAGCAGGAATTCAGTAAAACATATAAAAAATAAATTTTTATATGTTTATTTTACAAAATACGTATTTTGTAGCAATTTAAGGTTATTTTCTCTAGATTCCCGCTTTCTCGCGGGAATGACATGGAACCATGCAATAAAGCCAGTTTTCTGCTAAAATAACATAAAAAGTCTTATAACTATAGTGCTAGATATAAATTCATCAAATCAATATATTCCTTTTGCAAGGAAATATCGTCCTAGTAACTTTGCCGAACTTCATGGGCAAGAGGTATTAGTCAAAGTTTTAAGCTATACTATTTTAAACGATAGGCTTGCCGGAAGCTATCTTTTAACAGGTATTAGAGGAGTCGGTAAAACTACTTCCGCCCGAATTATTGCTAAAGCCGTAAACTGTTCTGCTTTAATTACCGAAAATATGACTATTAAAACATGTGAAGAATGTACGAATTGCATCAGCTTTAATAATCATAATCACCCTGATATAATCGAAATTGATGCGGCAAGTAAAACTAGCGTAGATGATATACGTAGAATTATAGAATCCGCCGAGTATAAGCCCCTACAAGGTAAGCATAAAATCTTCATTATTGATGAGGTACATATGCTCTCTAAAGGGGCATTTAATGCACTTCTTAAGACACTGGAAGAACCGCCACCTCATATAATGTTTATCTTTGCAACGACGGAAGTACAAAAGATACCTGCAACTATTATCTCAAGATGTCAACGTTATGATTTAAGACGGTTAAGTTTTGAAGAGATTTTTAAGCTACTTGAATATATAACTAAGCAAGAAAATTTAAAAACCGATATAGAAGCACTAAGAATTATAGCTTACAAATCGGAAGGGTCGGCACGTGATGCAGTCTCTATTTTAGATCAAGCAGCTAGTATGTCGGCGAAATCTGACAATATAATTAGTCCTCAAGTAATTAATCAAATGCTTGGGCTTGTCGATAGTTCGGTTATAATAGAATTTGTCGAATGTATTATCCACAGAGAGACGGAAAAAGCTATAAATTTAATAAATAAACTTTACGGTTCTTCGGTTAATCTTGAAATTTTTATAGAATCGGCATCAGATTTTATTGCTTATCTTAATAAAGTAAAAATGTTACCTAATTATAGTTTGCCTATATATGAATCATTTAATGATAGAACTAAAAGTATATTAGATAAAACCAGCTTGCCACACTTATCAATCTTATGGCAAATATATAATAAGGGAGTAGGGGAAATAAAAATTTCCTATAACCAACTAACAGAAACAGAAATGTTAGTTATAAAATCTATATATTCAACGTCGCTACCCTTGTTTACAGATTTTGACGGTAATAATCAAAATTTAAATCAATCAATTAATCCGGAAATAAAAAAAAAATTTGAAATTGTAGATTTTCTTGAATATTTATATAAAAATAATGAGATAGATATATATTATTTCCTGCTCAATCATACGGAACTTAAAAATCTCAGTAATAATAGATTAGAGTTCGTAAGTCTTGAAGTTACAAGCAAAATAAAAAGACAAATAGAAGATTTGTTAGCTGCTTTTACTAATGAAAAGTTTGAGATAGTAATAATAAAAGAACAGAACAAGCAAACCTTAAAGAATCAGTTAATTGGTAAGATTGAAGCAAGTAACGATTTTGGTTTAATTAAAAAACATTTCCCAAATATAACAATTTCGGATATTTTACTTAAAAGCTAAAAATATATAGGATAGAATTATGGTAAATTTTAATCAGTTTTTAAAGCAAGCCCAATCAATGCAAAAGAAAATGCAAGAAGCTCAAGAGCAAATGGCAAATGCAAGATATACCGGTAAAGCCGGCGGCGGACTTGTTGAGGTTATTGCAACCGGTAAAGGCGAAGTTGACAAGATTTCAATTGATGAATCTTTATTAAAAGCAGAAGAAAAAGAAATGCTTGAGGATTTAATTAAAGTTGCCTTTAATGATGCTCAACAAAAATGTGATGAAGATTCTCAAAATTCTTTATCAGGAGCTTTAAACGGTATGAGCTTACCACCAGGCTTTAAAATGCCGTTTTAACACGGCTCTTATGTCATTCTTACAAAGATCGTGTTGAGTGGATACAAGTCGTTATTGCACGCGAACATTAGTGAGCGTGGCAATCTCAGGAATTCTTCCCAAGATTGTAAATTTCCTCACAATGACGGAAAAACTGCTCCACGCAACAACGTCTTTAGTCACTTAGCTCATGACGATTTGGTATCCATATTTATTCACAAAATATCATCACAATAGGATGTATCGTTAAGCTCTGTTTGTGCTATCTCAGGCAAAAGTTGTCATCATTATATATTTCTTTATATTTCAATAGCGTTTTATCCCTAAGAGAAGGGATAATCATATCGTTTAGTTTATCTAATTTTTCTTTTTCTGTTAGCTCTTTTTTACCGGTTTCTAAAAAACTTTTCAAATTACGAGCATCTTGTAGATAAAGTTTAACAACATCAATATTATAATTAGTATCCAAAAGTTTTATTTCCAAGCTATAAATTCTATTAATTTTTCAAATGAAAATTTCTACTAAACCTTCCATTTCTACATTCTTCTGCCAATTTATGAAAATCATCTTCACAATTTACGTCATCAGGATTAGTCTCTGTCTTAAGTAGTATTTAAATTATATTTTCTTTACTTAGAATAGAAGCTATATGTAGAGGTGTATCATCGTGTTCATTTAGTGGTACTGCTGCAAACTCATTAGAAACAGCTATCTTATTATTGACAAGTTCTTTGATCTTGTCTTCATTGTAAATAGCATTAAACAAATTGATTTCGTCATATTTAGATTTATACATAAAACCTCTTTTATTTAAAACAGGCATGTTAGCACTTTTTGATATAAAAATCAAAAAATAATTAACAATTTAACTATTTATTAAAAAGGAAATTTGTAAAAAATATTTCCAAAGCGGTGTATAGAAAGGAATTTAAAGGATACACAGAAGCATTTGCCGCTGCAGCATATATAGAAATACGTGAAGATTAGGGATGATGATCGACATACAAATTGCCTTTAGAAGCAAGTTATGCAGGAAGTCTAATAACTCAAGATCAATAAATCCTTATCAACCCTGAAACCTTTGAAACGCTCAAGTAGCGACATACCAAGAAGCGAAATATCAAGGTCACCAAGACCTACATGTCCTTTGATGTTCTTAAATTCCGTACCGATTACTACACTATTTAAGGTTATAGGGGCGGCTTTATTTTCACCGTTAGCTGTTAGATAAGTTCTAGTATATTTTAATTTAGTTAAGTCAAAGCCTAATTTTTGAGCATCTTCTTTAGTTAAAGCTATATCACTTGCCCCTGTATCTACCATAAATTTTATTTTAACGTTATTTACAAAAGCATTGATATAAAAATGCCCATCTCTGCTACGGGCTATAATAATTTCTCCGACTTCAGTAGACCATTTATATGATGGAATTAAAGCAGACATTACTCTATGATAAGCGTAGTTCAGCTCAAACCTAAAAGCATAACCAGTTATTATAACTAAGAAAATTACTGCCCATATTGCTAATTGCAAACAAAATCTGCGTATTTCATTCTGGCTAATAGTACTGTAGTAAATTATACTAAATAATATTAATAATGACGCACAAAAACTCCCTATATTTTGTGGTGCTTTAAAAAATTTTGGATAATGTTGATTGATATATTTGTATAATAAACCTGTTACAATTACAGTGCTGCAAATGATAAAAATAAGTTTTATAAGTTTTTTATTCATATAATATACTACAAGTAAATAAAGAATAGATATACGAAGTTCTATCTGAGTATACAATTTTAATCTATATAATCAAACCAAAGTCCCAGCCCATTTTTAAGTGGAAAACTACCTTCCTGGTTCACTAGAATAATAATTCTAAGTTCTTCTGACGGTATGAAGCCAATAAAAGAATTAATACCATTAATTTATAGCCTGAGTGAAAAATTAAATCCTTATTTGAGCGTCCTTTTACTTTAAGAATACACCATCCAAGAGCATAATATGACTCAATCATTTTTTGATCAATAGGCCAAATCAGTTGCCATTTAAATCCAAAAACATCTTTGTTTGATTTTACTCTTTTATACATACGATCTAAAGTACTTTTAGCAATAATATTCGGTTTATAACCAAAACTAAGTGTGAATATTTCAATCATTCCATCTATCGATGCAAAAATACCGGCAGATGTAGGTACCGTTTTAAAGCTTCTTCAAGTAAACTAAAAACTATGTTACTATACTTTACTTATAGCATTGCCCGGGTTTACAACTAGCTTGTTGTTTTTTTAGCAACACTAAAAGCTTTGAGCGATTCATTCCTTGCTCAATTTCAATATTTCCTGAGAATTTGATAACCTGTTGTATGGCTTAAAATATTATTAAGACTAATAGCATTTTTTAGGTATAATAATTTGAATTTAATCTCAACTTTCTTGATCTACCATTAATGCAATTGCCGTTGCTGAAACAGCTTTTGAAACTGATGCTAAAGGAAATAAAGTTTCTATTACCTTTCTGATTTCTAAACGTTGTTTTATAAATAACTTCACCTTTGTATAAAATTGCAATTGCTTCTCCTTGTAATTCTTCTTTTTGCAATTCAAGCTTTTTAGTTTTTGCGGTAATTCTACTCGTATCTGTGCCAAAACTGTACAATGTGATAATAGTAACATTATACTAAAAAATAGGATAAACTGTTTACTCATATGGCGATATTATTTATTGATTCTATGTCATTCTTACGAAAGCAGGAATCCAGCTTTCTAAACAAATTATATACTAAATTTTCATATGATTTTTTTATTTTTACCATTTTTTACTAGATTCCCGCTTTCACGGGAATGACAAAAGCTACTTTTAACCACTATTGCCTTTTCTTTATCTTTTAATCTAATAGTAGCAAGCTCTAATAAATATTTGTCATCTAAAGCTTCAATAATTTGCTCATATAAATTCAGCCGGAATTAGATAAGCAGTCGGTTTATTATGATTTAATAAGGCAACAGGCGCACCACTTGCCTTATCCAATAATGCAGTAGGGCTTTTTTTAAATTCTGATATACTAACTGCTAGATTTGCATAAATATGTTCCATTATTGATTCCAAGTAAACGAAGAAAGTTATACGAAGATCAACTTGGAAAAGAGCAAGGAGTCTGCAAGACTAGGAGCAGAGCGTATCCTTAATACGTGGCTACCTGCAAACTTATTTAGACGACACGTAGCCAATTTTAAGTTCATTGAGGATACATATAATTAATACTAAATTAAATACTAATTATAGGCTATAATTTTATCTTTATCAAGAAAATCACATTAAATCGCCGATATTCTCTAAAAACAACTTAGCTCGATGCGATGCCGGTTTATTAAAAAAATCCTCGGCAGGCTGATTTGCTAAAATCTGTCCTTGATCCATAAAAATAACACGATCCGCTATTAATTTTGCAAACTTCAAATGGTGCGTGACCACTACCATGCTCATTTGATCTTTTAATAAATTTATATTCTCTATAACATCTTTAATATTTTCAGGATCGAGTGCCGAAGTCGGTTCATCGAATAACAAAACTTTCGGCTTCATCATTAAAGCCCTTGCTATTGCGGTGCGTTGCTTCTGCCCTCCTGATAGGCTTGCCGGATATGAGTCAAATTTTTGCGTTAGCTTAAATTTTGCAAGCAATTCCTTTGCCATAGAAATTGCTTGTTCTTTTGGCAAATTTAAAACATTTACCGGCGTATAGATTAGGTTTTTTCCTACCGTTAAATGCGGGAATAAATTAAAATTTTGAAAAACCATACCAACTTTTAAACGAAGCTTTCTTCTATCTTTAAGCAATAGCTTCTTCCCGTCTACCAAAAAAGTACCGCTACTTGGTTCTTCTAAATTATTTAAAATTCTAAGCAGAGTAGTTTTACCGCTTCCCGAAGGACCGATTATTACAGTAGTTTCCTTAGTAGTAAAACTTAAATCAATATTCTTAATTGCATAATTCTTGCCATAACGCTTACAAACTTTTTCTAAAATAATCATAAACTAGACCGTAAATTTATAACCGTCATAAAGCGGCTTAACGTTATTTGGAAGCATTTTCGTAATCTCATGATAATCTATCGTGTGTCTCATATTGGTTAATAATATCTGCTCAGGTTTATATTTTTCACGCCATTCTAGAACTTTATCAAGCCCTGCATGATTCGGATTTGATTTATAATCCATACAATCTAATATCCATATTTTTATATCTTTTAAAAATTTATCTGATTCAGGAGGAAAATCGATTACATCGGGCGAATAAACAAAATCACCTATACGTAAGCCCAAACTATCTATAGGACCGTGATGCTGTCTAAAAAATTGTATTTCGATAGTATTAATCTTAATTTTATCAAAAAAACTAACAGATTGAGTTGTGAACAGTCGCCCAAGCTTAAATAACTTATTGTTAAATAGATAATCAAATTTTGTATGGAGCTTTGCCGTACTATCGTAATCTGTATAGATTTCAAATGGCTTGCCTTGCATAAAAGTAAATACTCGTAAATCATCGATACCGTTAACGTGATCGGAATGATAATGTGTTAATATAGCACAATCGAGCTTATTTAGCTTTTCTCGTAATAGTTGATTTCTAATATCAAAACCGAAATCAACTAATATTTGACTATTTTCATCGTTAATATATATTGTTGATCTAGTCCTTTTATTGTATTTTGAAGGAGATGTGCAAGTACTACAATCGCACCCGATCATCGGTACGCCTACAGATGCTCCACACCCAAGTATTGTTACTTGTAACATAAATATTTAAAATAATGTTTGAAGTTTTTTATAATTTTTTCGGCTTAAATCAAAAAATATTCTTATTTTTGAATAAAATTACTAATATCGGCTTTATATCTTATTTTTTTAAAATAATTTCGTTTTGTTTTAATATCTCTAATTTTGCCTTAATATATATTTTATACTGTATATATTTTTATATTCAATTAAAGAAAACCAAAAATGATAAGAAGCAGCAAAATAAATTCTGGCACAATTATAATAAGTTAGTTGAAATCGGTATAATATACGGGACATTCGGTTTAATTTTTACCGCTCTTAAATTTTCAGTTAATTTCCCTCGCCCTTATTGCAGTCTTCCTGTAGATAGTTTCATGACCATAATAAATACTGCAAACGAAAGATGCTTTTCAAGCTTTCCAAGCAGCCACGCAGCTCTTAGCATGTTAGTAACGTATTTTGCTTGGAATTATATAAAATTACCATTAAAAATCTTAATGATTTGTGTTATTATGCTCGTGTCTTTATCTCGCATAAGCCTTGCTATGCATTACCCAAGTGATATAATCTACAGCATTATTATTGCATTTATAACAATACTGATAGGTAAGTTAATTTATCGCAGCTTTGCAAATCATATAATAAGAAAGATCGGGGATTTTCTATTAATGAGGCAGTAATTTTAAGAAAAAATAAGTTTTTAATATGCGCGCTACAATGTAACTAACTACATTATTGAAAGAAGATTTTTATGTCTGCTGATTCTATTGCGCGAGCCCGTATTAATGAAGACGTGAAAGAAGAAGCAGCTTTAGTGTTTGCTGCTATGGGACTTGCTTTATCTGATGCTGTTCGTATGCTGTTATTTCGTGTTGCTCGTGAAAAAGCATTACCGTTTGAGCACTTATCCCAAATGATGAAACAATTAAAGCTATGAAAGCTGCAAGAAGCGGCAAATTAGTTCATGTTGATAATATCAATAATTTGTTATCTGATTTAAATGAGAACGATTAAACGTACTGCACAGTTTAAACTTGGAAAACATGGAATAAATTTGGATGATATTTTACTGAAAGCAGTTAGGTACTTGGTTGCTGATATAACATGTCCTATACATATGAGAGATCATGCCCTTATAGGTTAATTGGCAAAGATTGTAGAGATTGTCATATTAAACCGGATTTAGTATTAATTTATAGAAAACCCGATACTGACACATTGGAGTTAATACGATTAGGTTCACACAGTGCTCTACTTAGTTTTTAATTATTTTGAAATGAACCGGGAACGAGTTCCCACAAAACCTATCTAACAATCCATAGTACTGGATAGTTTTTGAAAAGCGTTTGATGTCGCGCCTAACTAAAAACAAGAATGACATCAAAAAACCAAACAAACATTATGCTACTATACCGAAAATACTTTATAAAAAACATCTTACCGCTGCTTATAGTCGTTACTTTTTCAGTGACTAGTATAGTATGGATAACGCAAATATTAAAACTTTTATATTTATTTGATAAAGGTATAAAAGTTATGGACTTCTTCAGTTTAATAGTTTTAGTACTTCCTGCTTTATTATTTATTCTGTTACCGGTAATAACGGTTATTACCATGATCTATATCTATAATAATTTAAAAGTCGAGCGACAATTAATTATATTACAAGCTTCAGGAGTTAATAATGTACAGCTAGCACTGCCTGCTTTATATGTTGCATTAATAGTTATGTTACTTGCTTATTATATATCTTCTACCATCCTGCCGTTATCTCATATAAACTTAAAATCACGTTTAAACTTTATAAAGAATAATTATATCTCAAGTATGATTGAAGAGAAAACTTTTAATAAAGTAACGAAAGATATCACTGTTTTTATAGATAAAAAATCAGCAGGAAATATTATGAACGGCGTAATAATATTTGATAATCGCAACGCTGATAACCCATCAGTAGTATTTGCGGGCTCAGGTACTCTTAATATATATGATAATAGCCCGATTTTTGAACTTAATAAAGGCATAAGACAAGAATATGACGTAAACGGTAATTTAACTCAGTTAACTTTCAATTCTTTAATGATAAAACTGCAAAATGATAATAATCCTTTAGTATCGCAAAGAACTAAACATAGTAAAGAAGCAAACGAATATTATATAAGCGAATTACTTGCCCCTCCTCATGATTTAGCTATTACTAAAAAAATTAAATTAATTGCTGAAGCACATCAAAGAATAATTTGGCCTTTATACAATTTTGTATTACCTTTTGTAGCACTTGCAGTTTTTTTAAGATATCCTTATAGCAAAAAAACAACTTTTATGCCGGTATTATTTTCTGCCTTAACAGTATTGCTAGTTACTTCAATTCATTTTATATTACAAAATTTTGCTTCAAAAAAGCTAGATTTTATTTTTGCTTGTTATTTCAATTTGGTTATTGCTTTAACGATCGGATTATATTTATTTGTTAAAAGAATATAAATTTATTAGACTACTTTATTCCAAGCTCCACGAGAATTTTTAGTAAAACAATCTATTTTGTTTTCCTGTCCGGTAAATTTATTTATTTTAACTGTTAATTCTTTTAAATCTTCCGGTAAATCGGTTATTATAATTATCCTTTTGAAAACTCTTATATACTCTTTTGCTTGTAAAATTTTTCTTATATCTGTAGGCGAAATAATAACAAGTACACTAGCATTATTAGGATTTTGTAACTCATCGGTAATATAAATCGGCTGTTTTTCAGGCTGTGGATCAAGTTTACTACCGTGAGGTATAAATTGCTTATTTGAATAAGTCCAAAGATTTTTATTGAGCATTTCTTGTTGATCTGCATCTGCAGTTAATATCACGCTTTTAAGATTAGAGTGATAGCATTTTTCTATCAGAAGCAATATCGATTTTAGAAGTAATTCATCGCTTGTTTGATAAATACTAAATTGCTGCATAAAAATTTTATGTTATTTTTTATGAGAAAATTTAAGTGGTACGGATGAAGGGACTTGAACCCCCACGCCTCACGGCACAAGAACCTAAATCTTGTATGTCTACCAGTTCCATCACATCCGCGTATGGTAATGCCATTCCTGTAAAAGGGTGCCCTTGTTGCATGGATTCTATGTCATTCCTGCCTCTGCAGGAATAACATCAAAGTATTTCCATCAAAAAGTTATAATACACATCATATAATTTTTGTAAATCGCTAATTTTTGTGTATTCGTTTATTTTATGTGCCGTTTCAGATAATAAACCAAACTCTACTAACGGACAATAATTTTTGACGAATCTTGCATCCGACGTACCGCCACTTGTAGAGAATTCAGGCTTTATTTTAAGCGTATGCTCTACTACTTTAGCAAATTCTTTTATTTTATCGCTAGGGTTCTGAATAAAACTTTCAGCAGAACTACTATATTCTAACTTATAATCTACTTTATATTCTTTACAATGCTGTTTAATAATTTCTTCTACCTGTTTTGCTAAAGTTTCTGCACTATGTAAATTATTAAAACGTATATTGAAAGATGCTTCCGTACTTGCCGGAATTACGTTTGAAGTATTATTACTGACCTCGATATTCGTTACTTCAAGATTTGAACGTTGAAAAAATTCAGTACCTTCATCAAGTTTTATATTTGTTAACTCATTCAATATTATTATTAAGCAAGGCAATGGGTTATTTGCTTTATGAGGATAAGCTACATGCCCGCTTAAGCCTTCTATATTTAATTTAAAGTTAACACTTCCTCTTCTACCAATTTTAATTGCATCGCCTATTTCTGTTTCACAAGTAGGTTCACCGACAATAGCAAAATTTATCTTATATCCTTGATCATAAACATATTGCAGCATTTCTTGAGTACCATGCTTTGCTTTTCCCTCTTCATCACTAGTAAGTAAGAAACTAATGGAACCTTTAAAATTGGTATTATTTTTTATAAAATCTAAACTGGCAGCTAGAAAGCACGCTATAGCCCCTTTCATATCCACCGTACCTCTGCCATATATCTTACCGTCTTGCTGGCTAGCTTTAAATGGACTCGCATTATACCAAAGCTCATGATTGCCTGCCAGCACTACATCTACATGACCAACAAAGCAAATATTAGGCTCATTGCTACCGAAAACAGCATAAAGATTAGTGACTTGCTCGTTTTTAGAATCACCGAATATTTTTATTTCGGTCTTAAAGCCGTGCTGTTTAAGCAAATCATCAATATACTCAATAGCTCCATCGCTCTTAGGAGTTACAGACTTAAAACTAATCAAATCTTTTAAGTAGTTAATGTACATCAATTATTGCCAAAGAGAATTTAATGTGGTTTTTAGTTTATTTTCAAATTGTTGTCAATCTTACTTTGATTATTATCAAGCTCTGTTACTATTTTTTGCTATTCTTCAAGAGGCAGGATAGGAATTTGTACATCCTCTAAATCTTTCAAATAAACGTGAGGTTGACCTGATCCAGCTTGCTTTTGGTATATTATATTTTGCTGAGATTAAAAATAATATAGATATTTAGTTAACAATAGTTTTTCATTAAAGGACTAACCCAACCAGCTGCTATTACTGGAATACCTCCCTTAATTGCAGTATTAATGTTAATCATTTTACTTTTTTACCTACTATTAAGTTGTATACTCCTTATGTTCAAGAGATAAAATATTACCTTTCAATTTATTGATAACGATATCGCCAAATTTAACAATTTCCCATTGTTTATTTATTTCAAAATAAGGATGCCAACTATCTTTTTTGCCCCCTCTATTATCTTTTGATAGCTATTCAATTCTTCAATAATTTCCTGTTGTTTTTCTAGAAACGGAAGAGGAATATAAATTGAGTTCATATGTTCTCTATTTAAAGCTGAGCACTTTTATTATAAGCTAAGTTCTTTAATTTGATTTAAAATTATATCGCTATTTAAATAATAAAATAAATAAAATTGATGTATAATATTTGGTTTCCCTTTAAAAATATAAACATGTTCATTAACCATTACTTCTATTTGCGGTAAAATTTTATCATCCACAAAACACACTTTACCCGTTAATGCTCAGTCTTTACACATTAAAATATCATTGTTTTTCACCAATTCTTAGCTATTTGATAAAAATCGAGATCTATAAAAGGAATTTTAGATAAATTCATCCTCGCCTGTTTAAATCATTTATACCAACAATTTTTCTTTTTTTATTGTCTAGAATAACGCCGATATTCTTAACCTCATAAAACCAATATTCTTTTTGATTATTCGGTTTATGTGTATCGATAAAATAAAGTATTGACATTTTTACTCCTGTATAAGGTAAAAAAGTACCTTGCAGTAGAGAGATAACAAGTTACAGCTTTGCTTTTGATAGTAAAAATTGACGAACAGCAGCGGTGTCTTTTCTGAATAAGAACCCTTCAGGTACTACCAATGCCATTCTACCACCCTCTTTTAAATTTTGCAGGCAATGCAAAACACAAGCAACATCATCGTTATCTTTTGCAATGCCGTTATAAAAAGAGGAGTTATATGACTTTCTGTTATAGTTTTGCCGTTTTTGCTAGTTTTTTTAGTGATAGTTTGAGAAAATGGCAATTAGTAACAATTACATCAAACTTTAACTGCTAGTTAAGGGTTTAACATCATTAGAGTTCTCAAGACTATTTATTTGCTGAATTCCGCTATGTCCGTCACCATGCAAAATCATATTCATCTTAGCGATTCTAGCAGTTTTGGTTAACTCTCGCCCATATAATGTATTAAATCTTAATTTTTCTAAATCTTCTACCGGTATTAATTATATTATTTTCTTTATTTCTCGGTGTAAAATATTCGCCTAAATCATTTTTCCATTGATGTAGTTTTTTCTAAGAAATACTCAAATGCATCGCCTTTTATATTTGTATCTATCGTAGATAAAATAAGAGGATCAATTGCATCGATAATGTGGCGGAGAGTAATGGAATTGCCTAGAGAAATAGGCGTAAAAACATCGCCACCATATTTATTCTTAATTTGTTCTATAACATAGCTATTAATATAACCGATAATATCATCGTTGGATTGTGCTTTAATATTATTTCACCAAAATTTTTCGTTGTTTTCACTTAATAATTTTAAGAATAATATATTTGCAAATTCGCTTTTTTAAATATCGATATTAATTCTTCACGTGATACTTTAATTTCTTTCGGTATAGTCCAAGCTTCATTACTGCTTGCTTCTAAAAAAGCTAATAATTCTTTTTCATGTAGTAATTCCCTTACTTCATCACCGTTTAATATAAGCTCTTTATTATTAGCAACAAAACGAGCTTCGCAGTAAGCTTCATTCATTACAAACACTATAGGTACATCAAGCAATTTTGCATATTCCGTTGCTTGATCTAAAGCTTGTCTTAAATCCACTCCTGTTTTTTTGCTTCTATTATTGCAATAGGTTTATCATTATTACTTTCATATAAGATATAATCCGGTCTTTTTCCATTTAATCTTATCTGTTCTGTTTTGGATTTTGGTTTTTGGAAATAAACAATTCTCTTTATTATCATAATCTATATGCCATCCCTTATTTACAAGGTTATTGCTAATAATCCATTCGGTTTGCTGTTTTGCTAACATAAGAATTGCTTAGATATTTTTTTGTAATTAATAATTATATCTTCTTACACTTATTATACAAGCTTATAAAAGTACAAAAAACAACTTTTTATCTCACTAAAAAATAATTTAATAGATTTTTGACTTTCTTAATGAATTTAAATAACTTATATTATTATGAGCTTGTTATAACTAATATTAAAATTATGAGTATAAATAACCAGTTAAGAGAATTAATTAAATCAGGTACTTTTGCCGGTATATTATTAATTATTGCTTTTACCTTATATTATTATTCTTTTATTTACAGTAAATTTTACAATAGGAAATGTAAGTTTACAAACAACTTTTATAGAGTTAGTTAATGACGGTCTCATGACCTTCTTCTTTTTATTAAGTTTAGAGATGAAATTTCACCTAGTAGAAGGTAAACATAAAAATAAAAAAACTAATATTACCTGCGGCGACAGCCCTTGAAGGTGTGGTAATTCCTGTCTTAATATACATGTTTTTTAATTACGATAAACCGGGATTAATAAAAGGATGGGCTATTCCTATCGCAACTGATACTACTTTTGTCCTTGGTATTTTATCTTTTTTCAACCGACATATATCTTTAGAATTACGAGCTTTTATTATAGGTTTCTCATTAATTGACGATGCTTTTGCGTTAATTATACTAGCTTTGTTTTATACTAAAACAATACTCCGGCATTATTAATTTCCTCTATAATTATATTCATCTTGTTTATATTGAATTATCGAAAAGTTAAACAATTATTTTATTATATAATTGTAGGTTTATTATTATGGATTAGTATGGTGGAGTCAGGTATTCACAATACTTTATGCAGAGCCATTAATAGCACTTTTTATACCTGTTAATATAAAAGGAGAATTTAACACTTCTTTAAAAAACTTGAAAACTTAACTCGTCCTTTTGTAAATTACTTTATTTTACCACTTTTTGTATTTATGAATTCCAGTATCCTTTTAGAAAATTTTGCATTTAAAGGCACTTGTTCCAACTAATACTTGTTTTAGTAGTATTACGTTTGAGAGCAGCTGCCCTTCAAACCCTATGAGAACTGCAGTAATAATAGGCTCTTTAATTTCTGCATTATTTGGCGTAGCCGTTCTAAAATATTGTACTGGAAAAGAGTAAAGGAGCAAATTAAACGAGTATACTAATTAAATAACGATGATAGGATTTTAATAACACATTATATTTTTGTTTGGAAAAAACAGGATATGGTACTATATAGATATTATTAGAAGAAGGAATCGCTTTTTCAAGCTTATTTAGCATAAAAGGCATATTATAATTATACTCTACTAAAATTATTGAAGTAAGATTGTAAGTTACAATAAAATCAACCACTTTCTTAATATTATCTTCTTCAGACATTACTTTATTCGGAGCAAGTATTACCTGCTGTTCTATAACATCACGTTCCTTTAACAAATTTTTTAATTGCTCTGTAGATTCTATACCAGTAATAAATAATATAGGTGCATAGCCTGCCTTAAGCCAAGCAATACCGGTTTCAATTTTATGTCCTCCTCCTGCAAATACTATTATTGCATTAGTAGTATTACTATTAAGTTTATAAGAATTTATTAAATATAAATAATAACCAAAACCACCGACCCAAAGAGCAAAAATTGTGAGTAAAAATTTTCTGATCATTTAAATATTTTATTAAATTCAGTTTGAATAATTTTATCAAATTCAGACATTTCAACATGAATCCCTAACTGATTTAAAGATGTTACTAAAGAATTTTCAAGTCCACAAGGAATAATCCCATTAAACTTACTTAAATCTGGTGAAATATTTATAGCTACACCGTGATATGTAACCCATTTTTTTACTCTAACACCTATTGCAGCAATTTTAGCAAATTCATCTTTCCTTACTTTTACCCAAATTCCTACTTTATCTTTAATAATATATGCTTTAATTCCAAAATAATTTAAGCTATTTATAATCCATTCTTCAAGCATTTTTATATATAGCTTTAAATCTTTATGTCGATTTGGTGAAGCTAAATTAAGAATTGGATAAATAACACGCTGACCCGGCCCATGAAAAGTAAATTTACCGCCACGTCCTGTGTAAATTACCGGAATATCACCGTAATTTAATAATTCTTCTTGTTTATAATTAGTACCGGCTGTATATACTTCCGAATGTTCAACTAAATAAATAATTTCCGGCTCATGATCACTAATTACTTTGTTAACGTAATCTTCCATTAATTTCAAAGTAACTTGATAATCCGCAAGATCCGGTATAGTTATAAATCTTATCATATTAATTCAGATTTATATTTCAATATTAATGCATCTAAAATTGCTATGGTTTCAGCATCCAAATCACCGGAAAAATTACTAGGACGAAAATGCATTTGAAACGCAATTATAATATCTTTCATTTTAGAGTCTAAAATTTCAGTAACTTCAAGTTTATAACCATATGTAATAAATTTCTGCTGAATTGCTGCAATATCGGTTATGTCGACTTGCGGCAATAGATCGTTAAACACCTGTTCATCATACCAAGCTCCAATATCGTTATCATATAATAGTTTCCAAGGAAATAGCGGACCAGGGTCCTGTTTTCTACCTGGAGCAATATCAGAGTGCCCAACCACTCTAGTAGGTTTAATATCATATCTAGCAATAATCTGTTTACACAAACTTATAACACTATTAATTTGCCTTTCCGAATAGGGTAGCCAAACTATATTATTGTTTTTTGCATTTACTTCAAAAGCAGGATTTACGATTTCAATACCGATTGATGTATCATTAATACGTTCATGACCTTGCCAGTAACTTACTCCAGCATGCCATGCTCTATCATGCTCTTCTACTAATTGAAATATATGTTCAGGGTTTTCATTATTGATTAAATAATGGCTACTTAACTTTTCACCGGTTAGAAAATCTAAAGACTGCTTAAAATCACACTGTGTATAATGTAGCACTAGGAATTTAATACGTTTATCAAATCCCACAGTTCTATAAGATGTTTTATCGATTACTATCATATATAAAAATTTTAAAGGATGTCACTATTATATGTTTTTTCTATATAATTCTTGTGAAAGCTTGCTTGTATGGATCGGTAAATCGTCATTGCGAGAAGAATTACGCAGTAATTCGACGAAGCATTCTCAGGAGTTTTATTTCATGAGATTGCCACGCAACCTACGGCTGGCTGCTCGCAATGACGATTTGGTATCTAATATAAAGATAGTCCCTGTATGACAAGAAAAATTTTGATGGTGCCGGATATCGGACTTGAACTGATGACCTACCGCTTACAAGGCGGTTGCTCTACCACTGAGCTAATCCGGCATATTAATATGATTATAGAGAAGAGACATGTGCTATCGTACCGTAACTTGACGACAATATCTAGAAAAACAACTTATAATAGTCAAATTTACTAAATCCCGCAATCAAATAGCGGGACAACAAGGCCTGAATTGACCCACACAGTCAATGCCTGCTTGCAATAACGAAAATACACCATAAACTAAGCTTCTTTAACTTCCTTTTTACTTAGTCTAGCTTTGCAGTTTTTTGCTTTCACTTCCATTTCCTTTTTAACTTTTTCAGGAAGAGTAACACCCGCTTGCTCAATAAATTTTGCGACTCGCTCAGTTGGTTTAGCACCGGTGCCAAGCCAATATTCTATACGATCTTTTTTTAAAACAACACGCTCACTATTATCTGAAGCAAGCATTGGATCATAAGTTCCGACTTTTTCTAAAAAGTCACCGTCACGAGGTGCTGTTGCGTTAGCTACTACTACACGATAAAAAGGACGCTTTTTAGCACCGCCTCTAGCTAAACGAATTTTTACTGCCATATATTACTTACAATTATTTTATTTTTTCTTCTTTAAAAAGAACATGTTTTCTAACTACTTTATCATACTTACGAAAAGAAAGCTTCTCGGTTTGAGTCTTCGGATTACGTTTCTTTACCCAAAAAACACCTGTGCCAGCAGTACTTACTAGCCTTACCAAAACATTTTTATTTTTCTTTGCCATTAGCTGACACCTTAAATCAAGATATTATTTTATTTTTCTAAGAAAAGCAGAATAAAACGAAATTGAAAAATAGTCAAGTAAAAACTAGGCATTGCAAAATAAAGAGAGATACGTCATTGCGAGCGACTAAAGGAGCATGGCAATCTAGTTTTAATTTTCCGAGATTGCCGCACTCCTTGCAGTCGCTTGCAATGACGCCAATTTTTCACATTAAATGAGTTTACCGTCCAAATAAGCGTTCAATATCCTTAATCTTCAACTCAATATAAGTAGGTCTGCCGTGATTACATTGACCTGAAAGCGGCATATTTTCTATTTGACGCAGTAAGGCATTCATTTCATCTGCCGATAATTTTCGTCCTACTCTAATGGAGTAATGACAGGCATAAGTTTCTGTTACATGCTCAATTAACTCTGTCAAAGCTATATTCTTGCCAAAATCCGATAAATGATCGGCGAGATCCTGAATTAACTTTTGTACGTTTACATCTCCAAGAATATTTGGAATTTCAGTTACTATAATAGATTTTTCACCGAATTTTTCTAGAGTTAAACCAAGTTTATATAGTTTTTCTCTATGGTCATATAAACAATTTGCTTGTTTTTCATTTAGCAGTTCTACTATCTCAGGGATAAGCAAGCGCTGTTTAATTAACTCTTCCATTTTAAGGTAATCTTTTATTTTTTCATACCCTAAACGTTCGTGTGCTGCATGCTGGTCGGTAATCACTATACTATTTTCGGTTTGTGAAATAATATAAGTCGTATGAAGTTGTGCTTTAGCTGCCCCAAGTTTATATTGTTTACAGATTTGCTGTTCATGTTCTATATGGTTTTCTAATTCTTGTTCTATTTTAGCATGTGATAATGTATCGATTAATTTTTGATAAACATGATTTTGAGGAACTGTATTAAGTGTAGAATGAGTAGTAGGTCTATAATCTGCCAATTTACTATTAACATTTATAACTTTACTTACTGGCGATTGTTTGTTAACTAAAGGATTTTTAAATAACTCAAGAGCATCAGAGGCGATAGTAGTAGAAGTAACATGATTTTTATTTGTTAAAGCATTTTTAATTGCTTCTATTAATAAGTTCCGCACATAATTCGGGTCATGAAACCTAACCTCTGCTTTTGCCGGATGTACGTTAACGTCAACAAGTTGCGGATCGATTTGTAAGAATATAGCACATAGCGGATAACGATCACGAGCTAAATAATCTTGATATGCTACCCTTAAAGCTACCTGTAATAATTTATCTTTTACCGGTCTATTATTAATAAATAAAAATTGATCTTCACTTGAAGCTCTATTATATGTCGGGCTACTAGTATAGCCGAAAATAGAGAAATTAGGTGTTTTGAAGTTTACATAAGCGGTGTTTTTTATAAAATCATAACCTATTACATCAATTATACGCTGTTTTAGGTTAGTTTCAGCATCTTTATTTTGTCCCTTTAGTTTTAATAAATTCTTGCCGTCATGTGTTAAACTAAAAGAAATTTCAGGATGTGCTAGAGCGATTTTCTTAACCACATCTACAGTTGCTGCAAGCTCTGTTTTATCGGCTCTAAGAAATTTTAAACGTGCAGGTGTTGCAAAAAATAAATCACGTACCTCTATTTTAGTACCTTCATTATGAACAGAAATGGTAACTTGTTTTTCATTGCCGCCGATTAACTTAATCTGAAATGCTTTGTCAGCATCTCGTTTTTTAGAAGTAATTAGCATTTTGCTAATAGCAGCAATAGACGGCAGTGCTTCACCCCTAAAACCGAAAGTATGAATATTTAGAAAATTACTTTCATCAAACTTAGAAGTTGTATGACGTTCAACGGCAATTTCTAATTCCTTATCAGTCATACCGATACCGTCATCGGAAATAATGATTAGATTTTTACCAGCACGTTCTAAAATAATATCTATTTTAGTACTACTTGCATCAACAGCATTTTCAACTAATTCCTTTACTACCGATGCGGGCCTTTCTATAACCTCACCAGCAGCAATTCGGTTGATAGTACTTTCTGACAGAAATTTTATAGTCATTTTGTTACTAATTTAAATTTCTTACTACAATATGGGCAAATAACTTCCTTTTTTTCTTTATCTATCTCTAAATAAACTTTCGGATGGTCATATGGAAATTCTTTGCCCTGACAAGATACAGATGCATCAACGCTATTAACAATTTCCATAGATTTATACATTATTTCTTTAAAGTGTAATCTAATATAAGTTACTTTTAAATAAAAGACAAATATTACTTGATTAAATATGTCATCCCGTGACTTGATCAGCTGTGTTGCATGGTTCTAATTTTCTTGTCATTGCGAGGAAATTACGTAAGTAATTGACGAAGCAATCTAGTGCCAAAGTTCTGAGATTGCCACGCAGTCTATGACTGCTCGCAATAACGATTCAGCTGGCTGGTACAAGCCACGGTATGACAGTGCATATTTTATAAGGAGATAAAAATAAAAGACAAAGTAGCAGTTATTACCAGTTCTACTAGCGGTATCGGGCTTGAGATAGCAAAACATTTTGCAAAACTTGAGTCTAAAATAGTTATTAACGGTCTTACAAAAGAAGATGAAGTAGCTAAAATTTCAGTAGAATTGAAAGAACTTGGGGCAAGAGCTGTATTTTATCAAGGAATAAATTTGGAAAAACCTGATGAAATTCATTCTATGTTTGAGAGGATAATAAAAGAATTCGGTAAAATAGACATATTAGTAAATAATGCAGGTATTCAGCATGTTGCTCCTATCGATGAATTTCCTGAAGATATAATGGGAGCAAATTTTGCGTATAGATTTAATATCATCTTTCTATACTACAAAATACGCAATACAGATTATGAAAAAAACAGCTTCGGGCGAATTATTAATATCGCTTCCGCTCATGCATATGTTGCATCACCTTTCAAGTCGTCATATGTAGCAGCAAAGCACGGTATCCTTGGGCTTACCAAAACTGTTGCTTTAGAAGTGGCTGAGAATAATATTATACAGTTAATGCTATCTGTCCCAGTTACGTTAACACACCATTAGTAAGGAATCAAATAGCAGATACTGCTAAAGCTAGACATATCAGTGAAGAATCAGCGTTAAGGAATGTAATCCTTAAATCTCAAGCTACGAAAAAATTTGTAGAAGCTGATGAAATAGCAAACTTAGTAATATTCTTATGTTTATGTGACAAAAAAGCATCATCAATAATAGGTAGTGGACTCTTGATAGATAGAGGCTGGACGGCACAGTAGTTTTTAATTCGTAATATTTGTTAGTTATTGAGAAATAATTAACAATAAAAACTTCCTACAAAAATTTAATTTACTCCTTTACACTTGAAATAAACCACAATTTATTCAAGGAGGAATTTATGCCAGAAAAAAACATCTACATTTTCAAACTGAAGAAACTGAATTAAATAGAGTAAAAATGCTAAATTAATTCATTTTAAAGATGAACTGGGCAGCCCCATAGATAGGCAATTAGTTATAGGAGAAGTTGAAGAAGTAAAAGAATTTTCTAGACCCGTAGAAGTTAAGGTAAAGCGTAATTTGGGTAAGTTTAAAAAAGCTCTAGCCTATCTTGGAATTATTAAAAATACGAAAAAAATAGTAAGCAAAGAAGAGAAAATTATAGGCACCTATGAATTAGGCAATTTCACTAATGATAAGAATTCTATAGAGAACTTTTTAAACAACTTAGACTTCCATGAACAAAAGTTGGAGAAGTAGGTGATTTTGGAAAAGTAGTATTAGATGAGAATATTAAGCTTGATGAAACTATTCTTCAAAAAAATGGAAAATTCTTAGATTTAAAAGGTAAAGCTTTACAAAATCAGAACCAGTTTATAAAAAAAGGTAGCGGAGTTTACCATTTAAGTATTGCTACAGACATAAAATATTTTGATAAAGATTGAAGTATTAAGACTTCAAAAGGTGTTACGAATCTTAACACAAAGCTCGTAAAAAGTGCTCTTAAAGGTAGCAGAGAAGCTGCAAAAATAGGAGAAAAACTACGAAAACAAGAAGAACAGAAATTTGCAGGAATTAAAAAGCCAAAAGAAGCTAAACTTACAAAAGTAAGAATTCCAGTAGTTCCACCAGAGGATAACTAGGTTATAAGTGCTTGACCATTATAACGTGTATATTATAATAGTTATGAACAAGTTAATATGTACGTTATAATAGTCATAATAAATTATGACTATTATTTAGCCTTTTGCATGTCTAATATAGCTTGTATTTGAGCTTGTGTCTTAAAGTCATTTGACTCTAATTCTAATGCTTTGTTGTATGATTCAAGAGATAAATCGTATTTTCCCAACTGAATTAATGCCGCTCCTTTATTAAGATAAGCCTGAAAATGATTAGGGTTTAGTGCAATTGCTTTGTTATAAGCTTTAAGGACCAACTCATATTTTTCAGGAAACCTAAGTCCCAGTATTCTTAGTCTAAATCCATATCTAATATATGCATTTGCATCATTCGGATTTTGTTTTATAGCTTTATTCTGCTAATTCTTTTTCAAAATCATTTGCAACTGATTCAAGTTGTTTATTAAACAAGAACTTATAACTACAAAAACATATTACTATCACCACAAGAATTAAAATGCCGACAATTAAATATTAATATTATATATGTTAATTAATAATATATAAAAAAAATTAAATATTATAAATTACACTTTATAAATGATGTAACTTGTCTATAATAACTAATTAGTAATTAAGTTATTTAAAGCTCGATGAATAGGTCTAAGTTCATTTTTTTATCTGCTATTTCAGGTAATGTACTCGAATATTAAAATATTATAAATTACACTTTATAAATGATGTAACTTGTCTATAATAACTAATTAGTAATTAAGTTATTTAAAGCTCGATGAATAGGTCTAAGTTCATTTTTTTATCTGCTATTTCAGGTAATGTACTCGAATATTATGATTTTACGGTATATTCAGTTTTCTCGCTGATTATTGGACAAGTTTTTTTTCCAGGCGAATCGGAATTCATTAGAATTCTTCTAAGCCTTGGAGTATTTGCGGTTGGCTTTCTGACAAGACCGATAGGAGGCATATTATTCGGTTATATTGGTGATAGATACGGTAGACGTATCGCTTTAATAATCTCAATGCTAGGTATGACTATTCCGACCTTTATTATGGGTCTCATACCCTCATATGTAAGTATTGGGATTTATGCCCCTATAATTCTAGTTATAATGCGGCTTATTCAAGGTTTATGTATTAGCGGTGAAGGAACGGGAGCGGCTATTTTTATCCTTGAACATCGTCAAAATTTAAGACCGGGTTTTACGGCAGGTTTAGTACATGGTTCAAATATCGCCGGTACCTTAATTGCAACATTTATCGGTATTATAATAGAACGTTATTTCTCTCATATAGATTTTGCTTGGCGTTTTGCTTTTTTGCTTGGTGGATTTATGGGTCTTGCAGGATTTTACTTGCGATTGCGTGTATCGGAAACACCGATTTTTAAAATGCTTGAGAAAAAGAAACAAGTTCTTAAAGCACCTTTTCCCAATGTAATTAGAACTGCTTGGAGATCGATGTTTTTAACTATGTGTATAGGTGCTATCGCTAGCAGCGTTATGTATTTAGTAAAAACATATATAAATGTTTTCTATTATAATGTAATGCATCTTAGTAATACTATTGCTTTATCATATTTAGCGTATAGTTCGTTTATTGCGATGATAGCGATGCCGCTTATCGGCGGTATTGCCGATATTATCGGGAAATTTAAAATGGCAATGCTTGTTGGTGTTGCTATCTTGATATTGATTTTACCGACCATGTTACTTATGTCGACAGAAGAGATGTGGCAACAAATTATAGCTCTTACAATACTTGGTATGCTTGCAGGAAGCATAGCAGGTACAGCTTATATACTTGTTATATCCTTGTTTACGGCAGAACAAAGATTTACCGGTGTTGCTTTCAGTTACAATTTTGCAATAGCGATATTTGGCGGAACTTCACCCATTATTTCTCGTTGGCTTGTAGAGCGCACAGGCTTATTTTATGCTCCGGCTTTTTATATTATGATCATTGCTGCCGTATTTTTAGTGATTATGTATATGATGAGGAAAGTAATTAAATCGTTGCTTAATAATTATGAACATAGAAAATAAAGAAATAATAATTAGTTGGTTTACTAATTTACGTGATTTATTGTGCAAAGAATTTGAAAAAATCGAAGAAGAATATGTACAAACCAAAGGTTTAAAACCGACTAAATTTGTATACTCAAGCTGGCAACGTAATGGCGGCGGTGGCGGTGTCATGTCTCTCATGAAAGGAGAAGTATTTGAAAAAGTCGGGGTTAATATATCTACTGTATTCGGTGAATTTTCTCCCGAATTCCGCAGCGAAATTCCAGGAGCAGAGCTAGACGGGAAATTCTTTGCAACAGGCATTTCATTAGTCGCACATCTTAAATCGCCACTAATTCCCGCTATGCATTTTAATACTCGTTATGTAGAAACTTCTAAAAGTTGGTTTGGCGGCGGTTGCGATTTAACACCTTTTTATCCAGAAGAAAACGAAACTGCAAAGTTTCATGCAGCTTTTAAAGAAGCGTGCGATAAGTATGATTCTAGCTATTATCCTAAATTCAAAAAACAATGTGATGAATATTTTTATCTAAAGCATCGAAAAGAACCGAGAGGAGTAGGCGGAATATTCTATGATTACTTAAATAACAGTAATTTTGAACAGGATTTTGCCTTTACACAGGACGTAGGTAAGGCTTTGTTGTCGGTATATCCTGAAATCGTTAGAAGTAAGTTATTTTTACCTTGGACAGCTGAGCAGAAAGAATACCAGCTTATAAGGCGAGGTAGATATGTAGAATTTAATTTACTATATGACCGCGGTACTAAATTCGGCTTAATGACCGATGGAAATGTCGAAGCAATATTAATGTCATTGCCACCTGAAGTAAAGTTTAATTGACTTTTTTAAAATCATAACCGGAATGGCAAAATGTTATTTCGGTGTGTTGAAACTTCTGTCAAAAGTGAGAGTATTTTTTACAAAACCGATGCAATCCTTGGTTTATGGTGAAATGCATTGAATTAGCATTTCACTATAACAAAATTTTTTACTTTGTAAGTTTAGGCGATAAATAATGTTCTGTTGAGATTACTTTTTTTACCAGTTTTATTGTTTTATTTTCCAAGGCCGTTTTAGTGTTTTTAGCTACACTTCCTCCTATTTTACCTATAACCTTATTTTCTTCCATTCCTGTTGCATTATTAGTTTCTGCTACCTAACGAGTAGATAATTTAGCAAGAGCAGTAAAAATTAATTCTGCTTCATTCATGTGATCACGTAAATTTTGATTTGTTAAGCTCTTTATATTTTTGTGTTCTTTAAGTTATACTAGCCCATTTTTAATGAATAATAGATATTCTAAATAAATTTTATAACTTAAATTAGAAATATAAAATCTTTTAGATAAATAAACTATTAGTTTAAAGTAAGTTAGGTATAAGCTTTAACTGAAATAGTAAAACAATATTTCGGGATATAGCAACCTCTACCAAAAGTGAGAACACCTCTCACATAACTGATGTTGATCCTCGACCTTATGGTCGGGGAGATAATAGACAACATATCCAGAGCTTAAAGCAATGCTTTAAGCAAAACCTATTATAGCTGACTTTTAGCAGTTTTGCTAACTCCCTGATCACTAAGGATTTATTTCTCTTCGGTGGTTGAAACTTAAGCAATTTAAGTTTAATTAATCGGAATAATTACATATCCAACCAAACTAACAAGAGCCTACCTAAATTCGTAGCAGAGTTGCTAGAAAGACCTTTGAAAAAGAGAGATATCAATGCAATAGAGAAAACGCTTAGCAGAATTAGAAGTAATATTTGGGGTATTGCTAAAGTATAGATGAGCAGACATTGCTTTATTTATGTCATTCCTGCTTTCCTTTCACGGAAAAACATTGCCCGCATGGATCCAGTTTTAACATCATTGCGAGAAAATTACATAAGTAATTGACGAAGAGCACAATCCTAGGAGTTTGTTATTATTTCCTGCTCACAATGATAATATATCTTTAACAATCCCTTTTCAAACAAAAAGAGTATACTAGTCAAATGGTTTTACTATAACCATAATCACTGCAACAATCATGCAAATAGCCGGAATCTCATTAACTATGCGATAAAATTTTTCTGAATGGACATTCTTACCATCTGCAAAATCTTTTCGCCATCTTGCAAGTAAACCGTGAAATATCACTAAAATTAATACTGCAAACATTTTAACGTGAAACCAAGTATCAAGAGCAACAAACCCGTAAATATGAGCACTTATTAAACCAAAAATAAATGTGCTAATCATTGCCGGATTCATAATGAATCTGAGTAATTTTAGCTCCATTACTTGTAAAGTACTATCTAGCTCACTACCTATTTTAGCTTTGATATGATAAGCATATATTCTAGGTAAATAAAGAAGTCCTGCCATCCAACATATAGCAGATATCAGATGAATTGACTTAAACCATAGATAGTAACTTGCCATTCTTTTTTTTATTAATTTGTTAATTTACACAAACATTTAGTAAATTCGTTTGGACATATTCTTGTACTAGAGCTACTCATAACTAAATTAGTATCAACCTTATTAATAAATCGTAGCAATATATTTGTCAAACCATTAATAAAAATTTTATTTGTTCCAAGTGTCGGAATTCGGGTATATTGAATTTCATATTTATCTGCGATTAATTTATATTCAATATCAAGCTCTACTAGTGTTTCAACATGCTCGGATACAAAGGATATAGGTACGATAATTATGTCTTTTTTTAACTTTCCTGCTAGCTCTATTTCGTCTTCCGTATTAGGTTTTAACCACTCTATAGGTCCTACTCTACTTTGATAAGTTATCTTATAATCTAGATCTTTTATATTTAATTCTTTAACTATTGCTTGTACTGTTTCTTTTATCTGAAAACTATAAGGATCGCCTGCTTTTATTATTTTTTCGGGTAACCCGTGAGCAGAAAATAATATACGAAAATTTTTATCGTATAGTTTTTCTTTAATTAATGAAACATGGGCTTTTATAAAATCTTTTTCTAGAGGATAACAGCAAATTGTTTTAGTTGGAATATCAATATCAAGGTTTTGTAAAAAATTTTTAACCGATGATCCTGTCGTAGTACTTGAAAATTGAGAATACAGAGGCAATAATATTATTTCGCTTGGATTATATTTTTTTATTTGACCTATTACTTCTTTAGCAAACGGTGCTGAATATCTCATATTTATAAAAATAGCGAAATCTTCTTTTATAAGTCGCTTTAGCTTCTCGGTTAGTGCTAATTTCTGCTCCTCTGTTTCCTGAAGTAAAGAAGATTTACCACCGATTAAAGAATAAATTTTTTGAGATTTTTTCTCTCTAGTAATAGAAATTATTTTAGCAATAATATAACGCAAAGGATTTGATAGATTAATTATAGCTTTGTCATAGAATAGATTAAATAGAAAAGGCTTCACTGATTTAAGGTCTTTTGGACCGCCTAAATTAAAAAGTACTATTGCTATCCTTTTCTTCATATAACCTAACATATTCTGTCAAAAATTTTACATTTTCCGTAGGTGTTTCAGGCAAAATACCATGTCCTAAATTAAAGATAAAATTCTTTCCTTTCATTACCTGAAGAATTTTATAAGTTTTTTCTTTAATAATTTCCTTATTAGTTAATAATACAACCGGATCTAAATTACCTTGTACTATTACTTTATCACTCCACTCTTTCATTTTTTCAAGAGGGACCATTTGATCTACAGCTAAAATATCTATTGGTACTTCTTTTATAAATTTTTCGTACAATAATCCCGCTCCTTTAGGAAAAGCAATTATAGGAGTTTTTGGAAAAACTTCTTTTACTTTTAGTACAATCTTTTTTGTTGGCTCTATTACAAATTTAGTAAATTCCTCTTCTGCAAGTACTCCTGACCATGAATCAAAAAGCTTTAAAACATCTGCTCCAGATTTTGCTTGATTTATAAGATGATCAGCTGTTTTTTCTGTAATAAAATTTAATAATTCTTCAGCAAGTATTTTATTTTCATATATGAATTTTTTGCTCGTTTTAAAATCCTGTTTTCCTTTTCCTTCTAGCATATAACTCATCACTGTCCAAGGACTACCTACAAATCCTATTAAAGAAGTGGGGGATGGTAATTCTTTTTTTACTTTTTTTATTATTTCATAAACCCTTTCTAATTTATCATTCGGATTGATTTGCAGATATTTAAAATCCTCTTGTGATTTGAATTGCTTTAATATAGGCCCTATATTTTCTTTAAAATCCACTTCCCATCCAAGAGCATGAGGTAAAACTAATATATCGGAAAAAATAATAGCTGCATCAAATCCATAACGTTTTATCGGTTGTAAGGTTACTTCCGTTGCTTTGTTAACATCATAACAAAAATCTAGAAAGTTTTTTGTTGTTTCTCTTACTTTTTTATATTCCAGCAAATATCTACCTGCTTGACGCATAAACCAAATAGGTATTTTATTACTATTTCCTTTTAACGGATTTACAATTTGTTTCATACTATTACTAAAAATACTAAAATAATAAGTATATTTATTATTTGTTGTTTATATAAATAGAATTATGTAGATTAAATGTTTTAAACAGAGTTATCAACAAAATTTTCATTAAAATTTTCTTAAAAATATCGGTATTTTTAATTATTATTCACATAAGTTTGTAATGAATTTATACAAGTGGATAATTAAGTGTAAAATTCATTTATAGTTTAGAAAAGACTATTTTTTCAAAGAAAAATGATATTTATTCACAATTTTATCCACAAACTATTCATTTAAAAGAAAATACACTAGATTTACTTGATTTAATAAGGATTTGAGGAAATTTTTAATAGATTTTAATAGGAAAAATAATAAGTTATTAAAAAATTTATCCACAATTACATGTGTAAAGTATGACAAAGCTAATTATTCACTTAGTTTCAGACTCTTCCGTGCAAACTGCAAAATATGCAGCAAGTTCTGCCCTTGCACAATTTACTTCCGTAAAACCAAAATTATATCATTGGCCAATGATTAGAAATTTGGAATTGCTAAATGAAGTATTAAGTAAAATAGAATATAAACATGGGATAGTATTATACACGATTGCCGATCAAGAACTCCGAAAAGCTTTAACGAAATTTTGCTATGAATTAAAAATTCCATGTATTTCTGTAATAGGTAAAATTATTAAAGAAATGTCCGTTTTTTCAGGTATTGAAATAGAAAAAGAACAGAATTACGACTATAAATTTGATAAAACTTATTTTGATACACTTAATGCCATAGATTATGCTATAAGACATGATGACGGACAAATGCTTAATGAATTATCAGAGGCTGATATAATATTAATAGGTCCTTCTAGAACTTCTAAGACACCAACTTCCGTATTTCTAGCGTATAACGGTTTAAAAGCTGCCAATATTCCTTATGTTTATAATTGCCCCTTTCTTGATTTTATAGAAAAAGATATAGATCAATTGGTAGTAGGACTCGTTATTAATCCAAATAGGTTAATTGAGATAAGGGAAGCTAGATTAAATCTATTACAAATTAGCGAAAATAAAAGTTATACGGATTTTAATATAGTACAAAAAGAGTGCCTAGAAGTCAGAAAAATTTGTGATCAAAGAAATTGGCCGGTAATTGATGTGTCGACTAGATCAATAGAGGAAACAGCAGCTTTAATAATGCGAATATATTATAATAGAAAAAATAAATATAATAAATAAAAAGATTTTCATTATTTACAAGTAGAAGCCTGTACTTTATAATTTTATTTATAAATATAGATGTTGTCCATATGAATCTGAAAACAACACTATGTTATTCCTGCTTTTAACAACCTTATTGCATAACTCGTTAGGAATCTAGTAAAACCTATAAAAATTTGTTTTTTAGGCTTATTTTATTAAATGTGTAACTTCTATATAAATATTTGAAGTTATTTTTCTGGATCCCCGCCTACGCGCGGGGATGACATAACGAGTTATGCAATAAGGTTGTTAAAAGCAGGAATAACATAAAAGTCATATGGACAATGCTACAAAAACATAGAGGGATTTATGGCAAATGACGTAACGGATAGCTCTTTTAAAAAGGAAGTATTAGAATCGGATTTACCTGTACTGGTTGATTTTTGGGCAGAATGGTGCGGACCGTGTAAAATGTTAACACCGATAATAGATGAAATCAGTAAAGAATTACAAGGCAAAGTAAAAGTACTTAAAATGAATATTGATGAAAATCCTAACACTCCTTCAGAATACGGTATTCGTAGTATTCCAACGATAATGTTATTTAAAAACGGTGAACAAAAAGATACTCAAGTAGGTTTGCAACAAAAAAATTCTCTTTTAGATTGGATTAACAAATCTATTTAATATTTATTTTATGTCACTTAGCCATCCAAAAGTATTTATAGAGGTAACTAATGGTTATGTTGAAGGTATTGATACTCATAAAAGAGCTCAAGGTTTAAAGCATTTCTTCTTGAAAAAAGGAGTCTCTCTTTCTCCAAATGTACCTATATTAAACAATATTAATTTTTCTTGTTATGAGGGAGAAAAAATAGCTTTTATAGGGAGTAACGGTTCGGGAAAAAGTTCTCTTCTAAAGCTAATCGCTGGAATATATCCGTTAAAATCCGGTACAGTCAAAGTTCATGGAGATATTGCAGCAATTATAGATATGGGAGTTGGTTTTGAGCCTGAGCAAACTGGTCGTGAAAATATAAAAATGTTAATGCTATATAATAATATACTGGATAAATATAGCAAAGAAATTGAAAAAGAAATTATAAATTTTTCAGAACTTGGTAGTAAAATTGATTTACCGATAAAAATTTATAGCTCCGGTATGTTATCACGTCTTGCTTTTTCTGTATCGATATTTCAAAATCCGCAGATTCTATTACTTGATGAAGTTTTTGCGGCAGGCGATAGTTATTTTATAGAAAAATCTCTTAGTTTAATGAAGAATAAATTTAAAAATACTCCTATTTCAATAATAGTAAGCCATCAAGAAGAAATTATAAAAGATAACTGCGATAGATGTATTTTATTAAAAGACGGCAATATTATAGGTGATGGTACACCATCGGAAATGTTTAAAATCTATAACCAACAACAAGGAAATTCATAAATGATAAAGTATTTTTTTTCTAAAAAATACTGGCGGGCAATAGCATTACTAGTTAAAGCTTCTATAATTAGACAAAATAAAGATTCTTTTTTAGGTTCTTTATGGAGTTTAATTCAGCCTTTTATTCACATAATGGTAATTTCATATTTTTTCGGTTTTTTATTAAGACAGCCGAGAGAATTTATGGTAATGAACTTAGTCGGCGGTATTCCTTTGTGGAGTTTTATAGTAAGCAGCTTAACGATTTGTTCAAGTTCTTTAGTTATACGTGATCAAATAATAAAAAAAGTTAGAATTTCTAAGACTTTTTTTCCCGTTGCGGATAGTTTAGGGCAATTATATACTTTAATTTGCTCATTTTCAGCAATGTATTTTGCTTTTATTTTGTTATTTCCAGAAAAATTTTCTTGGCAAATAATATTTATGCCGATATTAATTTTGCCCTTAATAATATGTGTGATTAGCGGTTCTATCGCAGTAGCATTTTTAACGCCGTATATTCGAGATATTCCGCAAATGTTGAGTGTTATTCTTGGAGTTATTTATTGGAGTATACCAATAGTTTATCCATATTCGCTAATTCCGGAGTCTAAAAAGATATATTTTGAATTTAATCCGTTCTTTTTAGTTATAAGACCCGTACAAGCGTTGGTGATTGATGGAACATTACCGGATATGATGCTAATAGTTAAGTCTATTATAGTTGCATTTATTACTGTTTGTATCAGTTATTTAATTTATAGACAATTTTCTAAAAGAGTTATTTATTATTTATGAAACTTGGTTTTAATCTAGATTTTAATGAATTAGATTTAGCCGGACTTAAAAAATTAGATCAAATATTTTTAGATTATCTCTTTAAAGCCGATAGATCTTTGCATAAAGATTTAATGTTATTTAGATCGACTCCTCTCTCCATTATTCCAAAAGATTATTCCGAGTTTTTGCTAAAAATTTCCCCTCATTTAGACGATTTTTTAGCAGAGTTATTTTGTATTTCAAAAGAAATAACGATATCAAGGTTAAAACATAAAGATTTTGATATTATTTATGAATGTAAAAGAAAATTTGTTCAACGTGTTGCCGTAAAAAAATATCCACCGGAAAAAATAAAAGATATTGATTTTGAAGATGTGTATTTAAAACTAACTGATTTTATAGGTGTGAATTTTACTTCTAGAGAATTTGCCAAACAAATAATTATATGGCAACAGGCAGAAGAAAGTTTTGCAGAAGAATTAGACATAGCAGCTAGGTATGCTGCGTATAGGGTTTATTCGTGTGAGGGTATCAAGCTACAGGATGATATCCTATTCAACCTCCCACAAAAACTAGATAAAGAAAATCTAACAGACGATAAAAAAATATTAAAATCCCAAAAAAATGAGAGAGTAGATTTTGAATATACAGATTCTTTTTTAAATTTAGATGAAGCTTTGAACCATTCTCATTATTGTATTTATTGCCATAAGCAGGATAAGGATAGCTGTTCTAAGGGATTGCTGCAACCTCAGAATCATCATTGTGAGGAGCGAAGCGACGTGGCAATCTCAGGAGATTTAACGAGATTGCCACGCTCCTTACAGTCGTTCGCAATGACAGATTTAAAACAAGGCTGCCCGTTAAAACAAAAAATTTCTGAAATGAACTATGTTAAGGCACAAGGTTTTAACCTAGGTGCTCTTGCTATTATCGTTATTGATAATCCGATGGTTGCAGCAACAGGTCATAGGATTTGTAATGATTGCTCAAAAGCTTGTATTTACCAAAAACAAGATCCGGTAAATATCCCATTAATAGAATCAAATATTTTAGAAGAAACGCTTAAATTACCTTACGGCTTAGAGATATATTTACTGCTTACTCGTTGGAATCCGCTTAATATTTATGCACCGCTTCCGAAAGAACCTACTAATTATAATATTTTAGTTACCGGTCTTGGTCCTGCAGGTTTTAGTCTTAGCTATTATTTATTACGGTCAGGTCATAATGTTGTGGCTATTGACGGTTTAAAAATTACTCTAATGCCTTTTGATGTTCATAAGCCTATAAAATTTTGGCATGAATATAAAAATTTGTTATCGGAAAGAATGCCAAGAGGATTTGGAGGGGTAGCAGAATATGGGATTACCGTTCGGTGGGATAAAAATAATCTCGATATATTGCAGCTAATATTAGAGAGAAATAATAATTTCAAATATTATGATGGAGTAGCTTTAGATTTTAATATAACGAAAGAACAAGCTTTCGATTTGGGTTTTGACTATATAGCTTTTTGCATTGGAGCAGGCCAGCCGAAAGTTTTAGATATAGAAAATTTTGAAGCTAAGGGCGTAAAAACGGCTTCTGATTTCTTAATGACTTTGCAAAGCGGAGGGGCATTTTTGAAAAATTCTAATACTAATATGGTAATTAGGATGCCGATTGCGGTAATAGGCGGCGGTCTTACTTCCTTAGATGCAGCAACGGAAAGTTTATATTACTATAAAAAACAAGTAGAGGAATTTGCTGAAGATTATATGGCAAAAGATTTAACGGAGGAAGATAAAGAAATAGCTGAAGAATTTATTGCTCATGCAAAATTGTTTAAAGAAGCTAAAAATAATGAAGAATTAAGAAAGGTTTTTAATAAGCTTGGGGGTGCTACTGTCTACTATCGTGGAAGATTGCAAGATTCGCCGGCATATAAATTAAATCACGAGGAGCTAATATATGCATTAGCACTTGGTGTTGATTTTAAGGAAAATATGCAACCTTTAAGGATTAATGTTGATAAGTACGGTCATGTGGAATCTGTGGAGTTTGAGAATCGAAACCATCATTGCGAGCAGTCAAAGACTGCGTGGCAATCTCAGGAGTTTGGCTTAACAAAATTGCCGCGTCAATGCTACGCATTTCCTCGTAATGACATCAAAACCAAAACCGTGATTATGGCAATCGGTATAGAAAATAACACTCAATTTGATGAGGATAAATATAGTTATTTTGGTGATTGTAATCCTAAATATTCGGGTAGTGTAGTGAAGGCTCTTGCTAGTACCAAAGAAGGGTACGACGCTATTAACAAAAGGCTTATAAATAATAATCCTAGCTTTAAAGGTAGTTATAAAGATTTTTGTACGCAGCTTGATTATTTGCTGACTTCTAGGGTTAATAAAATAAATATTTTAGATGATAAAACTTTTGAGTTGATAATTCATTCGCCGCTTGCTGCTAAAAATTTTAAGTTCGGACAGTTTTTTCGCTTACAAAATTATTCTGAAGATGCTGCTAAGTTAATAGAGCCTGTAGCCTTAAGCCCTATCGATATTGATGTAGAAAAAGGCTTAATTAGCTTTATAGTTTTTGAAGTCGGTAAATCTACTAGCTTATGTAAAACATTATCTGAAAATGAGAAAGTAGTTTTAATGGGACCGACAGGTTCGCCGCTAGAAATACCTCAAAATAAAAAAATAGTTATTGTTGATTTTGAAGCCGGTAATATAGGCTTATTAAAAGTTCTAAAAGAAAATAATAATGAAGTTATATTTGTTACCTATCCTGATATAAAAATCCGTAAATTAGTTTCAGTGGATATAGTAATAATTAATGCTTCTCCTGAAATAATAGAAGAATTGCAAAGTCTAAAAAATGAAATATTCAGTGAAAATACAAAAATAATAGTTAGTGTTAATTCATCGATGCAATGTATGATGAAAGGAATTTGCGGACAATGTATTCAAAAAGTTAAAGGAGAGCAGAAATATATTTTTGCATGTAGCCAGCAAAATCAAAATGCAGAAATAGTTGATTTTAAGAGCTTGAAAACTCGTTTACGCCAAAACTCTTTGCAAGAAAAAAAATTAGTGGCTAATTCATCCATGATTTAATAGCTTCAATTAACTCTTCTAGTTGTTCAGGTGATAATTCACCAATTTTTTTTGAATTTTATCAACCATAATATGAGATTCTAAATTAAGATCATTTAACTCTGTAGGAGTCAATAACAGGCGAAAAGTTTGGGCATCTATTAAATCCGTTGTTAGAGGGCAAACTGTTATACTAGGATGATTTTTATATAAACTAGATTGAACAACAACAGCGGGGTGAGGTTTACCATAATCTCTAGATATTACACCAAGCAACAATATTTTTTTATTTCTATTATTTCCATTCATCTAACCAAATTTCTTCATTGTGTTTTAACCATAAGTCGGCATCAGGATTGTTTTCTTTACTAGCTAATAAGCATTGACGTTTAGCTTCTTTGGTTAGGTCTGAATTTTCTAGTTGTTTAAAATATATACTATAATATTTAATTGTAACACAAAATGTTACATATCGCTAGTTAAATAAATTTACTTCTCAAAACGACAAAATGCTCTACTACTATCTTGATTAAGAAAATCAATAATTTGTATTACTATAGAATTATTGTTATATTTCTCGGCAACTTGTTTTATACGCTCAGCAAAATTACTTTCACCTGAGAAGATTTCTTCAATAGCTTTTAAAGCACTTAAAGACTTTACTTTATCAAACCCTTTTCTATTCATACCGATTAGATTTAAGCCCTCAAGCACCGCACGTTTGCTACTTACAAGCCCAAATGGTATTACATCTGCTCCGACCGGCGATAGCCCACCGATCATCGAATATTCACCAATTCTAGCATATTGATGTATGGCAGACAGTCCGCCGATTATTGCATAATCACCTACCCCAATATGACCTGCTAGGCTTACATAATTAGCAAATACTACATTATTGCCGATTTTACAATCATGACCTATATGGACGCCGACCATAAATAAATTATTATTTCCTATCCTTGTCACCATTCCGCCGTCTTGGCTTCCTGCTTGTACCGTAACATATTCTCTAATAGTATTATTAGAGCCGATTATCGTGCTGGATCGCTCATTAGCATATTTTAAGATTTGTGGAGGTTGACCTATTGATGCAAAAGGATAGATTACGGTATTTTCGCCGATTTCGGTAATCCCTTCAATTACTACATGGGATTTTAGCTCGACATTATCATGAAGCACAACTTCAGGACCTATAATACAATACGGTCCGATTTTTATGTTTTTACCAAACTTTGCACCTTCTGCAATTACAGCTGTAGTATGGATATTAGAATTTGACACTATATGTCCCTATGTTTTATCTTTAATCATTGCGGTAAACTTACTTTCTGCAGCTATTTCACTTTCGACCGTAACCGTACTTGAAAATTTCCATACGTTAGCTCTTTGCTGATCAATAACAGCGTGGATATGCATAGTATCCCCCGGCTGAACAATTCTACGAAATTTTGCATTTTCGATAGCCATTAAAAACACTTCTTTATTCTTAGTAGAACCTAAAGATTTAGCAACTAATATAGCAGCTAATTGTGCCATAGCCTCAACTATTAGAACACCGGGCATAACAGGCCTTGTTGGAAAATGTCCTGTAAATTGCGGTTCGTTAGCAGTAACGTTTTTAATACCTGTTATTGATTTGTTAGGGTCGATTTTAAGTACTCTATCTACTAATAAAAATGGATAGCGATGAGGTATCCAATCCATGATTTCGGTAATATCTATGATCATTTATTTAGGTCTCTTCTTTAATGTAAAATTTCCGTCATTGTGAGAAAATTATGAAATAAAGTACTAAAATCAGCACTTTTTGCTAATTTTTTTGGATTGCCATATAGCCTATGGTTGCTCATAATGACGACTCAGGTATTCATGAAACAACACAGCTCTTTTTAATAGCAAGCTACTTTTTCAATTTGCTATTAGAGGTCTTTAGTAATTGTTTCATAATAATAGATTGTCTATGCCAATCCATGATAGGAATTGCAGGGCTGCCGCCGACAATTTTACCTGCTTCTATATTTTGTGCTACACCGCCTTGTGCCGCTACCTGTGCCCCGTCGCCTATATTTAGATGTCCGGCGATTCCTACTTGCCCTCCAAGAGCACAATATTTACCGATCGTGCTACTTCCTGCTATACCTGTCTGTGCTACGATAATAGAACCTTTACCTATTTTGACGCCATGTCCTATTTGTACTAAATTATCTATGCGGCATAAATCTTTTATAATTGTATCTTGAAGTGATCCTCTATCAATAGTAGTGTTTGCACCGATTTCAACATTATTGCCAATTTTAACTATCCCTGTATGAAATATTTTGTGATGTATGCCTTTTTCGGTAGAAAATCCAAACCCGTCTTGTCCAATTTTTGCACCTGCAAGTATTACGACGTCGTCGCCTATAATTGCATAATTTATTGAAACATGTTGTTCTATTCTAGCGTTTCTGCCGATATTTACGCCTCTACCTATAAAACTTCCAGCTTCTATAATACTATTATCACCTATAATAACATCGTCTTCAATAACTACATTGTGACCTATATAACAATTTTTTCCGATAGTCGCCGAATCTGCAACAATAGCGGATTTCATTATTTTAGCAGGGTGTGATTTAATAGGAGCATAAAAAAAATCTATTAATTTGCCATAAGCAAAATATGAGTTCTGGGCGTGTAATAAAACAGTATTTGGATTTGCTTCTCCCGTAAAATTTTTCGGCACTATACAAGCAGCAGCTTTGGTAGTTTTTAAAAATTCGGAGTATTTAGGATTGCTTAAAAAGCTAATATCATTTGGTGATGCTTCCTGCAGAATTTTAATATCATAAATAGCTATATCTTCATGAATCTTAGGAGGTTCTATAATATCGTGTAAAAAATCTATAATTGCCGTTAGTTTTCGTGGCCCTAGATTTTTATAAAAATTACTACTTACCATATAACTTTAAGCAAATTAATCATTAGCGATAGTATATAAGTGATAGTTTTATTATGCAACAAAATTTATAGGTGGCATAAAAGGTATTGCTAAGTAAAGAATGATATCGTCATTGCGAGCAGCCGTAGGCTGCGTGGCAGTCTCATGAAATAATAACAAACTCCTGAGATTGCTTCGTCAATTGCTATGCAATTTCCTCGCAATGACGGAAAAACTGATCCACGCAACAACGTCTACTTGATTGTAAGATTTAGGAAAAAAATAGATAAAAAGTCACAAATATTAATTTACGTTTTATTAAGAAGAATTAAGTAGAATATATTGTAGCTATTTTTTGTTACTGAATTATAAAGTTTTTTTGAAATAAAAGTAGCTGTTTTAGTACAAATATTATCAATTTTTAAATATTAATAATCTAATTTCTTTTAATAAAGCCTAAATTATTATTAACTAAATCAAGGTATTGAAAATGTTAGAAATAAACAACTTAGCCTTTGCAGGTGGTGGAGTAAAAGTCATCGCGTATGCAGGGGCCCTAAAGGCATTAAAAGACAAAGATTGTTTAAAAAAATATCCAGAAAGTAGTTGGAGCTTCCGGTGGTGCAATAGCTGCTTTCTCCATAACGCTAGGATATCAACCGGAAGAAATTGAGGATATACTTAAGAAAATTGAGGGTTAAATTCTGAGAAATATCTGGAAGAATTTTTAGGGCAATATTAAAAGACAAGGGATTTGACCCCGATATTACTTTTAAAGCTACATGACAGTCAAAAAACAAATATAGATTTATACGTAGTGTGTACTAATCTCAGTACTCAATTTCCGGAAATTCTATCTTATGAAAATGCTCCTGATGAGAAAGTCGTAAAATTCGTGTATACGCTTCGGGGGCTTTTCTTATATATTTTTAGCCCGTACAAAAACTGTTCAAGAAGTAGTTTCAATATGTGGATGGTGGAGTTACGAATAATTATCCGGTTGAGGCGTTTGATGATGAAACTGTAGCACGAAGTCTCCCTCAAACAGATAATAAAAATTATAAAACTCTTGTGTTTAAACCAATCAATAAAGAAATATTAGAAGCTTATCAGAATGGTACAGAATCTAAACCGTTTGTGGATAATACTACTGTTGTGGATCAACTATATACATTAGCTGAAGTTCTCACAAGCTCTGACTTGATAAGTTGTTTTCAGAATCATGATAGAACAGTTTTTATTGATGATCATAATATGTCAGCTTTAAGTTTTGATATCACAGCTGAACAAAAAGAAGCATTAATAAATTCAGATTATTCTGCAATTTGTGACTATGTGACGAGAATGGAGAATATAATGCTTGCAGGACTAGGAGTAAATGATTCTAATGATAGCCTTGTATTATAACAACGCGAGTGGATAACCCGCTATTCGCTTTAATCTTGTTTTACAGATAGCATAAAAGGTATTGCAAATAAAGATTGGTATCGTCATTACAAACGACTATAAGCTTTATTGCATGGCTCGGAAAACCTGCTCGATATCATTTCCGCGAAAGCGGGAATGACATAGAACGAGTCATGTGAGCAATACCAATTTTTGAAATCAATAATCATATTGACTTATTTAAAATTTTGCTTAGGATCACCTTGGAACAGCTAAGGTTGTTCTGGGGTATAGAAACCTCCATCAACAGGCGGTAAAATCACTGTTAAATTGATTTATTCCTCGATATTTTACGGTCGGGGAGGTAGTAGTCATGTTCAGGGCTTAGAGTATTAACTTTAAGCCTAAAAACTACTTAGCTGTTCTTGTTGACGGTGTTTCTAACTCCCTGATCACCAATCGGGCTTTAACTTAGCTTCTTGGTGATCAAACTTGAATCATTTAAGTTTAACTAAGAAGAACTAAGCCGTTATGAACACTAGAACAGTAGAAATAGCTATTAATTAATTAGAAATTTATTCAATTTATCATACCGAAAATTATACTTATAATTGATAAACAACTTTTAAAAGCATTGCTTGGTTTATTTCGTTTAATTATTCTTGGCGCTGTATTGTATCTAAACTTAGTTAAAATTTTTATCTATGATGAGAATGATATAGTTCCTTATTTACTTTCACTTTTTTATAGAATTTTGTAGCATATGCAATTTTAAAAAAATTATCTAAGCCATTGTTATTTAAAAAAGTTTTATTTAGAAATGAAGCTAAATTTTTTAATAAGTTTTGTTGTTTTTCTTGCAATAATTCCCTTACCTCAGCAAATGCTTTTGCAGCCGTATTCCCATTATTATCAGCACGAATAATCATCTCAGGTAACAGCAGCTTAGTAAACTCTAGAGAAACTGCTATCATGCCTTTTTTGGCTGCAAGCATTAACAATGTCCTTCTGAATTTATCAATAGCGTTAATATTTTCCTCAAATATTCTTGGAATAAGCTCTATACGAACATTATCTAAATCACGCCACGTAGCCTTTGTTAATGCAGGCTTACCACATATATTCTCGATCGTATTAATAGCCTCGACATCTTAGGAATAAGTTTTAAACAAGCTTCTTCTAAACTTGTATCAGCAGCTAAAATTAAGTCTGTATTACTACCATTCTCATCGGATTGATTAAATTAGTATTTTTTATTTTATCAATTAATTTTTCAACTTCTTTTTTATCTTCATCTTTTGCGTGTATATATGTGTTAATTTTTCTAGTAAAGATATTAGTTGATTATATAATAATTCTTCAGGTGTTGATTCTTTATGTATTCCAAAAGTTTTTTATACGTGTAAACGTAATTTATCCTTATTAACCTAAAGTTAATTAAAATTACAAAAATAAGTTTACAGATGAAATAGAAATTTAATTGAAGATATAAAACAACGGGGTTTAAAGTAAGGAGTGGTGGTGGCCACGGTTGGAATTGAACCAACGACACAAGGATTTTCAGTCCTTTGCTCTACCGACTGAGCTACGTGGCCGTATATACTCGATGAACTTGAAAAATTGGCTTCGTTGTCTTTGTAAGTCCTCAGATACTCATGTATTAGTGCTCTGCTCCTCGGCTTATAGACTCCTTGCTCTTTTCTAAGTTGATATTCGTCTATACTATTATTTTATTTATTAGGATGAAGAAATATAACTTAAGCTTATAATTTATAATAGATTAATCGGTTTTTGTCTATTCTTAATTAGTAATATTAGACAAAAATACTTAATTATGATATTATGAGTGTTTATTTTATAACGGTTTTTATGATCAAAATCGGCAATATTGAGCTTTCTTCAAATATTATACTAGCTCCAATGTCGGGTGTTACGGATTTAGAATTTAGAAGATTGGTGAAAAGATTTGGTGCAGGGCTTGTAGTTTCTGAAATGGTAGCAAGTAGAGCAATGATTGTGGAATCTAGGCAGTCACTAAAAAAAAGTGCCATTATGCGTGGTGATGATGCAACAAGTGCTTGCGTACAGTTAGCAGGTTGTGAGCCGAATGTGATAGCAGAAGCTGCTAAAATGAATGAGGGTATGGGGGTAAAAATTATCGATCTTAATTTTGGCTGTCCGGCGAAAAAAGTAGTAGGCGGTTATTCAGGCTCAGCTTTAATGAGGGATGAGCAGCTGGCAGCTAAAATTTTTGAAGCTACCGTTGAAGCGGTTAAGCTGCCGGTAACCGTTAAAATGCGTATGGGTTGGGATGATAATACGAAAAACGCTCCAACTTTAGCCAAAATTGCTGAAAGCTCAGGTGTTCAGATGGTTACCGTTCACGGTAGAACTAGATGTCAGTTTTATTCCGGTAATGCCGATTGGGATTTTATACGATCAGTTAAAGAATCGGTAAAGATTCCGGTTATTGCTAACGGTGATATTACTAATTTTGCTAAGGCAAAAGAAGCCCTACAAAAATCCGGTGCAGACGGTATTATGGTCGGTAGAGGAGCATATGGCAAACCTTGGCTTATTTCGCAAATTGATCATTATCTTAAAACAGGTGAAGAAAAATCTGCTCCCTCTATAGCAGAGCAGCTAGATATTGTAACCGAGCATTATGAGGCAATACTTGATTATTATGGTGAATCTGTGGGCATACCTATTGCACGTAAGCATATTGGCTGGTATAGTAGCGGTTTACCGAATTCAGCAGAGTTTAGAGGTACTGTTAATTTAATGAACAATCCTCTAGCTGTAAAAGAGAAAATTGCGGAATTTTATACGAGCGTTATGGAGACGAATAAATTAAAAGAATTTTAAGTTTTATTTTTGTAATATTGTTTTTTAGTTTAAGCTATGCAAGTGAAAAAGCAGTAATTATAACTGATTATAAACCGGTGTTTTTGTCTTTAATTGCTGAAAATAAAAAAATAAGAATTGCTGTTCGTTCTTATTTAAATAATGAAAAATCATATTTCATTTTAGTAGATCCGAATTCTTTTAAAACTGAAATAGCTCTACAATAGCTGGTAATTTTACCTCTTCCAAAAGCTTTGAAGAAGATTTTTTTAAAAAGCTCGTAGAATTATCGATCAAACTAAATAAACCTATTATATGTGTTTCAGGATTATGGATTAATAAGTATACAGAAGAATTCTTGTGGTTATTAAAACAACAAGAAAACAGTTATTTACAAATAACATGGGTTAGTCATTCATTTAGTCATCCTTATTTTAAAGATAAACCTCTTGAAGATAATTTCCTTCTTTCCAATAAAGATGATTTTGAAAATGAAGTATTAGAAGCATATTAGAAACAGGGAAAATATTAGTAAGTTATAATATTGCTCTGTCACCTTTCTTTCGTTTTTCTGGATTAGTTTCTGATCAAACATTAATAGAAGAACTAAAAGATTTGGGATTTATTCTGCTTGGGAGTAATGCATGGCTTGCTAAAGGTGAAAAAGTTCAAAATGGTTCTTTTATATTGGTACACGGTAAAATAGTAACGAAAAAGCCGGAATAGATTTAATTATGCAGATGTTACCGGAATTAAAATTACTTCCTATTGAAAAGGTGTTTTTATTACATGACAATTGATTAGTTAGATATTAATAATACGGTAACCCATAGTTGTTCTTATATCACATGAAGAATATGAGAAATTTAATCAGCTTGAAGATATGTATTAGGCAATGCAAGCAAAAAAGGCGAGTAAAAGTGGTTTTTTATCAAAGGAAGAGAGTAAGGATTTTTTAAATAAGATATTAAATATCTTTCTTATAGGAAAAAGGAATGATGGAGAAGTTTATAAATTATTTAAAAGAAAAATTAAATAGTTCATAATTATAACTTAACTTTTCTAGTAGGGCTTTTATCTCTTTGAATATCAAGTTTTGTATCGAATAGCGGAGAATCTTGTAAAAAATCAATAAGGGAAGATTCTTGTGAATTTTCTTTATGTATTATACTACATAAACGTTTATTATTATCTAATACTTCTAGATTTATTTCGATTAAAGGCGGAGTAAGTAAATGCTTAATAATTTCAGACCATTCTATTAAAATTAAATTGCCGTTTAATGCCTCTTCAAATCCAAGTTCATAAATTTCTTCAGGTGATTTAAGACGATACAGGTCATAGTGATATATAGTGAAGTTAGATGCTTTATACGTTTGCAGTAAGTTAAAAGTCGGGCTTATAATGCTTGTATTTTCACCGCAAAAATATTTAATAATTTCACGACAAAAAAATGTTTTACCTGCTCCAAGGTCACTGTTAAGTAAAACTATATCATTTGGTTTTAAGCTTTGTGCTAAAAGCTTTGCAAGCTTCTTTGTCTCTTCTTCGCTATTTAGTGTATGCATTTTTTAACCTGATAAATCATTTGTAAATATTGATTCTGAAAAGTGTTGGAACCTATATTCTGCACATTCCAGTTTTCGCTATTTAATATTATTATTTTAGCGTTTAATTTGTCGTATAACCGTGAATTTTGTTCATTACTTAAAACAAGACATTTGTTATTAGATTCTTTAATTAAATCTTCTAGCTTGCTTATATATCGGAGGCTTTTTTGACTTTCGCTATATAATTTTGCAGTTTTATTAGTATTAAGAAAAAAATACTCGCTACTGTCACTTAATAAAATTACGTCTTTTATCGTTGCAAGCTCATTATTTTTAATCTCTTGTAGTTTATTTAATTCTTTAAGTGCTGTTGAAAGGTTATTATTAATATCTTCTTGTAGTTCAGGAAAGTTTTCACTAAATATTCGTGCAAATTCCTGTAGTAAAATCACAGCATTATTAAGATCAAGCCAAATATGCCAATTATCTTTTATAGTGGTTAAAGATTTAATATCACTGATTTTTATAATGTTTTTGCTATGATTATCAATTAATTTCTCGGCAAAACCATCAAATTGTTCATTAATATAAATTGCTATATCAGAATTTTTGACTTTTACTAAATCACTAGGTTTTAAATTATAATGATGTGGGCAGTCACTACTAATAGCTAAGCTCTCGATATCCGCTTTATCCTTAACAAGCATCGAAACAATACTGCCGATTGGCGTAATACTTACAACTATTTTAGGCTTAGCATAGCTAGTAAGGCTGAGGAATGTAAGGAATAGTAATGCTAGGTATGTCATCTCTGCGAAGGCTTGCTTGTGTTGATACCAGATCATCATTGCAAGCGACTGAAAGGAGCGTGGCAATCTCAGGATTTTGGCACGAGATTGCTTCGTCAAAATTTTCAATTTTTCCTCGCAATGAGGGTTTGACATACTAGCTCTCATAATTTCGCCAACAACTCTAATTTACTAGGTTTAAAATCCTGCTCTATCCAAAAATTTTTTAGATATTCTAGTTTTGCTCCTATCTCTTTTTTTTCTATATTCATATTTAACAAGTCATTACCGTTTACTTGGAATTTAGGACGTAATAACACATCATATTTAAGGATAAATTCTTTTACTTGTGAATGATTTAATTTACCAATTATGCTAGCTGCTAATAAATATTCCTTATAATTCTTTTTTTCAAACCAAATTTTTTTCATGTTAAATTTAGCGTCATTCAGAAAGTTCGTTATTGATAATATTTGCATTGCTTCATGTTTTGAGAATTTCCAATCTAGAAAGACCTTTAAATTTAAATCTTTTTGACAATATAATAAGAGTGCATATCGAGTAACTAATTCTAATTTAAAATCATTTGCCTGCTTAAAAATTTTTATTTCATAATTTTGGATAGAGAATATTAGTTCTAATATTCCTATTTCAAACATAGCTTTTAAAATTTGTGCTGCTCTTTTTGAAACAATAATTTTATCCATTTCGCTTTTAATTCGCTCTCGTGATAAAGTTTTTAAGCCGTCTTTTAAAGCTTTACATGCTTTAAAACTGCTATCATCAAGCTGATTCGCATAATAGCTAGAAAACCGAAAAAAGCGTAGAATTCGCAAATAATCTTCTTTAATTCTATCTAGAGTTTTCCCTATAAATACAACCTTTTCCTGCTGCAAATCCTTAAACCCTTCAAAATAATCATATATCTCGTTCTTAAAGGGACAATAGCTTAAAGCATTAATAGTAAAATCTCGTCTTACGGCATCTTCAGCAAAATCGTTTGTGAATATTACTTTGGCATGTCTGCCGTTACATTCAATATCTTTCCTAAGAGTTGTAATCTCAAATTTTTCATTATTTAAAATAGCCGTAATCATGCCGAATTTTAAACCGGTCGGAATAGTTTTTATTTTAGCTTCAGATAAAATATTTGTTACTTCACTAGGTGTCAAATTAGTAGCTATATCTATATCGTAGCTACCTTTCCCAAGTCGATCTCTTGGATAACTTGCTTCTAAAGGTAATTTGTACATCGATCCGGTACTCGAATCCTCACGTACGTTTATGTACATTGCGATTCTATGTTCCGTGTTTCCTTCAAATTCCTCTTTATTAGCTTTGTTATGCAAGAGATCTAGTAACGCATCACGTACGCAGCCGCCTATAAGTCTTGCTTGTCCTTTTTCATTTAAGAGACGTAAGATTTTTCTATATCCTTTTGAGGGGATTTTTAGTATTTTGTGTGTAACTTGCATTACTCGATTTTACCTAAAGTATCGGATAGTTTTTAAAAAGACTTTGATGTCATCAATGTTAAAAACTAGCATTTTTTACTGGATTGCTTCGTCAAAACTTATAGTTTTTCCCCGCAATGACGGATAAACCTATCCACGCAACAATGCCAAGCGGGAATGATATAGAACAAAAACAATCCGGTACTAAGATTTTACCGTATATTCCTTTTTATTGCAAAAGATAAGTATAACAGGGCTTTTTTAACAAAATCTTTATTAATTGTTATTAAGCTCCCGCGGCATTTAGATTTATAATTGAGATTAATATGAATTTCAGCTTTCTCACAATGATTATCTTATTAATGACAATTTTTTGTCCGTAGTTGGTTAAAAAATATTATTCTCTAAAGGTAATACCATACTATCTTTTTGTCCAAACCAATTAGCTCAGTAAGTTCTATTGAAAGCAGGTATTTTATTAGCATGTATTACTAGTTTATTTTCTCTATCTTTAACGCCTACCGCCATATGATTTGCATCAAATATTAATTCCGGCTTTGGGGAGTAGAACATAAATATAAAAGATATTGCCATGATTGCGAGACCAAGCAAACGCCAAGCAGTTTTCCATATACAAATCCAAAAAAGCCGAATAAAAAGAGTAATATGTTGAAATTGGTAATAAACCGAAATACCATACAGCAGCCGGTACACTATTAAAATAGGTGGCTGATTTTATTATTATATCAATAAAGAATCCCATAAGCTTTAGGATATAGTTATCAAACTCGATCATGGTAAAAGGCAGAGATAACAAAGCAAGCAGTATAAGAAAAAATGACGTTATCGGAATGACAATGAGGTTAGCTGGTACTGAGTAAGTAGCAAATATAAAGAATTGATTAATTACTACAGGTGCCGTTATGATGCTTGCTAAGAAGCTTGAATAAATATTTGAGGCTGTATAAAATTTTACTGCTCCAAAAATGCCTTTCTTTTCTTCAAGTAACCATGAATTCTTTAAGTAAAATTCATAACCGGCAACAAGCGATAATACGGCGATAAAAGATAATTGGAAACTTGGATGAAAAATATATTCGGGATCTAACGATAATATTATAAAATATAAAAGTATAAAAGCCGCAATTGCAAGTGAACGAAGGGGAAAGCAAGAGCATCCAATAATACCGTAAGTAAAAATTGCAGCAGTAATAAAAGCTCTAGTCACTGCTATTTTGCATACCACTTAGTTCTATAAATAACCAAAGCTTCCTATTAGCAAACAATAAGCAGAGATTAATTTTATATTGAAATTATATGCAAAATAATTTGAAAAATTTAATAAAAACCTTGTAGTAAGGAAAGTAATCATCACGACTAAAGATAGATGCAATCCTGAAACACAAAGCACGTGTGATATATACTGCTTTGCCTCATATCCTGCATTATTTGCCTGTTTAAACCTTTCGTCTTGCCAAGTAATATTGCAGCTGCAAAATTCCCTTTATCTTTTCCTAGCTTTTCTATTAAATTATTATAAATATAGGAACGCACTCTATAAATAAAACTATTAAAATTTATGTCATTACGTTCTATAATTTGCGGCTCAGACATCGCATAGCCGTTTGCTCCAATATCCGATAGATAAGCGTAAAAACCAAGATCATAACCTCCGGGTAGTATACTATTTTGCGGCTTATAGAGCTTAGCAAACAAAGTAATTCGGTTATTTACCCTAATTTCTTGTATATTTTTTCGGTATACTAATTTTAACTTTTTGTAAGTTACGATTAATTTTTTCTATCTTTATGCGACTTAATACTACTTATCCTCCTATAATAGTTGGTTTTATCGATTCTATTTTACCGCTAATTTTAGTAATGATAGCTTTATAAAGCATTTCGCTATGTAAATTTGTTACACGATATTTAGAGATGAATATGCCAAAAATAAAAGCAATAATCATTCAGTAAGTAAACTGTAAAAATATATTAGAATTTCTAGTAAAGGTTAATATTAAACAAACACAAAAAATGAAAAATTGTTATAAATGAAAGCTCAAAATCAAGCAAAAACTATAATACCGTAAATAAAACTAACAAAATACCAAATATTTAAATTATTATACTCTGTTTCCAAAGTTATTTTAAAATATTGTAATGTTTTCATTAACATCATATCTGTTATATTTTCAATAATTAGAATAAAATTCTCTTGTAATTGTAATTATAAGTTAAATTAACTTATATATTGCTTTTTATTAACTTATTTGTTACAACGTTTAGTTTATGTATACAAAATTTAATTTGAGATATTTGTAATGAATAAGTTAACAGAACAACATTTACTAAAAAGATCAAGATTTTTAAAATATTCTCTGTTTGCCTCTATTTCAGTAGGAGCAATAATAGCAATACCTTTTGAGGGTATAGCGATGAGTAAAGAAGCATTTTGTATCGACCTCAGTAATAAATTGTTAAATAACTCGTCACAATTAAACGGAAACAAAGATACGACAAATACCCCGCAGCAGATAGGAACAGTAATTGTACCGGAACCAGAAATAAACACATATACTCCATCTGAAATAAGAGAAATAAAAATATCTAACAAACCTAAGGCATCTAATCTATTAAAAGATGTTCCTGTAGAGGATCATTATAAAGTGGTAGCGCGTAGTAAGTCTAATGTCGGGAAAGCAAGAAAAGTACGACCAATTACTAAACGCAAAACATTTGTAGGCACTGAAAAAACGGAACAAAGTCAAAATACTTATACTCCTGAATCGACAGAACAAGTGCCTCAAAAATCAGAGATTATAATAACAGCGTCTTCGCCTACTGTTAGCCCAACTTCAAATAGTTTTGTCACTGCACCTAATACATCAAATACTACCCTGACATCACCTGAACATTATACTACGGCACCTGGTAGTACTCCATCATCAATACTGGCGACCCCGTATCAGCCTACTCCAGATTCTAAACCAAATGATAGTTTAGGAGCTAATACACCACCAAACATAAACACACACTCAAAGGTAGCACGAAGATTATCGTTTAGCAGTAGCGACCCGCAACAACAGGCAGCGCAATCTAGCTCACAGGTTAAACCAGAAGTTTCAACGAAGCCGACGTTTGTACCGTTGCCTATAAAAAAAAGCAGTACTGAAATTGCAGTAGGAATGGTAAGTAATATATCACGAATTAATGAGATGATAGGAATCAAGTTAGCTGAAGTAACACAGGCTATTAAAGATACCACAGGTAAAAAAAATAAAAAACCATTGGAGAAGTTGTATACGCAGCTAACTTCAGCACAAAAAACAACAGAAGCACTCAAGTCAAGAGCTGAAGCGATAGAAACAAAAATCAAAATAAGTGAAAATAAAAATAAAATAAAGAAGCTTGAAAAAGAGTTAACAAATAAAAACAATGAAGCAGATAGATTATTTCAGAAAATAGAAAAAATAGATATCCCAGCAAATAAAGTTTCGATAAAATCACAGGAAACAGTTCCGGTTATAATGGCGTCAACCAAAGTTAGTGCGTTTCAAGCACAGCAAGCAAGAATTAATGAGGCTCGGCAAGGTATATTTAATAAAAATAAATCAAGCGGAGATAAAGTAAGAAAAAGTCGTGCTGGAATAGAAAGAGAAAAGAAAAAACAAGAAGCACAAAAACAGTTATCAGAAATAAAGAAACAAGAAAAAGCTATAAAAACGGCAGCAGATAAAGCTAAAGAAGTAGCTGCTAGTGCGAAAAAAGAAACAAGTAGAACGGCATTACGAGCCATGCAAGATGAAATGAATGAATTAAATAAGATAGAGGAAAGTCTAGAGTTATTAACTCCTGTTGTTACCGGTTCTACTTATAAGCAGCCGCAAAAAGCAAAGCCAACCATACCATTAAGTCATGGGGTTCAGAGAATTTTAGGTGAACAACCAGAGGATGAAGAAGGGTACTTAGTGCCAATAAAACTTCAGCAGCAAATGTTGCCGAGTCAAGAAATAGAGGACTCTAAAAGTATGGATTCAGGCTTGGAGAGCTTATCAAGCGGCACTTTAGGTAAAGAAACAGATACAGATGTTGGATTTAATCCAAATGGGGGAAATAGCCATCCTCTGCCGACTGCTAATATGAATAGCTTACTAAAAAATTTAGCTGTAACCCCACCTATAAATGTAGGGTCACTATATAACTCTCCGCAAGCTCAACAATTTCGAGAAGATCATAAAAATATTATAATAAATGCTATAAATTCCATAAGCTCTTCAGGAGTACCTAAGGAATCAATAGATCCAACAATAACCAAATCTTTACCTTATTTAGATAATGATCAATATCAAGAAGTAGTATTAAGGGTTAATAAAGTTCGTGATATAAATACACGCGGTTATTTATTAAATAAACTTAAACAACTAGGAGTATCAGAAGTAAGAGAACTTACAGACGTAGATGCTTCAATATATAATACTGCTCCCCCTGAGGTACTAAAAGAAGCTGAAGCTTTACTTGATAGATCACAAAGTAGACTAAATTTGGTTGATAGTACTATTAAAAAAGGTACACAGCCATTATCTACTATACATGAGTCGGTTAGTTATGAGAATTTAGCATCAGAAGCAATATATAAGACAGAGCAACCTAAGCCATCTATAAGTTACGAGAATACTAGTAAACGAAAATTACCTATACCATTATTCAGAAGTGCCGAGCTTGACAAGAAATTAGAGTATTTGGATTTAGAAGATAAACTATTAAAAGTAGAGGAAGCTAGAATAATTAAGGAAACGCAAGCTATTGCCAAATTGAATCAATATCAAGATCCAGAAAACCTAGAATTTAAGCAGTTAGCTATAGAAGCACGAGACTTATCTTCAAAAGAATCACAATTAAAAGAAAAAAGGCAAGTCATAGAAGCAGCATTTTCTTTAAATGAAGATTCAAGCACAGATGTATCAATATCACGTTCCTATTTAATTGATGATATAAGCAGTGTACTTAGTGATGCAGAATCAAATCTATCTCGTTCACCTTCGGTTAGTGACTTAGAGGATTTAAACAATTCTAATGTTATGAAATTAGGGGAATTAAAATCTAAACATGAAAAAATAGCCAATGATTGTAAAGCTAAGGAATTGGAGTTAGATACTTTAAGTCACGATGATCCAAAATTTAAGAAGTTAAAGCTTGAAGTATTTGAGATATCGAAAGAAAAGATTTGGTTAGAAGGGGAGATAAAGCATCTAGATACTGAATCTAAACCTAAGGTAACTGAGAGTAAGCCGGTATTTTTATGTTCATCTTCAGTTGGTAGCATAAACAGCTTCTCTAATGGTGATGATTTGAGTAGTCGTGATGTAGATACTCTAGCTATAGAAATTGATACCTATATAAGAGTATTAAGCAATAAAATACAAAAAATAGAAGAATTGCCTGACTCAAGTTCTAGAAGTGAGGAACTTAATCATATTAAAGAAGCAATAGCTTATATAAGTAATCGTATACAGGATGTAGAGGAATTAGATGAAAAAATGCTTTTAGCAATAAATGCAAGATTACAAGAACATGATGAAAAAATTTCTTCATTACTTCTAGAGAAGTATACAGGCGAAGAAGCTACAGATATTCTTGCTCAGTCATTGTTACAAGAAATGTTAGTGTCGGATGGTAAATCAGAATCTACCTTACCTGCAGGAGATGAAGAACAAGAAGACACAGAAGTAAGTAGACAATTATCTTCATTACCTGCACTTGCATCAAGTAATGAGTGTGCATTAGCATTAAGTGACGATAGAGAAAAGGAACGTTTAGCATTAGGCAATGGTAGCGAAGATGAAGAAAGTTATGATTCAGGGGTTGAAGAGGAAGAAGAAACAATAGGGCAAGTATCTGATTCCGATGGGGGTAATCTTAAAATAACGGAAGTTGATACAGCTATCCCTCTTGAACAGGAAGCAAAAAAAGAAATGCAAATGCAAATTTTAGAAAACCCACCTACTTTAAATCAAGCGAAAGTTGTTAATACTATTGTAAATAATATGATTCGTAACAGATTAGATGCATCTATGAATATGTCTAATAATACGGTAGCAGTGGGAGCCGGTGATGAAGAAGAGTCTCATGTAAAAAGAGGTTTGTGGATGCGTGGTATGTACGGCACTAATAATCATGGACGCGTTGAGAATATGACCGGCTATAGAGGTACTAACAAAGGTGCCACTATCGGGTTCGATGTTGAAATCGACAATAATATAGTAGGTATAGCTTATAGTAATATTCATTCAGTATTTAAATTTAAAAATAGTAAAAATAATGATAAAGAACTTATTAATAGTCATGTGGTTTCTATTTACGGACAAAAGGAATTACCGAAGAATTTTGCACTACAAGCTTTAGTATCTGCTTCTAAAAACTTTATTAAAGATAAAACAACTTATTCATATGGTGATACTAAAATTAGAAGTAATATAAAACATCGTAATCATAGTTATAATGCGGAAGCATTACTGAATTATAATTATCTTTTGCGGAGCAAGCTCGTTATTACCCCAAATATCGGTTTAAGATACGGGAAGTCACGAGACGGGGTATATAATGAAATCGGTGTTAACGTACAAGAAATAGCTCTTACAATGAAAGAGAATAATATATTGTCTGGAATTGTCGGTACTAAAGTCACAGTACCTTTAAAAGATGCTCTAAAATTTAATGATTTAGGTCTAACATTCCAAGGAGCGGTAGAACATAATTTTAAAGAGAAAACCCAAAGAATAAATAGAGTTGTTAAAATATTTGATAATACATTCAAACATGATTATCTAATACCGAAGCAACCGAAAACATCCTATAATTTAGGAACGGGTATTATAGGCAGTATCAAAAATACTACTGTTTCGTTGGATTATAATTATTATCTAAATAAACATTATAGAAGTCATCAAGGTAGTGTTAAGCTTAAGGTAAACCTATAATTTTTATACTTGCAATATTTGCAAAGGTGTTGTATAAGGCTTCTAACTTACTGTCATACCGTGGTCATAGCCATGACTAATATATCTATATTGCCTACTTTAAAATTAAGGCCCCTTCGTCTAGCGGTTAGGACACCACCCTTTCACGGTGGGAACACGGGTTCAAGTCCCGTAGGGGTCACCATTCTATGTTTTCCTATAATATAAGATCTTAAATAATCTAATTTTAAATTCAGAATAAAAATAATAGTTGAAGATGCGAAGTTTAGTTCAATTAATATTATACAATGCAACTAATAAAATTTTATGAACTATATTTATGAAAGCAGATGTATTTTCTTCAAAAAATCTAGTTAACTATTCTTAAACTATAAGTGACTATCAAACAATTATAGTGTATCTAGAAAACATGCCCCTTCATTTGTTCATTTAGATTTTAGCAATCTACATTTAACGCTTCCGCAGCTAGAGGAAATAGCTGCTAAAATCCAAAATAATAATTTTATCGGTAATGTAAGCTAGGGCAAGATGCCTAATGCTTCTAGTGAGTTTGTATAAAAGATTGAAAGTAAAATTATCTTAAATAATCAAAACTATAAGCACCACCCTACCAACTTTGTCTATGGTTTATTTAGTTTACATGCTTATATGGATTCTACGGAAAATGATATTGTAGAGTTTGCTGTAGAAAAAGAAAATAATGAAAAGGTCAAAACCTGAAATGAACAATTAGAAGACTGGAAAATATTTAACAAGCCTGAAATAGGTAGATATTACGCAGTAGCATATGTAAATGAAAAAGTAAAACAAATGGTGCTTACCTATCCGAGGTACTACATTTGAAAAATTAGATTTGTTTAAAACTAATTCACCGTTTAAAGCTTATTTTAAAAGTATTTTAGGTGGACAGATAGTGTGGCACAGCAAGTGGCCGACGCTACAAAGGAGATTACCAAATATGCTAAAGAGAATAATTATAATTTATCTTTCACAGGTTATTCTTTAGGTGTATGGTTCGCAGAGCTTAGTTTATATTTTGCTCATAGAGATTTTCATTATCCAAAAGCAAAGGCAATCACATTCGATAGCCTGGGTTTAGCTACAGAAAATCTTCAGCCGCAGATATATAGCCATGAAACTACCTTTGACGTAAAAAATTTAAATATAACAACTTAATTTATCAGCTCTGAATTTTGTTAATGTCTGTAATCCGCATATTAATAAAGCATATAGATTATTTCCTAAAATTACTCCAAAGTTTATAGGCAAGATAATAAATATATTAAATAAAACACCGCTAATTAAAAACTATGTTCCCTTGTTAGAAGGCGTATTATCATTATCCGGTTATTTATTTGATCCAATGCTAGATGCTTTTGATCCAAAAAGCGTTAAACCTATAAAGTATGAGGAAGTACTAGATTGGCCTCGCATAGAATATAATCCTAAAGATAATACGCTAATAAATAAGTCACTTGATATTTTTACCTTTAGCAAGCAATCTAATATATAAAAATGCTACTGCAACGACATTTGGAAGCTTCTTAGAGGTAATCGATCAGCTTATAAGTGGTAATATTGCAACCGGACAATTTTTAGAGGTTTATAAGCATTTAGAAAATAATGCCGCACAAGGTTGCCCATTAAAAGAGATCATAACCCCTGATGGAACATTTGAACTTTCTTACAAAGGTCCTTATCGTATAAAAGAAGTAAATTTGTCTGTAGATATAGCAAATATAAATAATAAGGGCAGTAGCAATTGGTATCTAGCACAGTTGAGCAAATTGAGTATAGATAAAAAAGAAATACCAAATTTAATAAAACAACAGTTAAAAGTAATAAAAGAACTATATGAAATAAAACCCCAATATGGCATATTATATATTTACAAACTTACCTAAAGTTAAAGTAGATGACTTAAGAGAGCAAATTTTAAGGTTAATTGAAGTAAGTAGGGAAGCAAAGGAAGTATTAGAAGATGTAATGCTTATTTATACTCTTAGTGAATACAATTAAAGTTACAGAAAATATAATTAGCAATTTACTTCCTTTATCAACTTATAATCTGATTGTCCATAATGAAATTATACAACAAATAGAAGAAACTTTAAACGAAAAACGATTTGTAACAGTTAGTGTTCTCGCTGGAGCCGGTAAAACCGCTCTAGCTATAAAATATGGAGATAGACAAACACAAGCGAAAAAGAAAATAGTATGTTTTATTAACGCAGATTCTGCAGACAAAGTCCTTGAAGCATATAGACAACTTGCTAAAGAATTTTTACTATTTACGTAATAAAAACATAATAAGATTAGTCCATGAGAGGATTGCTAATTTAAATTCAGCTATATTATTTATTTTTGATAATGTTGAAGATCATAAAGATATAGAGCCTTATCTTAACAGTATAATTAATATATTTAATGATAAGGCACAAACGATAATTACTACTAAAAATAATAATTTAAGTGATGATATAGAAAATATTATATTAGAGTTTTTTAGTAAAAAAGAAGCGACATTATATTTAAAAAAATCTCTAAAAAATAGATTAAACAAGAAAGATATTGATAAATTGGTAGAAGACTTTGGTAGTAACGATGCTGCATCCTTATAGGCTATCTAAAGCAGTAGCATATTTAAAAGCAAATAAATTACTTAAAGTAAATGATTACATTAATTATTTTAAAAATAGCAAAGATGATCATATAGAAATCATTTTATTACTACAATTATTAGAAAAGTCACCTTTAGCTTGGCAGATGTTACAATATTCTGCAGATTTAGACCATGATTTTATCAGTATAGAGATTTTCAAAGAATTATTTTTAATAGATGAAGAAAAGCTACAAGAACCTATAAAAACGTTAGAAGCATTATCGATAATGAATCTAACATACCAAAATAGATAAGCTGGCTTACAATTACATAGATTAATGCAATTTATAACAAAGCAATTTTAAATAAATTGCTAGCTAGTGGTTAGTGTAGCTATGTAGCTTTACCCTCATCCTGAGGAAAGTCAGATTTATCCATTAAATTTTTAGCAATGTTGCTTTCTGAAAGTTTAACTGATTGAAAATATTCGGATACAAGTTTTATCACTTCATCACAAAATTCATCTTGTAGCTCTTTACTTACGGTTAATTTTTGGTTTTGCATTAACTGTATAGCATCAGATTTTTTATGCTCTAAAAATTCTTCAATCTCTTTAGTTTTTTTTTGAATGATTTTTGTTGTAACTTCATTACTTTCTTCTATCATTTGAGAGCATAAAGTTTCTAATTTCTTTATTTGTGCGTTGGTGTGTTTAAAGAGCAAAGTAGCATCTTCTTTTAACTTTTCAGCTTTTAGAACTTTTTCTTGGACTTCTAAAATCTTAGCATCTAAAGAATTTAAAATGACTTTTTTTACTGGTCTATAAACTAAATATACAAAAATTACAAAACTAATGGCAAGCCAGAAGCTCTCATCTAGGAAATTCATTATTTTACTTTTATATTTTGTAGTAAATTCATATCTGCTTTAGTACCAGCTATTTTTTCAATAATATTAACTGCAAGCTTTATGATTGCTGCATTTTTATTAGTTCTAAATTGCTTAGCAGCTAAATTTATATCTTCAATGTTTTGATTTATAGCGTTTTTTAAATCTTGCTCTAGATTCTTTTTTTTAATTAAAAATTCTGATTCTAAAGAGTCCATTTTTTCTTTTTTTAGCCTATCTATTTCAGCCTTTGTTTTGTCTATTTCTTCGTTATAATATTTATTTAGCTTTTCTACTTCTATGGTCAATGTATTAGCTTGCGTAATATTATCTTGAATATTTGTCTGTCTATTATTAAAAATTTCTTCAGCTTTTGGAGTTATAAATTTATAAACAAAGATATACAACAAGCCGAAAGTAACGATAAGCCAAAAAATTTGTGAATAATAGGTAGCAATATCAAATTGAGGCATCTTATTTAAAAATGAATTTTAAGAAAAAATAAGTAACATAGCAATTACAAAGGAAAAAAGTCCCATTGCTTCAGCAAGACCTGCACCGATCAGAGCCATTCTTTGTAAGTTTTCTGTAGCCGAAGGGTTTCGTGCTATTGAACTAAGTAGAGAGCTAAATATATTACTAACGCCTAAAGCTGCACCGTATATGCCGATAGCCATAAGTCCTGTACCAATAAATTTTAAAGAAACCATGTCCATAAAAAACCTCACTTTTAATTAATCAAAAAATTTTATCTAATTATCTGTATAATAGGCTTTTTGCACAACGAAGCTAATAAAGAGGAATTTGCAGGAAACACAAAGCACAGAACTGCAGCGTACAAAAAAGTACTTGAGGATTCGAGCATCGGATTGACGTACAAATTACCTTTAGAAGCAAGTTGTGCAAAAAGCCTAGTGTAAATTGATAGCATCATTAAGATAAATACAAGATAAAATAGTAAAAATATAAGCTTGAAGTATTGCAACAAAAATTTCAAACCCAATGAGTATCACCATAAGAGGTATTGGCAGAAATTTCAAGTAAATCATTAATGAAACGGTAAAACCGGCTATTACTTTTAATAAAACATGTCCCGCCATCATATTAGCGGCAAGTCGCAATGATAAACTAACCGGTCTTGCTAAATATGTAAATAATTCAATTACTATCATCAACGGTGCTAACCATAAAGGAGTACCGTGTGGTAAAAAAAGGGTTAAAAAATGTAAGCCGTGTTTTACAAAACCGACTATAGTTACCATTAAAAATACTAGAATTGCCAAGGTAAAAGTAACGATAATATGACTAGTAGTAGTAAAGCTATAAGGTGTCATACCAAGTAAATTACAGAATAAAATGAAAATAAATAAACTAAAAACTAACGGAATCAATTTACGTCCTTTTACTCCTATATTCTGATTTAACATATCAGCTACAAGATTATAAACTATTTCAGCACTCACTTGTAATCTAGAAGGTACTAATTTCCGGTTATAAAAAGCTAAGTAAAAATAAGTTAGAGCTAAGATGCTAGCAAGTAACATATAGATACTCGAATTAGTAAAGCTGACGTCAAAACCGAACATTTTGATGTCTATTAATTTTTTGATATCAAATTGTGCTAAAGGGCTATGAGTCATTTCCTTACTTTTTATTATTTACTTTTTGCCTTATAATATTAAAGCCGGCAATCATTCCTATTATTGTAAATATAATAAGAAATAAAGGTTTAGAATTAAAAAATTTATCCGTAAATATTCCAATTACGATACCTACCATTGTACCTGAAACTAAATCTACAGCGATAGTGAACGGACTAATTTCTTGTCGAATTTTAGGATTAGAAAACTTAGGAGTTTTTAAGTCTTTAATTCTTGCTTTGATATCTTTTAGTTTTTCCGTATTCATTAGTTTATCTCCGTCATTGTAAGAAGACGCCATAGGCGTCGACGAAGCAATCTCAGGATATTTAATGAGATTGCCGCACAGTCTACGACTGCTCGCAATGACAATCTAAATTACAAGCTCATTTCATTTTTTGCTTTTTCTTTCTGCTCCTCTAAAGCTTTATCAACTGCTGTGGAAATAGTATCTATGCTATAACTTCCTGTTTGTACTCCGTTAACGAAGAAAGAAGGAGTACCTATAAATTGGGGTGCTTTTGCTACAAAATTGGTATTAGCAATTAGTATTGCAGTAATTTTATCATTATTTAAACATTGTTTATATTCTTCCGGAGAAATACCGCCAAGTTGTCCTATATCAGTTAATAATTCTCTGTATTTATTGTTATATGCCCACTTATCTTGTTGTCTTAACATGATATTATGAAGTTGTGTAAAGCTATTTGTATCCCCCTTGCAGCGGGCTAAAATTGCAGCATCTAAATCTTGTTTAGTAGCAATAAATTCACGAACCACATATGCAATTTTGTTAGTATCAATATATTTTTTCTTAAGTTCCGGAAAAATTGTTTGATGATAATAAGCACAATGCGGACAGGTAGGAGAAAAATACTCGACTACTATAACATTTGATTTTTTGTTACCGAGAACTATATCATTATCATCAACTTTAAAAGTGACTTTAACAGGTTTTATTGTAGGATTTTTTTGTTCTTGTGAAGCCGGCATTGATACTTCATCAGTCTGATTATTATCATTGGCAGGAACTATTGATTCAGCCGTATTTTTAGAATTTACGGCTTCCTGATTTGTTTCTTTAGAAGTTTCGTTATTTTGTAGAGTTCCGTGCTCTATTATTTGTTTTTCCTCATGGTTCTTATCCTGTGCTTTTTCTTCTGAACAGCTACTCAAAAATAATAAAAATATTAGTACAATAAAAATACTTCGCATGTTTATTCCTTATAACTTATTATATTAATATTATCTACAATAAGATCGTATCAATTTTATTTCAATAAAAATCTCTACTTTATAATAAAAGCAAAATGTGCTATGCTGTAGAAAATAATAGTCTAAACATTAAGTTCTTAAGGCATTAAAACACTACGGAGGAATTAATAATGGCAAATACAACACAATCCGAACAAAAATCCGAGTTTAAAATAGGGCAGAGAATTGTCTATCCTGCACATGGGGTTGGTGAAATAACAAATATAGAATATCATACTATTGCAGGTACTGAAATTAAAGTATATGTAATTTCCTTTTCGCAGGATAAAATGACATTAAAAGTGCCTGTTAGTAGAGCTGCGGTTGTTGGTCTTAGAGCGGTTGTAAGCAGAAAAGATTTAGATGTCATATATTCAACTCTTCAAGGTAAACCAAAACCAGGAAATAGAATGTGGAGTAGAAGAGCCCAAGAATATGAAGGTAAAATTAACTCAGGTAATATTGTATCCATAGCCGAAGTATTACGGGACTTACATAAAAATGTTGATAACGATCGTTCTTACAGTGAAAGAACACTCTACGAATCAGCTTTAAATAGACTTGCAGGCGAGCTTGCTATCCTTGAAAACATCCACCCAACCGAAGCAATTAATAAGTTAGTTGAAGTATTGCGTGAAAAATTAGTAGCATAGTTATATTCGTTTAACTTGAAAAACTGGCTGTGTCGTTTTTGTAAGTCCTCGGGTGCTCACGTATTAAGTGTATACTCCGGTCCTCGGCTTACAGGCTCCTTGCTCTTTTCCAAGTTGAACTTCGTATAGCTACTCTTCATTTACTCGGATTACATTTTTATGGATTGGCTGTAGTCTATGACTACCCGCAATAACGGAAAAGCTGATCTATATAACAAAGCAGACTTGACCACGAACATTTTAATTACTCTACTAACAGATAATTTATCCGGAATTTCTCAAGGGATGTATTAACTACATAGTCAACAAATTCTTTTAATAATTTTGGATCTGTTACTTCCTGTCCTTTATCGTCACGAGCAGTTAAAAGTTTTGAATTAATTTTTTCAAGAATGCCTTTCTTAATATCATCAATATTGTGCGTACCGTCTAACATTTCTAAAATATATTTTTCATGTATTGGTATACCTACCATATCGTTAAGTCTATTAGTGACGCTAAACACGCTAGTTACATTATTAAAATGTGCTTGTTTTGCTTGATGTCTTGCAAATTCGCTAGTTTTAGGTTTTTCGGTGATAGTTGCTATAGCATGAGGTTTGGTCTCAAATATTTTGAGATAACCTTGAAAAATGAATATGATAAAATGCTGTTCTAATGCTGCTAAGAAATCTTGTAATTGATATTTACCAAGCTTTTTAAAAGCTTCTTTTGCTACTTGTTCTAAGCTTATCGGATTGCTAATATTTTCGGCATATACATATAAAATAGCTTTCATGATTGGCGAAGTGGTTGAAATAAAAGGCTCAGGTAAATTTTCGTAATAGAAGCTAACATTTTCCTGTTCGTTAGTTAAATCAACAGCTTTTTCTAGAATTACCGGTTTAATATTAAGGCTAGTAAAAAACTCTTTTAAATTATTAAATTCAATTTTTCTGTTTATAGGTATGTTTTGATGACATAATAATGTTGAGCGGAACTTTCTATTAGTGATAAAATCCATATATTGCTCAGTACGAACAATATCATTAATGGCTTGTAGCTTTTCTGCTGCCTGAGTAGGTAAATTACCGATAAACATTGCAGTAAGCGACGTATCACCTAAGTAATTTAGATGATTTTTTTGAGCTTTTTCTATGAATTGGTGAAAGTATGTACCTGTATTAATTTCGCCTAAATATTCATGTAATACATATGAGTCCGTATATGTAGATAATAATTTTGTTTCATCTCGTAAGAAATTAGAATAAGGCGTTGTGGAGTTTTCTAATGAGTCATTGATGAACTTTAAAAGTAATTTAGCTTGCTGTAATTTATCATGGCTAGTATTAAATAGCTCTGAATGGAACATAATCATTTCACGTATTGTTCCCTGCATATTCCAGCCCGGGAGCGTATTATAGCTTACAAAAGCTATGCCGTTCGGATTTAGCAGTTTATTACAGACTTCGAGTATTTTATTTTGTACTTCTTCAGGTACCCATGAATATACGCCGTGACAAACTATATAATCAAACTTACCGTATGACTCATCAATGTCCAATATAGATAATGCCTTTAGTTCGGTATTTTTTATTTTCAAATCACTGATAATTTTTTTACCTAATTCTATTTGTGTTTTAGATAAGTCAACACCTAGAGATTGTGATTTAGGATATGTTTCAGCAAAGTTAAGCAGATTAACGCCGATTCCACAACCGAGTTCAAGTATTTTAGCAGTTTCAAGAGGGGGAGGGTTTAGTCCGAATAGTTTGCCGATAGTTCTTAAATAAGGTGGGGAGGTATAACTGAAAGTAAATGGAGAATAAGGTACTTCATCATAGGATATTTTATTAGCTTGTTTTGTCATAGTATTTACATAAATTAAAAATTAATTTTAAGCAGTTTCAAAAGATTAAGCAATATATTTATATACAAAAAATTTTTAACTAATGCTCATATAATATGTAAGTGAAGTGTAATTTTATGAAAAATAATAATAGTTATTTTGGTTTTTTAAGAGGTGCAATAAAAATCAAGAAGGATGTTATAAATTTTTCTTGTGAATCTGATTGGGATAGTGCTTTATTGTATGGATCAGAAAATACTCTTGATGTCATTTCTGCGAAAGCAGGAATGACATTATTACACAAACTATAACTTAATCAATTGTGCTTTAGTTGCAAAATTTTCTATTCCCTCTAGATTGGTAGTGGTAACCCATAGTTGTATGGTTAAGCCGATAAAAAATTCGATTAAATATTGACGTCTTTTGTCGTCTAAATGTACAAAGACCTCATCTAAAAGTAAAATCGGTGCTATTTTAGTTAGCTTTATAGCATAATTCATTTCAGCAAGGATTATTGCAATTAATATAGCTTTTTGTTCACCGGTAGAACAGAATTTGGCTAAGATATTTTTCTTTTGATGCTTTACTAAAAAGTCACTTTTATGAACTCCAAAACTAGTGCGACCAAGTAGTTTATCTTTGCTTCTTGTTTGATAAAGTTCTGCAGTAATAAAACTAACAATATTTTCTTTGCCGTTTAATATTTTTTGTTCAACAATGCCATCAATCGATAAATCGGCTTTTGGAAATTCATTTTCAAGGTTATCTATTGCTTGCTGCATAAATTCTAAGGTTTTTAAGCGATTATTAGCAATATGGTTAGAAATATCAGCCATCTTTTCTTCAATAATTTTAAGCCAATTATCATCTCTTATATCTTCTACTAGAATTTTATTTCTCTCATGCATGTAATATTCGTATTTACTAACTAGTTCTGCATGCTTTGGATCAAAATTATAAACTATTCTATCAAGAAATTTTCTTCTAGCACTGCTACCGCTTGTAAAGATTCCTTCCATGTGCGGAGTCAGCCATACCATGCTAGTGAATTTACTTAACTCATTATTGGCTATTTTACTTTCGTTATACTCAGTTATCCTTCTATTAGAACTACGTTTAAATTGGGTGGTAAATTCTGCAAGTCCTAGCTTACTTTGCAATAGAGCTTTAACTAGACAATGATCTTCTGAAGTTTTGCATATATCGGCAAGTTTTGCTGATCTCAGCCCTCTTCCTGGATAAAATAGCGATATAGCTTCTAAAATATTAGTTTTACCGCTACCGTTTTCACCTATTAAAATTATTGGTGTATTATCTGTTTTTAGTTCAAGATTTTTAAAATTACGATAATTTTCAAGACTTAAGGAATGTAGGAAGATATTTTTCATCTTATGAAAGAATAATAGTTAAATTATTAATACGTTGCATTTATACCGTCTAGAAATTGCCATAGTAGTTTTGCTCCTTGATATGCTCATTTTTGTTCTTTTGAACTTAAATTATTAATCAAACTTGCATATTCTTGTGTATGCCATTGATCAACTTTACTCTGAACAATGAAAAATTGTAAAGTTCTGTAATCTGAAATTCCATAAAATTTTTGTAATCCTTGAATTTTAAAGTCAGATCCTTTAGGAGTCTGACGCTCATGAGCATAAGGTGCTCCAAGACCTATAGAAAAAGATTTCTCTGTTAATTTAAAATAACCTTGAACAAGTTTTTGAGTTAAGTTTAATTTAGGTTCTGAAGTGAGTTGGTTTCTTAACATCCAAGTCCTTCAGCAAAACGTTTCCATAGTTCCGGGTGATTTTCTTTACCTTGTTCTTCTTCTATAAGATTACCAAGTAATATTTGTTTAGCTTGTATATCACTACACTTGGAATGTATTGCACTTCTATAACGTGGGAAAGCTGTAACGTGATAATAATATTCTTTTGTGTAAATTTGTAAAGTAGAATGAGCAAGTTTTCCCATATTCCATAATTGATAAAATGGATGATTTAAGAGGTTATATTGCTCTTTTTATATTAAGCTGTTATAAAAATTTTATCTTACCTCCTTTTAGAGGTTATCAGTAAAAGGTTTTTTGTCCCATGACTATAATATTATTTTTACCGTCTGATAAAAATATTTAAACTCCTTAGTATAAGACCAAGGCATCTCACATAATTTAATGCATTTAACTATACATATTTAATCATATGGTCTGCTACAAAAAGTCTTTGATGTAACATTATGCACTTGTAAATAATCAACTACGTTTTCCATTAAATATTTTGATATTGCTATTGTTTCTAAGTCTATTTCCGATGCTTTGGAATTATAAAAAGCAGAAATATAAGATTTTCGTGAGTGTCCTATCAATATCTCACCTCCTAGATTTTTAAATTCTTTAATATGTTGTAATATATATAAATTTTGATAAATGGATTTTCCAAAACCAATTTCAGGATCAAGCATGATATTTTGTCTATCAAATCCACATTTTTCTAATTTTGTTATTTCTTGCTCTGTCCATATATTTAAGCTAGCAAGCGGAGATTTATCGAAATCAAGACATTTTTGTTTTTGCAGTGGAACGGTTAATGAATGCATAGTAATAATTTTACAATTATAATCGGCAATTAATTGTAATGTATAACCATCTAGATTATTTTTAACCAAGTTGATACAGGAAATAGGGTATTTTTTTAAATACGTTTAATTACTTCAGGAGTAAAACTATCAATACTGACTATAACTTCCTTAAGCTCTTCAAGAACATTATTAAGTCTTGCATATTCTTCATCTTCATTAATAATTAAAGCAGAAGGACGTGTTGATTGTGATTCAAACTTAATTATTGTAGTCCCTTCATTTATCAAGCATACAAAATTTCTAACGGCATCTTCTTTATAAAAACTCAATCCTCCATCAGAAAAAGAATCAGGAGTAATGTTTAAAATACCGACAAATTGAGGATTTAAAACAAGAGAGTGTATAACTCCTTGATTTTCAATTAAATGTGCTATTTCTGCAAAGATTTTATTGTTGTAAAAATTATTGATCGGACATGAATCACGACATTCCAAGCTTAAACCTGCAATTAGATGAATAAGAAACGGTCTGTTTAATAATTCAGGATGCGGTATCTTTAAATCAGGTAAATCTATATGGCAATTATTCCAAAGTAGGATATCTAAGTCAATAACTCTTGGAGACCATTTATCGTAAGAGTTTGCTCGACCTAGTTGTTTTTCAATCTTTTTAAGCTCAATTAGAAGTGTACTAGGCGTTAAAGTACTTTTGCCCTGTACCACCATATTTAAATATGATTTATCCCAAGCTTTATCTGCATTAGGTGGTAGAATAGCTTGCTTAAGCAATATAAAATCACAACTTTTTAGTAAATATTTAGATCTTTTTTAATATTTAAAAGTCTATTACCTAAATTACTGTCTATAGAAATATAAATCATAGTGTCTCCTTTCTTGAATAAAAAGAAACTCTGCCATGCACTCCTGAAATCGGTGATTTTAATTTAGTAACGGTTACGTTTAGAAAAATCTTTTCTAATTTAGATTCGATAAAATTTTGATAAAGAATATCATATATTTGTGCAGCTAAGTATACTCGATAAGATTAAAGTGATTTTCTTGAGAAAGTTTTTGTACTAGCCGTACGATTTCTGCATAACAAACAGTATCGTTTATATTATCCGTTACAGTAGCAAGGGGAGGAGTTGAGAGAAAAAGTTTTATGTTAATTTTTACAGGTTGAGCGTGGTGTTTTTCTTGAGTACTGTAGCCAAGGTGTACCCAAATTATTAGTTCCGAAATATTAAGTTTACATGAAAGTTGAAAGTTTGATACCTATCATAATATTAATGTTAGTTTAGTATAAGCTCTTTATAAAAAGGTACAATAGTTAAATTGATATGCCGCCACGTTTTTTAAAGTCGGCATGAGCTCTTTCAAGTTTTTTAATAAGTCTAGGTGAATATGATTTAATGTTTTTTTCCTTGCCACCTTCATATTTTTTAGCGAGTTTCATGCCCCCTTTGATCATATTATAGGCGAAGTTCATTAACTTCGTTTCGCCTGCTATTCTTTTTGGGTTCATAAACATATAAATTTGGTAAACGGCAAAGCTTTTTAATAAACGTTTTAAGTCTATCCTAGCTTGTTGAGTTAAACCTTGTAATTTGTCTTTTGGGTTTGCAAGGTTTTTATTAGCATCTCTAACTATTTTAGAATGCTGATGCATTAAATAATTACTGACTTCGGCAACATTCTTGTTAATGAGCTTCTCATCTATTGTAAGCATTTTAAGCTTTAAGTTTTTAGTTTTACCTAAATACTTACGGATTAATAAGATAATCCGACTTTGCAGTTGAGTTAAATCCATAGTTTGTTCATTTAAGATAGCAAGCATTCGTTCCATCTCATACTCAAATTCTTCATTTTGGCTTAATTCTTCAAAAATTTCCTCTACCTCTTTACTTTCAAGTACAAGATCGTCACTAATACCCATTAATGCATCTTTTATTTGATCAGCAATTTTTTTGGTATCTTCGGAAAATTGATTATTTGTCATAATCTAATTCATCGTTAAATATAGCTATTTTTATACTAGCACCACATTTCTGCTTGTCTATAAAAATTGTATTAAGAGATGTTAGATTTTTCTCATTGAGGATACTCTGAGGAATTATAACAGGCACCTAACATATTGCTAGAATCTTCATTATTATCATAATATGGTCTAAATGAAGAATTAAGGTTTAAATCATCGAACTTAAGTAAAGGTTCTTTAAAGTATGAATCATGTGACCGGCTTGTTGTAATATTCATATAATCAGTTTCTAGTTTTTCTTCTTTAAATTTTTCTGCTAAATTTTTATATTTTTCAGTTTTTTGTATAAATTTGAGTTGACTACACGGTGAAGAAATTATTGATGTTAACTCTTTAGACAAATAATATTCCATAAAGTTTAGGTCTGCCTTGTTCTTCTATGAGAGCTTTCGTATTAAGACAAAATACTTTTAGTGAAGTTTGCAGACTTCTGATATATCTAGATTATATTGGTTATAAAAATCACCTTGGCTTGAATATAATTCAATTATTTCTGATGCTAATTTAGCTATATTTTGCGGATTCTTTTGCTGTATTTTCTTTTTTAGTGCTGATTCTTTGAGATATAATAATTTATTAAAAGCTTCTTTTGCATAAGATGTATGAGTAGTATTTTTAAAATATTCTAAAGCTTTTACATAATTTCTGCTCTTAAATCAATTCTCCCAAGTTTTATATTTACTTCTTCAGAACCAAGGTTAGCAGCGTTTTCATACAATCCTATTGAGTCTTTAGATAGTTTTGTTGAGCCATTATTAGGTGTACAGATTTGTGCTTGTTGACAATAAATTTCTGCTAATTGATGTTTATATAAGTTTTCGTTTTTATAACAATCATTAATAGATTTATGAGTTTCTTTTAGTAATTTTTCTAATAAATTATAAATAGGTAGCGCTTGATCAGGTAACACACAGGCTGATAAAAGCTTATCATATATTACTTTATCAAGATTTTGAGATATTTCTGTAATAGATTTAGAGACGGTAATATACTTAAGAGATTTAGCTTCTTGCTTGCTGACTGAGCCTATTAGTTTTTCTAAATTACTAATGCTATTATTTATAGTTACACCTAATATATTATTAAAATTTTTAAAGCATTATTGCTTAGGCTTACCGAAAAATGGTTAACAGATAATCTCTAAGCATTTCCTATTTGTGATGAGAAATGTATTTCATCAATGCCTAAGTGTTTTAATGCATTATGCCATTTACTTTCAGGATTATCGGCAAAAATAAATTCTTTATTACAATCCATAACCAGCCATAGATTTTTCTCTAATTCTTCTTCAAGCTGCCCTGGTTTCCATGCTGTATAACCGACAATAAATAAGCTATTTTTAGGTCCTTTACCGGAAGCTATATCTTCTGAAATTTCTAAATTAGAGCTTACTGCTAAATCATTATGGAAATCCAATAACAAATTTTTATTATAATCGCTAGAATGAAGAAAAAATCCTTTTTCATGTTCTATGGGTCCGCCAAGATATATAGGAACCATAATCGGGGTTGTTATTTCATCATTTTTTATTTTAAAAAACGATTTTAAATCTATATGATTTACTAAGCGGTTAAATATTAATCCTATTGCTCCTTCTTCCGTGTGTGATAACATATAAATTAAGGATTTATGGTAAATGCCTTTTGTAATTACATACGGTGTAGCAACTAGTGTTTTACCGGATAAGTTATGAAAAATTTTATCACCCATAAATTAATATATAAGATTTAAGTCTAATTATTCAATAGAAGTTAACAATAATGATCACATTTTTTGATATTACTATTTTTGCTATTATTACTCTTTTCTCCTTTTTCGGCTTATATCAAGGCATAATCGGGTTTGTAACTAGAATACTCGGTTTTATTACTTCTATAATGTTAGGATATTTTTTATATCCATATATTTCTGACCTAATCGGGAAATATATGGATAATGAGGTTATAAGAATAATTATTGCCGGTGTTATATCTTATGTTATTGCTTTAATTTTATGTGTTTTTATAGTTTATAAATTTCTTGCTATAATTTCATTTATGAGAAACGGTTTTATTGAAAGATTCTTAGGGCTATTAGCAGGATTGGCCGTAGGTATTACTATCTCGTTAGTACTATTTTTTATAACAATGATCTTTACTTCTGAAAACTATTTTAAAAGTAAATCTTTAAAAGATTTTGTAGTAAGTAGCAAACAGGGCAAATATGGAGGAGTACTGAAAGTTTCCGTTACTACTGATTATTTAGATGAATTAAGTAAAAATATTATAGTTATAATTCCAAACGAGACTTTAAAATCTATTGAAATATTTGAAAATAAAGACCTAAATAATTTCAAAAATTCTCTTAAGAAATCGAATGATTCTAACGATGATGAGGATGTATTTTCTCGAGAATTACAAGATGAGCTTTCTAATATAGATGATGAATAGGATGTTATTTTGACGTCATTGCGAGGAAATTACGACATTGTTGTGCGGATCGAAAAACGTACTCAGTGTCATCCCGTGGCTTGACCACAGGATGACAACGGAACACTGATCCACGTGGGCAATGCCTGCTTGCAATGACGATTACCTACCAAACAAACACCATAACCCCTACCTGCAACCTCAAAGGGCAGTTCAAAATGCTTTAGGAGCACCTCTTGCATATGGAGCCAATAATAATGCAAAAGCAAAGCTAAAGCTAACAAGCGGTAATGGAACAGGTTCTGAGCTAACCATTACCGGTAATATTACTACTACTAAAACTATGAGAGGAGAGGTAACTTTCGTAAAGATTCCTGATATTATGAAATCGGCTCACAAACCAAACAAGTTTCTAAAGTGATGTTTGAAGGTAATCATGAATACAAATTGCATAATGATATTCATTCTAGACAAACTAATTTTGATTCGGGGACTTATAATATTCGCACGCAGGACATTACAATTAGCGGTAATGTTAGCGGTAATGCTAACATTAACGGCTCGGCATTCGATCTTAGACATAACGTAATTCTTACCAGTGATGTAGTACTTGAAGGCAATATTACTATAAATTAAATGCCTTAGGAGAAAGCGGTATAGTGTTTCAAAATCTCCCTACGGCATTCGGTACAAATATTGTGATTAATATTAATAGGGCTCATACGGTGAATGATGTAGCTATCCTATCAATTTTGAGGATGAGTAATGGAGATGCATTTGTTCCTAATGAATATACTTATACTGCAGTTACCGGAACCGTTGCTTTACCGCAAGGATTACAAGTACAACAAGTAGGAGTGCAAGCAAGTGGCACAACTGGCACATGCTCAAGCAAGAGCGGAAGCAGCGATAGTAGGAAACGTAACAGTAGCAAAAGAAACATTAGATATGTTAGGACAGAGACAAGCACGACTATAACAAGATATGGTAGCGATTCTGGTAAGGGGACAGCGACAAGTAGACAGAGAAAACTTAAGGTTAAGGCAAGCACAGAATGCACTAGCATGAATACAAGCCGAGAATCCGCAACAATTAGCAGATGCACAGCAATGATTAAATGCTGCACATGCAGGAGCCGATATAGGGGAACAAAATCGAGCACAGCAAGCTTTATTTGATATTCGTAATGTTCCGTTTGTAGCACAGTTGGACTTAACAAATGCACAAAGAGAAGTACTGGCACAAATTGCAGTACTGCAGCCAGATGGACAAGCTAGACAAAGAGAGATACAATAACCAATTGATAATGTAGCTCTAGAACTGGTTCAAGCTAGACAAGATCAAGCTGATGCAGAGACACAAGCTAACCTAGCCGGTTTAGTAGTACCGGCAAGATGTACAAGCACAAGCTCAGCGTGAACGAAAGAGCTGAACAGCAAAGACTGCAAGTGGAGTATCAGCAACGTCAAAAGCTAACGAAATAAGAGTAGCAGAGGAATATGTTAAAAAACCTGAGTCACAAAAATTAGCTGAGGCAATCAATAATACTATCGTTGTTCATACGGAAAATACTTTTGTAGTGGAAGCACAAAAAGAAGTGATTAGAGAAAAATCTGCACTTGTTATGCAAAATCCTGAAAAACATGCTGTAGAGCTTGCTAAGGAATGAGTAAATAATCAAGCTGAGCTTAAAGAAGTAGCTAAAGTAGCTAATGATGATACTGTTGTAGTGAGTAAAACAAGAACAATCCTTATTATTCGTAGCAAACTTAGCTCAAGTTGCACCTGATAATGCAAAAAAGTAGTAGAGCATTTAACCGAGCAAAAAACAAGATCGGTTAGTGTAGTTACAGCTAAAGCAGTAACTACTAGTATTAATAATTACTTATCAGGTGGTACTATGATAGTCGTTGCAGCAGGTGATGAAGCAAACCCTATAATTACTAAAAAAGGATTATGGGTTGCCGGTACTTTCGGTTCAAGTAATCAAGATGCATGTAAAGGTAATCCTAGCTATAAAAAGGCACGGTATCCAGGGTACGATTGGCGGTGAGCTTTACATCGGGGAAAATAGCCTTGTCGGTATTGTATATAGCCGTATGAACTCTGACTTTAAGTTTAAAAGTTCAAGCACTGGTGATAAATTATCAGCAGAAAGCGATATTATTTCTCTATACGGTCAACAATAATTTAGTAATGGCTTTATATTACAAGAAATATTTTCAGCAAGTAACAGTAAAATCAACAAAAAGGACTTAAGCCCGGTCGGACTTCATAGCTATAAAACGGCTAGCGGTAAATATACAAGCAAAGCTTATGGTTTTGAGGGTAATGTTGGTTATCAATTCTCTGCCATGGACGGTATAAATTTAATGCCTAATATCGGTATTAGATATAATACATATAAAGATAATGCTTATACCCAAACCGGTGCTACAGGTGTGAATAATATGTATGTCTCTGGTAAGTCCGGTAACGTAACTACAGAGATTGCAGGCATAAAATTAACCGCTCCTAAGAGATTATCAAACGATACTCAAATAGTACCAGGACTACATGCTTCCGTAAAAAATAGCTTTAGCGATAAGCGACCTAAGGTGTAGATTTATTTGGGCAGATAATTACTTTGAGAACACTACAAGTAGCAGCACACCGAAAGTCGGCTATAATGTAGGTGCAAGTTTACTTACTGCTCATAAGAATATTGAGCTATTTGTAACATATAACTGTAATTTACGCAGCAAATATACTAGCCACCAAGAGGTTCATTAAAGTTAAAGATATTATTCTAAAAATATCATCTCTGTGCGGGATATCAAATCGTCATTGCGAGCAGCCGTAGGCTGCGTGGCAATCTCATGAAATAATAACAAATTCCTGAGATTGCTTCATCAAATTACTTTGTACTTTTCCTCGCAATGAGGGAAAAACAATATCTACGCAGCAATGCCTCATCGCCTTGCGAATTCCTTACTCTTTTTGAAGTTAATCTTCGTCTACTATTCTTCATTTCACATCAGTATACTCATAATTCCCTAACCGGTTTTAGTACTAACTTTTTGTTACTAAAGATATTGATTTTAGAAAAGAAATTACTTTTTGGCTTTTTAAAATCACGTTGATAATTTTCACCGGTGACAGCATTATAGCTAGTAATTAAAGAAGGTATAACCTCGTTATAATATATTTTATAAAGGTCATGCATAGTTTCTTTGGTAGTTAAATATCCCCATTTTATGGCTTGTTGTGGTACTCTTGCTAAGGCTTCAATGCAAGCTATTGCTTCTTTAATTTCAGGGTTTTTATTTTTATACACGTCAGCTGCCGGTGATAAATTAGCTTGCATATCTTTAAACATAGCATCAATCATTAATGCCATATATTCATCGGTTTTAAATTTTCTTACAAATATTAGATTATTCCTACTGCTATAATTTAAAAGCCGAAATTTATATATAAAAATCATGAATTTTATAGCATAAACTTTTAAGCCGCTAACTTTATTTGCATTATAAAATTTAAGTTTCGTTTCATAATCTAATTGCTTTTTCATACCTGCTTTAAGGAGCTTACTCAGCAAATTATGACAATGTATTATGTCATTTTTTCTAGCAATTCGTACTTTATCGTTAGCTTTAGTACCAGAAAAATTAGCCGAATGGCGAGTTATTGGCCTACCTTTATCATCTCTTTTTATATCGGCAAAATGCCCAAGCTCTTGGGCTGCGATAATCTGAAGTCTTGCTGCCGCAGCAAAGCCGTTGCCATAAGTCGGATGGTCTTTATTGTTTTCAGCAAAAGGATTACCGCCGCATGAAACAAAAATAGCTACGTCCTTGCCGTTAGTGCTTTGCATACCGCTATTACCGCCTACTCGTTGCCAGCTAACCATATCCATCATATCGCCGATATTATGTGAGTAGGTAAGAAATACTTCTGTCTTATTAAGAAGAAGCCACCTTATTACGATTGGATGAGCCGACTGAACAAAAATACGTGTTAGCATTTCGGTTACTTCTTTCTTAACTGGCTGTAGCTTTTGTATTTGCTTTTTTAAATTATCGAAAATTGATTTTATTTTTTGATCTGAAGCGGAATTTCTGTATAAATTTTGAAAAAGCTTGGTAGTTTTAGGGATTAAATGCGGGCTTGTTAGCTCTTCTTGACTAACCATTAAGCTTATATTAAGAGCAGGTTCGGTAAACCTTGCAAAATTGCAGCAACCATCGGCATCTATCCGTAATTTACCGGACTTAATCAATTGCATAGCCAAATGCTCATACTCTATTTCCATGTCCTGCTTATAAATAGCAGGAACATGGTCAAGAATGTGATATATGCTAGTCATTTTAAAAATTTAGTGGTTATTTTCTACATTACCTGTTGGGTAGTACATCATCATTTTCGTCTATATTTAAAGGCATGAGCTCTCAGTTAAATACAAGCTCAGGTTCATTAGGTACGTGCTTCGGTTTAAGTTTTTCTTCAAATATGAGGTTTACAACAACATCTACCTTAGGGAATACTCTATCAAAGCAATCTTTAAAAAAGTTATCTGACGATTTTAACTTTATTGCATCTAATGCTTTTTTTCTACCATCTTTATTTTTAATACATATGTTAATTGCCTCTCTCCTAAAAAATAAATGAGGATAATCATCGAAAATTTTTGTAATTAGCCCCGGCTGTTGCTCGCTAAAATATTCGAGACATACCTTATTACCATATCTAAATATTTTATATGCTAAGAATAAGACAAAACAACCTTGTTCTTCTTCAGTAAATTTATCAGCAAAATATTTTTGATTAAGTAAATTTTCAACTCCTCTTCTGATGTCGGTTGAAGAAATCGCTATTTTTTTCAAAAATGGTTTTGAGCAATCAACTGAAAAGCACAAGATATCTTTATACTTCGCAGCTGTCTGCTTTTTGCTTTCTCAGTTATTATTTCAGGTTCAGATACTTGCTTTTCCATTTGCCATAAATCGTACTCTACATTGCCGGGAGTAATTTTCTTTATATCATCCCATGATGTGCTTAATCCTTTTTTTGTAGTAGTTAAAATTTGATTTAACAACGATTTAGAACTCTTTAATATCTGCATGATGATACATATAACTAATCAAAGAAATAGCATCTTGAAACGCTAATTTTTCCATAGGATTTACTATTCATTTCTTTGGTATTATTGGTATCATAACAAAAAATTTATTTTGCATTGGCAATTTAGTCGTAAAGAAATTACTGAAATCTTTCTCATTATTTTTTTTGATTTCTACACTCCTGAAATTAGCAAAAAGTAAAGCTAATCTCTGTAGATATTGTCCTACAGGTACGGTTATATCAGATTGTTTATTAATCATTTTACAAAATTTAGTAAGTACATCTACTAGCTTTTTTTCTTCCTTAGAGTTAAACATATTATCACTGGCATCATGCAGAACTGCTATTAGAGCAGTGGCAATAGAATTTAAAAACCGGACGCTGTTATGTTGCCAAGATAACAAACCCATTTTATAAGAGAAGAGGTACTCACATGTTAAATACCTTGCATCAGGAACTACTAGGCCGCTACTTACAGCACTAGCAGCAATACATACATTGTGTAAAGTCATATATTAAAACATTATCATTTGAAATCGAGGCTAATGTACCTGCATGTTTAGATGTAAGCAATATTTCAAAATTTTTACCGTCTTTGTCGGTTATTGCCCCAATTTTTTCAAAGGCGTTTTTCATGCCAACAATTTGTCGTAACTGGGTTGGGATAACATGTCTACCGTTTTAAATTGTATCAGTATAATTGATCAACAAGCTTCCTCTCCCATTCAGGCATTACATTATACCAGTTTTTACCATCTCTATTTTGATATTCTTGCTTTTGTTCTTCTATCAGACCTTTAAAAGCTACTTCCGTTTTGACTACAATATGCTTTTTCCCCTCATCATTGATGACTTTTGACAAAGTTACTATATTACAATGCTCATCATTGAAATTTTGAAAATCTTTAGCAACATTTATTTTTTATGAGCATTTTTAATACCATTTTTTCCTAGCAATTCGGCAACACTGTCAATTTCAGCTTGCATATTTTTTGAGATGTAAAACTATAGATTTTACTGCTTCTTTATTTAATTTCAGCACAAGCTCAGGTTTATTTTCGCCCTTTGCTGTGTCTATCACTCCTCTGATAGCAAAATATTGCATTTCAAAAGCTTTAGTGCCTAAAACAATTTTTTCATTGGGATTGTTACGACCGTTACGTATTAATATTAGAGTTTCACCGTTTTTCCCTTCAATTTTAGCTCTATTTGTTTCTAAAGGAACGCCTACTCTGGGGTGTGGTTAAAAATTCTTTTGTATAATTTAATAAAAGCTCTTTATCATTATCAAATTGTTTTTTTAATGATGAAAGCATTATAATATATGATAGTTGTGCATCTCTTGTTATTTTAATTAAAAATTATTATATAAAAATAATCTAGTTAAAAATATTTAACTTTATTAATTAAAATATGTTATTTATATGAATATTGATAAATTTACTGCACATGCTAAATCAGTGATAGCTAGTAGCCAATCACTTGCTGCTAAAAATGATCATCAGCAAATATTACCTTTGCATTTATTATCTAGTTTTTTAAGTGAAGAAACAGGTATAATTCAAACCCTTATTAATAATACCGGTGGTAATATAAACTTATTAAAAAATCAAGTTCAGCTAGAACTAAATAAAATCCCAAAAGTTCAGGTTGAGGGAGGGGGACAAGTTTATTCTTCTGCTGAAGCCCTTAAAGTTTTAGAAAAAGCTAGTAGCATTGCTAAAAACAGTGGGGATAGCTTTGTAACCATAGAGCGTATGTTTGAAGCATTAACTTATGATAATACTATAGCCGGTAAAATTTTAACGAATAATGGAATTAATAATAAAAAAATAGCAACAGCTATTTTACAGCTTCGTAAAGGCAGAAAAGCAGATACCGAATCAGCAGAAAATAGTTACGATGCTTTAAAGAAATATGGCAGAGACGTAACAGAGCTTGCCGAAAGCGGTAAGCTTGACCCGATAATCGGGCGTGATGAAGAAATAAGAAGAACGGTGCAGGTACTATCACGACGTATGAAAAATAATCCTGTATTGATCGGTGAACCTGGAGTCGGTAAAACTGCTATAATAGAGGGGCTTGCACAACGAATATTTAGTAAGGATGTACCTGAATCGCTTATTAATTGCCGTATTATTGAGCTTGATATGGGAGCTTTAATAGCGGGAGCTAAATATCGAGGTGAATTTGAAGAGCGTCTTAAAGCAGTGCTTAGCGAAATCAAAGAATCAAGCGGTGAAATTATTTTATTTATCGATGAATTGCATCTATTAGTCGGTACGGGAAAAACTGACGGTGCTATGGATGCCTCGAATTTACTAAAGCCGATGCTTGCTCGTGGTGAGCTGCATTGTATTGGTGCTACTACTCTAGATGAATATCGTAAATATATCGAGAAAGATGCGGCACTTGCTCGTCGTTTTCAGCCTGTTTACGTGAGTGAGCCGACGATTGAGGATACTATATCAATACTTAGAGGAATTAAAGAAAAATATGAGCTGCATCATGCAGTGCGAATTTCCGATAGTGCAATAGTTGCAGCAGCGACGTTATCAAACCGTTATGTTACCGATCGTTATTTACCTGATAAAGCTATTGATTTAATTGATGAAGCTTGTAGCCGTATGAAAATAGAGCTATCAAGTAAACCAGAAGAGCTTGATGAGCTGGACCGTCGTATTATTCAGATAAAAATAGAGCTTGCAGCACTTAAAAAAGAAAATGACGAGCATTCTAAAAAGAAAATAGAGCATTTAACTACAGAATTAGAAAAATTAGAGTCTAAATCCTATGATGTGGGAGCTAAATGGCAAGCTGAAAAGTCTAAACTACAGCAAACACAAAAGCTCAAAGAAGAACTAGACCGTAGCCGAAACGAGCTTGAACGTGCCGAACGTGATGCTAATCTCGCTAAAGCTAGTGAGCTAAAATACGGAATTATACCTGAGATTATGAAAAAGATTCAGGAAGCCGAAAGTAAGGATAATAAAGGGCTGTTAAAAGAAGTTGTATCGGAAAGCGATATAGCAAGTATTATCTCTCGTATTACTGGTATTCCAATTGATACGATGCTATCAAGTGAACGTGAGCGTCTCCTTGTGATGGAGCAGAAATTACGAGAATCGGTAATAGGGCAGGATAAGGCAATTAAAGGTGTTAGTGATGCGGTAAGAAGATCACGTGCAGGGATTCAAGATATTAACCGCCCACTTGGTTCGTTCTTATTCTTAGGACCGACTGGAGTCGGTAAAACCGAGCTTACCAAAGCCTTAGCTGGTTTTCTTTTTGATGACCGTAATGCAATACTTCGTATAGATATGTCGGAATATATGGAAAAGCACGCTATTTCTCGCCTGATAGGAGCTCCTCCCGGCTATATTGGATATGATCAAGGCGGGGTGTTGACGGAGGCAGTAAGACGCCGTCCTTATCAGGTAATATTATTTGATGAGGTTGAAAAAGCCCATCCCGACATATTTAATATTATGCTGCAAATACTTGATGAGGGAAGATTAACAGATAGTCAAGGTATAACGGTTGATTTTAAGAATACTATAATAGTTTTAACGTCTAATTTAGGTGCTGAGATACTCGTTAATCAGAAAGAGGATGAAGATACATATAAAGTAAAGGATGAGGTTATGGAATATGTAAAAGCAGTATTTAAACCTGAGTTTTTAAACAGACTAGACGAGATTATATTATTCCATCGCCTAAATCGTAATAATATTCATGATATAGTTAAGATACAGCTTGAAAGCTTAAAGAAAATTTTACTAGTACAAAATATTATTCTTGAATTTGACGAATCTGCCTTAAATTATTTAGCCGCAAAAGGTTATGATCCAAGCTTTGGAGCAAGACCCTTAAAACGTCTTATCCAGCGGGAAATACAAAATAATTTAGCCAAAATGATTTTAGCAGGCGAAATAAGTAGCGGTAAAACGGTTAAAATAAATGCAAAGGATAAAGAGTTGAAGATAACAATGAGTTAATTAATTTTTTCTGAATAACGAATTATCGCATAATCCACTATTCTTGTTAAAGACACTGTCTAATAATTATTGATTTTATCATTGCGGGCTATTAAAAGATTTGTTGCATGGCTCAAAAAATGCGTTTGATGTCATTCCTGCAGAAGTGGGCATGACATAAAACGAGCAATGCAACAAGACCACAACTAAAAGGAGTATGGTCATCTAGAAAAAGTAATAAAAAAATTCTATTAATTAGTATTAATAACATTCAATTTCAGCTAATGTTATACTTTCAGCACCTGATAATTTATAATCATCAGTACTAGTAGAGTTAGGAACTTGTAAGTCAAATAATAGTATTTTTTCTTCTTTATACGGATCAACTAAGTAAGAATTTGTAATATCTGTAACTATTGGTGATAAATAGGTTGTTGTTTCAATAAGCTTATCAATGGCATTCTGTCCATCTTTTAATATTTTATCGACTAGTTTTTTATCTTTATAAAAAGTATTTACGGCCCCTATTAAAGTTGTTGATATCTCATATATAATAACACCGTTTTTAATTATATTGGTTATATTAGAGTCTAATTTTGCTGTTTTAGAAAAAATTAAAGAAATAACAGTAGAATACTTATTAAATACATTAGGTAGTGCTAAAAAAGTATTTACGGCTGAATAGGCAGAATTGGTTGCTTCTGAAAAACAATTAAATGCTTTGTATATGTTTCCATAATTGCTATTCCTCATAAACTTACCTCTTTTTTATATATGTGATTGCCATATTTTATGGTAACTACATATCATACTACTAAATTAAGAAGTGTCAATATTAAAAAATTATATTTCTTCTTAGAGGATATCAGTAAATAAATTTTAATTACTAATATCCTCTAAACTCCACCTAGCTTTTGGACAGAAATTCAAAGGAGTAAATAACTTATTATTGTAACGCTCAAGTCCTGCATATGCAATCATTGCAGCATTATCGGTGCATAAGTGGATAGGTGGATAAATAAGCCGATAACCATATGTTTTAGCACAACTACTTAATATTTCTTGTAAATATTTATTAGCAGCGACACCGCCGGCAATAACTATATTCTTCTTATCAAAATTATTTGTTATTTGTTCATATGCTCTAATAGCATCTTGTACCTTACTACTTAGAATTTCTCCTATAGTAAATTGAAAACTTGCCGCTATATCATTGATTATAGTATCATTAATTTCCTTTAAATTCATTATTAAAGTACGCACGGCAGTTTTAAGCCCTGAAAAGGACATATTGCAATTACCACTGTTAATTATAGGTTTTGGAAATTTATATTTATGAGGATCACCAAGTTTTGCTCTTTTCTCAATTTCGGGTCCTCCGGGAAAAGCTAAGTTTAGCATTGTGGCTATCTTGTCAAAGGCTTCGCCTACGGCATCATCTATAGTAGATCCTAGTATTTTATATTTTCCAAGACCTAAAACTGCTACAAATTGGCAATGTCCGCCCGAAGCTAACAAGAGTAAATAAGGATAAGGAATATTATCGGTTAGTCTTGCAGTTAAAGCATGACCTTCTAAATGATTAATTGCAATAAAGGGTTTTTTAAAAGCACTGCTTAGTGATCTTGCAAACATTGAGCCAACTATAACACCACCAATTAAACCTGGACCAGAAGTTGCAGCAATTGTACTAATGTCCGTTAATTTAGTGTTGCTTTCTTTTAAAACATTTTTTAATGCTTTATCTAGATGGGATAAGTGAGAACGTGCAGCAATTTCAGGTACTACCCCTCCAAAAGCTGCATGTTCTGTATGTTGTGAAATGATTATATTAGATAAGATTTCTCGATTTTCGGTGATTATAGAAACAGCTGTATCATCACAGCTTGATTCTATACCTAAAATTTTTATCATTCAAATTGAAACTAATTAGAGGTGTTGTTAAGTAAAAAATGATAGTTTGCGTCATTGTGAGCAACACCAAAACCTGACTGCAATTACGATACCTATCTTTATTTAATAAAGTCTAATGAGATACCTTTAAGGTATTTAATTGATTATACAGCTTATAAATAGATTGTTCGGCATCAATAATTTTTTTATTAACTATTTTTAATAGTTTTTCCGAAGGTTTTTCTGTTATTTGCGTTGCAGAACTTACTTGCTCCGCTAACTTTTTAAGTGATTCTTGTATTTCTACAAAAGATTTTTTAAATTGTTCTTTAATAGTAATAGATGATTCTTCAAGCTCTTTAATTTTTAAGCATAGATTTTCTAATAAATGATCTATTTTAGTTTGCATTAAAGTCAATTTTTGCTTTTCTTGTTCACTAAGATAGCTTAAAGTTTCTTGCATTTTTGCCTGTATACGTATTTTTGTAGTACGTTCAAGTTCTGAAGCTAAACCGATTTTACTCATTAGAAATATTATCCATTTGTGAACATCAAAATGATACCATTTTGTACCGTTACGATAATCTGAAGGAAAAGCATGATGGTAATTATGCCAATTTTCACCGAGTAAGAATAATGCCATCCACCAAATGTCTCCGGCAGTGCCTTTATAATATTTTTTACTACCGGCAAAGTGGCATAAAGAATTAACGCAGAAGGTTGCTTGCTGTTGTAGGAATCTACCGAGCCCCATAAATAAAAACCCTGCATATGCCGATTGTATAGTACCGCCGACTAAGTAACCGATAAATAAAGGCACGACAATATTCATAAAAGCTGCTATTTGCCAATAATATCTTAGCTGCCATTTTAATAAATTGTTTTTCCCGTGCTTAGCCCAAGTAATGCGATCAATAGACTTATAGCTACCGCTCCCGACCAGCATCCATCCTATATGAGACCAAATAAAGCCTAAAAATTTATTATCAAATTTTAAAGGAGTATGTGGATCTTGGTCTTGATCCGTATATCTATGATGTTTATAATGATTCGATGCCCAAGATAAAGCTGGTCCTTGTAATGTTCCTGCAGACAGCATAATTAAGACAAACTCGGCATATTTATTTATTTTATAGGCATTATGAGACCATAACCTATGTAAACCGATCCCAACGGTAATATTATTAACATAATAACTAGCAATTATAAAAATAACTTCAGTTAGCCCTATTCCATAATCAAACGAATATTTAACTACAAGAGATATAATAAAAATAGGATAAAATATTAAAGCAAATAAAGCGGGCTTATTTAGTTTACTTAACATAAAATTTACAGTTTTTAGTTATAAAATATAAATATATATAATTAGCAACGAATAAAATCTTAATCATATTATACATTAATATATTAACATACTTAATGCATAAATACAAAGAAAATTTTGACAATAAAATTCTAGTTATCCTTATTTAGACAATAATCGATAAAATGAACGGTTGTAATAATTAAATTGTCTTTTCCTAAGGTCTCTCTAATCCTATTTGATATGAACATCTATGAGACATTCATTAAAGATCTCTTCGCTTTCCCATAAACATTTTATTATTTCTTGACACGAAAATACTTCATTTGGAACCTGAAAAAAAGTCGTACAATTTTAAACTCAGTAGGACCTAGACGAATATTCAGTCCGTCTTTGTATACTTCAGTATTTAAATCAATATTTAGATTCTTAAATTTAATAATATTATCTTATATAACTGACTTAGAACGTCTCAATAAGCTCTTTAAAGTACCTACTGTTTGCTCAGATAAGAAGGGCTTATAAAAGCACGTTATCGTCTATGTTCTATTAAACGTTATTTTATTTATTGTTATTAAAGGATTTTTTTGTAATTCTGCACTAATAATCATGATAGCAAGCGGCTGACTAAAAAAATAAGTTAATGCTTTTTCTAGAGTTGCAGCCCTCATTATATTAAATCCTGCTCTATATCATTCCTTAAAGAAATATTAACACTTTTTTATTTTTTGCTTCTATAATTAAAACTTCAGGTAATAGCTTATCAAATACTGAATTAATCTTCATTAATTTTTAGTAAATAATTAAAAATTTTTGTAATAATTTCTAATTTATTAGGGTTTATAGCAAACTTTTTATAAAAAGAAACAAAGAAATAATAATTTTTTAAAGATAATACTTGAATTTAATAGTTTTAGTTGCTATAAATAGCTTTATTTTAAAGTTTGTTTGTTGGAGATTCTTATATATCATGAGCTTTTATGAATCAGTTTTTATTCTACGCCAAGACGTATCATTAAACGATATAGATAAAATTGTTGATGATTTTGCTAAAATTATTAAAGATAATAATGGCACTATCGTAAAAAAAGAATATTGGGGGTTAAGAACTTTAGCTTACAAAATCGGTAATAACAAAAAAGGACATTATTATTTTTTAGGTCTAGATATTACTGGTAATGTAAAAGAAGAGCTAGAAAGAAAAATGAAGCTTAACGAAAATGTTATTAGATTTCTTACAATTCAAGCAGCTTCAATTAGTAGTGAACCTTCACCGATATTAAGAAATCAAGGTAGAGAGGATACTCCGGTAATTGACGTAACGATTAATAATTAAATTTGTAAGCATTAAGGTTAAAGAATGTTAAAAAGTAATAATGCTGGTGAAACAGCTGCTCGTAAGGTGGGAGATAAAACTGCTAAAAAAGTATTTTTTAGAAGACGTAAAGGATGCCCTCTTTCTGTGCCTAATGCACCTGTTATTGATTATAAAAATCCTGAGCTTTTAATAAAATTTGTCTCTGAAGGTGGTAGAATGTTACCAAGCAGGATCACAAATGTTTGTGCAAAGAAACAAAGAAAGCTAAATAATGCTATTAAAATTGCAAGAATTTTAGCGTTGTTACCTTTTGTATTTCAAGCTAAATAAAGGCATAATACATGGAAATTATATTAATAAAGCCCGTAAGAAAATTAGGTAAAATTGGCGACATACTCAAAGTAGCAGACGGGTTTGGTCGTAATTATCTTTTACCGCAAAGATTAGCTATTAGAGCTACTGAGCCTAATAAAGAGCTAATAGTTAAACAAAAACACGAATTTGAAGCAAAAGATAAGCAAATAAGAGAAAAAGTAGAAAAAATTAATGCTCTTATTAAGGATCAAAAATTAGTTTTTATCCGTCAAACATTAGATGACGGTAAACTTTTCGGTTCGGTTACTAATAAAGAAATAGCCGATAAATTATCTGAAAATGTATCTTATAGTATTTCTCATTCAAATATTATTCTTGATAAACAAATTAAATCTACCGGAGTTTATACAGTTGAAATAAGACTCCATGCAGAGCTTAATGCTGTAGTTACAGTTGTTGTTGCAAGATCAGAATCAGAAGCCCAAGATTATTTACGTGAACAAAAGACTGAAACTTCAGAGGATTTAGCTGAGTCAGCATAAATTTTCTTTCTCATCTAATTGTATGGTTTTTTGTTACCATTGCAAAAGCAGGGCATTATTGTATGGATTGAGAAATTTGCTCGATGTTATTCCCGCGTAGGCGGGTATCCAGCATAAAGCGAACTTTTAATTTTAAAAATTTGCTGTATTTATACTTTCTTCTAAATCCCTGCTTTCGCAGGAATGACATAGGAGCCATGCAACAACGTCCCACCTACGTGGGGAAATGACATACTACTACGTTTGACCACAATATCCAAACACTTTACAATACTAACATTTTTCAACCATGCTATATGAAAAATTTGAGTATAATATCAATAATCTAATAGGTAATTTTGGCTTATCTAAAATATCGATTGCAGTATCTGGTGGGAGCGATTCGGTAGCACTTCTTTATCTTGCTAATATTTGGGCAGAAAAAAATAATATAGAATTATTTGTTATATCGGTTGATCATAACTTACGGGAACAGTCGAAGCAAGAGACCCATTATATCCAAAGTATCAGTAATAGTCTAAATCGCAAGCATTATAGTTTATCTTTTGACCATCAAAATAATTTTTCCAATTTACAAGAAAGAGCAAGAGAAGGACGCTATGATTTGATGACAAATCTATGTCTAGAACTCGATATATTAGTACTTTTAACTGCTCACCATGAAGATGATTACGTAGAAAATTTTTGTTTAAGATTAGAACGTAATAGCGGTATATTTGGACTTAGTAGCAGTAATATCAATTGGTATAATAATATACAAATAATTAGACCGCTATATAATATTCCAAAAAGTGAATTAGTAGAATATTTAGTCAGTCATAATATAAAATGGTTTGAAGATGAGTCAAATTCATCTGATAAATATAGACGAAATGTTATTAGGCAAAAATTAGCTAAAGGTACAGATTATATTAGACATCTTTCCAAACCAGCTTATAGAGAGGAATTTAAAGGAGACACGGAACACAGCACCGCAGCGTACATAAGCGTAGGTGAGGAGGCATTGTTGCGTGGACTGGTAAAACTCACTGTGTCACCCCGCCGTGGCTTGACAGAGGTAAAATTGATCCACGCAACAATGCCATGTGAGGATGCAAGTACCGGAACGGTGTCTAAATTACCTCTAACAGTGAAGTTTGGAAAGATGTCTAAAGCCGCAATAATCTCACAACAACTTAAAATCAACAAACTTATAGAAAACGAGTTTAAGCCTGAATTAATATCGGCGATAGCTGAAGCGGTCAAGATTTTTGAATATGGCTTTGCTTTTCTTGATTTAGTTAAATTTGATAAGTTTTCAAATGAGGTGAAAGTACAAATAATTAATTTTTTACTGATAATAATTAGTGGACAATCTAGAGCAGCTCGTTTTTATTCGGTAGAACCTATTTTGAAATTAATTACTCAAGACGTAAACTTTAAGAATACACTTCATGGCTGTATAATTAAGCGTATACAAAACGAGTTACTTATATACAGGGAATTCGGCAAAAAATTACCTGAGAGTAAAATATTACTAGATAAATCTGTTATTTGGGATAATAGATTTTGTATCACAAAAAATCAAGAAACTCCAAATTGTTTTGTAACTCATCTATCGTTAGAAGATTATAAAATAATAAAGAAACAATTAGATTTAGAACCTTTGAAAAATCTATCCTGCAAAAACCACAATGCAGTTTTATTGACCTTACCTATCATTAAAATACTTGAAAAAGTTATAGCAATACCACATATATCATATTATGATAATGACATGTGGAACTTTGAAGTATCTTTTTCTCCAAATTTTGTATCTCGTTTCACCCATTTTTGCTAACACCGGTATTTAAGAGGTTATCTGTAAATAAATTTTAACTACTAATTAAAATTTATTTACAGACCTCTCTTATACCAATAAAAATTTTTATTAGGTTTTATATCGATGAATAATCAAGGTAGAAGTATTTTAGCTTGGGCAGCACTTTTTATTTTTGTAATATTACTTTTTAATGTGTTCCAATCTGACGGTTTACTTGGCGGAAGAAATAATATAACTTTCTCGGATTTTTTAACACGAGTTGATGAAAAGACCGTTAATTCGGTAAAAATTCAGGGTAGAGTAATTGAAGGTACTTCAAATGACGGCTCTACTTTTCACACTTATGCTCCTGATTATCCTGATTTAGTAAATCGTCTTACTAGCAATGACATTAATATTGAAGTAGTGCCTCTTGAAACAAGAATGAATACCTTTTTAGGCTTTTTAATTTCTTGGTTTCCTATGCTTTTATTGATAGGTGTTTGGGTTTTTTTTATGCGTCAAATGCATGGAGGTGGGAAAGCCATGGGGTTTGGAAAATCTAAAGCTAGGTTGCTATCAGATAAAGGACCAAAAATTACCTTTAAAGATGTAGCCGGTATCGATGAAGCAAAAGAAGAATTAACTGAAATAGTAGATTTTTTAAGAGATCCAAGCAAGTTCCAAAAGCTTGGTGGTAAAATACCGAAAGGCTGCTTACTTATAGGCCCTCCCGGAACCGGTAAGACACTTCTTGCTAAAGCAATTGCAGGTGAGGCTAATGTTCCGTTTTTTAGCATATCCGGCTCTGATTTTGTTGAAATGTTTGTAGGTGTCGGTGCAAGCCGTGTGCGTGATATGTTTGAACAGGGTAAACGTAATGCTCCTTGTATTATCTTTATCGATGAAATTGATGCGGTAGGTCGTCATAGAGGTATCGGTATGGGTGGCGGCAATGATGAACGTGAGCAAACCTTAAACCAAATGTTAGTCGAAATGGATGGATTTGAAGCAAACGAGGGAGTTGTGATCATTGCAGCTACAAACCGTCCTGATGTTCTTGATCGTGCATTACTGCGTCCCGGTAGGTTTGATCGTCAAATTGCCGTTGCAAACCCTGATATAAACGGTCGTGAGCAAATTCTAAAAGTACATTTAAAGAAAATTAAATATAATAGTACGGTACTAGCACGAATTATTGCTCGCGGTACCCCGGGCTTTTCCGGTGCTGAACTTGCTAACTTAGTTAATGAAGCTGCTCTTATTGCTGCAAGGCTTGGTAAGAAAGAAGTAGATATGCACGACATGGAAGAGGCAAAAGATAAGGTGCTGATGGGAGTTGCACGTCGCTCTATTGCAATGTCGGAGAAAGAAAAAAGGTTGACTGCATATCATGAAGGCGGACATGCATTAGTAGGACTGTATTGTCCTGCAGCATCACCTATTCATAAGGCTACGATTATACCGCGTGGTAATGCTCTTGGGATGGTGCAAAGACTTCCTGAAACTGATGAATATTCTCAAAATCGTGAACAGATGGAATCATCTATAGCAGTTTATATGGCAGGAAGAGTAGCGGAGGAAATTATTTTTGGTAGAAATAAAGTTACCTCAGGAGCTTCGTCGGATATAAAAGGTGCAACTAATATTGCAAGAGCGATGGTTACAAAAGCAGGTTTAAGTGATTTAATAGGCCCGATATTTCACGGTTCAAGTGGTGACGATATGTATGGTAGACAACCTAATAATGAAACCTCGGAAGCTACTGCAGAGTTAATTGATGCTGAAGTTAAAAGAATTATTACGCAAGGATATGAATTTGCAAAAGATATTTTAACAAAACATATAGATCAACTTCATACCTTAGCAAATGCTTTAATTGAATATGAGACATTGTCCGGTCAGCAAATTAAAAATTTACTTAGTGGTAGAGCTTTAGATTCAGAAGAGGAGAATAAATTTCCTTTTAATGATTCATCTACTATAAAAATAGATAAAGAAAAATCACCTGAGAAAACAAAAACAACTAAAGCTAAAAAAGAAAATTCCGCTTCCTAAGTTTAGTAGTATAATTTATAGATTTATTTTGTGGTATTGGTGGTTTTAGAAAACCCTTTAAAGGGTCTTGAATGTGTTTTTTTTTTCTGATATAGACAAAGACGTACAAGAAGCATATAAAAGACATTTCGGTGATAAGCCATACGGTGATATTACAGAAATATCAGAAACCAAAATCTCTAAACATGATATTTTATGTGCCGGTTTTCCTTGCCAATCTTTTAGTATTTCAGATAAGAGGCTTGGTATAGGAGATGTAGACTCTTGTATGAAATGATCAGAATAGCACAATATCATAAACCCTATATGTATTATTGCTTAAGAATGTTAAAAATATTCTGAATATTAATAATGGCAGCGTAATTGAAACTATAGACCAAAAATTAAATGAGGTTGGCTATAAAGTATATAGAAATGTGTTAAATGTTTCATTGTTTGGAGTACTGCAAACGAAGAAAAAGGGTTTATTTTTTGTTTGTGTATGAAAAGATTTTAGCAGTGAATATACACTCAAATATGTAAAACCAGAAGAGTCTTATGAAAGGATTTTGCTTAATGATATTTTAACAGGATGTTGATAAAAACGTATATATTAATGTTTAATGGAATATACTCGATCAACTTCAAAAATTGGCTACGTCGTTCTACAAGTATTGCGGTACTCACGTATTGAAGTATACGCTATGTTCCTCGTCTTGTGAACTCTTAGCTCTTTTTGAAGTTGATCTTCGTATAATGGATTACTAACTATAAATATCGTCATTGTGAGTAGGCATTGTTGCGTGGACCAGTAAATACTCTTGATGTCATTCCCGCGGAAGCAGTAAAACCTACAAAAAACTTGTTTTTTAGGTTTATTTTGTTAATACTAAGACTATTTTTTCTGGATTTCTGCTTCTATGGGAATGACATCGGTATCCACGCTGGCAATATCTTATAAGTAACTGTAAGTAGCATGGCAACCTAGAGACATTAATGTCATCCACGTAACAGGTATGCAAGATTGTTAATTAGCTAATTATTTTGTATAGTTCTAAAAACAAATTTTAAGAGAGTACTTAAATGGCAGAGTTAAGGTTACCGCCAAGTTCAGTAGTAAAAAAAGGTAGAGAGCATAAAGAACAAGAGAAAATGCTTAAACCTAGAAAGATAAAAATTTATAGGTATGACCCTGATCTTGATGAGAATCCTACTATCGATAGTTTTGAGATAGATTTAAGCAAAACCGGACCGATGGTTTTAGATGCTTTAATTAAAATCAAAAACGAAATCGATTCTACTTTAACTTTTAGGCGTTCTTGTCGGGAAGGAATTTGCGGTAGTTGTGCAATGAATATTGATGGTACAAATACTTTAGCATGCATAAAACCAATAGAAGATATATCAGGCGATATCAAAATCTATCCGCTTCCTCATATGAAAGTAGTGAAAGATTTAGTACCTGATATGTCGCATTTTTATGCACAATACGAATCTATAGAACCTTGGCTCAAAACTGATAGCCCTACCCCTTCAAACTTTGAAAGGTTACAGTCGATTAAAGACCGAGAAAAGCTTGACGGTTTATATGAGTGTATATTATGTGCTTGCTGTTCTACTGCTTGTCCTAGCTATTGGTGGAATGGTGATAAATATTTGGGTCCTGCAATTTTACTACAAGCATATAGATGGATTGCCGATTCAAGGGATGATAGTGCCGGTGAACGTCTTGAAGCTTTAGAAGACCCATTTAAGCTTTACCGTTGTCATACGATTATGAACTGTACTAAGACCTGCCCGAAAGGCTTAAATCCTGCTAAAGCTATCGGTAAAATAAAAAGTTTAATTGCAGAACGTCACGGTGTGTGATTCTTAATTAATTTTTAAAAATGATAAAATAATGAAAAAAGCAATTATTTTCTGTTGATTGTAATAATACCATGACGCAAGGTGACATGAATTATTGTGTCGCTGTAGAAAATATAAGAAAGTTGATAAGAAACTAAATCAAATATACCAAGAAATATTAGAACATATTTCAGACAAACAAGAACAAGTTAATTTACTTAAAAAATCCCAAAATTTATGGATTAAGTACCGAGATGCTGATTGTGAATTTCAAAGTTTTGGGGTTTATGGCGATTCCGTATATCCAATGATACTGCTTATGTGTCTTACAGGAAAAACCGAAGAGCGTATAAAAGAATTTGCAGCCATGCTGAAATGTGAAGAAGGAGACTTAAGTTGTCCATTTATAATCAAGACTCAGAACCTAGGTTTTGTGGACATTTCTAATTGATTTGCTATTTTGAGGTATTTTATAGCGAAAATTAATAAGATTTTTGCCGGAATAGTTATTCATATTTCAAAAAAATCTTATAATTTGCAGCAAAAAATAGCCAAAATTAAATCTTTTTAGAAGTATCCACAAAACCTAAATTAATTCATAATTTGTAATACTTTAAATAATTCTCCCATCTTTTTCGGTGATATTAGTCTTTCTACCTGTCTTTCTATTATTTGTGCCTGCTCAGACATATTTCTAAACTCTACTTCTAGAGGTAATTTATACGTCGATCCGATATTCGCGTCCTTATGTACTAAAGTGTAAGCTGCAGTGCTGCGTTTCGTGTCTCCTTTAAATTCCTCTCTATAAGTGAATTTGGAAAGATGTCTATCATTAAGCTTGTCTTGCAATGTTTGTTTGCGTAATAAGATTCCATTTTCTATTAAAAAATCTCGTTGCGATATTGTATCTATTACGTTTATTTTGCTGTTTTTAGCTACCGTCTTTAATGCATAAAAATCCACATGTGCCGATAAATCAGCTTCTCCAAGATTTTCAAGGATGGGACAATATTTATGGTTTTTAACCGCTTGTAATGTTTGATTATATTGATATCTAGTTCTACCATTCGGAGCTATATCATAGCCGTAATCTATTATTAAACTACTGCCGCTTAGTCTTTTTAGATGCTGCGCTATAAATTTTATAATTTCTATCGATTTATAAGATTCTTCAAGTACTGCCCCGTCTTTTGCTTCAATATGAGTATGCAGCAGATATTCTTGTAATTGCTTATTAACGCTTATTTTATCGTATTTAATTCTTTTGTCTACCGGCTGCACTACAAATATTCTTTCATACCATAATTCCTTGACTTTAATATATTGCTTTATTGGTATAGCATCAAAGAATTCGTTAGCTATTATTATAGTAGGCTTTTTTGGTATATCTTCTACAAATGATTGATGATTAATCGGTAAATTAATATCTTGTAAATTAGCCTTTTGATGAGCAATAAAATTTTTATTAATTTCTATTAGTTCAATTGATAAAGCTTTATAAAATTCTGGTACTAGTTTTGCAGTACGTAGTAAATCACGCATTAATAGACCTCGACCAGGACCAAGCTCTACTAAACTAAGACTTTTTGGGCAGCCAATTCTTTGCCACTCTCTGATACACCATAAGCCGATAATTTCACCGAATAGCTGTGAAATTTCAGGAGCTGTAACAAAGTCACCTTCGCTAGCCAATGATTTTACTTGCTTATAATAGGAAGTAGGATTTAAGTTTAATACCTCCTGCATGAGGACATCGCAAGTAATATAACCGTTTTGATCAATTAATTGTCTTATTTTGGATTCGATTGACATATTAAATAACTTCCTAAAAGTAACATAGGTACAGATAAAATTTGTCCCATAGTCAAGCTATCTAAAATAAACCCGATTTGTATGTCGGGTTCTCTAAATATTTCAATAGTGATTCGGAACAGACCGTAAAATGTTAAAAATATTCCTAAGTTTAAACCGCACTTTTTAAAAGTTTTGTGCTTAAATGTTACATATGCTAAGATACTAAATAATACTAAACCTTCAAAAAAAGCTTCATATAATTGACTAGGATGTCTTGGCATCAAATCGCTATTCGGAAAAATCATACCAAAAGAAGAATTTGTAATACGTCCGTATAGTTCGCCGTTAATAAAATTAGCGATTCTACCTAAAAATAATCCGATAGGTACTACAGGGGCTATTATATCCGTGAGACTTAAAAAATTAATTTTATATTTTCGGCAAAACAAATAAGCAGCAATAATCACCCCTAAAGCTCCGCCATGGAAAGACATCCCGCCTTCATAAGTTTTTAAGATATCTATTGGATTTGAAAAATATCTAGAAGGGTTATATAATAAAACAAATCCTAGTCTGCCTCCGACTATTATGCCTATAACGGCATAAGTAATGAAATCTTCTAGATTTTTTTTGGTAATTTGAGGCTTAAATTTTTCTATAATTTTATTTGCATAGAACCAGCCTAGCAAAATTCCTATTACATATGAAAGAGAATACCAAGAGATAGCAAGTGGACCTATAGAGAAAATAATTGGATTAATATTAGGAAATGTCATAGATAAATAAGTTATTTAATTCATTTAACGTCTGAGTAAAATTACGTAAGTAATTGACTAGGCAATTCAGTTTTTTATTATTTTTATGGGTTGCTGCAGTTGCTTCGTGGCTTCGCAATGACAGTATCTATATTTGCTTAGCAATACCAAATTCTTTTGAGTTAAAATTATTGATAAAAATAAAATTCTTAGTAAGAATAAAAAAGACTTATATTTATAATAATAATGATAGGTAAAATATGCAATATTTAATGGATCTATATCACACCTCAAGTACTGAGTTAGTATTATTGTTTGTTATGTTAGTATTTCTTATACCGGTGATATTTCTAATTAAAAGATTAATTTTTATTCCTGTAAAAAATTATTTAACTAGACATCATTATGATGATTATGAAAGGATAAAAAAATATCCTATATTTCGTTATTTATTACATACTTTATTAGCACTTTACTTTGTATGTTGGGGAAAGATTTTTCATTCTACTTCTTTTAAAGCACATATATTACTGGGAATCAAAGATACTATAGTAATCTTATATACTGGTATATCTGTGACGATGTTATTATTAACGCTTATAGATGCTTTTGCAGATCTGTATCACAATAGAATCAAAGCCGTTACAAAAAATGCACCGCTTAGCTTATATTTTCAAATATTAAAAATTATTGTCATAGTTATTGCAGCAATGGTAACTATTTCATATATATTAAATATTTCGCTTAGTACATTCTTAACAAGCTTAGGTGCAGCCGCAGCTCTTTTAACATTGGTTTTCAAAGATACCGTTTTAGGATTACTTGCAAGCTTGCAACTAACTACTCAAGAAATTATTAATATTGGAGACTGGGTACGTATAGGCGAAATTGAAGGAACAGTTGAAAAAATTACTATTTCCATAGTAACAATTAGGAATTTTGACCAATCTATTTCCACAGTTCCTACCTACAGCATTTTAAATTCTAACGTAACTAATTATAGAGGTATTAGTGAATCAGGAGCAAGAAGGGTAAAGAGAGTATTTAATATTAATATGGCAACTATTAATTTCTGTGATGCTACTATTTTAAAAGCACTAAAAAAATCTCCTTATATATCAAAGGATGTAATAGATAAAATTACTCTTGATAAAGAAGAGAAAGATTTAACTAACATTAAACTATTCAAATTATATATTCAGGAATATCTAAAAAATAATCCGGCAGTTTATACCGAAGGGTTTACTTTTCTAGTAAGACAGCTTGAACCTACGATTACTGGGTTGCCTATAGAAATATATATCTTTGTTAAAGAAGTAAATTTAGTAGGTTATGAAAATATACAGGACAGTATTTCTGAACATTTCATTTCTATACTTCCTGAATTTAAATTAAAAATATTTCAGAATGTAGGAATGGTATAATATATCTGAAGTAAAATGAAAAGTAGTAAAAATAAATTAAATTTGTATCCAAGATGAAAGTTGTTTTTCATCTTGGATATTCACTACTTTTGAAAGCAAAGAAGTATATATACTACTTGATTATTTTCTCTAAATACTTTAAAACTTAAAGCTTTAAAAATATTAAAATTTAAGACCTAGGAATGAATAATAATATAGTTAATTTAATAGCCGCTATTATACTGTCTTTAAGTATAATTTTTGGTTGGCAGTATTTTGTTGTAAAACCTGAACAAAAAAAACAGCAACAGCAAATACAAATAGCAGTGCAGAAAGCAGCAAATTTAAAGAAACAACAGTTAAAAGCTTTAGTCGCACCTGCAACTGGTATTGTTGTTCAAGAAGAAAGTCAAGTACAGCGTATTAAAATAGAATCTGAATCACTTACCGGTTCTATTTCATTAAAAGGACTGAGGTTTGATGATTTAATATTAAAGAAATATAAACAAGATTTATCTAAAAATAGTCCTGAAGTGAGATTGTTTTCACCGGCTAATACAGAAAATGCATATTTTGCTGAAGTTGGTTTAGTTAGTAATTTATCTAGTGTAAAACTCCCTAACAATGATACTATATGGAATAGTGATAGTGAAATATTAAGCCCTGAAAAACCTGTTCATTTATTTTGGGTTAATGAAGACGGAGTTAAATTTTTAGTTACTATTACTATCGATGAAAACTATTTGTTTACTATAGAGCAAACTATCGTTAATTATAGTGATAAAGAACTGCCTGTGCGATCTTACGGTTTAATAAATCGTAAATATATTGCTGTAGAGAAAGCGGTGAATATATTACATCAAGGACCTATCGGGTGTATAGACGGGAATCTTAAAGAATATTCTTATGATGATATTAAAGATAAGAAAAGTGAAAAATTTGCAGCAAGTAAGGTTGACTGGATAGGAATTACCGATAAATATTGGTTATCTTCCTTGATTCCGGATAAATCAAGTAATTACAGCTCGAATTTTAATTATGCTCTTACGCAAGGGGCTGAAAGATATCAGGTAGATTTTATTTCACCGATACAAATAATAAAGCCCGGCGAAAATTTTTCAATTAAAAGCAGAATTTTTGCTGGAGCAAAAAAAGTAGACTTGCTTGATAAATATGAAAAGCAATATGATATTAAATTATTTGATAGAGCTATTGATTTTGGCTGGTTCTATATAATTACCAAGCCGGTTTTCTACGCCATGAATTTTTTCTATGGCTATGTCGGTAATTTCGGTGTTAGTATATTAATTGTTACGGTTATAATTAAGCTATTAATGTTTACTTTAGCCAATAAGTCTTATCGTTCGATGAAAAAAATGAAAAATTTACAGCCGGAAATCGATAGGATAAAAATTTTATGCAGTAATGATAAAGCACGTTTAAATCAAGAAATTATGGCTTTATATAAAAAAGAAAAAGTAAATCCGGTAGCTGGTTGTTTACCTATACTTGTTCAAATTCCAGTATTTTTCTCCATCTATAAAGTATTGTATGTAACTATTGAAATGCGGCAAGCACCGTTTTACGGTTGGATTAAAGACTTATCTGCACCTGACCCTACTACTATTTTTAATTTATTCGGCTTATTACCGTTCTCGCCGCCATCATTTTTAATGATTGGAGCATGGCCTATTTTAATGGCTATTACTATGTTCTTACAGCAAAAAATGAGTCCTGAACCTGCGGATCCGATGCAAGCTCAAGTAATGAAATTTATGCCGCTAGTTTTTTTATTTATGTTTAGTAGTTTTCCTGTGGGACTTTTAATATATTGGTCTTGGAATAATATTCTATCCATCATTCAACAATATTATATTAATAAATTTAATTAATGAGAATAGATAAAAATTTACCTAATTATCTAACTATTGCTCGAATAATGGTAATTCCAGTTATTATACTGGTATTTTATATAAATAATTCACTTGCACGTAAACTTGGGGCATTATTATTTGTTTTAGCTAGTATTACGGATTTTTTTGACGGTTATATTGCAAGAAAATATAATTTAGTTACAAGTTTTGGCAAGATGTTTGACCCTATAGCAGATAAGCTACTTGTAGGTTGCGTTATTATCATGCTACTAAAAAAAGATAATATAGATGAGATACCTTGCTTATTAATTTTAGCACGAGAATTTTTAGTTAGCGGTCTTCGGGAATTTTTAGCTCTAGTAAAGGTTAGTGTACCTGTATCGAGACTCGCTAAGGTAAAAACGTTTTTACAAATGTTTGCTTTATCGATATTGATACTAGGCTCCAAAGGTTCAGGAATTATTTATTTAAATATAGTAGGGGAAATAATTTTATGGATTGCTGCTTTTTTAACAATCATTACAGGTTATTCTTATTTTAAAGCCTGTAAGAAATATTTTTAAATAGGAGAATTTTATGATACATGTAAAATATATAATTTTAGGGTTTATTATGGTGTCTAGTTTAAATCTTTACGCTGCTAACAATGATATAATTGCCAATAAGAAAGTTGTAAAGGTAGAAGTAAGTAATGAACATTTCAAAACATTAAATGAAGCTTCTACTCTTTTAATTAGTTGTGTAGATTTTAGATTAATAGACGAAACAGATAAATTAATGAAGGAATTAGGATTAGAAGATAATTTTGATAAAGTATCACTGCCCGGTGCATCGCTTGCTCTTGTTAACGACAAATATACTTATTGGGGAAAAACAATAGAAGATACTATTGAGCTTTTGCAAGAATTACATAACATAAAACAAATTGTTTTTCTTGATCATAGAGAATGTGGAGCTTATAAAACACTTATAGGTCAGGAACAGCTAAATACCAAGGAAAAAGAAACGGCAGCACACGCAGCAATTTTAAACAAGGCCCGTGATATAATAAAAGAAAAATTCCCCCAATTAAAAGTTTATACTTTTTTAATGGGCCTTGATGGTGTAGTAGAGCAGATTTATGAAATGCCTAACTAAAAGCAGAGTTGTTTTATGGATAGGTTTATCCATCATTGCGAGGAAATTGCGTAGCAATCTCAGGAGTTTGTTATTATTTCATGAGATTGCTGCATAGCCTACGGCTGTTCGCAATGACGATTTTTGACCCGTACAATAACGACTAAGAAAAGTAATTTATTTTATATCTTTGCTCTCATTATCATTAGAATCAGTAGTATTATTCTTTTGGTCGTTTTCTGCCGGTAGTTTAGAGATAGATAGTTTTTGTTTATATTTTTGTTGCTCTGCTAAAAAATTTTGAGCCTCTTTGGAAAGGCTGTTATATAGTTCACGTTTCTTCTTATTAATCTTGACTATTGCTACTCTATATTTTTGTATTTCCTCCCGTACTTCCGGTTTTATAGTACCGGCGTAAGCAGAAAAATCATCTATAATTTTTTGTGTTGTAACATCGTTAGTTTTTGCTGTATCTTTTTTTGAGTCGTCAGAAGTTGTACTATTGGCAAAGCAGCTTGTACTAAGTAAAATCGCTATTCCAAATATTATTTTTTTTATCATATTAAAACCTTAAGTCTTATTCTGGATAAGTAGACCATTTTTAAGTCTAATAGTCAATAGACTTCTTTTGGAACTCTACTTCTAGGGGTACGTTAATCCAGTACTCGCATCCTCACGTACTTTTTTATACGCTGCGGTGCTGTGTTCCGTGTTTCCTTGAAATTTCTCCCTATAAGCGAGTTCGAAAAGAAGTCTAATAATATAATAGAAATTATATGTATTTGCTGTTTGTATTTTATTGTTTGGTGAGTATAAATACACTAATAGTTAGGAAAAATATAAAATTATGCAAAATATACAATATTATAATAATAACGTTCAAGAGTTTTATAACAGAACAATCAATGCAGATTTGTCTGATAACTATAAAGCATTTATTAGCTATTTACCTGAACAAGCTCATATTTTAGATGCAGGTTGCAGAGTTGGTTGTGATATAAAATATTTTTTAAGTCAAAGATATCAAGTTACTGCTTTTGACGGTTCAACCGAGATGGTTAAATTAGCTACAAAAGTAACCGGAATAGATGTACTGCACTTCACTTTTTAAGATATCGATTTTAAGGAGTCGTTTGATGGTGTTTGGGCTCAAGCAACTCTCCTTCATGTGCCCTATAATGAAACAATCAATGTGTAAAAAAATTCATGCTGCATTAAAGCTAGAAGGCATTTTTTATGCTTCTTACGGATACAGTTCTATTATACAACGTGATGATTGTGATTTTTACAATATGCATAAAAATATAATAAAACCTTATTTTATTTTTGAAATAGTTAAAATATGGACGGAAAAGAGTAAGAAATTCTCTCCAAGTAAAGAGGCATTATGGTTAAATTTTATTGTTAAAAAAAGTAAAACAATATGATTAGATTAGTTTACTTATTTCTTGCTTTAATATCAGTTTTAAAATATACGCAAAGGAATATAAAGGCTTAACATATAATCGTTATGAAAAAGATAAGCATGTGATTCATGTGTTAACTATTGATCCTAAGAATTTTGGGTTAAAACTAGTTAAAACTCATAATCAGGTTATAGGCTAGAGAAACAATAAACGTTATGGCACACCGCACTAATGCAGCTGCTGCTATTAATGCTGGATTCTTTGAAATTGCCGGTAGTGATGACGGCAGACCAAGCCTTACTTTAATGATTGACGGTAAGCTATTTAGTCTTAGAAAATAACTACAAAATTTGTTAATTATAGAATCAGGGCAATATTCAAATTACCAAGGCTAGTGCAAAAATTTTAGTAGAAATAGGCAATAAATCTGTTATTCCAAATCAAGTTAATTATTTTTCAAACCTAAAAGAATTACTTTCTATAATGATGTTTGGGTGTCTACCACATTAACGCTGTATACTATAACAAAGAAATTTTGATTGATCAGAATAGGTCTAATTTTATTGTTACGGCAATAAGTAAGCATGGTGATAATCAAATTCCACAGAAAGGCTTTATATTGTCCTTTTCACAAGAAACAAGTTGGCTGGTAGTAAATATAAATGATTCTGTAAAGTTAAATTTGGAAGTTATCGATAAAGACAGTAAGCTTATAAATTTAAGTAACACTGCTTTAAAACGGTAAAAATGTTGTAGGTAATCCAAAAGCAAGATGATCCGGCTCATGTTTGTACTGCCTTAGGAGTGTGTAATGACGGTACTACTAGTTGTAGTCGAGCATATTTATAAGCAACATGTAAAAGACCTTAAGCTTGTGCAAGTAAGATCAATATTACGGAAAGAGAAATGTTGATAAATTAACAATCCCTGAAGCTTTTAAAATTTTAGAAAAACACCTTGTTAATGATACTGTGATAGGATTAACTAAAACAGAACTTGCAGATTATATGTTAAGCCTTGGATATGAATCGGCAATCAATTTAGACGGTGGCGGTTCTTCTACATTATTCATGGGCGGAAAAATTATAAATAATGTAACAGGTAATGAAGATGAAGCTTTAGGCGAACATCTCGTGCGTCCCGTAATTTAATTTTTCATATTAAAAGTTTGGATAATGTCGCTTTTTTCTAGATTCCCGCTTCCGCGGGAATGACATACTCAAATTTTAGCTAGAGTGATATTTAAGATTGAGAAAACCCTAAGATTTTACATTTTCCTGCTCAGTTGCTTTTTTACGTATTTCTAAATATTCTCCTTTAGTCATTATTTTTTTTGGAGCTATATAATCTAAAAAATACTTTTCCGTTTAGATAATTGATTTCATGCTGGATAACTCTTGCTAAAAATCCTTCTGCGATACCTTGAATTTGATTTCCATTTATATCATATGTGTGATAATGAATTTTCTTGAATCTTGCTACAGGTCCTGTAGCATTTTCAACAGAAAAGCATCCCTAGTAATCTTCATGTTTATCAATACCTATCGGTTTATATGAGGGATTAATCCAAATAGTTTTAGGCATTGTATCCTTAAGGTCAGGACGCCATTTTTTTAACTCTGCATCTTCATGTACTGCAAATATTATTATACATTATACATTTTGATATGCCTATTTGCGGTGCAGCAAGTCCTGCACAATTTTCTTCTTGATCATATTTCTTTTCTAATATAGATATATCACGTAAATCTTCTGAAGATAACAGAAAATTTAAAGTTTTTGCCTTTATTCTAATAGTTTTATCCTCTGAACTATTTAAGGTTTGAATGTTCAAAGTTACATATTGCGGTAATGAAATATTGTTTTCATTTTTCATATTACTTTTACAACCTATTGTAGAAATTATAGCAGTTAATAATAGAGCTGTTTTTAATTTGGACATATATTTTATTATAATAATTTATAAATAGAAAATTATAGATAGAAACTAAAATCAAATAAATAAATTGTTATATTTCTTTTACGCATCCTATGAGTTAATAAATTTTATTTAATTTCTTTTGAGAAAAAATCAATAGGTTTGACTTTTCTAGCATATTCTAGTATAATATTTATCTTCAAAATAAATGGAAAATTTAATTTATGAGTACTCCCAAAAGTGAAAATTATCTCTCGGAACTAAGCAAGGTAATTTGGCCTATAGAAAGATATGAAAATAAGAAGTTTCTTCCTATGGCGTTTATGATGTTCTGTATTTTATTGAACTACTCAACGCTTCGTTCAATTAAAGATGGGTTTGTAGTAACGGATATAGGGGCAGAAGCAATAAGTTTCTTAAAAACATATATAGTACTACCTTCTGCCGTAATCGCTATGGTAATTTATGTTAAGCTCTGCGATATTTTAAAGCAAGAAAACGTGTTTTATGTTATTACTTCATTTTTCTTAGGGTATTTTGCATTATTTGCGTTTGTTCTTTATCCCTACCCTGATTTAGTTCATCCTGATCCTGAAACCATAGAATCTTGGAGTTTAGCTTATCCTAATTTTAAATGGTTTATAAGAATAGTTGGGAAATGGAGTTTTGCATCTTTTTATACTATGGCAGAACTTTGGGGAACAATGATGCTTAGTTTATTATTTTGGCAATTTGCTAACCAAATTACTAAAACCGATGAAGCTAAACGTTTTTACTCAATGTTTGGTTTACTTGCTAATTTAGCATTGCCTGTAACATCCGTAATTATTGGATATTGCTTGCATGAAAAAACTCAAATAGTTGCAGAACATCTAAAATTTGTGCCTTTATTTGTTATAATGATAACAAGTAGCTTTTTGGTAATATTAACATATAGATGGATGAATAAAAACGTTCTAACCGATCCTAGACTTTATGACCCGGCATTAGTAAAAGAAAAGAAAGCTAAAGCTAAAATGTCATTAATAGACAGTTTTAAAATGATCTTTACTTCTAAGTATATAGGTTATATTGCATTGTTGCTTATTGCTTACGGTGTTTCAGTAAATTTAGTTGAAGGTGTTTGGAAATCTAAAGTAAAAGAATTATATCCGACGAAAGAGGCTTATACTATATATATGGGTCAGTTCCAATTTTATCAGGGTTGGGTTGCAATTGCTTTCATGCTTATAGGTAGTAATATTTTAAGGAAAGTATCATGGCTAACTGCAGCTATGATAACCCCATTAATGATGTTAGTTACCGGTACAGCATTTTTTGCATTTATCTTTTTTGATAGTGTTATTGCTATGCATTTAACAGGTATTCTTGCTTCAGGTCCTTTAGTACTTGCTGTTATGATCGGTATGGTTCAAAATGTTTTAAGTAAAGGTGTAAAATATTCTTTATTTGATGCCACTAAAAACATGGCGTATATTCCGCTTGATAAGGATTTACGAGTAAAAGGGCAAGCGGCTGTTGAAGTTATCGGAGGAAGATTTGGTAAATCAGGCGGTGCTATTATTCAATCTACATTCTTTATTTTATTCCCTGCATTTGGTTTTGTAGAGGCAACTCCTTATTTTGCTTCTATATTCTTTGTAATAGTAATATTATGGATATATGCCGTTAAAGGTTTAAATAAAGAGTATAAAGTTTTGGTAAATAAAACTGAAAAATAGAACTTGTTAAAATTTAATATTGTAAAAAAAATAAGTTTCTAAGTCTAGCAGTAAATAAATTTTCATTAATAATTAAAGAGCTTTTTTGCTACAAATTATAAGATTTTTGTGAAATATGAATAATATTCCTTCAAAAATCTTATAATTTGTAGCAAAAAAGCTCTTTAATTATTAATGAAAATTTATTTACTGCTAGACTTAGAAACTTGCTTTTTTTATAGTCGGAGAGTTTATAATATGACAAATACAAGATCCAAAATTAAAACTCCAAGATCGCCATATATAAAAAAATATAATAGTTGGCGAGTAAGGATTTTGTATTCTATTATTATAGGTTACGCAACTTTTTATTTTTGTCGTCAGAATTTTAATATAGCAACTCCTGCTATAAGAGGATATTTTGGGGTTACTAAAACACAAATTGGCTGGATATTAACTGCTTCATCTATTATGTATGGAGTTGGTAAAGCGTGTAACGGGTTTATTAGCGATAAAGTTAATGCTCGGATATTTATGGTTTTGGGTCTTTTATTTGTTGGGATCATTACTATGCTAATAGGTTTTTCAGATTCTTTATGGCTTATAGGAATTTTATGGATAGCCAGTAACTGGTTTCAATCTATGGGCTGGCCTCCTGCAACAAAGATGCTTACTCACTGGTTCGTTTCAAAAGAACTTGGAACTAAATGGGCTATGGGTGCAACTTCTAATCAAATAGGTGGGGCCCTTGCTATGATAAGCTGCGGTTATTTAATCGATAAATTTGATTGGAGAGCTGCCTTTTTTATTCCAGGCGTAGTTGCTTGTGTAGTATCGCTTTTTTTATATAATAGGCTTCGTAATTCTCCAAGAGAAGTAGGTTTATCTACCGTAGAGGAATATAAAGAATATCCGCCTGAAGCTATAGGAGATTATGAGAAGCTATTAACTCCACAATTATTTAAAATGGTCTTTTGTAATAAGCTAATATGGTATGTTTGTTTAGCAAACATGTTTGTTTATATAATACGTTCCGGAGTAATTTATTGGGCTCCAACATTTTTAAAAGATTTACGTAATATAAGTCTTGCAAATGCAGGCTTACAAATCGGTTTATATGAAATGATAGGTATCCCAGGGGCATTAATAGCAGGTGTTTTATCTGATAAACTATTTCAAGGTCGTCGAGGTCCTGTTGCATCCATATGTATGGTATTGCTTAGCTTATTGTTAGTCTTGTTTTGGAAACTTCCTATTCATAGTGAATTATTAAGTATAGTAATTCTTTCTTTAATAGGCTTTTTTGTTTCAGGACCTCAGCTCCTTGTAGGTATAGCAGCTGCTGATTTTAGTACCCGTCAGGCTGTCGGTACGGCTAATGGATTATCAGGGTTATTTGGTTATTTAGGAGCGGCTATTGCGGGAGTTGGCGTAGGATGGATTAGTGATAATTATGGTTGGAATGGGGTATTTATATTTTTCAGTATTTCTGCTCTTTTAGGAGGAGGATTATTTACTTTAATATGGAATCGTTCAGCTAAAAAATAAATTTAATAATTATAATAATAGGTTACAAAATGACAATACAATATACTTTTTCAATGATTAAGCCTGATGCTATCAAAAGGAATAAAATAGGGCAAGTTAATACTTACTTAGAAAATGCCGGTTTAAAAATAGTAGCTCAGAAAATGAAATTTTTAACTAAATATGAAGCTGCATGTTTTTATGATGAGCATAGAGCAAGACCGTTTTTTAATAGCTTAGTTGAATATATTACTTCAGGAGCGGTAGTACTTCAAGTGCTTAAGGGGGAGGATGCTATAACTTTAAACCGCACCGTTATGGGTGCAACTAATCCTGCTGAAGCTGAAGCAGGCACTATTAGAAAAGATTTAGGCGAATCAATTGAGGCTAATAGTATTCATGGCTCAGATAGTGAAAATAGTGCGAAAAGAGAAATCGAATTTTTCTTTAATAAATCTGAAATTATAGAATAATTAATGCTAAAATATGACGTAATAGTTATAGGCGGTGGACATGCAGGCGTAGAAGCAGCTGCCGCTTCTGCACGTCTTGGAGTTCCTACTCTCTTAATTACGTTAAAACCGGAAAATTTAGGCGAGATGTCTTGCAATCCAGCAATTGGTGGCATTGCGAAAGGCACATTAGTTAAAGAAATCGATGCACTTGATGGGTTAATGGGTTATGTTATAGACCAAGCCGGTATACATTATAAAATACTGAATGAGACTAGAGGACCCGCAGTTTGGGGACCTAGAGCTCAAGCTGATCGAAAGCTTTATAAAAAAGCGATGTATCAAATATTAACAAATTATCCTAATCTAGATATATTATATGGAAAAGTGGAAGGTATAGAAATTAAATCTTCTAAAATTGAAGCGGTTATTTTAAATAATGGTAGCAAAATTCTTTGTCAAAAAATTATATTAACTACAGGTACTTTCCTATCAGGTCTTATTCATATTGGACAAAAAAAAATCCCTGCCGGTAGAGTAGATGAAGAGCCTTCGTATGGATTATCAAATACATTAAAACAAATAGGTTTTAAACTGGCTCGTTTAAAAACAGGTACACCGCCTCGAATTGATGGACGTACTATTGATTATAGTAAAACAATTGTACAACCCGGCGATAAAATTCCTCGTCCTTTTTCTGAATTAACAAATATTGTTAATGTTTCTCAGATAAATTGTTTTATCACAAAAACAACCTCAGAAACTCATGATATTATACGTGAGAATCTTGATAAATCTGCAATGTATTCAGGGCAAATAGAAGGAATAGGACCGCGATATTGTCCTTCTATTGAAGATAAAATAGTCAAATTTAGTACAAAATCAGAACATCGTATATTTTTAGAACCTGAAGGGTTAGATGATTATACGATTTATCCAAACGGTATTTCTACTTCTTTACCTGAAGATGTACAACATAAATTAATGAAAACAATACCAGGATTAGAAAATGTAAAAGTTTTACGTCCAGGTTATGCTATAGAATATGATTATGTTGATCCACGTGAAATAAGTGTTACGCTAGAGACAAAAAAAATAGCTGGATTGTATTTGGCCGGGCAAATTAACGGTACTACAGGGTATGAGGAAGCCGCAGGGCAAGGTATAGTAGCCGGTATAAATGCTGCTTTAGCAGTAAAAGATCAAGCGCCGTTTATATTAACAAGAGCAAATAGTTATATTGGAGTAATGATTGACGATTTAACAACATTTGGTACTATAGAACCTTATCGTATGTTTACTTCTCGCTCAGAATATAGATTATCTTTAAGGGTAGATAACTCTGATTTACGTTTAACGGAATTAGGGATGAAAATTGGAGTCGTATCAGAAAAACGTAAAAAAATATTCACAAAAAAATGTGAAGATATAGAAAAAATAAAATCATTATTAAATACCTTGTCTTTAACTACTAGTAAACTTGCTAAAATGGGTATACAGGTTGCACAGGATGGTACATATAAAACAGTATTAGACTTATTTAAAATACCTAATTTTAATGTTGAACAAGCTATTAAAATTTTTCCTATGCTTAAAGAAATACAAAATAATAACATTTTGCAATTACTCTATATTGAAGCAAAATATGCTTCATATTTAACTAGACAACACGCAGATATTAATTTATTTCAAAGTGAAGAGGCGCAGTTCATACCTAGAGATATTGACTATTTTAAAATACCAAGTATATCATTAGAGATACAGGAAAAACTTTCTTCCCATAAACCTACTACTATTGGTGTAGCACGTCGAATTTCAGGGATTACACCTGCAGCAATTACGGCTATTATAATTTATTTAAAAACTAAATATAGTGATGGAAGTTCCACGTGAAATAATTGAAAAGTTAGAAATTTTTCAAAAGTTAGTTAAAAAATGGAATAAATCAATCAATCTTGTATCGGATAATACTATACATAATTTTTGGCAACGTCATATATTAGACTCATTACAATTAATACAATATATTGATAATAAAGAAATACATTTGGTTGATATAGGAAGCGGTTCCGGTTTGCCTGGTATAGTATTATCTATAGCGGGGGTAGCGCAAGTAAGTTTAATAGAAGCTGATTTACGTAAATGTATATTTTTAGAAAAAGCATCAAAGATATCAAATAATAACATACAAATAATCAATCAAAGAATAGAAAAAGTAGAAATAGATTGTAGTATATTAACTTGTAGGGCTTTCTCTAACTTCAATACAATATTTAATTGCATAAAAAATATTTCAGTACGAGAAAAATTTTTGTTATTAAAAGGAAAAAATTATTTAAATGAAATAGTAGAAGCTAAAGAGAGATGGTTATTTGATTATTTAATACATCAAAGTATTACTTGTGAAGAAGGGAAAATTCTAGAAGTTAGTAATTTAGCAAAAATGATATGAAAGTAATTGCTATTGTTAATCAAAAAGGAGGGGTAGCTAAAACTACAACTACTGTAAATTTAGCTACAGCCTTTGCTGCTGTAAATAAAAAAATTTTAGTTATAGATCTTGATCCTCAAGGGAATAGTAGTACCGGTTTTGGAATTAGTCAGCAACAACGCAAAAATACTATATATCAAGTATTAATAAATTTAATAGAATTACAAGATGCAATAATTTCTACAGATATACCAAATTTAGAAATAATTACTTCAAACACTAATCTATCTGCAGCTGAATTAGACTTAACAAAATTAAAAGACCGAGAATATATTTTAATGAAGCTATTGGCAGAAATAAAAATATTATATGATTATATAATTATTGATTGCCCTCCTTCATTAAATTTATTAACGGTAAACGCTTTAGTTGCAAGCGATGAAGTACTGATTCCAATGCAATGTGATTTTTATTCTTTAGAAGGATTAAGTCATTTGCTAAAAACAATTGAAATTGTAGAGAAAAAATTAAATCCTAAGATAAAGATTGCAGGTATATTATTTACAATGTATGATAAGCGTAATCGTTTAACTGAACAAGTAGAAGATGATGTTAGAAAATGCTTAGGAGAATTAGTATTTAAAACCGTTATTCCAAGAAATATTAAACTATCTGAAGCTCCTTCATATGGGAAGCCGGCTATTGTATATGATTATAAATGTTCGGGAGCAGTTGCATATATAGAACTTACAAAAGAAATCTTAGAAAGATATGGCGAAAAATAAAGGACTAGGAAGAGGATTATCTTCATTACTTGGAGAAGAAGTGATTTCTATAGAATCAGAAATAGTACAAATAATAAATATTGATAAAATAAGACCAAACGAGAATCAGCCTAGAAAAAACTTTGAATATGATAAAATAAAAGAATTAGCAGATTCTATATTGAATAATGGTTTATTACAGCCTATTATTGTTGATAATAATTTCCAAATTATAGCAGGAGAGCGACGTTGGCGTGCATGTAAATTAGCACAAGTTTTAGAGATACCGGTAATTATAAAAAATTTAGATGCTAGAGAGAGTATAGAAATAGCATTAATTGAGAACATACAAAGAACTGATTTAACAGTGATGGAAGAAGCTCGTGGCTTTAAATATTTAATAGAAAATTTTAATTACACGGCAGAAAAATTAGCTGAAAGGCTTGGTAAAAGTCGTAGTCATATAGCTAATTTATTAAGGCTTAATAATTTGCCGCAGTCTATTCAAGATAAAGTAAATAAAAATATACTAAGTATGGGGCAAGCTCGGTGTTTAATAAATCATGAACATGCAGAAGTAATAGCCGACCATATTATAAATAATGATTTAAATGTACGTCAAACAGAAGAACTAGTAAGACAATGGTATAAGTATACAAAATCCCCTAAAAATAATAACAAAATAGGAAAGCGTTTTTTAAAGGACAACGCTACGGATAATGATCTAGAATTATTAGTAAAAGTTTTATCAGAAAAATTTGGTATAAAAATAACAATAGAAAATTATCCACTAGGTGGAAAATTAATATTTCATTATAAAGATTTGGAAGAATTAGACTTGATATTATTAAAATTAAATTAAAATGTATATGGAAAAATTATAAGTATAAAAGTATACACAATCCTTAAGCTGCTAAAATTAAAGTATATATACAGTATTTTATTTCTTAAGATAAATATCTAAGCGAGAAAAACAATGATAGAAATTACAAATTACAATGTCTGATTTTGAATTATATGATCATAGAGCAATAAATTCATACAATACAGTAGTAAATATATATCGGTGTAAAATAATAATATAAGGAAATAAGTAATTTATGTCATATCAATATGTTTATGAAATGGTTGGTTTAAGCAAAATTATAAATGGTAAACAAATTTTAAAAGAAACAAATTTATCATTTTTACCAAAAGCTAAAATCGGTATAATAGGTCCAAATGGAGCAGGCAAATCGACTTTATTAAAAATAATGGCAGGTATTGATAAAGAGTTTGAAGGTAAAGCAACGGCTAAAATGGGTATAAAAATAGGATATTTACCTCAAGAACCGTATCTTGATGCTAGTAAAAATGTTTTTGATAATATCATAAAAGGTCTTCATGAAAAGAAAAAACTTATTGATGAATTTAATTATATAAGTAACAAATTTGCTGCTGAAATCACTGATGAAGAAATGCAAAAGCTTTTTGATAAACAAGCAGAATTGCAAGAAAAAATAGACAATTGTGATGGATGGAATCTAGAACGTGAAATAGAGATCGCAATGCTTGCTTTACGTTGCCCACCAAAAGAAGCAGATATTACAAAAATTTCCGGTGGAGAAAAAAGAAGAGTAGCTTTATGTAAATTGCTTTTAGAGAAACCTGATATGTTGTTACTTGATGAACCTACAAATCATTTAGATGCAGAATCAGTTTCGTGGCTTGAGGATTATTTAAAGCATTATGAAGGTACTGTAATAGTAATTACCCATGATCGTTATTTTTTAGATAATGTTACAGAATGGATATTAGAAATGGATCGTGGAAATTGTATACCGTGGGAATCAAATTATAGTTCTTGGCTTGAGCAGAAGCAAAAAAAATTAGCTTTAGAAAGTAAAGAAGACGATGATAGAAAAAAACAATTGAATCGTGAACTTGAATGGATTCGTCAAACTCCAAAAGCTAGACAATCAAAAAATAAAGCACGTATTACAGCATATCAAGAGTTATTAAATAAACAACAAGAACAAAAAACTGATCCTACTCAAATAATTATACCTAACGGACCTCGTTTAGGTGATTTTATTATTGAAGCAGAACATATAGCTAAAAAATTTAATAATAAAATATTATTATCAGATTTTAGTTTTAAAGTTCCACGTGGAGCTATTGTAGGAATTATTGGACCGAATGGAGCAGGTAAGTCTACTTTGTTTAATATGATTACAGGTAAAATAATTCCAGATAGTGGTTCTATTAAAATTGGTCAAACGGTAAAATTGGGTTATGTCGATCAATCACGGGATCATTTAGATGATAATAAGACTGTATGGGAAGAAATTTCAGAAGGTCTAGATGAATTACAAATTGGTAATAGAATAATTAAAAGTAGAGCTTATTGTGCAGCTTTTAATTTTAGAGGTGGTAATCAACAAAAAAAAGTTGGACAACTTTCAGGTGGAGAACGTAACAGAGTACATTTGGCAAAATTACTAAAAGAAGGAACAAATGTTATATTATTAGATGAGCCGTCTAATGATTTAGATATTGATACGTTAAGAGCACTTGAAGATGCTATTTTAGATTTTGCAGGTTGTGTATTAGTGATTAGTCATGATAGGTGGTTTTTAGATAGAATAACCACTCATATTATATCATATGATAAAGAAAATAATGCTACATGGTTTGAAGGAAATTATCAAGATTATCATGAATATATGCTAAGTACTAACAGGGAAAGTATTTTAAATCCAAAATATAAACATAAGAAATTAATATAAATATGTCTTTAACGCAAATATTATTAATTTTGTTTGTAGGAATATTGGTAACAAAACCGCATGATATTTTTATAATTATTAAAGAATTAAAAAAAATAAAAGCGTATTTAATTAATATTAAGTCGTCTATTGTAAAAAATATAGATGAACCGTTAGAAACAGAGCAGATAAATTTTTATTTAAAAAAAATTATTAACCTAGAAGGTTGTTATCATGGTAGTTATGATTTAACGACAATAAAAGAAAAATATTATACACTAATAATTAATAGAAAATGAACCAGTACCTGATATAACAGAGAAACACTAATCCGTACCTCATTCAATTAATTAAATCTAAGAATTATGCAAAAAGTAGTAAAACTTAACAATATCAAAATAGGAAATGATTTACCGTTTGTTCTAATTACAGGGCCTTGTCAGATTGAAGGAAAAGATCATGCGTTGTTTATGGCAGAAAAACTTGTTAAATTAACTAGCAAGCTTGAGATTCCATTTATTTATAAATCTTCTTTTGATAAAGCTAATAGAACTTCCGTACATGGGATTAGAGGACTTGGTATTGAGAAAGGTTTAGAAATTTTATCAAAAGTAAAATCTGAATTCAATTGCCCTATTGTTACTGATGTTCATTCAAAGAGTCAATGTACTGAAACAGCCGAAGTAGCAGATATTTTACAAATTCCGGCATTTTTATGTAGACAAACCGACTTACTTCAAGCTGCAGCAAAAACAGGTAAAATAGTAAAAGTAAAAAAAGGACAGTTTCTAGCTCCGTGGGATATGAAAAATGTACAAACAAAACTAGAAGCTTTTGGAGTAAAGGATATATTATTTACAGAGCGAGGAGCATGTTTTGGCTATAATAACTTGGTGTCTGATATGCGTAGTCTTGCAATAATGGCAGAGTTAAATGTACCTGTAGTTTTTGATGCCACACATTCCGTTCAGCAACCGGGTGGGCTAGGAAGCAGTACCGGCGGAGAAAGAAAATATGTAGAGTTACTTGCAAAGGCAGCAACTTCTGTAGGTATCGCCGGTATGTATATGGAAGTACATCAAGACCCCGATAACGCTCCAAGCGACGGTCCATGTATGATAAAGTTGGATAATCTAGAGTCCATTCTTATCAAACTAAAAAAATATGATAAAATTACAAAAGAAAAATAACTTCAAATTTTACCTCTAGCGGCTTTTGAATATTTAAAGGCTGCAAGTATAGCTAGCCCTCAAGAAGAACAAAAATTATTGTTAAAAGTTCATATAGTACGGAGATGGAGGACAATACTGCTTTTATACACTCAATACTTGATAAAGGTAAGATGGAAGATCTGAGTATAGTTACTAAAGAGGCTGACAGAACAAAATTTTTAAGTGATACACAGACTATAATAAATGATTTTGTTTCATTGCCGGAGCCACAAGCCAAGGAATGGCCAGAAGTACAACAAAATAAAAATGAGCAATTGACTAATGATCAACAAGAAGTAAACAAATGCCGATTAATACAGGACATGGGCATTGGGTAAGTATGGTGTGATTAGTAAAGATAAGGAAATACTTCGGACTGCGGAGTTTTGGTATGTGATGATTTAATAAGACAATCTCAAGGCCTTAAAATTCTCTCTACGGAGCAATGTAAAGGACAAGAACTAAATTTAAGAAAATCTCAAGCTGAAACATTAAAACAAAATTTAATAGCTCTCAACAAGCCCAAGAACAACATGTTTATATTAACATAGATAGTAATTCTTCAGATAACGAAGAATACAAAGATAATAACGTTAATAATAATGAAGTAGAACGTCCTCCTTATGATAATAAGGACGAAATTGAGGTAGGTGGAGCAACTATGCAATCTAATGATTAACATTAAAAGTTTGACGTTGCGATGTAATAACAATGCCCACTCGCAATACTTGCATTTACACCGAGAAAGAATGGCCGCAGCCGCATTTTGTTTTAGCTTGCGGATTACTAACGTTGAAATATGAACTGCCTAACTCTTCTATAAAATCAAGAGTGCAATCTAGCATAAATTTTTGAGAGATAGGGTCAATAATAATTGTAGTATTATGTTTAGTAATGACATAATCATCTTGCTCTATATTATCTTGTGAGACTAGTTCGTAATTATACATAAGTCCTGAGCAACCGCCGCTATCAACCGAAACTCGCAGTACTAAATTCTTATCTTTTTCTAGCTTTACTAACTCGCAAACCCGTTCAAAAGCTCTATCCGTAATTGTTATCATCACTTAAAATTACCTTGTAAAAGTCTCATAAGTTATATAGTATATCTTGATATTTTTCAAGTGGGCTTTGTTATGTGGATACTCAATCGGCATTGCGAGCAGCTATAGGCTACTGCGTGGCAATCTCATGGAATAATAACAAACTCCTGAAATTGCTTCATCAATTGCTATGCAATTTCCTCACAATGACGCTAAAGTTAGAATCACACAACAATGTCTTTCAAAATAAAGGATAACGATGCTTGCTTCATACGCTTCTAATCCTCTTAAAAGTAGGGGAAGATTATATAAGGAAATCCCGACCTCTTATAGAAACGAGTTTGAATGTGATCGTGATCGCATTATACATACTAATGCATTTAGGCGTTTGCAATATAAAACTCAAGTTTTTATTAATCACGAGGGAGATCATTACAGAAATAGGCTAACTCATTCTCTGGAGGTTTCAACTGTTGCACGTTCGGTCGCTAATACTTTAAATTTATCAAATGATTTAGCTGAGACAATAGCACTTGCTCATGATCTTGGGCATACGCCTTTCGGTCATGCGGGAGAGCGGGCTTTAAATGAATGTATGAGAGAGTATAACGGCTTTTCTCATAATGCTCAATCTTTAAAGATACTAACATTACTTGAAAAAAGATATGCGGCTTATAATGGAGTAAATTTAACATGGGAAGTTTTAGAAGGAATAGTAAAACATAACGGTCCTATACTAGGCGAAATAAATGAATATATAGCAGAGTATAATAAGCAAAATGATTTAGAACTTAGTACCTATGCATCAGCAGAGGCTCAAATAGCAACTCTTGCCGATGATATTAGCTATATTTCGCATGATTTGGAAGATAGTATCGGTGCTAAAATTATCGATTTTAATAGTCTTGCTGAACTTAAATATATTGATCAACATGTTTTTGAACTCAAGTCAAAATTTAAAGGTATTAGTTCCTCATGTCTGATTTATGAGGTAGTACGTAAGCTAATACATGAGTTAATTACCGATTTATTATGGCAAACAAAAGAAAATTTAAATAAAGAAAAAATTACTAACATAGATGAGATACGTAACTTGGATTATCAGATAGTGGATTTTACAGAAAAAACTAATGAAAATATTAAGGAAACTAAGAAGTTTCTTCATGAGCGAGTTTATAAAAGTAATAAAATTACGGCCATCAGCCTTAAATGTACTAAAATCGTACAAGGTCTATTTAAGGTTTATATGGATGATATTAATTTATTGCCGGTTAATTGGAAAATGCTAATAGACTCTAGTGAAACATATAGTAAAGCTAGAGTTGTTGCTGATTATATAGCAGGGATGACTGACCGTTTTGCCATTCAGGAATATAATCAGCTCTGTTCGACTTCCTACATAACTTGCTTCTCAGGGTAATTTGTGCGTCGCTCTGGTACTCGCATCCTCACGTACTAAAGTGTATGCTGCGGTGCTGCGTTCTGTGTCTCCTACAAATTTCTCCTTATTAGCGAGCATTTGTAAGAATTCTATTCGCTGAATTTTAATAACATTTAATAATTATGAATATATTTAATCAATTGAAACAAGACATAATTGTGGCAAGCAGGCAATTATATAATAATCAAGAAATAGCAAATACTGCTACTATTGAAACACCGAAAGATAGTTTTAATGGTGATTTATCAAGTAATATTGCAATGATTATTGCAGCTAAAGAAAGTATTGCTCCTCGGGAAGTAGCTTTAAAATTTAAAGAAGTCCTTATAACATTACCTTATATTGCAAGTATAGAAATAGCAGGACCGGGTTTTATTAATTTTACTATAAAAGCTGATAGTTGGCAGGCATCAATAAAGGATATTTTACAGTATAAAGAAAAGTTTTTTGAAATTGATATAGATAAAAGCAGAAATATTAACATCGAATATGTTTCGGCAAATCCCACCGGTCCAATGCATATAGGGCATGCTAGGGGTGCGGTATATGGTGATGTGTTAGCAAGGATTTTGCAAAAGGTAGGTTATTCCGTTACAAAAGAATATTATGTTAATGATGCAGGCTCACAAATAAATGATTTAGTTAGTACGGTATTATTACGTTATAAAGAGATTTTAGGTGAGCAAATTACTATCCCTGCCGGGTTATATCCGGGAGAGTATTTAATTCCACTTGGGCAAATTTTAGCGAAAGAATACGGCAATAAATTATTAAAAATGAACGGTGCTGAAAGGTTCAAAATAATCAAAAGTTTTGCCGTAGAAAAAATGCTTGATTTAAATAGAAAAGATTTAGCAGATTTAGGGATTAAGCATGATATATTTTTCTCTGAGCAATCATTGCATGATAAAGGTAAGATAGAGGAAACAGTTAAACTACTGGAGCATATGGGGCTAATTTATGAAGGTACGTTACCTGCCCCTAAAGGTAAAATTCATGAAGAGTGGGATAATAGAGTTCAAAAATTATTTAAATCTACTCAGTACGGTGATAGTCAAGATCGTCCTATAAAAAAAACTGATGGAAGTTGGTCTTATTTTGCTTCTGATCTTGCATATGCTAAGGATAAAATAGAGCGGGGAGCGAATCACTTAATTTATGTACTTGGTGCCGATCATAGTGGATATGTTAAAAGAATTGAGGCAATAGTTAAAGCTTTAGGTAAGGAGCAGGTTAAAGTGGACGTTAAAATCTGTCAATTGGTCAATTTCGTTGAAAACGGTGTGCCGGTTAAAATGTCAAAACGTCTTGGGAGCTTTGCTAGTGTACAAGACGTAAATCATGAGGTGGGGAAAGATATCATAAGATTTATGATGTTGACTAGACAAAATGATAAGCCACTTGATTTTGATTTGGTAAAAGTGAAAGAACAATCAAGAGAAAATCCTATCTTTTATGTACAATATGCACATGTGAGAACGATATCTATTTTATCAAAAGCTAGAGAATTAATGCCTGAATCTTATGATAACTTTGAAGCAGGTAAGTATGATTTATCTTTATTATCCTCTGAAGAAGAAATTGAGATTATAAAACTTTTGGCTAGCTGGACAAAAACATTAGAAGCATCTGCAAAATATTTTGAACCGCATCGCATCGCATTTTATTTAATAAATTTAGCCTCAAAATTTCATTCTATGTGGAATTTCGGTAAAGAAAATAGCGATTATAGATTTGTAATTGAGAGCAATAAAGAATTAACTCTAGCGCGCCTTGCTCTTGCAAGTGCCATACAGAAAGTTATAGCTAGCGGTCTCGAAGTGATAGGTGTAGCACCAATGAACAAAATGTAGTTAGGTTTTCATCGTCATTGCAAGGAGGTATTGCTTATGTGGATGCCGAGTCGGCATTGCGAGCAGCCGTAGGCTGCGTAGCAATCTCATGAAATAATACTCCTGAGAGTGCTTCGTCAAAACTTACAATTTTCCCTCGTAATGACGTTTTTCTATTATCAAATTACTAAATATGATCAATAATATTTTTATTAAAATATTTCTAGTATTTTTAGTATGTATATCCACTATTTATTTTGGTTATCAATATTATCAGGATAGCAAGCCGGTAATTACTATTTATCCTAATGAGCTGCCTACAAAAATAAAACCGTCTATAATAGAAAATAACCAAATAGCAGCAGTACATAGTACGATATATGAAAATCTTATTGCTAAAGATACAAATATTAAAACCGTAAAATTACTTCCTGACCCTGAGAAACCTATGAGTATAGATTCTCGTAACCAAAGTCAAAGCGATGAATCTTTTGATGAAATATCTAACCTTGTTGCATTAATAGAGTCAAATAATAACTCCGAAAATAAAACGGATTTAAATATAATAAAGCTTGAAAAAGGAAGTAAAGATAAGGTTAGTAATGCTAAAAATTGTAAAAATAATGAAAGTTATAAAGTACAACTAGGTTCGGTAAAATCTGAAGCAGAAGCAACGAAAGAAGGGGAAAGAATAAAAAAGCAATTCCCAAAAATTCTTAAAAATGTTGTTATCACAACCAAAAAAGTTAAATGTGATGACGGCAAATTTTTCTATTTAATCTTAGCCGGTGATTATGGTAGTCTTAGTCAAGCTAAAGCGGTTTGTAAGAAATTAGCTTATAATAAGCAGAGTTGTGTGTTGAAGTGATATTTGTATACTCTTATGTCATTCCTGTGAAAGCAGAAATTCATCATAAAATGAGATAAATCGAGCTTTTAATTTTAAGAATTTGCTGTGCTTATACTTTTTTTCTGGATTCCTGTTTTCGCAGGAATGACATAGAGAACCAAGCAACAACGACTGCTTGCAATGATGATAAATAAAAACTAAATAACTTATGAAAGAAGCTAAAATAGAAAATATTGACTTTGGTAATGCATTATCAGAGCGTTATCTTGCTTATGCGTTATCAACAATTATGTCACGTTCACTTCCTGACGTACGTGACGGACTCAAGCCTGTACATCGTAGGTTATTATACGCAATGCTACAGTTAAGGCTCGAGCCGAATGCTGGCTATAAGAAATGTGCAAGGGTGGTCGGTGATGTAATAGGTAAATACCACCCGCACGGTGATGTGGCAGTGTATGATACCTTAGTACGCCTTGCTCAGCATTTTTCGTTGCGTTATCCTTTAATCGATGGGCAGGGTAATTTCGGTTCTATCGACGGTGATAATGCAGCAGCTATGCGTTATACCGAATCACGTATGACAGACATATGTATGTTATTAATGGAGGACATCGATAAAGATACGGTAGATTTTCGCCCTACTTATGATGATTCCGATTTAGAACCGGTAATAATGCCGGCAAGTTTTCCGAATTTACTAGCTAATGGTTCTGAAGGGATAGCAGTCGGTATGGCAACCAATATACCGCCGCATAATTTACATGAGCTTTGTGATGCTCTAATACATTTAATCGACCATCCGAAAGCTGAAATTAACGATATAATGAATTTTATCAAAGGTCCTGATTTCCCAACCGGCGGCATAATTATTGATAAAGCTGAAGTTATTAATGCTGCATATATTACTGGACGCGGTAGTCTTAGAGTGAGAAGCAGATGGGAAAAAGAGGAGCTAAGTTACGGTACATATCAGATAGTTGTAACCGAGATACCTTATCAGGTTCAGAAATCAAAACTTATAGAACAAATAGCAATATTACTAAAGGGTAAAAAAATTCCCCTTGTTAGCAATATTAGAGATGAATCAACAGACATTATAAGGTTGGTTATAGAGCCGAGAGATCGGGGATGTGATCCGCAAATAGTTATGGAATCTCTATTCAAGCTAACGAATTTAGAAAGCCGCATTCAGTTAAATATGAATGTGATCGGCAGTAATAACGTGCCGAGAGTAATGAATATTTTAGAGATTTTACAAGAGTTTCTAGATCATAGACAAAATATTGTTACTCGCAGATCAACTTATCTTTTAAACAAAATCAAGCATCGTTTAGAAATTCTAAAAGGCCTTAGGATAGCTTATCTAAATCTTGATGAGATAATTAAAATTATTCGTGAAGAAGATGAGCCAAAAGCGATAATGATGGAGCGGTTTAAACTAACCGAAATACAAGTCGAAGCGATATTAAATACCCGTCTTCGCTCGCTTCGCAAGCTTGAAGAACAGGAAATTATTAATGAGCATAGTAATTTGCACAAGCAACAAGCTATATTAGAAGAAATTCTAAATAATCCTAAAGAACTATGGAAAATAGTTAAAAAGGAAATCAAAACAGTACAAACGAAATTTGGATTAAATACGGTAATAGGAGTAAGGCGTACAAGCTTTGAGGAAGTAACACTTACGAATCAAGTAGTTGATATAACAGCTTTCATTACTAGAGAGCCGATTACTATTATCTGCTCAAAAATGGGGTGGGTGCGTTCGTTAAAAGGTCATAACACCGATTTATCGACTATCAAATATAAAGAAGGTGATGCAGAAAAATTTATTTTAGAAGCTTACACGACTGATAAAATATTAATAGTTAGTTCAGAAGGCAGATTTTTTACTTTGCTTGCCGATAATATTTCCAAAGGTAAAGGAACAGGGGAATCTATAAAGCTACTTGTGGATATAGGTAATAACGATATTACGAATATTTTAGTCTATAAACCTGATCAGCTTTTATTACTTGCAAGTAGTGTAGGTAAGGGGTTTTTAGTTAATTCAAATGAAGTAATGGCTCAAACAAAAACAGGAAAGCAAATTATGAATGTACCGAGTGGTCATGTATGTATAGCTTGTTTACCTGTAAACGGGGATAGTGTTGCTTGTATCGGTGAAAGTCGTAAATTACTGGTATTTAATATAGGTGAAATACCTGAAATGAAAAAAGGGCAAGGTGTAACGCTGCAAAAATTTAAGAATGCTAAGCTTCTCGATATTAAAATATTCAATAAAGAAGATGGCTTAGGTTGGAATAACAATGGAAAAGTAAAACTTGAGAAAAACATTGTTGCATTTTTAGGCAAAAGAGGTAGTATCGGTAAATTACCTCCCATGGGCTTCCCAAAAAATAATAGATTTTCATCATAATTATAATAAAGATTGAGTATAAAATAGCATATTTTATAGAGAAAAGATTTTCATTGTCATCTGATGCTGGTTTTTCGATGTTCTGAGTTACATATCTTTAGAGAATTATCCTGTTGCATATTAAAAAACTTCAATTCTGCCTCAAAATCCCTGTCTTTTGTTTAGGGGCAGTTGCATATCTTGTAAATGCTTTTAATCCATTTACAAAGTAAAAATCATATATTATGATTGCGTCACAATATACGGTAATCAGAGAAAATCAATATCTAAAAACAAAGTAAAATGTATAATTTTATTTAATTAAAAGGCAGTATAGCATAAATTTTTCAAGGTTCGCCTGTACTTGAAGTACAAAAGCTAAGCATAGTTCAATTAAAAAAATGGAATAATCATGGCATAAGATTGCTCTAAGCCTTGACTATAATAGTAATGACAATTAATTTGTAAATAATTAAAATTTAAGTTTTGTACCTATAAGACCAACAGTACCTCGTGTTGTTTTACTAGGTGCTTCAGGGTAATATATAGGTTTACCTTTAGCTTGGAAATGGGAAATTTCAGCATATGGTAATAAACCAGGCATGACCTTATATTCAGTAGCGAGGCTTACAGCATCAACGGTGTTTTTATATCTTGAAGTTTTAAGATATTCAAGACTTGTTTTTATAGGTCCTTGTCCATAAGCAACTGCTCCATTGTAATAATAGGTATCACGACCGACTTTATAATATTCCTTAGCGGTTAAGCTTTTACCTAAATTACCGTAAGAAGCGCCACAAGAGAAATTACCGTAAGTAAATACAGCCCCAAGATTATATGCTTTTAAATTAGAAAGCTTATGGGTATTAAGCACTTGAATTGTATTTCCATCCATTTTAGCATGAATAAGACGACGAGCAGGTTTACCGTATTCTCCGGTGACAGATAATCTTAAGTCTGCATCTTCGCTAATTTCATGTTCATAAGTTAGGCCGGCAGAAAAAGCATCCCTAACATTCTGATTAATAGTCATGGTTTCGTTATTCTCTAATTTAACCGTCTTTATCCCGGTTTTAGAAACACTAACTCCGTTTCTGCATGAGCTTTTTTCAAGCGTTAAATTATTTATATCTCCATTACCACCTGTATTAGCAGTATCGGGAGTATAAGAAACTCCGGCTTGGAAGCCTTTCATTTTAGGCGTGAAAAAATTCAATCTTCTAGCTCTCTCAGCTTTATCATTGATTTGATTAAAAGAATTAGAGTATGACGCAAGATAAAAGCTAGCGTTAGTATCAAAATCCAATTTTAAACCGTTATATCGCATATATTGACCGTCAAGTAGAGCATATCTAGACCATCCTCCGGTGCCTGCAGTTACTTGATTACCGGTAATACGCAACTTAGAGCTTGCATCAGCAGGAGAGCCAAGTTCTACTTTACCGTAATTAGTTTTAATAAAGATATGTGATCCATTATAACTTGCAGAGGTTTTTGCTTTTGTAGTAGGCTGAAGCACTATTTTAGCACCTGCTATTACATCATTGATAGTTTTAGCAATAGTGGCCGCAAATGCTGCTTCTGTGTAAAACCCTAGCTTTTTCCTGTTATCAGTTACATTTTTATCAAATAAAATTAAATGATCCTGTTTAATATAACCGCTTTCAAATAAATAGAATCCTTGTAATTTTATTTCAGTATCAGAATTAGAAATAACAGGTGTTAGATTTTCTTTGGCAAGACCAGCCGATGCAAGGCAAATAATACTTGTAGCTAATAATAATTTTTTCACTTTAATAAAACTCCTATCAACTTAAATAAATTTTTAGTATTAATAAATATAAATCAACTACACTACAATATAATAATATTTTTCAGGGTTGACAATAAAAAACTATTTTAATTTATAATAATTTAATTTTCAAGTATATAATGTTGTATTATTATCACTATCATTATTCAAGTAGTCTCAGACTTATAGTTTTAAAGAAAAATTTTGTATTGTAAATAATTATGAGTTATAATCATTAGTTTATATTAATTAAATCAAGTTTTGATTATGGCTATAATGTCAGATAAGTGGATAAAAGAAGCTGTTATAAATCAAAGTATGGTAAGGCCTTTTGCAGAAAAGCAGGTAAGAGTGCATAATAACGAAAAGATTATTTCTTACGGCTTATCCTCTTACGGCTATGATGCTAGAGTATCTAATGAATTTAAAATATTCACCAATATAAATTCTACTACGGTTGATCCAAAAAATTTCAGTGAATATAATTTAGTTGATAGAGAAGTAGATGTGTGTATTATCCCACCTAATAGCTTTGCCCTTGGCAGAACTATAGAATATTTTAAAATACCGCGTGATATATTAGTTATTTGTGTCGGCAAGTCCACTTATGCAAGATGCGGTATAATAGTAAATGTAACTCCTTTAGAACCGGAGTGGGAAGGACATGTAACTTTAGAGTTTTCTAATACTACTCCATTACCTGCTAAAATATATGCAAATGAAGGAGCTTGTCAGTTTTTATTTTTAAAGAGTGATCAAATTTGTGATACTTCATATGCCGATCGCCAAGGAAAATATATGAAACAAGTAGGCATAACTTTACCGCTAACATAACTTTTTTATGTAGAAATTATATTAAATTTTTAATAAGGATTTTTATGAGTACAATAAACACCAATACTAATGAGACAATGCCGCATATTTCTGTTAATGCACAATATATAAAAGATTTATCTCTTGAGAATCCTTCTGCCCCGTCTTCTCTTGCGGCTTTGGATCAACGCCCTCAAATTGATCTATCTCTAGATATAAATATTACTAATTTATCGGAAGAAAATTTCTATGAAGTAGAGTTAAATATCGAGGCAATTGCAAGAAATGAGAAATATAAATTATTTCAAATAGAATTAAAATATGCTGGAGTATTTAATTTAATTAATATTGATTCTGAACAACATCCGGTTTTATTATCTGTTCATTGTCCGGCAATGATATTTCCATTTGCCAGAAAAATTATAGCTAGCTGTACTCAAGATGCAGGATTCCAGCCTTTAATGATTGATCCTATAGATTTTGGCGCCTTATATCATAAGAAAATGTCGGAGCACCAAAACTAAGAAAATTATAATAAATCTTGTTTTAAGTACCATGGTTTTTAAATCACAGATAAAGCTTAAGATAAAGCTTAATAGTAAAAGTTTTATCAATTTGATTAAATATTCTTTACTTATGTTATTAATGAACGTATAAGGCATTAGATAAAAAATTATAGTTTAGTTAACAATAATTAACTGTAAATTATAGCGCAATATAAAAATTGAATTTTATGGAGAAAAATAATGAGAGTTTTGTTAATTGAAGGCGAGCCGGAAATGGCTAACTTAATTGAGCTGACTTTAGCTTCAGAAGGGATAGTTTGCGATAAAGCTTCAGTTGGTGTAGAAGGTTTAAGACTTGGTAAAGTTGGTGGTTATGATCTAGTAATCTTAGACCTTATGTTACCGGATATTAATGGTTTTGAGATATTACTAAGATTGCGTGCTGCAAAAATAAAAACCCCAATCTTAATTTTATCTAGCTTAACTGATACGTATCAAAAGATTACTGGTTTCTCTTCTGGAGCCGATGATTATCTAACCAAGCCGTTTGTAAGAGAGGAATTAATTGCTAGAATTAAAGCTATAGTTAGACGTTCTAAAGGTCATGCAGCATCAGTATTTAGGTTTGATAAGGTTAGCATAAACCTAGATACTAGAAGTGTAGAAGTTGGCGGCAAAAAAGTACATTTGACGAACAAAGAATATGCTATTTTAGAGCTATTAATACTCCGAAGAGGAACTATCTTAACTAAAGAAATGTTCTTAAATCACTTATATAGTAGTGTTGATGAACCAGAAATGAAAATTATTGACGTATTTATTTGTAAACTTCGTAAAAAGTTAAGTGATGCTGCCGGCGGTAGAGATTATATCGACACAGTATGGGGGCGTGGTTATATGCTAAAAGAATATGATGAGTTACAACAAAAAGAAATTTTAGCACAAGGAGCATAATTAATGCCTTTATCTACTTCTTTGCTTGGTAAAAAAAGTACTTATAAAGATAGTTATGATGTGACTTTATTATTTAAAATTCCACGTATAAATCATCGAAACGAACTTGGAATAAATAGTAATAATCTTCCGTTTTACGGTGTAGATGTTTGGAATACATATGAACTATCTTGTCTTAATACGAACGGTAAGCCATGGGTTGGAATAGGCACTTTTTATATACCGACGGATTCTGAAAATATAGTAGAATCAAAATCATTTAAATTATATCTAAATTCTTTTAATAACTTTGTTGTTGAATCAGTAAAAGAACTAGAAAGAATTATCTTACAGGATCTAAGTAATGTTACACACGCTAAAGTAACAGGACGTATATTTCCTATAAATACAAAAGTAAAATTTGGTGTTCCAAGTGGTAAAAATATCGATGATTTAGATATAGTATGCAATAATTACTGTGCACCCGATAATAGTTTAATTGAGTATGAAGATGTTTTGGTAGAAGAAGAGATTAATTCTAATTTACTCAAATCAAATTGCCTAGTAACCGGTCAACCGGATTGGGGTACAATCGTTATAAAATATAAAGGAAAAAAGTTAAAACATGATTCTTTTCTGAAATATTTAATATCTTTTAGAAATTATAATGAGTTTGCAGAGCAGTGTGCTGAGCGTATTTTTACAGATATTAAAAATGCTATAAGTCCTGATTTTCTTTCTATTTATGTAGTATATACTAGGCGTGGAGGAATTGATATTTGTCCCTATCGTTCTACCGATAAAAGTTATACTTTACCTAGCGATAAACGATTTATTAGGCAATAATCACTTTTCTAATCCATAAAAAAATCCGTTTGTAAGAAAAGTATTGTCAGTATGGATTGAAAAACACATCCGTTGTCATTCCGTGGCTTGACCACGGAATCTAGTTTAAAATGCTCATATTATTAGTATTTGAGATTTTTTTATTATGGGCCCCGTGGGTCAAGCCATGGGGTGATACAGTAGACTTGGTCCATCCAGCGATGTTCTGATTATACAGGGATGACATAAACGAGCCACGCAATAACGCTGATCAAGGGGGGAACAATCAAAAGATAATTCACATAAGCAAGCTTTTCGCAAGACAACAGTTAGTATAATTTTATGATTCTTTTGTAGGATTTTGTGTAGGCTTTAGTCTTTCTACTGTTTTATTCAGGTCTATTTGACTACAGATCCCTAGTAATACGGGATCACGAGGACGAATAGAATTCATATTCCAATGGCTACGGGCTCTAATAGCATCTATAGTAATTTTAGTAGTACCTATTAATTTAATTATTTGATGGTCTTGGATGTTCGGATAATTAGACAATAACCAATATATAGCATCCGGTTTATCTTGACGTCTTGCTATAGGAGTGTATTTAGCACGCTGTTTTTTCTGATTTTTCATCAATCCATCAGCAGGACTATATGAAATTTGTAAATTAGCATTAGGATCTTTACTGCAACGCTCAATTTCCTCTAAAGTTAACTGACCGTTTGCAATTGGATTTAAACCTTTTATAGATTGTGCTACTTCACCGTCAGCCATACCTTTTATTTCAAATTCATGAATACCGCAAAAATCGGCAATTTGTTTAAAAGTTAAAGAAGTATTTTCAATTAACCACATAGCCGTGGCTTTTGGCAGAAACGGTAATGTTTTTTGCGAATTCATGATAGTTTTTTGGCTTAATTTAAGAAATTATAACAAATAGAGTTATTTAAGTCAATCTGCATTTAGAAACTTAACTATCTCCTCAACTACTTTCTTAGCATCGCCGAATAACATAAAAGTATTATTGTGATAAAATAACTCATTTTTTATACCTGCATATCCTGATGCCATAGAGCGTTTAATAAACAAAATCGTACGTGCTTTTTCGACATCGAGTACCGGCATACCGTAAATTGGACTGTTCGGATCATTTTTAGCAGCAGGATTAGTTACGTCATTTGCCCCAATCACAAGCACTACGTCAGTGGTAGCGAAATCTCTATTAATTTCTTCAAGCTCAAGTACTTTCTCATAATCTATATTAGCTTCTGCAAGTAAAACATTTATATGTCCCGGCATTCTACCTGCTACCGGATGTACGGCAAAACGTACATTAATATCTGAACGTTCTAATATATCAACCATTTCTTTTATGATATGCTGAGACTGGGCTACTGCCATACCGTAACCGGGAACAATTATCACCGATGATGTATTAAGTAGTAAATGTGCCGCATCTTCAGGGCAGCTTGTTTTTGCTATTTTATCGTCGTCTACATCCTTATTAATTCCAGTAGATGCAGGCAAAAATGCCCCAAAAATAACCTTAATTAATGAGCGATTCATCGCTTTGCACATCATATAGCTAAGTATAGCTCCGCTACTACCGACTAATGCTCCAGTAATAATAAGTAGGCTATTGCTAAGCGTAAAGCCTATACCTGCTGCCGCAAAACCTGAATAAGAATTTAGCATTGAGACTATAACAGGCATATCTGCACTGCCTACCGGTATTATTAGTAATACTCCGATTAGCAGTGATAAAAAGACTATTAGATGAAATAAAAATATATTCTCTGAACGAATAAATAATATTATTAGAATAACTAATATTATTGCCGTTAATAAGCATATATATTGCTGACTGTAGAATTTTAACGGGCTACTTTTCATTAAGCCTTGTAGTTTTAGAAAAGCTATAATCGAACCGCTAAAAGTTAAAGCACCGATAGAGATGCCTACTGATATTTCCATTAATGCATTAATCGGTAAACTTCCTGCTATTCCTATAGAAAAATTTTCAGGAGCAAATACTGTAGCATAAGCTACAAATACCGCAGCAAGACCGACAAAAGAGTGAAATCCCGCTACTAATTGAGGTATTGCCGTCATGGAGATTTTAAGTGCGATAATTCCGCCGATGACAGCACCTAATAATATGGTTGCTATAATCGGTAATTTATGGGCAAAATCCGGTAGGAAAAAAGTAACGACGACTGCTATCGCCATCCCCAAAATACCTATGGTACTGCCTAAACGTGCTTGTTTCTGTGAGGATAAGAATTTGAGTGATAGAATAAAGCAAACAGCTGCAACTAAGTATAATAACTGGATAATTTGTAGGGACATAGGTGAATGTATGTTTATATTATTAGCTATTTAGTGTCATCCCGCGGCTTGATCGCGGTATCCAAATAAAAAAACTAGATCCCGCGATCAAGTCGCGGGATGACAAATACGCTTCAAGAACCATGCAACAAGGCTAAAAAGTAAATCCTATACCTATAGAAATCATTAAAGGATTAAGTTTAACTTTAGAGGTCACAGTTTTATTACCTACTAAATTCGGTTTATACTCAAGTTTAGGACTTAAGAAAAATTGTTTTACCTCAATATTGATTAAAGTATCATCTTTAGCATAAAAATCTACACCTACTTGTCCTACGGCACCGTGTCCGTTTCTAATTTTAAGGCCGGTAGCTTGCGTAAGCATATAAGAACCGTGATAACCTATACCTATATATGGTCTTATGCCACCGTAAGGAGCTATATGAAATTGTCCGGTAACTGTTGCAGGAATCATATAAATAGGTTTATTTTTTCCTAGTTTGACATTATCAATGCTATAATTATGAGCAACAGCGGCAAGGGATGTATATTTAGTGCGTAAAACATTAAAGCCAAGTGATAATTCAGTAGCTAAATAATTATTAAAGAATATAGTAGTGGACGCATCACCTCCATAACCGTTTTTTGCAACTTCTCCTACTGAAACAGGTTGAGGAGAGGTAGGAGTAGGTAATCCTTTTTGTTTAGCACTTGAAACAACACCTCCTAGACGCATCTTGAAAACTAAATTGCCTTCGTTTTCGTAATACGGTGTACTATCATAGTTAGGAGCAGAGTCTACACCCTCATACATGCTTTTAGCAAAACTATTAACACTTATGCTGGATACAAACAAAATTATCCCTAATTTTTTCACTATTCTTAACATATAATTATAACCTTTACTTGCTTAAAATTGATTATCGTATTATTATATAAAATTTTTGCTTATATACTTATACCATTGCCATAAAAGATAGAATTCTTTTATGCTAAAAGTCAAGACATTTATTATAGAAATTATTGGAGCATATTAATGAATGATGCATTAAAAACATATTTAACCGGTATAGGTTGGTTTTTACTTAGTTTAGTAAGTAGTAGTGCCAATGATGTAATGTCTAAATATCTTGGGACTCGTTTACATAGCTTTGAAGTAGCTTTTTTTCGCTTCTTTTTTAGTAGCATAGTTTTACTACCTTTTGTTATTTATTATGGTAAAAATACTTTAAAAACAAGTCGTCCTTTTATACATATATTAAGAGGGTTATTATTATTTTTCGGTATGACTTCTTGGACTTACGGCCTTACCATAGCTCCTGTTACTACTGCAACAGTCGTAAGTTTTTCTATTCCTTTATTTACTTTAATGCTTGCCGTATTTTTTCTAAACGAAAATATTATTTGGCCAAGATGGGTAGTTACCGTAGTAGGATTTATAGGACTTGTTGTTACGCTTAAACCGCATGCCGAGGATTTTAACCCAGAAATTTTGTATTTTGTATTAGCGGCTATTTCATTTGCTATGCTTGATATTATTAATAAAAAATTCGTAATAAAAGAATCGATGATTAGTATGCTATTTTATTCAGCAATAGTAACTGCTATAGTGTCGTTACCTGTAGCATCGCAGTATTGGCTAATTCCTAGTAGTTTTGAATTAGCTTTATTGTTTGCACTCGGTAGTAGCGGAAGCTTAATATTATTCTTCCTGCTTAAAGCTTTCTCCATGGTAGATGCAACCGCTACCGCTCCTTATAGATATTTAGAGTTGGTGATTTCGACAATAGCGGCATATTTTATATTTAACGAATTTCCTGATAAAAGCACACTTCATGGAGCAGTAATAATAATTCCTACCACCTTATTTATAATATATTCCGAAAAAAAAGCTATGAATAGAAAATATGAATCACAGTAAACTAGTATTTTCAAGCAGTATCGCTAACACTTTTGAATGGTATGATTATGTATTATTCGGTTATTTTGCACCCATAATAGGAACAAAATTTTTTCCAAATGATGGTGCTAATACTTCTTTACAGCAAGCTTTTTTAGTATTTGCTATAGGTTATTTGGCAAGACCATTGGGCGGCATATTTTTTGGTGTTATCGGTGATAAATTTGGACGCAAAGTAGCCTTAACTAGTGCGTTATTTTGCATGTCTGCCCCAACCGTATTGATAGGAATATTACCAACTTACCATATTATCGGTATAACTGCGACTATATTAATGATTTGTGTACGAATTCTACAAGGATTATCAATGGGAGGAGCTTTGACCGGCTCTATTTCTTTTGTTATTGAGCATACTAGCCATAAACACCAAGGCTTCGCCGGTAGTATTTCAATGTCTAGTATATGCTCCGGTTTATTGCTTGGTTCTTTTGTTTCTTATATCGTTAAGAATATCCTAACAGCTTCACAATTTGATAGTTTTGGCTGGAGAATACCTTTTTTACTTGGTTTTTTTATTCTTTTTGCAGCATTTTATATTAAAAAAAATACACACGAAACACCGAATTTTAAAAATCTAAAAGAGCAGAAAAAGATTTTACAATCACCGTTAAAAAAAGTCATTACCAATTATTGGTTTGATATATTAATCTCGATTTTTATCAATGCTCCCGGTTCGATAATATTCTATCTAACTACAATTTACTTGGTGTCGTTTTTAAAAATCAGCTGCAACTTTACTGAAAATGAGGTAAATAGCCTTGCTAGCGTGTGTTACGTGATTATGATAGCCGTAACTTTATTAAGCGGTTATCTATCCGATATTATAGGTCGCAGGAAAATTTTTGTAATTAATCTGATAATGATTATTGTAACAACGCCGTTTTTACTTAATAATTTTGAGAATGGGGCCTTCACAAGTGTAATTATCTCACAATTGATACTTGCTATACTTGCTGCTAGCTATATCGGTCCTGAACCGGCATTACAAGCAGAATTGTATCCTACAAATATACGTAACACTGCTCTCTCTATCTCATATAACATTGCTACAAGTATTTTTGGTGGTACTACGCCTTTTGTCTTTGAATATTTAGTACACAAAACAGGGCATGTAACCTCAGCAGTTTATTATGTCATATTAAGCTGTATTTTTGCATTGATTGCCTTATATTTTTACAAAAATAGAAGTTTAGATAAAATATGAAATAAATTACAAAACCTGCAAATCTAAGTGAATTTAATAACAAAGTTGTAGTCTTTAAACCTAAGAGTTATTACTATGGCGATGCTTTTGTGAGCATATAATAACTGAAAAGGGATTAGTCCTTGCCAGTATTTCTGAGTATAACATCAATCATTCCAGAACTTTTAAAGAGGTAACTAGTGACGAAGTAATTTCAAGGATAGATCTAGACTTATTCGGTACATGTCATAGAGTTACTACGAGTGTAACGGCTGACCTTCTACAACAAGAAAAAAACGGTTGTTTGGAAATGAGGCTTGTTACTGCAGAAGAGATACCAAATTACACAAGTTAGTACAAGATAATAAAATGATATTAGCATGCAAAACAAAGAAAAAGCACTAAAGATTTTAAGTGGTTATTTACAGAAAGAATTTGGGATGTATGCTAATGAAACTACAGTAGCATCTTATGATGGGATACATATAAGTGGAGCGAATGAAGAGCTCGAATAAGAGTTTTTTTGTAAATAGTAAACGAATTTCCAAAATTTTTCTTGATTTAATGACAAATATGTGACAAAAATGGTTTGAAATAATCTTGCTACTATAGCTTAGGGGTAGAGCACTTCATTGGTAATGAAGAGGTCGGGGGTTCAAATCTCCCTAGTAGCACCACCACACATCCTAGGCTTTGTGAGTTTTTAACCTTTCTTGAAAAACTCATATAATTATGTTTATTTTATAAAGCTAAGTTGCAAATAATATAAAACTAATGTATGGTTTACATTTGAAATACGGTAACGATTATTTTATTATATGATAGACATTCTTCTTTTTGTACATATTACTATTGCAATATTGCTAGTTATAGTTATTCTGATGCAGCGTAGCGGATCGGATGGAATTAGTAGTATAAGTGGTGGTAATAATATGGGAGTAGTCAGTGCTAAAACAGTCGGTAATTTTCTTACTAAAAGCACTATAATACTTACAACATTATTTTTAATAAATGCAATAGTACTTGCTAACCTTTCCTCAAAAAAGAAATCTGATTTAGTTTCTAAGATTAATGAAATTGAAGAAAATCACGCAGAAAATAGTTTACCTATAGCTAAATAGTTACAGCTTTATCTTAGTAATATCTCTTATACTTCTCATTGTTTACCTTTGTTGGTATTGTTGCGTGGATCGGTAAAATCCACTGTGTCACCCCGTGGTCAAGCCACGGGGTGACAGATAAAAGTACTGGATTCCTGCTTTTGCGGGAATGATATGACAGGAGTCATGTAACAACACACCTATGGATCAATGGTATGACATCAGAGAATTTAGTATAGTTTTCAGAACTCCCAATATATATTATTAGAGTACAGCAATATTTTTGCACCTAAAATAATTTTAGAAATGTCTATAGAATTTAATAAAAAATTTATATTCTTTTATGTACGTTTTTTACAGTCCTTATTATAGTAGGAAACTTAATATATCAAAAATTTGTTTACCTTAATATTTTTAATTTTGCTATTCTTGAATTATCTATAGGAACAATTTTTTATCCGTTAACTTTTTTATTAACGGATTTAATAGCTGAGTTTTACGGTAAAGAAAGAGCCAATTTTTGTGTAAAGCTTGCTATTATTTTAAATATAATAGTAGTTTTAATAATTAAGTCTCATGGATAAATTGGAATCTACTAATATCTTTTTTAGCATCAACTTTTGCCTGTTATATAGCTCAACTTGTTGATGTTAATCTCTATTTATAGATAAGAAATAATTTTAGTAAGGCAATTTCTTTATGTATCGATACTTTTATTGTAATTGGGATTATGAGCTTATTTAATATTTTTCCTTTTGACCCCAATTAGGTCATCTAGTACTTAATAGCTAGCTATTCATTTAAACTATTTTTACTACATTTAGTACCCTAGTATTCTATGCAGGAGTTTGGTTAATAAGCTTATTCATTAACGAAGGATAAGCTCTTAGGAAAAGCTTATCCTTATTTAAATTTTCTATTGGTGGTTTACAAATTGACTTTTAGTTTAATAAGCCCTTGATGGCTTTGATACTTTTTATGCGTATAATAATTATACTCAAGTAGAACATTTATATTTTTTCTACTCATAAGTATATTACTACCGATATTATATCCAAGCTTAGGTAGTTTTGGTATAATAATTGTTTCTTGTAATGTTTGTCCTTTAAAAGTTGCTTTTGCATTAACTTTTGTATTTTTATTATTGAAGTGATGCTCAATATTACCATACAAACTTGATGTTAATACTATATTGTTTGTGGTCACTATAGGCTTAAACACTATTTTACCGCCAAGGCTACTTTCAAATAATTGATTTGATTTCTTTGGAATCATGAGATTTTCTATATCTACATTATACTCTTTATAGTTGCTAGCTCTTGAATAATCATATTGAAAACCGATATTAGGAATAAAATGTAAATCATATTTTGTACGATATTTATAATTTAATAAAGTTTGAAAACTTAAATTATTGTTTTGATATTTTCCAATTATATTATTAATACTTTTAGATCTATTCTTAATATAATTATGACCGTAAGATGTTATAGCCTGCAATGAGAAACCTTTAATTAGTTCTTTTGAACCGTAAATGCTTAAAAGATGACCGTTAACTGCTGTTTTCCCTAGTTTTTTATTATATTTAATTTGGGATTCTAAACGGCTATAAGCTATTCCTATAATATCATGACTATTGAGGAATTCAGCATCAGTCCCGATAGTTATGCCGGTTGTACGATTTTGATATTTTGGAATATTTTTCCAAGTTCCTTGTTTGTTGATGCCGTATAAGCTGCTAATCCATACCCCTCTGTTTATATTAACATCTTCATCACCGGCCCCTATTACAGCAACCTTTAATCTATCACTTAAAATATTATAGTGAATAGGTTTGTGAAGAGTTGAAGTCGCCTTAACTAATATTGCTACTTTCCTACTAGTGTCATCAGATACCTGTTGTCTCTGTGTTGCCTCATCTTGTTCTGTAATTGCTTCAGTTTTGAATGACACATCGATAGCTTCATCTTCGCTTTCTAAAACTATATCTTTTTTTAATTTTTCGTCAGTGGTGCTATTGCTTGCTTCTAATTTTTCGTCAGTGGTGCTATTGCTTGCTTCTAATTTTTCGTCAGTGGTGCTATTGCTTGCTTCTAATTTTTCGTCAGTGGTGCTATTGCTTGCTTCTAATTTTTCGTCAGTGGTGCTATTGCTTGCTTCTAATTTTTTGTCAGTGGTGCTATTGCTTGCTTCTAATTTTTTGTCAGTGGTGCTATTGCTTGCTTCTAATTTTTCGTCAGTGGTGCTATTGCTTGCTTCTAATTTTTCGTCAGTGGTGCTATTGCTTGCTTCTAATTTTTCTTCATCAGTTTCATATCTTTGATCGTCTTCATCACTAGATCTTAATGTTAGAAGTGATTTTGTGTCATCTGATGATTTATCATTTTTGCTATCGTTAGAACTCAATAATCTTGGTGATAAAGCAGTTTTTAAATCAGATTGCTCTGACTTTTTATCGCTATCTTCAGGTTGTGTATCATTCTTTGTTGAGGATTCATCATTTGTAGCTTCGTTTTCTTGTGGGGATAATTGTAATTTTTTCAGTTCTAAACATCCTATTTTCTTTTCATTGTTATTATCTTCTGATTGAATATCACTACCATATTTTTGTTCTAACTTAGTAGACTCTGCTAGTATTTGTTCAACAGCTAGAAACAATTCTTCATCTTTTATTAACTCTAAAAGTTTAGATTTATAAATGTCATGTACTTCTTGCCCTATTTGAGTTCTAGGACCTATAAAATCAGAGTGAGCAGTATTAAATGCCTCTTTTACCGCTTCTTCTGGATATTTTGTCAATTGCTTTGTATAAATATCATGTACTTCTTGCCCTATTTGAGTTCTAGGACCTATAAAATCAGAGTGAGCAGTATTAAATGCCTCCGTTAATTTTTTGCTAAGTATAATATTATCTTCAACATATTTAATAAATTCTTTATCTTTTGTTAATTCCAAAAGTTTAGAAATATAAATATCATGTATTTTTTGTCCTATTTGAGTTCTAGGACCTATAAAATCAGAGTGCCTAGTGTTGATTGCTTCTTGGATTTTTGCAAAATACTGAGCATTTTGATGAATGTAAGATAAATTTTTTGAATGCTCCAATGCTACTGACTCCACTATAGCTTGTTCCAATAAACTGGAATTAGAGTATTTTGCTTTATATCCTGCTGATTTTTCTCCTGATAAAGTAAATTCTTTATATCTTAAAGCTATATCGGAGCTAAAGTTATAAATTTTTGGAGTTGGTTTAAAAGTAGAGGTATTTACATTCAATTTAGTAAGTCCTAAACTTGCTAGATAAGCTGATTCCAAATCTTGTGAATCAGGCAGTGGCGGTGGCGGTGGTGGCATGTTTCCAGTATGGATGTGTTTTTTAGCTTTTTCTTGCGTGCACTCTTTAATAGCTTTTAATATTGTATGCATATTTAATTTACTAGTAAGAATGCTTATTTGTTTATTGTTCATGTCTTTAAATGAAGGCAAAGCTGATCTTAATTGCTCTAAATTATTACTACTTGTTAGTTTGATAGTAACAGCGTTTAAAAGCTCTTGTAATAATTCGGGGTCTTTTTCCTTTACTATAGCAATAAACTCATTGTGAGGTAAATTTATTGTAATTAATTTTTCAAATTTTATTGTGCTTAAAATAGCTGTTCTTAAATCATCAAGTTTAGCCTGTGCTTGATCAGAGTTAATTGTTTTTCTTAAGTTTGTATCTTCTGTTGTTAAAAAAGTAGCTTGTTGTGCTATAGTTAATGTATTAGGGTTGTTAATTAACTCTTTGACTTTATCGCCAAATATATCTTGATCGAATTTTTTTGCATTAGTATAGGCAAATTTTAATTGTTCAAATGGATTTTGTTTGCTCTGTAACTCTCTAATCAATTCTAATTTATTGAATTCAAGTTTAATAGGCTCCTTTAATTCTTCAGATATTTTACATGATGATAATAAAATACGTTTTACTGCATCATCAGTGTCTTCATGGAAAAGATTTTTAATTATCTCTTCGCTTGTTATTATTTTTTTACCATTTACGATTATCTCTTTTATATACGGGTCTTGAACAAGGGTGTTAAAAGCTTCTTGAGCTTTTTCTATGATTTCAGGGGTTGAAACGCTAAATAAATTTACAAGAGTTTTCTCGTCAGCTCCTTGGTTGGCGTATGATTCTGTTAATATTTGACGTATAACATTTACAAGATCAGCTTGTCTTTTTATAAGCTGATCTTGTAAATCATAAGCTTTTGTACCTCCTGTCTCAGTTCTATATTCTGCATATAGTTTGGCATAAGCTGTCTCTGCTGTGCTTCTGTCTGTGCTGGTTGTACTAGAAGCTGCAGGCTGAAGTAGTGCTTTTGGTTGAACAGTAGTATTGTGAGTAAACTGAATATATAATGAATGTATGCGAGGATATTCTGCTTGTAACTTATTTAAATCAAAATTGTTAGAGTTGCTACTAAAGCCTTGGGGATTTAAAGGAGGTGGTGGTGGGGGCATGCTTCCATCTAGTGGTAGAGGTGGTGGGGGGGGCATGCTTCCATCTAGTGGTAGAGGTGGTGGTGGGGGCATGCTTCCATCTAGTGGTAGAGGTGGTGGATTCGGAATGCCGCTTTGTGTTTGTTCTAAATTATTTGCATTATTACTTACTGCTAACCCTAAAATTTTATTGGTTTCATTGCTGAGTATTCTACTATCAGATAATATTACTTTAATTACTGAATTTAATGTGTGTTTATTTACTTCTCTGGCTAGTTTAATCATATCGTCTTTAGTTAAACTATCTATTATTAGCCCTTTATTTTTTAGTTCTATATTTATTGCTTTTACTATTTCTGGCGTTAAAGTATAGGCACTTTTTACAATATATGGTTGCATTATGTTTTTTAACTCTAATTGCAGAGCTAAAAAGTTTTCTACTGAACTCTTATCTTTACTTGCTGCTAGTTTGATAAGATCTAATCGTGCCTTTTCTTCAAATTGACTATTAGATATATTTCGTGTTGCATAGTCTTGAATTCTTTCAGCAAATTTAGTTTTTTCTTCAGAAGAACTATTTTCTAATAATTCTTTTAAAATAGGTCTATTGTTAACATCAATATTGGTATTGAAATCTAATTGTTCCTTATCATTGCTAAATAATACTCTTTGAATAGTATCATCATTAAAATCACTTAAGATAGTCGTTACTGCTTCTTGTTTATAACTACTATCTACTTTAAGATTTAATGCTGCTATAGGATCTGTTTTAATAAGATCTTTAAATTCTTTAATATTTTCTTCTTGTTGTATTATTCTATTTATATTTTGTTGAGACTCCGTTAAATTACCCTTACTTTTTTTATTATTAAAGTGAGCTTTAAAAGTACTTATAGGATCAAAAAAATATCGTTGTTTCTTTTGTCTACCCGTGGAAATCCTTGAAGATGTTTCTGTATTATTTTCTTGATTTGGCATATACCAACGGTCGTTTTTGCTTCTGCTCTTTTTTTGAGAGTGCTCGGCAGACGGTGTAGTAGTATCATTGTTGTTTAGAAACGATTTTGCTTCTATTCCGGCTCTTATTTGGTCTATATAAGAAGCTGCTTTTACTGGTCCTATCTTAAATTCATTTATTAATTCGTCAGCGTTAGGGATAATATTATTATCTATATAGTACGATTTTTTACCAAGCATCATCTGAGTTGCTATTGATGTGATATAGTTTATTGCTTCACCTTTATTAGCACCAAATTTCTGCTCTAGCTCTTGTTCTGTAGGAATAATATTATCAGCTATATATTGTGGCTTTTCTTTGTCCATCACTTTAAGTCTGATTGACTTAATATAGCCCTCCCTATTATCATCACGAGATAAACCAAACTTTGTTTTAAACTCTTGTTCTGTAGGAATATGGCTATCGGCTATATATTGTCCCTTTGCCTTTTCCATAACTTCAGCTCTTATTGAAGCAATAAAAGATTCTGCATCATCTTTATTCATGTTAAGAGCAGTGCTTACTTCTTTTATTTTAGGGATCATATTCTTATCAACATAACGTTTGTATTGAATATCTCTTTTTATTGAGTTGATATATAGCTCGATTACCGCTTTTTTGTCTTTTTCTGCACGACGTACCTTTTGATCGTGTTCTACATTATTGTCTATTTTGCTAGGGTCATAACTTATTCCAAGATTTGTTGCTGCTTCTATATCTGTAGGAACTACACCTTGATTAATATATTTTTGTTTTTTTGTATCAAAATCCTGTTGTTTTATTCTTTCGATGTATAATAAAATTTTAGCTTGTGCTTGTCTTGCGTTATGCCTAGTATTACCTGAAAAACTTGATAAATCTGTTTCCTTATACTTTATTCCGAGATCATCTTGTGCTTGAGTAAAACTAGGGACTAAATGTGCTTCTTGCCATTTTTTGATTTTTTCATTTGGAGTCAAATCTTTCCAAATATTTTGTTGCTGTGTTGAATTGTGCTTTTCCCATGCCGGGGTTTTACTAACTAAATCTTTAAAGCTTGCCGCTCTAGCACTTGTACTTAAAAAGCTACTAGTCAACAAACATGTTGACATGAAAAAAGTTAAAACATATTTTTTTGAGTAGGAATTTTGTAAATTCATTCAAACCTCGATAGTTATTATTTTTAAATATAAACGAGGCGAATTATATAACATATATTAATTTATGTAAGCTATTAATTACTAATTTTTGTTAACCAATGATATTTTTTAGCCAAAATGTGTTTAATATATCACATGCTAATGTATACTCCGAATTTTAAACTTTTTTCAAAAGGAGTAAGATGTAATACTACTTTTGAAAGAAATGTACCGCAGTTTTTGGTAAATAAAATATGCAAATTCAATTTCACTTATATAACACTTTTAGCCATACTAAAGAGGTTTTTAATCCTCAAGATCAAGCTAACGTAAAAATGTATGTATGTGGACCTACTGTTTATGATAATCCTCATATAGGCAATAGTAGGTCGGGAGTAGTATATGATTTACTTTATCGTATAGTTATAAAAATATTTGGTGAGAAGGCAGTAAAATATGTACGTAACATTACGGATGTTGACGATAAAATTATCGATAGAGCTGCACTGCTTGGTATTACTATTGATGAGTTGACTGATAAAGTTACGAAAGAGTTTCATAAAAATATGGCATATTTAGGTTGTATGCTACCTAGTATTGAGCCGAAAGCTACAAAGCATATTGATGTAATGATTGCAATAATAGAACGCTTAATAGCAAAAGATCACGCATATATTGCTGATAATCATGTTTATTTTGATGTTTTATCAGCTCCAAATTATACAGAATTATCTAACCGAAATTTAGAAGAAATGTTTGAGGGAGTACATGTAGAAAATAGTAAAACCAAAAAAAATCCACAAGATTTTGTATTATGGAAACCGGCAAAGCAAAATGAATCGGCAAATATGAATTTTGAAAGCCCCTGGGGACTTGGTCGCCCTGGGTGGCATATTGAATGTTCAGCCATGAGCTACAAATATTTAGGTGAGAATTTTGATATTCACGGCGGCGGAGCAGATTTAATCTTTCCGCATCATACCAATGAGATTGCTCAAAGTAGATGTGCTTTCCCAAGTTCTACCTATGCTAAATATTGGGTACATAATGGGTTTCTAACGGTTAACGGTGAGAAAATGAGTAAGTCTCTTGGTAATTTTATTACCGTAAGGGATTTAATGGATAAACAAATTCAAGGAGAAGTAGTAAGGTTATTTTTATTAAGTAGTCACTATAGGCGTCCTCTTGATTATAATGATAAAGCTATAGAAGATGCTAAGAAAACTTTAGATTATTGGTATAGAGCTATAGAAAATATTAATGTGCAGAAAATAGATTTACCTCATGATTTCATGCAAAGCTTACTTGATGATATGAATACGCCGCTTGCCATTAAAATCATTAATGACTACGCTAAAGGTGTTTTTATTTCTAAAACTGAAGAAGAAAGGCAGCTTAACGCCTCTGCTATTATTACTTGTGCTAATTTTATTGGTTTAATGAATAAGACTCCACACGAGTGGTTTAATAGCGGTGTGGATGAACTCTATATAAATGAGCTTGTAAATAAGCGTTTGGAAGCAAAAAAACAAAAAAATTGGTTATTAGCCGATCAAATTCGTAACCAGTTATTAGAGGAAAAAATAATTCTAGAGGATCAACCTAACGGTACTACTATTTGGCGAAAAGAATAAAAGCTTGTAAATTTGCAATATGCGTATATAATTTATAGGCTTATAAGTCGTCATTGCAAGGAAATTATGTAATAATTGACGAAGCAATCTCAGGATATTTGATGAGATTGCCACGCAGTTTACGGTTGCTCGCAATGATGATTATCCAAAACTTAAGCAAAAAATTCACACGTAAGATATATGTTAGTTCATTAGAATGGACATCTTACGGAGGTATAAACTAACAATTAGGAGAATTTAAAAATGTCAAAAATACCATCTGTTAACATTAAAGAATTATTAGATGCAGGCGTGCATTTCGGTCACAAAACCTCACACTGGAATCCTAAAATGGCATCTTATATATATGGTGAACGTGATGATGTTCATATAATCGATTTAAGACAAAGTGTCGCTTTAATGAGAGTTGCTTTGAATGCAATATATGAAACCGTAAAAAAAGATGGTAAAATATTATTTGTAAGTACTAAAATACAGGCAAGCGATATTATAGCGGAATATGCCGAAAAATGCGGGCAGTATTACGTAAATCATAGATGGCTTGGTGGTATGCTAACTAACTGGAAAACTATCGCGGGTTCAATAGAAAAGCTAAATAAGTTAGACAAAACCTTAGAAAATGAAGAATCCCTTATGGGTTATACTAAGAAAGAGATACTTGATATGAACCGTAAGAAAGATAAATTACTTCTATCTCTTGCCGGTATTAGAAATCTTAATTCTAAACCTGATCTTCTAGTAGTTATTGACACTAATAAAGAGCATATCGCAATTAATGAAGCGGTAAAGCTTAATATTCCTATAGTTGCAATAGTTGATACTAATTCTAATCCTGATAATGTAGATTATCCGATTCCAGGTAATGATGATTCTATAAGATCAATAAAACTTTATTGTAGTTTATTTGCAGATGCGGTATTACAAGGACTGGAAGAATCAATGAAAGTTTCAGGAGTTGATATAGGTGCTATGCAAGAGCATACAGATAAGGCATTAACTTCTAAAAATGTTTCTAAATTAAAACAAGCTAAAAAATTCTCTAAAACGAAAAATATTGATGAAGAGACAAATACAGAATTTAAGCAAGCATTAAATGATGCCGATGAAAATAAAAATTCTGATAATGCATAAGTGTTGTTGTATGGATCGGCTTTTCCATTGTCATCCCGCGATTTAATTGCGGAATCCAGCTTAAAATACTAATAATATTAGTATTTTAAATTGTTTTTATGGACCCCAGCAGTAAGCCACGGGGTGACATCGAGGTCATTCTTCGAGCCACAACCCAAGCCAAATATAATAATTAAGGAGAAAGTAAGGTATGAGTGAAATAAATATAAGTGCTGCAGTGGTTAAAGAATTAAGAGAAAAAACCGGTGCAGGTATGATGGACTGCAAAAAAGCATTAATAGAAACCAGCGGTAATTTTGAAGAAGCGATTGATTTTCTTCGTAAGAAAGGTTTAGCTGTTGCTGCAAAGAGAGCCGGACGTATTGCTTCTGAAGGTTTAACGGCTGCAAAAGTTGATGGGCTTACCGGAGTGGTAATTGAAGTAAATTCCGAAACAGATTTTGTCGCTAGAAATGAACAGTTTCAGGATCTAGTTAAGGATATTGCAAATCTTGCAGTAATTGCAAAAACTATAGACACGCTAAAAACATTTAAAATGCAAAGCGGTAAATCAGTTGAAGAAGAAATTATAGAAAATATTGCTACAATCGGTGAAAATTTAACATTACGTCGTATGGATATATTAGAGATATCTGAAGGAGCAATCGGTTCGTACGTGCATAATGAAGTTGTCCCGAATTTAGGAAAAATTTCCGTATTAGTAGGTCTTGCGTCTAATGCAAAAGATAAAGCAAAACTAGAAGCTTTAGCTAAACAAATTGCTGTTCATGTAGCAGGAAATAACCCGCAAAGTATAGATGATTCAAGCTTGGATCAAGCACTCGTAGAGCGTGAGAGAAAAGTATTTTTTGAGAAATCTAAAGAAGAAGGAAAGCCTGATAATATTATAGAAAAAATGGTAGAAGGTAGAATACGTAAATTCTTCTCAGAAGTTGTATTGCTTCAGCAAAATTTCTTATTTGAGCCTAAACTTACCGTTGCGGAAGTAATTAAAAATGCTGAAAAAGAACTCGGTGCAGAAATTAAAATCGCCAAATTTATTAGATACGAACTTGGTGAAGGTATAGAACACGAAGAAAAAAACTTTGCCGATGAAGTAGCTGCCATTACACAAGGTTAATGGGCTTGTTTCATAGATTCAATTTCATTCCCGCGTAGATAACCAAATCGTCATTGTGAGCATGCGTTGCTGTGCAGACACAATTCTATCCTGTTATCCCGCAACTTGATTGTGGGATCCAGTAAAAATATAAAAACAACTAATACTAGTTATTTTTATGAATACCGTGGTCAAACCACGGTATGACACAGAATACGTTTTTCTATCCACGTAATAATACCTTCCCGTGGTCAATTGAACTAGGTGACAGTAAAAAACTTGTGAATGCTCACTCACACCTTTTCAAAGCAAACAAAGGCGAATTTAGGATAAGTGCTTATTCTAAACTCGTATTTATAATATCTCTTTAACTACAATCAACTATCTATTAATAAATAATTTTTGGTTTTTTACTTTATAATAAAAGATTTATATTGACTTAATCATAGAAAATCTTACATTAATTGTAATTATTAGTTTAAATAAAGGGCATTTTATGTCAAGGACAAAAGAGGAATATGCTGCACAAGTTTATGTTGCCGAAGAGCAAGTTATTATAGTACGTGCCGGTTATGCATATTATAAAGCAGTAGAAGGGGAATGAAAAGTTACCGTCACAGGAAGTAAAATTATAGAAAATGCCTATAAGATAGGAAGTGGACAAATAGCAGTACTCGGTACTGATGCCGAAAGTAAAATAACTTATATAACAAAGCATCCTTCGTCTCGAGGTAATATGAGTACTCCCACTCAGTTGATGACAACTAATCCTGTAGAGCCTTTAGAGCAAACTCCTCCTAAGACTCCTAACTCTAAAAGAGAAAATGCTAAAGTATAAGGAAAAAACTGGTAGATATTGCAAAGATTAGAGCTAAAACCCTTTCAAACGCTTATAAAGTGACAACCAGTACAATAGAAGTAGTCGGTCCAGGAAGTGATTTTAACAGCAACGATAAGGAAAATTTTATATGTTCTGAACCTACTAAGCGTAAAGTTGTTTAAAAAGAATTTAAAACCGAAAACGGTTATAAGTACGGTATTGTGTTGGAAGAGACAATTGAAGCTTCCTTAATATTAAGATTAAATAACAAACGTATAGTTAAGATTAAAGAATAAGCATGATTGTCCCTGATACTACAGAAGATACGGAAGAAACTGTTGATATTTCACTAATTTTAAAATATTCTGATGGGGCCAACATGCCTAAAGCAGATCCTGATTTTTTAAAGATACATTTATGGTAGAGACAGAAAATTAAATAAGTTATCGTTGCCAAACCCACATATAATTTTCATAACCAATGGTGTCTGGACTTAACCGTTTATAAAGGTGAATTATGTTCTTTGCCTATAAGTCGTGGGTATTATAGGTATTTGAATAAGAAAATACTAGAAAATAACGGAAGTATAGAAATCAGTCACGTAGATCCTGAATTTACTATAGAGCTTCTAGGAGAATAAGAGTTTTTAGTTAAATTCTATCAAAGAAACTTCGTAATTACTTTTAAATATTCATCTAGGACTTTTTGGTTATCCTTAACAAATTTTAAAGCATTTTCACGGTAAGCTTTAAGTTCTAGAGAATTATTAGACCTGAGTAGATATATTAGTTTGGTTAGTAAATCTTCACCGTTTTTGATTTGGATAGCTGCTTCATTTTGCAGTACACCTTTAGCGATATCGGTATTTTTGCTCATATCGGGACCGAATATAATACAATTAGAGAAATATGCTGCTTCTAAAATATTATGCCCACCTTGTTTAAAAGAACCACCGATAAAAGAAATTGTAGCTACAGAAAAAAATAGTCCCATTTCGCCAAACCTATCAATTATATAAAGATCATCGCTTAAAATAGGTAAATCATTTTGCGACTTAGCGGTAGCGAATAAATTATGTGACTTACAATTATCGATAATTGATTTAACTCGCTTAGGATGTCTTGGAATTAAGATAATATAGCAGTCTAAAAACTGTTCTTTTAGGTTTTTAATTATAGGCAAAATCACCTCTTCATCTTCAGGGTGAGTGCTGGCAAATAGTACGACTCGCCTATTGTCTAAATGTAAACTTAATTTTGATAACTCTTCTTGATTGACCGGAAGTTTTTCGTTGGCAAATTTAATATTGCCTAAATTCACTGCATCTGATACGCCAAGTTTATTGAATTTTTGTAAGTCACGCTCGTTTTGCACGATAATTTTACTGCAATTTTTGAGAATAAGCTGAAAAAAGCTTTTTCTTTTTAGCCAAACTTTAAACGATTTATCGGAAATACGAGCATTAACTAGTAGTAATTTACACTGCTTTGCTCCCTCATTAATAATACACGGCCATAATTCCGATTCTATAAAAATGCCTAAATCAGGTTGCCAATTTCTTAAAAATTTTCGAGTAAAAATAATATTATCTATCGGTAAAAATTGGTGAACTGCTATTTTAGGTAATTTGGCAGTTAATATTTTAGCGGAGCTGTTAGTCCAAGAAGTTACTAGAAAACGAACGTCAGGGTAGAGTTTACTTATATTATGTATTAATGTTAAAGCTACCATAGACTCGCCAACGCTTGCTGCATGAATCCATATCAGCCTTCGTGTATAACTTGCTTCTAAAGGTAATTTATACGTCGATTCCAATCCTTCATCCTCACGTACTAGTGTATACGCTGTGGTTCGCAGTGAAGTGTCTCCTTTAAATTCCTCTTTATTAGCGGACGTTTGCACGAAGTCTAATGAATCGTCTTGTCTGTGTTTGCCAATAGCAAAACGCTCTTGGATGCGTCTTATATCTTCTTTACCTATTAATAAACGTATAAGAATTATGATAAAATAAACAGGTAATAATATAAAGCTTAAAGCATAATATAATAACATCATTTCTTTAAACTTTCTGTTAAGCTTGCTAATTGTTTTTCAAGGCTTATATGGTTTTGTATTTTATCATTTGTGAGTTCTAAATGCGGGCCAACTATAATTTTAATGGTACCAAACGGTAGAGGTATTATTAATTTATCCCAACTTTTTAATCTGAAACATCTAGAAGTGGAGCTGACTATAGTAATAAGTTTTGTATTATATCTATAGGCAATTTCGGTAATGCCGCTATTTACTTTATATACCGGTCCTTTAGGACCGTCCGGCGTGACTATTATATTTGCACCTTGAGACAACTGACCTATAATATTACGTAAAGCTCCGATGGGATTTTTATTAGTAGAACCTACTATCACTCTGCAACCGAATTTTCCTACTAGATCGTTTAAAATTTTCCCGTCTAAATGCGGTGATATTAAAGCATAGATATTTCTATGTCCTATAAACATAGCCGGACTTAAGGCAAGCATATTATGCCAAAATGCAAAGATTACCCCTTGTTCGTTTAGGAATTTTTCCTTATTGCCGTTATCATGAAATATAAATTTCTGCTTTGAAGTAAAGTAAACAAAACGCAAATACCAATATAGTAAAATAGTAGTTATACTAAGTACGTATTTATTATTTTTTAAAAATTTTTTAAAAATTTTCCGCATTATTTTTTTGTTGGTTTAGGTAGCTTTTTAACTTTTCCATTTCCATCATTGTAAGGAAATTACGAAGTAAGTGACGAAGCAATCTCAGGATATTTGACGAGATTTTCACGCAGTCTATGGCTGCTTGCAATGACGATTTGGTATCCATGCAAAGCCTTAAGCAGGAATGATATCGATTGTTCTCTCAATTCTAATACAAGCTTCTTCTAGCTCTTCCATAGAAGTAGCATAAGAGATTCTAAAATATCCCTCTAAGCCGAAAGCGATACCAGGTACTACGGCAACTTTTGCTTCTTCAAGTAAATATTTGGCAAAATCATTACTATTTACAATAATTTTGCCTGATTTAGTTTTATGCCCAAATATTTTATCGCATTTAACAAATAAGTAAAATGCCCCTTCCGGCTTATAGCACTCAAAATATTTGCCTCTTTTCAAAATTGATAAAGCAAGATCACGCTTTTTTTGATAATTTAAAGCATTAGGCTTTATATAATCTTGAGGACCGTTTAAGGCTTCAATAGCAGCCATTTGACTTATTGAACAAGGGTTTGAAGTACTTTGCGACTGAATAATAGTCATTGCTTTAATCAAAGCTTTAGAGCCTGCACCGTAGCCTATACGCCAACCCGTCATAGAATAAGCTTTAGATACTCCGTTTACGGTAAATATTCTCTTTTTTAAATCAGGTGCTATTTGGGCTAATGTATAAAATTTAAAATCATCAAAAGTAATATGCTCGTAAATATCATCGGACATTACGTTTACATGTGAATATTTTCTTAAAACTTTAGCAATATTTTCTAGTTCTTCAAAATTATAGCTTGCACCTGTTGGATTACTAGGTGAGTTAATAATAAGCCACTTAGTTTTATCTGTAATTGAACATTCTAAAGCTTCTGCACTTAATTTAAAGTTATTTTCAAGTCCGCAATTTACAAAAACAGGTGTGCCTGTGCTAAGTGCAACCATATCAGGATATGAAACCCAATAAGGTGCTGGAATAATTACCTCATCCCCTTGATCTAAAGATGCCATAAACAAATTATATATAACTTGCTTACCGCCAGTGCTTACTATTATTTCATCAAGTTCGTAATCTATATTATTTTCACGTTTGAATTTGTCTTTTATTGCTTGCTTTAAAAGAGGCATACCCTCAACGTTAGTATATTTAGTAAAGCCGTCTTTAATCGCTTTAATCGCTGCTTCCTTAATATTGTCAGGCGTATCAAAATCAGGTTCACCGGCACCGAGTGTGATAATATCAACTCCTGCTTTTTTAAGTTCAAGAGTTTTTTTTACGACTGCAAGGGTCGGCGATGGTTTTATAGAACTTAGTCTCGTAGAAATAATTGACATAATTTGAGTCCGTATTAAATGAAAGCTATAGTAAAATCGGTAATTTCAAGAAATAAATATTAATTTTTATAATGAAATCTACAATTATATATTATAATTTGTTTAGTATTGACTAAATATATTAGTCTATGTTCGTGGTTAATTCTACGTGACCATAAAATTGATAATACATGTTTTAAAGGTTTGGGCTTACCTATACCTGTAAACGGTGCTTCTTGGATATTTTTTATTAGAAGTTTAATACGTTCATATTTTTTAATATCGTATTTTTGCCAATACGCTAAATCCTCCGCTGCTTCTAGTGTCCACTCAATCTCAATCATCTAAATTAACTTTAGCAAACTCTCCTCTTTTTGCTTGTTCGATAGATTTTTTTATTCGATTCGCATTAGCCGGATTAGATAATAAATATAATGTTTCTTTTGTAGATTCATATTCTTCTTCGGTTAAAAGAATAATATTCTTATGATTCTTTCTTTTAATAAGATAGGGGACATGATCGTTTTCTACGGTATTTAGTACAGAGCTTAAGTTTTTTCTAAATGAAGTGCCGCTAATTGAGTTCATAAGCTACCTACTGATGTACATCCTAGCTTCAATGCCATTAATTTACAAGTAAAATTATTATTTTATTTAAAAATTTATCAAGATATGCTTTATTATAGTAAGTAATATTAATTTAGTAATTAAACTATGCTCGGTAAAATAAAAGACAAAATCAAACATTATTGCTTAACTATAATAAATATACCGAATTTTATTAAGAATAAAATTTTAGAATTTAAAAATTATATAAGTGATTGTAAATATAAATTCTCTCATTTAGCCGAAACTAATTATCAACTTGGACTCGATCATTTATATAGAGGTAATTTAAATGATGCATTACTTAGGTTTAAATTAGTTGATAAATTTTTTAATCCTAATGATTCTAAAGTATATTATCAACTCGGATGGGTTTATTTTTTAAAAAATAATTACAGGCAAGCTATAGAATATTTAGAAAAATCTAATGAAAAATATAAATCTATATTTATAAATTTTTTGAAAAATTATAAGGATATTACTGAAATACCTCAAGAAATTTGTGGGAAATATCGTGATTTAACCGCACAATATTATCCTACTATTTTTAATAACGAGAAAAGTATCCATCTTCCGTATAGGTTTGTTAATGAAGCACTTAAGCAGATATCTGATTTACCGGATAATTACTCTATTTTGGAACTTGGAAGTAATATAGGGCTTGTAGGTTATGAAATACAAAAACGTTTTCCGGAAAGTTTTACTTTAACCGGTGTAGAAGTTTCTGCTTTGATGAATGAGTTACAAGAAACATATTACCCGAACACTAAAATTTACGATCAAATATATAATATTGCTATCGATGATTTTTTAAAACAAAACTCTAATAAATTTGATATTATTTTTAGTTTTTGTGGATTATCGTTTACTAACAATTTAATAGAATATTTTAATTTAATATACTCATATCTTAATAAACAAGGGTATTTTGCCCTTTGTTTACCGAATGCGACGAAGACACAATTTTCAGTAAAATGCAAAGAATTTATTTTTAATTTGAATGAAATAAATAATTTTTTACAAAAAAATAATTTTACTATATTAACTTCGGAAGAAATAATACTAGCGGAAAACAATAAATATAGTATTATTGTTTGTAAGAAAACAGCATAAATCAATGAGAATATTAATTATATTATCCATTATTTTATTTTCATTATCGATAAGAGCTGATCTTGAATATGTTGATAATGACATATATAACTATAATGGTGGAAGAAATGAAAACAGTTGCTTAAAAGTTTATGATCCATACGAAAAATTTAACCGTAAAGTGTTTGTATTTAATTCTGTATTAGATTATATAATATTGCGTCCTTTAACAATAGGTTATAAGAACATCACGAATGATTACGTAAAAGCACGCATTAATAGTTTCGTCAGTAATGTCGATACACTGCTTACGGCGGTAAATTACGGGCTTCAGTTAAATTACGATAAAACTATGAAAAGCGTTTGGCGGTTTCTCATTAACACGACGCTTGGCATAGGCGGTTTATTTGACGTGGCAGGTAAGGTAGGTTTGCCGTCTTCTGGTCGTCAAACTTTCGGTAGTACCCTCGCACATTATGGAGTTGCCCCAGGTCCTTATTTAGTATTGCCGATAATTGGTAGTACTAACGCAAGAGATATTATGGATTCGGTAATTACTAATTATGCTCTTAATCCGTTAATGTACTACACTCATAATGATTTTGACTTAGGAGTACTAGCAGTTAGTAAAATAAACGATCGATATGTTGTATTACCTTTTAGTGATTATGTGATGAAGAATTCTACCGATCCTTATGTGGCTATTAGATCAGCATTACATCGTGTTCGTGAGGTATCGGTTCAATATCCTGAAAATTTTAAATGTCCTAAACCCAAGAATTAATGAAATTAAAGAGGATTATATGCAAAAAATTATTACAGGTTTATTTTTATTAGTTATGACGTTTTCCACTTATTCTCATGAAAAAGTGCCTGCTGGTTTGAACAGTTACGTTACTAATTTAGTAAATGAAGCTTCTAGTATATTAAACGATAGTAAATTATCTGAGCGAGTAAAAATTGCTAAAGCACGTGAGTTAATGTCTCAGAACCTAGATTTTGATTGGATGGCTAAATATACATTAGGCAGAAATGGGATAAAAACTTTATCAGGTGGGCAGGTTCAGGAATTCATCAAAGTTTACTCTAAATATGTTACTAAATCTTATACTGATTTAATAAAAGATTATAAAGGCAAACAGCCTAAAATAGTAGGAGTTCGTCCTTTAAGCTCGACCGATTTTATGGTTACTATGAATATCATTAGTAATAAAGAGCAAGACCCTATTAAAGTAGAATATCTTGTACGTGAAATGAAAGGAAACGGGAAAGATGTTTTTAAAGTTTCTGATATAATTACGGAAGGTGTAAGTCTTATTGGAGCTCAACAAGACGAGTTTACCGATACTTTAAAAAATCAAGGCTTTGAGGCACTAATACAAAAATTAGAAAGTCATTCTTAAGCTTATTTCACTGTCATTGTGAGGAGGTATTGTTGCGTCGACACCACCTAGTCGTCATTGCGAGGAAATTGCATAGCAATTGACTAAGCAATCTCGGGAGTTTATTGTTATTTAATGAGATTGCCACGCAGTCTACGACTGCTCGCAATGACGATTAGATATCCACGCAACAAAGTCCGCTCGCTAATAGCGTTAAATAACATAAATCATTCACATGAAAATCTTAGCAGGCAGTAGTAATAAGTTACTTGCAACGCGTTTAGCTATAGCATTAAATATTAAATATATTGAGCCGAAAATTACCTATTTCAATGATTCCGAAATAAGAAATTCAAAAATCGTTTCATAATGAAGATATAATCATAGTACAATCCACATCAAAACCCGTTAATGATCGTTTAATTGAGTTGTTTTTGCTAGTAGATGTAGCAAAAAAAGCGGGAGCAAATCGAATAATTTTAGTAATGCCTTATTTTGGTTATGCAAGGCAAGATAATATAAATTCTCACAATATAATTCCTGCTAAGTTAATAGCAGATTTTTTAGAGAAGCTCGGAGTAAACCATGTAATTACTATTGATTTACACTCCGATAAAATAGAGAAATTTTTTAATATTCCTGTTTCTAATCTTAAACCTATAAATTTATACATCCCGTTTTTAAGAACTTATAGCAATTTCGTTATAGTTGCACATGATAAAGGAAGTATCAATCGAGTTCAAAAAATTAGTAATTTACTAAATGATTTAGCTTATATAAACAAAGAAAGGGATATAAATAATAATTGCGAGATGATCTCAATAATAGTTAGTGTAAAGGGCAAAAATTGCATATTAATTGATGATATTATAGATAGTGGAGAAACAATCGTAAAAACAGTAAGATTTTTAAAAGAACATTCGGTTTTATCGGTTAGTGCTTTTATAACTCATGCAGTGCTTTCTGCCGGTTCTAAAAATTCGATAATAGACCTCTTGGAGAACAAAGCTAATAAAGAGGAATTTGCAGGAAACACGGAATGCAGCACCACAGCGTACACTTTAGTACGTGAGGATGCGAGTACTGGATTGACGTACAAATTACCTTTAGCAGCAAGTTATGCAAGAAGTCTATTAGACAATATTTTTATCACGGATACTATAGAAACAAGTGACTTATTTACAAAATTTCATATAATACCCGTATTGTTTGTCCTCGTAAAAGAGTTAATAAATATACTATGAACTTGTGTACTGTAGAAATAAATCTATCTACAATAAAAAATAATTACCTTTTATTAAAAGATATTTGTAAAACCTCATTAGTCGGTGCTGCCGTTAAAGCTAATGGTTACGGTCTTGGAGCAGTACAAATTTCTAAAGCTTTAATAGAAGAAAATTGTAGGCATTTTTTTGTGGCCTCAAGTGAAGAAGGATTAAATTTACGCAACGCTTTAGGATTAGATGTTAATATTTTAGTTCTTAATGGCGTTTTTGAACATGATGCTTTAGAGCTGATAGAATATAATTTAACACCTGTCCTAAATAACTTAAAACAAATAGAAATTTGGCAAAAATTTAGTAATTTGAAAAACCGATTATTGCCTTGTTATTTACATTTCAATACGGGGATTAATCGTCTTGGCTTAAGCTCTGATGAGATAGAGCAGCTAATTAATGATCGTGATTTGTTACAAGGGCTAGATTTACAATATATTATAAGCCATCTAGCTATATCCGAGGAAATAGATAATCCTTATAATCTAGAACAATTAAACAGATTTAAAGCTTATTTACAATATTTCCCAAACGTCAAAGCAAGCCTTGCTAATTCCGGCGGCATATTTTTAGGACAGGATTACCATTTTGATTTAGCAAGACCGGGGGCAGCCTTATACGGTCTTAATCCCTTAACAAAGAATCCCGTAACCTTAAAAGCTCCTATAATTCACTTACAGAATTTGACACTAGATAGCCATATCGGTTATAATATGACTTTTACAACTAAGCGTGATAGTGTTATTGCAACGTTACCGCTTGGTTATGCTGATGGGTTTAGTCGTAATTTTAGCAATCAAGGCGAAGTATTTATTAACAGTCGCAGCGTTCCTATAGTAGGGCAAGTATCGATGGATTTAATAAATATCGATGTTACCGATCTACCACCGCCCGAGATTTTTCTAGGGCAGGAAGCGGAAATTATCGGAAATTATTGCACGCCCGATAAAATAGCGAGTATTATAGGTACTATCGGGTATGAGGTATTAACTAACCTTGGTAGTAGATATAAAAGAAAATATATCGGGTAGATATCTGTGTCATACCATGGCTTGACCACGGTATCCCGCAATCAAGTTGCGGGATGACATTAGAGGTTACTGGATTCCTGCTTTCGCAGAAATGACATAGCGTACTTAAATTAAATAGAAAAAATGTTATTCAATATAGCTAATTCAGTCGGTAAACGTACTATAAAGTTTGCACAAAGTGTAGGTAGTTTTTCTCTATTTAGCTTTGCTGCCGTTAGCAGTATCATAAGACCGCCTTTATATTTGAGTTTAATCATCAGACAATTATTATTTATCGGGTTTCACTCGCTTCCAGTTGTTGCGATGACGACTTTTTGCTCAGGGGCGGTACTTGCATTACAGAGCTATATCGGTTTTTCCCGTTTCTCAGCTGAAAGCTCTATTGCAACGGTAGTAGTATTGTCGTTGACTAGAGAGCTTGGACCTGTCTTAGCCGGACTAATGGTAGCGGGAAGAGCTGGGGCATCAATCGCCGCCGAAATAGCCACAATGAGAGTAACGGAGCAGGTAGATGCTTTATATACTTTATCTACCGATCCTATTAAATATTTAGTTTTTCCAAGAGTAATAACATCTATTATTGCAATGCCTTGTCTTGTTTTAATCGGGGATATAATTGGTGTTATGGGTGGTTATTTGGTAGGGGTATATAAACTTGATTTTAATAGTGCAGCTTATTTAACCAGTACTTTTCAGTATTTAGAACCGATTGACGTAATTTCCGGTCTAGTTAAAGCGGGAGTTTTTGGGTTTATTATTTCTATAATAAGTTGCTATAGCGGCTATTATTCAGATAAAGGGGCTAAGGGAGTTGGAAGAGCAACTACCTCGGCAGTAGTGAATTCTTCTATCCTTATCTTAATCAGTAATTATTTAATAACCGAATTATTTTTTAAAGTGTAGGTATACTCGTTTAATTTGAAAAATTGGTTTTGTTGTTTATTTGGAGTATGCATGAGTGTAGAAGAATTTAAAATTAAAATTCGGTCATTATATAAATCGTTTGCTAATCATAAGGTATTAGATGGAATAGATTTGGATGTAAAAAAGGGCAGTTCATTAGTTATTTTAGGTGCTTCCGGTAGCGGCAAATCTGTTCTAATTAAAAATATAGTAGGATTGATTAAACCTGATAAAGGTAAAATTTTTATTGATAATGTAGAAATCCAAGATATCTCAAGTAAACAAAAATTTGAGATTATGGACGGTATAGGTTTTTTATTCCAAGGCGGAGCATTATTTGACTCCTTAAATATACGTGATAATATTACTTTCAAGAATAAAAAATTATCTAAGAAAGAAAAAAACGACCTTGCCAGTGCAAAGCTTAATTCCGTTGGTTTATCCCCTAGAATACTCGAGCTTTACCCTGCTGAATTATCAGGAGGAATGCAAAAAAGAGTAGCCCTTGCTAGGGCTATTTGTAGTACACCGTCGATTTTATTTCTTGATGAACCGACCACAGGGCTTGATCCTATCATGGCAAATGTTATCAACGAATTAATTATAAAAATCCAAGAAGAGTTAGGGGCAACTACGATTACTATAACTCATGATATGATTAGTGCCACAAAAATAGCTAAAGAAGTAGCTATGATTTATCAAGGAAAAATTAAATGGTACGGTAGTAAAGATGAAATGCATAATAGTGATAATCCTTATTTAAAACAATTTATAAATGGATTAACTACTGGGCCTATAGAAGAGGTATAAAATGTTTAAGAACTTATTATGTATAATAATATTTCTAGGTATAAATCTAAATGTTTATGCTATAAATTCTAGCTCTTATACGACAGATGATATAATAAAAATAGTAATTATTCTTGGAATAGTTATTTTAATTTTTAGTCCTGCAAAATTCCGTATAATCGTTATCGGTACTATGTTAGGTTTGTCTTGTGCCTATTTCACGTATAAATACATTGTACCTATCTTTATTTCTTTACTAAATGGACCATAAATATTGCTATTAGTGATTGCCTAACATCTCAGCTATTTTCTCTTCTAATAGTATCAATTTAATATTCTACAATTAATCTAAAGCTCTAACTTCCCTGTGATAGCCATCTAATTCAAAAGAATTGGGATGTATATTTTTACATGCATTTAAAACCTATATATTATTATCAATACCATTTAAAGTAGTACGAATATCTTCCAAGTATTTAGATGATTCAGGCAAATCATTACCTCCAATTATTCGTACTTTTATTAAATCTTGTTCTATCAATTCATTCTGATTAAAGTCAGTAATTAATTACTCTAACTGTTGTGAATTAATATTGCTAGCTAATGCTATTTTATTTAATTTTACGGAAAAGAAACTACAGGCGATCTCTTCATTTAAATCTTTAGTATAAATTACTAAATCATCATTTATATCAAAAATTTTATATTCTTGTGAGTTAATTTCAATTTGCATATGTTTATTTACTTTGTTGATTATTTTTGTGTAAAGAGCAATATTTTTATTGGGAAGAGTATAGCTAGGTGCAGCTGTTTTTGTCTTAGTACTTATATTTTTTTAATATCTTATTACTTATTAAGTTTAATTTTGGTTCATTTTTTGTTTTTTACTACTAAAAATATTTATGAACACATCTTTTATTTTTTGTACACTTTTTTGCATCCAGGATTTTTTAATATTACTATCTTGTTGATAGGTAGAATGAGTTAATGTTTTATTAATTTCTGAACGTATACTTTCCAACGGATTTAAATTGTTAGATAATAAATAATCAGTTTTAGCTATTAAATTATTTACAATTTTTGTTTGTTCTTGATCATTTAGATTCAATTCGTGAACCCAATTACTAATATTTTTAGTTACTACATTTTTGACTAATTTTGGATTAGTTTTTTAAATTCCATCTGCTACTTTAGTAAGTGGTCTTGATATTTGATTAGATCCTAATAAATATTGCTGAATAATATGTTTTTGTTGGATTGCATTTAAAGAGCGATTAGGTATATTTTTAGTTAAATCAAAAGCTTTATAAAGTGCAGGAGTATTACTTCCTATACTTAAATGTATTTGTCTAGCAGCAGTTGTTTTATCCTCTCTACCCGGAACAGTTACCTGTTATTGGATCAAATATAATTTCTGATGGGGCTCCCTTGTCTTCTATATCTGTAGATTTTATATTTACGTTAGAGTGGTTATTTAATTCTTGTGTTACTTTACGAATATTACCATCTGATACCGCAATTGATACTGCAGATCTATCATGCCCTCCTACTAAATAAGCTTCTAATTTCATTAGAAGGAAAGTTGCTTATTACATCATGTGTAAAAAACTAGCATCAGTAAATCTGTCAACATGGGCTAATGTGGTTTTTTAGTTAATGGATCATGTAAAATTACAGCAACGCATTGTTGAATGTTATCAGTGCCTATCTTTTCTTTATCAGAAAAACCAACTTTATGCTGTCCCAGCCTCATAATCAACTATACCTTGCTGTAACGAGTAAGCATATGCGCGCTATTGAATTTTCTTTACGGTTTTGAGTTTTATAAGCAGTTCCTAAAGCTAATCTTGTCATTAATTCTTTAGCTTGGTCATTATTAGCTTGACTTTTTATTAAAATTGCTTCTTGCTTTTTAATAAATTTATCTAATGTTCCTTGTTGTTGATGTGCAGTGAATAATTCTTTGTATTTATAATATTGCTTTGCTTCAAAAGAATTCTCTATGCTATCTTGAAATTATTGAATAGCATTATCAAAAAGTCCCAACTATTGATAGCTACGTCCTATCATAGTATTAATATAGAAAAGAAAATTACTTTCAGTTTGACCTATAGCAATTTGTTCAGCTTGTTGTAGTTATTTAAGAGCAACCAGGTGATTGCCTTTGCTATATAATTTTAATCCTTCATCATACAAAAAGCTGCTTGATTATGATCAATTTGCTCCTTTGTACTTAATGGTTTTGGAGTAAGATTACACTAATATATTCAGAAAAACCTGAAGGCAACTCTCCTAATGTTTTAATTAGTCCAGTGATATTACCTTGAGCTGGCTTCTCATTAATTAGATTTATAATAGTTTAATTAATTTATATTTTTAAAACTCTGTTATTTAATAAAAATCAAGCGTTAGCTAATACTTAGCTACAAAATAATTAAGCTACAAAATAATTATCTCTTGACACTAGGGGAGTATTACTTTATATTTTTTTGCATATACTCTGGTGAACTTCAAAAATTGGCTACGTCGTTCTGCAAGATCTGCGGTGCTCACGTATTAAGTATATGCTCCGCTCCTCGGCTTGTGAACTCTTAGCGCTTTTTGAAGTTGATTTTCGTATGTGACTCTTCATTTACTTGAAGTATATTTTTAAGTTTTAAGGTATTTAGCTTATGTCTCGTAAGTGTGAACTCACAGGTGTGGGTGTTTTATACGGCAACAATGTATCACATTCTCAGCGTAAAACTAGAAGACGTTTTGAACCTAATCTAAGATCAGTTAAGTTTACAAGTGATATAGCAGCCGGGAAATATAGATTATCGGTTAATGCTAGGTGTATTAGTTCAGTGGAAAAAGCTGGGGGTTTTGATGCATATATTCTAAAAGCTGATGATAATGTTTTATCAAGTAACGCTAGAGCTATTAAGAAAAAAATAATTCAGACTAAAACGGCAAAAGCATTATGAGAAGTAGTATACATCCAGAGTATAAAAAGTTTTTGATTAAAGTAGGAAGCGATGTTTTTGAAACAATGTCTACTCATCCTACAGGTGAAATTTTAATGGATGTTGATTTTAGAAAGCATCCGGCATGGAATAAAGATTCCGGAAATGTAGTAAATCAATCGAACAAAAGTGTTAGTGATTTTAATAAAAGATTCTCAGGTCTTTCCTTCGGTAGTAAGAAAGAAGCTAGTTAAGCTTTGTTTGTGGGTAACAAATCGTCATTGTGAGGAAATTGCATAGCAATTGACGAAGCAATCCAGTAAACAGTTCTGATTTATAGAATTTTTTATTATTTTTCTGGGTTGCCGTGTAGTCTACGACTACTCGGTATTTACGCAAGAATGACACTAACAGTATTCATGTAGTCTTGGACTAAGTCAAAATATAACACAGATAAATCGTCAATTCTCAATTATTGCGGGGTAGAGCAGCTCGGTAGCTCGTCAGGCTCATAACCTGAAGATCGTTGGTTCAAATCCAGCCCCCGCTACCATGTTTTAATGTCATGCTAGTTCACTTATAGCATTATTGAAGTCTGTTGATGCCATTCCTAACTCAGTGTTGTTGCATGGTTTGGTTCCCTGTCATTGCGAGAAGGTATTCACGCAGGCAATGCTTAATTACATCCAATACGAAAGCAAATTATGACTACTCAGAAAATAGTGCCTACAAAATCAACTGATGGCAGTAAGCTTTTTTGTCATCAAGCTAAATTTGTAGCTGGTGCTATGAATATAAATCAAATCCCCAAGTTTTCATTACCGGAAATTGCTTTTGTCGGTAAGTCAAATGTTGGCAAATCAAGCCTAATAAACACGATATGTAATAATAAAAATCTTGCTAAAGTTTCTAATACTCCAGGGCGTACTAAGCAAATCAATTTCTTTAACCTTGCAGATAAACTTATTATAGTTGACCTTCCCGGTTATGGTTTTGCTAATGTTCCTATATCAGTCAAAGAGCAGTGGGGAGTGTTAATTAGTTATTATTTACGAAATAGTAATAATTTAAGGTTAGTTAACTTACTGATTGATTCAAGAAGGGGTATAAAAAAAAATGATACGAAAGTAGCTGATCTATTACTTGCAAGTAAAAGAGAATTTCAAATTATTTTCACAAAGTCCGATAAAGTTACGGATCATAAAAACCTTAATGATGAAGCACAGAATTTTCTTGCAACTTTAAACTACTCATGTAATGTTATGTATGTAAGTAGTAGGAGCAAAGAAGGTGCAAGAGAACTTAAAGCTAGTTTGGCAAAATGCATCAAGCCTCAAAAATAAAGAGGTAGATAGTATTTCTTCATTAAATAACATTGCTATAATTAAGAATATAATAAAGTGTAGTCGTGAGTTAAAGAATCAAGCAATAGTTCTAAAATTACCTGCTACTATTATTATTGACGATAAATTATTTACGGCTTTTATTGAATCTGTTAGATTGCTTGAGATGTGTGGTGCTAAAATATATATAGTACATGATCATATTGATTTACGAAGTTCGTCTTTAATATCACAAATAGATGAAAATTTTAGTCAAAAAATTAGTAAAATAAGCGACTATAGTTCTCTAAATAATCCTATTATTATGGAAATTTTATCCAGTTACGTTAACAAGCTTATAGTAACAAAGTTAAGTAGTATAGGTTGTTATGCAGTTGGTATTTCAGGTAAGGATGCTAATTTACTGCAAGCAAAAAAATCAAAACTATCTTACCGAAAAATTGTAAATCATGATGTTATAAATATTGGTTTTTTAAGCGAGCCTATTATGATTAATCCAGAAATTTTATTAAATTTTGCAGATAGTAATATTATACCTGTGATAGTACCGTTTGCGAGCGACGATCAGGAGAAAACGCATTTATTAAATGTTAACTTAACGGTAGCAACAATTGCTTCTGCATTAAGTGCAGAACATTTAATATTGCCATATGAGATATTACAGGTATCCGAGACGTTTCCATATAATATAAAAATACGAGATATTAACTTGTTGAAATCAATGTTAGATGATAGTAATAATTTTATCGAAGAAGCATTAATTAAGATAGCAGTTAATGCCCTTGAAAATAATAACGGTTACGTACATTTTGTGAATAGTGAAGCACCGAATTCAATATTGTCAACTATGTTTGATATTAATATAAATTAATAGAGGTTTTTTATGGTAGGAGCATTAGCATCCGATCTTTTATTTGTAGGGTTAACTAGACCGCCGATGATATTTGGAGTAAGTATTAAGTTTGCTGCATTAAATATGATAATGACGATGATAGTATTTATTTGGAATAACGGTATTATGATTTTATTTATTGCAGCTGCTTTGCATTTGGTAGCTTATATTATATGTTTTAAAGAACCAAGATTCATAGAGCTATATTTAAATAAAATGTCAAGAACTAGCCAATGTCCTAATAAATTTTACTATGGAGCAAATTCGTATAGTATTTGAGTTTTATGTCATTCCCGCGTAGGCGGGAATCCATTAACATTTAATGTCATATCGCACCTTGATCGCGGTATTATCTTAGGATACAGTCTATGATACAAGATTCCGTGGTTGTAGCCACAGGATGAAAACAAAAAATCTGGATCCCCGCCTACGTGGGAATGACATAAAAAAAAGAGGTATAACTGACAAATAAATCAAAATAGTTAAATCAGGTGAGGTAATGAAGTTATTTAGAACTAGAGTAGCTAAAGAATTAAGGTCTAAACAAGAAAAACCCGCTTCGCATTTTATTCCTTATAAATGTCATTGGGATAGTAATACTATTTTAACAAAAGATAATTCTTTATTACAAGTTATTAAAATAAATGGATTTTCTTTTGAAACTGCTGATGATGAAGATCTAGACATGAAAAAGAATATCAGAAATGCCTTACTTAAAAATATGGCTTCGGGCAATATCATTATGTATTTCCATACTATTAGAAGACGTAAAGCAGTAATATTTGACGATACGGAATTTACTTATGATCCTACTGTAAAAGTCCCTAATGATTTTATTGCTTATTTAGGTACAGAATGGCGTAAGAAACATGCTGGGGCTAGGTCGTTTTTTAACGAGTTATATGTTAGTATTTTGTATAAGCCTGATACTGGCGGTGCTGCTATAGTTGAGTATTTTCTAAAGAAGCTTAGACAGAAATCTAATAAAACCGCTTGGGAAAACGACATGAAAGAGATGAAAGAAAATCTTCAAGAAATGTCAACTAGAGTGATTAATACATTCAGAAGTTACGGAGCAAGATTACTTGGAGTTCGTCAAACGCAGTCGGGTATTTATTGTGAAATTTTAGAATTCCTTTCATCTTTAATCAATTGCGGCGATTCACCAGGCCCTGTAGCATTACCGCGCGGTACTATTGACGAATATTTACCGACTCATCGCTTATTTTTTGATTCTCGTACTATTGAAGCAAGAAGTCCGCTTGGCAAGAAATATGCTGGAATGATCAGTATACTTGAATACGGTCCTAATACTTCGGCAGGAATTTTTGACGGATTTCTGCAAATGCCTTTTGAATTTGTTATGACGCAAAGCTTTGTCTTTGTTAATAGAACAATAGCGATCGGTAAAATGCAATTACAGCAAAATAGAATGATACAATCCGGTGATAAAGCTACTTCACAAATTGTTGAAATTAATACGGCCCTTGATATGGCCACTAGCGGTGAGATTGCTTTCGGTGAGCATCATTTATCGCTTTTATGTTCCGCAAATAATATTAAAGCTTTGGAAGATATATTGTCAATGGCAACAGTTGAGCTTTCTAATTCAGGAATTCAGCCGGTTAGAGAAAAAGTTAACATGGAACCTAGCTATTGGGGACAGTTGCCGGGAAATATGGATTATATAGTGCGTAAATCCACTATAAATACTCTTAATATGGCTAGCTTTGCCTCACAACATAATTATCCGCTCGGTAAAATTAGAGATAACCATTGGGGAGAATATGTCACAGTACTTGATACTACTTCAGGTACACCGTTTTATTTTAATTTCCATGTAAGGGATGTTGGACATACTCTCATTATCGGTCCAACTGGTGCCGGTAAAACAGTTCTTATGAATTTCTTATGTGCTGAAGCACAAAAATTCAAACCTCGTATGTTCTTTTTTGATAAAGATCGAGGAGCAGAAATATTTATACGTGCTTTAAACGGAGTTTATACAGTAATTGATCCGGGTTTAAAATGCAACTTTAATCCTTTACAGCTTGAAGATACTAGTGAGAATAGAACGTTTATTTTAGAGTGGCTTCGTGTGCTTGTAACTTCTAACGGTGAAAGTTTAACTGCACAAGATAATAAAATCTTGTCTCAAGCGGTAAGCGGTAATTTTAGATTAGAAAAACGAGACAGAAGGCTTAGTAATGTTATAGCATTTCTTGGTATTGATACACCAAATAGTTTGGCAAGTAGGATTGCAATGTGGGTCGGTAAAGGTTCACACGCTAAGATATTTGACAATGAAATAGATGATATTGATTTACAAAAAGCAAGAGTATTCGGTTTTGATATGACTGAATTACTTAAAGATCCTGTAAGCCTTGCACCAGTATTACTATATATTTTCCATCGTATTAATATCTCTTTAGATGGGCAGAAAACTATGATAGTACTTGATGAAGCATGGGCTTTAATCGATAATCCGGTATTTGCACCTAAGATCAAAGATTGGTTAAAAGTGTTGAGAAAATTAAATACTTTTGTTATATTTGCTACGCAGAGTGTTGAAGATGCCGCAAAAAGTAGAATTAGTGATACGTTGATTCAACAAACAGCTACACAGATTTTTTTACCTAATTTGAAAGCTACGGATATTTATCGTAGTGCATTTATGTTAAGTCAGCGAGAATATATGTTAATTAAAACCACTGATCCTACTACACGTTATTTTTTAATAAAACAAGGAATAGATGCCGTAGTTGCAAAAGTTAGCTTAGATGGTATGGATAACATAATTAGTGTTTTATCCGGTAGAGTTGAGACTGTAATATTGCTCGATCAAATTAGAGAGAAACACGGCAATGATCCGGATAAATGGTTACCTGTATTTTATGAAGCAGTTAAAACATTATAAATGCCTGTCTATCATCCCACGGCTTGACCGCGGGATCTTGTCTCACAGACTGTATTCTGAGATCCCGTGGACAAGCCACGGGATGACATTTTTACAATGCGAGGCAAGTAACTAGTTATGAAGTTATTTCCTCGTAGTATACTTATAACATTAGTACTAAGCTTTGCCCTAAATTTAGGGCTAGTTACTAAAACACATGCTAAAGATACTCTTGATAGCATTGTAGATGTTTTGAGTGGTTTAACTTGTGAAACCCAAGGTGTAGGCGATTTGCTGCGTGCTGAATTTTCTCATACATGTATTGTTGCTCCGTTCTTTACTTTTGCAGTAATGAATCTTGTCTCTCCCGTTTTATACATGAATACGTTTTTAAAGCTTAAAATAAACGACAGTGATTTATTTAACGATAGTAATTTTGGGAATTTTCCTGGAGGTCAATGTACTCGTGAAAACAGAATTGATCCTAAAAATCCAGAATTACGCTTTGCTTTATGTAATAATGCTAAATTAATTGTATCTCGGGCAAAATCTGTTGCAGAATCGGCACTTGCTATTGCTAAAGCAGTCTTAACAGGGAGCGATCCTTGGGGTGATATAAAACAAGCGTGGGTAAATAAAAAAAAGGAATATCATGTTCCATATAGTGGTAAGCCCGGTGATGACGGTTTTGCATTTGATGTAGGCTTTCCTGTAATATATTGGAAAGTTATTCAAGATAAAGATAGAATATGCGTATCGACAAAAGGATTTACAGGAGACGTCCCCGTCGGCTGTAAATATATGAAAGAGCCGTTTCCAAAATCCATGTATAATAACTTTATGGATGTAGCAGATAAGGATTTTATTAAGGATCCAACTAAAACTCCTACCGATCCTTTAGCTTTAGTTTCCTGTAGTGCAGCGGGTGATGGGTGTTATCAAAAAGCTTATAATGCTTCAAAAACTGCAGTAGTCATGACTTCTCCTCTTATAGAATGTATGAGGCAAATGATTGCTAGATTACTAATTAGTAAAGATGTTTGTAGTTTTGATAATGTAAGCCAAGTGGTTAATTTGGCTTCAAGGCAAGAGAGTGCATTCTTTCAGTTTCAAGTAGGAATGTATAAAATAGTTACGGCTTTTCTAACTTTATATGTTATGTTTTTTGGCTTTAAACTATTACTTGCAGGTGAAGTGCCGCCAAAAAGTGAGTATATAAATTTTATATTGAAAATAATATTCGTAACTTATTTTTCAATAGGAATTAATATAACCCCTGGTAATGGTTCTCCGTATGACCGGTTAGACGGTATGATTCAGTGGGCGTTTCCTTTCTTACTTGACGGTATAAACAGTTTAGCAAGTTGGGTTATGAATGCTGCTCCGTCCGGCTTATGTAAATTTAACAATCTTTCTTATGATGGTACCGTTTCTTATATTGCATTATGGGATGCATTAGATTGTAGGGTAGCTCATTATTTAGGGCTTGATATATTATCTACGTTACTTGTCGAAAATGCTTATCGCAGTCATGATTTTTTAAATTTTGATTTCTTTAGTTTTAGTGCTCCACCATATATTTATTTGCTAATTCCGGCGATAATCTCCGGTAATATGATGTTGGTGTCACTTGCTCTTTCTTATCCATTACTTGTGATTTCGGTTGCTGCCTTTATGGTTAATGCAACGATTATGTGTATGATATCTATAGTAATACTCGGTATTTTGGCTCCTCTTTTTGTACCTATGTTTTTATTCGCATATACAAGAAATTATTTTGATAGCTGGGTTAAACTAATGATCTCGTTCTTGCTACAACCTATGGTAGTAGTTACTTTTATGATCACGATGTTTTCGGTATATGATTATGGTTTCTACGGTAAATGTCAATATAAGAGCAAGTTAATTCACAATAGTATAGAGGACAAAATTCAAGGTGGCATTACTTCTAAGAGGGATGTTTTAATATTTTACATTAATAATGATTGGGATGATACGTCACAATATCCTGATAAAGATGCCGTAGAAAGCTGTCAAAATAGTTTAGGTTATATGTTAAATAACCCTATTACCACAGCATTTAACTTTGCAAAAGATAGTGTAAGTGAAATTGTCGATAGTAAACCGGGTAATACCCCTACCGATAAATTTCTTGCTAAATTCCAGTTTTTATCGGGAGTAGTTTTGGAACCCGGAATGTTTTTCATGTCTCCAAAAGTACTTTTTGAGAAAATTAAAAATATTTTGCTTGCGTTAGTTACGGCATGTTTTACATTGTATTTGATGTATAATTTTAGTAGTCAGCTAGCGGCATTTGCTGCAGATATGACGGAAGGAGTAGCTCTTAATAATGTTGCTATAAAACCGCAAGCAATATTTAAGGCAGCTATGGCTGCAGTATCTGCTACTGCGGGTGCTGCAGTTAAGGGGGGTGATCAGATAGCAACTAGAGGAGGAGTAGGTGATTTAAAAGCTGGTCAAGGTGGAGGAGTAGGTGATTTAGAGGTAGGGAAAGGCGGACTACCAAATGATAATATTGCTGTAGGCGGAGGTACGTCGGCACCTGCGGTAACAATGCCGACAGCTTCGTCTTCTGTAGCAACTTCTAGACCAAAAACTGTAAGTAGTGAAGTAAAATCAGATATTATTACTCCTCCTGCTCCTACAGAAACTGTTTCACCACCGCCTGCTAGTATTAGAACTTCTATTTCTACACCTGCACCACAAAGTAATATTGAAGCTGAAAGTGTTGGAAAAATCATAAGAGATAATAATCAAGAAAGTAAAAAAGAGATTGATAATACTCCGCCTTCACAGGAAAAAGTTGATAATGCAGGTCCACAAGAAAAAGTTGGCAGCACAAGTAAAGGTATAGGAGTAATTGATTATAGTTTTAACTTAAAGGAATATGATAATCCGACAGGTGTAAAACAGATACGGGAAAATGCAGAGATTCGAGATAAACGTGTAAAAGTAGAAAAAGCATGGAATGAACTAGTAGCAAGCGGAGGAGGAAGAGTAAGAGAACAAGAAGGAGGAGAAATATCAGAACGACGTGCAAATGCTGAAAAGGTATGGGATGAGTTAGTAAAAAGCGGCGTAGTAACAGAAAAAAAAGATAATAGTTCTAATGAAAACTCTTAAAACCTTAAAGATATTTATTATAGTTTGTATAGCATCTGTAAGCTTAGCTAGCTTTGCCGGCTTTGGAGAATCATGTTCTAGTTTACCGACTACTTCAGATGGGTATTTAGAAATGGACACGGCATATGGCTATATAATTCGTAATATTGATATGAAAGATCCGAGAGGTAATTGTAACTCAATTGCGTCTAGTATAACGTTTTGTTTTAAAAATGTAGAAGGTAGTAGTAGTCCTTGCACCATGTATACTTTAAATGAAGGTAACTCTAAAAAGATTAGTGATTTAAGTACCGATAATAATCCTGATCTTGGGGCAAATTCTGTATTAAAGAATATCGTTTTAACGGTTAAAAAATGGGATAATGATCTATGTTTAGTTATGCCTACGTCAAGGGGGCCGATGCCGGTAGCATGTAAATCTTTGAGTGCTACACCGACTCTACCTCCTCCTGAGGATGAGAATTGTAATATAGGAAAAAGTTGCTATACGGGAAAAAATTATAGCCAATCGTTAATTAATTTTTCCGGTCTTGCAGTTCAGTGTTTGAGCGAAACACTTAATAAAATATTTTTTGCTGGAAAGAGTTGTAGTGCTCAAGATCAAAATTCTAGAATAACTAATCTTACTGCTTTTTCTACGTTTCAAGGTTATTTAAAGAGAATTATAGGTGCAGCATTAATTCTTTATACTATGTTTTTTGCCCTTAATATGGCTCTAAATAGAGAATATGCAAGTACTGAAAAAATAGCTCTTTTTGTAATAAAATTCTTATTTGTTGCTTATTTTTCTATCGGTCTTGGACCTTTAGATTTTAGCAGCGGTCAGCCGACAAAAGAAAACGGTATGTTAAAATATGGATTACCTCTTTTGACAGGAGCAGCACCGGATTTTGCACAGATGATCTTTAATGCAGTAGGTTCTAGAGGATTATGTCAATTTGATAATTCAAAGTATAAGGACGGTTATAAATTTTACGGTTTATGGGATGCAATTGATTGCCGTATAGGTTATTATCTTGGCTTGGATTTACTTTATAATATAGATAAGAATGGAGTGTTAGGGAATGTGGTCGGTAATGGCCCCCGTGGTAATAATATACCTATACCTAATTTTGATCCTAACGGCAAAAATAACAGACCGAAGGACTTAAGTAAAGCGGGAGCACTTAGATTTTTTACCGTTATGTTTGGATTCTTTATGGCCGGAAACGTTATTATATTTGCAGCAGGTTTAGTATTTTCTGTAATATTTTTATCTATACTTTTATATTTTATTACGCATTATTTAGTTTGCATGATTACCATTTACGTTATGACATATATTTCTCCTATATTCATTCCTATGGCTCTATTTACTCGTACAAAAGCTTATTTTGACGGGTGGCTAAAAATATGTATTTCATGTGCATTGCAGCCGGCAGTAATAGCAGGTTTTATAGCTTTATTAATAACTATGTATGATTCCGCAATATTTAAAAATTGTGAATTCCTTAGATATGATTATGAAAAAGGGGATATTAGATTTAGTACTTTTGAGTTAAGGCTTCCTGTTAGCGGGGCAGATCAATGTCAGGAAAGTTTTGGATATAAAATGTTAGCATATTATGCAGGTGTAGGTTGGGAAGAGCATTTATTGATACTTTTTCCAGTAAAATCAATTGTTAGAGATGTTGTATCTATTTTAGCGGAACTTTTATGTGTATTAGTATTTTCAGTTATTTTTTATTACTTCTCTAAATCTATAGGGCGATTTGCTTCTGATTTAACTAATGGTCCTAATATGAATGCAGTAACGGTAAGTCCAACTAAAATCGTTAATTTAGTAAAGAAAGGAGCAGCTTTTCTTAAGGATGCTGCTATGGCTTCGCAAGGTAAGCCGCTGGTAGGAGATAAGTCGGATGTTGGAGGTAAGCGTAAAGAGGGAGAGCAGCAAGGTGGGGATTCAGAAAGTAGCACAGGCGAAGGATTAGCTGATTTAGCAAGCGGTTCGGGTGGAGGTAAATGATAGAATATGCAGGGTAACTTATTAAAAGTTTTAGGAGTACTTGCTATAGTAGCAACGTTAGTTTGTTTTATTTTTGCAGCACTTGGTATGATAGGAGCAGTAAAAGTCGGTGACGGCTGCTACATGAGATATGCGTCGGATGGTAAAGGAAGAGAGGATTCAATAACCAATACTATAACCCTTAATGCTAATGCTAATTATGTAAACACTAGTAAGATGTTGCCCGACGGCACGACTCTGTCTATTCCTGATCCTAATCATTATGGTGAATGGCTAAATACTCATGTGCTAGTAGAAAACAGCCAACCGGTGAGTTTACAAGTGGTCGGTCAGGTTAGTTTGTGTTTAGCTTATATACCGAAAGATAATTTACAACGTACAGGGGCTGGATCTAATTTAGACGATAACGGTCAAATGATCCCAATTCCTCGTATTAACGATACAAATAATCCACCTGTTTCTCTAATAATGGATGCAAAAAATAATGAATGGCGTAATATTGCTGAATTATACGCCAATGATAGAGTTTTAGTTTCCATATCTCCTAATTTTGCCAATACGGATGCGACAGTTAAGGATGCTTTTAAAGGTGCTGAAGTTACGCAAGATTGTTCAGAGAATAAAAATACTTATAATCCAATTTGTGGAAAATATTCTGTTTATTCAGGTGAGTATGTTAGTGCTTGCGAGTTAAAAGAGCGCTATTGGAATTGTCAAGCTACATGGAGGTGCCCTACCTGGAGTGAGCAAATAGGTTGTAATTGGGGAGACCTCGGCTGTAATCCTTATTGTGATAAGATACCAGAATGTACAGAACAATGTTTGGCTTGGGTTAATGTAACTAGCCCAGCACCAGAAAACTACCTAGATGATGGGAGTTTTACATTTGCGTGGTCTAATAGAATAAGTAATTTATTTATCAACTATTCAACCCTTCAATGTTCTCATAATGCTCATATTCCTCCAACGGCTCACTGTCCTGATATTGCTAAGAATCGTAATCCAAAAGATAAAGATTATATTGGAGGTGTAGATTGTAATTCGGGTATATGTAGAAGTGGAGTTTTTCAAAAGCATCGGAAATTTTGGTATACGGCGGACGGTAAAGGAGGCAGAGGACCAACTGGATTAATGTATCAAATGAATGATGCGGGTTCTGTAAGTCGAGCTCTGTCTTCTAGGCTAAGATTTGCTAGATTTGTTGCAGATCAAGATCAACCGTCTGACTATAAAGATAAAGACGGTAAATATTTATATAAAGTTATATATAATATGCCTTTTAACAGTAAGGTTGCAAAAAGTTATTTACAATATAGGCTGTGGTCTCCTGCATCACAAGATAGTAGTAAGAATACGGGAGGATACGTTTTAAATATTAAACAGACTAAATGCTATAGAGAAAACGGTAATAGTTTTAACGATACTTTTAATGATCGAGGACGAGTGCAATACATAATAGTAAAGCCTTTGGAAAACCCCAATACTAGCGGTAAAACCTATTCACCTCAAGGAATTAACGTTGATAGTGAAGGTAAGTATAGCTTTAACGCAAATGAGGCGGGTTATATATGGATGAAAATTCTAAATGATCCTGGTAATAATTTAAAGGACTATAAAGATAGTGAAGGTAGCTATAAAGTACATTTCTTAACATCCTTAAAAGTAAGCAGTTTTACTATTAAAGTAATGAATCCGTTACTTCAGTTATTTAAAACTAAAGTGCAAGGGGCTGCTACTTCTATTTTTAAAAATATGGTATGTTATAAAGCTAATGATAGCTCGTCCTGTACTAACTTTTTTACCTATATTAAAGCAATTTTAATCCTGTATGTAATGACTTACGGAGCAATGTTTTTGCTTGGTTTTGCTAAGATAAACCAAAAAGAGCTAGTAATTAGAATAGCAAAAATCGGGGTAGTTAGCGGACTTATGAACGGTAATACCTTTGAATTTTTCAATAACTATCTTTTTGATGCAATTACCAATTTTTCAGACTCAATTATTGCTAATATGAGTGGGTATAGTTTGTTTACTTCTACTAATACTATTTCTAATCCTTTCATGTTTTTAGATGCAGTAATGAGTAAAATATTTTTTAGTCAAACCTTTATCGCTCAATTACTTGCACTTCTTTCTCTTGGGCTTAGCGGTATTATATATTTTATAATTACTTTTATTGCGGTTGGTATAGTAATTATTACGGCGCTTAGAGCTGTTGCCGTTTATATTATGGCATTTATGGCAACTTGTATATTAATCGGTATAGCCCCTTTATTTATTAGTTTCTTATTATTTGATTTTACTAGGTATTTATTTGATAATTGGGTGAGGTTTACGATCCGCTATATGATAGAACCAGTAGTTATGATGGCAGGTATTATAGTGCTAACACAGCTATTTACCATTTATCTAGATTTTGTTTTAGGTTATAGCGTGTGTTGGAAATGTGCTTTACCGATAAAAATTCCATTTATCGGTACTATTTTACCTATTGCATTGCTGAATGTACCTATCTTCTGTATTAATTGGTTTGCCCCTTGGGGAATGGATTATATGTCGGGTATGATGGGAGTAAATATGCAAAATATCGTAGCTCTAGTTATTATTGCTTACGGTATGTACGGTTATATCGAATTTTCAGGACGTATGGTAGTAAAATTAACTAGTGCTGTTGGGCCTTCGGCTACTGAAATTGGTGGTAAAATGTCTCATGATGCAGAACAAAAAGCATTAAGTTCAATAGGAATGGATGATAAAACAAGACAAGGTATTGCCGGCAGAGCGGAAGCACGATTAAAACAACGCAATAAGACATTAGATCAGGCTGAGAAAAATAGGAAAAATACGTCAAAAGAAGGGGGTGAGAAGACAAATAAAGAACCACCTAAACCTGAACGCCGAAATAGAGGGTGAATCGAAAATCGTCATTGCAAGGAAATACGAAGTATTGACGAAGCAATCTCAGGAGTTATTTCATGAGATTACCGCGTAAGCTATACGGCTGTTCGCAATGACGGGTTTACTATTTAATACTATGGGCAAGTCACGGTATAACGTGTTGGATAACAATTTAAAATTATGAAAATTCTTAAGAGTTTAGTTTTATTAGTTTTGTTTATGGCGATGCCAGCTAAAGCCGATGATACTTTTTCATGGATGTCAACCGGTTTTGGCGAGTTAAAAAGCTTATTCGGTTGTTTAGAAGTGCCTAAATTTACAGGTTTTCAAGAGGGTAATATAGGAATTAGTGTATCTAAAGCTGGGATTTGGCAATCAACAGGTAATACTGTTAAGAAAGGTCAATTGTTAAAAATAAATTGGTCTACTTCAGGTATTACTCCTAAACCTAGAAAATATCTAGTATTATATAGAATTGATCCAAGGTTTAGTACGCCGCAAGTTTTCATTAAAACTTATAATTACTCTAAATTACAATTTGAAGCTTTAGGATTTCCTCGTTTTGTTACGGACAATAACAGTGAAATACTGGGGGGGACTATACCGCCTGATAAAGACCTTGATGCACTTTCATTTACTAAAATGTCTAATTTTGTTAAATATTTTAACTATTCTAACGGTAATTCGAGAATTGAAGTTAAGGCCGGTGATGTAGTAAATATTAGTTTAGTTGGTAAAGATAATTTTTTTAGCCCTAATACTCTAAAACTTCCTAATACCGTAGATAATATTTTAACACATGAACTTGATAGCTCAATATTCGCTGCTTCTGCACTTTATACTCAAAGTAACCTTGGAAATTTTGATAATAGAATAATTTACTCTTCTGCAGAGCAGGTGTGTAATATAATAGATAAGGAAAGAAAAATTGTATGTAGCGGCATGGGTACTACTACAAAGTATAAAAATACCGATAATGGAGTAATAGTCGGTAAGCCTATGATAACGGGAGCGGTACAGTATTTCATGGGCTTAATTAATGTTTGTCCTGCTAATGCTGATATAAATACTAGCCCTGCTTGCTATTACGATCAAGGTAGAGGGATGATAATTAAAGTAGGTGGGCAGGTTATTAAGGGACGAGATCAGAGTTTTGTAAATTCAGGCAGCACTCAAAGTAGCTTTATATATTATCAAGCCACTAGCGGTGGTACTATGGATTTTACTAGTGATTGGCAAGTTAGTAACATGTTTAGTAATTCAGTTTTAATGAGTGATTGGAGCCAAAATTTTTCAAATTATGCTAGTTTTGTAGATTATATAAATAAGAATGATTGGTCAGCTAATTTTTTATATTTTGGTCGTTATTCGATGATTGTTGAAATAGGTAATGGGGCAAATGCAATTAATCCTGATGATCAACAAAATATAAAGTTAGAATATTTAATAACATCTGATGGTACGTTACCTGGTCCATCTGTTCGTGGTACGCCGGTAGATTATAACTTTGTGGCTGATGCCCCGCAAGATGGATATTTATGGTTAAGGGTGGTAAATCCTAATAGTAATATACAAGGGGTAGTTAGTGTAAATTATGCTAATTATACCGGTACAACTTGGTTTTCTAGTATAATATATAACGGTGCTATTAAACCTATTACCGATCAGTTTAGAACTTTTAGTCAAAACTTTTATATTAAGTTAGTTAAAAATTCTGCAGTGCAGAATTTAGCTAAAGCTGCATTAACCCTTTATATTACTATATTTGGGTTAATGTTCGTTGCAGGAGCATTAAAATTAACTGCCGTAGAAGTAATAACACGTATATGCAAAATAGCTATAGTAGCTTTTTTAATTAGAGAAGAAAGTTGGAGCTTCTTTAATACATACTTCTTTAGTGCATTTACTGACGGTATTGATTTCTTTGTAACTAACGTAGTAGGTGCTACAAGTTCTAGATCTAATATTTTTGGTTTTATTGATCCTATATTTGATAAATATACTAATGGTAGGATTTGGGGATTACTATTTATTGAATTATTACAAATACATAATGGTTTAGCATTTATCGCTATTATAACCATTTATTCACTTATTACTTATTTTAGAGCTATTTTAGAAGTTATAATAGGTTATGTTATTGCATTCATAGGGGTAAGTGTTATGATTTCATTGGCACCATTTTTTATAATATTAATGTTATTTGAAAAAACTAAAAGTTTATTTGATAATTGGATATCGACATTGCTTAGCTATGTAGTGCAGCCGACAATATTATTGATTTTCTTTTTATTGATGGATCAGGTTTTATCTGAGCAGCTTTTAAAAGTGGTAGTTAGAGCCTGTTGGGATATTCTTATACCAATAAAAATAGGGCTTGATTTAACAAATCTTGGTATTCCGATTTATTTCTCTTTTACATTACCGTTTTTACCCGGAATACCTTTCTATGTACCGGATGTTCCGGAAATTAGTAGCTCGAATATTCTAACAAACAATGCTAATACTTTCTTAGTATTATTTACTACGGCTTTATTATTTTATTCATATTGCTTGATGTCATATAGTTTAGTAACTTTTGTAAATATAGTAGTTGGAATGCTTACAAATGTTACACCGGCACGAATATCAGGAAATTATCAAGAACGTTCTGATCCTGTGGGAGCCGTTATGCAGGATATAAATTCGGTAACAAAACCGGTTAAAAAGGCTGCAATGGCTCCGGCTAGAGTTTTCAAAGACAAGATAATTGATCAAAATTATAAAGCTAGAAAACCGGAAGGAGGTGGTGAATTTACAAATAAATTTCTTGCTGAGCGTAATGATGTGAAGAAAGAGGGAGGAGAGAAGGAAGAATAATTATAAATATTTTCACCGTCATTGCGAAGAAATTGCATAGCAATTGACGAAGCAATCTCAGGAATTTAGTACTGCTTTATGAGATTACCACGCTCCCTATGGTCCGCTCGCAATGACGTTGAAATTAAGACATATGGAAATAACACATAATAAATGAACAAAAATATTTTTATTACATTATTAATATCGCTATTGCTGCTTTCCGGTTGTACCGGCGATACTTGTATTGATCCTGATGATTTCGGTTTTATCAAATTCAATGTCTCTTCTAGATATGATCCGGAAGAAATTACTTCAAGACAGGAAGGTGATCAGGTAGCACCATGGCGTGATAGTGCTTATAAAGTAAACGGCTATCCTTTAACCATTATGGTAAGACCGTGGAATTATATGCTTGGCGATAAAAATACTTCAGGTCAGTTATCTGCATGGTGTCCATGGTATGGTCAAAAAAATAACACAACTACTTTGGCTGCTTTTTGCGTTAAGCTACAACCGTGTACTTTTTGGGATAATGATAGACTTGATATGTGTACTCCTAATCCCATAAATCAAAATGATGCAATGATTAGTAATGCTCCATGTATAATGACAGACGGTGCCGGGCTTTATTTTCTTATTGCCGCTAAAAATACCGATCCCAATATTTCACCGGACTCACAGCGTAAACCGCAAGGTATAACTCAGCATGTAGGAGAGCTTAATTCAAGTGTAGGCTATGAATTTTATAGTATTAGTAGTACAGGATACTTCTCGCAGGCCGGTGGTATAAATTATCAATATAAAGGTGAAGATCAGTCAAAATATGCTCAATCTCCTCTTTATTTTAAGATTATAGATAAATTTTATGATGATAATAGCGGGCAATATAGATTAGTAATAAAGTCCGGAGTTACTGATACTAGACCCGATCCGCTACAGTTTTTAACGGATTTAATAAAAGGAGTATTATTTGGTAAGGATGGGATTGTAAAGAAAACTTATCAACAAATAATTGATACGTCGGGTTATAGGATAAGTGTCTCAGCTATTTTAACTCTATATATAATGTTTACAGGCTTTTCCTTTTTAATAGGTAATATAAACCTTACTCATGTCGAACTTATAGTTAGAATATTAAAAGTTAGTATAGTCTCAATATTATTACGTACAGATAAAGCTTGGACATTTTTTCATGATTATTTATTCGTATTTTTTATTGATGGGGTTCAGCAAATACTGCAAATAATTAATGAAGCTTCGGCTACCGGTCCCGGTTCTCAAAGCTTGCTTGGGTTACTTATTGCTCCTCAAACTTTATCTAAATTATTTTCTTTACTATTTGTTGATTGGCTTGGTTTTATATATATCATTCTATATTTAATAGCCTTATATTTTCTTTTCTTTCTTATATTTAAGGCCACTATTATCTATCTAACCGCTCTTATAACTATCGGTATGATTATAATTATGGGACCAATATTTATTTGTTTCATATTGTTTAATATAACTCGTTCGTTATTTGAGAATTGGTTAAGACAATTAATATCATATGCATTACAGCCTATAATTTTATTTGCCGGTATCGCTTTTATTTCAATGATCATCAGAACCGAAATATATTCAACGCTTGGTTTTGCGGTATGTAAACATGATTTTCCTAATTTAGGTCCGATAAATGAAATATTCGGTAGTTTCCTTGAGGATATAGATCCAAGCCTGGGTCATTCAATATTTTATTGGTGGTTCCCAGTACCGATGAAAGGCGGTATAGATAATTTCCACAAAGCAAATATATTAGTGCCTAAAGATCATATAATAGTAGATGATTCTTGTAAGAATAACCCTGATAAATGTAAGCATTGTGCTGCGTATGAGTGTATAGATGAACGCTATATTGAATTACCGTTTTTAGATTTAGTTAAAGATGCAAAAAGAATTAATAATTTTATAAATGGGAAATTTGTTCAACTTGACGGGATATTACTAATTTTTGTATCTATTTATTTGCTAAGTAAATTTAACGATACTGCTATATCGACGGCACAATTTATTGCCGGTACTTCAGGTAATTTAACAGACATACAAAAAGTTAATCAACAATCTTATGAATCTGCAGCGAAACAAATGAATAGACCACTAAATTATGTGGCTAAGACGGTAAGTGCACCTGTAACTAGCCGTGTAAGTGCAGGGAAAGAGCAAGTTCGTATGTTCTTTGCCGAGAAATTTGAAAATATGATGATGGGCAGGCTTGAAAAGCAAGCTCTCGGTTCTTCAGCAAATAAAACTGTACAAAATGAGGTTAAGAGAAAATACGGTATAGATTCTAAAGATGTAAAAATGAATGCTATTACGGATTATGAAAGCGGTATTGCAGGATTATTAAAGAATTTACCTAAGGGGAATGAATTAAAAGCAAAAGAACTATCGCAAATGAAGTTTACTCAGCTTCGAGATAAAATTGCTGCAAATAAATATGAAGTGAAAGATTACGCTGCTTTAAGTAAAGAACAAAAAGCTGAGCTTGATAAGTCATTAAAAGATGCTAACTTACGTGAACTCGCTAGCGATGCAAATTTTACTAGAGATTATCAAGATGCTTATAAAAATGCTCACCAAGAAATGTCAGGGCGAGGTATTGGTCTGTTCGGTAAGAACATAGGAGTGCTTAGAAGTTGGCAAGAGATAGAGCATCGTGTTGGTACAAAACGTAAATTAAAAGAAGAAAAGCGTGTAGGTATAGGCGAAAAAATATATGCAGGTTATACAGGAATAAAAAGAGGAGCTTTAACTGCAATAGTCGGTAAAGATTTACGTGATGCTTATGAGGGTAATCTAACCAGTGCCGAATGGCATGATTTTGAATATAACGATCCAAGGCTTAGAACTTATAGCGAAAAATTAAAAGATGATGAAAAAGCACGAGAACATGAAGAGCTCCAAATGCATATTAATAAGGAGGCGCTAGCTGCTCAAGCAGATATATTATCACCGGAATATCTAGCAAGACTAGAAAAAGCAGGTAGACATAGTGATGTAGAATATTATCAAGAATTAGCTCGAAGAAAGCTTATTCATGAGGTGCATAGTAGGTTATTTGAGGAAGGTGAACCGGTGATGATGGGCGACAGATTTATGCGTGAGAAAGCTACTGATTCTCAGATGCGAGATATGATAGATAACGCTCATAGAAAACATGCAGAATTTATAGATGGAGATCGATATACTCGTCGCCAAGAGCATTATGATATTATGCATGAGAAAGCCCAGGAAAATTTAGAGCAAACTTATAAAGAGCTTAAAGATCATTTCAAAAGAGATGATATCAAGATCGAAGAAATGCCGGCATTAATAGCACAAAAAGTTAAAGATACCGCCGAGGGAGCTGAAATAGACCAAAAGATTATGGAAGCGCTTAATAACTTTAATGCTGATGTTAAAGATTATGAATATAGTACTGAAGTATTAAATAAAATAGAGGATAGAAAGCAAGCCATTACCGATGCAGTCAATGCTCAGATCGATCAGATTAATAAATATAGAGAAAATGCCAAAATGCAAACCTATGTCAAGCCTATAGTAAACGAGGGTAGAAAGCTAAGAAAATTAGAAGATCATTTAAGAAATGTGAAGTAGAATAACTAATAGTTGTTTTTAAACAATTATAGTATATAGAATATGTAAAAACAAAAATATTGATGAACGATCAAACTAAAAATGCTTCTGAAGAATTCAAGTATTTATCATCAGATAAAAGCTTAAAACCGTAAAAGTTGGGAAGAAATATTTACAGAACTAAGCTCAAATCCTACTAATAATTTTTTTTCTGAAGGAAGAGAAGATTCCCCACCACAAGAACGAAATTGGAAATTATTTAAATGATTGATATATAGGTCTTATGTCATTCCTGCGAAAGCAGGAATCCAGAAAAATAACTTCAATATTGATACAGAAGTTACATATTTGATAAAATAAGCATATAAAAAACAAGTTTTTTATGTTTTACTGGGTTCTCATTTTCACGGTAATGACATTAAGGGTATTTTCCGCACTACGCAACAATGCCTACACGGAATTCGAATATACACTGTCGCGTTAATAGCACTTAAGAAATGCCCGCTAAAAACAATAATTAGTTTTCCTTTTATTAATTAACTTATATACTATCTAATTAAGTTAGTGATTAATTTATTAATGGGTTTATGGAGAAGCAACATATAATAAACGAGACTTTTTTAGATGCCCTTCTAGCTAAGAAATTAGGTACTACTTAGATACTCCTCCAAAAGAAGTCAACGATCTTGACTTTTATGAAGCAGCAAAAAAGGCCGTAGAGCTTGTGAAGAAAAGGGAAGTTGCAGCTATTATGAAAGAATCGCTTCATACTGATGAGCTTATGTCTGTGGTAGTTCATAAGGAGAATGGACTATGTACCGAACGTCGTATAAGCCATGCTTTCTTAATGGCAGTTGCTATCTTTCCAAAACTGTTCATTATTACCGATGTTGCTATTAATATGCGTCCTGCTCTAGAAGATAAGCGTGATGTAGTGCAGAATGCTATTGATTTAATGCATATGATCAAAGAAGACAAGCAGGTTAGAGTTGTGGTATTATCGGCAGTTGAGACGGTAACTTCTGCAATCCCTACAACCCTTGATGCTGCTACTTTATCGGAAATGGTAGATAGAGGGCAAATTACGAATGCTATAGTTGATAGACCGCTTGCGTTTGATAATGCGACCTCTTTATTTGCTGTAGAAGCAAAAGGCATTAGCTCTTCAGTTTCAGGAAATGCCGATATATTAGTAGTACCTGATTTTGAATCAGGCAATATGCTTACAAAGTAGCTAAAATATTGGGATCAAGCATCGTTCTTGGAGCCCGTGTGCCTATTATTTTAACAAGTAGAGCCGATCCTATGGATATGCGTGTTATTTCCTGTGTGCTTGCTTCATTTATTTATAATCACACTAAGGCGAAGCTACATATCCAAGCAGGTAAATAATGAAAAATGTTATTTTAATAACTAATGCCAGCTCATAATGATAATTGATCTTTTTGAAGATTGGTAGAAAAAACAAGAAAATCTCAAGTTAATTGCAACCGGTTACTATATTGTCCATGGCGGGAAAAATTTTAATAAACCGGTTATTGTTAATGAAAAAGTTAGTGAAACTTTAAGAGCATTAATACCTCTAAGCCCCTTGCATCAACCTTATAATTTGCAGGTACTGGATTTATTTCTTCAAAAATATAAAGAAGTCTCACATATAGCTTATTTTGATACGTCGTTTCATTTTACTAATCCTCCTATTACAAAAGCTTTCGGTTTGCCGAAAAAATATTATGATAAAGGGATAATTCGTTACGGTTTTCATGGGTTATCATATAAATATGTTAGCAGCCATTTTAAAGAAATGACAAAGGAAGATTTACCTACAAAGACTATTATACCTCATTTAGGACGCGGTAGTAGTCTATGTGCTATTAAAATGGTCTTAGTCTAACAAGTTCTATGGGCTTTAGCATACTTGACGGTATTATGATGGGTACAAGGACAGGTAACCTTGATCCTGGAGTAGTGTTATATCTTATCGATCATGAGCAAATGACTACGAAAGAAGTAACCGAGTTACTATATAAGAAATCAGGATTACTCGGTTTGTTCGGTGAAAGCTCCGATATGCGTACTTTGCTTGCCAGTAACTCACCTGATGTTAAATTTGTTATAGATTTATTTGTGTATCGCATTGTACTGGGAATAGGTAAGTAAGCTAACTGTGGCACTTGAGGGCATTGATTGTCTAATTTTTACTGTCGGTGTTGGACAGAATTCCGCTATAATACGAGAAATGATTACTAAAAAACTTTTATGGCTAGGCATTAAAATAGATGATGCAAAAAACCAAAAAAATGAGCATCTAATAAGCGCTGAAAGTAGTAAGGTTAAAGTTTTCGCTGTGCCGACAAACGAAGAGCTAATCATCGCTGAGGAAGTGATGAAGTTTTTATAACACAAATTGTTAATTTTTAATTACTTATACCTCTATTTTTCTTTATTAACTTTTTTTGAAATAAAATATATGCAACTATAGATATATTTTTAACTTAAATTTGGGGAAAGTTATGCCGGAAGATTTTGATAAAAATAAAAATTATAAGATAAATCCATATAATGATGAAATAAAGAAAGATTCTAGAGTGGGTTGATGCAGAGGCAAGTTATAGCTAAAAACGCAGCAGCAGGTTATGAGACAGCATTAAAAATAGAGCAGCAAGCTAAAGAAGCAGGTATTAGTTTAGATAAAGATGCTATGAGACGCTTAGAAACAAGTCGCTATATAGAAGCTGCTAAGAAAGCAGAATTTCAAAGTGATCAAGCTCATAACACGCATCCACAAAAAGCTGAAGCATTTAGGAGTGGTATACAACAAACAGCTGCTGCTAAAAAAACAAGAAAAGAAGATTATAGGACAGGTAAGTGGGGTAAATAATTAAATTATAATTTTATTGCGTTAATTGGTACTGTCTACTATTTTAAATGTATGTCTATACTTCATGCTACAATCTTAACCGTTTTTCCTGAAATGTTTCCTGGAACTCTAGGACATTCTTTAGCAGGACAAGCACTAAATAAAAATGTTTGGTCATATGACGTTATTAATATTCGAGATTTCGGTTTAACTAAGCATAAAAATATTGATGATGAGGCTTATGGCGGTGGTAACGGCCTTATAATGCGTCCTGATGTTCTAGGCAGTAGCATAGATCATGCTCTTGCTTTAAATCCTAATGCTGAAATGTACTATCCTTCACCTCGCGGTCGAGTCTTTACCCAAAGCTTTGCTAAAGAGATGTTGAAAAATAAAAACCTCATATTCTTATGTGGACGTTACGAAGGGATTGACGAACGTGTAATTGAAGAGTATAATGTTAAAGAAATTAGTGTAGGCGACTACATTTTATCCGGCGGAGAAATACCTACCCTCACCATTCTCGATTGTTTAATTAGACTACTGCCAGGTGTTTTAATGAACCAAAATACCTTATCTTCTGAGTCTTTTGAAGAAGACGGAGAATTTAAGGGCGGGCTTGAATGTGGCCTATATACGAGACCTGAAATTTGGCGTGATCGAGCTGTACCGAGTGTTTTGTTATCCGGTAACCACAGGCTAATTAATGAATGGAAAAAAGAGCAATCACATATGATTACTAAATTACGCCGTCCGGAGTTACTTAAAGATTTATAGAGTTAAGGAGTTAAAAAATGAATATTATTGACCGCTTTGAACAGGAAAATATTTCAAAGCGTACTGCAAATAAAAAAATTCCTGATTTTGAAGCCGGCGATACAGTTAAGGTAACTGTTAAAATTGTTGATAGATCGATTGAGAAAGATGGTAAGGAGAAATTAACGGAAAGATTTCAAGCTTATGAAGGTGTAGTTATCGCAAAAAGAAATCGCGGTATTACTTCATCTTTCTTAGTACGTAAAATTAGCCACGGTGAAGGAGTTGAAAGACGCTTTATGACTTACTCGCCGATAGTACACTCTATTGATGTAGTAAAACACGGAGTAGTTCGTCGTGCTAAACTTTATTATTTAAGGAATAGAAGCGGTAAATCGGCTAGAATTAAAGAGAGACATATCCCTATGGCTAAAACTAAGGCAGCAAAAGCTTAAATATATTTATATCTCTTATGTCATGGTTGCGGGAGAGTACATTGCTACGTGAGTACTAAATACGTCATTGTGAGCAGCTGTAGACTGCGGTGGCAATCTCATGAAGTAATAACAAACTTCTGAGATTGCTTTGTAATTTCCTCGCAATGACGTATGCCTCAAATCCCTAAAGTATCTCTATAAAGCTCAAGCATAGCGTCCTGCTCGGCAAGTTTATCTTTATCCAATTTCTTTAGTTTCAATATAGATTTCATAGCTTTAACATCAAACCCATGTGAAGAAGCATCTTGGAAGATATCTTTTACTTCTTGAGATAAATCAGCTTTTTCTTGTTCCAATCTTTCTATTTTGCTTATATATTGCTCTAATTGTTCTTTTACTAATACTTCTGACATAAAAAATCATTTAATCTTTTTGAGTTTACTATATAATACAAATATAATCCTTATTCAACAAAATATATAATAATGCAAATTTATCCTTTAAGACTTTTACCTAATAAAATCGATTTTGATTTTATGAATTTTAAAAAAGTTAGCTACACTTTCTCAATTATTTTATCACTCATTAGCTTTATTTGGATCGGTATATATAAATTTAATTTCGGTATTGATTTTGCCGGCGGTGTAGTTATTGAAGTAAGGCTTGATCAAGCTCCTGATTTGCCAAAAATGCGTGGGGTTCTAGGCAAGCTTGGAATAGGTGAGGTGGTCTTACAGAATTTCGGTAGTGAGCGTGATTTATCGATTAGATTTGGTAGTAGTAGTGAAGAAAATCTCATGAAAAATATTGAGTTAATTCAAGCATCTTTGCAAAGTAATTTCCCGTATAAGTTTGAATATCGTAAGGTAGATTTTGTCGGTCCGCAAGTCGGTAGGCAGCTAATAGAAGCGGGGGCTATGGCGATGCTATTTTCTTTCTTAGCGATTATGGTTTATATTTGGGTGCGTTTTGAGTGGTATTTCGGTCTTGGTATACTTATCGCCTTAGTGCATGACGTAATACTTGCTCTTGGGTTTATGAGTATGACAAAGCTTGATTTTAACTTAAGTACTATTGCTGCAGTGTTAACTATTATAGGTTATTCCGTTAATGATTCGGTAGTAATATATGATAGGATTAGAGAAAATTTACGTAAATACCATAAAAAAAATATCACGGAAATTATAAATTTAAGTATTAATGAGACTTTATCCAGAACTATTTTAACTGTCATTACCACGCTACTTGCCAATTTAGCCCTGATTCTTTTTGGCGGTGAGGTAATTCGTAGTTTTAGCGTACTTGTATTTTTTGGGATAATAGCTGGTACTTATTCCTCAATTTTTATCTCTGCTCCGATACTTACAATGTTTGTTAATAGGAAGTTTAATAAAAAAGTAATAGGAAGGTAAAGAATTGTCATTGCAAGTGGCCGTAGGCTGTGTGACAATCTCAGGATTTTGGCACGAGATTGCTTCGTCAATTACTTTGTAATTTCCTTGCAATGACGTTTTTAAGCCATAACGAGAATAGTTTATGCTAAAAGAAGAAGACAAAATTTTTACTAACCTGCATGGGCAGCAAAGCCATGATTTGAAATCTAGCAAGAAGCGAGGCGATTGGGAGAATACTAAAGCTTTGCTTGATAAAGGTAGAGATTTCATCGTTGAAGAGGTTAAGAAATCAGGGCTTAGAGGGCGAGGAGGTGCCGGATTTTCTACTGGTATGAAATGGTCATTTATGCCTAAAAATTTAGAGAAGCCTTGCTATTTAGTAGTAAATGCCGACGAGTCTGAGCCTGGCACTTGTAAGGATCGTGATATATTAAGGTTTGAGCCGCACAAATTAATAGAAGGTTGCTTGCTTGCAAGCTTTGCTATAGGCGCGAATAATTGTTATATCTATATTAGAGGTGAGTTTTATAATGAAGCCTCTAATATTCAGCGTGCCTTAGATGAAGCCTATAAACAAGGGTTAATAGGAAAGAATGCTTGCGGTTCGGGCTTTGATTGTAATATTTATTTACATCGTGGAGCGGGTGCTTATATTTGTGGCGAAGAAACGGCATTGCTTGAAAGTTTAGAGGGTAAAAAAGGTATGCCTCGTTTAAAGCCGCCTTTTCCTGCCGGCTTTGGGTTATATGGCTGTCCGACTACTATAAATAATGTTGAGTCTATCGCAGTAGTGCCAACCATTTTAAGACGAGGAGCCAGCTGGTTTGCTGGTATAGGTAAACCTAACAATACGGGAACTAAGATTTTCTGTATATCAGGGCATGTTAACACGCCTTGTAATGTTGAAGAAGCAATGGGCATTTCGTTAAAAGAATTGATTGAGAAATATGCGGGTGGTGTTCGTGGTGGATGGGATAATCTTAAAGCCATAATCCCGGGTGGTTCTTCCGTGCCTTTACTTCCTAAGTCATTATGTGAAGTGGATATGGATTTTGATAGTTTAAGAACTGCAGGCTCCGGACTTGGTACAGGCGGTATTATAGTTATGGATCAATCTACCGATATTATTTATGCAATAGCAAGGCTTAGTAAATTTTACATGCATGAATCTTGCGGGCAATGTACTCCTTGCCGTGAGGGTACGGGTTGGATGTGGCAAGTTATGATGCGGCTAGTTAAAGGTAATGCTAAAAAATCTGAGATAGACGAACTCCTTAACGTTACGAAAGAAATAGAGGGGCATACTATCTGTGCTTTAGGTGATGCGGCAGCTTGGCCGATTCAAGGGCTGATACGCCATTTTAGAAGCGAGATTGAGGCGAGGATAAAGAGTTATAGCGTGGTTTGACTTTATCATCATTGTGAGGAGATATTGCCTGCGTGGATACTAACCCGTCATTGCAAGCGACTGAAAGGAGAAAGGAGCGTAGCAATCTCATGAAATAATAACAAACTCCTGAGGTTGCTTCGTCAATTACTTTGTAATTTCCTCGCAATGGCGATTCCAATTTATAAATAATTAAGAGATTATGCAAACAGATAATACAAAATCAAACACTAATAAAACAGCTAAGCAAGAGTGGAAGTCTTTTGCTTTTGTAATCTGTATCGCTTTACTTATTAGAATACTTATTATGGAGCCGTTTACCGTTCCGACCGGGTCTATGAAAGCAACCATACTTGAGAATGACTATATATTTTCTACGAAATATAGTTATGGTTATAGTAATTATTCTTTATCTTTTTTTGATTTTATTCCTCTTTTTAAAGGGCGAATATTTGCTCGTGAACCGGAGCGTGGTGATATTGTAGTTTTTCGTCCGCCTAACGATATGAGTGTTAGATATATAAAGCGTTTAATAGGACTACCCGGCGATAAAATTCAATTGATTGATGACGTAATATATATTAACGACAAAAAAATAGAACGCACAGAAGTTGGAACTTATATGAGCGAAGAGGGAATAAAATATTTAAAGTTTAAAGAAACACTGCCAAACGGTAGAACATATTTTTCTTATAAGCTTGCTCCTATTTATGGCGTTATATATAATGATAGATACGGTAATACGGATGTTTTTTATGTACCTGAAGGGAAATATTTCTTTTTAGGGGATAATAGAGATCAGTCAAATGATAGTAGAGTAAATCTTGGATTTGTACCGTTTGAAAATTTTATTGCTAAAGCACAATTTATTTGGTTCTCAACAAAAATGACTTGGTGGGATAATGATATAGGCGTTATTAATCTAGTACTAAAGTTAAAGCCATGGATTGAATCTGTTAGGTTAAATCGAATTTTCAGAAATCTTTATAACACGGATGCGTAATGGAATCATTTGAAAAGTTAGAAAAGCTACTTAGCTATAGTTTCAAAAATAAAGAGCTTTTAATAGAGGCATTGAGTCACCCGTCTTTAAGGCAACATCACGAGTACAAGGATGATAAAGATTATGAACGATTAGAATTTCTAGGTGATGCCGTATTAAATTTAGTAATCACAGAAATTTTATTTAGAAATTTTGCAAATTATAATGAGGGGAATTTAGCTAAAATTAGATCATATTTGGTTTGCAAAGAAACAATATGCATGGTTGGAACTAAACTTACTTTAAAAAATTATATAATTATGACTCATGGCGAAGAAGTAGCAGGCGGGCGTGATAGTCTTAATAATATAGAAAATGCCACAGAAGCTTTAATTGCAGCTATATATCTTGATAGCAATATTGAAACAACCTATGATATTATCGAGAAGTTATGGGCAGAATTTATAAAAGTTCAGAATTTAACGGATCATGACCCAAAAACTACTTTACAAGAATGGGCTCAAGCTAGTGATCATCACCTACCTATATATCGTCTGATAAAAAGAGAAGGAGCCCCCCATTCATCGACTTTTACGGTTCTTGTAAAAGTAAAAGATTATGAACAAACAGGTACTGGTCACACAATAAAAGAAGCAGAGAAAAACGCAGCACGAAGCTTATTGCATAGACTTAAAAATGACTAATAGACATCTTGCCAAACCAGCTTATAGAGAGGAATTTAAAGGAGACACGGAAGCACTTGCCGCAGCAGCATACACACTCGAGTATTGGATCGATGTCTAAATTACCCCTAGAAGTGAAGTTTGGGAAGATGTCTAATCAGAAAACGGTATCGGTTTGTATAATCGGGCGACCTAATAGCGGAAAATCAACTTTATTAAACAGAATAATCGGTGAGAAGCTTTCAATCGTTACCCCAAAAGTTCAAACTACTAGGTCAATTATTACCGGTATTATTACCTTAAAAAATACGCAGGTAATTTTATACGATACGCCCGGTATATTTGAGCCGAAAGGGAGCTTAGAGAAAGCAATGGTAAGATGTGCATGGTCTAGTTTGCATAGTGCGGATTTAGTTCTGTTAATTATTGATAGTCTAAAGTCGTTTGATGATATAACGTATAATATTTTAGATAAGCTTTGCTTACTTAATATTGTTCCAATATTTTTATTGAACAAAATAGACATCGAATCAAAATATCTAAATGACATTCAAGCTTTTTTAACAGAAAATCATCCTGATAGCTTGCTTTTTCTTATATCTGCTTTATCAGGCAAAAATATTGATGGATTACTTGAATATATAATAAGTAAGGCCAAAATTTCTCCTTGGCTTTATGCGGAAGACGACATCACGGATTTACCTATGCGTTTTATTGCAGCAGAAATTACAAGAGAGCAGTTATTTTTAAATTTGCAGCAAGAACTCCCTTATAAATTAACCGTACAAACTGAAAAATGGGAAGAGCTTAAAGACAAATCTGTAAAGATTAATCAAGTTATAGTAGTTTCAAGAGAGAGCTATAAAACTATAATACTCGGTAAAAACGGCTCTAAAATCAAAGAAATAGGAGCCAAATCCCGAATGCAAATGGAGAGGTTTTTTGGATTTCCTGTTCATTTATTTTTATTCGTTAAGGTGCGTGAGCTGTGGGAGAATAATCAAGAATTTTATCAGTATATGAAGAGATACAGCTGTCACCCTGTGGCTTGACAGGTTTTGTTGGATAGTTTTCGATGTCATCCCCGCGAAAGCGGGAATGACATAAAAGCCATATAATAATGCCAATAACATTAAATAATCATGATAATACTTGGGATTGATCCAGCACTTGGGAGTCTTGGATGGGCAGTAGTGACAAAGGAGACCACACAGTTGAAATATTTAGCTAGTGGCATTATTAGAACAAATAGTAAGGATGTAATTCATCATAGACTTGCTTTTATTAATAGTACATTAGAAAAAGTAATATTAGAATATCAACCAAATATGGCAGCGATTGAAGAAACATTTGTTAATACTAATAGCGTGACTTCTTTAAAGCTTGGATATGCTAGAGGGGCGATAATGTCGCTGATCGGTAGATATCATTTGGACATGCGAGAGTTTAAGCCAAATACGGTAAAAAAAACCGTAACAGGATATGGGCATGCAGAGAAAGACCAAATTTTGCATATGATAAAGCTTTTGCTGCCTGGCACTTCCTTAATTACCAATTCCGATGAAGCTGATGCTGTAGCAATTGCCTATACCTGCTTAGTTACAAAAAATTATTAAAATGAATCCAATAATACTATTAGTTGCCCCGCAAATGGGTGCGAATATCGAGGCTACTGCAAGAGCAATGAAGAATTTTGGCTTAAATGAGCTTAGAATCGTAGCTCCAAGAGACGGTTGGCCTAATGAGCAAAAACGTAGTAATGCAGTCGGAGCGGTTAATATTATAGATCGTGCAAAAATTTTTGATAGCCTAGAGGATAGCATTAAAGACCTCAAATATTTATGTGCTACTACTTGTATTAAAAGGGCTATGAATAAAGATTATGTATTTTCACAAAATTTACCTTTAGATTATCCAAATTCTGAAAAAGTCGGGATAATGTTCGGGCAGGAAAATAATGGGCTTAGCAACGAAGAAATCGCATGTGCTAATATAGATTATCACTATTAATACAACCGAATTTAGCTCATTAAATATTGCTCAAGCGGTTATTATTATATGCTATGAGTGATTTCGTAATTCTACGCCCAGAGAGGATGTACATAACATTCAAAAATTAGCTACTAAAGAAGAAATAGAGCATTTTTTAGTAAATTTATTCGGCAAACTTGATAAGTTGGATTCTTCAAGGTTCCCGATGAAAAACCTGCCATGCAACAAAATATCACTAATATATTTACACGTATAAATAGTCTTTCTCCCCCTGGAGTCCAAACTCTGCAAGGTATTATTAAATCTTTAAATTAATGATATTTAGTAATTTCTTAAGTTCAGGAACATAATTTCTTATTCGGTTATAATTTCATCAGCAAGCTTTTTATCATAAGTATAAGATGTCATATTACGATCAGTAAGCATATAAATCCATAAACTCTCATCATTTATAATACCGGCAACAAAAGCTTCCTTTATCACTTCTTTAGGATAGTGAAGAATTGTGCCTTTTTGAGAAAAATATTCTTTTAAAAACTTCCAAGCGAGTTCAAAAGTAAATTCAAATCTTTGTATAGTGGCACAATATAAGCCCTATCTTCTGTTGTCGGTTTTAAATAAATATCTTCAAGCATCATAAAAGCTTTACGAAATTTTTCAAGTTTAAGGTTTATTTTTGACATATATAATTTTTTTCTTTTAATATATTTTTATAAAGTTCAGAGCTTATTTTAGTACTTTCAAACCTTACACAATCTATTTTTAAAAGCGTGTCGGCATTCTCTATAATAGACATCACTTCTAAGCCATTCTTGATCTGTAATATTAGGGCAGATAATTGCAATATCAATATCGGAACGTTCATCGTTATCCCCTCTAGCACGAGAGCCAAAAAGCCATATTTCGTTGACAAATGGTAAAGATTTTAGCTTATTAATGAATATATATGATTGTATGTCTTTATCCATATAATTACCAGCTTTTGATTAAAGATTTAATAATTTCAGCTACTCTTCCTACTTCATTTAAGGGTTGGTAGCTATATTCTTCTAGAACAATAGCCGACTTATCAAAAATTCTTGCTATCTTTTGTTCTACTAGCTGCTTTATAAAAATCTTATGCTTTGAAGAATTAAAGTTTGGTGGGCAGAATATATAAAGAGGCTTACCACTTGAAGCTGCTTCACTGCACATTGAGATTGAGTCGGCCGTAGAGATTATATATTTTGCCTTGGAGAACATAGCGATATAAGGATTATAGCCTGCGCCTTCGTTCGGATCATAAATAATTGTAGAGGACGGTATATTATTTTTAATAATTGATTTTACAGTGTGTGGTGTACGTCTACTAAAACTAATGAAAAAAGGTATTTTTTGATTAGTATATATTTTGTTTAATAATGAAGCAAATAAAACTGCTGTATCTTCATGGAAATTAAATTTTTTATTATTTCCACCGATTATCACTGCAATAAATTGTTTAAGATTAGGATAATGTTTTTGGAGTTCCAAGTTCGCCGCGGCGAACTTTTCGGTTACATTGTTGATAGCTCCGTTGATGGGGATGATGTTTTTAAAGTCGTCATTGCGAGGAAATACGAAGTATTGACGAAGCAATCTAGTAAAAAAGCCCTGAGATTGCTTCAGCCACTTTGTAGCTTCGCAATGACGTTGGTCATGATAAGGCAGAATAACAGTATCAAATGCATTGTAAGGAAGATTAGGCTGCATTATTTGTATTAACTTGATATCTTTAAATTTCTTTTTTAAATAAAATGCGAGTACTGCCGTTCTTCTTCCAGCGGTAATTATCATATCAGGTGGGGACTTATCCAAAAGATACTGCAATAGCTCACTTTTTATATGAATAGGATAATATTTTAGTAAAAAGTTCGGTAGCTTAGCTAAGCAATTATATTCAAGCTTAATTGTTGTATATTCTTCCATTAATTTTTCAGCAAGTGCAATAGCCTGATGGGTGTTGCCTGTTCTATCATCTGCCAATACGTGTATTTTCATTGTAAATACTTCTCTAAAGGTAATGTTAATAAGTTTGTTAGAGGTAGTGACTGATCACAAGCCTCGGCTATTTGCGGTGTGATTGGAATTTGAGCGATTAGTGGTATATTATATTTTTGCGATAAATATCCGCCACTATTATTTTTAAGCATATAGCTCATATTTTCAATTATTCCTAAAATAGGTAAATTTAGTTTTTGATATAAATCTATAGAGCGTATTACGTCTATTCCTGATATTTTTTGTGTTGTAGTTACGATTATTACGCCATCTAAATGATAATTTTCTAGTATACTTAAATGAATATCACCTGTCCCCGGCGGCATATCGATAATTAAATAATCTAAATTATCCCATTTTGTTACCGATAATAATTGATAAATAGTCTTACTTGCCATAGGACCACGCCAAATAATTGCCGAGTGGTCTTTAACGAAGAAGCCTATAGACATAATTTCGATGTTTTGAGCAAGTACCGGTATTACTCGTCCATCTTGCGTTTTCGGTACTTCGTTAATGCCGAATATATGCGGAATTGACGGACCGTAAATATCCGCATCTACTATCCCGACTCGGTAATTTGCTAGACTTAACTGCTGAGCGATAAGAGCCGATATTGTAGATTTCCCGACTCCACCTTTACCTGATGCTACTAAGATAATTTTTTTTACATTTTCTACAAAATGTTTTGGTTTTTGAACTTTTGTCTCCATCGGTTTACTTTCGGTAAAAACAATTGTTATTTTATTTACTTCCGAAATTTCGTTAAGTTTATTAATTGCCTTAAGTCTAATTTCTTCAGCTTCTAACTTGTTTTTACCTGATATATCTATTGAGAAACCGATATTATTACCTTTAATTATAATATCTGATATAACTTCATTTAAAAAAGTACCGTCTTTAAAGGTAATATGCTGAATTTTATCTATAATTTGTCGTTTGTGTAAATTCGCCATAATTAAATTTCCTTTTTAAAGCTGTTTAAGCTCATAACTTGACGTTATATACTATAATATATATAATTATCTCATCTTTAATATAATATAAAACAACAAAGCAAATGCTTAATAAAAAATATGTCTCAATTTTAAAAAAATCCCCATGGAAAGATTTTGATTCTGATCAAGAAGATAACATATTCACAAGACCGCGTAAAAATCAATTTAATTTTGATCAGTTTCAATTCCCGTTTAATTTCAATGCTAAAACAATAATTTTAGCTGTTGTCGCAGTGGTTGTTTTATGGCTCGCTTCGGGTATTTATGAAATAAAAGAAGGCGAAGAAGCAGCGGTAATAAGATTTGGGCGTTTTGTGCGTAAGGGCTACCCTGGGCTTAATTATCATTTACCGGCGCCTTTTGAAAAGATAATAGTTGAGAAAGTTAAACAATCACGTCGGATTGAGATTGGTTATCGTACAAATAGCTCTCTGCGTAGCGGTGGCGATAATACTAAAAATATTGTCGGTGAAAGTATAATGCTTACCGGTGATGAAAATATCATTGCTTTAAATTGTGACGTAATGTGGCATATTAGTAATCTTGAGGATTTTATTTTTAACGTACAAAGGCCTGAAGAAACAGTAAAAGCAACAGTCGAGAGTGCCGTTAGGGAAGTCATAGGCAATACTCTTATTTCTTGGGTATTATCCGATCAAAAGCAGGAGATTACTTATAAAATAGAGAAATTAGCACAGAAGATATTGGATAGTTATAATGCCGGCGTTATGATTGAGAAAGTACAATTATTAAAAGCCGAGCCGCCTGCCGAAGTAATAGACGCTTATAGAGACGTGCAAACTTCAAAAGCAGATAAAGAAAAAGAAATAAATCAAGCTCAAGCCTATAATAATAAGATTTTGCCGGAAGCTAGAGGAGCGGCGGCAAAGATTATACAAGAAGCAGAAGGTTATAGAGCAGAAGTTATATCGAAAGCAGAAGGTGATAGCCAAAGATTTAATGCTATTTATAAACAATATGCTACAGGTAGGCAAGTAACTAGAGATAGATTATATTTAGAAGTAGTAGAAGAGATATTAGGCGGTTCAAATAAAACGATTATTAATAATGCACTACTGCCGCACATGGCTATTAAACCATAGGGGTGCAGGGGTGCGATGTCATTCCCACTTTTGCGTGAATGACATCGAGCGTGTTTTTCACGCTATACACGAATGACATCTAAACAACAAGGAATATTAAATGCAACAAAAGATTTATTATATAATTTTTACAATTGTTTTTGGGCTGATACTGATTTCTAGCTCCTTATTTTCAGTTGATCAACGCCAATCTGCAGTAGTATTCCAGTTTGGTGAGGCAGTTAGAACTATAGAAAATCCAGGACTGAATATTAAAATCCCGTTTATTCAAAATGTTGAATTTTTTGATAAGCGTCTTTTAGATGTTGAGGTTGAGGCAAAAGAATTAACGGCTGCTGACGGTAAACGAGTTATTGTTGATGCCTACGCCAAATTCCAAATTAATAATCCCGTAATGTTTTATAAAACGGTACATGATTATCAAGGTGTAAAAATTAGGCTGACTCGTAATCTTGAATCGTCAATGCGTAAGGTGATAGGTAAAATTTCGCTAAGTAGCCTTTTAAGTCAGGAACGTAGTAACGTAATGTTAAATATCTTAAATCAAGTGGACGGTGAAGCTAAAAGCTTCGGTATTGATGTTGTAGATGTTAGAATTTTAAGAGCAGACTTACCAAAAGAAAATAGTGCGGCTATTTATCGTCGTATGCAAACGGCACGTGAAAAAGAAGCAACCCAAATTAGAGCTGAAGGACAAGAAGAAAGTGTGCGTATTCGTTCAAAAGCAGATAAAGAAAGTAAAATAATACTTGCTAAAGCTTATCGAGATGCACAAATTATTAAAGGTGACGGCGATGAGAAAGCGGCAAAAATATATAATGCTGCTTATTCAGTCGACCCGGAATTTTATAAATTTTATAGATCACTTTTAGTATATAAAAATTCTTTAAAGAAAGAGGATACTAATTTTGTAATTTCACCGGATGCTGAAGTTTTAAAATATCTAAATCTTAAGTAGTATACTAGTCTATCTAATTTTTATTTACTTGGAGTATATGGTTAATCTGAAAATAGTTCTTGTTATAATAGTTTTAATATCAAGTAACGTTATTCTAGCAAAAGAAAATAGTAAGTCTTTAAAAGTAGCAGCTCAAGAAGAGAATGAATTTACGGAAATAAATTCTGCTCCTTTAAAAGTAAGTGAAGCCGCCCGTTATAGCTTTGCCGATATAGTTGAACCATTAATTCCTGCAGTCGTTAATATTTCAACAATAGAATATGTTAATAGTAAATCGGAAAATGCCAAGAAAGATCCTCTGCAAGAAAAAGTTAATGGTTTTTTAGAAAAGCTCAATATACCGCTGAATTTGGAAGAGGTCGATCAAACTCCGAAAAGTGTCCCACTTGGTTCAGGATTTATTATTGAACCTAACGGCTTAATAGTGACAAACTATCATGTAATTGCAAATGTTGATAAAATTAATATAAAACTTGCAGATAATACCGAATTATCGGCTAAATTAATAGGTAACGATACTAAAACCGATTTAGCTCTCTTGAAAATAGATAGTGAGGAACCTCTACCTTTTGTTGAGTTTGGAGATTCAAATGATGCAAGAGTAGGAGATTGGATTATTGCGATTGGTAATCCGTTCGGTAATCTAGGCGGTACGGTGACAAGCGGTATTATTTCTTCTAAAGGGCGGGATATCGATATAGATACGGACAATATAGTCGATAATTTTATTCAAACGGATGCGGCAATTAATAATGGTAATTCCGGTGGTCCTATGTTTAATTTGGATCAGAAAGTAATCGGCGTAAATACGGCAATTTTTTCACCGCTTGGTACTAATATAGGTATCGGTTTTGCAATACCGTCAAATACTGCAAAGCCTATAATCGAACGTCTTAAGAAAGATGGAAAAGTAAGTAGAGGACGTCTTGGAGTAACAATACAAGATTTAACCGAGGAAATTTCTGAAGGGCTAGGACTTAAAAATACTAGGGGGGTGTTAGTAGTTAAAGTACAAGAAGACGGGCCAGGTGATAAAGCAGGCATTAAAACAGGTGATATAATAATAGAGTTTGCGGATATACCGGTTAAAAATACTAAAAAATTACGTGTAATTATTGCAGATGCTCCTATTGATCAGGAAGTAAAAGTAAAAATACTTCGCGATAAAAAGGAGCTTGAATTACCTATTAAAATTACTTCGGATAATGAAGAGGTTACCAAAGATTCTACAGAAGAGACCAATAAGAAAGAAATAACAAATAAAGAAGAAAATAATTTATCTATTACTAAAAATAATATTACTTTTGGTAATTTGACTGAAGAACTAAGACAAAAATATACTATTCCTCAAGATAAAATGGGAATAGTTATAACCAATGTTGATGAAGAAGAAAGTAGCTTCAAAATTGGCGATCTGATAACCAATATTAATCAAGAAAGCATAGACGATATAAGTAAGCTAGAAGAATTATATGAAAATGCTAAAAAATCAGATAAGCAAAATATTTTGCTCCTGATTGAAAGGGGTAATAGTAATATGTTTGTACCATTGCAGGTTATGTAAGACATAGAATATAAAAATAATACCTAAATAATTTATGAATGAAAAAATAGCAATTTTAAGTGCATATAGTTTTATTAATATAGAAGAACCAGCGAATTTGATACCGAAACTTTTGCTTATCGGTAAAAGAAAATATGTTAGGGGTACTATTTTATTAGCTAATGAAGGCTTTAACGGTTCTTTTTCAGGTTCATATGAAAATGTAAAGCTTGTACTTGAAGAATTGATAAAACTGATCAGGCCCAAAGATGTTAACGTTAAAATAAATTATAGTGATGTTCATCCTTTTCAGAAATTGAAAGTCAGACTTAAGAAAGAGATCGTAGCAATGAACGTTGATGATTTAAATATTGATTTGTTTAAAGGCGAATATATAGAGCCGAAAGATTGGGATGAATTTATCACAAAACAAGATGTTATAGTAATAGATACTCGAAATGATTATGAAGTAGAGGTCGGTACATTTAAATCAGCAATTAATCCTAATACCAAAACATTTAAACAATTTCCTGCTTGGGTTCAGCAGAATCAAGAATTGCTCAAAGGTAAGAAAATTGCTATGTTTTGTACAGGTGGTATCAGATGTGAAAAATCCACCAGCTTACTTAAAAGCATAGGTTATGATGAGGTATATCATTTAAAGGGTGGGATACTGCAATATCTAGAAGATACACAAAACAAGAACAATTTATGGCAAGGTGAATGTTTTGTCTTTGATGATAGGAGAACAGTGACAGATGATTTATCGCCCGTAGAAAGACATTGGTTGCAGAGATAGATGTCGTTGATCAATTGAAACGTGTAGTATGTCATTCCCGCGAAAGCGGGAATCCAGAAAAAAAGTTTTTAATTTTAAAAATTCAGTATATGTGTATTTTTTAATTGCTGGATTCCTGCTTCCGCAGGAATGACATAACCTTTTTTTATTTGTTAGAAATATATGACTAAAACCAAACAAGAAATTTATAATAAGCGTCCAACTTCGCCGCATTTAACTATATATAAGCTGCAAATAAGTTCTACATTATCAATTTTGCATCGTATGACCGGCGTAGCTTTGTTTTTTGCGGTGTCAATCTTGGCATGGTGGTTGATTCTTAGTAAATATGACAATAATTATTTACAGCTTGTTGAATGCTGTATTATAAAAATATGCTTAGTAGCTGTTAGCTACGCTTGGTTTTATCATTTATGTAACGGCATTCGGCATTTATTTTGGGATATCGGTTACGGTTTTTCTATAAAATTGGTTAATATCACCGGTTGGTGTGTAGTGGTAGGATCTGTATTATTAACGGTATTGTTATGGGTATAGTAATTAAAAACGTCATTGCGAGGAGATGCGTAGCATCGACGTGACAATCCTAGAAACAAATGTCTGAGATTGCTTAGTCAATTGCTATGCAATTTCCTCGCAATGACGAAAAGCTAAAATAAATAATAGAGAATTAATGGTATATGATTTTAAAGCAGAAATTGTAAAAGCAAAAAATAGCAGTTCTGCTAAAAGCGGTTTTCATCATTGGTTATTGCAAAGAGTAACGGGGATTATATTAGCTTTATGTTCTGTGTGGCTAATATATTTTACGTTAACCAACAAAAATAATGATATAAATATTATTATGTGGGAGCTTAAGAAGCCTTTTAATGTAGTAGCTTTGTTAATTACGGTGGTTATTTCGTTGTATCATGCGATGCTTGGTATGTGTGTAGTAATTGAGGATTATATAAGTTGTCACAAATTACGTAATACATTGATTATAATAGTGCAATTATTTTGCATTATGACTATTGTAGCCTTTGTAGTAGCGATGTTTTATAAAGGATAAAAATTGTTATACCGCAGCTTGACTGCGATATCCAGAAAACAATTTATAGCATTACATTATTGTGTATTGAATTACTGGCCCCCGTGGCCAAGCCATGGGGTTACAGAGGTAGACAATTCACGTATCAAAATAGTAAGAAATTAATTTAATGACCAAAGCGTATAATATCATTCATCATAAATTTGACGTAGTAGTTGTAGGTGCAGGCGGAGCAGGTCTTCGTTCTGCATTCGGTATGGCTAAAGCAGGGCTAAATACTGCTTGTATAACTAAGCTGTTCCCAACCCGTAGTCATACTGTGGCTGCTCAGGGTGGAATTAGTGCGGCTCTTGGGAATATGGGTGAAGATGATTGGCGTTGGCATATGTATGATACGGTAAAAGGTTCTGATTGGTTAGGCGATCAGGATGCCATTGAGTATATGTGCAAAAACGCTCCCGATGCGATTTTAGAGCTAGAGCATTACGGCGTACCTTTCTCAAGAACTAAAGAGGGGAAGATTTATCAGCGTCCTTTTGGAGGAATGACAACAGAGTACGGCAAGGGAAAAGCAGCTCAGCGTACATGTGCTGCGGCAGATCGTACAGGGCATGTCATACTTCATACTTTATATCAACAGTCACTAAAACATAAAGTACAGTTTTTCGTTGAGTATTTTGCTATTGATTTATTGATGGAAGATGGTGAATGTAGAGGTGTAGTTGCGTGGAATTTAGATGACGGTAGTCTGCATTGTTTTAGAGCGCATAATGTAGTGCTTGCAACGGGTGGATACGGGCGTGCTTATTTTTCGGCGACGTCTGCTCATACTTGTACGGGTGATGGGGGCGGCATGGCGATTAGAGCCGGTCTTCCACTGCAAGATATGGAATTTGTACAGTTCCATCCGACAGGGATATATTCGGCAGGCTGTCTTATTACCGAGGGAGCAAGAGGCGAAGGAGGATATCTTGTTAATGCAAACGGTGAGCGTTTTATGGAGCGTTATGCTCCTGCTGCAAAGGATTTAGCTTCAAGAGATGTAGTTTCAAGAGCAATAACTATAGAAATCAGAGAGGGAAGAGGAGTTGGCAAGCATAAAGATCATGTGTTTTTACATTTAAATCATTTATCGCCTGAGATTTTACATAGTCGTTTGCCCGGTATCTCTGAGACGGCTAAAATTTTTGCCAATGTTGACGTGACTAAAGGGCCGATACCGGTGCTTCCTACAGTACATTATAATATGGGCGGGATACCGACGAATTATCACGGTCAAGTCATAATCAAAGATGGTAAAAATCATAATAGCGTAGTAAAGGGGCTTATGGCAATCGGTGAAGCGGCTTGCGTATCGGTACATGGTGCTAACCGATTAGGATCAAATTCTTTGCTTGATTTAGTAGTATTTGGTAGAAGTTCTGCATTAAAAGCAGCCGAGCTTATTAAGCCTGCGAGTCCCCACAAGTCTATAAAAGAAGAAAGCCTTGAAAAAATTATAAATAGATTTGATAAAGTTCGCCACGCTAACGGTAATATTTTAGTTGCAGAGTTAAGGCTCAAAATGCAAAGAACTATGCAAAGCCATGCTTCGGTATTTAGAACTCAAGAGGTACTAGATGAAGGAGCACGAATGATTAGTGAAATAAGAAGCGGCTATAAAGATATAAAAATTAACGATAAGTCTTTAATTTGGAATAGCGATTTAGTGGAAGCCTTAGAGCTAGATAATCTACTTGATCAAGCTTTAGTAACGGTCTATTCGGCAGCTGCAAGAAAAGAAAGCAGAGGAGCTCATGCACGTGAAGATTATCCTGATCGCAATGATGGGGGTTGGATGAAGCATACTCTTAGCTCTATCGATGAAGCAGGTAAAGTAGTTCTTGATTATAAACCTGTGACTTTAACTACTTTAACCGATGAAGTAACAACAGTCCCGCCGGTGAAGAGAGTGTACTGATTAATGTTCTTATGTCATTCCTGTGCAAGCAGGAATCTAGAAACCTTTAATATCATCTCGCGATTTAATCGCGGGATCCAACAATGCTTATTTTTTTAGATATCGCGGTCAAGCCGTGGTATGACAATAAAAAAATATATATAAAATATGTTTGAGTATTTAATAAAATTCTATCCAAAAATCTTTTTTATTGTAGAGGGAACTTTGGTAACTTTAAAATATAGCGTTATTGCCGTTATATTTGGTTTAGTAATAGGGATGTTGTTCGCTATTTGTAAGGTAAATAAAAATCGTGCTTTAAGGCTTTTTGCGAATTTCTATACTTCTATTTTCAGAGGAACGCCTTTATTAATTCAATTAAGTATTATTTATTTTGCTTCACCTTATGTCATAGGCATTAAATTTAGTGTGTTTATGGCGGGAGCTATTTCTTTTTCTCTTAATTCAGGAGCATATGTTTCCGAAGTAATCAGGGCAGGGATTAATGCAGTTGATAAAGGGCAGTTTGAAGCGGCTGAAGCTCTTGCTATTCCAAAGTTTTTAATAACGAAAGATATAATTCTGCCGCAAGCAGTTAAAAATATTTTCCCGTCATTAGTAAATGAGCTTGTAAATTTGATTAAAGAATCAGCCATTATTTCTATGCTTGGAGAAATGGATTTAATGCGTAGAGCACAAGTTGTATCAATTGAAACATATAATTATTTTTTTCCAATGCTCATTGCTGCGTGCTGTTACTATATTTTAGTGATGTTAATCAGCTTTATAGCAAAAATCATTGAGAAAAAAATGATTGTTAATTAAAACATACTTGCCTTTATGAAAAAAGTAATTATAATTTAAATTTAGTGTAACTTACAAATCTTATAATTTGTATTTAAAAATGATTGAAAATAAAAGGTGGAAGTATTCCCCGCCCTTTAATTATCATATATAAGTTTTTTTTGGAGTATTTTTTTAATGCCGACATATAATCAATTAGTACGTTTTGGGAGAAAGTCAAAAACTCGTAAGACCAAATCTCCTGCCTTAGAATCTAATCCTTTTAAAAGTGGTGTTTGCCTAGTTGTAAAAACCGTTACCCCTAAAAAGCCTAACTCTGCACTTCGTAAAATTGCAACGGTGCGTTTAAGTAATAAAAGAACCGTAAATGCATATATTCCTGGTGAAAAGCATAATGTAAAGGAACATGATAGGGTGTTAGTAAGAGGCGGTCAGGTTCCTGATCTTCCGGGGGTGAAATATCATATCGTACTCGGTGCTTATGATATTGCCGGAGTTAAAGGACGTAAGCAAGGTCGGTCACGTTATGGTGCTCCTCGTAAACAAGTTGCAGTTACAAAAAAATAAATTATTAGTTAGAGAGAAAAAATAAAATGTCACGTCGTCATGCCGCGGAAAAGCGAGTAATTTTACCTGATATGAAATATAACAGTATTTTACTGTCAAGATTTATCAATAATGTTATGAAAGAAGGGAAGAAAGCCCTTGCAGAGAAAATTGTTTATTCAGCCTTTAATAAAATTGAAAAGAAGCATAGAGTTAATCCATATCAAACCTTTAATAATGCTATGCATAACGTGAAACCGCATTTAGAAGTAACTTCAGTTAGGGTTGGAGGAGCTAATTATCAAGTCCCAACGCATGTTGATGAAAGAAGAGGATATGCCCTTGCTAGCCGTTGGATTATTAATGCTGCGTCAAAACGTTCTGAAAAAATGATGGTTGATAAACTTGCCGAAGAGCTATTTGAAGCGTCTAATAATAGAGGCGTTGCCATTAAGAAGAAAGAAGATACTCATAAAATGGCCGAAGCTAATAAAGCTTTCTCTCATTTTAGCCCTAAAAAAATGAGATAAGGTAGGGTAATGAGTAAAATAAATAAACTTGAGCATATTCGTAATATCGGTATATGTGCTCACATTGATGCCGGTAAAACCACAACTACCGAACGTATTTTATATTATACCGGTAAATCGCATAAAATAGGTGAAGTTCATGAGGGTGGTGCTACCATGGATTGGATGGAACAAGAACAAGAACGTGGTATAACCATTACCTCAGCTGCTACTACTTGTAGATGGCAAGATAAAATAATTAATATTATCGATACTCCTGGACACGTTGACTTTACTATTGAAGTAGAGCGTTCGCTTCGTGTTCTTGACGGTGCGGTTGCAGTATTTGACGGTGTAGCAGGTGTTGAACCGCAATCAGAAACGGTTTGGAGGCAAGCAGATAAATATAATGTTCCTAGAATGTGTTTTGTCAATAAAATGGACAGAATGGGAGCAGATTTTTATAGATGCGTTGAAATGCTCAAAGATCGTTTAGGAGCAAGACCGCTTGTTATTCAGTTGCCTGTAGGGATTGAAGAAAATTTTAAAGGTATAATTGATCTTGTTAAAATGAAAGCAGTGATTTGGAAAGATGAAGCACTTGGAGCTGAGTATTTTGAAGAAGATATACCTGCCGATATGAAAGATAAAGCTGAAGAATATCGTGCTAAATTACTTGATATGGTTGTTGAGTTAGATGATCATGTTATGGAAAAATATTTATCAGGTGAAGAAGTAACAGCAGAAGAGATTAAAAGATTAATCAGAAAAGGTACTATTTTAGCAGCATTTTATCCGGTTTTATGCGGTAGCGCTTTTAAAAATAAAGGGGTACAGCCTTTACTTGATGCTGTAGTAGATTTCCTACCTTCGCCTATTGATATAGGTATAGTAAAAGGTATGGAAGTAAGTACCGATGAAGAAAAAGATTTTCCTATTTCGGTAACTGAGCCTTTTGCAGCTTTAGCATTTAAAATTATGAATGACCCGTTTGTCGGTTCATTAACTTTTATTAGAATATATTCAGGTAAAATTGCTTCAGGAGCAACTGTTATTAATACCGTAAAGAATAAAAGAGAAAAAATCGGTAGAATGCTATTAATGCATGCTAATAATCGTGAAGATATAAAAGAAGCATCAGCAGGTGATATAGTAGCTTTAGCAGGTCTTAAAGATACTACCACAGGTGATACGTTATCTGATATTGATCAGCAAGTAATCTTAGAAAGAATGGAATTTCCAGAGCCAGTAATTGAGCTTGCGGTAGAACCTAAATCAACAGCCGATCAAGAAAAAATGGGCCTTGCACTTTCTCGTTTAGCAGCTGAAGATCCATCATTTAGAGTGTCAACTGATTATGAAACAGGACAAACAGTGATAAAAGGAATGGGAGAACTCCATTTAGAAATTATCATTGATCGTATGAGAAGAGAGTTTAAGGTCGAAGCAAATATTGGAGCTCCTCAAGTAGCATATCGTGAAACTATAACAAAAGCTTGTGAAATCGATTATACCCATAAGAAACAATCCGGCGGTGCAGGACAATTTGCTCGTGTAAAAATTATTTTTGAGCCTCTAAAAGAGGTAAAAGATCTAAAAGATGAAGATAAGAATAAAAATTTTGTCTTTGAAAGTAAAATCATCGGCGGTGCCGTGCCTAAAGAATATATACCAGGTGTTGAAAAAGGATTAAATAATATTAGAGAAACCGGTGTTATTGCCGGTTATCCTATGATTGATTTTAAAGCAACTTTAGTTGACGGTGCGTTTCATGATGTAGATTCTAGTGTACTTGCATTTGAAATTGCTGCAAAGGCAGCATTTAGAGAAGGAATGCCGAAAGGTAATCCTAAATTACTTGAGCCGGTTATGCAAGTTGAAGTTATCACTCCTGATGAATATATGGGTGATATTATAGGCGATTTAAATAGTCGTAGAGGACAAATTCAAAGCATGGATCCAAGAGGGAATGCTCAAGTAGTTACTGCGAATGTTCCTTTAGCAGAAATGTTTGGTTATGTTAATACGCTTAGGTCTTTATCTCAAGGTAGAGCTCAGTTTAGTATGATATTCTCTCATTATGATCAAGTGCCGAGTCAAGTAGCTGATATTATTAAAGCTAAAAAATAATTTAGGAGTGGGATGTCACGTCTTACAGAAATAAATATTGTTTTGCCGTGGCAGCTTATAAATTAGAAGTACTGTTTATTATAGTAATTTTTTAATAATAACAAATATTTTTAATAAATTTTATTGATTTTTTATTAAAGATATGATAGGAGTGTAGCTCAATTGGTAGAGCGCCGGTCTCCAAAACCGGAGGTTGCGGGTTCGATACCTGTCGCTCCTGCCATTATAGGCTTAGAGCTTTTTTGCTATAAAATATAGAATTTGTACAAAATTTATTTATAGAGAGAAATTTGAAAGAAATGCTTCATCTCAAATCGTAGCGTACATACTAGTATGTGAGAATTCCAGTGCTGGATCATTGTCTCAATTGCCTCTAGAAGTAGAATTTTGTAAGAAGTCTAATTAAATTACCTAACAAAAATATGTTTAAAGAATATAAAATTTATAAGTTTTGTGAACAAGTTAAACAAGAAACTTATAAGGTAGTTTGGCCAACTAGAAAAGAGCTTGTTGCTTCAACATTAGTAGTGGTAGTAGCAGTTTTTATTTTTAGCCTAATTTGTTTGGTACTTGATTATAGTATACATAACATAATGCAGCTTTTGCTTAATATCGGCAAATAGTATAAGGAATAAGTGGTGACAGAACAGAGTATAAATAATATATTGCCGTCTTCTGAAAAAAATGTAAAGCAGTGGTATGTAGTACATACGGCATCAGGAGCAGAGAAACGCATTAAAGAAGATATGCTTAGAAAAATCGCTAAACAGAAAATGAAAGATTTTTTTGAAGATATATTAATACCTGTTTTTAAAGTTTCTGAAGTTAAACGCGGTAAAAATGTCAAGGTAGAAAAAAAACTAATGCCGAGTTATATCTTGATAAAGATGAATATGACTGATAAATCTTGGCATTTAGTAAAAAATGTATCTGGAGTAACCGGCTTTTTAGGAAGCAAAACCACACCAAGAGCTCTTACAGAAAGTGAAATACAAAATATTTTTAATAATTTGGAAGCAGAAGCTAAAGAAGCAAAGAATTCTAAATTGTATGAAGTTGGTGAAATAGTAACTGTTACAGACGGTCCTTTTGAAACTTTCATGGGTACAGTAGAAGAAATAGATCAAGAAAAAAATAGGTTAAAAGTTTCAGTTGCAATATTTGGTAAAGCAACTCCAATAGAACTAAATTTTAATCAAGTAAAGAAACATGATTAAAAGTTGGACTAAATACGGTTTATTAATTACTTAAGCTGTATTGTACGAATATTCAGGATGTTATTGTTATGGGATAATGCATCGTCATTGCAAGCAGCTGTAGGCTGTGACAATCTAGAAGAAATAATAAAAAACTTCTGATTTATAGAATTTTTTTCTTCCTTGTTTTGTCAAAACTTACAGCTTGTCCTCGCAATGATGAGAAGCAAGATCTATGCAGTTGTTACAAAGTAATATTAATTTAAGAGAAAAATAAGGAGATTTATAAATGTCTCAGAAAGCAATAAAAGGTTATATTAACTTGATAATTCCGGCTGTCGGAGCCACTCCTGCACCTCCTATAGGACCGGCCCTAGGACAAAGAAAAGTTAATATTGCAGCATTTTGTAAAGATTTTAATGATGCTACACAGGGTATGGAAAAAGGAATACCTCTGCCAACTGTAATTACCGTTTATGAAGATAGTAGTTTTTCTTTTAAAATAAAAACTCCTCCTGCTTCTTACTTTTTAAAGAAGTATGCTAAAATTACAAAAGGTTCTAGTGCTACTAAAAAAGAAGCCGTAGTAGGTAAAGTTACTATGGATGATTGTCGTGAAATTGCAAAGTTAAAAATGCCTGATTTAAATACAAAAAATATTAAAGCAGCAACAAAAGTTATTTGTGGTAGTGCTGCATCTATGGGACTTGAAGTAGTAGGGAATTAATTATTATGTCAAATAAGAAAGATGTTGCTGTAAAAATTAGCGGCGGTAAAAAGATAAGAGAAGCTAGAGAAAAAGTAAAATCAGATACTTTATATAATTTAACAAATGCAGTTGGACGATTAAAATCAGCATCATATGTTAAATTTGACCCAACCTTAGAAATAGTTATGAAGCTTGGAATTGATCCTAGGCATTCCGATCAAATGGTGCGTGGTGTAGTTAATTTACCTGCCGGTACAGGTAAAACCGTAAGAGTCGCCGTTGTTTGTAAAGAAGAAAGAGAAGAAGAAGCTAAAAATGCCGGAGCAGATTTAGTAGGTTCAACAAATATTATTGATGAAATTAAAGTAGGAAAAATTAATTTTGATGTATGTATAGCTACTCCCGATATGATGGCAGCTATAGGTTCAGTTGCAAGAATTTTAGGACCAAAAGGTTTAATGCCTAACCCTAAACTTGGTACCGTAACTTTAGATATTAAAAATGCTATTAAAAATGCTAAAAGCGGTCAGGTAGAATATAGAGCAGAGAAAGCAGGTATAATTCATGCAGGGCTTGGGAAATTATCTTTTTCAGACCAAGATTTATTAAAAAATTTAAATGCGTTTATTGAGGCAGTAATTAAAGCAAAACCTGCCGGATTAAAAGGAAGTTATTTAAAAGCAATGTATTTATCTTCTACTATGGGAGCATCGGTACAAATAGATTTAACTAGTATAGCATAATTTTTATAGTTGTTTAACGGTAGTGTATAGTAATAATAAAAAAATTTTGTTATTTTAAGCATTTGTATCAGTTTAAATATATTAAACTGTATTATAAAAGGAGAATTAAAAGGTGTTAAGATCAGAAAAACTGGTAGCAGTAGAGGATATTGTAAATATTTATAAAGAATCGCCTTCTATAATTATTACTCATTATCACGGGTTAACCGTTAGTCAAGTGAGTTCGTTTAGAGAATCACTTAAATCTAAAGAAGCAGGTTTTAAAGTAGTTAAAAATACTTTAGCAAAAATAGCTGCAAATCAAACAGGGCTCGATAGTATTGCTAATTTATTTGTGGGTCCTACTGCTATTGTTTATTCTAAAGAACCGGTTGAGATGGCAAAATTAGTAGTTAATTTTGCTAAGGCTAATGATAATCTTAAGATTATCGGTGGGATAGTCGATAATCACGTATTAGATGAACATTCAATAAAAGAACTTTCTAAGCTGCCTGCACTTAATGAGCTTAGGGGTAAAATTGTTGGGTTATTACAAGCACTGGCTACTAAGGTTGTAGGTGTTTTACAAGCCCCGCCTTCGAGTATGGCGAGAGTAATACAAGCACATGCTGGTAAAAATTAATTTAAAGGGTACTGCATCAGGTATTTTAATTGATAATTAAAGAGCTTTTATAGTGACAATTAATAAGGTTTTAGGGTATTATTCTTATTTTAAAAAAGTATTATAATTTGAAGCAAATAAATAATTTAATTAACTTTAAAATACCTGATGTAGTAATCTCTCAATATAAAAAAAGTAAAAAGGAAAAAATTATGGCAGATTTAGCTAAAATTGAAGAACAATTATCATCATTAACATTAATGCAAGCAGCTGAGCTTGTGAAAATGCTAGAAGAAAAATGGGGTGTATCTGCAGCAGCTCCTGTAGCTGTAGCAGCTGCCGGTGCAGCAGCTCCTGCGGTTGAAGCAGTAGCTGAAAAAACTGAGTTTGAAGTAGTTTTAATAGCTGCTGGTGACAAGAAAGTTGAAGTAATTAAAGTTGTGAAAGATATCACAGGTCTTGGTTTAATTGAAGCTAAGAAATTAGTTGATGCAGTTCCAAAGCCGATTAAAAGCAATGTGAAAAAAGCAGAAGCAGACGAAATCAAAGATAAGTTAGAAGCTGCCGGAGCAAAAGTTGAATTAAAATAATTATTTCTGCACAGGGTTCTGTAAAGAAAAGTTGCATTATTCGTATTTTAGATATTTTTAAGTAAAAATTAATAAGATTCTTGTTGAAGCAGTTGTATTTCAAAAAAAATCTTATAATTTTCAATTACAAACAACTAAGTGTAGATTAATTTTTTTACAGGGCCTAATGTTTTTACATTACAGATAAAATATTTTATAGCTTTAAATTAACTTCTTAAAATCCAAAAAGCCTTATTCAAATTTAATTACTAAAATAAGGCTTTTTGGATTTTAAGAAGTTAATTTAAAGCTAGTTTAAGTTGTTGTTTTGAAATAGGATAAAGCTATTACATTAAAAATCTTATTGATTAAAATAATTTTATAATTGATTTTGAGCAAAAATTACTAAGATGTTTGAAGGAATAGCTACCTATTTTAAAAAAATATTATAATTTGTTACAACAAACAACCAAAATCAAATCTTTTTGGAAATGTTCGTAGAGCCTACACAAGATCTAAATAAGAAACTTACTAGGTTTCTTTAATTTAAGTTCTATGTAAAAAAATTTAAAGCAGTATATTTTATTTTTCTGCAAATTATAAGCATTGTATTGAAATAGGTATCTATTCCAATAAAAACTTTACTGTTTAAAATATAAATAATTTAAATTTTATATACAGAACCTAGGTTCTGAATACTTTTGATTAATGATTATAATTAGGAGAGATTTTTAAACGAAAATTAATAAGATTTTTGAGAGAAGAGTTTATTACTATTTCAAAAAAATCTTATGATTTACAGCTAAAAAGAGCCATAATTATGATTATTCTATTAAAAGTGTATAGGGCCTAATCACTGCAATACGGGCAGTAATTTTATCAGTCAGGAGATTATATGGTTTCATTAAGGGATAATATAGAAGCACAACCCTTGTCACATAATAGAAGAATAAGAAAAAATTTCGGTCACATAAATTTAGTAGCAGATATACCAAATTTGATTGAAATTCAAAAAAATTCATATGAGAAAAACTTTCTACAGTTAAATATTAAAGATTCTGAAAGAAAAAACAAAGGTTTACAATCTATATTAAACTCAATTTTTCCTATTTCAGATTCCTCCAATATTGCTAATTTAGAATTTGTAAAATATGAATTCGAGACTCCAAAATATGATGTAGCAGAGTGCAGTCAAAGAAGTTTAAGTTATGCTGCTCCTCTTAAAGTTACTTTAAGATTAAGTATTTGGGATATAGATGAGGGTACTGGTACTAGAGAAATTAAAGGGATTAAAGAGCAAGAAGTATATATGGGTGATATCCCATTAATGACTAAAAACGGTACTTTTATTATCAACGGTACGGAAAGAGTAGTTGTATCACAAATGCATCGCTCACCTGGTGTATTCTTTTATCATGATGAAGGAAAAGTCCACTCTTCCGGCAAGCTTTTATATTCTGCTCGTGTTATTCCATATAGAGGGTCTTGGCTTGATTTAGAATTCGACGCTAAGGATATTATTTATTTCAGGATTGATAGAAAAAGAAAGCTTTATACTACTACTTTGCTTAGAGCTATAGGTATGAGTACTGAAGAAATTATAAAATTTTATTATAATTCAGTAACTTATAAGCTTGTTAAAAATAAAGGTTGGGCGGTTAAATTTATACCTCAGCATATTACTGCTCATCGTTTAACAAGTGATTTAGTAGATGCAGATACCGGAAATATTCTACTGAAAGCAGGACAAAAAATTACTCCGCGTTTGGCTAAAAAATATTTTGGGGAAGGGCTTAGTAATATTTTAGTAGCTCATGAAACTTTAATCGGCAAATATCTATCCGAAGATTTAAGAGATCCTGCAAGCGATGAAGTATTAGCAAAAATCGGTGAAATGATTACTGCTGATATGCTAAATGTTATTAATGATCTTAAAATTAAAAATGTTAACGTATTAGTAATCAATCCTCAATCCGGTCCATATATAAGGAACACCTTATTTGCTGATAAAAATCAGGATCGTGAGGCAGCATTATGTGATATTTTCAGAGTTCTAAGACCAGGCGAGCCTGCTAATATCGAAGCGGCTGAAAGTCTGTTTTATAATTTATTCTTTGATGCAGAAAGATATGATCTTTCAGAAGTTGGGCGAATAAAAATGAATTCTAGGTTAGAATTGAATATTTCTGAAGAAGTTACAGTTTTAACAATTGATGATATTAAAAATATCGTAAGAGTTTTAGTAGAGCTTAAAGACGGTAAAGGTATCATAGACGATATTGATCATTTAGGTAATAGAAGGGTTAGATCGGTAGGTGAATTGATAGAAAATCAATTTAGAATAGGTTTAGTCCGAATGGAAAAATCTGTAATTGAAAGGATGTCGGCAGGTGATGTTGATACCGTAATGCCTCATGATTTAGTAAATTCAAAACTTTTAGTTTCAGTAGTAAAAGAATTTTTTAGTACCTCCCAATTATCCCAATTTATGGATCAAACCAATCCATTATCAGAAATAACTCATAAAAGAAGGCTGTCAGCACTCGGTCCCGGAGGTCTTAGTCGAGATCGAGCAGGTTTTGAGGTGCGTGACGTACATCCGACTCATTACGGTCGTATTTGTCCTATTGAAACACCTGAAGGTCAGAATATCGGGTTAATTAACTCTATGGCTACTTATGCTAGAATAAATAAACACGGTTTTATAGAGAGTCCGTATAGAAGAGTTAAAGATGGATATGTAACCGATGAAGTGGTATATCTTTCTGCTATTGAAGAAGGTAAATACAAAATCGGACAAGCAAATTCTAAAGTTAATAAAGACGGAAAGCTGCAAGGAGAGTTTATTAATTGCCGTGTTGAAGGCGGTAATTTTGTAATGGTAGAACCGTATGAGGTAGATTTCATTGATGTGACTCCTATGCAGGTAGTATCGGTTGCGGCTTCTCTTATACCTTTCTTAGAAAACGATGATGCTAACCGTGCTTTGATGGGTTCAAACATGCAAAGACAAGCCGTTCCTTTAATTAAAACGGATGCACCTTTTGTAGGTACCGGAGTTGAAGGGGTAGTAGCTAAAGATTCCGGAGCGTCAGTGCTTGCATTACATGACGGTATTGTTGAGCAGGTAGATTCAAATAGAATCGTGATTAGAACTCTAGAACAAAAAGTTGACGGTGCTCCTTCGGTTGATATTTATAACTTACTAAAATTCCAAAAATCTAATCATAATACTTGTATAAATCAAAAGCCTTTAGTTAAGGTCGGTCATTACGTTAAGAAAAACGATATTATAGCTGACGGTCCTAGTACGGATAACGGTGAAATTGCTTTAGGTAGAAACGTGCTTGTAGCTTTCTTACCTTGGAACGGTTATAATTTTGAAGATTCCATTTTAATATCCGAACGTATAGTAAAAGAGGATGTATTTACATCTATTCATATTGAAGAGTTTGAAGTAATAGCTAGAGATACACGCCTTGGTCCTGAAGAAATTACTCGTGATATACCGAATGTAAGTGAAGAAGCATTGCGTCATCTTGATGAGGTCGGAATAATTTATATAGGTGCAGAAGTAAAAGCCGGTGATATTTTAGTCGGAAAAGTAACACCGAAAAGTGAATCGCCTATTACTCCTGAAGAGAAACTACTACGTGCTATTTTTGGGGAAAAAGCTTTTGACGTAAAAGATTCATCGCTGCATGTACCTTCCGGAGTTAGCGGAACTGTAGTAGAAGTAAGGGTATTTTCTCGTAGAGGTGTAGAAAAAGACCAGCGAGCTATTGCTATTGAAAAACAACAAATTGAAAAATTAGCAAAAGACAGAGACGATGAATTAGAAATTATTGAGTATTTTGTGTTTAATTGGCTTGAAAAGCTTTTAGTAGGGCAGGTAATTATTAACGGTCCTAAGCAAGTAAAAGTAGGACAAACTATTACTACTGAAATGCTAAAAGGCTTATCTAAAGGGCAATTTTGGCAGATTACTGTGGAAGATGCAAATGTAATGAATGAAATAGAGCAGATAAAGACTCATTATGATGAGAAAAAAGGGGCGCTTTATAAAAGATTTGCTACTAAGGTAGAGAAATTGCAAAGTGGTGATGATTTACCTCAGGGAGCTTTAAAAGTAGTAAAAGTATTTATTGCAACTAAGCATAAATTACAACCCGGGGATAAAATGGCAGGAAGACACGGAAATAAAGGTGTTATTTCACGTATCGTACCTGAAGAAGATATGCCGTTTTTAGAAGATGGAACTGTGGTAGATATCGTTCTTAACCCTCTAGGGCTCCCGTCCCGTATGAATATAGGACAGATTTTAGAAACGCATCTTGGGTGGGCATCAATAAATTTAGCAAAAAAAATATCTACCTTAGTAAAGGAATATAAAAATAAACATATAGGTATTGAGCAGATTAAGAAATTCTTAATTGAACTGTATGGAGAAAATATTAATTCTATACTTGAAAGACCAGAAGAAGAGATTATTTCTTTTTGTAAGAAAGTAAGTAAAGGCGTACATTTTGCAACTCCTGTATTTGACGGAGCAAAAGTTCAGGATGTTAAAGATATGCTAAAGCTTGCCGGTCAAGACCCTTCAGGACAAGTGAAATTAATTGACGGTAGAACCGGTGAATATTTTGACCGTCTGGTAACCGTAGGGCAGAAATATTTGTTGAAATTGCATCATTTAGTTGATAATAAAATTCACTCCCGTTCTATAGGACCTTATAGCTTAGTAACGCAGCAACCGCTTGGAGGTAAGTCTCATTTCGGCGGACAGCGTTTCGGGGAAATGGAATGCTGGGCATTACAAGCTTACGGTGCAGCTTATACGTTACAGGAAATGTTAACAGTTAAGTCGGATGATGTAAACGGTAGGATCAAAACTTATGATTCTATAGTACGCGGTGAAAATAATTTTGAATCAGGCATTCCTGAATCATTTAATGTTATGATAAAAGAATTTAGATCTTTATGTCTTAACGTAAAACTTGAAGTAACTTCAAGTTAAGAAAGATAGGTCATTTAAACAGATAAAAAACTTGTTTTTTGTCTGTTTTACTGGATTCCCGCTTTTGCGGGAATGACATATAGGGTGCAATAAGAACTCTTGGTAGACGAAGGTCAATTTCAAAAAGAGCTAGGAGGTCACAAGGCAAGGAGCGAAGCATATACTTAATACGTGAGCACCGCAGAACTTGTAGAGCGACAACGCCAATTTTTAAAATTCACCAAGTATATACGAGTAATTTTTAAGGAAAAGTATTTATGAGCGTAGTAAATTTTTACGGACAATTAAGTAATACTCAACAATTTGATCAGATAAGGATTAATATAGCAAGTCCTGATCAGGTACGTTCGTGGTCTTTCGGTGAAGTAACAAAACCTGAAACAATTAACTATCGAACTTTTAAACCTGAGAAAGATGGTTTATTTTGTGCAAGAATTTTTGGTCCGGTAAAAGATTATGAATGTCTATGCGGTAAATATAAGCGGATGAAAAACCGTGGAATTACGTGTGAAAAATGTGGTGTTGAAGTTACGGTTTCTAGAGTAAGACGTGAAAGAATGGGGCATATTGAACTTGCAGCTCCCGTTGCTCATATTTGGTTTTTAAAGTCGCTACCTTCAAGAATTAGTACACTTCTTGATATGACAATGCGAGATGTAGAAAAGATTCTTTATTTTGAAAATTATGTAGTAGTTGATCCAGGGCTGTCGATTTTACAAAAAGGCGAACTCTTAACAGAGGAAGAATTACAGAAAGCAAAAGATAAGTACGGTGAAGATGCGTTTACTGCCTCTATAGGTGCAGAAGTAATACAACAAATGCTCAAAGAGCTTGATTTTTCACAGTTAAAGCAAGAATTATACGAGGAATTACAAACCACTTCTTCAGAAGTCAAAAAGAAAAAATTAGTAAAGCGTTTAAAATTAGTAGAGGATTTTTTAGAGTCGGAAAACAAGCCGGAATGGATGATTATGGATGTTTTACCGGTTATTCCTCCTGAAATTAGACCGCTTGTTATGCTTGATGGTGGAAGATTTGCTACTTCAGACTTAAATGAACTTTATAGAAGAGTAATTAATAGAAATAATCGTTTAAAGAAATTAATAGAGTCAAAAGCTCCTGATATAATAGTCAGAAACGAAAAAAGAATGTTACAAGAAGCGGTGGATGCGTTATTTGATAACGGTCGTCGCGGTAGAGCAGCAAAAAATGCTAATAAGCGTCCATTTAAGTCATTAAGTGATATGCTTAAAGGTAAGCAGGGGCGTTTCCGTCAGAACTTGCTAGGTAAGAGGGTTGACTACTCAGGACGTTCGGTTATCGTGGTAGGACCTGAGCTTAAACTTCACCAGTGTGGTTTACCTAAAAAAATGGCTCTGGAGTTGTTTAAGCCGTTTATTTATTCTAAGCTTGAGTTGTACGGCATCGCTACAACTATTAAAGCCGCTAAAAGAATGGTGGAAGCTGAAAAATCCGAAGTGTGGGACGTGCTTGAAGAGGTAATTAGAGAGCATCCGGTTTTACTTAATAGGGCCCCGACGTTACATAGGCTTGGTATTCAAGCATTTGAACCGCTATTAATTGAAGGTAAAGCGATCCAGCTTCATCCGCTTGTGTGTGCTGCATTCAATGCGGATTTTGATGGTGATCAAATGGCAGTACATATCCCATTATCGATTGAAGCACAGCTTGAAGCTAGGGTATTTATGATGTCTACAAATAATATCTTAAGCCCCGCAAACGGTCGTCCTATCATTGTACCGGATAAAGATATAGTGCTTGGTTTATATTATCTAACCCTTGCATTTGATAATGAAGTAGGTACAGGGATGATGTTCTCAGATTTAGCTGAGATGGAACATGCTTTGTATAATAAATTTATAACTATTCATACAAAGATAAAATATCGCAGAAATCAGTTAAATGCCGAAGGTAAAATTGTCCCTGTTATCATTGATACTACTTACGGTAGGTTAATGGTCGGTGAGTTATTGCCTTCTAACCCTAATATAGAATTCAAGTTTATTAATAAACAACTAGCTAAAAAAGACATATCATTAGTTATAGATTTAGTTTATCGTCACTGTGGTCAAAAAGCTACGGTAATTTTTGCCGATCAGCTAATGAAACTAGGTTTTAAATATGCTTGTTCTTCAGGCATTTCTTTTGGAATGGACGATATGGTAGTACCGGAATCTAAGAGTACTCATATCAACGAAACTCAGCTTGAAATAAAAGAATTTGAACAACAATATTCAAATGGTTTAATTACTTACGGAGAGAAATATAATAAAGTAGTCGATGCTTGGTCCAGATGTACCGATAGAGTAGCAAACGACATGATGAAAGAGATTGCTACACCGCCGGTTAATGATGCTCCAAATCATCAGAAAATAAATGCTATATATATGATGGCTATTTCCGGAGCAAGAGGTTCTTTCCAGCAAATTAAGCAGCTAGGCGGTATGCGAGGTTTAATGACCAAATCAAACGGTCAAATTATACAAACTCCTATTATCTCTAACTTTAAGGAAGGATTAACTGAATTTGAGTGTTTTAATTCTGCTAATGGAATGCGTAAAGGGCAAATAGATACAGCTTTAAAAACGGCAAGCTCAGGTTACTTAACAAGAAAATTAGTAGATGTTGCACAAGATTGTATTATTACTGAAAAAGATTGTGGAACTGATAAAGGAATTGAAGTTAAGAGTTTTATTGAAGGCGGAGAAGTTATAGTACCTTTAGCTGAAAAGATTTTAGGTCGTACTGCTGCTGTTGATATATTTCATCCGGTAACTAATGATCTAATTCTCAATAAAGGCGAGCTTATTAATGAAGCAAAGTTAGAGCAGATTGAGTCGGCGGGACTCGACAGAATTATGATTAAATCCGTATTAACCTGTGAAAGTACTACCGGTATATGTAGCATATGTTATGGTAGGGATCTTGCTACCGGTACATTAGTATCGGAGGGGGAAGCAATCGGGGTTATTGCTGCTCAATCTATCGGTGAACCAGGTACGCAGCTTACAATGAGAACTTTCCATATTGGAGGTGCGGCAACAAAAGGTGCTGAGGTTTCTTCCGTAGACGCTTCCTATGATGCAAAAGTGAAAATTATAAGTCGTAACGTTGTTATTAATTCCGAAGAACGCAAAATTGTTATGAGCCGAAATTGTGAATTATTATTGCTTGATAATAACGGTAATGAAAAGGCTCGTCATAAAATTCCATACGGTGCTAGATTACTTGTTGATGACGGTGATATGGTGATTAAAACTCAAAAACTAGCAGAATGGGATCCTTATACTATACCGATTATCACGGAGAAGTCAGGTAAAGTTTTATTCAAAGATATGGTTGAGGGTATTTCTATTCGTGACGTAACTGACGAAGCTACCGGAATACCGAGTAAAGTTATTATTGAATCAAAGCAATATTCACGCGGTGCAGAATTACGCCCGCGTATACAGCTTTTAGATGCTAAAGGTGAAGTTATCACCTTATCAAACAGTTTAGAAGCTAGGTATTACTTGCCGGTTGGAGCAGTTTTAAGCGTAGAAGACGGAGTACAAATATCGGTAGGTGATATCATTGCACGTATACCGAAAGAATCAACCACTACTAAAGATATTACCGGTGGTTTACCAAGAGTTGCCGAGCTTGTAGAAGCAAGGCGCCCTAAAGATCATGCGGTGATTGCCGAAATTGACGGTAGAGTAGAATTCGGTAAGGACTATAAATCTAAAAGACGTATTATTATACATCCGATTGATGAAACAATGTCTATTGAGTATATGGTACCAAAAGGCAAGCATGTTGTAGTTAACGAAGGTGACTTTGTTAAAAAAGGTGATTTATTGATTGACGGTAATCCGGTACTTCAAGATATTTTAAAAGTAATGGGCGTAGAGGTTCTTGCAAATTATATTGTTAAGGAGGTGCAAGCCGTTTATCGTCTACAAGGTGTAAAGATTGATGATAAGCACATAGAAGTTATTATCCGTCAGATGTTACAAAAAGTAGAGGTTACGGATTCAGGTGGAACTACGTTATTAGTAGGTGAAAAAATAGATAGACATGAATTTGATGAGATAAATGAAAAAGCTATGAAAAATGGTTTAAAACCTGCTGAAGCACAATTAATATTACAAGGTATTACTAAAGCTTCTCTGCAAACTAGATCGTTTATCTCTGCAGCATCATTCCAAGAAACTACTAGAGTTTTAACTGAAGCAGCTATTGCCGGTAAAGTAGATAAGTTGCGAGGACTAAAAGAAAACGTGATAGTTGGACGATTAGTACCTGCTGGAACCGGTTACTTTATGGATAAAATGCGTAAAGCAGCCGTAAAGCTTGATGAAGAGAATGTATAAATATACTAAAGATAGAATTTGAAAGATTTGTTGTCTTTGTAAGTCCTAGGATACTGAACATTAGTATACGCTCCGCTCCTCGACTTACAGACCATTTGCTCTTTTCTAAGTTGCAGATAGTTTATAAAAAAAATATCATTACGAGGCAGCATGTATGCTGGTGGCAATCTCATGAAATAATAACAACCTCCTGAGCTAGCTTCGTCAATTGCTATGCAATTTTCTCGCAATGACAGGGGTAGTGCCTTCCTAGCTAGAAGCGGGAATCCAGAAAAAGAACCTTACTACACATTAGTGACAAAAAAAGCCTATAAAAACTTGATTTTTATAGGCTTTTTCTCATTTACCGCTTGCAGAAACGATGCTTTAATAACAAGCAATCGGTGCCGTTAAATGTTCGTAGGTTTGACCTAAATAAGATACTGGTTGTTCAAAGGTATACGTATTATTGTAATTACTGTATGCTAAAAAAGAATCTTCATGTTGGAAGTTTTTAAGTATTTCTTGATTTTTAGACATCTGAACTTCTGCTAAACAATGTTCAACATAAGTTTTTAGTACTGTTTGACAAATTTCATCATGTAAAGCTTTTAACATGAGTAAGTTTACTAATGGGTTAATACCATTATTTACATTAGTAGTAATAGTAGCTTCTTCGTGCTTTTGATCAATAGACATTTTTCCAAACTGCGCTTCTAGAGGTAATTTAGACGTCGATTCAGTACTTGCATCCTCACGTATGTCGTCTATATACACTGCAGTACTGCATTCCGTATCTCTTTGAAATTCCTCTCTATAAACTGGTTTGGCAAGATGTCTAACAGGCAATTCAGAAATTAAAGACTCTTCATCGCTTACTTCCACCTCCTCTGTTTCAAGATTTTCTGGTTCAGCATTGACTTTTTCTTCAAAACTTACCTCTGGGAAAAGTGCTATCACATCTATTATTTCAAGTTTTCCTCCTTTTTTACCTACCTCATAAGCTTTAGCAATAATTTGTTTATAAATAACGTCAATTAATGCTCGTTTTGTTTGTATTTCATCAGAATAGTGAATTCCTCCTTCATTCCAAAACTTTATTATTTTAGACACAGTAGGAATATATTTATCGACCTTTACTAAAAATTTTTGTATAAATGTAGGTTCAATCAAAGGGGTTAATGTAGGATTTTCTTCATATTGTCTAAATACATGCTCGACAATTTTAGGTATATTTTGACCTGGTTCTACTTCGTCAGGTAAGCCGTGTAATATTTTTTTAGCTGTTGCTTGACCCATCTTCTCACGCAAAATATTAACTCCGATCCATTTCCATACCGGATCAGCCGAAAAACAAAGCTTTGCTATATAAAATGTTAGCGATATAGGTAGAGATAATAATTTTAAATAGTTAAGGCAAGTATACCGTATTGGATGAGGCGTGAGACTATAAATCTTGCCCATATTTTGGTTTAACTCACATGATGATATAATTACTTTATACTTCTGCTTAATTAAATGAGAAGTGATGTCATATACTGGCATATTATTACTTAAATTTAACTAATTCGTCAGTAAGATATAAAAAACGTTAACATTTGTCAATTGCTATTTAATGAGATTTTGTTTTAAATTAATTATAATACTTGTAAAGTTTTATCAAGATAAATAGAATGATCCAAAATCAAAAATAATATCAGGAGTAAGTATGCTTAACATAAACTTTGTGAATGAAGAATCATCTACTAATCAAGGCCTAGTAGTTTTTATTGATGAACAGTTAAAGCTTGATAGTAATTTAATAGGACTTGATCAACAACATCATGGATTAATTTCTAAAACTATTCAGAATAAACTGCAATTTACCGGTAAATATGGACAGATCAAGGTTATTCCATCCGTCATTAAATCAGGCGAGATTAGATATTTGATAATAGCAGGTCTTGGGAATGAAGAAAAATTAACTGAAGCAAAAATTGAAGAGTTAGGTGGCAAAATCTTACAGCATGCAACCGGTTGTAAAATTTCTACTATCGGCTTAAAACTTACAAATAGAATTAGCAAGTTTACATCTCAAACATTTGCATCTTTAGTTGCTAGTGGTGCGTTTCTTGCTTCTTACAGATTTGATAAATATAGAACTACCTTAAAAGAAGCAGAGAAGTTCGCAGTAGAGTCAATTGAAATTTTTACCGATAATAGCACTGAAACGGCAAAATTATTTGAAATCAAAAAATTAATTGCTGAAGCAGTATTTTTTACAAGAGATATAAGTAATGAACCGTCAAATATTAAAACTCCTCAAATTTATGCCGAAAGAATAGTTGATATACTTGAACCGCTAGGGGTAGATGTTGATGTTATCGGTGAACGTGAGATGAAAAACCTTGGTATGGGAGCATTACTTGGTGTGGGGCAAGGTTCACAAAACGAGTCAAAGTTAGTGGTGATGGAATATCAAGGCGGCAGTAAAGATGCCCCGACTATTGCTTTGGTCGGTAAAGGAGTAATTTTTGATACAGGCGGTATTTCATTAAAACCGTCAAGTGATATGCACTTAATGCGATACGATATGGGAGGTTCTGCAGCAGTTGTGGGTACCATCATTGCAGTTGCCGGTCAAAAATTACCTATAAATCTAGTTGGTGTTGTAGGGCTTGTCGAAAATATGCCGTCTGGTAATGCACAGCGTCCAGGAGATGTAGTAACTACCATGTCAGGGCAAACTGTCGAAGTTTTAAATACCGATGCAGAAGGGCGTTTAGTACTTGCTGATGCTATTTGGTATGCACAAGAAAAATTTAAGCCTAAATGTGTGATTGACGTTGCAACTCTAACAGGAGCAATAACCATAGCACTTGGTAATACATATGCTGGTTGTTTTTCCAATAATGATGAGTTAGCTGATAAGTTAATAAAAGTAGGGGAAGAAGTTAATGAAAAACTTTGGAGAATGCCGCTGCACGATGAGTACGATGCAATGATTAACTCCGACATAGCCGATATGGCAAATATCGGGAACGTACCGAGAGTTGCTGGAAGCTGCATAGCTGCACATTTCATTAAACGTTTCATTAAAGGTGGAGTAGATTGGGCTCATTTAGATATAGCAGGCGTTGCAAATAGTAATAAAGCTTCAGCACTCGGTCCTAAGGGGGCAGTAGGATACGGTGTGAGATTACTAGAGAAATTTATCAAAGAATATACTTAAATACTATTCTTGCATTGCCTTGTATGGATATACCGAGTCGTCATTGCAAGCAGCCGTAGGCTGCATAGCAATTTCGTCAAATATCCTGAGGTTGCTTTGTCACTTACTTACGTAATTTTCTCGCAATGATAGAAAAAACTATCCGGATGGGCAATACTGAGCTAAGAATGACATTAAACTTTGTCTATTTACTATTCGTTTATTCTGAATATAATTATGAACACAATAAATAAACCTTATATATTTGTTATAGGTAATGAGAAAGGCGGAGCAGGTAAAACTACCTGTTCTATGCATCTAATAATCGCTCTGCTTTATCAAAATTATTCGGTAGTAAGTATAGATACCGATTCACGTCAAAGTTCGTTAACGAATTATTTAAAAAATCGAGATTTATATAATAAACACAATTCTGATAAATCTGTATTAGTACCGAAACATTTTCATATATCAGAAAGTGAAGTAGAAGAGCAAGCAAAGAGTTTTGAGCAGATACTCAAAAATAATCAGGATGTCGATTATATAGTGATTGATACCCCAGGCAGTCATACTCCTTTATCAAAGGTTGTTCATTCTTACGCCGATACAATTATTACACCGATTAATGATAGCTTTCTAGATTTAGACGTAATAGCAAAAGTCGATAGCAAGGATGAAATTATTAGCCCATCAATATATAGTCAAATGATTTGGGAGCAGAAAATGGAACGCGCTAGTCGTGATAGAATTAGTATAGATTGGGTAATACTTCGTAATCGTTTAAGTAATCTTGATGCATTAAATAAAAGACGCGTAGGAAATGTATTAGCTAAACTTGCTAAAAGAATTAACTTTAAACTCACAGAAGGATTTAGTGAACGTGTAATATATAGGGAGTTATTTTTACAAGGTCTAACATTACTTGATCTAAAAACTGCAAAATATGATAGAGCATTTAATAGCTCACATGTGCTTGCACGTCAAGAATTACGAAATTTTTTAGACTTTCTAGGTATTAAGGCTGCGTTCAAAGGTTAATTTCTATTAAAGTTTTTCTTGTATAAAGTTAAAATATGTATATAATCTACAAAATTAATATGTTTTAACTTTTATAAGAGAAACAAATGCCAAATATTGCTGAAAATATTTCAAAACTACCGGAAGAACAAGAAAAAGTTAATAAGCTTGTTGATCAATATAAAAATTTAACTCCGGAAGAACAAAAAATTGTTGATAGAAAACTTAAGTCACATTTTACAAAAGAAGAGCTAGAACAAGATGAGCTTAAATCAAGAATGAATAGGATACGTAGTAATTTGTCTAAGCAAGACCAAGAAAAACTACAAGCAGGTAATAATTCTATAGGTGAAATAGCAAAAGATGTATTATCGTTAGTTAAAGGAATAATAAATCTAGTCGAAAATGTTGCAGAGATAATTAAAAATCCTAAGAAAGCAATATATGAATGGATTAAAGGTGAGTTAAATCAAGTAAAACCTCAACAACAAAATTATCAGCAACACCCATCAAAGCCAAAAGCTGCTGCAATATCAAGATAAAACTTTGGTAAGATAAATTTTTAGTTTTTATTTGTGAAAATTTGCAATTTTATGTATACAATATAAGGGAAATCGTATAATAAAAAATAAAGATGCATAAATACAGAACTCATAATTGTAACGAATTACAAATATCCGATGTAGAAAAAGAAGTTAAGCTATCCGGTTGGGTACATAGAAGAAGAGATCATGGGAATCTAGTTTTTATAGATTTACGTGATCATTACGGTATAACTCAAATCGTGTTTACCGATCAAAGCCCTCAGCTTATGGAGGATGCAAGTCGTTTGCGTTATGAGTCGGTAATTACGGTAAGGGGTACAGTTGTAGCAAGATCAGAAGACACGATTAATAATACGCTTCCGACAGGTCATGTTGAAGTGCTAGCTGTAGAATTTAGTGTTGAGTCAGCTGCGGACACTCTACCTTTTGTTATTAATACCGAAAAAGACGCTCCCGAAGAGTCTAGGCTTAAACATCGCTTTTTAGATCTTAGACGTGAGAAATTACATAATAATATAATACTCCGCTCACAAATTATTTCTCATATTCGTCATTTGATGATGGCAAGCGGTTTTACCGAGTTTCAAACTCCGATTTTAACAGCAAGCTCACCTGAGGGGGCTAGGGATTTTTTAGTACCAAGTAGAATGCATCCGGGTAAGTTCTATGCATTACCGCAAGCACCTCAGCAATTCAAGCAGTTATTGATGGTGTCAGGCTTTGATCGTTATTTCCAAATTGCTCCTTGTTTTCGGGATGAAGATGCAAGAGCCGATAGATCACCTGGCGAGTTTTATCAGCTAGATGTAGAAATGTCGTTTGTTACACAGGAAGACGTATTTAGTACTATTGAGCCTGTGATGTATGATTTATTCACTAAATTCACGGATAAGAAAGTATCAGAGACTCCTTTCGTTTGTATCCCATATAATGAATCTATGCTAAAATACGGCTCTGATAAGCCTGATTTGCGTAACCCTATTATAGTTGCTGATGTAACTGAGATATTTAGAGATTCCGATTTTACAATCTTTAGAGAGAATATTAAAAAAGGTAGCATAGTTCGTGCAATTCCTGCACCTAAGGCAGCTGCACTGCCTCGTAGTTTCTTCGATAAAATGATAGAGTTTGCGATATCAGAAGGAGCAGGTGGACTTGGCTATATTCAGTTTAGTGAAACCGGTGAAGCCAAAGGACCGGTAGTAAAATTCTTAAGCCCGCAGCAATTAGAGAGTCTAAAAGCTACAGCTAGTATTAGTAACAGTGATGCTGTGTTTTTCGTTAGCGATAAGAAAGAGAAAGCTGCTAAACTTGCTGGTAAGGTTAGAATAAGACTTGGTGAAGAGCTTGATTTACTTGAAAAAGATTGTTTTAAATTCTGCTGGATTACCGATTTTCCATTCTATGAGTTAAATGAAGAAACAGGAAAAATTGATTTTAGCCATAATCCGTTTTCTATGCCGCAGGGTGGAATAGATGCTTTAGAGCAAGCTAAAACCACTGAAGAGTTATTAGAACTTACCGCATACCAATATGATATTGTTTGTAACGGTGTTGAACTGTCTAGCGGTGCTATTAGAAACCATAAGCCGGAAATTATGTATAAAGCATTTTCCATAGCAGGTTATAGTGAAGAGGAAGTTGATAAGAGATTTGGAGGGATGATTAGAGCATTTAAGTTTGGAGCTCCACCACATGGTGGAATAGCTCCCGGTATTGACCGAATTGTTATGTTGCTTGCGGAAGCAACAAATATAAGGGAAATAATTGCGTTTCCTTTAAACCAGCAGGCTGAAGATTTACTAATGAACGCCCCAAGCTATGTAGAGGATAAAGCTCTAAAAGAGCTAAGCATTATGCTCTCACCGTCTGCTAGAAAAAATGCAGAAAAAGAATAAGAATTTATAGTTGTTGTATGTTATTATGTCATACCGCAATTTGGCCTGTAGTATGTTATTTCGAGCTAAAAGCGGAGAGCTAGTAACTATTAATCTTATCCTGTGACTTGATCTCAGGATCTAGTCTTTTTAAAATTTTTTTCTAGATACCGTGGTCAAGCCACGGTATGACAGCGAAAAGTGCTGGATTCTCGCTTTTAGTTAGAGAAATGACATTAGGACTATGCAACGACTCTGTGATTGCTCGCAATGACGTTTAAGGCATACACTCAACAATGTTTACCTTTGTTGATGTCTTCCTTCCTAGCTCGTAATTTAGAGAATACGATTCCTTTTACTGTTTCTACTCTTTTTGTTTCGAGTCCTTCTTGCTTCTGCTGTTGTAGTACATTACCAATTTTTATACTTTCTGCTATAAGTTTTTCTGTATTATGAATTTTATTCAAATTCTCAGGAGAAATTTGTTTTATAAAATAATTTGAGATACTAGGTAAACCCCTCTTTTCACAAAAATTTCCTACTTTGTAATATGTAGTATCTTTAGAATTTAACTTGCAAGATTTAGCATTTAATAAGTTGGTCGTGTTTTCAATATTATCCTGATATTTTAAATTTTTTTATACCATCAATATCTTGCTCGGTAAGATAATTTTCTTTTTTTAGCGCTTTTATTATATTGTCGTAGAATTTTGTTACTGCTTTATCAGTTACGTTTTTCGTTGTTGCCTGCTTTGTAAAATCAACAATTAGTGATGCCAATTTTTCGCCTGTAGATTTGTCTTGTATACGCATTGATTTTGCAGGATCAGAAATTTGTGCTTCTACTTTATCTGTCTTAACCTCAACTTCTTTTTCTTCCCATTTCCCATCCAACTCTTTGCTCCATTGTTGTGCCTTTATAGTGTTTGCTTAAATCATCAAAATTTTTAATATTAGTGGATAACGCAATATTTTTTGGATCAAACCCAGTTTTTTTAATTCATCAATTTTTTGATCAACTATTGCTTTCATCTGTTTCTCATCAAATTGACTTATCATTTTATTTAACGATTCGCTATATTTACCAATACTAAATGAGAAATTACCTGCTTTAATAGTAGCATTGTAGCCAACACTAGGATGTACGCATTGCAGCTATTAGTTAAATTATACTGCTAAAATTCTTATGAAATGCTAAAAAAAGCGACCATAATCAATTTTGGTTATTGTTTTACCATCCTGTACCATTAAATTACTAGCATGACAATCTACTTCTCCCAGCATATGACAAGTAGTTATGGCTTTTTCAAATTCTTCCAACTTTTTTAAATTTTGATCATTAGCTCTGACTCTAGTTTGACCTGATAAACCGGAAGATTCTGTTAGTGTTACAGCATTATCAAAAAACTTAGAACGTACATAAAGTGAATCAGGGTGTTTTTCATCCGCTGTTACTAGCCCTTCTTTTGGTGCGTGATCATGTAATAAAAATTGATACCATGGTAGAGCCTATTAATTCTTGTACAGTAATAGCCTGTTTTGGTGCCTGATTATCTTGTATTTTTTGCATGCAGCATGAGTTTTATAAAATAAAAGTATTCCCGGCGTTATCTTTAGCAATATAGCCGGCTGAGATGCCTGCTACTTTTTTTCTGTTCCCTCAAACTCAGCTTGTTGTGCTACCCCCTTATCACGTAGCATAGCATCAATTACTTTTTAGGATCATTAGGATCCCTTATTTCTTTAAGTTCCCTGTAATCTGCGTTATATCGGCCATTATCTGATTCAACCTGTTGTTTAATGACCTCTGCAACAACTAAATGTTGTAAAAGAGATGCATCAATTATTTCCCTTAATCCCTTGTTTTTATCTCCTGGAAACGAGTTTTTTATTATTGTTGTAACTTTAACTAAATCGTTAGTATTTAAACCGGCTAGGGCTATATAGCTAATATATAGGCTTTCAGCAGTAGGAGATTGATCATTAGAAAGGGTAATAACAGATTCGGCAATGCCTTCGCAGGTTCTCAATATTCTTGCATTCAATTCTGTATCGTTAGTTTCCAGGGTTTTAAAAAGCTGCTCGTGTAATAATAATTTCTGTTGAGTTTTCTCTTTAAGACATAAAAATAACCGGATTAATATTAACTAATAGTGAAAAAATGTTGTTACGTGGGTCAAAATCCTCATCATGGTGAGGAAACTACGCAACAATACCACGTAGGAATGACATTGAATAAATTTCCAAGTCGTGCAACAAAGTCCCCGCTTTTGCGGGGATATAACATCGAGGTCTTTTTAAAAACTATTCAGTACTATAGATTTGATCATGACATAACAAGGAAAAAACCGAAGCAATGAAATAAAATCATGACTTTACAAAAATGATACCAATTAATCTCTTCTATTGCCTAAAAATCTTATTAAATGTAGGAAAAGATTTATAAAATCTAAATATAAAGTAAAGGCTGCCATAATAGAAAGCTTTTGCCCTACTTCATCATTCCCTGCCATGTAATACATAGACTTAATCTTTTGAGTATCCCAAGCAATTAATCCCATAAATATTACTATTCCAATAAGAGAAGTAGCAAAAGAAAGAGCCGAACTTTTTAGAAACAAGTTGACTAATGAAGTAATGATAAGACCTATAAGACCCATTGCAAAAAATGAACCCATAGATGTTAAATCTCTACTTGTACTATAACCGTATAAACTCATTGCTCCAAAAACGGAAGAGCAAATAAAGAAAGTACGAGCTATTGATGCACCGGTATAAATAAGAGCTAAATATGCAAGCGACATACCGGTTAAACCGGCATAAACCCAAAATAATATTTGTGCTGTTTGCAGGTTCATTCGTCCGAAGCCCATAAAGAAATATAAAGCAATACCGAGCGGAGCAAACATTATAATAGTACCGAAACCTGTTTGAAACATTAAATTATAAATAGGCTCAACTGATATAGTCGTTACGGCTGCTACACCGGTTAGTAAAAGTGCTAAAGTCATATAATTATATACTTTAAGCATATATTTTCTTAAGCCTTCATCAAAAGTTTTATTTTTTGAGGTGGCAGTTAGAGTTTTTGTATAATCGATCATAAGTAACCTTTATGTTATTTACATAATAAAATATAGCCTCTTAAAGGTATTTTTTCAAGCTATATTAATTATATTTTATAAATATCTTGCATTGAATATAAAGCAGAAGGTTTATCTTGTAGCCAAATAGCGGCTTTAATTGCACCAATAGAAAAAGAATTTTTATTCAGAGCTTCGTGTTTTAAGGTGATTATTTCATCGTCACCTAGGAAAGATATTTCATGTATACCGTGAACATTTCCACCACGGAGCGAGGAAATACCTATTTCTTTTTCGCTTCTTAGTCTATTACCACGATTAAATGTTATATTTAATCCTTTTTTGCTTGCAATTGTTTTAGCAAGCATAACAGCAGTTCCTGAGGGTGAATCTTTTTTATTACGGTGATGCGTTTCTAGAATTTCAACATCATAATCATCTAGTATTTTTGTTACTTCTTTAGCTAGATAGCTAAGCAAATTCGCTCCTATACTCATATTTGCAGAATATAAAACAGGTAAAGTTTGAGCTGCTTTTTCTAAAAGCTTAAAATGTTGAGGTTGGAGACCTGTGGTGCCGATTACTAATTTTGTATTATGTTTTAATGCATAATTAATTAATTTTTCTAATATTTCAGGGGTAGAAAAATCGATGATCACATCAGAATTTTTACAAAAATCATCTAAATCATCTAAATTATTAGTACTATTAAATTTTGCTGCAATTTTGCAATCTTTAAATTTATCTATTCTCTCTAGAATGGTTTCTCCCATTTTACCGGTAGAACCACTAAGACCGATATTTAACATATTGGCAATGTATACTCCTAATAAATGAATAGTAAGTAGACGAAGTTTAATTTGGATAATAGCAAGGCGTCTAAAGTCCTTGGATACTTATAATATAGTTCGAACCACAGATCTTATTAGACGATGCCAATTTTTCAAATTAATAAACTAGGTTCTGTGAATATTTTTAATTGATTAGCTATTTTGAGGTACTTCTAGCGAAAATTAATAAGATTTTTGCTGGAATAGTTACTTATATTTCAAAAAATCTTATAATTTGCAGCAAAAAATAACCAAAATTAAATCTTTGTATACGATTTATGAAAATATAATAGAGGCTTTAAATCATTTTTAATAGCGGTATTTATTACTTCACCGATAAATATAACATGATCACCGGCATCGTAAGAAGCATATTTATTACACTCTATATGATAAGTTGCACCGTTTATTAAAGGGCAATCAGTTTTGTTGCCAAGCTCATAATCAATTTTTGTAAATTTATTAGATTGTGATTTAGCAAAATGTTTTGAGATATCAATTTGATTCTCTGCTAAAATACTAATTGCAAACCTATCGCTTTTTTGAAAACTGTTTATACTAAAAGAGTTTTTATTAAGGCAAAATAATATTAATGGCGGTTTTAAAGATACGGAAGTAAGAGAACTAGCAGTAAAGCCAAAAAGTTCGTTATTGTAATTTGTTGTTATAATAGTTACTCCCTTAGGGAATCGGCTCATAGCATCTTTAAATTGACTTTCTGTTACTGTCCCAGCCATTTTTTCATAATTTTGTTAATGGTTCCGTCTTTTTTTAATGAATCGATTGCCTCATTAATTTCATTAATTAGTCCTGAGTTTTTAGACATGCCTATAGCAAAATCGGATGAAAATTCTTCTAAAATACTGCTTTCTAAATTTGAATTATTTTCTTTTAATTTTTTGCCTTGAAATTCCTCAGAAATAATAGCATCTATGACTCTAGCTTTTAATTCTTCAACCAACATTAAATGATTTGCTAAAGAATGAACTTTAATATTTATCGTCTGTGATAGATCGTGTGCTTTTTTTTCTAAAACACTACCGAGCTGTACCCCTACTATTTTATTTTCTAGATCTTTGCTATTTTGTATATTATCGCCTGTTCTATATATTATAGCAAATCTTGCAGTAGCATAATTATCGGAAAAGCTGATATATTCGGCACGCTCCGGTGTTACAGAAAGCTCCGCCACCGCAACATCAATATTTTCACTAACCAAAGCTGCAAGTAAACCGTTAAAGTCGAAGTTTTTTATGATAACTTTTTTATTTAGACGTTCGCTTATTGCTTTGATAATATCAATATCGATTCCAACAATCTCTCCGTTTTGGATAAATTCATAAGGAGGATTATCTGCAGCAGTACCAACTATTAAAGTTTTTTCCGTTTCTTTTTTTTCACAAGAAACTAGTAAGCAAGATAGTAAAAATATTTTCAGAAATTTCATAAAAATAATGTTTTAAGTTTGAGTATGTTCTGCATCCTACGAGGCATTGCCCTTGTTGTACGGATATCAAATCGTCATTGCGAGAAAAATTATGTAGTAATTGACGAAGCAATCTCAGGATATTTGGCGTGATTGTCACTTAGCCTACGGCTGCTTGCAATGACGATGAAACCGAGCCATGCAACAAAGTCTATAGTTGCTCGCAATGACAGGAAAATCTATCCATGCGGGCAATACCTTCAAAGGAATAGCATCAAGAACTCAATTTCTCCTTTAAAATCTGATTCACAAGCTTCGGATTAGCCTTACCGCCGGTTTTTTTCATGACCTGCCCTACAAGGAAACCGAATAATTTATCCTTACCACTTTTATAACCCTCTACTGATTCAGGATTTTCAGCTATTACCTTGTCAATTACCGTGTGTAGCACGTTATTATCTGAAACTTGTACAAGCCCTTTTTCTTCTACTATTTTATCAGGTGCTTTACCAGTTTCAAACATAATGGCAAAAACGGTTTTTGCAATTTTACCGGAAATAGTATCATTTTCTATTAATTTTACCAGTTTTGCAAAGTTACTAGGGGTAATTTTGCATTCATTTATTTTTATCGATGCTTTATTTAATTGGCCAAACAATTCACTAGTTAGCCAATTAGTAAGCATTATAGGGTTACATTCATTTGCTGCTTTCTCAAAATACTCAGCAACCGATTCATCGGCTACTATTACTTCGGCATCATATTTACTTAAGCTAAATTCCTTCATATATTTTTCAATCTTTTGATCAGGTAGCTCAGGTAAACTTGCTTTTAGCTCATTTATTAACTCATCAGAAATAACAAGCGGTAATAAATCAGGATCAGGAAAATATCTATAATCAAGTGCTTCTTCTTTTAAACGCATAGTTCTTGTTTCGCCGCTATCGGTATTAAATAGGCGTGTTTCTTGAATTATTTCTTTACCGCTTTCAATCAAGTCTACTTGTCTCTTGGCTTCAAATTCTATTGCTTTAATGATGTTACGAATTGAATTAATATTTTTAATTTCACATCTTGTACCGAGTGGTTCGCCGCTACGTCTTACTGAAATATTAGCATCACAACGCATCGAGCCTTTTTCCATATCACCGTCACAGCTGCCAATATAACGTAACAAATTTCTTAGCTTTTTTACAAATTCAGCTGCTTCTTCCGGTGATGATATATCAGGTTCGGTCACAATTTCCATAAGCCCAATACCGGCACGATTCAAATCGATAAAGCTGTAATGTGGTGATTGATCATGCATAGATTTACCTGCATCTTGCTCTAAATGCAAACGGTTAATACGAATAGTTTTAAGACCGCCGGTACTAGTCGATATTTCCATAGTGCCGTTTTGTACTATAGGATAGTAAAATTGTGAAATTTGGTACCCTTGCGGTAGATCGGCATAAAAATAATTTTTACGATCAAATACTGAATATTTATTTATTTTAGCTTTAAGCCCAAGTCCTGTTTTAATTGCTTGGTGTACACAATGCTTATTTAATACCGGTAACATCCCGGGCATTGCTGCATCAACATAGGCAACCTGCGAATTTGGACTTGCTGCAAAAATAGTACTACTTCCTGAAAAAAGCTTAGATTTTGAGGAAATTTGAGCATGGATTTCAAGCCCTATTACATATTCCCATTTCCCCGTATTACCTTCAATATATACCATAATTAAAAACCCTTTGGCTCAAATTTAATATGTTTTACACCTGACTCAATTGTCGATGCTACTTTCAAAACATTATATTCGTCTAATTGTTTACCTATAATCTGTATCCCAAGAGGTAAACCGCGTGCCGATAATCCAGCAGGAACTGATGCACAAGGTAAACCGGCTAAACTTGCAGGAATAGTAAATAAATCGTTTAAATACATAATAGTCGGATCATTTTGTTTTTCACCAATTTTAAAAGCTGCAGTCGGGGCAGCCGGTAATAAAATGGCATCAACTTTTGCAAAAGCATTATTAAAATCGTTTGCAACTAAACGACGTACTTTTTGAGCTTTTAGATAATATGTATCCATACCACTAGATGATAGCACATATGTTCCAATCATAATACGACGTTTTACTTCTTCCCCAAATCCGGCTGATCTAGTCATTTCATACATTTCGTCAAGTGTCATATTTTCACGTTCTACGCGAAGACCGTATCTAACACCGTCATATCTAGATAAATTTGAAGAAGCTTCAGCCGGTGCTATTACGTAATAAACAGCAACACTGTATTTAGCATGCGGCAAAGTAATATCAACTATTTCAGCACCGGCGTTTTTAAGTAGTTCTATGGTATCTTGCCACATTTTCATAATATCAGGTTCAATAATGCTGCCCTCACTAAGGCTAAGAGGCACGCCTATCTTCATATTTTTCATAGAACTTCCGATAGCGGATTGTAGCTCTGGAACTTCTTCTTTAATCGAAGTAGAATCTTTTTCGTCAAACCCCATCATCGCTTCAAGCATAATGCTACTGTCTAAAACGCTTCTAGTAAATATTCCTGCTTGATCAAGGGAGCTAGCAAACGATATCATTCCGTATCTTGAGCAACGACCATATGTTGGTTTAAAACCGACTAAACCTGTAAAGCTTGCAGGTTGACGTACCGAGCCGCCTGTATCGCTACCAAGAGCAGCAGATGCCATAAATCCGCTAACTGCCGTAGCTGAACCGCCTGAAGAACCACCTGGAACTAAGTCAGCATTATCATCATTTGCTTTCCAAGGGCTAATTACATTTCCAAAACAACTAGTGATATTTGCTGAACCCATAGCAAACTCATCCATATTGGTTTTGCCGAGCATCACACCGCCCTTATCAAAAATATTTTGTGTAACACTTGATTCATAATTAGGTATAAAATTTTTTAGTATATTAGAACATGCCGTAGTTCTAATTCCTTTCGTGCAGAAAAGATCTTTAGCGGCAAACGGGATACCCTCAAGGGTTCTTGCGTTATTTCGAGCATAATTTTGATCGGCTGCTTCAGCCTGTTTTAAAGCTAAGTCAAAAGTTTCGGTAACATAAGCATTTAGGTTTCTATGCTTCTCTATTTGTTTAATATGTGCACATATTAATTCCGTACTTGTAAAATCTTTATTTTTTAGACCTTTTATACTGTCTGCTACTGTTAATTTGTTTAGTTCTGTCATAATTATTCAACAACCTTTGGAGTAATAAAATACTTTACTTCTTTAGCCAGCGGAGCACTATTTCCACTTACATTATCAAATAACTCACTTGATAAATCAGAACTTGTAACGGCGTCCTCTCGCATTCTAGCATTCATATTAGAAACTGAAGTTAAAGGCTCTATATCTTTGCAATCTATTTCATTTAAAATATCGATCATATCCATAATAGTACTAAGCTGAGTAGAAAATTTTTCTACAATATCTTCTTCAAATTTTAATCTAGCTAATTTTGCTATTTTCTGTGCTTTTGCTTTTGTTATCATAGTTTTATTATTTTGAATGGTATAATCTGATGTTATTTCCATGAAGGCTTGCCTATGTGTTAACGGTATTTCTGTCATCCTGCGACTTGTGAGCTAGATCCTGGATACAGCCTGTGATACAAGGTTCTATTACAGATTGTTTCAAGTACTTCAATATATCGGCAACTTCTCCATATACTCATCTTGTAAAAATTCCTCTACTGCTTCTAGTAGTTTATTTTTTAATAATTCTTTATACTCATATGATTCAGCAATATGAGTAACTGGTATTCTGCCTGATTTTAAAATAATTTCTGGAATTAAATCTCTAACTAATTTTGTCATTTTATTTTGAGTATAGATTCAATTTATGTCATGCTCGCTTGGCATTGTTGCCTGGATCGATTTTTCTGGATTGCCACATCGCTTCGCTCCTCGTAAGGTATTGTTGCGTAGATCAATTCCCCCGCTGTTATCCCGCAACTTGATTGCGGGATCCAGTTAAAAATACTAACATTATTAGTATTTTTTATTGTTTTTATGGACCCCGTGGTCAAGCCACAAGTTGACACAGTGGATTTTACCGGTCCACGCAACAAATCTAAAGCAGGAATGACATAGAAAATCAAACAGTCATTATTTCTTGTTCTTTTTGTTTTATTACCGAGTCAACTTTACTACTATAATCATCGGTTAGCTTTTGTACTTGTTCAGATAAGCTATGATGCTCATCTTTTGCGATAACGTTATCCTTTTCTAGCTTTTTAAGTTCTTCATTGCCATCTCTTCTAATATTACGTAATGCAATTTTAGCATCTTCACCGTATTTATGAGCAAGCTTTACCAGTTCTTTACGTCTTTCTTCAGTTAAAGCCGGTATCGGTAGTCTGATTAATTGACCATCCGTTGCAGGAGTTAAGCCAAGATTTGCTATCGTAATTCCTTTCTCTACCGATGATACCATAGATTTATCCCAAACCTGCACGTTAATTGTTCGTGCATCAGGGGTGGATAGAGAAGCAACTTGTGAAAGTGGCATTTTACTCCCATAAGCTTCCACGGTTACGCTATCAAGTAAATTAACTGAAGCTCTACCGGTACGTAGCCCTTTAAGCTCATGATCTAAAACTTTTAGAGCTTTCTCCATTTTTTCTTGTAAGTTTTTCTTTAAATGCTCTTTATTCATCTTGATTTATCCATATATTATTATTAGTACACGAATTGAGACATTGTTTTATGTGTATTAGGAAATGCCCCCGATGTCATTCCTGTGTAGATTGGTTTTGCCGTCATTGCAAGGAAAAACTATAAGTTTTGACGAAGCAATCTAGTAAAAATTCTGAGTTACAGAATTTTATTATTTTTTCTAGATTACCACGCAGCCTATGGCTGCTTGCAATGACGATTTGATCCCTACGCAACAACACCTATGCTGGAATGACATAAAAATCATACAACAATTCACACTACAATATATTATTCCTCAATTGTTGTATATTCCCCTTTATCTTGTATTACTCTAGCAAAATTGCCCTGTTCTTTTATCGAAAATACCCTTATAGGTAATTTATTTTCTCTTGCAACTGCAATAGCTGCCGTATCCATGACTTGCAGGTTATTAGTTATAACATCTTTATAGCTAATAGTGAAATATTTTTTAGCATCCGGATTTTTTTTAGGGTCGGAATCATATACACCGTTAACCTGAGTTGCTTTTAATAAAATATCGCAATTCATTTCGATTGCACGAAGTACTGCGGCACTATCGGTTGTACAAAACGGGTTACCCGTACCGCCGGCAAAAATTACTACACGCTTTTTTTCCATATGTCTTTTAGCTTTGCGGCGAATATAAGGCTCGCACACGCTCATCATAGGAATAGCCGATAGAACTCTTGTATAGATATTGAGGCTTTCCATAACGTTTTGTAAAGTTAAAGCATTAATCATCGTTGCAAGCATACCTATATAATCCGCTGAAGCTCGGTCCATACCGACAAGTGCTGCATTAATCCCGCGGTAAATATTTCCACCGCCGACTACAATAGCGACTTCTACTCCTAAATCGATAACTTCTTTAATATCGCTGGCAATCTTTTTTATTACGTTATATTCATGCCCAAATTGCTTATCTCCCATTAAAGCTTCCCCTGACACTTTAAGTAAAACTTTTTTATACTTTAGAGCGTTTATATCTGATATCATTTTCTGCTTCAAGTTGTTTTGAATATCTGCTTAATTTTTGTAATCATTATACCTCTTTGTAGGTTGGTAATCGATGATTTATTGAGTGCATGCACTAATAACATATTATTATTTATATCAAGTGCTACTGTACCTGGAGTTAGAGTAATCGAATTACCATACATCATTTCGCCTATTTCTTCTAGCCCTTCTGCGTCAACCCATTCAAAAACCGGCTCTATTCCTATCTTTCTTTGCCAAATTATTTTAATAACTGCGAAAGCCGATTCCCATATTTCTAATAATAACCAGGGAAAATATAATATAAATTTAATTTTAGTGAGCATTAACATTTTCGGTTAATTTGATTTTTGAAGTAAAAGGTATTAGCAGCATTATAAATACAAATAACAACCCTATCATATTAAATATATTATTTATTGCAATTACAAAAGCATCATGATTTAATTTGTTTGCTAATAACAAATATGATGCTTTTTCGGGATTCAAAACTTTTCTGCTTAATAATTCAGTATAAGAATCTAGTTGTTCTAATGCCATTATAGAAGTAGACGAGATATTTTCCGATAAATATTGCATAAAGGTTTTAGTATCATTAGTAAGTATAGTACTGATTATTGCAAGCCCTACCGCTCCTCCTAAATTACGAGTAAGATTATAAAGCCCGCTAGCGTTGCCTATTCTTTCTTTCGGCATATTACCAAGAGCTATATTATTAGTCGGTATAAAACAAAACATTAATGAAAGCCCTCTAACAAATTGAGGAAGCACAAATGCAGCAAATTTAGAATCAGGCGTTAGAAAACTATTTAAATGACATCCAAGAGCAAACCCTCCAAGCCCTATAATAAGCATCAGGCGTAAATCTATCCCTAGCCTTAACATTCTAACGGCGAGTGGTGCAGATAAAAATTGTGCTCCGCCCGTCACCATCATAGTAGCCCCGATTTGTAATGTATTATATCCGGCAATAGTAAAGAGAAATAGCGGTAATATATATACTACCCCGTATAATCCGATACCCATAACGAACGAATAAAGGCAACCAAAAGTAAAGTCTTTATAAAGAAATGTTTTTAAGTCTAAAATTGGATTAATAAAGGTTAGTTCTCTAATAATTAATAAAATAAAACCTAAAACTACTGCAATACTTAAGAATAGTATTAAATTATCCTCAAGCCAACCTTTTTTGTTTCCTTCTTCTAACACATACTGTAATAAGCCGAGCGTTAAAGCCATTAATAATATACCGAGAAAATCAAAATTTTTCAGTAATTTATAATTTGGTTTATCAAAATCCCCATATAAAAAAACTACCGTGCATACGAAAATACCGGGTATGACGTTTAATAAAAATATAAAATGCCATGATAAAATCTCCGTAATATATCCACCGAGTGTAGGTCCTAAAGTAGGGGCAACAGTTACGACAAGTCCAATTAAGATAGTAACGATAGGACGTTGCGATGCAGGAAAAAGTATAAAAACAGTACTAAAGACCGTTGGTATCATAGCACCGCCAAAAAAGCCTTGTAATGTTCTAAAGATAATCATGGATTCAATATTAGTTGCAAGCGAACATAATACGCTCATAACCGTAAACCCTAAAGCTGCAATAAAATAAGAAATTCTAGTAGCAAGTAACCTTGCTAAAAAGCCGGTAATAGGAATAATGATAACTTCGGCTATTAAGTACGATGTTTGAACCCAAGAAAGTTCATCGCTTGAAGCGGCAAGACCGGCAGCTATTAGGGGTAATGAGCTAACGACAATTTGAATATCAAGTACCGACATAAACATGCCGACAACCATACCAAAAAAAGCAAATAATTGCTTTTTAGAAAGAGCAGGCGGTTGTAAATTATCATTTGACATAATTAAATTATACAGTTTAAATTAAATAAAGTTAATAAGTGACATATATGTTTAAAATAAAAAATTATCGTACAACTTTTAATTTTTTAATTGAACTATTTATTAGGATATAAGTAGACAAGACATAATATATAGTAATCATTTTATTTATATTTAGCAAATAATAAATATGTAGTTGATTTATTAAAAATATTTACTATAATGTTGGTTCACTATAATTGATTTATCAATATGCAAAACCCAGCACAAAAAGTTATATCTTTTTCGGAGCATAAATCTGATATAGAACGCATAAAGAAATCAATAGAAGAGGGATGGGCGATAGTAAAGTTAGTACCTAATAACAACCGTTTTATCGGGCTTTTAGAAAAGATTTCGTATGCTGAAGATGAAACAATCTATATTCCTCCAAGAAAAAAGATAATAGTTAATTAACACGAATAGCGAATTATTGTATGATCTGCTATTCGGCTTAAGAAGTTGAATATAAAAGGTGACAATTGACTTTCACTTTTTATATAAAGCTAAGTATATATTATTTTTTAGCAAAAACTTATAGTTCTTTACAAAATATAATGGAATTACCTAAAAAAGGTAGTTTTGTTTTACACCACTCTTAAAAAGACCTTATTGTCATGTCCGTGTAGCATTGGTGTTGTTGCATGGATTAATTCCACTCTGTCATCCTAGTTCATTTGTAGCGAGACCCAGTTTAAAATACTTAGGTGACCTTGCGGTTAATAAAGTGCATTACCGCAGTTGCTGCAATCTTGCCCATATTATGGCTCAGGGAATCACGAATGGCGTTATGTTCTCTTGTTATCGTCCTGCTCTAAAAGACTGTAAGCACTTAGTAATATCCCGTTATTAGAATTTAAAGCTGGAGTAACGCTTCCCGCTATTTTATTTTCTATCTTCTACCCTAAACCAGATAGTGCGTTGTTATTTACAGCATTTACTGCAAGTTCCGCTACTTTCTCTATCGCTATCATCTCGCCAACTGTACTCCCGATGTTTTCGCTAGCTCTATGATGGTCTTAAAAAAGTTTCCAACTTCAATCTTTCAAGCAGTTTGATAGTTCAATACTCATAGGTCTTATTGGTAAAGGTTTATTTTCTGCTATAGTTTGCTGACGTTCTTTTGTGATTGTTTCTCAGCATCTGTAATCTTCATCTTGTCTTTTCATTAAATCAAATTGGGCAAGGTAGGTATTTAGCTTTTCTTAAGCCTTTGTCACTTCTCCATCTTTAGCGTATAAAAATCCTATTAAATGCGGGACATCTTCTGGAAATAGTCTTGGATTACACATTTGTATATATTATCTAACCAACCTAAATTACGTCTATTCTCTTTAGAATATTTAGGATAATTTATATATTTTTCATAATCCATAAAAACATAATCGAAATATTCTTCTAATGTTGTTCCAGTATCATATAATTCGCCTAAATGAAAATGATATTATTGATAATGTTTTAATATTACTTCTAAAAATTCACCTAAATTTTCTAAGGTTATATCTTCTACTGCTTTAAATTCTATAGAATCAAAGAAATATAAATCTATATATTTTTGAAGTGTTTTTCTGATATATGCATCTTCTTCATTTATTTTTTCATACCATAATTTATCTGTCATTGTTTATTTCATTTTGTTATCCCAATAATTTATACTGTTTCAAGATTTCATTAAAGTTTTTATTACCTTATTTGCATGTTTTTTCTCTATTTCTTTATATGTCCTTACATGAGGAGCTACATTACCACCTGTATTATCAAATATTACAAACTGGTCATTTTTTATATCAACAGCAATAAGTCTTTCAGTATCATTACTTATTTTATAAGCATTTTAGATTTTTAAAACCGCTTTAGGTTCTGCTGGACTTTTTGACCATTTGGATTGATGGTGACAATAGATGATTAGTATTTTAAGTTATTTACCACAAATAGGGTTATAGTTTTTATTTAGAAAATGGTGCCAATGTGGGGATTTGAACCCCAGACCTACGCATTACGAATGCGTCGCTCTACCAGTTGAGCTACATCGGCTGAAATATGATTATATTATGCTGAGATATTGATTCCTACGAGACATGTTTTGTCATTGCAAGCAACGACTGACAAGGAGCGTGGCAATCCAATAAAAAAATTTAAAAATGCTAAAGACTAGCAGCCTTAACTGGACCCCGTGGACAAGCCATGGGGTGACAATGAAACATCTTTATAAATGCGTCGAAAATCTTAAATGGAAATGCTGCGTATCGTCATATTTCTTCTTCTTAACCGGGAAACCCCAATCCATTCTGATCGGTGCAAAACGTGTTACCCAAATAAAGCCGAAACCAACGGAAGCTCTAAGAGATTTATCGTTATAAAAACCGTTTGGAGTTTGATATTGTTTCTTATTTAGGCCTACTCCCCAAACGCTTCCTAAATCCATAAAGACTGCACCAGTTAAATTAAATTCCTCAGGTATAGGTGTTGGAAAATTAAGCTCTGTTGAGAATGTGTAATATCGCTCACCGCCAAGTCCTTCGTTAGTGACCTTTTCACGAGGTCCTACACCACCGCTTGCAAAGCCTCTTAAACTATAATCACCTAAATTAAAGCGATCGGAAATTCTAATAATTTTTCCTCCAAGCCCTGCAATATCACCTCCGGAAGCAGATAATTTTAAAGTAAGCTTGTTATGTATGAAAGATTTATAATATTTACCGTCAACTTCATGCTTTATATATTTGTTATCACCTCCAACGCCGGCAAATTCTTGTGTGCCACTTACTAAATAACCATCCTTTGGAACAATTTTATTATCGGCTTGATCATAAGTAATAGTATGTCCTATAGCAGAAGTAATGAACTTTCCCATTTGTTCCTTTAAGAATATTGAGCTTGATGGAGTTGGAGCACTTAAAATATCACGTTTGATTAAATAATCTATTTCGTGACCTAAACCCTCTTTAATTTCATAACCAAGAGAAGTTTTGACTCCTATAGAGTGTAACTTATAGCTTTGATCAGTGGTATTTAATACACTAGCACCGCGTCCGGTATAGTTTCTAAATGTGTTTACGCTAAGTGATAAATCACGATCTAAAAAGTGCGGTGCGGTAATACCACCGTAATAGCTTGTAGTGTTTTTACTTACTTGTACACCGGCATTAAGCAGTTTCCCGGTACCAACTAAATTACGCTCTAAGAAAGAGAAACGTCCGAATAAACCGCCAGCAGTATTATATCCTAAATCAAAACCTATAGAGGAAGTAGATTTTTCATCAACTTCAACGTTAACATCATATTTATCTTTAGCTTTAGTTGGAGCTAAGCTAATTGCTACTTTCTCAAAATAATCTAAATTTCTAAGATTACGCTCACCTTTTTCAATATATGAACGATTAATTATATCACCTTCTTCTATTTTAAATTTTCTTCTTATAACAGGGTCTTCGGTTTTAAGGTTATTAATAATATTAATTTTATTAATATAAACTTTATCGGCTTTTTCAATAATAAATTTAATATCTGCAGTATGATTAGCATTTTTCATTATATCTGGATAAACATTTACTGCAGGGTAACCGTTCGCTGTAAAATATTCTCTGATTTTTTCAGCTATATCGTCAACCTTTTTCATATTGAAAACCTTGCCTTGTTTAATATTAACAATTTTATTAAACGCTGTTATATCTATATTAGTTAATTTATTGTCTATTGTAATATTACCGAAGCTATATTTTCCCCCCTCTTCAATGGAATAGGTAAGGGTGAAATATTCTTTAGTATTATTGAGTTCTGCTGATGCCGAAATTACTCTAAAATCTGCAAAACCTACAGATTGATAAAACTCTCTCAGTAATTCTTGATCATATTCCACTCTATCAGGATCGTAAGTATCGTTACTTTCTAAAAAACGAAACCAACGAGATTCTTTAGTTAAAACAATAGATTTAAGTTCTGAATCACTATAATTTTCATTACCGCTAAAATAAATATATTTAATACCGGTTTTTGGTCCTTCTGCTATATCAAAAATAACCTTAACTCTGTTGTTTTCTAAATTTTCGATTTTAGGTGTTACCATAGTAGCAAAACGTCCGCTACGTTTATAAATTTCTAATATTTTCTTTACATCTAATTCAATTTTAGCTTGGCTAAGAGATTCACCCGACATTGTGTAAATTTCTTTAGCGAGCATATTAGTTTTGATTTTAGAATTACCGCTAAATACTACACTACTTATAAAAGGCGTTTCAGTAACGTTAACTATTAAATTACCATCATTTGTTATATGCATATTTATATTTCTAAAAAGTGAGGTGGCATATAAACGTTTTATTGCCTCATCTTCTTTAGAATTATTATAGGTCTCTCCTGCCTTAAGCTTTAAATAGCTCTCAATAGTAGAACGCTCAACCCTATGGTTACCTTCGATAGTTATTTTACGAATTACAGAGTCAGCTAATGAAATATGATAATAAAAAATCGTTAATAATAAAATTGTTAACTTACTAATTGATCTGATTGTCACCTAAAACCTGCTTTAAGATTTAATTTAAATTTCTGTGTTTAAACCCAATGTCATCCCGTGGCCTGACCACGGTAAAAATAATAAATTAGATACCGCGTTCAAGTCGCAGGATGACAAAGAACTAGATTCCCGCTTTTAGCTAAGAATAATATATAAAGTTCTCCTAACTAATGCATTTAAACATAATGAATGTACCCCACTATAGTAGATAATATAAACGAGAGCAAGCAAATCTATAAATTTAGGAAAACAAATTTTGTATATCGTTGGAAACAGCAATTATAATAAGAAAAATTATGATTATTGCTCCTAATTGTAACAAAATGTTTTTAGTCTTAGGATTCGGTAATTTACCTGTAATTGCTTCATATAATATAAATATTAAATGTCCGCCGTCAAGCACTGGTATAGGTAGTAAGTTAAGTAACCCTAAATTAACGGAAAGCATTGCTATAAATAACAGATACATTTGGATTCCACCAGTTATAGATTTGCCTGACTCTTTAGCAATAGCTATTGGGCCTCCTATCTCATCGAATGAACGTTTCCCTACAATCATTTGCGATATTGCGTTTAGAGTTAAAACAGACAGATCTATAGTAGTATTAATAGCGTCCCAGAATCCTTCTAAAATTCCTATTTTAGTATGAATAGGTTCATTTTTAGCTATAATACCGATGCGAAGAGTTTTCTTAACTTGCTTTTCTTCGGAAGGTGATATAATTATTTCTTGAGGCATTATATTAACGATAAATTCCTCACTTTTTCTTTCTATAGTTAAAGTAGAAGAGCTAAAACCGTTAATTAATATCTCTCTCTGCACGTCCCCGAAATCTTTAACAGATTTATTGTTAACCTTAACAATTTTATCTCCTGCTTTTAAGTCTGCTCTCTCTGCCGGTGATGAAGCTACTACATCACCTATTATAGGAGGAATCTCTGTTTTTCCAAAGTAACAATAAAAACCTGCAAATATTATTATGGCAAGTAAATAATTAATTAACGGACCTGCTGCAACTATTAAAAAACGTTCTAAACAAGATTTAGCATAAAAAGCTACTTTTTCGTTAACTTCTTTAGTCTTATCCATAAGGCTGTGATCATAGCCGTAAATCTTGACATAACCGCCAAGCGGTATAAGACAAATCTTCCACCTAACTCCTTTTTTATCGGTAATGCCTATTAGTGCTTTACCGAAACCTATCGAGAATTCCTCAACTTTTACATTAAAATATCTAGCAATACAATAATGCCCAAATTCATGGATAAATACCAAGATACTAATTGTTATAATAAATCCTATTATAGAGAGCATAAAAATTTTATAAGTTTACTAATAAATTATTTTAAGGTATACATTGCAAGGTTATAGATATCATTTCGTTGTTGTGAGTGGACGTTGCTCCTTGGTTCCCAATGTTATTCCCGCGAAAGCAGGAATCCAGTAATTAAAAAACATAAATACTATTAGTTTTTAAAACTAATACATTTGGATTACTTCATTTTTTTCTGTGGATTCCTGCTTTTACAGGAATGACATCACGCCATATCACACTCGCAATGACGAAAATTAAATTTTAAATTTCTTTTCTCTATGAGTTCAAATAAAATTAATAAAAAGTCGATTGCACGTATTGCAGCAGTGCAAGCTATTTATCAAAACATATTGCAAAATAATGACGACATGGATGATATCATACAAAATGTACTATCTTTTTATCAAAATAATTCTATAACAGATTTACCTGAGAATTTAAAAATATCATTAAGTATAAGTCATTTTAAAATGCTGGTAAAGTCAGTATTTGAAAATATTAATAAACTAGACGAAATTATCGACAATTATTTAACAAATGATAAAGATCCTGCACGTATGCCGATCTTACTCCGAGCGTTATTGCGTGTTAGTATATGTGAGCTATTATTTTGTCCTACTACGCCTGCTAAAGTAGTAATCAACGAATATACGGACATAGCAAATGATATGTTAAATGAGCATGAAATTGGTTTTGTTAATTCTGTATTAGATAAAATAGCAAAAGAGCATACTCGTTTAATTTGAAAAATTGGCTACAAATACTGTGGGTACTCAAGTATTATTAACGGCTTTTGTTCCTCGTCTTGTGGATTCTTTGCTCTTTTCCAGATTAAACTTCGTCTGCTTATTCTTCATTTATTTATAAGTATAAAAGATCTTATGACAAATAATTTAAGCGGTTATAGAAATAAATTCGTTAGAGTTAAGACTTCTAAAAAACGCACCGTCTCTTCTAGTAATTGGCTTAGACGCCAATTCAATGATCCATATGTTGCAAAAGCACGTATAGACGGCTTTAGGTCGAGAGCTGCATATAAACTACTTGAAATTCATGACAAATTTAAACTTTTTACTCCTAACATGAAAGTTGTTGATCTAGGAGCAGCTCCTGGGGGATGGAGTCAAGTAGCTTCCAAGCTTATTAAAGCTTCAGATAATAACCTAAATAATAAAATAATCTCTATCGATGTGTTAGAAATTGAACCTGTTGCTGGAGTTGAATTTTTGCAAAAGGACTTTTTTGAAGCAGCTACGGAAGAATTAATTATTCAGGCTTTAGATGGTAGAGCTGATATAGTAATGAGTGATATGGCATCAAATACCATAGGCCATAAAGCTACAGACCATATAAGAACCTTACTTTTATGTGAGCAAGCTTTTGCATTTGCTTTAAAAGTACTAAAACCCTATGGTCATTTTATTGCTAAAATTTTTCGTGGCGGTGCAGAAAATGAATTATTAAATAAAGTAAAGCATGAATTTAAAATAGTGAAACATTTTAAACCTTCATCCAGCCGCAGTGAATCTACGGAAATCTATTTAGTCGCTCTAAATAAGAAATAATGAATATGAAAGGCAAAAGGTATATGTTATTTTTTTATTTAACATATTAGAGGATATGATAATTACTTATATCTCCTGTTGTTTTGACTTCCTGAGCATATTCTTGACTGCAGCTTTGAAAATTATTATACATCCCAACTAAATTAGCTCCGGTTTCAGTGCCAACTATTTGATTATATAAATTATTTTTTAAATTTAGAGTATTTTTAGCATATTTTTGTGTTGCTGCTTCCCAATCATCTATGGTTAAAGTAATATTCTGTTTCAAATCAGAAAAATTAACAAGTCCATGTTTACTGATTCCGGATATGATTTCTTCAACACCTTCGACTATTCCATTAATTCCTAGATATTTTGTAACTTTTTGTTTGGCAAAATTATATAAATATGATACCCATTCTTCTGATTGTGATAGTGCTGTTTTTTTACCAGGAAGTACCATTGTTGTTTTTCCAAAATGCTTATTAGTAATATTAATAAGATTATGCTTTGCATTATATATCTTAGAATGGGTGGCTAGCTCTTCTATTGGAGTTGTTATTTCCCCGGTAAATAAATTTTTTTTAATACCTCTTTCAATTATCGGTTTTGAGCCGGGGCTATCAAAAGTTGTAGATTTATTAAAATGTAGATTGCGAGAATGTATTTCTACTAAGGTTAAATCTGCAATTATTGCTCCAAGTGAATGACCGCTAGTATTAAAACTATATTCTGTAGCTTTACTTAAGCCGCCTAATTTGTTAATTATTTCATTAACAAAATCCTGAAGTGGAGTTAGTTTAGTAGGTAAATAGTGCAGAGCGATAAGCAAGTCGTCTAATAAATCATATATATTGAATTTTGTGCCGGCACTAGCAATATGAACTTCTTTAGTTTCTTTATTTATAAATGCGACGGCTTTATAATCATATTTAGCAGTGCTGATATTATCACATGAAGCAGTCAGTATTTCCCAGCCGCTATCTGTTAATTGTTCATTGACCTGTGATGCGTTTAGCTTATAAATATTTAAATCATCTGTTTTATATGCGAGGTTTAACCCTATATAAGCAAGCTTTTTAGTGCTAATATGTTTAGTATTTTTACATGTAGGCATATCTACCTCTTTTTGGTTAATTTTACCATAAAATATGGTTTTTTTAAAAAAATGTCAAGTCAAATATTAATGCTTATTAATCTATCATTAAAATAAAGATTGACATTTAATTACTTTTGTTATACAGTGCAGTTGTGTTAATATTTAACATTTAACAACCATAAAATATGGTAACTTAAACAAGGAGATAGACTATGTTTACATTATTACATAACTTATTCAGAAGTAATAAACCGATTACTTACTTATCTTTAATAGAAAAAGCAAAAGTAGATTATAGTTTTTATACAAAATTAGCATCAGGAAGCTTTTTTGCAGGAGTAAGTAGTTTTTTTTCATCTAGTAGTTGGTTAAGCAAAATACCTTTAATAATAGGGGCTGTTTTTGGTACTAGTTATGGGGCAAAAGGCATTATGGATAGTAATGAACAAATAAAGCTTTTTACTAAAGCTCATGAAGCAACTAAAGTTGAAGAGTATTTGGCTACTTCGGGGTTAGGAAGTTTTGTATACGGTACTGCTACAGATAAAAATGGTATAGATAAATTTACCGGTAAATATATTGAAGGAATAAACGGTAAGATAATATCTAATGCAATAACTCGCGTACCAACCTTAAGTTTAACAGAAGATGGCGTTGGTTACAAACATAATGGTGGCTATGAAATAGTAGAATCAACAGATCGTGCGTTATATCAGGAAATACCTGGCGTGAAAGGACAATATACAAATAAATTAGTTTTAGATACTAGTATTCTTCCTTTACATGCTTGTATTATTCAGCAACTAATACAAAATGGCTATTCAAGTGAAGATGTTGAAAAAGCTTTAAGTTTGGGAACTGTTGCAGAGAGAGAAAGTTACAAAGATAAGCAATTAGCAGAATACAAGCCAAATTTGACAAGTAAGTTATGGCATGGTACAGAAAAAGCTATGCAAAATAAAGCAGTAGAACTTTCAAAAGAAATACAGAAATATGCTGAAATAAATGAAGCTTATAAAGTATTATTTAATTATCATACTTCCAGTACTAGTGAGGAGCAGGAAGAGCAGTTTTATAGCCTTGATTATAATAATCTTAATGATGATCAAACTCAAATCTTAGGAGATGAGGGAGATGAAGGATATATATCTGATATTGCCTAGTAACTGAATACAAAACTTCCTAGAGGGTAAGGTTATATAACCTTACTCTTTTTTATTTAATAATCTCTTGAGCTCTCCTTTCAAAAGCTATAATTATTTCTTCGGTTGCTTTGGTAAAATAAGTGCCGATTAATTTATCCAGTATTACGGATTTCATTTTAAAATCAATAAAGAATTTTAATTGAGTTCCTGGCGTGCATGGCACAAATTGCCAGGTACTTTTTAAATATTCAAAAGGTCCTGAAATAGCTACCGTATTAATCAAATATATTCCATCATTTGTTATTTCGCTTGTAACTTGTGAGTTATATTTTTCTGAAAAGCCTTTTAACTGAATTACTAATTCAGCAATAACCTCTTGATTATTTTCTGAAATAATTCTAGAAGCAGAACACCAAGGCAAGAATTTAGGATAAGATTTTACATCCCAGACCAAATCAAACAATTCTTGCGGTTTATAGGGTAAAATTTTAGTGTGTTGAAAGCAAGGCATTAGAAATCTGTGACTTTACCTTTATGCTGCCAGTCCCCATATCTTGTTGGTTCTAGACCTTTAACACCGCCAATTTCTTTTTCTTTTGGTAAATTTTCTTCTTCTGATATATTAATAGACATCTTTACAAACTTCGCTTTTAGAGGTAGTTTAGACGTTGATCCGGTACTCGCATCCTCACGTATGCTGATATATACTGTGGTGCTGTATTCCGTGTCTCCTGTAAATTCCTCTCGATAAGTTGGTTTGGAAAGATGTCTATTATCTTTTTTATCATCCATAGTACTAAAATATATGAAATATAACCGTATTTATATTAATAGTCGTTTAGCTAAAAATAGCAAGATAGAATTAGCAAGTGATCATGTTCATTATGTTAAAACGGTGCTACGTCTTAAAGTAAATGATGGTTTACGTCTCTTTAACGGTACGGATGGAGAATTTCTAGCACAAATTAACGATATAGGTAAAAATAACCTGTCGGTTAGACTTAAAGAACAGTTAAAAAAGCCTTACACAGAATCTACATTAACTCTTGCTGTTGCTATAATAAAGCAAGATAAATTAATGCTTGCAATAAATATGGCTACGCAACTCGGTATAACTAAAATTATTCCGTTAATTACTGGGTGGTGTCAATTTAGATCAGTAAATGTCGAACGTTTAACGAAATGTGTTATTGAAGCAACAGAGCAATCAGAACGTCTTACTCCCCCGATAATTGAAAAAGCTATCACAATACAAGATTATCTAAAAAAGAATAATAATTTGATGTTATATGCCAATGAACATGAAAAAGAAGAAAATTCTATATTACGAATTTCATCATCACTTAGTAACAGTGATATAACTATTATTGTAGGACCAGAGGGAGGCTTTACTAATGATGAGCTGGAACTTCTTACCTCATATAAGAATACAAAATCTATAAGTTTAGGAAGTAATATATTACGTGCTGAAACAGCAGCAATAACTGCTATAGCACAAGTGAAGTTGTTAGGTCGTTATTGCGAGGAAATTGCATAACAACTGACGAAGCAAGCTCAGGAGTTTGTTATTATTTCATGGGATTGCCACACAGCCTACAGGTTGCTCGCAATGACAAAAAGATAAGTTACTTCACCTTTTCTATTCCGGGTTTACAAAATAGCTTACCTAAACAAAGGAAAGAATATATACCACAAAAGCCTATAATTATATAAAGTATTGTCACAATAATTGGAAATGAGCCAAATAAAAGTGTGACTAAATTAAAATTAAATAATCCGACTAAGCCCCAATTTATAGCACCTATAGAAGATAATAAATGTACAGTAGTAATAAGCGGAGTATTAGAAGTATTTATTAACATATTTAAGCTCCTTTTAGTTAAATGTAAAAGACCTTGTTGTGTGGCTCATACCTCTGTCATCCCACAACTTGATAGCGGGGTCCAGTTAAAATACTAAAATTACTAGTATTATGGGTTACATTTTTGGATCCCGTGTTTGGATCCCGTGGCGAGGCCTTGGGATGACACTGTGTGCGTTTTCCGAGCCATGCAACAAAACTAACGTAAAATAATCATTTCTCATTTTGAGCTATATGTCTACTAAATTTTATTATTCTATAATTTATTAATCCTTCTTAAAAGTTTGATATATTACAGGTATAACAAAAATTGTAAATATAGTACCGATGCTTAATCCTCCAACTATTACAAAGCCTATAGAATTACGAGCAGCAGCACCGGCTCCGTCTGCAAAAACTAGAGGTAAAGCTCCGACTACGGTAGCAAGAGTAGTCATAAGAATTGGACGCAAGCGAAGTTTTGAGGATTCTATTATAGCTTCTTGAACCTTTACTCCTTTTCCTCTTAGCTGATTAGCAAATTCTACTATCATAATAGAATTCTTAGTAATTAATCCAATTAAAGTAATAAGTCCGATATTACTATACATATTAAGGCTATTATCGGCAAGCCAGAGAACAAGTACACCGCCGGTTATTGAGAAAGGTACGGCGAGTAATATTAATAAAGGGTCAGTAAAGCTTTCAAATTGAGCTGCAAGCACTAAATAGATAAATATAAGAGCAAACACAAATGTTATAAGTATATTACTGTCTGCCTCTCTCATTTGTTTAATTTCTCCAATATATTCAATTATAGTATTACTAGGATCAAGTAATTTAGCGGCTATTTTATTGATTTCATTAATTGCATCATCAATTTTTCTGTTAGGAGCAAGATCAGAGGAAATAGTAACGGATTTTGAATTATTATAATGACTATATGATTTTACTGATATTTTTTCCGTAATATTGGCTATCGATTCAAGCGGTAACATATTATTATTTTTTGCTCTGATTAAAATTTTACTAAAATCGCTAATATCTTTTCGATCTTTTTGATTAAATTGTAATATAACGTCATATAAATCATTACTCATTCTAAAATTCCCGATTTGTTGACCTGCAAGTAAATATTGTACCGTTTTGCCTATATTTGCCAAATCCATTCCGTATAAATAAGCCTTATCACGGTTGACTTCTATACTTATAGTTGGCATTGCCGATTGTAAATTTCTATTGACGTTTAAGAAAATAGGATTTGTTTTCATTATATCAATAAATTGTTGTGATATTTTATCTAGATCATCATATTCAAGGTTCGTTTGAATATTAAACTCGATAGGGCTACTTGCATTCCCGCTAACCATTGAACGTGGATCCATAGCGCAAATCGACATGCCAGGTATTTCAGAAAACTGCTTATTTAATATATTCTTAATAGTTTCTTGGGAACGAGAACGCTCACTCCAATTTTTTAGAGGAATGAATCCAAAAACATTATCGCTACCGCCTGCACCTATTACCATCAGATAACCTAATATATCTTTATAATTAGCAAGGATTTTTTCGGCTTCTTTCACTACTTTAGTAGAAGATTCTAAACTAGAACCTTCAGGACCTTTAAGAGAAACTTGTAAAAATCCATCATCTTCTTGGGGTACGAAAATTCTTTGAGTAAATTTAAAACTAATAATCAGCACTATAAATGATGATGCAATAATGATGACAAATTTCTTTTTATTGTCAAAAGTTAGCTTTAGATAGTAAATATATTTATTTTGAATAAATTGTAGAATGTCGTTAAACTTTACTAAGAATTTCGGTAAGTCCGTATTATGTTTTGTAACCATACGACTTGACATCATAGGAGTTAAAGTTAAAGCAACAAATCCTGAGAACAAAACACAAAATGCTAAAGTCCAAGCAAATTCAATAAATAATTTCCCTATAAAACCCTCTATAAAACCCACGGGTAAAAATACGGCAGCAAGCGTAATAGTCATAGCAATGATTGCAAAGCCGATTTCTTTAGAAGCAAGCATAGCCGCTTCCATGGGTTTATGCCCCATTTCATTATATCTAAAAATGTTTTCAAGCATAACTATCGCATCATCGATCACTAAACCTATAGCAAGTATCATAGCAAGGAGCGTAAATATATTAATAGAAAATCCAAAAGCATACATTACGCTAAAAGTACCAATCAACGATACCGGAATCGTCACAAAAGGAATTAAGGTAATTTTAGCAGAAGCAAGAAATAAATAAGTGACTAAAACTACTAATATTAAAGCTTCAAAAATTGTTTGAAATACTGCATAAATTGATGCTTTTACAGGTGTTGCTCCATCATATGCAATACCCACGCTTATTCCTTTGGGCATGGATTCTTTAATTCTTTCTAGTGCTTTAGTTACTTCATGTGATAAATCTATGACGTTAGCTTTTGATTCTTTTATAAGACCAAGGGCAATAGAGTTTTTGCCGTTATATCTAAAAATTATGTCCTCATCGGGAGAAGTTAAAGATATTTTTGCTATATCTCGTAATTTTATGATACCTCCATTTTGTACTTTTAGAATAATATTACCGAATTCTTCCAGTGTAGATAAAGAACCTTCAAGAGTTACTATAAAATTATTACTTTTTGTTTTAATCATACCTGCGGGATAATCTTTATTTTGCTCTTTTATTGCGGATTCAATCTCCAATACAGAAATTTTATGTTGATATAATTTTTTAGAATCGGGTTCTATTCTCATTACATATTCCCGACTGCCGTAAATTTGTGACTGTCCTACGCTTTCAAGTTTATCTAACGGTGTTTGTAAATTATCCTTGACGATCTTTGTTAATTCTAAATCGCTATATTGATCACTTGCAACGCTTATGAAGAGGCTTGGGAAACTATCGGCATCAAGTTTTGCAACTGACGGGGCTTTCATATCTTGCGGGAACATATAAGTGATATCCGATATTTTGGCGCGGACATCGTTTAGTGCTACTTCAATATCGGTAGATAATAGAAATGATAAAGTAATACTACTTTTGCCGGTAGAACTTTGAGAAGTTATATAATCTAAATTTTTAACCGTCTTTAAAGCTTTTTCTATACGTGTCGTTATTTCTTGCTCCATATATAAGGCATCGGCACTTGCATAATGAGCTTCGACATTTATAATAGGAACTGAAATATCTGGAGTGCCTCTAATTTGTAGTTTGGTAAAAAAAATTGCTCCAAGAGCTACGATAACCAAATTTAAAACTGTAGTAAAGACAGGGCGTTTAATACAAATTTCAGATAATAACATTGGATTTAATATATTTTTCTTTAAAAATTTTATTCTAAATTAATGTGAATAGCGAATTATTATATAATCTGCTATTCGGTTAGAAATATTCTATATAAAGGATGAAAGACAGTTTCCACTTTTTATATAAATTAAGTATATATTGTTTTTTATTAAAAAACTTATAATTTTTTATAGAGTAGAAAATTAGTTTTTGTAATTTACTACTGACAATAAATTAGGGTTTTAATGATAAATTTTTACTTTAATTACTTGATTAAGATAGTTTTAACAGTATAACTGATGTAAAATGGCTACATTTTTCTATAGATTAATATAATAACGTATATATTTTAAATTTTGTAAATAACTGGCATTTGCAGTATGTGGGTAGTTTGTTATAATTAACTCACATAAAAAATATATTGATGTATATTATTGCCAGTTGTATATATTGTTTTATAAAAAAACATCAATACATATTAACCTATCAAAGGAGAATTGATTTTATTATGAGTACGCATAACAAAAAAGAACCAAAAAAAATGAATAAAACCGAATTTATAGCATTTATGACCGACCATAGTCATAATCATAAACATGCTTCACATAAAACATTAACAAAAGTTGAGGCCGAGAAAGCACTTAATTTAGTTCTTGATAGTGTGATTAGTGCTATAAAGAGCCACCATAATATTAATATAACAGGTTTTGGTTCATTTGAAATACATCATAGAAAAGCACGTGAGGGTCGTAACCCAAAAACCGGAGCAAAAATGAAAATAGATGCTTACAATCAACCTACTTTTAGAGCCGGAAGAAAAATGAAAGAAGCTTGTAATTAAAAGAAGTAACGTATTTACAGTACTAATAATTTTCGAACCCCGTTACAAGCTTGCGGGGTGACACTAGAAAAACCAGCTCATGTAACAATGCTCTGCAAAAGCTGGAATGATATAGAATACTTCTTAAGTACAATTTATAACGATATTACAACCATTGATAGAACACCTAGAGTTTAACTTAAAACATAATAATCTATACAATAGCTGGCTTATCGAAGCCGAAAATATAGAGCAAGTTTTAAAAGATTTAGAAGAGTTTATATATGTTAAGCTTTTTAAGAATAGCATTCCTCTTGAAAACAATCCTGATTATTATTTCATCGCTAGGGAAACTTCAGCTACATCTAATGCTAAAAATATTTCTATTGAACAAATAAAAAAATTACAATACTTCTTAAGTAAAACTTCTGCAATTTCAGGTTATAAAGTTGCAATAATTTATTCGGCGGATCTTATGAATTTGAATGCAGCGAATTCATGCTTAAAAGTTCTTGAAGATGCACCAAAGAATAGCTATATTTTTTTAATTACTTCAAGAGCTGCAAGTATTATTTCTACAATTAGATCAAGATGTTTTAAAATTAATGTTAGATCATCTATCCATCATACTAAAAACGAATTATATTCCGAGTTTATTCAGTCGATAGCAGATAACAAAACGTTAGATTTTATTAATCGCTTTACTACTAAAGACCGAGAATTATGGCTAGATTTTATTGATAATTTATTATTATTAATGAATAGAATCCTTAAGAAATCTGCTAATGTTAATATTGAACTTCTAGATTTGGAAAATAAGATTTTTAATAAACTATCAAATAGACATCCTTCATATTTACTGCAAAAATTTACCGACATAAAAAAGTTAATATATAATACCATTGATTATGATTTGGATTTAAAAACAAGTTATATATTAGTGGTGAATGAGTTTTCTAGTAATTAACACGATATCACTGCGTTCCTTTCTATGTTATCCATAAAACAACAAAATATATTGAGAGAAATAATACTCCTTTTTTTAAAAAATAGTTAATAGATATTCAAGATAGAAAGCGGTTTTTCTCTAGAATATAAATTTAATTTATGTTTTATTTTGACTATTGTGCATTTACTCGTAATATAATATTAGGTTTTAGGAACTTTATAAATTATTTGTATGTTTAAAACTTTAACACAAAATTTGACGAAGATTTTTGATAAGCTAGTTAGCTCAGGCATTTTGACGGAAGCCCAAATAGATGTTGCTATGCGGGATATAAGAGTAGTTCTTTTAGAGTCAGATGTTGCATTACCGGTGATAAAAGATTTTATAGCGGAAGTTAAACAGAAAGCTTTAGGGCAGGAGGTTATTAAGTCTGTTTCACCTGGACAGATGATAATTAAAATTATCCATGAAGAGATGATCAATCTCTTAGCTTCAAGTAAAAGTGAGACAAAGCTAAATTTGAATTCAAGGCCGCCCGTAAGTTTCCTAATGGTAGGGCTGCAAGGGAGCGGTAAAACTACGGCGAGTAGTAAGCTTGCTTTACGGCTTAGAAATCAAAATAAGAAAGTTTTACTTGTTTCTTTGGATACTTACAGACCAGCCGCACAAGAGCAACTCGCTATACTTGCAAACTCAGTACAGATTAATTCATTACCTATTGTGCAAGGTGAGAAACCCCTCGATATTGTCAAAAGAGCTATTGCTGAGGCTAAAATTTCTGCTTATGATGTCGTAATTTATGATACGGCAGGTCGTACACAAATTGATAAAGCAATGATGGAGGAAGCACTTGCAATAAAAAAGATAGTAGAGCCTACAGAAACTTTGTTAGTAATCGACAGTATGACAGGGCAAGATGCAGTAGTTACGGCAAGTAGTTTTAATGAAAAGTTAGAAATTTCAGGATTAATTTTATCTAGAGTTGACGGAGATTCCAGGGGTGGTGCAGCACTCAGTGTAAAATATATTACTAAAAAGCCGATTAAATTTTTAAGTAGCGGTGAAAACCTAACTGATTTAGAAGAATTCGATGCTGAACGTTTAGCTTCTCGAATACTGGATATGGGTGATATTATCTCTTTTGTTGAAAAAGCAGCTAGTATCGTTGATAGAGAAGAAGCCGAAAAAACGGCAGCTAAATTAAAAAAGGGTAAGTTTGATTTAAATGATTATCTTCAGCAAATGAGAAGTATAAAAAAAATGGGAGGTTTTGGAAGTATACTTAGTATATTACCGGGTAGCGGTAAAATTATGGATCAAATAAATCACTCAAAATTAAATAGTAAAATAATTGAACATCAAGAAGCAATTATTTTATCTATGACGCCAAAAGAACGTAAAAATCCCGATATAATTAATGCTTCTCGTAGGAAACGTATAGCTGCTGGAGCAGGAACTACGGTACAAAAGGTAAATATTTTGCTAAAGCAATATAAACAAATAAGCGAGATAATGAAAAAAGCCAGTAAAATGAATCCTAAAAATCTATTACGTAGCAGAATTGGAAAATTGTTTTCTTGAACTTATATTATATCTACATTATGTCATTCCTGTGAAAGCGGAAATCCAGTCAAGCATATAAAAACAAGTATTTATATGGTTATTTTATCAAGTATATAACTTCTGTAGCAATATTGAAGTTATTTTTTTGGACTCCCGCCTACGCGGGGATGACATCGAGTAGGTTTTTCGATCCATGTAACAATGCTGAATTGATCGCAGGATCCAGTTAAAAATACTAAAATTATATGGCCCCTGTGGTCAAGCCACGGGGTGACCTTTTCCTTAAGTTGATACTCATGTGTCTTTGCAGGAATGACATCGACATTTTTTTTAAACTACCAAGTAGTATAATAAGTAACACATATTAACTTAGCATTAAATTTAATTAATTTTTAATTTCAAAGCATTTGCACAAAATGTATAAATATTGATCAAATAATTGGCACTATCTTTTAAATCACTACCACTACCATGCTCACTATCTACTCTCTCTAGAAAGTAAGTTTTAGTATTTGGGTTTTTCTCAACAAGCACATACTCAAAAATTCTTCCATGCCGTGGGTGTACATGCTGCTCTAATACTAAATCTGTAATTAACACAGCTTGGTATTTTTGCGTTAAAGATAAATTCTCTAGCGGTATGTATTTTTAAATATGTACTAAATCTTCTACTTTTGCTAGATCACCATATTCTGTAACCCATGCATGTCCTGCTCCTAATTCTTTATATCGTATCGTATCAAGTATCGGCACTTCAAATACTATAGCTCCAAATAAATCAGGATGCTGTGTCATTGCAACACTTACTAGCAATCCGCCGTTACTTTCTCCTTTAATTCCTAAATACTCAGGGCTAGTAATATTTTGCTTTATTAAATCCTCTGCTACTGCAATAAAATCATTCAAGCCGGTTTGAATGTTAGCAAAAACACTAACCCCGCCATGTTTAACCCATACTTCATTTTCCATGCGAGAGAAATATAGAGAGTTGATTACTTGAAAACCACCGTATGCTTTAAGTAATATTGGATTCTTACCATTAAATTTTCTGCCCTTTTTATAGACAATAAAACATGGTATTTTAACTCCATCCGAGCTTGTAGCTTACAACATAATTTTTGCTATCAAACGGATACAAAGGCTTTCTAATAACTTTTAATTCATGAGTTTTATTCCATAAATAGATAGTTGGAGGAACTATAGAATTTTCTATAGTAATTAATGCATCTTCTTCCTCATCATCAGACAACATACCAAAAATTGTATTTTCATAAGACAGTTTTAAAGTTATCGGTTTTGTCCATTCATTATTTTCTAATGTAAAATGTTACTACTTTTGAAATAACATTCTCATAGCTAGTTAAAAATACCGTATCTTTAGTCATGCCTACAAAATATAATACTTCCCTCTCTTTTGGGGTAAATAATATTTTAAATCTAGCTTTATCGCTATCTTCTTTTAGAAGGTCAGCGTAGTGTATGGCAACAAGTGAACCTGCTTTATATTATTATCTTTAATTTGCCAATCGGAATGCAGTAGCCAAAATACATATTTTTTAAAAGAACCTTCAGGTGTTGCATCTGATGGCATATTTATTTTTTGTAATTTTAAGCTCTCATCTTTAGTATCTAAAATATAATTATCGTAATTATAAAAATCCTTATCTGCAGATATAAATATTAAAGATGAAAAAATATTATCGGATAAAAGCTTACTGGCTGATATAAGTATATAATCCTTTGGTATTTCAAACAGTTTTTTGGCTTGCTCTATAGGTTCTCCTCTCTTCCATATGTAGAGCGCGCTAGGATATAAAGAGTGAGTCACTTCCTCTTGATGCAAAACTGGATTAAATAGAATAGTATCTTGATCAACCCAAGTAGGGACAGTAAATTGACCTTTTAGTAATTTCTTGCTACTTGTTTTTGGCTCAAAACCATTTTTTACAAAATCTTTTTTCTCTAAATCCCATGCTCTAAAAAACATCTCATCCTTACCGCAAAATGACATGGTAATTAAGAAACGATTAGGGTTTTGAAAATAAGCGCTCTCACCTCGATACATTACTTTTTTACTGAGTTTTTTGGATCATTTATCAAAATTGATTAGAACCTCCCAATTTGGTTTATCTTTCGAGTAATTCTCAACCAATGCCCTACGCCATAACCCTTGCGGGTTTTTATAATCCATCCAAAAATTATACATGTAACCTTTATGTATAGCACCAAAAGGAGTTTTTCTTTGATCATAGCACACAGATTCTATTTCTTTCTTAACTACCTTATAAGTAGGCATAGCTTGGTAAGCCTTTTCTATTTTATCAGTACGCTCTTTTGCCCATTTTAGAGCTTCATCTAGAAATTTAGTGTCTTTTGGGTTATGTATTTGTTGATTATTACTTCCCATAGCTTGAACACAAAAAGTTAATAAAAAAATTATGAAATAGTGGGTAATTTTTTCATTATTTTAATAATATCTATTAAATTAAAAGCTTTATTTACAGTTTTCTTTGAATTAGAATAGTGTTTTATCATGCACCTTGAATCAAATCAAAGAAAATGCTAGGTTTTGTGGACATTGCTAATTGGTTTGCTATTTTGAGGTCTTTTTTAGCGAAAATTAATAAGATTTTTGTAGAAATAGTTATTCATATTTCAAAAAAATCTTATAATTTGTAGCAAAAAATAACCAAAATTAAATCTTTTTAGAAATGTCCACAAAACCTAAGTTAGCACTAGCAAAAATACAAAATATGAGAGTTATGGTTAATGATTTAAGTATTTATATTCATTGGCCTTTTTGTTTGTCAAAATGTCCATATTGTGATTTTAATTCTCATGTGGCAAGTACTATAATAGATCATAATCAGTGGCTTAAATCTTATGAAACTGAAATTGAATATTTTAAGGATATTATTCAAAATAAATATATAAAATCTATTTTTTTTGGGGGCGGTACTCCCTCTTTAATGCATCCTGTGATAGTTGAAGGAATAATAAATAAAATCAGTAGTCTAGCAATTATTGATAATCAAACCGAGATAACTCTAGAAACTAATCCCACATCCTTTGAAACTGAAAAATTTAAAGCATTCAAAGCCGCCGGAATTAATCGTGTTTCAATAGGAGTACAATCCTTAAAAGAAGATGATTTAAAAAAATTAGGTAGAACTCATGATTGTATGCAGGCCATTAAAACAATTGAGGCGGCAAATACGATTTTTCTACGAGTGTCATTTGATTTAATATATGCACGTAGCGGTCAGATATTAAAAGACTGGCAAGAAGAATTAAAACAAGCTATGCAGCTTGCTACCTCGCATATTTCTCTTTATCAATTGACTATTGAAAAAGGCACGCCGTGTTATAAATTATTTAAGGAGGGTAAGCTGATTTTGCCGCATTCAGATGCAGCAGCTGAAATGTATGAATGGACGAATCATTATCTAGAATCTAAAAAGTATTTTAGATATGAAATATCCAATTATACTATGATAGGGCATGAATGTTTGCATAATTTAACTTATTGGAATTATAATAGCTATTTAGGTATAGGCCCCGGAGCTCATAGTAGAATCATTGAATCCTCAAGTTCGGTATCGGCAATTATGATGTGGCATAAACCTGAAAAATGGTTAGATTCAGTTAAAACAAAAAATGTTGGTATTCAAACTAATACTAAGTTAACTCATCAAGAGATTATTGAAGAAATGCTAATGATGGGTTTACGCCTTAGCAAAGGTATAAATATTTCTACATTGGAGCAGCAATTAAACACAAAATTAGAGAGTATTTTAGATATGAATAATCTTAAACATTATCAAGCGTTAGACTTAATTAGACTAGATAAAAATATCTATCTTACTGACAAAGGTTTAATGCTGTATAGCTACATAGTACCTAGATTGATTATATGAAAATTATTCAAGTAATTTTAAAGTTTATAATTATTTTTATTATTTCTTCTATTCATATTATGGAATGTAAACTTGAGTTTAAAAAAGATATATATATGTGAATGGTGTTGAGTATAATCCAAAAGTCGGGAATCCAATTACACTGATAGCAGATGTTATTAAAGCAGATAATATTGATAAAGTAAAAAAATATTAGATGAGAGATATGGAGTAAATCAACCATACTTATTTAAGATATGAAGACGGTATTACCGTAATGACTTTCCTTATTACGCATCATCATATCTTAATGTTGAACCTACTCGTATTTTATTAGAATATGGAGCAGATCAAAAAATTAAAGATTTCAAAGGGCACAGAGCTTTAGATTGGATAGCGGTGGATGCTAATAGAACTTTACATGCTTCTGACGCTATACTACTGCTTTATTTGTTGCCCCATTAAAAACTAAACTGAAAATTATAAAAGCAAGAAATAGCATAAAGACTCAAAACAAAGAAAAGAAATAAAAAAGCTTCTCAATTCTCACCGTTAAATTTTTGTAGCGTTTCTATTTATACTTCACAAGTTAGGATAAAAAATTTTTATTATTTTTTGGGGAGTGCCATGCAGTCTACGACTGCGATGTTGTTGCATGTATCGGACAAACGCATGCGGTTTTATACTTTAGCTTGACTATTATATCTATAAAACAACTTTTGATACTAATAATTTTAGTATTTTAAGCTGGATACCACGATCAAGTCGCGGTATGACAACTGCAACATCGATCCATACAATAAGATTCTATCTACTAGACAATTACCACTATTCTATGAATGCTTGCAAGGACGTTTTTACATGATTTACATAAAGCCACAGGAGCTTACCCCTGGCACCTTTATTTATTAATTCTAGATTAGGTTTAGGCATAAATTAAATAAAGGAATTGCGAGTAGTATTAGCTATGTTTGATAAAAATAAAGATTCATTGATTCTAAAAAATATAAATGCAAAAAATAAAGAAAAAATTTAAAAACAAGTTTTTCTTTTCATCACCATTTCTAATAATATTATTAATGTTTTTTAATTATCTTCTTAATATCTTAGAAGTAAAACATTTCTAGATTTTTTAACTAATTAAGCTGTTAACTCTAAATTTTCTTACTTAAAATTATAGAGATACGACAAATTATCTTCACTATTTTACTAGTTATTTCTGCAAATATTGCCTCAGTACTATCATTCATTATAGCAATATTTTTATGTTCAATTTCATCAAGTCGAAATTTAATAATATTATTTAATAATTCTGGCTCAACATTTTTATTTTCTAAATAATTTATTTGTTGTTCATAATGTTTTTCTATTACTTCTTCTACACTCTCGGTAATAAGCATCGCCATTTTTATTCCCATCAAGGAAGATAAAGCACCAAGTAAAAATCCGTAATAATGCCAAAAAAATAATAAAAACGTGGGTCTTACTTCTTTTTCCAGTAATTTTTTTTCAAAATAATTTAAATGCACTTCTTCGTGGTCAAGCATTTCTTTAATCAATATATGATCATTTTGAAATTTAATATATTTTAGTTGTCCTTGATAAATTCTTTTTGCACCATATTCTCCGGCATGATTAACTCTAATTATCTCGTGAATTTGTTTGTCAGGGTCAGAAAAATCAGGTCTAGGCATAATGTATACTCGTTTAATTTGAAAAACTGGCTACGTCATCTTATAAGAGCTACGGTGCTTACGTATTTAAGTATACGCTCCGCTCCTCGCCTTATAGTCTCCTTGCTCTTTTCCAAATTAAACTTCGTCTACTCTTCATTTACTTTGGAGTATACTTTGAAATAAATCGAAACTAGCAGGATTTAACTTATAATCCACTTCTGCCTGTTGTAGCATTTTTAAAGTTTTTAGACATTCAGTGAGGCTAAGACCGTTTGCTATCTTTATAAAATCATTAATATTCTGATAGAAAATCGGTGGTGATAATGATTTTATTGCGAGTTTCAAACACTCACCGTTTTTTACTTTCGACAAAACTATATATAAATTTAAATAATGCCTTATTAATGCTCTAATAATTAAAACTTCATTGATATTTTGTTTTTTTAATATATCAAGCTCTTGCAGAAAATTACTATAATCTTTTTTTGAAAAATACATTGCTAAATCACTGCCGTTTGCCTTAATTTCGCTACTTATAACTTCTAGAACGTCGTTTAAAGTAATTTCGCGTGCGTCGTGAACAAAATATATTAATTTATTTATTTCGCTACAAATTAAATCATGATCACCTTTTAAATGAGCTTTTAAATAAGTGATAGCTTCTTTACTTATAACTTTATTAGTTTTTTCTACTTTACCTAAAATAATTCGTTCAATTTTTGCTTCATCGTCATGATAACAAGCAACTGCCGCTAAATATTCTTCCGTTTCAAAAAACTTTCTAATGCTCCCACTAGAAGTCATTTCTTCACCTATAAATACAGGAAAATTTATATAATCACTTTTTAGAATTATTTTTAAATTCTTATCGATTGAATTCCCAACTGATCTAATTTTAATTAATTCTTTTTGACCAAAAAAATTAGACGAATTAAGTAATATTTCTAAAGATGAAATATTAAGATCTGCGTATTCTATAGAAGTTTGTAGCATATTTAAGCTCTTTACTAAATGCTTACAAATTTTTTCTATATAACCTTTATCAGGACCATATAGTAAAAGAGCTCTAATCTTTCCAGATGTTATTAGTTCAAATAATCTACCTATTTGTGACAAATAAAATTTCATAGCTTAACTATTTCCGTGTAAAATATAAAATTAATCTGCTACGAATTTCTTCTGCTGCTTGATATGCCAAGTCTATTCCTGTTTCATCTCTTTCAACATTTGTTGCATATGGTGTACAAATAGCATTATATGACGTGTTTTGGTAAAACTGCTCTTCAATTAAAACCTTTTGGCTTTCTATATCAATTAATTTATATATAACTAATTGATTAATATATCCCCTTAAAACATTGGAGTTTTTTTCAATAGTAGTAGCAGGCATAGTTGTTGCGATAAGCTTTACTTTAAGCAGGTATTTTGCTTGTGCTTTCTGAGGTAAAATACTAGTTAAACGATGATAAAACTCAGCTCCTTCAATTGTTCGAATTGGTTCAACTTCAATAGCTTCTAAATCATTGTTTCTACTGTATTTTTTACTATATACTGGTTTTAAATTACAACTGCTCATTAGAAAGAATATAATTATTACAAATAAAGAACGCATATATTAGATTAAGATTGGTTTTTTATATTAATAACAGTTTATTTCGATTTTGTGAAAGCAAATTATAATAATTAGCATTGATTAATATTTATAGTAATAAATGTTAATTTATGTTGACACTAATAAGAGAGGCTTGTATACTGCCACTTTTCAAAATTTTAAAGGTATTAGATGTTATTAAATAAACTTGTTCTAAGTATTTCAATACGAATTTTGGTAAAAATAAGAACATATTTCACCCTACTAGAAAAAGTAATTTTAACAAAATGTAACTTAACAAAAAATATTGAAACACTCAAAGTAAATACAGATGAAGTTAAAACTGTAAAAATTACAAAAGAGGATTTAGACAAGTCTTTTGAGTTATATGAAGAACAATTGGTAATATTAGCACAAAAACTATCATCACAAACATCAATTAGTTATGATGCTTATAACCCTCAAACAGAGTATTACCCATTGATAGGAGAAGATGGAAATATCAAGTATATCCCTGTTACTGAATTATAATTTTTAAAGCTTTAAATTTAATCGGTAGGTTTTACATACTTACCGTTTTTTATTAAAGAATTCTCTATATCTTCCTTGCAAATCTAATACTCTATGTTAAATTTACAAGGAAGATGCTTGTCTAGTAATTTACAAATTTTTTATACAAGCTCCATTATTGTATGCTTATTTTTTCCGATTATAGACATATCATCTTCTAAATATTTGTGCATATCTTCTGCCCAACCGTACCATGGTTCTATATTAAGCCGGTCTATAATATCTCGTTCACAATTTTGCAATATTTCTAATATTTCTTACTAGTATTATAATATGATGGAGTAAGACCTGAACATCTTTGATCATTACTAAATAAGGATTTTTTGCTAATAAAGCTTTGATAATCTCTTTGTTAGCAATTCCTGTAACTGTTGAATGTAACACTGTTGAATCGTTATAGGTTATCTCTGTTACGTATTTAGCTAATGCTAATATTTTTTCAACTAATGTTTGTTCTTTATCCTCAACTGTATCACGTAAGATTAAGATATATTATTTTTATCAAATAGAAATGCTTTTAGTGCAGCTGCATCATTCTTGTCTATTAATGCTTTGGATTTTCTGAAGAAGCTTCTTTTTTAGAAGCATCTCTCTATATCATCATCTGAACGTGGTGATGTTAGTGAATCCTGAGTATTAGAGTTATTACTATTTTTTATAAAAAACTTAAAAAAAGATATTTTTGTTTTATCTACTTTAGGTATTTGTTCTTTAGTCATTAATTCTCCTAAATTTTTATTAATTATTTTAGGAGGAATTGTTAATTAGTATGTTTCTTAGGTAGTGAGTAAAGGGCATTTTTCCGTCATTGCGAGGAAATTGCATAGCAATTGACGAAGCAATCTCAGGAGTTTGTTATTATTTCATGAGATTGCCACGCAGCCTATGGCTGCTCGCAATGATGGTTTTAGCTAGTTGGCGAACTACTCTGAGCTAATTTGCAATTCTCCTAAAATATAAGATTATAAATTTAAGAATAATAACGCAACAAACCAAGTTGAATTATATATTACTTCATTAATTAATAATTGTTAATTTATCGCAATGCCATTAGTTACTGAAGTTTTATATTTTCCATATCCCAATCATGAGAAATAGTATTATACTTTAATATATAAGGCTTAGTATCTATAGAATCTAGAGTTACATCAGCAATCATATCATTATGCGATGAGATAAGTTCATTATAACCGAAATTAGCATAATAAGGTTGATAATTTCTAAATCTAACCATTATAAACTTCTCTTTAGTAATAGCAGGTAAGAATTTCACCAAATCATTAAGATTACTTAAAGCTAAATCTTTCATCTCAAAAATTTGCAATCTATAAACATTTTTATAATCTTTAGTAAAAAACGTTGGTATAGAGCTAAAGCTACTACCGGATTGAACGGAAGCTATACTTAGAGCTTTAAGCGGAATACCTGATTTATTACTAAAATAATCATCGGCTTCAAAAAATACTGCACCACCGAAATTGATCATTTTAGTGATTTTATTATTGTTCACATCATATAAATCTACTGCTTGTTCTAGCTTTTTCCCGTCACGAAATATAGTAAGTTTAATAGCTATTCCTTTGAAATTATCCATTTCTCTATCAAATAATGCTAGATTGCCACCGAGTTCCTTATCATTAACTGCCCAAATAATATCACCGGCTTTTAAAGATTTTTCGGCAGGTGATCCGGTTAGAACTGCCTTAACGCTTATCACTCTATTTCTACTATCAGGAAATTTCTTTATATATTGATCCATTTCTTCTTTAGGAAAATTGTGATGTCTAACTGCTTTATTTAAAGAATATAACTCGCTTATTATCCCTATATGTTTTCTGCCTGGTTGTTTATTATTCTTTAAACTTTCTAAAGTGCGAACTACATAATCACCGTGCAGTGCTAGAGAATGAGTTTTACCGCCACCATATAATACTCCTATAGCCTCAATCTTATCGTTTAATACTGGTGAACCGCTAGCACCTCCTGTAGTATTTAAATTAATAACATAAGTACATTGCGGCATTAAACCTTCAATATTATAAAGATCGGACAAATAACCGGTATGGAAAGAAAAACCTTTTGCTTCTGTGTTACCGACTACAAAAACCTTTTGATTTAATTTTGGAAGCTCGCTTGCAAAAGATATTTGCGTTGCTGATGCCGGTATATCTTTACTCTCTACTTTTAAAACGGCATAATCTTGCCAAATATCGTAATAGATAAGTTTTGCTTCTGCCTGCTCACCGTTATAAAAAGTAACAAAATAAGTTCCAATAGACGCACCGCCGACAACATGAGTATTAGTAATTATATAACCGTTGTTCTTATCGTTGATAAATCCCGTTCCAATCCAACTACTTGTATCGTCATATGCCGATACGGCAATTCTAGTATCGATCGTTACGATTGCTTTCTTTGCTTTGTCAAATATAATAGTGCTTGTTTCGCTAGATGCTAAAACTATATTATTTAGGAAAACTAAATTAATAATAAATAAAAGTTTTAGTAAAATCGGTAGTTTTTTCATTGTCACCTCTTGTAAAATCATTTAAGCCGCACTATATCAAATCAAAAGTCATAATAAAATAAAAAAAGAAAACGAGGAATCTTATGGGAAAAGTAATAGGTATCGACCTTGGGACTACCAACTCTTGTGTTGCGGTCATGGAAGGTAAAGAACCAAAGGTAATAGAAAATGCAGAAGGTGAAAGAACTACGCCGTCAATAATAGCTTTTGCAAACGGCGAAAAATTAGTTGGGCAAGCTGCTAAGAGGCAAGCAGTAACTAACCCTCGCAATACTATATATGCGGTAAAGCGATTAATCGGTAGAAATTTTATCGATCCTATGGTTAGGAAAGACCAAGGTATTGTCCCGTATAATATAGTTAAAGCCGATAACGGGGATGCATGGGTCGAAGCGGATAATAATAAATATTCACCAAGTCAAATTAGTGCATTCATTTTACAAAAAATGAAAGAAACTGCTGAGAATTATTTAGGGGACAAAGTAACACAAGCAGTCATTACCGTACCTGCTTATTTTAATGATGCACAGCGTCAAGCAACGAAAGATGCCGGTAAAATAGCAGGTCTTGAGGTCCTTAGAATAATCAACGAGCCGACTGCTGCAGCTCTTGCTTACGGTTTCGAGAAATCGGCAAGTAAAACTATTGCAGTATACGATCTTGGCGGTGGAACATTCGATGTTTCAATTCTTGAGATCGCTGACGGTGTTTTTGAAGTGAAATCAACAAACGGCGATACATTCCTTGGCGGTGAAGATTTCGATACAAGAATATTAAACCATTTAATAGGTGTATTCAAAAAAGAAAACGGTATAGATTTAAGTAAAGATCCTTTAGCACTTCAACGTTTGAAAGAAGCCGCAGAAAAAGCTAAGAAAGAGCTATCTTCTGCAATAACTACCGATATTAATTTACCTTATATTACAGCTGATAGTAGCGGCCCAAAACACTTAAATATTAAATTTACTAGAGCTGAACTAGAAAAATTAGTAGATGATTTAATTGAAAAAACAATTGAGCCTTGCCGTAAAGCATTACAGGATGCAGGTTTTAAAGCTTCTGATATTCAAGAAGTAGTATTAGTAGGCGGTATGACTAGAATGCCGAAAGTACAAGAAGCCGTAAAAAAATTCTTCGGACGTGAGCCGCATAAGGGCGTAAATCCCGATGAGGTTGTAGCTCTCGGCGCCGCTATTCAAGGCGGAGTACTTAATAAAGAAGTGACGGATATATTATTATTAGACGTTACACCTCTATCCCTTGGCATTGAAACTCTTGGCGGCGTATTTACAAGATTAATCGATCGTAATACTACTATACCTACTAAGAAAAGTCAGATATTCTCAACTGCTGATGATAACCAGCATGCCGTAACTATTAGGGTATTCCAAGGTGAACGTGAAGTGGCAAAAGATAATAAGTTACTTGGTCAGTTTAATCTCGAAGGTATACCTCCTGCACCAAGAGGTTTGCCGCAAATAGAAGTAACATTTGACATTGATGCTAACGGAATAGTGCATGTTTCAGCTAAAGATAAAGCAAGCGGTAAAGAGCAGAAAGTAACTATTCAAGCTTCCGGTGGTCTTAGCGATGCGGAAATTGAGCAAATGATTAAAGATGCCGAACAAAATGCTGATGCAGATAAAAAGCGTAAGGAACTTATTGAAGCAAAAAATGCTGCCGATAGTTTAGTTTATTCTACTGAAAAAACTCTTACAGAATATGGCGATAAATTATCATCAGACGATAAAGGAGCCGTTGAAGAAGCGTTAGCCGCTTTAAAAGCCGTGCTTGAGTCGGAAGATGCTGCTTTGATTAAAGAAAAGACCGAAAGTTTAACTACAGCTAGTATGAAAATCGGTGAAGCGATGTATAAAGCACAAAGTAGTGAGAGTCAACCTGCTGAAGAAAGTGCCGTTAATGATGAAAAAATAGTCGATGCCGACTTTCAAGATGTAGAGAAGAAGTAGAAGTAATTTCGTCATTGCAAGCAGCCATAGGCTGCGTGGCAATCTTGTTAAATATCCTGAGATTGCTTCGTCAAATTACTATGTAATTTTCCTCGTAATGACGTTACAATCTCATTTTATAAATTAAATTATGTCACAAAATTATTATCAAATATTAGGGGTTAGTAAAACAGCTAGCCAAGCTGACCTTAAAAAAGCTTACCTCAAGCTAGCTAAGCAATATCACCCTGATACTACTGATGCTAAAGATGCTGAAAAGAAATTTAAAGAAATCAATGCCGCTTATGATGTTCTAAAAGATGAGCAAAAAAGAGCTGCTTATGACCGTTTGGGACACGATGCTTTTCAAAATCAACAATCACAAGGGGGAGGAGGAAATCATGGCGGTTTTCACCCTGATATTAACGACATATTTGGTGACTTCTTTAGCGACTTTATGGGAGGTAGCAGAAGATCATCACGCCCCACTTCAGCTAAAGTTAGAGGCTCAGATTTAAAATATAATCTGACAATTAACCTAGAGGAAGCATTTCACGGTATAGAAAAAAATATTAGCTTTTCTAGCGCAGTAAAATGCGATGCTTGTCACGGTAGCGGTTCTGAAAAAGGTGAAACCGTAACTATTTGCGATGCTTGCAGCGGTGTTGGAGCGACTAGAAGGCAGCAAGGATTCTTTACGATCGAACAAGCTTGTCATAAATGCCAAGGTAACGGACACATTATAAAAAATCCTTGCAAGAAGTGTCATGGAATGGGACGTTACCATAAACAACGAAATTTATCGGTAAATATTCCTGCTGGTGTTGAGAACGGTACTAGAATAAGACATACTGGAGAAGGGGAAGCAGGCATTAGAGGTGGTAATAGCGGTGATTTATACGTTGATATAGAAATAAAACCACATGATATTTATAAAATAGACGGAGCACATCTACATTGTAAACTACCTATTAGTTTTGTGAATGCTGCTCTTGGAGGAGAGATAGAAGTACCGGTCATTGAAGGTGGAAAAGTAAAATTAACAATTCCTGCAGGTACACAAAACGGTGATCAATTAAGGCTACGCAGCAAAGGTATGTCTAAAATGAGATCAACTATTAGGGGTGATATGCTTGCGCATATTCATGTCGAAGTACCTAAAAATTTATCTAAAAGACAACGTGAATTACTAGAAGAATTCAAAAAAGAATCCATACATGAAAAGGAAAATGACTGCAGCTTTTTTAATAAAATGAAAAGTCTATGGTCGTAAATTTTATTTACCTTTCCTATAGAAATGAAACCTCAAATGTTATAAAATATTATTCGCATAATATTACCGGGGGTTTTTATGCCTTATAAAAATAATAATGATTTACATGATTCAGTTAAAAATCATCTTTTGAGTTATGCTAAGGGTATTTATCGCGCAGCTTTTAATCATGTATTTGAACCATATAAGGATGTTGATAAGAGACGTGGCAATGACTCTCGAGAGACAGTTGCGCATAAAGTAGCATGGTCGGCCTGTAGAAAAAAAATACCATAAAAATGATAAAGGACATTGGGTAGAGAAATAAGTCCCAGAATGTAGACCTATTCAGAAACTCTACTTCTAGAGGTAATTTGTACGTCGATCCAGTACTCGAACCCTTACACGTACAAGTGTACGTTGCAGTTCTGCGTTCTGTGTTTCCTTCAAATTTCTCCCTATAAACGAGTTTCTAAATAGGTCTAATTTGTGAGATTTTAAATTGAATCCTTGAAATTCTGTAAGCCTATATGTATATTTAGTTATTAACTGAATTTAAGTTCTTATGAAATTAACAAAATTATTGAGTACCTTTTTAGTTATAGGGTTAGTTTTAGGCGGGTGCAAAAACAAAAAAAACAGTGATGACATGGTAGTCCCTATTCCTACCCTTTATAATGAAGGTATTACCTTATTGGAAAAGAAAAAATATAAGAAAGCTGCAGAAGAATTCGGAAGAGTGTTTTACCAGCATCCAGGCAATGAAATAACGCCACAAGCCGAATTGATGCAGGCTTATTCTTTATTTCTTGCCGCTCAATATGAAGAAGCGGTTGATGTGCTTGATATGTTCATTAATTTGCACCCTGCAAATGTTGATATTGCTTATGCATATTACCTTAAAGCATTATCATATTATATGTTAATTTCAGACGTAAATCATGATCAATCTAGAACTTTCCTAGCTAAAGATAGTTTTGAAGACGTAATAGCAAAATTCTCAAATACTAAATATGCTATTGATTCATCTTTAAAAATTGACCTAGTAAACGATCATTTAGCAGGTAAAGAGATGATGGTAGGTCGGTTTTACTTAAAGAAAAAGAATCCGATGGCTGCTATAAATAGATTTAAAGAGGTAATTGATAATTATCAAACTACTTCTCACTCGGTAGAAGCTCTTTACCGTTTAGCCGAGAGTTATATGATGCTTGGACTTTTGGATGAAGCAAAAAAATATGCCTCAGTGCTAGGTTACAACTATCCTGATAGTCAATGGTATAGTTATGCGTACAGGCTAGTTCAGAACCACCAAAATTAAGCGGTATATGTTCTGCAGTCTCTCAGTTAAAAACTTCATTCTGATAGACGAGCTGGAAATTGAGTTTAATAAAGGTTTATGTGTTATTACCGGTGAAACGGGAGCCGGTAAATCTATTTTACTTGATGCTATTTTGTTTTGCTTAGGTTATAAAACTTCAAATAATATAATAAAACGTGGAAAAGATTACGCGGTTGTTAATATAATATTCTCTTTAAATGAAGAAATAAAAAATTTTCTGATTCAAAATTTTATTGAACCTGAAGAGTTATTGTTTGTAAAGTGTCTGCAAAAAGTCGAAGGGCGAAAAAATTTTTTCATTAATAATCAAGTGGTTGCGAAAGCTCTGATGCAGCAATTAGCTACTTATTTATTCGAGCTTCATGGACAAAATAATAATATTTCTCTTCTAGAAGCAAATACGCAGCTTGATATTTTAGATAGTTATGGAAATCTTTTGGACTTTCGAGCGGAGCTTTCCAAATGCTATCAGATTTGGCAAAATACTCGGAAAGAAATAGCCGAAATAACACTTAAGCAAAATTCTATAGAACAAGAAATTGATTATTTGAGCTTTGCAACGGAAGAATTAACTAAACTGAACATTCAAACAGGTGAAGAAGAAAAATTAGCAAATCTACGAAAAGATTTGCAAAATAAAGATAAGGATTTACAGCTAATAAAAGATATTCTAGAACAGATTAATAATCCTGAAATAAATACATCGATTAATAGAGCAGAGAAATTATTAGCAAGACAAGGCAACAGTGAGCGTTTTGAAGCTATTGTTACAAGTTTAGAGGAAGCCTATAATAATCTAGAAGAAGCACGCCAAGAATTATCAAATCTGTTAGATAGTTTTAATTATGAGGAATATAATCTTGAAGAAACAGAAGAAAGATTATTTTTAATAAAAGCTATTAGCCGTAAATATAATGTTCCTGCTGATGAGTTAGGTATATTTTTAGATAAATCTTTAGAGCAGCTCAGTATATTAAAAAACAAAATAGCAAATAGTAATGAGTTGAAAGCTCAAGAAGTACTACTGCAGAAAAAATATTATGAACTAGCGAGTAATTTATCTGCAAAGCGTCTTATTGTTGCAAAACATCTGGAAGAATCGTTGCATCAGGAGCTAAAGCAGCTTAAAATGGCGAAAGCAATTTTTGAGATTGAGATAAATGCTAAAGAACCAACAGCCGACGGTAATGACAATATTGTGTTTAAAGCGTCTACTAACCCGGGAACGGCAGCTGCAGCAATTAATAAAATCGCTTCCGGCGGTGAATTGTCAAGATTCATGTTAGCTTTAAAAACTTCTTTGTTTGATAAAATGGTAAGACCATCTATTATATTTGATGAAATAGATGTCGGGATTGGTGGGGAGGTTGCAGATAAAGTAGGTGAGCGATTAAAAAAACTTAGTAGTGTTACTCAAGTAATAGTTATTACGCACCAGCCGCAAGTAGCAGGTAAAGCGGATTTGCATATAAAAATCGAGAAAACGCAGCTAGAGAAAGAAACGAAAGTAACGGTAAAAGCTTTAAATCTAGCTGAAAGACAGGAGGAACTCGCCCGCATGATTTCAGGTAAAACAATCACCAAAGCAAGTTTAAAAGCAGCAAAGGAGTTATTGCATTTGTAATAAGCACTAGCGGTACAGTTTTTATGTCATTCCCACAAAAGCGAGAATCCAGTAAAATAAAAAACAAGCATTTTACTGGATTCTCGCTTTTGTGGGGATGACATAATAGGGAACATATGAACAACAACTATATAAAATTAGAAAACAAATTTGCAACCATCTCACATTTTAATAATATCTTAAGCATATTATACTGGGATGTTGCCGTAAATATGCCTATGGGTTCAGGTGAGAGTAGGACAAACGAAATAGTAACTTTAACGTTGCTAGTTCATTCTATGCTCAAATCTCCTATTCTAAAGGAGCTACTTAGCAAGGCAAAAGAAGAATCAAAGAACCTTGATGAATGGCAGAATGGTAATATTAGAGAGATTGAGAGAAAAGTAACAGATGCGAATTGTATTGACGAGCAACTACAAAAGAAATTGGTCGCAGCCACTACTAAAGCCGCACTTGTTTGGCGAGAAGCAAGAAAACATAACGACTATAATTTATTCAAATCACACTTACAAAAAGTCTTAGATTATACGAAAGAAGTTGCTAAAGTACGAGCAGATACTTTTAATTGCGGATTATACGACTCATTAATAGATATGTTTGATCCAAGCAGAAAAAGTAGCGAGATCAAACAAGTTTTTTCAGTACTTAAGAAAGAACTCCCGCAGCTCATAAATAAAATTTTAGAAAAACAGAAAACCGAGAAAGAACTAGTAAAGCACAGCAAACTAGCTCCTGAAATGCAAAAGCGTATCGGAAAACGCATTATGGGAATTATGCAGTTTGATCTAACAAAAGGACGATTAGACGAATCGACTCATCCTTTTTGCGGTGGAACGCCAAACGATATACGTTTAACTACTAGGTATGATAAAGATAATTTCATAAGCGGTTTAATGGGAATTATTCATGAAACAGGACATGCTTTATATGAGCAGAATCTACCGGAAATGTATAAAGGGCAGCCAGTTGGGCTTGCTAAAGGTATGGCCTTCCATGAAAGCCAATCTTTATTTATGGAAATGCAAGTAGGTAGATCCAGAGAATTTACCGAATTTTTAGCTAAATTACTTAGAGACGAATTTGCTTTTAAAAGCGAAGAATATTCAGCGGCAAGTTTATATAGAAAAATTACAAGAGTTACGCCTGATTTTATAAGAGTAGATGCAGATGAAGTAACTTATCCGATGCATGTAATATTACGTTTTGAGATAGAGGAAATGCTTATCAATGGCGACTTGAATCTCGATGAGTTACCAAGCTGTTGGGATAGTAAGATGCAGGAATATTTAGGCGTTAAACCAGTAAGTTTTAGTAACGGCTGTCTTCAAGATATTCATTGGTCACACGGAAATTTCGGTTACTTTCCCGCCTATACAAACGGTGCAATTATTGCATCAATGGTGATGAAAAAAGTAAAAGAGATGCATTCAAATATAAAAGATGATATATTAAAGGGTGATTTTAGTAATCTAAATAATTATCTAAATAAGAATTTTAGGAATCTCGGTTCATTAAAAAATTCAGCCGATTTACTAAGAAGTGCTAGTGGTGAGGAAAAAATTAGCCCTGAGGTATATATAAGATATTTAGAAGGGAAGTATTTATAGTAATAAAATCGTTATTGCGGAGGAAATTACGAAGTAATTGACGAAGCAATCTTGGGAGAATTGCTGAGATTGTCATGTTCCTTTCAGTCGCTCGCAATGATGATTAGGTATCTTCGCAATGATAGCTTATGACAAAAACTAAACAATATAAACAATAATATGGAAGAAGACTTTAAAAAAACAGGTTATTTATTTGGCGGGAATGCTGTTTTTATTGAAGAGCTATATAAGCAATATTTAGCCAACCCTGCCTCGGTTGATCAAACTTGGCAAGAATTTTTTGCCGGCATTAAGGATAATAATACTTTACTCAATAAAAGTACGGCAAAAATAATTATGCCTAATGAAATAAAAAAAGAATCGTTAAATAATAATTTATCTTCTGAAGACTTAAATAGTTTAAAAGCTAAGGAAATGATCAATGCTTATCGCAAGCATGCTCACTATTTAGCGAATCTTGATCCGCTTGGTCTTGAGCTACGTAAAACGAAAAATGATTTAAAGCTTAATATAGAAACTTTTGGTCTTGATAGCGGGCAGCTAGAAGAAAATATCAATATTACGGATGAAGTTGTCGGTACTTGGAACTGTAAATTATCTGAATTAGTGGCCAAGTTCGATAAAGTTTATACAGGTTCTATAGGTGTAGAGTTTGAGCAAATAGAAAATGTAGCAGGGAAAAACTGGTTATATAATAAGCTAGAAAGTGAAGTTACTTTTTCTTCTGAAGACAAAAAAACTATCTTAAATGATTTAGTAGAAGTAGAAGGGTTTGAGCAGTATTTACATACAAAATTTCCCGGAGCTAAGCGTTTTTCCATTGAGGGTGGTGATGCTTCTATAGTTGCTATGAGTAAAGCTATAGATTTATCCATGCATCATGGCATCTCAGAAATCGTTATCGGTATGGCACATCGAGGGAGATTAAACACTCTAACTAAAGTAGTAGGTAAGCCATATAAAGCCGTTATTGCGGGTTTCATAAGCGGCAGCGTATTTCCTAATGAGTTAAATGTTTCAGGCGATGTAAAATACCATTTAGGCTATTCGTCCGATAGAACTCTAGAGGATAAGAAAATACACTTGTCACTAGCCGATAACCCTTCACATTTAGAAGCGGTAAATCCTATAGTTGCAGGAAAAGTAAGAGCAAAGCAAGATATGCTTGGAGATACTAAACGTAGTAAAGTCAAAGCTATTTTAGTGCATGGCGATGCTGCTTTTTGCGGTCAGGGCGTGGTTGCCGAGAGTCTATCAATGTCACCTTTAGCTGCTTATGATATTGGTGGGATATTGCATTTCGTCATTAATAATCAGTTAGGTTTTACGACTAATGCTGCAGATACTAGAGCTAGTAGATATTCTACGGAGTTTGCTAAAATCATAGCTGCCCCGATTTTACACGTTAACGGTGACGATATAGAAGCAGTGTTAAAAGCCACCAATATTGCGGTAGAATACAGGCAGAAATTCGGTAAGGATGTTGTAGTAGAAATTATTTGTTACCGTAAATATGGGCATAATGAGGGCGATGAGCCGATGTATACTCAAGGCAAGATGTATAACATTATTAAAAACAAACTGACCCCTGGAAATATTTACGCAAATAAGTTAGTAAAAAGCGGTGTAATCGACAATAATTATTTTGCTAAGTTAAAAGAAGAATTTAAAGCAAAACTAGATAAGGCATATGAGGAGGCAAAAAGTTATAAGCAAGAAGCACATTTCTTAGGTGGATTATGGCAAGGTATTTCTCGTACTCGTACACAAGCTACAATAACGGGTATCAGTAAAAAAACATTACACGATTTAGGAACTAAACTATGCACAATACCGAAAGATTTTGCCGTTAATCCAAAACTTGTAAAACTATTTGAAGCTCGAAAAGCCACTCTAACAGCTGATCAACCTATTGATTGGGCGACGGCAGAGCAACTAGCTTTTGCAAGCTTGCTTGCTTCAGGCACAAATATAAGGCTAACTGGACAAGATTCGGGACGCGGTACTTTCTCGCATCGTCATTCAGTATTGCACAACCAAATTGATGGTACTACCTATATACCTCTAAATAATTTATCTAAAGAACAAGCAAAATACGAGGTAGCCGATAGTAATTTATCTGAATATGCGGTGCTTGGTTTTGAGTATGGTTATTCACTCGCAAACCCCAAAAATTTAGTTTTATGGGAAGCACAATTCGGTGATTTTGCTAATGGAGCTCAGATTATTTTTGACCAGTTTATTTCAAGCAGCGAAACTAAATGGCTGCGTATGAGCGGGCTTGTAGTTTTGTTACCTCATGCATTTGAGGGACAAGGACCGGAGCATAGTTCGGCAAGGCTTGAGAGGTTCTTACAACTAGCGGCTGAGAATAATATGTATGTTACATACCCTACTACCCCTGCTTCGATTTTCCATCTGCTACGTCGCCAAATACTTGATGATACCCGTAAACCGTTAATCGTAATGTCGCCAAAATCATTATTACGTCATAAATATGCCGTATCTAAACTTGACGAGCTAGGTGAAAATACTACTTTCTTACCGGTTTTAGATGAAGTAACTAAAGTAGATACAAACAATATTACTAAAGTAATTTTATGCAGTGGTAAGGTATATTACGATCTATTTGAAATGCGTGGCAATAACAGTAATATAGCGATTATTAGGCTTGAGCAATTATACCCTTTTGAAAAAAAACTTGTAGCATCGCTATTAAAAAAATATAATAGGACGCAGGAATTTATTTGGTGTCAGGAAGAACCAAAGAATATGGGAACTTGGTGTTATATAGTTTCTCACTTAAACGATGCTTTAAAAGAAGCAGGAATTAGTAATGAATTTAAATATGTAGGTAGAGAGGAATCAGCCTCTCCGGCAGTAGGCTCGCTGCAAGCACATAATAAACAGCAAGAGAAGCTATTAAGGGCAGCATTGGGAATATGATTCTTAGGGTACTGCCTAATAATCATCATTGCGAGCGACTAAAAAGAGCGTAGCAATCTCAGGAATTTGCCTGATGTTGCTTCGTCGACGCTTATAGCGTCTTTTCGCAATGATGATAAAACTATACAGGGCGATGCTATACAAATATAGGAGTAGAATAAATTATGAGCGTTAAAATTATAGTACCGTTGCTTGGGGAGTCCGTAACGGAAGCCACTATTGCCAAATGGTATAAGAAAGAAGGCGATTCGGTTAAAACCGATGAATTACTGTTAGAAATTGAAACTGAAAAAGTGACTTTAGAAGTTAATGCTCCTTGCAATGGTACTATAGGTAAAATATCGAAAACTGACGGTACAAATGTAGCAGTTGGCGAAGAAATAGGCGAAATAAATGAAGGGGCAGTTGCAAATACTGCCGGTACTAATAATGAATCTGCTAAAGCTCAAGCAGTGACGCAATCTACTTCAGAAAAGCCTGTAGAAAAACCTACCGTGGCTAATAATACTCTTGCTCCTTCTGTACAAAAATTAATTACTGACAATAAGCTTGACCCCAATAATATAAAGGGAACAGGTAGAGATTGTAGAATTACCAAAGGTGACGTGCTTGCAACAATAAACGCTACGGCTAGTTTTGCTCCTGCAATAAGTAAATCTAATGAAGAAAGAGTGCAGCGTGTTCGTATGTCACGCTTGCGTAAAACTATTGCACAGCGTTTAAAAGATTCACAAAATACAGCAGCTATTTTGACTACTTTTAATGAAATCGATATGTCAAAAGTAATTGCTTTGCGTAATCAATATAAAGAAGAGTTTGAGAAAAAGCACACTGTAAAACTTGGCTTTATGTCTTTCTTTGTTAAAGCAACAATTGAAGCTTTAAAGCTTATTCCGTCGATAAATGCTGAAATAGATGGTGATGATTTACTATATAAAAATTACTATGATATAGGTGTAGCTGTCGGAACAGACCAAGGGCTTGTTGTCCCCGTTGTTAGGGATGTTGATAAAATGGGATTTGCCGAAGTGGAGAAAGCTATAGGAATTTTGGCTAAAAAGGCTCGTGAGGGTAAGCTTTCTATGGCTGATTTGTCAGGTGGGACATTCTCGATTTCTAACGGAGGCGTATATGGCTCATTATTATCTACACCGATTATTAATCCTCCTCAATCAGGTATTCTAGGTTTACATAAAACCGAGGCAAGAGCTGTAGTTATAGACGGTAAAATTGAAATACGTCCGATGATGTATATAGCTTTATCTTATGATCATCGTATAATTGACGGGAAAGAAGGAGTATCGTTCTTGGTAAAAATTAAGCAGCTTATTGAGAATCCTGAAAAGTTATTGTTAAACTTGTAAAAAATTGCCATTGCAAGCAGCCGTAGGCTGCATGGCAATCTCATGAAATAATAACCAAACTTCTGAGATTGCTTCGTCAATGCTAATGCATTTCCTTGCAATGACATGGCCCCGTTTTTACTCTTTGAAAAAAAGTAAAATCATTCAAAGAAAGGAAGTATATTATAATGATAAAATGTACTCGTCGTATTGAGTTCGATGCAGGACATAGAATTATAGAGCATCAAAATAAATGTCAATTCCTGCACGGTCATCGTTATGTTCTTGAGATCGCTATAGCTGCAAACAAAACCGATAAACTTGGTATGGTAATTGATTTTGGTTTAATTAAGGATTTAGCTAAAAAATGGATTGATGAAAATTTTGATCATAGCTTAATCCTACATCAAGACGATAAGGAAATGGGGCAGCAAATAGAAAATTGCACTGGTCAAAAAATATATTACATGCAAAATAACCCAACTGCAGAAAATATAGCGATGCATTTAAAGAATGAAATTTTTCCTAAACTTTTCGTAAGTCAAAACTTCTTCGTAACGAGCCTCAAACTATATGAAACACCGAATTGTTTTGTTGAGGTTTAGGAATGCAAGATTGCTGTTTAATTTTAACTACTACTAATGATTTGCAAATTGCCGAGAAGATAGCATCTGTTTTGTTAGAATTAAATCTTACTGCTTGCATTCAAATTGATGATGTCAAAAGTTACTTTAGATGGGATGATAGAGTAACTTTAGAAACTGAATATAGGCTTGTAATAAAAACAAAATCTTCTAATTATAACGAAATAGAAAATAAACTTCTGGAAATTCATAATTATGAATTACCGCAAATAATAAAAATAAATATTGACTATGGCTTTCAAAAGTACTTAGAGTGGATTGACCAAAATAATAAATAAACTTATAGTTGAGCAAATTTAAAAATTAAGTAAATTATGAAATTATGGCAAAAAGTTACCTTAGGGTTAATTTTAGGTATTATATTTGGTATATACTTACCACAATATGTTAATTATATTAAACCTATTGGTGACATTTTTTTACGTTTGATAAAAATGATCATTACCCCTTTAATTTTCTTCAGTTTGGTTTCCGGTATCACTAGTATGAATGATAATTCTGCCCTTGGTAGAGTAGGAATGAAAGCGGTAGCCGCTTTTTTAGGTACTACTTTTTTTGCCACGGTTTTTGGACTCACTGTTGCCTTAGTATTAAAGCCAGGAGTAGGCGTACATATAGATTTTACCTCTTCAGGAACGACAAGTAGAACTTCATTTAATATAATTGATTTTTTTGTAAATATCGTCCCTAATAATGCTGTTGGGGCTTTTGCAAACGGTAATGTCTTACAAGTTGTATTTTTTGCTATTTTTGTTGGAATTACCTTAAACAAAATGAAATCTATCGGTGAACCTATTACTGATTTAATGCATGTGATGTCAAAATTAATATTAAAAATGATATCGTTTGTTATTCAATTGTCCCCTTATGGTGCTTTTGCTTTAACAGGCTGGATTGTAGGCATGCAGGGAGTTGAGGTAATGATTAGTTTATCGAAACTTGTTGTAGCGGTAGTTGTGGCAATGACATTCCAATATTTAGTTTTTGGCTTACTTATATGTGTATTCTGTCGTGTTTCACCTATACCTTTTTATAAAAAAAGTTTTGAGTATCAGTTACTTGCTTTTTCTACTTCAAGTAGTAAGGCAACTCTTGCAACTACTATGCAAATTTGTCGTGAAAAGCTTGGCATTTCAGAGTCTAGTACTTCGTTCGTACTTCCGATAGGTGCGTCAATTAATATGGATGGTTTTGCTATAAATTTATCTCTTACCACCATATTTTTTGCTCAGATGATGGGAGTAACGCTTGCCCCTCATGACTATTTAGTCATTATTCTCACCTCAACACTTGGATCTATTGGTGGTGCCGGTATTCCCGGTGCCTCTTTGATAATGCTTCCTATGGTTCTTTCTTCAGTTCACTTACCTATAGAGGGAGTAGCAATTATTGCTGGTATTGACCGAATACTTGATATGCTACGTACTACTATCAATATTACTGGCGATGTAACAATTACTATGATTATAGATAACAGCGAAGATACTTTAGACAAGGAAGTGTATTTATCTTAATGATATTGCTAACTAATGCCAGACATTGTCATTGCGAGCAACTATAAGCATTGTTGTCTAAATTGAAAAATGTGTTTTATGTCATTCCCACGTAGGCGGGAATTAAAATATAGTTAAAATTTCTTTCCTTATTTTCAACTTTAAAAACTATTAATTTTAGAATCCAAAGTGCGTTACAATAGTTGTATTAACTTAAAGTTGAAATATGTGGTAAATTTATTAAATAATACAGTACAAATATTAATGCTATAGGTATTTTAGAATATTTTCATAATAATATTTTTGAAGAAGGGGATTATTTCATAATTGAAGATACTAATATTGACTATAATGAATGCGTGCTATGATGTTTGGAGGAAAATTTTAGATGAAAAAACTTGTATAGCAAAATTAGAAAATTTAAACAATAAAATCGTTAGATTAACTTACTGGTTAAGATTTATATTTAGTAGATACAAAATATGTAGATCCTTTCGGTATTATTAATGCTTCTAAAAATTGGAACTTAGTTATAAAAAAGATTTAGATAAATTATAAGGAAGGAAATTTATCTAAAAAATTTTAATATTAATAGTGATGAGGTTTTAAACAATTTTACTAAAAAGCCATATAAATCTACTGTATTTTTTAAAAATTTTTTAGAAACAAAATATGTAAATTATACAAAAAAAATTAAAGATGCCTTAAACAATAATGCAGAAATTATACATATAAAAAATATCGATCAAAAAAATTACAATATAATGACTCCCTATGACGGTGAGGTATGGATTAGTGGAATAGAAGAATTAATTTGTCATATGTATGAAGTAATAGGGACACTTAGTAGGTGATAACTTATCTCCTATAGTGGACTATTTAATTTGGGGGATTGTACATAAAGGACATGAGAATCTACCTATAGTATATATTAGCCTTGAAGATATATTAAATCAATTGAGCTACCAAGATATCTTAATCGGGCTTAGTAATGAATTTACAGTAATAAGTGCAGATTCTTTTTCATGTAAAATAGTGAGCAAGCAACTCCCTTTATTAGCAGAATATGCTACCGGTTATTATAGCAGAATAAAAATGGATGCTATCCCTGAAGCACAAGGAGCAGCAGGGTTTATAAATCAAATTAGAGAAATTGTAGATCAAAAATCTACGCAAAACTATATATATGTTGTGTCCGGTGATATTATTATATTAAGCAATAAAACGATCTTACATAAAAGAGATAGCTATAGTCCTAAATAGGATGGAAAAGACCATTATTTTATTAGAATATATTCAGTGAAAGATATAAACCAAGGTATATTAGCAAATATTGCTCAACCTTGGATATAGGTATAATAACCATTATACCGAGACGGCTGTAAGACAACAATCTCCATTATACTTCATGATTTTACTCACTTATAATAATAGACCCCTGGCATAACTTAATATTAAGTTTTGATAGATTGGTCTTGCAATAATGGAGCTTAAACATTATTAGCGGTCTATATATTAGTTGAATGATATAAAGAGTCAAGAGATTTGAGTTGTCATTAATAATAAATAATGTAATTCTGAGTTACGTGGTATATTTTCTATATAATCTGCTTCTAGGATTTGCTTTTACATCAATAATAATTTATATTTGTTTTCACTCATGCGAATAGCAGATTACTTTTGTAGTTTGTTATTGATGATAATTAGGAAATATAAAATAACAATATGAGTCAAAAGATAATTCTAAATAATTCATATTCTATTACTAAATCGCACTTATTCCATATAGTAGACCCAAGCCCTTGGCCCATCCTAACATCTTTTGCTTTACTTCTTTTGGTTATAGGTGGCGTCTCGTTCATGCATGGCTACAAATTTAATATATATATTTTATCTGCAGGGATTATTTCAGTAGGTTACTGTTTATATTCTTGGTGGAGAGATGTAGTGAAAGAAGGAATAGTCGAACATCAGCATACTAGTCCTGTTAGAAAAGGTTTACAAATAGGTATGGCGTTATTTATCTTAACGGAAATAGTATTTTTTAGTGTATTTTTTGCTTCTTTTTTTAAAGCAAGTCTATCACCCGTAGGTCTTTTAGACGGTGTATGGGTTGTAAAGCAGGGCATTTGGCCTCCACCTACAATTAAAACTTTTGAGCCGTTTGATATTCCTTTCATTAATACTTTAATACTACTCTTATCAGGTACTACCATTACTTGGGCTCACTACGCCTTAGAAGAAAAAAATCAAAAAGATTGTGTAACTGCACTTGCTCTTACCATATTGCTTGGAATATTTTTTACAACTATGCAGGCATATGAATATTACCATGCGGCGTTTAAATTTACAGATGGTATATATGCTTCTAATTTTTATTTAACCACGGGTTTGCATGGAATTCATGTGATCATAGGTACTATATTTCTAATAATTTGCTACTTTAGGGCGAAAAGAGGAGATTTTACTACAGAAGGTAATGGACATTTAGGGTTTGAATTTGCTACATGGTACTGGCATTTTGTGGATGTGGTTTGGTTATTTTTATTTACGTTTGTTTATATATTTGGAAGTTAAATTATACTATATGTGATTATAATGTTACTTAAAATAAGTGTTTTTAAAATATTTTTGTATATTAATTAAAATTGCATATATTTAGGAGTTGATTTATATATAAATAAATTATACATTGTTTTTTAAATGCTAATTATTTTATTGAGGTAAGACATATGAACTTTTCTATTCGTAAATTAAACGAAGAATTAATCAATTATAATCTATCATTACGCATATTATTTACTATTCTAAGCGTGGCTATTATTATGGTGGCTTTTGATAGCTTAGGTAGTAATGCCGATCCTGTAGGTGATGCATTATGTAAGTTAATTAAAGTATTCAGAGGCAATACTGCAAAAGGTATAGCTGTTGTCGGTATAATTGTTCTGGGAATTCAAACATTAAGAGGAAAATTGCAGTGGGAAGTAGCTTTAGTGGTAGTTACTGCAATCATTATATTATTTAAAGCTCCAGATATTGTTAATATGGTATCAAGTGATACTAATAGCTCAAATTGTGGTGTTTCCTAATACACGAAAAAATTATTATATCTTTAGTAATACCCATAAGCTTTGGCTTGTGGGTATTTTATTTTTAAGTAATGTTGTTGCATAGCCCCTATGTCATTCCCACATGGCATCGTTGCATGGATCGAAAAATGCGTTAGGTGTTATAGTGTGGCTTGACTCTCTATTGTATGAACGTTTAGTATGTTATGCCTGCAAAGGCAGGGACAAGACAACCTTAATATAGGTTACGTATTTAATAAAAATAAACATATAAAAACTTGTTTTTATATGTTTTACTGGATTCTCCTGCCTACGTGGGAATGACATCAATTGCCTTTATACTCAGGTCAACGGCAACATTCGTATAATACTCAATAGTATTTTAATTGTTTTGATGGACCACGTGGTTAAACCACGGGATGACAGTGGATTTTATCGGTCTATGCAACAACGTCCTCACTTAAATAAAAGTCCTAATCTATTACCTATAATAATATCAATATATTTTGCTGTAATAGGGATCCCTTCAATATTCATTTCTAGATATATTGCTTGTTTTGCAGGGATTTTTGTTTGTAGTTTTGTAATTGATACATATTCATCTAAAGCTTGATTATTAGTATCCATTACTCTCACTTTGATTATAGGATTAGAAATTAAATAATCAGACTCATTAGATAATTTATAAAATATCTTCATACCGCCTATATGATGAGATTGGCCTAAATTAATTTCTTCTATCTTTAATTGATCATATTTACCTAAGAATTTAAAACTATCTATTAGTAATATCACTAAACAAAAAATTATAAAGCTAGTCCATAATATTGGAAATATATTATGTTTTTTCTTAGGAGGAATATACGGTAAAATAACCGGCACATTAGCATTGTAATGATTTTTAATAGGAGTTTTAATAGTTCCTATGTTTACTTTATCTTTAAAGTCATTTAATGTACTAATATTATATTCTAATTTCTGATACCACAAATGGTTACATTTGGAACATTTTACTCGTCGTCCGTTAATACCTATTTGATTGCTTGTAACAATAAATCTTGTTTGGCAATTTGGGCAAGTAATATACATAGTTAATTATAATTATTTTTTGACTTTCATGATAATCTCATTTATTATTTTTGGCAATAAAACACTTAAAAGATATGTCCTCTCTTATTAAAGAAATTGAAGAAGCTTGGCAAATTAAGGACAAACTTCTTTATGATTCTTCAAAGCTTATAACATTAAAGCAAACTCTTAATGATATTATAGAAAGCTTAAATCAAGGTACAATTCGTGTTTGTGAAAAGAAAGAAAATGGTTGGCAAGTTAATAAATGGGTAAAGAAAGCTATATTGCTATATTTTATCACTGCGGAATCGCAACTTTATAATAACAATTATAATAGTTGGTATGACAAAGTTGCTCCTAAATTTTCTGCAGATACTGATAAAAATACATTCAAAGAAGCAGCTATACGGACAGTACCCGGAGCTGTTGTTAGAACCGGTACTTATATAGCTAAAAATGTTGTAATTATGCCTTCTTTCATTAATATAGGTGCTTATATAGATAAGGGGACAATGATTGATACATGGGCCACTATCGGCTCATGTGCTCAAATCGGCAAGAATTGCCATATTTCAGGCGGCACAGGAATAGGTGGGGTGCTTGAGCCGTTGCAAGCAAAGCCTGTTATCATTGAAGATAATTGTTTTATCGGTGCAAGATCGGAAATAGCAGAAGGTGTAATAGTAGAGGAAGGAGCAGTAATTAGTATTGGGGTGTTTATCGGTAGCTCTACAAAAATAGTATACAGAGATACAGGTGAAATTATTTACGGCAGAATTCCTGCTTATTCCGTTGTAGTTCCAGGAGTATTACCTGCTAAGGAACCCGGTAAGCCTGGACTTTATTGCGCAGTTATCGTAAAACAAGTCGATAAAACTACTAGAGCTAAAGTAAGCATAAATGATTTATTGAGATAGATCAATGTAAGCGTTCATGGGTTTTTCACTTTCATCCCGTAGCCTGACCACGGGGGCCAGAAAAAATAACTTCAATATTGTTACCTACACTACATGTTTAACAAAATAAACATATAAAAATTTATTTTTATATGTTTTACTCAATTCTGTGAATAAATCACGGGATGACAGAGAGGAATAATAAGCCGCTTAACACTAGTGAACGGTCACAGATCGATAATATCGCCAATTATACTATTAAGATATCCCTCTCGTTGTTGTTCTGAAATATCTGTTTGTTGGATTGTGTTATTATTTGGGTTCCCTAAGAAAGTATTGTATGCCATAAACATTGCATCTTGTTGTTTTTGAGGATCACGTACAACACCAGCTGCTTTACAATATGATTCTGCAGCATCTGTTTCCTGTTGTTTTTGAAAGCAAAGTTCGTTTCCTTGGGCCATATATAAATCATATTTTATAGGCTTTTCAGCCTTATTTATAAGACTGTTATAACATTTTAATATAGAGTCTAATTTATTATTCTTTCTATAAAATATGATAGCTGGGTTTTCACGTCCTAAGTTAAATAGCATATCGCTAATTTTATTGTACATTTTTTTAAGTTCTTCATTACATGTTAGAGCTCCATTATAATCTTCTTCTTCGCTCAATATATCGCATATTTTAGAGTAGCATCTAGCTATAGTTTGAGTTACTTCTGCTTTGTCCGAGTACTTATTTAACCACTATATGGCTTCTTTATAATATTGCACTGGTTGATCGTGTTTAGGTTCTATATTTTTTATAGAAGATAGATAGTGATTTTGTATGCATAAATATTTCAATTAAGGAACTATAGCAATCATTGGATTGAGATCATGTTATAGATAACACTTCTTCAAATAATGATAATTCTTTCATTTGTAGGTTTATACATATCGGTAAGTTTGAATAACCGGTTTATTGTCTATGAATTTCTCAATAGAACCTAAAATTTGAAATATTACCCCTATAAGGTTATTAGCTTGTTTGTTTAATATGATAGCTTGAAATTCTAATAATTGTGCTAATCCTTCAAAACAAGAAAGAGTTTTTTCTAGAGCCGGATACTGTATTGGAGATAAATATGGTTTAATATAACCCTCATAGTTATTATCTAAAAATTTTGAGTAGTTTAAGAGGTGTATATACATTAAAGTCTTCAAAAATTGATTGGATAGTATTAATTATACATTCTACATTTATCTGTATTTGTGTATGTAAATTTTCTATCAGACTGTCTTGTTTCTTTAGCAATGAACCTAGCTGCTTTATCTCTAAATGTTATATTCCTTTTCTCTCTTCTAGGTGTTTTAGTTCTAGAGAGGTTTATTCCCCCATTTTGAGAAGTAGGTTTATAGAAAAATTTTATATCAGAGAATTTTAATATATCCTTGTTAATGGCAATGCTATTTTGTACGTCAGTATAATGTTTTCATGATTATTTTCATTATGTTGTGTTATTACGCATATAACATTTCCTTTTAATTTTTCGTGTTCTTCTGTAGGAAAAATATTTTTTAAAGTCTTCTATAATCCTGTTAAAGATATTAGGGGATTTTACGGTCTTTTCTTTTGCTACTATGATAAATTTTAATTTATCAGTTATTTGAACTAGCTTTTTAATGAAAAATATATTGATTAACTCTTGCACTGTATCGGGTACTCCGTTAGAACATTCCTAAAATACTTTTTCTGCAATTTCAAATTTTTTGGGATCATATATAGCCGGTTCATATTTATGCTGAATTTCTGGCGTTGTTTCAAAATCAAATAATTTATCAAATGTAAATTTTTCACCGTTTTTGATAATCTTAAGGTTGTTCTTAAGAGCATTTAAAAATGTGTTTTTCTCGCTATAAGGTAATCCTATTACTATTGTAGCTTCTGGTGTTTTTCATGCTGGTATTAGTAAATAATTCACTTCAGTCAATGCATTTAGAATATTTGCTTTTAATAAAGAATCAAGAGCAGTTTCTTCTTCTATGAAAGGTTTAATATCAATTTCTGCGAGAATTTTAAATTTCATATATAACCGCTACTCTATTCTTTAATATAAATTTTTATACTGTCGCTTTTGCCGCTATCGCTGATAGCTCTAATAATAAATTCACCGGCTTTTGCTTTCCATATTACTGCGTCGTTTGGTTTTACAGTTGCTACTAATTCATTTTTCACAAACCAAAAAATGCTGTTGGTTTTATTATCGCTAATCGCACTAAAAGTAATGTTATCACTATTTTTAATTGAATGTACGGAATTTTTTAACAGGTATATAATTTTAGGTTTTTGATGATGCCAATTTATTAACCTATTGCAATGGTTTGTAGGTATCGGTTTTGGTAATATATGTATTCCTGCGTTTTGATAAACCGAAAGCATATCTGTTAGCCATAAATTTACTGTTTTATATTCTGTTTGTCCTTTAATAAAGTTACAAGTAGGCATATCGGTTTTTAAATCTATCAACATTTTTCTATAAATACTGGATTGTTTTATCGGTGATTTGCCTTTAATGAATAAGGTTTCTGCTTTAACCGGACACATATCATTATCGATATCTCCTGTATCTGCACAAACTTTTACTTAACGAGCAAGAGATGGCTCTAGAAAATAGGTTTCAAGTATTGGAAATCCTTGCTAAAGCTGAAAGGGCAAATGCTGTCAGTATTAACGATAAAATTAAAAAGGCTATACATTTTAATAACATAGAAAATTTGAATACACCTTTGGAGCAGTTAAAATATATAGCTATGACAGGCGGTGTAGATGCTAATGACGATTTAAAAGTTGTAAATAATTATGTTGAAACTCCTTTAACAACAGAAGCTTTTGAACATGTTTTGGTACTAATATTACTGATCCTACTGTAAGAAAAGCATCGATACTAAATACTCTGAATCAGGAAACAGCCCTTTATTAAATAAGTTTAAAAGCGTAGCTACTCCGGAGGCAAAACATAAATTATTAGATCAATTTAAAAACTATGTTAATCAAAACTTAGTTGAGCTTGAGTCTAAACAATCTAGTATTCCCATCAGACAATCCGTAATGAAGTTAGCTGACCCTGCAATAGTAGTGAATTATTTAGAGCAGATGGCTAAATTAACAGAAGCATATATTGATAACGGTAACATTAAGATAGTGAATGAAAATGATAAGGTAGTTGATAAGCAAGGTCTAAAAAGTTATAACAAGATTTTAAAAGATGCCAGTTTAATAACTAAAGATTTGGATGGTAAGAGAATGCAAGCATTGATAAATAATTTCGATGCTTTAACGATGAGCGATTTGGCACTTGTCTTAAAAAGACTGTAGGTGAAATAAGAATAGATAATGAGGATCTAGTAGGTCTATAGCACCTCAAGCAATGGCAGGAATAGTACCGCCTCCTCCGCCTCTACCAGGTGGAGTAGCAGTTCCTCCATCGGCAGGTGTAGGTATAAGACTTGCAATAGCTAGGGATATAGCAAATCTAAATGCCATAGGTGATGATGAACTAAAATTAGCAGGTTATAAATCTAAAGGCAAAAGCGATGCTGCATTAAGGGGAAGAATAGCTGCACTGGCACCGGTTGTAGGTAGAGCAGTCGCAGAAGTTCTTGTAGCTCCGAATACTTTAGACAGAATATTTCATAATGAGATGTATTTAGCTAAAAATAATGGAAATCCTTAATACTTTAAAATTTTCCGATGTATTAAATCTAGCTCTTAATAAAGGGAACGTATGCGATAATATAGCCCTTACTCCTAAAGCAAACGAAGTAAATACTCAAATAAATAATTGGATTAATAACAATATTGTTAATTTAATAGTGGAAAGTAATATAGATAAGATAGCGGCTAACATTATTACAAAATAAAGCTGCAGCGGCAACATTATCAAGAATTTATGAAACGGCAGCCGATAATGTAGCTGGTTTATCTAAAGCTTCTAAAACCATTACAGAGAAAAATATAACAGACACTGTACAAAATAATTTTAATGCAAAAATGAAAGCTTTAATACCTAATACTAAAGATTTCTCAAAAGAGGCAATTGTAAAATTTCTTAATATAATAAGTGATGAGAAAATAGAAACGGTATTTAATACCCCTGTTGTTGCACCGGTAATAGTGGTAGCAGGTGGATCGTCACTACCTACGAGGGTAGGATATAATGGGCTTGGGACGGTTTAGTCAGAAAGAGGAACAGTCTAAAGCCTATCGAACATCTTTTTTCTAAAAAAAATGCTGCGGTTGCAGTGGCAGTAGCTTATATTGCTCCTACTTCTAAAATAGGGGGAAAAATACGAAACCGCTGTTCAAGCTATAGCAGATTCAGTTGATACGGATTTAAAAAGAGAGTTAGCAATAAAGACTCAAGGAAAGGAAAAACTAAAAGCATTAATTGTAGAAGAAGTTTTTAAGAAATATGCAACTAAAAATGTAGATGTACTTGATGGTAATATAAATCAATTAGCTCAAGCTATAAAAGAAGGAACCAATATTGAGTTCATAGGTCCTAAAAGAGAAGTGGCAAGTGGTATAGATCAGGAAACAAGAAATCTATGTGTTAGAATAAATCAAAATGCAGAAATTATGATTGTTCAACGTATAGAGAGGATTGTTCCTGTAGAGGGCAATATTGAAGGCTTTGATGATGATTATAATTATAATACGGGAGCGAACAAAAGTAGAAGTATCTAGTAGTACAAATAAATCAGAATCTAAGGATTTTGAAGTTAGCCTTGAAAACTCGAAGTAAGAGGAAGCTAGACAAGAAGAGGAGGCAAAAGTAGTCGCTTCTATAAAGGAAGCCGCAGAAGCAAGCATTGTTGAAGCTGCTGAAGTTGTAGAAATGCAAAATGCAGTAAAACAAGACAAAGAAATGATTGGAGCAATATATAATCCGATGCATGATATCACTCAAATGAGCTGTAATATTATATCGCATAGAATGTTCTCTAGTGCTGCGGTTGCTGCGTGTGATGAAGATGAAAAAGTGTTAGATAAAAGCCTTTGGATTGCAGGTACTTACGGTATTAATACGCAACAAGGTTTTGCCGATTATAAAGGTCATGCTTCAGGCGGTACTATAGGTTTTGATATTGGTTCTGATAACTACAAAGATTTAGTCGGTATTGCTTATACTAAATTGGATTCAAAGTGTAAATCTAACGGTAGCAGATTAAATACTAATATCGATAGCCATATCGTAACTTTATACGGACAAAAAGAATTACCGAAAAACTTTATGGTACAAGCTATGTTTGCTTATAATCATAATATAGTAAAGAGTAAAATCAACCATTTAGGTACTATTGCAACCGGTAAATATAAGAATAATAATTATAACTTTGAAACTTTATTAAGTTATAATCATCTTATGAATGGTGATATTACTCTTACTCCAAATCTTGGTATAAGATACGGCCACTCTAAAGACGATACATATCAAGAAAGTGATGTAGGTATTCAGCATTTGAGTATTGCTTCTAAAAAGCAGTATTGATGAAGCAGTATTTTAGGCGGGAAGGTAGAAGGTAGATTTAGTACCGCAGAAAATAGCTGACGGTTTTAGTGTTACGCCTGCACTTCAAGCATCTGTAGAACATTACTTTAATGATAATAGTAAAAAACTTAATGCTAAAGTATAATGGAAAGATAGAGAAGTTAATGAAACTATCGCATTACCGAAGCAGCCTAAAGTTGCTTATAATATCGATGCTAGCGTTTTAACTAAAAAAGATAATGTAAGCGTATTACTTGAATATAACTGTCATTTACAAAAGAAATATCAAAGCCATCAAGGCTTTGTGAAGTTGAAAGTGAAGTTATAACAGCTAAAATCGTCATTGCGAGAAAAAACTGTAAGTTTTGACGAAGCAATCCAGTAAAAATGTTAATTTATAGCGTTTTTTTTATTTTTTGTGGATTGCCACGCAGCCTACAGCTTGCTCGCAATGATGACTATGGACCCACGCTAGCAATGTACTCCCAAGAGTTGTAAATAATACTTATTACTCGTCTCTTACTACTAACACTGATATATCTGAATGACGGACAATTTTAGAAGCATTAGGTCCAAGCATATAATCTTTTAATTGTAGTCTGACTGCAGAGATTATTATTAAATCGGCTTTAATTTCATTAGAGTGCTTAATTATTTCATCATAAACGGCACCGCTACCTATATAATAATCTGTTTCAATTTCATCGGGAATATATTGTTTGATAAGCGCTTTAATTTGAGTTTTATACTTTTCTTTTTTCGTCGTTCTCCAATGTTTAGGTAAATAATCTTCAAACATTTTCATACCAAATTCAGGAATTACATACATAAAATGTAATTTTGCTTGAAAGTTCGTTGCAAGCATTAAAGCCTTAGCAAGAATACCTTTTATAGATTTTTTATCATTTAAATCTATAGGTATAAGTATATTTTTAAATATAGTATTTTCAGACATAAGATATTATTAGTTTTTGTTTCTTACTGAATCATGTTTTGGTAGAACAAAATTTTTAGTATCGGTGAAATAGTTAATATCCAGGTTATTTAATAAGTAATTAGAAAGTTTAAAATTTGCTACGTTTCTATGAAAAGCTCCGATAAACTTATCTAAAACATCACGATTCGTCTCATCTCTAGTTACTAGGATTGCCGATACTTTTACTGTAGTTTGATCATCGGTAATCCCTGGATATAAGCCCTTATGAAGTATGGCTTTATGAAAAGCTCTATTTTGTTTTATTAATTCCGTTATTTTATCATTGTCAATTGAAATGAAATCAATTTTACACTTATGAGCTATTAAATTTACTAAGGGGTTGGAATGTCCAACCATCATTATTATAGCATCTATTTCCTTATTACAGAATTGATCACTAGCATCTGCATAATTAATGTGTAGCTCTTCAGGTTCCTTAGCAAATTTATATAAAGAACGTACGATATCATAAGTAATATTACTACTGGAAAATGCCGGACCGTTAGTTATTTTTTTGCCGTCAATATCAGCAAAAACTTTTATTTTATCTTCATCTTTTACAATAACCGTAAAAAACTCATCATGTAGATTAAGCACCTGACGTAAATTTTGCATTTTTTCTTGATCGTGATAATAACCTATGCCCTCATATGCTTCTACTGCAATATTAGCTTGCACTAGGGCTAAATCAATTTTGCCTTGTTGTAATAATTTTAAATTTTCTATACTACCGTTTGTTGCAACAACTTCGCATTTAATATGTTCATTATTTTTATCGTCATTTGTAATAGTCTTGCATAAATCAAGTCCAATAGCATAATATCCTTTTAAAATAGAGCCGGTACCGATTTTGATGACTCTTGGAGCAGCATAAATATTACTGCAAATAAGAAATATGCTAATAATAGTCGCTAGTTTAAAATTATTCATAAAACTAATTTGAATTATTTGCGGTATTTTGGTCTTCTTTATGTGTACTAAGTTTTAGTTCTAATAAATTAATAGAACCAATATTTATTCCTTTGTCTGAAAATTCAATATCAAACTTAGCTTTTTCTATATTGTTGTAAGCTGAATTTGAATCATTTTGCTCTGTATTTAATGGTGCGTCGGAAGCTTTATTAATTGCTTTAGCAATAATTGTTTTAATTATTTTCTTAGAAAAAATAATATTATTCGGTAATAATTTCTCAACTATGGAATTATAATTTTCCAGCTCAAAATGTAGTTTTCCTTTCGGTAATTTATTGGCAAAGAGTTGTAAAGCACCGTTTAAATTAACTTTAGAATCATTATCACAAGTAAAAATAAATCTTTCTATATTAAAATTTTGTAAAATAGCTGAATCTTCCCTGCCTGCAGCAAATTTTAGAGAAGCAGCAATATCAAAACTAGCATTTTTAAAATTCAAAATATCTTTTTCTGAATAATAATTCATGTTTAAAAATAAGGATATATTGTCCTCACTTGCTAAATTCTGTTTTCGTATAAGAAATGCTAAATCATTAATTTTAAAGATTTCTTGATTATCTTTAAATATCAATAATGCTTTATTATTTAACTGAATTGATTTTAATATTTCTTTTAAGTTATCATCTTTTGATATTTTATATAAAGGTTTATTAAATTTTCCTATACCCTTTATGTCATCATCGCTGCGTACATCATAGGTAAATATTTTATTGCCGTAATTATCGATTTCTCTAATAAAAGGACCGAAATTAAGAGCGGCTCTTTTAGTACTAAAAGCTATATTTAGGACAATATTTTCGCATGTAAATTCTGAAGAATTTACATGATCAATTAATTTTACTTTAGGATCCGTTACGGTAATTTCCCAATTAAAAGGATAGCCTGAAAACCTAACTGCATTATAAGATATTTGAAGATTATCGGATTCAGAATTCTTAATTAAACTTACAATGTTATTTTTTATAGTATATGCAGTTGCAAACCATATTATTGTAAAGGTTAAAAACACAAAAAAAAGTATTTTACGTATCACTGTTTTAATCCATTATAATTTTATATTACGAGTAGCAGAAGGAAGGCGTACTTTTATGCCGTCTAATTCTTCGGTTAAAATAATTTGACATCCCAATCTAGAAGTATCGGTAAGACCAAAGGCTAAGTCAAGCATATCTTCCTCTGCTTCCGTAGGTTTTTTAAATTTGTTGTAAAATTCTTCTTCTAAAATAACGTGACAAGTAGCACAAGCAAGTGATCCTTCACAAGCTCCTTCAAGGTCTAGATCGTTACTATGGGCAATTTCTAAAATAGAAAGCCCTATTGGTGCTTCTACTGTTTTTGCTTCTCCATCATTTATAATAAATGTTACTTTTATTTTTCCTGACATTCTTCTTATTTTTCCTTATCTAAATTAGTTCGATTATATATAACTGAGGCTATTTAATTTGATTGATACTTTTGCCTTTTAGCAAATCATTAATTATTATATTAAACTTTGTATCCATAGATTTTTTTATTTTGGATTTAAACTCTTTAATAGAATTATTAATTAAGATCCGATCTCTAGCGCGTGTGGCTTCTTTTATATTATCTAATAAAGAGTTAATTATAGATATCTCACTTCCCGATAATAAAGTTGTTAATTCCGCTATAGCACGTTCTATGCTAAAGATTAAAGATTCTGCTTCAATTACTGCTTCTTGTAATAATCTTGTATTATAATCTATTTTAGCATTTTTATACGCATTTTCTAACATAATATCAATCTCCATTTTATCAATACTGTGATTTGGCTTTACTTCTATAGCATGTGATATATTGCTGATTTTCTCATAAGCAGAAACGGATAATATACCATCTGCGTCAATAGCAAAAGTAACTTCGGCTCTAATATATCCTGCTTTCATAGGAGGAAGTCCCTTTAACTCAAATCGGGCTAAACTGCGGCAATCGGCAGCCATTTCACGTTCACCTTGCAATATATGAAATTGTATACCGGTTTGATTATCGACATAAGTCGTAAATTCTTTTACTACTGAAATAGGAATCGGAGTATTATGCATGATGATTTTTTCAACTATACCGCCATATAATTCCATACCCAGCGATAAAGGTGTTACATCAATCAATAATGAATTTGTATGGGGTGCTATTAAATTTTCTGCTTGTAATGCAGCCCCCCATACAACTGCTTTATCAGGATCGATATCTGATAGAATATCTATTTTAAATGCTTTATATAATTCGTCTTTTATTAAAGGAATGCGGGTTGCACCCCCTACTAAAATAACTCCGTCTATATTTGGGTTTCCTGCTTGTTCTAAACACTCTTGAGCTATATTGATAGTACGTGCTACTAATGGTAAAATTAATTGCTCTAATGTTTGTTTATTAATTGATACATTATCATTATTAAAACTATCTTTATATGTTAAAGTTTCTTTTACTTTTTTTGCAAGTTGTAAAGTATCTATAGAATTAGGTAAATCAAATTTATTGCAAAGATATTGTGTAATTACTACATCTATATCGTTGCCACCAAGCATATTATCGCCGTTTGTTGCTATAACTTGAAAAATACCTTCTTGTATGTTAAGAATAGATACGTCAAAAGTGCCGCCGCCTAGGTCATATACTAAATAACAGCCTTTTTGATTTTTGTTTAAGCCGTAAGCATAGGCGGCTGCAGTAGGTTCGGCAATTAGCCTTAATACTTCAAAACCTGCTATTTTAGCCGCAAGCATTACTTCGCCTCTTGCTGCATCGTTAAAATGTGCAGGTACTGTTATTACTGCTTTAGTTAGCTTAGTCTTTAATTGTTCTTCTGCTTGATTTTTTAGATAAATAAAAACTTCTGCTGCAATTTCAGAGACTCTCAGTTGTTTATTTGCAAAATTTAGCTTAAGCTCACTACTATTTACATCTAGATAATCTTTAACTAACGAAAAAAGTGCCGGAGTATTTAGAATTTCTTTTAATGTTTTACCGAATAGTCTTTTAATAGAACACAGTCCTTTATTATTACCTATAGTAAAATTGTTACTTGTAAAATCTATAGTAGTTGGGATTAATTCTTTATCATCTATAGATTTGATAACTTTAACTTTTCTATTAGCTGCAATAGCTATTAATGAGTTAGTAGTGCCAAAATCGATACCGACTGCTATTTGTCGTTCTTGCTTAAAATCAGCTTGCTCCGGTTCCCTAATTTCTATTATTTGCATGATTTTATTTTTTTTTGCAGTTTATGCAGCAATGTCTCAATATATTTAAGCTTGCTAGTTTTTATAGTTGCGTCTGATAGATTTTGTTCTTCAAAAGCTTGTTTTAAAGAATCAATTTCAAGCTTTTTCATTAATTCATATTTGTCTTTTATTTTTTCTAAATCACTAAATAAGATAGTACTTTCGATTATTTCCATTTCATCCCAGAATATGCTTAATTCTAGCGGCGAAAGTAAACTACGTGTTTTTTCGTCATTCAAATTTATATTTTGCAAAAGCAGCATATATTCAGCACGCTTTAAGGCATCTTTAAGAGTAGAGTAAGCGTTATTTAATTCAGCCGCAGTAATTAGATTTTGTTCCTTTTCCTGCAAAGTTGTTGCTTTATCGGGATGATATTTTATCTGCATAGCAAAATATTGCTTTTCTAATATCTTTAAATTAATATTATACTCTTGCGGAAGTCCTAATAATTGAAAATAATTTTGCACTTTTCCTTTTTTGTAATTCTAAACTGCTCTATCATATATCAAAAATTAAAAAAATACAATTATGGAAGTAGATCTATTACATTTTGAAAAAAAATATCATAACTGTATTGTAGCAGGTATAGATGAAGCAGGTAGAGGACCGCTTGCAGGTCCAGTAGTAGCAAGTGCCGTTATAATAGATAACACCAATATTATAACGGGCATTAAAGATTCTAAAAAGCTTTCCAAAAAGAAAAGAGAATTACTATATGAACAAATCACTAGTAATTATGTTTGGGCAACTGCTATTATTTCTCATACCGAAATTGATGATATTAATATATTAGAGGCAACTAAAAAAGCTTGTTCTATTGCTGTGGCAAATCTTAGCCTTGAGCCAGAAATAGTGTTAGTTGACGGTAATATGCAGTTTAAGGATGAAAGGTTTGTCAGTATAATTAACGGTGATAATTTATCATTATCGATTGCTGCGGCTTCTATTGTTGCAAAAGTTACTAGGGATCGTTTGATGCTAGACTTAAGTGCTGAATTCCCCCAATATTTATGGCACAAAAATTCCGGCTATGGTACCAAAGAACATATCGAAGCTATTAATATACACGGCTTATCACCGTATCATCGTAGGAGTTTTAGGTGTTGTTAATGGTATTGCCTGTGTGGACACTGAATCGTCATTGTGAGCAGCCATAGGCTTGCGTAATCTCAGAAAATAATAACAAGCAATGACGATGACGATTTTGGTATCCACAAACGCACACTATTAACTCAACTCAAGTGCTGCCTCTTCTAGAGTTTTTAGCTGATCACGGAGTTTTGCGGCGTGCTCAAATTCAAGATTACTTGCGGCTTTAAGCATTTCTTTCTTTAATTTATCAATATGGCTTTTTAGCTTAGTAGGATTATCAAATAAAGTATGAGCTTGTTTTTTATCAAGCTTACTATCGATTTTTTCAAATTCTGCTAAAGCGTGCATAGCACGGTTGATGGTTTTTGGAATTATGCCGTGTTTTTCATTATATTCCTGCTGAATTTGCCTTCTACGTAACGTTTTACTAACGGCTTTATCGATAGATTTAGTCATTTTATCGGCATAAAGTATAACTCTACCCGCGCTATTTCTTGCAGCTCTTCCTATTGTTTGTATTAGAGATACTTCCGACCGCAAAAACCCCTCTTTGTCTGCATCAAGTATAGCAACTAAGCCGCATTCAGGGAGGTCAAGCCCCTCCCTTAATAGATTAACACCGACTAAAATATCAATAGTACCTTGTCTTAAATCTCGTAAAATCTCTATACGCTCTAGAGTATGAACGTTAGAATGTAAATGAGAAGTTTTATATTTTAGCTCCTGCAAATAGGCGGTTAAGTCTTCTGCTATTTTTTTAGTTAAGGTGGTGATTAGAACACGAAAACCTTGAGCGATAGTGTTTTGAATTTCGCTAATTAAATCCTCAACTTGGTTAGTAGCGGGTTTGATAATACATTCAGGATCAAGCAGCCCCGTAGGTCTGATAATCAATTCTACAACCGTGCCGCCGGTTTCTTCTAACTCGAACAGTCCTGGAGTTGCAGATACAAACACAGTTTGTGGTCTAAATTTGTTCCATTCTTCAAATTTTAAAGGTCTGTTATCAAGTGCAGAGGGTAGACGAAACCCATGCTCTACCAAAACTTCTTTCCTTGCTCGATCGCCGTTATACATCGCTCTAATTTGTGGTATGGATACATGGCTTTCATCAACAAATAATAATGCATCTTTTGGTAGGTATTCGAATAATGTAGGAGGCGGCTCACCGGCATTACGTCCTGTGAAAAAGCGAGAGTAGTTTTCAATGCCTTTACAGCTGCCGGTTTCCGTCAACATTTCAAGATCATATTGAGTACGTTGATTTAGCCTTTGAGTTTCAAGTGGTTTGTTTTGTGACTTTAAAAACTCTAAGCGTTTTTGTAATTCTTCTTCAATACCTGATATGGCATGATTGACTGTTTCTTGAGGCATCACAAAATGTGAATTACCAAAAACCATAGCTTTATCGAGCTTAGCAAGTTTTTCACCGGTTAGGGGATCAAATTCATGGATATATTCGAGTTCATTACCGAAAAACGATAAACGCCAAGCTTTATCGCTGTAATGTGAGGGGAAAATATCGATGTTGTCGCCTTTAACTCTAAAACAACCACGCTCAAATCCAATATCGTTACGCTCATATTGTAGATTTATCAAATCGTTTAGTAGCTGATCACGAGGGTAGCTTTGACCAGGCTCTAGGTTAACCATCATTTGGTAATATAAGTCGGGAGAGCCAAGCCCGTAAATACAAGAAACGGAAGAAACTACTATCACGTCACGACGCGCTAATAGTGATCTTGTAGCGGAATGACGCATTAAATCAATCTGTTCGTTAATTGCTGAGTCTTTTTCTATAAAAGTATCGGTGCGTGCTATATAAGCTTCGGGCTGGTAATAATCATAATATGAGACAAAGTATTCAACGGCATTCTTTGGAAAAATCGATTTCATCTCTGAATAGATTTGGGCAGCTAAAGTTTTATTATGAGCCATAATAAGAGTAGGACGATTAGTTCTCTCTATAATATTTGCCATAGTAAAGGTTTTGCCTGATCCCGTAATACCAAGCAACATTTGTGAGCGTTTTTTGCTACTTAAACCTGCTATAATTTCATCTATTGCTTTTGGTTGATCGCCTGCCGGTTTATATTCTGAGATAATAGAAAAATTATTCATGCATTTTTACTTGCTTTAAAAACTATAGTTTAAGATAATATATTAAAACCTAACAAAAAAATATAACATTATGAATAAAGTTGTATTACACACAATTATTATTTATACTCTCGCTAGTTGTCCTTATTGTATAAAAGCTAAAGCATTGCTTGATAAGAAAAATGTTGCGTATGAGGAAATTGAAGTAAGTAATTTTACTCAGGAAGAGAAAGAAAAATTTATTAAGAAATCCAGTAGGAAAAAAACCGTCCCGCAGATATTTATAGATAATATGCATGTTGGCGGTTGCGATGCTCTATTTGAGCTTGAAAAAGAGGGGAGGCTAGATAAGCTATTAGAAAATCAGCCAAAGAAGACTTTACCTGCTGCCGGAGCTTAATTAATAAAAACGTCATTGCAAGGAAATTACGAAGTAATTGACGAAGCAATCTAAGGAGTTTGTTATTATTTCATGAGATTGCCAAGCTCCCTACGGTCGTTCGCAATGACGATTTAGTATCCACGCGAGCAATACCCGCTTGCAATGATGCTGAAAACTACAGAAACTTCAAAATGTCCAAAAACAAGACCCACAAAAATTCATTCTGTCTACTCCTGTCGTATTTATGGTCAAAGGATTTTGATATACGCCTGCGTATTGTTACCTCTCTTATTTGTCTAGTCATAGCTAGAGTAATAAATATTTTCGTTCCTATTGTTTATAAACATATAATAGATGGGCTAAATAAAAACTTTGCTCTTTCAGTTATTATCGGGATGATTGTTGCATATGGCGGAACAAAAATACTTGTTCAAATTTTCAGTGAATCGCGAAATATCATTTTTTCAAAAGTAGGGTATCAAGCAACTCGCTTAGTTGCTCTAAATGTCTTTAAGTACATGCATAATTTAAGTATGCGTTTTCACATTACTAGAAAAACAGGGGGCTTAAGTAGGTCAATAGAGCGTGGTACTAAAGGTATTGAAGCGGTACTGCGGTATTCGTTATTTAATATTTTCCCGACAAGCGTAGAAATTATATTGGTAAGCGGGATGTTATGGTATGTTTACGGTATTTGGTTTGCCGTAACTATTTTAATAACAATGATAGTTTATGTTGGTTATACTTGCCTAATCAGTACTTGGCGTATTTCTTTTGCAAGGGAAATGAACCAAAGCGATAACACCGCTAATAATAGAGCAATCGATAGTTTACTGAATTTTGAGACCGTTAAATATTTCGGTAATGAAGAATATGAGGCGATAAAGTTTAATGAGGCTTTACAAACTTATGAAAAATCAGCTACTAAAACTACTAACAGCCTATCGATTTTAAATATCGGGCAGGATGTTATAATATCCTTAGGGCTTGTTAGCCTTATGATACTTTCAGCAAATGCTATTAACCAAAATAAAATGACCGTCGGCGATTTAATAATGGTTAATACTTATCTATTTCAGCTATCAATTCCGCTTTCAATACTTGGCTTTGCTTATAGAGAAATTAAAAACGCTCTAGTTAGTATAGAAGATATGTTTAAGCTGCTTGATATACCGGCAGAAGTAGAGGATATTTTGAATGCTAAGGAGCTAATTATCTTAAAAGGTGAGGTTAGTTTCGATAATGTTAGCTTTGCTTATAATCAGGAACGTCCGATTTTACATAATATAAGTTTTACGATCAAGAGCGGTAAAACTTTAGCAGTAGTCGGTAGTAGCGGTGCAGGGAAATCGACGATATCACGCTTGCTTTTTAGGTTTTACGATATTAATAGCGGCAATATTACTATTGATAGTCAGGATATAAGAGAAGTCACGCAACAATCGCTGCGTAAATCTATTGGAATTGTTCCGCAAGATACGGTACTGTTTAACGATACGATATATTACAACATCGCATACGGTAATAATGCGGCGACCTACGATGAAGTTATAGCAGCCTCAAAAAATGCTCATATTCATGAGTTTATTAGCACGTTACCCGAAGGGTATGAGACGCAGGTAGGTGAGAGAGGCTTAAAGCTTTCGGGTGGTGAGAAACAGCGTATTGCAATTGCAAGAACTATCTTAAAAAATCCAGCAATATATATTTTTGATGAGGCAACAAGTTCGCTTGATACTAAAACTGAAAAGCTAATTCAAGCAAGCCTTAAAGGGATCTCGGCTCACCATACTACCCTTATCATTGCCCATAGACTCTCAACTATTATCGATGCAGATGAGATTATCGTTTTAGATAATGGTTATATAGTTGAGCGGGGCAACCATAAAACCTTGCTACAGCACAAAGGCTATTATGCCGAACTTTGGTACAAACAGCAAGAAGAGGAACATTCTTAAAATTTGTCATTATATCAACTACAAGCTTTGTTAAGTGGTTTGGTAAAACCAGCTTGATGTCATTCCCGCGGAGGTTTTATTGCGTAGATATCAAGTCGTCATTGCGAGTGAACGTTAGTGAGCGTGGCAATCTCAGGAATTCTTCTCAAGATTGCTGCGTCAAATTACTATGTAATTTTCCTCGCAATGACAAAAAAACTGATCCACGCAGGAATGACATAGATAGCTAATTGATATTTCAAAAAATTGGCTAAAATTTCTTGCAAGAATAGTGGTGACATTATTTCGGGGTTTCAAAGCCTCTATCCTAAGCGGTATTATCAGCAGTATAAATGGTATAATCCTCGCTTCATGGTCGGGGCCTATGTTACAGGGTTTAAAGTATAAGCTTTAAACCTAAAAGCTATTATAACTGTTCTATGACGGTTCTTTGAACGCCCCAATCACCCGAAGTTAAAATCTTCGGTGGTTAAAACTTGAGCAATTTAAGTTTAATCACGGGAGCAACTACATGTTCAACAAAAATAATAAATTATTATCTAAAATATTACTGTTCTCTAAGAAAAATAAAGATTTAGAAAAACTAAGATCTAAGTTTAAACAAAGGTTAGAAGAACAGGTAACGGTAGATGAGATAACTAATTCTAATATATAAAAAGTTTGTTAACTCTTACGATTATGTTATTGCTTAGAAATGGTTGATATTGTCATTGTAAGTGACTAAAGGCTTTGTTGTATGGCTCGTTTATGTCATTTCCACGAAAGCGGGAATCCAGAAAAAATGATAAAACAAAGAAAATTATATAAAAATTTAGTATATAATTTGCTTAAAAAACTAGATTCCTGCTTTCGTAGGAATGACATCGGCATCCACGCAACAATGCCTCGCAGCAATGACACCGGTAACTTAGAAACAATGCCACGATTATAAATACAAGCAATCCTTGCAAGAAATTTATTATGTCTCTATTATTAAATATAATTCATTAAATTTAAGGCTAAGTCATCGTGACTGATAAATCTTCTTCTAATTTAGTACCGGTAAATATCGAAGATGAGATGAAAGTATCTTATCTTGATTATGCTATGAGCGTTATAGTAAGTAGAGCTATACCGGATGTTCGGGACGGCTTAAAGCCGGTACATCGCCGAATTATCTATTCCATGTATGAAGCCGGTAATCATGGTAGTAAACCTTATAGAAAATCCGCTAGAATAGTTGGTGATGTGATGGGTAAATACCATCCACACGGCGATAGTGCTATTTACGACGCGTTAGTACGTATGGCACAAGATTTTTCCTTGCGTTTACCGCTTGTAGATGGGCAGGGTAATTTCGGTTCGATGGATGGTGATGCAGCGGCAGCAATGAGATATACCGAATCTCGAATGGCCAAAGTTTCGCATAAGCTCGTAGAGGATATCGATAAAGAGACTGTCAGCTTTAACCCTAATTACGATGGTTCTGAAGAAGAGCCTTCCGTACTTCCTGCAATGTTCCCCAATTTATTGGTGAACGGTAGCGGAGGCATTGCGGTCGGTATGGCAACTAATATCCCGCCTCATAATCTTGGTGAGGTTATCGATGCGTGCTGTTTATATATAGATAATAACGATATAGAAATATTAGATTTACTTGAAGTCGTTAAAGGACCGGATTTTCCTACAGGTTCAATGATTTTAGGCATTAGCGGTATTAGATCAGCATATCTTACTGGTAGAGGTAGTATTATTATACGAGGTCGAGCCGAGATTGAGAATATCGGTAATAGCCGTCAAGCAATTATTATTACCGAAATACCGTATATGGTAAATAAGGCAAGGCTCGTTGAGAAAATCGCTGAAATGGTTAAGGAAAAGCGTATAGAAGGTATAAGTGATTTACGTGATGAATCGAATAAAAACGGTGTAAGGATTTTTATTGAGTTAAAGAAAGACGTAGTTGCTGAAGTAGTCTTAAATCAAATATACGCATGTACGCAGCTACAAACTAGCTTCGGTGTTATTATGCTTGCTCTTAAAGACGGGCTACCGAAAGTGATGAATTTGAAAGAAGTAATTGCAGCTTTCGTTAGTTTTAGGGAAGTAGTAATTACTAATCGTACTATATATTTACTCAATAAGGCAAGAGATAGAGCTCATATTTTACTAGCACTAACTGTTGCCGTTAGTAATATCGATGAAATAATACGTATTATTAAAGCTTCAAATGACCCGAATGCAGCTAAACAAGAATTAATGGCTCGTCAGTGGGAAGCATTAAATATCCTACCTCTTGTAAAGTTGGTTGATGATAAAGCAATGTTAAACGAGCAGGGCACATGTAATTTTACCGAAGTGCAAGCTAAGGCAATCTTAGAAATGAGATTGCAACGCCTGACCGCTATGGAGAAAAACAAGCTTGAAGAGGATTTAAAGAACCTCACTACGGAAATCACTGCATATCTTAATATACTCGGCTCTCGTACAAGGTTACTTGAAGTTTTAAAGGAAGAGCTCATTAAAGTTAAAGAAGAATTTGCGACTCCTCGTCTTACTTCAATTGAATTCGGCGAATTTGATCAAGATATAGAAGATTTAATTCAGCGTGAAGAAATGGTTGTAACCGTAACGCTTGGCGGGTATATCAAGCGTGTACCTCTAAGTAGCTATCGTGCGCAAAAACGTGGCGGTAAGGGAAGATCAGGGCTTTCAATGCGTGATGAAGATATTACCACGCAAGTTTTTGTCGGTAGTACCCATACTCCTATGTTGTTTTTCTCAAATATCGGTCAGGTTTATAGTTTAAAACTGTATAAATTGCCTTTAAGTAATCCACAAGGTAAGGGTAGACCGATGGTTAATATATTACCGTTGAAAGCAAATGAGCATATTACGAATATTATGCCGCTACCTGAAAATCAGGATGAGAGGGATAATTTAAACATTATGTTCGCAACTGCCAAGGGTAATATCAGAAGAAGCGATTTATTAGATTTCAAAAAGCTTCAGTCGAACGGTAAAATTGCTATTAGGCTTGATGAGGACGATAAATTAATAGACGTAAAACTATGTAAAGAAGACGAGCATATTTTACTTGCTACCAAAGCCGGTAAAGCTTTAAGATTCCCTGTTGAATCGCTGCGTGTTATTAAGAGCCGTACTTCCGATGGGGTACGAGGTATGAAGCTTGCCAAAGAGGATTCCGTAATTTCTATGACTGTGCTTAAAGGTATTAGGAGTACAAAAGAGGATAGAGATGCTTATTTATCCGTGCCGTGGGAGCAGAGATTAGAGATTGCTAAAGGTAAGGAGTTTAATCCTGAAGAACTTGGCGTAAGCTTAACTGCCCCGGCTATTTTGGAAATGGTAAATTCCGAAGAATTCATTTTAACCGTAACTGAGAACGGTTTTGGTAAGAGAAGCTCAGCTTATGGCTATAGAATTACTGACCGTGGCGGTAGCGGTATAATCAATATGGATATTAACGACAAAACTGGTTTAGTCGTCGGTGTTATGCCGGTTAAAATGGATGATGAGTTAATGCTGATTACCAATAGTGGTAAGTTAATTCGCTGTAAACTTGAGTCAGTACGTATTACGGGACGTAACACTAGCGGCGTAATCCTATTTAAGCTAGATGATGGTGAAAAAGTCGTGTCTGTCTCTTTAATTGCTGAAACTTCTGAAAGTGAAGAAGATAGTGAGTTAGAGGAAGAGGGATTAGAGCAATCTGAAGAGGTGTAAGGGCTAAGGCGTTGTTATTCCCGCATAGCTCTTAAAAAGCTCTCGATGTCATTCTTGCGCAAGCATTTTGCGTAGATACCTAAGTCGTCATTGCGAGGAAGTATTGTTGCGTGGATCGGTAAAACCCACTGCGTTACCCCGTGGTCAAGTCATGGGATGACAGAGGTGAAATTGCTTCACGCAACAATGCCTTGCAAGCAGCGATAGGTTACGTGGCAATCTCATGAAATAATAAAACTCCTGAGATTGCGGGCGTACAAATTACTTTGTAATTTTTCTCGCAATGACATTAATTTATTAATTGATCTGCTTTTAGTTAACAATACCCTCAAAGAACTTCTAGGAAAGTATTGCAATGTTAATTTTTCTCTCTATAACAACTATATATTGAATTTATGAATATGCAAATATTAACTTTCAGTCTTTTTTTCTACTACAACCGGTCTAAGTCGGTAACAATATCTCTCTATCTTTCTTTTAATTATATCCATCTATTTAAATTAACTAATTATTATTAGGTAAGTTTTATGTTGCGTAAAATGTCACTTATTTTAATGGCTATTATATAGCTATCATATTGTTAAACCCACTAAGGAGTTTAGAAGTACAAAGGTTATTGTATTCAATAAGTCTATCTATTAAATCTATAATTGGATTATTTCTGCCTTTAATTATTCTTGGCTTACTTTTTAATCTGTTGTAATGCTAGCCAAAGATGCAATACGTATAGTTTTCTTAATATTTTTACTAGTATGTGGGTCTAATTTTGTTCTACCTTCATAAGTCATTATATAGGTATATACATATATCAATTCGATTGACCAATGATCTCTCCCATAGAAAATGATAGCTTAAAGCCTTTATGGTTGCTTAATTTCCCTAATATTATTTCTAATGATAAAATCGTATTTAGTAGTATTATCTTAGGCTTTATTCCCTCAAAATTGTGTGCTGAAGTTACAATTGGATTGGCTTGTAAGCTAGAAGCATTTGTTGCAAAAATATTGCGATTGTTTATCTATATAATTTCCTTATTTATAATGGGCTTTATTGTAAAACTACAGTTTGATGAAGTATTAGATATTGGTTATATCTTTCTTGATTATTTTAAGTAACTGTCGAGTTCAGGAATTCATATTTAGCCTTAGTAATATGATGCCAGTGTCTATAGGTGGATTTAGTGCAATGTCTAGTGTTATAAGTATGCCACTTAGTATAATAGGAGCAGAAAATAATAAAGCACTCGCTCGTACCGTTGTACCAATAACAGTCAATATTCATCTTGTTGGCGATTGTTTTGCCACACCGATTTTGGCTTATGCTATACTAAAAAGTTATGGATTAGCTGAACCTACTTTATTTAATTATTTTATTTTTACTTTTTATTTTATATTGGCAAAATTTTTAGTAGCAGCTATACCAGGTAGTGCAATTATTGTAATGCTCCCTATACTTGAACAATATCTATAGGTTTTAATACTAATATGATGTTTCTGATTACAGTTCTTTATATCTTATTTGATCCTGTGATCACTTGTGCTAATGTTTTAGGAAATGGTGCTTTTGTTAAACGGATAGATGATATATATAGTGTAACTCAGAAAGCTTAATTTAAGCAAATTTGTATGGCACAAGTCTGGCCTACCGTGAGCATTAGGACGAGGTTTCTCAAAATACTCTAGGTTCGTGCGTGCAAAAAATTAAATTATTTGTATTTTTAGATATTTTTGAGCAAAAATTAATAAGAACGCAAGAGTCTAATATCTCTTTTTCTTTTAAAGTAATTGTTGAATTATCTATAATTTGATAAGTTAGATATTTGTATTCCTTGAATTATTATTTTTTACGAAGAATTAGTGAATTTTTTAACTAAATCTCAAATATTAGATAATTGATTTAAAAGAGAAAAAGCATATAATCTTTGTGTAGAAAGTAATATATTAGTAATAAATTATGATGTGGTTATTCATTGCGATTGGTTTAACCGTTGCGGTTCTTATTATAGGGATAGTGTCGATGGCTATTGGAGGGAAATTTGATAAGAAATTTAGTTCAAAGTTAATGACTTTAAGAGTTTTTTTTCAGGCAGTTGCTATATTTTTATTGATTATAATGTATTTTTATAAAATCAATTTATCAATGTCTGAAAATAACTCAAAAGCTATTAATCGATTTTTCTAATTTCTTCACGTAATTCTTCCCATTTGTCTAAAATTTCTTCTAATGTAACTTCTCCGACTTTTTGCTCTCCATCTTCAAAGTCTTTTAAATCTCTAATCAGTTTCTCTAGATTTAATAATGAAATTTTTTTTTCATTATACTGATCGCTACAATGTTCTTCGAGTTGTTCGGCAATTTCTTCAATATCACCCCAATGCATTATTATTCCTCCTTAATTTTATGCAAGCCCTATTATTAGTATGTTATCTGATATTTGCTATTATTTTTACTAAATTTATTAATTCGACATATTATTGCAAATAGGTGAGTTTATTATGCAACTATTGCCGGGATTAGGCAGTTTTTTTCTTTACATTTTGGTGATTTTATGGTATATCAAAATGAAATATTAAGATTTAAGTATGTCAATATTACCGATAGTAACGGCACCTGATAAAAGATTAAAGCAGAAATCTCAGCCGGTTTTAGAGTTGACCAATCAAACACGAAAATTTATGGATGATATGCTTAAAACTATGTATCATAAAGACGGTGCAGGGCTTGCAGCAGTACAAGTAGGGGTATTGAAACGTATTTTAGTAATTGATATAAAAGATCATGATTTGGTAGCAAGACCAAAAGATTTTTATCCGCTTTTTATAGTGAATCCTGAAATAATAGAAAAATCAGAAGAGCTAGTTACAGCTAACGAAGGTTGTATCTCATTACCGGAGCAACGTATTGAGGTGACAAGACCGGAATCTGTAAAGGTGCGGTATTTAGACTATCATGGTAAATCGCAAGAGCTTAAAGCAAATGATTGGCTTGCAAGAGTTATCCAGCATGAGTATGATCATTTAGAAGGTAAGCTTATGATTGATTATTTAAGTAATTTAAAACGAGATGTAGTACTTCGTAAGCTTAAGAAACTCAAAAATAATATAGTGTGAAAGTAATCTTTATGGGAACGCCTGAATTCGCTGTTCCCACTCTTAAAAAACTTATAACTCATCATGAAGTTAAAGCTGTTTTTACACAGCCACCTAAAGCTAAGGGCAGAGGACTTAACTTAGCTAAATCTCCAATACATCAATTAGCATTTGAGCATCAAATTCCTGTTTATACTCCTGCTACTCTTCGTAATGATGAAATAATAAATCTAATTAATAAAGTTAATGCTGATATTATAGTTGTTATTGCATATGGTTTTGTTGTGCCGAAAGCTATATTAAAAGCTAAGAAATACGGCTGTCTTAATATCCATCCATCCAATTTGCCTCGTCACAGAGGAGCGGCTCCTCTGCAGCGTACTATTATAGAGGGTGACCGGAAAAGTAGTGTATGTATTATGCGTATGGATACAGGGCTTGATACAGGTGATATATTGATGAAAGAAGATTTTGATTTAGAAGAAAGAACAACATTGGAAGAACTACATAACAAATGTGCAAAGCTTGGAGCAGAGTTATTAATTAAAACACTTGCACATATCGATAATATAGTACCAATAAAACAGTCAAGTGACGGCGTTACGTATGCTTATAAATTGACTAAAGAAGAAGGAAAAATTAATTGGCATGAATCCGCATATAAAATAGATTGTACAATAAGGGGCATGAATCCTTGGCCCGGAGCATATTTTAGTTATAATGATAAAATAATTAAAATCCTTGAAGCAGAATATTTAAATGCAGATCATCACTTTACTTCCGGTACCGTTATTAGCGATAAGCTGGAAATAGCTTGTGGGAGCGGTATATTACGAGTGAAAAAACTTCAGCAAGAGAGTAAAAAAGCTTTGAATATAGAAGAATTTTTACGTGGTACAAATATTTTAAAAGGTACAGTATTAAAATAAGGGTATTATTATGGGTAAAGATAAAAAAGAAGTTAGGTTTAATGATAATTGAGACGTTAAGGAGTTTACCTGCCAGTGAACATATAAACGATTTAAAGCAAATAAAAGAAATTTCAAAATTATACGCTCATGCCGTATTTGCTGATTTACAGAAAAATATTTTAGGGAAATTTGATAAGAACGGTAATTTAAGTATAACTAAAGATTTTGCAATTGATGAAAATCTAGTCTTTAGAAAAGACAGTAAATTATTGTTGATTAAAACTCAAAGTGGTTTGATAAAAAGAGAAGGAGGCATGACAGCAGTAAATCATGTTTTACAAAAAGGCAGATTTTTGTTTGAAGATTTAGGCGGTAAGGTAGATACAAAATTAGGGACTGCAAATTTTCTAAACAAAAAGCCGAAAAAGCCTACTTTAAAAAGAGGTTAGAATAACTTTAAACCCTCTCATAAGAAATAAAATTAAAATTATTTGAAATTAGTGTTTGACAAGCTTTAAAAATATAGATATAAAGTCACCACACAAAGTTTGAAATATAAAACTTTGTAGCTGTTTAAAAAGTTGATAAAGTTAAAAACTAAATTACACCGCGATAATAAAAATTTATATCGTGAGTAGATACTGAAAATAATTGTGAAATTAATTCTGTATGCATCATGTAATCTCAAGTTAAAAGCGTAAGTAAATATAATAAGAGCATTTGGTGGATGCCTTGGCACTAGAAGGCGATGAAGGACGTAATACGCTGCGATAAGCTTCGGGGAGTTGCGAATAAGCTTTGATCCGAAGATTTCCGAATAGGGAAACCTACCTAATTTATTAGGTATTGTATAGTGAATACATAGCTATATGAGGCAAACCCAGCGAACTGAAATATCTAAGTAGCTGGAGGAAAGGACATCAACCGAGACTCCGTTAGTAGTGACGAGCGAACGCGGACCAGGCCAGTGGCTTCAAAAAAATAACTAAAACAACATGGAAAGGTTGACCATAGAGGGTGATAGTCCCGTATAGGTAAAAAGTTTGAAGTTCTTGAGTAAGGCGGGACACGTGAAATCCTGTTTGAACATAGGGGGACCACCCTCTAAGCCTAAGTACTCTCTAGTGACCGATAGTGAACAAGTACCGTGAGGGAAAGGTGAAAAGTACCCCGACAAGGGGAGTGAAATAGTACCTGAAACCAAATGCTTACAAGCAGTCGGAGCAAGCGTATTTATATGTCTTGTGACGGCGTACCTTTTGTATAATGGGTCAGCGACTTAGTTTATCTAGCAAGCTTAAGCCGTTAGGTGTAGGCGTAGCGAAAGCGAGTCTGAATAGGGCGTTTAGTTAGATGTATTAGACCCGAAACCGGGTGATCTAGCCATGGCCAGGTTGAAAGTGGAGTAAAATCCACTGAAGGACCGAACCCACTACTGTTGAAAAAGTAGGGGATGAGCTGTGGTTAGGGGTGAAAGGCCAATCAAACTCGGATATAGCTGGTTCTCCGCGAAATCTATTTAGGTAGAGCGTTATAGCGATTACCATCGAAGGTAGAGCACTGAATGAGCTAGGGGGCCCCACAGGCTTACCAAACTCAATCAAACTCCGAATGTCGATGAGTACAGCATAGCAGACAGACTATGGGTGCTAAGGTCCATAGTCGAGAGGGAAAAAGCCCAGACCGCCATCTAAGGTCCCTAAATCATGACTAAGTGTTAAAGGATGTGAGAAGACCAAAACAACTAGGATGTTGGCTTAGAAGCAGCCATCATTTAAAGAAAGCGTAATAGCTCACTAGTCTAAATAAGTTTTCTTGCGCCAACAATGTAACGGGGCTCAAGTCATGTACCGAAGATGCGGGTTTATGCATTTGGCATAAGTGGTAGCGGAGCGTTCCGTAAGCCTGCGAAGGTGAACCGTAAGGTTTGCTGGAGGTATCGGAAGTGAGAATGCTGACATAAGTAGCGATAAAGAATGTGAGAAACATTCTCGCCGAAAGTCCAAGGGTTCTTGCGTAAAGTTAATCTGCGCAAGGTTAGTCGGCCCCTAAGATGAGGCTGAAAGGCGTAATCGATGGAAATCAGGTTAATATTCCTGAACCTGAAGGATGTGACGAAAGTAGTAAATTGTACAGTCTTATTGGATTGATTGTGCAGTGAATATTTTCCAGGAAATAACCCCTTCATTATAGACCGTACCCGAAACCGACACAGGTGGACAGGTAGAGTATACCAAGGCGCTTGAGAGAACGATGCTGAAGGAACTAGGCAAATTGCATCTGTAACTTCGGAAGAAAGATGACCTGTATATGGGCAACCATATGCAGGTGGCACAAGCTAGGGGGTAGCGACTGTTTATTAAAAACACAGGGCTCTGCAAAGTCAATAGACGACGTATAGGGTCTGACGCCTGCCCAGTGCTGGAAGATTAAAAGGAGGGGTGCAAGCTCTGAATTGAAGTCCCAGTGAACGGCGGCCGTAACTATGACGGTCCTAAGGTAGCGAAATTCCTTGTCGGGTAAGTTCCGACCCGCACGAATGGCGTAACGATTTCCCCACTGTCTCCAGTATCGACTCAGCGAAATTGAATTCTCCGTGAAGATGCGGAGTTCCCGCGGTCAGACGGAAAGACCCCGTGAACCTTTACTATAGCTTTGCACTGGTGTTAGGAATCAGATGTGCAGGATAGGTGGGAGACTACGAAGCGAAGGCGTCAGCCTTTGTGGAGTCACCCTTGAGATACCACCCTTTTGGTTCTTGACATCTAACCGAGGTCCTTGAATCAGGATCCGAGACAATGCATGGTAGGTAGTTTGACTGGGGCGGTCGCCTCCCAAAGAGTAACGGAGGCGCGCGATGGTTAGCTCAGGTTGGTCGGAAATCAACTTTTAGAGTGCAATGGCATAAGCTAGCCTGACTGCGAGTCTGACAAGACGAGCAGAGACGAAAGTCGGTCATAGTGATCCGGTGGTCCCGAGTGGAAGGGCCATCGCTCAACGAATAAAAGGTACTCCGGGGATAACAGGCTGATGATTTCCAAGCGTCCATAGCGACGAAATCGTTTGGCACCTCGATGTCGGCTCATCACATCCTGGGGCTGGAGAAGGTCCCAAGGGTTCGGCTGTTCGCCGATTAAAGTGGTACGTGAGCTGGGTTTAGAACGTCGTGAGACAGTTCGGTCCCTATCTGCCGTGGGTGTAGGAAGTTTGAGAGGATCTGCCTTTAGTACGAGAGGACCGAGGTGGACGTACCCCTGGTGGACCAGTTGTCGTGCCAGCGGCACAGCTGGGTAGCTAAGTACGGAAGGGATAACTGCTGAATGCATCTAAGCAGGAAACCCACCTCAAAACTAGACTTCCCCATTAGAGCCGTGGAAGACTACCACGTTGATAGGTCGGGTGTGGAAGCACAGTAATGTGTGTAGCTAACCGATACTAATAGCTCGATTGGTTTACTTTGCTGTGAGATTACATATGCATATAGTGTTAATGTTATAAAAGTGTAGTAATATCTACTCACAAAGTTATCAGGTTAAATAGCTTTATCAACTAATAAGAATGTTATTGCATGACTATATCCAGCAAAATAATTTTGCTGAGTATCATAGTAAAAGTTAAGGTATGATATTAAGAATTTTTTTGAGTCATGCAACAACATTAACAGCAAACTATAATACAAATCTCTCTTTTTAAAAGTTTGTATTGCTAGCTTGGTGGTTATAGCATGAGTGAAACACACGATCCCATCCCGAACTCGAACGTGAAACCTCATAGCGCTAATGGTACTATGTCATAAGGCATGGGAGAGTAAGTCGCTGCCAAGCTTGCAATGCAAATTTTAATTATCTTTCTTTCTCTTTATGAGATATTCTATATGCATAATTTTTACCTTTCTCTATATTAGTAGTGCTTACGCATTAAAGAATAAACATTAATTTATTTCCATAGAATCACTAAAATCTAACATAGAAATTAAAAAGCTATTTTAAAGAAAAGAATACTAGTCAATTTATTTTAGAGTTACCAAACGGTACAGTAATTAATGAAAGTAGAGTTTTAACTCAAGAAGGTTATCTTCTACAAGATACTCAAACAAGTTTAGGTGATCAACATCGTTTATTAAAAACGAGGTATTAATACTGCAAATCCTTTATATTTTAATAGAAAATTAGCAGTAATTTCATCTTCTAGTTCTAAAAATTGGTATCATTGGCTGCTACAAATTTTGCCTAGATTAATTATATTAAAAGAATCAGCTCTTGAATATGATCGTGTCTATATTAATAATTAAAAATATTCATGGCAAATTAAGTCATTGATAGTATCAAATTATTTAAATATACTTTATACCGAGTGACTGTATAATTCAAGCTACTAGACTAATTGTTCCATCTGTATCGTTTATTCCGGTAAAAAAGGTACGCCTTTGCCTTTATGGTTAAAAAAAGATTTAGGAAATATTTTTATTAAAGATAATAGTAAAGCATACGATAAAATATATATTTCTCGTAAATTGCTTCTACCTGAAAAATAGTTAATGAAGAGGAATTAATAGAGAAAATTGAGAGATTCGGTTTTAAAGTAATATATCTAGAGCTATTCTCCCCATATGAACAGGCCCAGCTTTTTAATAAAGCAAAAATAATAGTTAGATCGCATGGATCAGGATTTGCTAACTTTATTTTTGTGGCTCCACAATGCAAAGTAGTAGAGATTGATCACGGTACAACTCCCTCTAGAAGTTTTTATAAAAGAATGGAAAATTATATGTCATGCGATTTATTATCCTTTTTATGTAGATCAGAAGAGCATTTAGAAGACGATATATTGATGAATTTATTAAATTTCTTAGAGGTCATCTATAAATAAATTTTAATTAGTAATTAAAAAGCTTTTTAGCGAAAATTGATAAGATTTTTGAAAAGTTAATTTTTAAAATCATTGTTTAATAAATAAGATTCGCTATTCATTTCATTTAGTCTTGAAATAGTGCGTTTAAATTCTGTGGCTCGTGCTGAACCTTGATATATTTTATTTGGGTTATCTTCTAGGCTTATAAATAAGAGTATTTTATAGAAATAGGCATTATCGATAAAGTTGATAAATCTAACGGCTGTATTTGTATCGTTAGCATCGATAGTATGAACATCCTCCACTATAATAACGTTGAAATTTTGGCAAATATTAACATAATCGATATAGCTTAAGTCTCTTGTAAATAATTCATTATAATCTGTTACTAATATTCTTTTATACACTTTTTGAAATGATATTTCTCTACCTAGAATCTGTATATTTTGAGGAGCAAGATTATTATCACTAATATCCGTGATAATTTTTTCAAGTTTGTTTTGGTTTTCTACAGTTAAAGGATAAATTATCCTTGCTTCTTTAACTCCTAACGCTTTATCAAATCGATAATCATGGTGATTATCTAGATATTTAACATAAAATGTATTATTGATTATCTTTATAAAAGGTAAGAAAGATTCTCGTTGTAATCCGTCTTTGTACAGATTATTGGGACTCGTGTTAGAAGTTATAAAAATAAAAATATTTTGCTTTATTAATTCATTAAATAATCTACCGATTATCATTGCATCAGTAATATCTTTAATTTCAAACTCATCTATACATAACACTTTAGTTTGTTTAGTATAGTTTTTAGCAATTTTAGGGATGATATCTTTCTGATTTGCTGTTTGTAATTTATGCATAGATTTATGAATTTCCTGCATAAAGTTCTGATAATGTATTATTATTTTAGGTGTGGTTAATTCTTCAAAAAAAGAATTCATGAGCATAGTTTTACCGCTGCCCACCGGACCGTATAAATAAATTCCGCTTTTTAAGTTATTTTGATTAAAGAATTTGAATAAACTTTTAGGCTTATTAAGTGCTGTTACCAGCTGTCTTAATTCTTCTCGTAAAGCAGTTTGTTTTGAATCTCGTATTAATGAAGTAGAGGATTTAATCATCCAAAGTATTTTTTATCTAGTTTGTTATAGGTTTTTTCTAAAATGTTGTTCCTAGCTAGAAGCAGGAAGGCTTTGTTGCGTGGATCAATTTCACCTCCGTCATACTGTGATTTGACCACGGTATCCAGTGAAAAATGCTAACCTTTAGCATTTTTTTGTTATTTTTGCTAGATTGCCACGCTCCTTTTAATCGCTTGCAATGACGGTTGTGATTATCATTTTCTGCATAAAAGTGTTGCATCGCCGTAGCTGAAAAAACGCATTGCTTCTTTTATAGCATATTTATATAATGCATGCATCTCTTTAAAGCCGGCAAAAGCACATATAAGCATAAATAAAGTAGATTTAGGAAAATGGAAATTAGTCAGTAGCATATCGGCTGTTTGAAATTTAAAACCTGGGGTTATGAAAATATCAGTTTCAAAGCTACCTGCTTTTATGATGCCGTTATTGCAAGAACTCTCAAGTGTTCTAAGTGTTGTAGTGCCGACTGCGATAATACGTTTCCCTTCTTGCTTTGCTTTATTGATGATTTTAGCAGTGTCAGGAGTAATAGAGCAATATTCGGTATGCATTTTATGTTCATGAATATTTTCAGTTTTTACAGGTAAAAAAGTTCCAGCTCCCACATGTAATGTTAAAAATGTAGTTTGTATGCCTTCTGCCTTAAGCTTATCAAGTATATCATTTGTAAAATGCAAGCCTGCTGTCGGTGCTGCAACTGAACCTTCTATTTGGCTATAGACAGTTTGATAGCGGTCGTTGTCGTGTTGAGTGTTTGTCATACCGTGGTTTGACCACGATATCCAGTCATTATTTAAATATTTTTTAGATCCCGTGGTTGTAGCTACGGGATGACATAATGAGTGCGAACGCCTAATATAAACCGGTAGCGGCATCTCACCGTATTTATTTAAGAACTCGAATACAGAAATATCATTAAGCTCAAATTTTACTTTAATCTCACCCATTGCAAGTTTTTCGGTAATAATTACCTTATGATTATCAAAATAAAATTCATCATTTACATGAAGCTTTCGAGCTGGTTTAGCAAAAGCTGACCAACTATCATCTGATAATTTTTGATTCAAATTTATTGTAATATTTTTCCCCAAATTTAACTTTGCTTTTATTACCTTACTATTATTAAAGACTAATAAGTCTCCTTCTTTTAAGTAATCTGTTATGTTGTAGAATTTGGTTTTAATAGGCGGCGTAACAGCAATTAGTAAATCTGAGTTATCACGTTCACTAGATGGATATTGTGCGATCAGTTTGCTTGGTAAATCAAAGTCAAAATCAGATAGTTTCATTGTTTAAATATTAGTGGCTAAAAAAGTGATTATAACAGCATATGACAATATTTAATATAATATTTTAGTTTATTGATTGCTTACTAATAAATCAACTATTTGTTGATAAAATGATTTTTTTCTGTACGATACAAAATACTATCAATTGAATCATTAAGGGAAATACTATGATAACTGATGATATAATTAGAAATAAATTTCATGAGATATTAAGCAGTAAAGATAAGATATGGGATTTAATAATATATATAAAAAGATATGAATTTTTTAGAGAAAATTTTGTCAAAGAATGCAAAGCTTTGATTGAAGATCCAAATACAAATATTTCTAGTGTGTATAATATGGCATACTGCACTGTAGATAAAATAGCAAGATTTCCTGACACTGCTATAGTTAAAGCAATTTGTCAAGGTGATTATGATTTAGTTGATAGTATGTTAACCGCTATTATTTAGAAATATGTATGTTCCTATACCTAAATATAGCCATGGTAACTAAATTGCTTGCTTATGGTGCTAATCCGGATATACTTGATCCTGACGGTCAAATGGTCCATGACAAGAAAGATTTAGCTGCATTTATTCAATGGAAAGTAGCAATATTACCGGTTGAAAAAGATATTTCTAAGGATGAGTATATTAAAAGCCTATTAGAACTAATATAAATTTTCAAATCAAATGAGTTTGGATTCGATTGATATCGTCTCTAGAGTCTTTATGCATTTTAAAAATTGAAGATATTATTGATAGTAACACTACAGAAAAGATAGAATTACTTGAGAGTGCAATAAAAGCGATGACAGATTGCAGACTACTTCAAGTTGTAGCAATAGGAGAAATAGTGGCTCATAATGATTTAATTTAAAGATTGAGGCTGGTATTATATCATTCCTGCGAAAGCAGGAATGATATAAAACATGGGTAATACCTCCTCACACTATTAACCCTTTAACTTGAGAGTTCCATAATTTTTGATATAGCTTACTATTTTTTAGTAATTCTGCATGGCTACCGTCATCGATTATACTTCCCTTTTCAAAAACTAAAATTCTATCCATATTGAGTAAAGTAGATAATCTGTGAGCAATAACTATCACGGTTTTATTTTGCATTAAATAATCTATTGACTCTTGAATCAGGCTTTCTGTCTCGCTATCTAAGCTACTTGTTGCTTCATCGAGAATTAAAATAGGAGCATTTTTTAAGATAGCTCTTGCTATGATAATTCTTTGACGCTGGCCGCCTGATAAGTTATTCCCCCGTTCACCGCACATAGTATTGTAACCGTCCGGTAGATTATCGATAACATCATGAATATGTGCAGCTTTTGCTGCTTCTATAACCTCCTCAAGAGTAGCTTCTTTTTTCCCGTATCTGATATTGTCCAAAATGGTACGATGAAAAAGCACCGGTTCTTGAGGTATAAGGCTAATGGCTTTTCTTAAAGAATCTTGAGTTACGTTTTTAATATTTTGATTATCTATTAAAATCATTCCTTCTTCTATATCATGTAACCTAGTGAGTAAACTAATAAAAGTGGTTTTCCCTGAACCTGAAAAGCCAACTAGTCCTACTTTTTGTTTACTCGGTATTAATACCGATTTATTATAAAATAGATTGTTATTATGATGATAATTAAATGTAACATTTCTAAATTCAATAACCCCTTCTTTGATATCTAATGGAGTAGCGTTTTCAATATCAGTTATAATATGCGGTGCCATTAAAGATAAGCCTTGATTAAATGCCCCGATCTGCTCGAATATATCACCGACTTCTTGCGTTAAATCCCAAATATCGTCTGCTACATTTATACATAATGTTAGCACTAATACGCAATCACCTATGCTTATAGATAATTCGCTACGAAGTTTAGATAAATAATAAATCATTATAAAAATCATTATTGAACAAGAAGTCCCAAGAGCATAACGCAATTTGAACATAAAGAATTGCATAGTCTGCTCATCGGCTACGGCATTTTCTACTCTTGTTTCTAGATGTTGACGTTCAAATTTATGGGCTGTAAACATTCTAACCGCATTAATGTTGCTAATTGCATCTACGATACTACCGGCAACAAAAGATTGGCTTCTAGCATAATTTAATGAGTATTTATTAATTTTATCCGAGAAAAGAACACTAAGTCCTAAAAAAACCATAATCCATAAAATAAATATCGTAGCAAAAACGTAATGTACCGAATATAAAGCAATTAATGCAAATACAATAATAGCGAGTTTACGAAGAATTTTTTCACCAAATATTGAAATAATCATCTCAAACGATCTTGCAGTTTCGGTAATACGATTGCTAATATGTCCTGCTAGATTATCCTGAAAGAATTTATGGCTATGATATTGGGTATAATTATAAAGTTCATTTAGTATTTTCCCTTTTATTACAGGTATAGTCTTGAGATACAAATAATCATATGAACGATATGCTATATTAATACTCTCCCACCAAAGAGCATAAAATACTGCCCAGTAAATCATGGCAAATAAAAGATTATTAGTGTTCTCATCATTGAAAGATTCTATTAAATCAATGATTTTCTGAAGTAATATACTATCAATCGCTGGAATCATACCGAGTAAAATACAAATTACAGTCAATAAAGTCATTTTAACTTTATCGAATTTTAAAAAATAAATACCTAAACTAAATGTTGATTTAGATAAAGTAGGGTATTTTATCACGATAATGTACCTCGATTTTAAAATAATATATTAAATGTGTGTTATTTTGGAGCATATTTTAATTTAATTATTTTGTAAAAATATACCTTAAAATATTAAACCTGTGGAAAAACAATAAACAAGCCTTGCTTCTTACCTTAAATAATGCTACAAAATGCAAAAAATAACTTTAACATTGTTAGAAATGCAAGAAAAAGAATTATCTAATAATTTTTTAGAAGAACAAGAAAAGTTTAAGGAAGACAATTCTCCATTCTTTGATGTAAAATATATTTGTCAAGCAAGTTTATTAATTACAGATTCTATCCGAAAAGGGTATGATGTAACGCAATTGCCGAATGGTGATATTAATGTTACAGAAGTAAGAATAGTAAATGTTCATTACAATTGGAACTCCGAAAAAGGAAAATTTGTTAAAACTAATCAGATAGAATTTAATAATAGCAGAGGTGTATGATTAAATCAAATACTGTATACTCGTTTAATTTGAAAAATTTGCTATATAAGGTACTGTGGTACTCACGTATTAAGTATACGTTATTACACTGGTGAGTATATTGTTATTGTCACAAAGTTTATTATCTTAAAACAGCAGCCTAAATATGGAATTTGATCAAGGATTATTATCAAGGATTCAATTTGCTTTTACCATAAGTTTTCATATAATATTCCCTGCTTTTACTATAGGGCTTGCAAGCTTTTTAGCGGTAATTGAAGGGTTATGGTTAAAAACAAAAAAGCCGGTTTATCAAGAAATATACAAATTTTGGGTGAAGATTTTTGCCGTTACTTTTGGTATGGGAGTAGTGTCGGGCATTGTAATGTCTTATCAATTCGGTACTAACTGGTCGAATTTTTCAGATAAGGTTGGAAATGTCCTCGGTCCGCTTCTCGGTTTTGAAGTATTTACTGCCTTTTTCCTTGAATCTTCTTTTTTAGGTATAATGTTATTCGGCTTTAATAAAGTCAGTAAAAAAGTACATTGTATTTCTACGTTAATAGTTGCTGTTGGTACTGTAATCTCAGCTTTTTGGATACTTGCAGCTAGTAGTTGGATGCATACGCCTGCTGGTTTTGAACTGCGAGGTGAAGGATTCTTTTATCCTTTAAATTGGCTAGAAATTGTCTTTAACCCTTCTTTCCCATATCGCTTTTTCCATATGATTACGGCGGCTTATTTAACTACTTCTTTTGTTATCGGTGGTGTAGCTAGCTTTTATTTACTAAATAATCGTTATAAAGAGCATGCTAAAATTATGCTTTTTATGGCGGTGTTAATGGCGTTAATCGTTGCACCTATTCAAATAGTTATTGGTGATCTGCATGGTTTAAATACTCTTAAATATCAGCCGGTCAAGGTCTCGGCTATGGAAGGTATTTGGAATACAGAAAAAGGAGCAGCTTTTAATCTTATCGGCTTTCCTGACGGGGAAGAAGAAAAAACAAAATATGCTGTAGAAATACCTTATGCTAGTAGTTTAATCTTAACGCATAGTTTAGACGGTGAAGTGAAAGGATTAAAAGAATGGACAAAAGAAGAGCGTCCGCCGGTTGCAGTAGTATTTTTTAGTTTTCGTATTATGGTAGGAATCGGTTGCTTAATGGTATTTACAGGTATTGCGGGGTTATATCTTTACTTGAAGAAAAGATTATATACTACGCATTGGTTTCAATATTGGTATATATTAATGTCCCCTTCAGGTTTTATTGCAGTATTTGCTGGTTGGTTCGTAACTGAGGTAGGTAGACAACCTTATATAGTATATAATATTTTAAAAACCGTGGATATGGTATCACCGGTACCCGGCAAATATGTATTTATTTCTCTAATTGCTTTTATAGTAGTGTATGTGATCATTTTCGGAGCGGGTATATATTATATAATACATTTGATAAAGAAAGGTATAGAAGCGATAGATAATAAAGAAATGTATGGAGAGAGTGGTTTGAATAACCCATTATTAGAAGAATAATAAGTTTATGTTAAATTTTGCACCTTATATAGATTTACCGCTTGTTTGGGGGGGGCTTATAGCTACCGCTATTTGTTTATATGTTTTATTAGACGGTTTTGATTTAGGAGTAGGAATCTTATTTCCGTTTGCACCTACCGATAATTGCCGTCATAAAATGATCAATTCTATTGCTCCTTTTTGGGATGGTAATGAAACTTGGTTAGTACTTGGTGGCGGTGGTTTATTTGCGGCTTTCCCGTTGGCATATTCGCTATTAATGCCGGCTTTATATATTCCTATTATATTGATGTTACTCGGTCTAATACTTCGTGGTGTAGCTTTTGAATTCCGTTTTAAGGCTCATATAGGTCATCGTTATATTTGGGACTACGCTTTTCATTTCGGTTCTATGCTTGCTGTTTTTTGTCAAGGTTTAATACTTGGTACGTTTGTCCAAGGAATAGAGGTAGAAGGACGAGAATTTGCAGGAGAGAGCTTTGATTTTCTTACTCCCTTTTCCGTTATGACGGGGATAGCATTAATATTCGGTTATGCCCTCTTGGGTGCTACTTGGCTTATTCTAAAAACAGAAAAGACAACACAAGATTGGGCTTATAAATCTGCTTTATATGTTTTATTTTACGTTGCACTTTTTATGGGGCTTGTAAGCTTATGGGTTCCTTTCTTAAATAACCACATAAATCATCGTTGGTTTAGTGTACCTAATATTTACTATTTATCTATTGTACCTATTGTAACTGCTTTAATATTTATCAAGTTAATTAAAGCCGTGAAGCAGAAAAAAGAAGTAAAGCCGTTTATTTATACGATCTTGTTATTTTTATTAGGATATTTAGGGCTTGTGATAAGCATATGGCCATATATCGTTCCTTATAAAGTTACGCTTGAAACTGCAGCAGCAGCACCGGAGTCACAGTCTTTACTGTTGATAGGGGCGGGGATATTCCTACCTGTCATACTTGGCTACACATTCTATTGTTATTATATATTCCGTGGCAAATCATCTCATTATCCGATATATTAAAAAATTTAAAAAAATAACCTCTTGTCTTAAAGGGTGGCAATGGTTTATTATCCTATGGCTTGGCGGATTATTATCCACATTACTTTTAACTTATGTAGTTAAGCTAGTGTTTAGGGTGATAGTAGGAATATAATCTTGACAAAACGTACTGTTTATAGTACGTTATTAATATTAAGTCTCACTAACTATAAGGAAAAAATAATGGAAATATATAATACAAGCGAAGCAAGAAGTAAGCTTTATAAACTTATAGATTATGTTTCTGATGTACACAAACCTGTTTATGTTAAAGGTAAAAGAAATAATGTAGTTATAATTTCAGAAGAAGATTATCGTAATATGGAAGAAACTTTATATTTATTATCTATTCCAAATATGCATAAGTCTATAATTGAAGGACGAGCAGAGTCTATAGCAAAGTGTAGCGATAAATTAAATTGGTAATTTTTTATAAATGTATATAATTCGTTACACTACACAAGCACAAAAAGATGCTAAGAAAATAGTGCAAGCCGGTTTAAAGAATAAAGTAGAAGTTTTATTAAACATAGTTAGTACTGATCCTTGGAAAATTTATCCCCCATATGAAAAGTTCGTTGGTGACTTTAGTGGTTGCTATTCAAGAAGAATTAATATTCAACATAGGTTGGTTTATGAAGTTTATAAACAAGAAAAAGTTGTAAAAATTCTTAGAATGTATACACATTATGAATAAATCATTAACTGAAAAAATCTCAGCATTTATTATTACCAAAAATGAATCCACAAGGGTAGCACGAGCTATAAATAGCGTAAAAAATATTACTGATGAGGTGATAGTAGTCGATAGCGAAAGTACTGATGATACGGTAGCAATAGCTGAAAAATTAGGAGCAAAGGTAGTAATAAAACCGTGGCTTGGTTATGTAGGACAGAAATCTTTTGCCGAAAGCCTTTGCGTAAATGATTGGGTTCTTAATATTGATGCCGATGAGGAGTTGTCTAAAGAGTTACAAGACGAAATAGAGTATATTTTCGCCTCTCATAATCAACATCATTATTTAGCTTATCAAATAAAACTGTTAATAATGCATCGTAATGACCAAAAGCCACGAATGTTTGCTCCATTTAATAAATGTATTCGGTTGTATAATAAAAAATTTGCAAGCTTTGCAAATACCGTAAATGGTACTACTCATGATTCGGTAATATTTAATAAAGATGTTGATTTTGCAGGTAAAATTTATCTATTAAATGAAGCTGCTTATCATTATTCGGGTACTTCAATTGAGCAGTTGGTCACTAAAGCAAATTTTTATTCTAGCGAGCAAGCAAAAGATTTAGTTAAGCAAGGAAAAAAGCTTTCAAATTTTCGTTTAACAACTGAAATGATATGGTGGTTTTTTAAAGCGTTCTTTATCAGACGCTATTTTGTATTTGGTTTTGACGGTTTTGTAGATTCAATAATTTTTGCTTTTGCAAGATTTCTAAGGCTTACGAAGTTAAGAGAGTCATCGCTTAAATCAAAAAACGTCATTGCGAGTGACTATAAAGAGCGTGGCAATCTCATGAAGTAATATAAAATTCCTGAGATTGCCACGTCGATGCTATGCGTCTCCTCACAATGACGATTTAGAAAATAAAAGATAAATTATGAAAGAAAATTTTAATGTTAGTAAATTAAAAAACGGTTTAACAATTTTAACATATAATATGCCTTATGTTAATTCGGTAGCAATCAATTTAATTGCTAAAGTTGGAGCACGTTATGAGAATGCAAAAGAGGACGGCATATCTCACTTTCTTGAGCATATGGCTTTTAAAGGTACAAAAACTAGAACGGCAAAACAGATAGCGGAAGAGTTTGACTCTATAGGCGGGCATTTTAATGCCTATACCGGTCATGAGAATACGGTATATTATGCACGAGTCTTGTCTGAAAATTGTGATAAAGCACTTAATATACTTGCCGATATAATTCAAAATTCTATTTTTGCTGATGAGGAAATAGCTAAGGAATATCAGGTGATCATGCAGGAAATTGCTCATCATCAGGATAATCCAGATGACCTAGTATATGAAAAATTTTATAATAAAGTTTATAGAGAACAATCGTTGGGTAAGTCAATCTTGGGCACTGCTAAAACCCTTGCAACTTTTACGAAAGAACATTTTTTTAATTTTATAGATAAACATTATAATGCTGAAAATCTCTATTTATCAATTGCCGGTAATATTGATCATGATAAAATAGTAATTATAGCGGAACAGTTATTTTCTTCTTTGAAGCCAGGAGTAAAAAGTAGCTTTATTCCGGCAAAATATATAGGTGGACACGGCTTTATTAATAAGGAGTTAGAGCAAACTAGTTTATTGCTAGGGTTTGAAGGTATATCATATATTAATTTAGAAAAGCTTTACCAAGCCCATGTACTTTCTATAATATTCGGTGGCGGTATGTCATCGCGTTTATTTCAAAGTATTCGTGAGACATTAGGTTTAGCATATGCAGTAGGTAGTTATAATAGTGCTTATTTTGATAGTGGAGTGTTTACAATTTATGCATCCACTGCACATGATAAATTAGAGTTATTATATAGAGAGATTAAAAACGAAATAATAAAAATGACTGAACAAGTAAGTACAGAAGAGATTCTTAGAGCTAAAATACAACTGCGTAGTAATTTACAAATGGCTCAAGAAAAAAATACCTATAAGTCAGAAGAAATAGGTAAAAATTATTCTGTTTTCGATAAATATATTTCTCCTGAAGAGATTATGGAAATTATCATGAGCATAAAAGCTGATGATATTATTAATACGGCAAATAAAATATTTAGTGGTACTACTACGTCGGCCATTATCGGTCCGAATGATCTTCAGGGATTTTAATGATATGCTTGTGTGGATACCAGAGTCGTTATTGCGAGCAGCCGTAGGCTACGTGGCAATCTCATGAAATAATAACTCCTGAGGTTGCTTCGTCAATTACTGTGTAATTTTCTTGCAATGATGAGGAAAATGAATTTTGAGACAAATAAATGAAAAAAAAATTATATGAAGGTTCAAGTAAAATTTTATATTCTGCCGAAGAAGATTTTTTACTTATAATGGCTTTTTCCGATAAGGCTATTTTAGAAACAGGTGAGACTGTTGATATATCAGGTAAAGGAGTACTTAATAATAATATTTCTTCCTTTCTAATGGATAAACTAGAAATGATCGGCATTGAAAATCATTTTATCGAAAAAATAAATATGAGGGAGCAATTAATTCAATATGTTGAGGTTTTCCCGATACAAGTAATAATATCATCAATAGCGTGCAGTAGATTTGTAAAAGAATTCGGAATGGATGAAGGGTATGTATTTGATAAACCTATCATTGATTTTAAGGTCCGAAGTCGTGAATTTAAATATCCGATAGTTAATGAGTATCAAATATTAAATTTCGGCTGGTTAACTAGGGATGAAATTAAAGCGGTAAAAGAGCAGGCTTTGCGTATATATGATTTTCTAAGCGGCTTATTTATCGGTGTCGGGATTCGGCTTGTTGAGTGTAAATTAGAATTTGGGCGTGTGTTTAACGGTGAAGAATCTATCATTATGTTAACTGATGAAATTAGTCCGGATAATTGTAGATTATGGCATATTAACAGTAATGAAAAATTGGGGTTTGAATTACTCGAAAAAGAACCAAATAAGGTTTTTGAATCATATCAGCTAATAGCTGATCGTTTAAAAGAAAAATAAATATACTTTTTAAGCGATATATGCTATTCTCGACTGTTTAGGGTTTTATTACAAAGTTTGGTTTTTCGTCATTGCAAGGAAAATTACAAGGTAATTGACGAAGCAATCTCAGGATATTTGACGAGATTGCTATGCAGCCTACGGCTGCTCGCAATGACGATTAGGTGTCTACGCAGGAACAACATTTCTGATTTTTAATAATTTTTTACAGTAAACAAGGTGAAAATACGATTTATTATAATAAGCTTTATAGCTCTAATCCTAGTAGGGTGGGGATATGCTGCCTATAAATTTGAACATCAAAGTAAAGAAAATATTATCTCTATTCTTGATAAATATGGAGAATATATAACTTATGATGCAGTAAAAGTTAATAAATATGGATTTAGTGTTACTTTAAATAAAGTAATGTTAAAACCTATAGATTTTTATTTTGATGAAATAGTTATTAGACATGTACCGTTTTTGAATATTACAAAAATTGATTCTTACGGAAATAATGTAAAAATTACTACCGCTCAAGATGAAAAAAATATTTTTTACTCACCTGATCATCATATAACAATTTGGTTTAGAAAATCTTTGTTTAATAGAGAGCCTGATTATTGGAAATTAAGCTTGAGTGACAATAAATCAACTCTTTATAGTTCTCGAGATGCAGAAAAATTAGCAGAGAGTGATATTAGTAATTCTGTAATTACTAATACTAAGACATCAGGTAACCTGAATTTGTTAATTTTAGATGGAAAAAATACTGTTTCTTTTATTTCTGAGAATTACAGAAGAAATTTATATGATAAAATTTTTGAATTTTTGAGAGATCAAATAGTTAATGACTTTGATACTGCTTTCTTTGAGTATGGTTTGACAAAGTTAGATATATTGAATTTACCTATTTCTTACAATTCCAAATTAAAACTAAAATATAGTGATGAGTTAGTAGCTCTTGGGAAATTATTAATTCAAAGTTTTGCTCTAGATCAAAAGCAAGATGAGAATATGCATGCTGTTATTTTTATGCAGATGTTAGGAGAATTAGTAAAAGGTAAGCCGTTTTTATTTGCTTGTGATATTGAAAGAAAAGGAAAAGTAGAAAGTAATTTATATAAATTAAATATAGAAAAAGATAAAATTTTTGATTTTGCTTTAAATATTAAATCTACTATAGAACCTTCTGAAACATACCAAAAAACGGTAGCTGAAGCTTTAGGAAGTTACTTTAGTAATGGTTTAAATAAAAGAGCTGAGTTAGATAAAATTTTTAAACTAACTAGCCCTATTACTCAAGAAGATGGGGAAAGAGTAATGGGTGTTTTTGCAAAAATAAATAATTCCGAATTTAATTTGAAAGGTGAGTTTGATCCTGAAGCAAAAAAATTATCTGGTAAAACTAATCTTGTAATAGATGATTTTAATTTTGCTATTGATATTGATATGCCTAATATAGATAATCCTCTGAATCTAGAAAGCGTAATAAAATTATCGGATCCGAGTGCGGTGATAAATAATTTTGTGCATTATACTAATAATGCTATTGTACCGGTGCTTAATAAAATAGAAGATTCTAAGGAATTGGCTTTAAATCTAGGAAAACAATCTTCAGTAATAAAGCAATACGGCTTTAGGGCAATAGAAGTTTTTAGTAAAAATTCTGAATTAAAAGATGGTGAATCTTTAGTAGTTGATGTAAAAAGTCAAGACGCCAGACTAACCTTTAACGATAAAGCTATTGATCAGATCCTTAGTGATGCAAGAGTATTAGAATTTATGAATGCTATGGCTATGATAGATCAAGAAAGAGAGTAATCTAAGTGTCATTCCTGCAAAAGCAGGAATGACATAAGAGCTACGAGATAAGCTCTACAAGTAAAACATTTGAAGAAAAAATAAGTTATAAAAGAATGATTAACATTGCCTTTCCCGATGGGAGTATAAAACAATTTGCAAAAAATATTACCGCCTATGAAGTAGCAAATGCAATTTCAATGTCACTTGCTAAAGCAGCAATGGTTGCTGAAATAAACGGTGAGCTTCAAGACTTAAGTATCGTAATTGAAAATGATTGCAAGCTTCGTATTTTAACTGTGAAAGATCCTGAATGTCTTGAGATAATAAGGCATGATGCGGCACATTTAACAGCAGAAGCAGTAAAAGAACTATTCCCTGAAACTCAGGTAACGGTTGGTCCTGCAATTGAAAACGGTTATTATTACGATTTTGCTCGTGATAAACCTTTTACCACTGATGATTTAGCCGTTATAGAAGCTAAAATGCAAGAACTTTCACAAAAGAACGAGAAAATAACAAGAGAGCTATGGGATAGGGATAAAGCCGTAGAGTTTTTTAAATCGATAGGAGAGCATTATAAAGCCGAAATTATTGCTTCAATTCCGGCAGGTGAGCCAATTACTTTATACAGGCAAGGTAATTTTATTGATCTCTGCCGAGGTCCGCATGCTCCTTCTACAGGGATTGTTAAGCATTTTAAGTTGATGAAAGTTGCAGGAGCGTATTGGCGAGGTGATAGTCGTAATGAGATGTTACAGCGTATATACGGCACTGCTTGGGCTACGAAGGCGCAGCTAGATAGTTACCTCTTGATGCTTGAAGAAGCCGAAAAGCGTGATCATAGAAAGCTTGGGCGTGAGCTTGATTTATTCCACTTCCAAGAAGAAGCTCAAGGAATGGTATTTTGGCATGATAAAGGCTGGAGTATATATAATACCATTGAGCAGTATATTAAGAAAAAGATTCGTAAAAACGGTTATACCGAAGTTAAGACTCCTGTTTTGGTCGATAAACGCCTTTGGGAGGCTTCAGGACATTGGGAAAAGTTTCGTGATGATATGTTTACATTCAAAATAGACGACAAGACATTAGCTTTGAAGCCGATGAACTGCCCTTGCCACGTGCAGATTTTCAAACAAGGTGTCAAGAGTTATCGTGATTTACCTCTTCGTATGTCAGAGTTTGGTTTGTGTCATCGTAATGAGGCGTCCGGTGCGTTGCACGGTTTAATGAGGGTGCGGAGTTTAGTGCAAGACGATGCACATATATTTTGTGCTGCAGAACAAATTACCGATGAAACGGTTAGTTTTTGTAAATTACTGACTGAAGTTTATAAGGATTTCGGCTTTACTGATATAAAGGTAAAATTCTCTGATCGTCCTGAAATTAGAGCAGGGAGCGATGAAGTTTGGGATAAGGCTGAGAATGCTTTAAAAAAAGCAGTAGAAAAAGCAGGGTTTACTTATGCACTAAACCCGGGTGAGGGGGCATTTTACGGTCCGAAGCTTGAGTTTGTATTAACCGATGCGATAGGGCGGCAATGGCAATGTGGTACGCTTCAGATGGATTTTGTTTTGCCGGAGCGGTTAGACGCTAGCTATGTTGCAGCAAGCGGAGAGAAAAAAAGACCTGTAATGCTACATAGAGCGATTCTTGGCTCACTTGAGCGTTTTATTGGTATATTGATTGAAGAATATGCAGGTAGGTTTCCGCTTTGGCTTGCACCAGTACAGGTTGCTATTGCAACTATTACCAGTGATTTGAACGATTACGCTTTGGAAGTGCAGAAAATTTTAATTGATAACGGGGTGAGAACAGATTTTAATATCTCACCTGATAAAATTAACTATAAGATTCGTGAGTTTTTTAATCAAAAAATACCGATGATTGTAGTAATCGGTAAACAAGAGCAAGAAAATAAACAAGTAGCGATTAGAAGGCTTGGAACTACTGACCAAGAAGTATTATCGGTTGAGCAGTTAATAGCTATGGTTAAAGAAGAGAATGAGAAATATTTGTAGATTTTAAATCTAAAGGATGATATAAGATAATGATACATATCATAGGGATATGATATCCCAATTAGGAAAAAATCCTAAGGAGATTATGTGAGAACTATTATGTAGCTGATTGGTAAATTAAAATTCTAGATAAACTATCCAAGAAAAAAATATCAAGAGATAAAATTATTGGGCAAGCTTTAACTAGTTACATTGCTAGTAATGATTACAATAATAAAGTATTTGAAAACGCTTTTGGACTCTGGAAAGCTAAAAATCTAGATAGTTTAGAATATCACACTAAATTACGTAATGAGTAGAACGAATGAAAGCTACCTTTGATACTAATATATTAATAGCTTATCTACAATAATGTCATTCCGTTGATCGTGTATGGGTGATAACTTAAGGATCGATGTCATTCCCGCAAAGGCAGGAATTCAGGGTAAAGCAAGACAAATCGAGCTTTCCAAAAAAATCTTTTAGACCAAGATTTTTTTATAAATTTCAAAGCTTTAAGGTACTGGATTCCCGCTTCCGCGGGAATGACATAAGAGTCATGCAACAAGGGCACGTGTAATAAGGCCGCTTTTATCTAAGAATAACATACATTTCTCAACTTATGGAAATCAAAATTTATCCTGTTTTTTTCATGGTCTGTTATAAAGCCGTATAAATATTGGTATTTTGTTATGATGCTTGGGCCTATTGCAAGCGGCTTTCATCCTATTATATATAATTATGCTGTAAAGCTTTTGCTTGATTTATTTACCCAAAATGAAAAGATTATATTTGCTCAAATTTATAAACCGATAATATGGTTTGTAGCAGCACAAGCTATACTTGATGGTGTTTGGCGTGCTCATAACTTTACGCAACTTAAAGTAATGCCTCATATTTTTCAAGGTATGATGAATAAAATATGTAATCACTGTTTTAATTTGCTGTATACTTATTTTCAAAATAACCTTCCCGGGTTCTATCGTCGGAAGAGTACGGAATTATTATAAAATGTACCAAGCAATCAAGTATCAATTAAGCAAACCGTTATTAATTACCTTGCTTTCCAGTATTGCACTGGATCTTACTAATATTAAAGTATTTGTTGTCATTAGTACCTTTATGGCTATTGACTTACCGCTTGCTTTACAGTTTTTTACTAAACTTGCTAAAATGGAACAAGATAAGCAAGATGCTTAGTATAGTAGCTGATTGTATTATAAACATCTTTACTATTTTTTCGTTTGCAGCAAAGCAGCGCGCATTAAATAAAGTATTATTACCATAATGTACATAACCTTCTAACAATAAAATATTACAAATATGATTTAATTATTTGCATAATACTCAGTTTAGTATATTGGGTATATTTAACAGGTGTATTTGTGTATGTAATTCATTTAACGTAATCTTGGTGAAATTAGTATCGGCGATATTGCTTTTATTATGTCCCTTACTTTTTTAGTTACTGAAAATTCGTGGCATGCCACTATGGAACTTAAAGACTTTTTAGAAGATATGGCAGCGTTTTGCTCCGCCTTTACAATCATCCAAATCCCACAAGATACTAAAATGCTGCTGAATTAAAAATCTTCAAAGGGGGAGATTATATTTAAGGATATATCGTTTGCTTATAAAGAGGGGAGTAGTGTATGCCAGTCTCTTAATTTGCATATTAAAGCCGGTGAGAAAGTGGGTATTGTTGGGCATTCAGGTAGCAGTAAATCCACTTTAATTGCATTATTATTGAAAAATTTTAAGCCGAAATTGGCGATATTATAATCGATAACCAAAGCCTTTACGATACTTCCTCTGACAGCCTGTGTGGGAGCAGATATCATTAATTCCTCAAGATATCATGCTTTTTCATTGCTCAGTAAGTAAGAATATCGGATATGTAAAAGAGAATGCTTTGCCTTAGGAAATAGAAAATGCCGCCAAAGCTGCAAATATTCATGAATTTATCAAAAGTTTACCGATAATTGCTATAGCCCACAGATTACCTACTATTAAGCATATGGATAGAATTATTGTTATGGATAAAGGTAAGATCGTATAATATGGCACCTTTAGGCACTCTGGGAGTATCAAGTTAACGGGTTTGTATTAAGAATATGTAAGGTATTTCTAGGCAACAAAAAGCTAACTATGAAGTTCAAACCTAATAAAAGGCATTTATTACAATTGATTTTAAACATGCTTCAAAGAAAAGAGTTATACCCCTAAGGCTTTTTTCCCTTTAGATTGTTCTTGTTCAACTGTTTGAGTATGAGACTTAACTTGAGGGATTGCAAGATCGACTACATGTTCATATCTAACGTTATTTTCAAATAAAACTTGACCGCATTTATTCACTTGAATGATGTCTTCTTTAGAGAATTTATTTAAAATAACTTCCGTGATATTATACAGGAATTTCCAAGATAGTTCTATTCTTTCTTGTAATGTCAGCTTTTTATTTTCTGGTTTTTGACTATTAAGGGCAACATTTGGCGAATCATCAATATTACCTCCTTCAACAGGTAATATATTTTTTTTACGTGCTGCTATTTTCTTATATATTAAAAATATTAATAATAATGCTAAGCAACCTATGGTAATTAAAATATGAGTATTAGAATTAGACACTATTTTGCGCTTCCTTGTTGTTGAGTTAAGTTGTGTGTTTTAGAAAGTATAGTAACCACTGCTTTACCTATATTAACTGTATTAACTGAGTTAGCTATATCAGGAGTTAGCTTTGCAATTGTTAAGACCGGATGCGGTAATAAGTTAGTTTTTATTGTTAGACTTATAACATCCCCGAGTTCTTGACTTCCTGGTATTACTCTTACTATTTTTTTATGTCGCTTGCAATTTTCATAGCTTTTTCTACTGCTTTACATAAGGATTCTATCTTTTCGCCACAACAAGCTTCCAGATTTAATACTTTATAATAATTCTGTTTTAGCTTCATTTAGATTACTAGAGATAGTATTCTTTACAGAGTTTAATTTGTCAATATTTATATCTTGTGGAATTGCACTTTCAATATTACTTTTGAGTTCTGTGATTTTTTCTTCTACTTCATTTCTGCTTTTTGGTATAGCTTTAGCAGCTTTTACAACATTCTCCAGTGAAACTTGGTTATTAGGGCCTTTATTTGCTATTTCAATAATTTTTCGAGGCAGTTCTTTTGATGTTTCTGAAGTTGTAGCAACTTTTTTGGCTTTTTTATAGATGTTTTCAAGTTTTTCATGAGATTTAGCCTCTTTCCTTATTTCTTTTATATTAATTATGCAATTTTGTTATTTTTGGCAATAATTTTTTCAGAGTCAATAAGATTATTTACTTTTTCAAGTATTCCGCTTGTTTGTATAAATATTCTAAGCATCGGTATTTGAGTCGATATAATCCCGACTAATATGTTGTCTAATGATTCTATAATTTTTTTAGAAGCTCCAGGATAAAGTTTATCTAATTCTTGCTGAAATTTTAAGATTCTAAAACATTTAAACATTTTGCTACAATAATCCTGTCAAATAAAAAGATATCTTGTGTTTTTAACTGTTCTTGATATGCTGTCTCAAGCACTTCAGATATAGATTCTTGGATTGTCCTATTGAAAAGTTTTTCTATTTTCGCTACATCGATATTTTCCGTGTGAGATAATTCATTTAAAGAATTTTGTAAAATATAAAATAAATGATCTTCTAAATCTTTTACATTCATTTTCAAAGATTTTGTAAAACCTTTTAATTTTATTAAAAGTCTTTGTTGTTCTTTATTTAATCCGCTGAAACTAGAAAAATCAATTATAGACATAAAATTTATTATTTTGTTATCAAATATTAATTAATCTTAAAGCTTTATAACCGTAAAATAAAATGTAAAATAGTTATCATTGCCCTTGAGATTAATTTTTGTTATATTACGTGCTAACATTGCTACAATAGATTTATATTGTTTTATTAGGCTACAGGTATATTCTTAAAAGATTAAACTAATCTAACTAACATATTATCAATTATTCAAGAAATTTATGCGTAAATTAACTACATTTATTGTTACATTATTACTAACTAGTTTGGTTGCAGCAGTTGATTTGCAGGAAGCTTTAACTGAAGGATATAAGAATAATGAGGAGCTGAAAGCTGCTAGAATTAAGTTTTTAGACTCGATTGAGCAGTTTCCGCGAGCTTTGTCGGGGTTTATGCCTAGTGTTGGATTACAGATTAATAGACAAAATAATAAGACTAAATATAATAAAAAATATGCTGATAGGCTTGATCTTACTCCAAGGGAAATAGATAGTGATCAAGGTGCATTAACAATTCAACAGTCTCTATTTAATGGTGGTTCTAGCGTTGCGGCTCTTAAAGCTGCTCAAGCAGGATTTAAAGCCGCACGGGGTGCATATTATGCTGGTGAACAAAAAATATTATTAAATTTAATAACTGCGTATCTTGATTGTTTTGAGAGCAAAGCGAAATATGATATTTCCGAAAGTAGAGTTCGCACTAACATACAACAAGTTAACACCGTTGAGGAAAAATTAAGACTTGGAGAAGCAACGGAAGTAGATATAGCAACCGCAAGAGCAGGGCTTGCAGCAGCAGAAACGAATAAACTAGCTGCTTATGCCGATTTTCAAGGAAAAAAAGCAAATTTTATTAGAGTATTTGGAATAGAGCCGACTAATATAACTATGCCTGAGTTACCTAAAATGTTACCTGCTTCATTAGATGAGTTAACCGGAAGAGCTGCTAAGCTCAACCCTGATATTGATTCGGCAAGGCATAATGTAACTGTGGCTAAAGCTTTAGAAATGGCAGAAAAAGGGAAATTATTACCGCAAGTAAGTGTGCAACTGCAATCCGGTAGAACATACTACAATCCACAAAATGATATAAATGCTATAAATAATAGAAGCTATACTACTACTCTTTCGGTAAATGTCCCTATTTATCCTGAGGGAGGAGCTCAATATTCAAGAATCAGATCGGCTAAAAATCAAACAAGAAATAGTGCAGTTCAGCTTGATAGTACGATAAAACAGACCCAAGCAGGAGTTGTAAGTGTGTGGGAAGGATTTGAAGCAGCAAAATCTCGTATTGTTGCTGCTAATCAAGGAGTGGATGCTGCTCAAATATCATATGACGGTACTGTGCAAGAGGAAATAGTCGGATCTAAAACAATATTAGATGTTTTAACTGCCGAAGAAAAATTATACGAAGCAAAAATAACTCGTGTGGATGCGTATAAATCTTCAATACTTGCGGCATATCAAATGAAATTGTTAACCGGCGAGCTAACGGCTCAAAGTTTAAAACTTAAAGTAAAATATTTTAGTCCTGAAGAAGAGTTTAAGACTATTAAAAAGAAAATGTTTATAGGTTTCTAATGTGAGTAAGGAAAATAAAAAGAATCAAGATATGTCGATAGAAGACATATTAAAATCGATAAAAGGAGTAATAAACGAGCGTAAAAATCCTATTCATGAAAATGATAGCGAAGATAAAGATGTATTAGAGCTAACGGAAATAGTAAATCAAGATGAAGAAGAAAAGTTAATATCAACTAAATCTGCTGAAGAGGTGGGTGATATTTTTAAAAATTTTACCGATACTATTAAAGATAAAAAACTGAATAATAATATCTCATCTAAAAATGCACTTGAAGAATTAGTCGTTGGGATGTTAAAACCAGAACTTAAAGTTTGGCTTGATAAAAATTTACCTGTACTTGTTAAAGAGTTAGTAGAGGTTGAGATAAAGAAATTGGTACAGAATAGTAAGAGGTAGGGGAGTGAATGTCATTACTAGCTAAAAGCGGGAGGAGGTGTATGGTTCGTTTATGTCATTCCTGCGGAAGCAAAAATCCAGCAATTAAAAGGTATATACACAGTAAGTTTTTAATATTAAAAGCTCGATTTATCTCGCTTTACCCTGGATTCCTGCTTCCGCAGGAATGACATCGAACAACCTTCTGCTATCAAATAAATTATTTAATAAGGAATTATATGTTAAATAAATTATGTAAGATATTATTTTTTATAAATCTATTATTAGTGACAGTTCAAAGTTATGCTTCACCTCCGTCATTACCGCCATCATTACCGCCGGCTGCCGAAGTAGATACTAAAGATAAGAATGTTCGCTCTAGTGCCGGTATTTCTTTTTTTGATAAATTTAAGCAATTTTTTAGTAAACCCAAAAAGAAAGATATATCCTCTAAACAAGCAAATGAACAAACTAAAGCAGCCCATCAAGAAGAACTAAAGCTAGTTTCCCAAGAGCCTAATGACAATGAACAAGCTGAGCCGTTTATAGATGTTGGTAATACAGCATTACCTAGCGCTACAAGTTATAACGTTCATACAAATTCCAGTCATGAAAGTAGTGTAAATTTAGTTTCTCATGACATTCAGGAATCTAATGAAGCCGAGGCATCTGAACCTTTTATAGATATTAGTAGTGCAACGTTACCTAGTGTTACAAGTAATGAAGTGCATGAAGAACAAGTTGCTTCTAATGAGTATAATGATACAAATTTAGCTTCTAATATTATAACTCCTAACGTACCGAGACCGGTAGTATCTATGCCTCCGGTTCACGCAGGAAGTTATGTAGTGCCTTTGCAGCGCCCAGTGCAAATATATAAATCAACCAATTTGCCTCCTGTGCATAAGCCTATTTCGCTTAATCCCCCTCCTGATGCTAATAAAGAGGAAGAAAGCGTAGCACCGATAGCACCGCCCTCTATACCTGATATGCCTGCTGTTTCTCTGCCTGTGGTGAGCCCCCCGGTAACCCAAGATACTACATCAAGTACTATGCCGACAACAGTACCTCCTGCAGGCACTCCGGTAGTACCTAGTAATGTACCTACACCTCCAGTAATGCCTACAAATCAACCTGCTACACAGCATATAACACCGACTAGCCCAAATACACCCGTTACTACTCCGTCTAAAGTAGCCCCTACAACCGATTCTTCGGCGGGACTCAATAACTCGCAAGAGACATTTGTAGCTGTTTCAGATGTCCCAAAAAAACAAAATTGGGATACGTCGCTTATACCCGTTGTTGTAGTGAAACCGAATCAACTTCAGCCTTTAGAGAAGCAAATTAATAATAATCAAATTACAAATAATCAAGAGAAATCGTCTCCGGTAAGTTCTCCAAATGTCATGATTCAAAAACAAAATAATAACGTAAATAATGAAATATCGGAGTTGGTCACAAAATTTGTTAAAGATGAAACACAAATGTTACTTTTACCTGATGATGATATAGTTCTTGGTAAACTAACAGAGCAGGCGACTTTAGAGCAGATGGATATGTATGCATATATAGAGCTATTCCAAAAGAAAGAAGAATGGATAGCAAGTGCTGCAAGAAGAAAAGTTGTAGAGAGTTTTATTAAATATAATAATGATATAAATAAAAAGAAAGATATTTATGCCAATCTATCTTATTGTAGTGCAGTAAAGAATGCTTTTAGAGCAGTGGATAGAAACAATCTTTTTGGGTTGCGTGCGTTACTTGAAATTTATCCTATATTGCAAGAAAAAGGTAGAAGCGGTGAGACATTACTAACTGCTGCTATTTATAACGATAATTACTATTTAGCAAAATTTTTGGTTATACGAGGTATTAAAATTTCTACTCTAAATGATGAGTGCCAATATCCATTAGATATTGCATTAGCTCAAGGAAACTCCAACATAGCTTGTATGTTAATAAAAGCTAAGGGATATAATTGATAAGATTATTTTTATCGTCATTGCGAACGACTGTATAAAATCCTGAGATTGCTTGGTCAAAACTTATAGTTTTGCTTCGCAATGATGTAGAATTTTCAAACAATTTCTTTAAAGCTTAATTGCTTTTCTATGTTAAATAGTTTAATTTAGGAGAGAAAATAATTAATTAAATCTCTAATATATGAGTGATTTATTCAGCTTTGACAAAGAAAAGCAAAATAAGCTAGTCGATAATAACTATAGTGCAAAAGATATTGAAGTATTAGAGGGGCTTGAGCCTGTTCGTAAAAGACCAGGGATGTATATCGGGGGTACTGATTCAAATGCTATGCATCATTTAGTATCTGAAGTGCTGGATAATGCTATGGATGAAGCAGTCGCAGGCTTTGCAAGTATCATCACGATAAAAATGCATCATGATCATAGTATTACTATATTTGATAACGGTCGCGGTATCCCTATTGATAATCATCCTAAATTTCCTGACAAATCAGCTTTAGAAGTAATTTTAACTACTCTTCATTCAGGAGGTAAATTCTCAAATAATGTTTATCATACTGCCGGCGGATTGCATGGTGTTGGAATATCGGTAGTAAATGCTTTATCTAAACATTTAGAAATAAAGGTTTATAAACAAGGTAAATTATATAGCCAAAGTTATTCTAAAGGAGAAAAATTAACTGATTTAATATGTGAAGAAGCATCTAAAAGGCTAAGAGGTACATCAATAAATTTCACTCCCGATCCGGAAATTTTTAGTGAAAAATTACATTTTAATCCTAAAAAGATTTATGAGCTTGCAAGGTCAAAAGCTTATTTATATCGCGGTGTTACTATAGAATGGGCATGCGAAGTAGAAGTACCGTTAGATATACCTAAAAAGGCATTAATAAGTTTCCCAAACGGTTTAAAAGATTATTTAAGTTCAAAAATAACTTTAGATAATTTAGTTATTCCAGGAATTTTTGCAGGTAATATAGAGTCTACGCCGGACAGGATAAAACTTGAATGGGCGATTTGTTGGCAAAATAACGATAGCTCGGCATTTATTCAATCATATTGTAATACTGTTCCGACTCCTCAAGGAGGAGCACATGAGCAAGGACTTAAGCTAGCTATTTTACGTGGGCTTAAAGCATATGGTGAAATGATAGGGAATAAAAAAGTTGCTAATCTAACTATTGAGGATATTTTAGAAACCGCAAGTGTTGTACTTTCTATTTTTATAGCTGAGCCGTCTTTTCAAGGACAAACTAAGGAAAAATTAGTATCAAACGGTGTAAGTAAACCGGTCGAGAATATAATAAAAGATCATTTTGACCATTTTCTTAGTAGCGATAAAGCTTTAGCTACTAATTTACTTGAGCATGTAATTAGCATTGCTGAGTTTAGAATCAGTAAGAAAAACGAAAAAAATATTTCCCGTAAAAATGCCACTCAAAAATTGCGTTTACCCGGTAAACTTGCCGATTGCACACGCACTTCACCTGAAGGGACGGAATTATTTATTGTAGAAGGTGATTCGGCAGGAGGCTCTGCAAAACAAGCACGTAATAGAGAAATGCAAGCAGTATTACCGCTATGGGGTAAAGTTCTAAATGTTGCGAGTTCTACGCTTGAGAAAATCGTTAATAATCAAGCAATACAAGATTTAGAAATAGCTCTTGCCTGCGGTAGTTTAAAGAATTATAAAAAAGAAAATCTGCGTTACGAAAAAATAATTATTATGACTGATGCAGATGTTGACGGTGCTCATATAGCTTCGCTATTAATGACTTTCTTTTTTTTACGAATGCCGAAATTGGTAGAAGAAGGGCATTTATATCTAGCTAAGCCTCCGCTTTATCGTTTAACGCAGTCTAATAAAACTTATTATGCAGGTGATGAAGAGGAAAAAGCTAAGTTAACGGATAAATTATTAAAAGCTAGTAAAGCTAAAATTGAAGTAGGTAGGTTTAAAGGTCTCGGTGAAATGATGCCTGCACAATTAAAGGAAACTACTATGCATCCGGAAAAAAGATCGCTTTTAAAGGTAACTTTAGAAGATTTTCAAAATGTCGATAAAATAGTAGATGATTTAATGGGTAAAAAGCCGGAAAAAAGATTTCAATTTATTTATGAACAGGCTTTAGTTAAAATGGATAAAATTATTAGTGAGCTGGATATTTAATCGTTATTGCGAGGAGCCGTAGGCGACGCGGCAATTTCGTCAAATATCCTGGAGATTGCTTCATCAAATTACTTCGTAATTTTCCTTGCAATGACACTTTGCTTAAAAACACACATATTTGGAGTATTATGTTATTACGTTTAATTATAACACTATTTTTTATTATAAATTCTATTTGTGCATTTGCAGAAGGAGAAAAAGAAAATGAAAATAAAATATCAAATCAGGAAGCTTATAAGCAATTTCAAGACGTATTTGAACGTATCGAAAAGGCTTATGTACAGGTGCCCAATAGGCAAAAAATGATAGATGAAGCAATTAACGGTATGTTAAACTCACTTGATCCTCATTCAAGCTATTATACCGATGAGGATTTAGAAGATATTTTTACTTTTACAAAAGGTGAATTCGGCGGAATCGGTGTTGAAATAATGTATGATAGCGGAGCAATTAAGATAATATCGCCTATTGACGATTTGCCGGCTTTCAAAGCAGGGCTTAAAGGTGGGGATTATATAGTAGGCGTGAATGACGAGTTAGTCTCTACGCTTGGTCCTAATAAAGCTATAAAAGAGATGCGTGGTACGCCTGGTACTAAGGTTAAATTGTTAATAATTAAGGAAGAAGAGGCAAAACCGCAAGAGCTAGAGCTTACTCGCGAAATAGTAAAAATCAAGCCGATAAAAGCACATTTAGAAAAAAATAATATTGCATATATACGTATAACTACTTTTAATGAGTCAACAATTTCTGAGTTGAAGGCAGCAGTAAAGAAGTTACAAACTGAGAGTAAAGATGACCTTAAAGGTATAATTCTAGATTTACGTAATAATGCCGGAGGTATACTAGATCAAGCTATTGCCGTTAGTGATTATTTTATTGATTCTGGTGTAATTGTAACAACAAAAGGTAGAACTACATCAAGTAATAGCGAAACTAAAGCAAATGAGTTTTCGTTAAAAGCTCCCAAAGTACCTATGATAGTTTTAATAAACGGTAATTCTGCCTCTGCCTCGGAAATAGTTGCCGGAGCTTTGCAAGATCATAAAAGAGCAATAATACTTGGCACTAAGTCTTTTGGTAAAGGATCAGTTCAGGCTTTAACGCAAATCAATTCTAGGGCTGCCGTAAAACTGACTATATCTAAATATTACACCCCAAGTGGTCGTTCTATTCAAGCAGAAGGGATAGAGCCTGATATTTTAATTGAGCCAGCGAAAGTTGAGTATCCAGAAGTGCAAAAAATAGATAAGCGTTTTTCTGAGAGTTCTTTAAAAAATTATTTGAAGAATGATAATGAAAAAAACAAAGATAATTCATCTAAAAACAAAGATAAAAAAGAAACAAAAGCCAAAAATAATAAACAAGAAGAGAATGAATTATCGGAATTATACAAAAAAGATTATCAATTTGCTCGTGCTTATGATGTAATTACAGGGTTGATTCTTAATAAGAAGCTGGAAACAAAAGAGAGAGTTAAACAAGAAGATAAGTAGAAAGGATAATATCATTCTCGGTTTTGCTGCATGGATAGATTCTTCGTCATAAGCTACGGAAAAACTGTAAGTTTTGTACGTACGCAATCTCAGGAACCATGGTTTATGAGATTGCCATGCTCCTTTTAGTCACTCGCAATGACGATTTGGTATGCAAGCAAGCCTTCCACAGGGATGACATCAGTTGAGTTCAAAATAACTACTAGGTCTTATAATGAACCATAATAAGTATATAGTAAGATTGTCATTCATTATATTGTTTCTTAATATTGTCATAAATATGATGTTTTATCGTTATTTTATGATAAAAGAAATGATAGTAAAACAAGTGGTTTTGGAACATACTAAAATTGTAGAACTTTACACTAATAATATTTGGAATACTCATCAGAACGTAATCAGTAAATTACATAAATTCGATTATTTAAAACTATTACAAGATCAAGATTTTATTAATTTTGCAAAGATTACTGCTCAATGGTTCACCAATCTTAATATTAATATTTCTCTCTACGATCGCAAAGGTAATAAATTCATCACTAGTAATATGTTACACATGTATAGTGTAGACAATTATAAAGATGATAGTTTGGTTGAGATAGTGACCGCAAAAATCGATAAATTTTTTTTAAAATCCTTTACTTCAAAAGCTCCGCTTCGAGATGCTTTTGAAGGTATTACAAGTCATATATTATTACCAAGGGTAGTAATAGAAAATGAAAGTGATTTAACAGTGGAAGAGGCTTCTTTTGTTACTAGCTATATCCCTGTTATAGATAATAATTTAGATTTTCCCGTAGATGCAGTATTTGAGATTAACACTAATATTACCAACCAGTGGCAAAATATAACCTCTCTTGAGCAAAAGGTTTTTATAACTTTTATCATTATTTTTATAATATTCTGCACTATAATTATTAGTAATACTAACTATGCTAGAAAAATTATTGAGGAGCAGCTTGAAACAAATAGAAATTTAAAAGCTCAAATAGTAAAAGTAGAAAAAACTAGCTCTTCAAATACAAAGTTTTTTGCTAATATTAGTCATGAATTGCGTACACCGCTTAATGCTATAATAGGCTTTTCGGAAATTCTTATGTCGGAAAGAGATGCAGAAAAAAGTAAAAATTATATTAAAGATATAAATGATGCTGGTAAGCATTTGCTTAGTATGATTAATGATATTTTAGATCTTTCTAAAGCTTCTGCTGATAAATTAAAAGTAGATAGTATAGATCTTGATTTAAATAAATTAATTAGTTCTTCGCTGATATTTATTAAGCCGCGTGCCGATCAAGCCGAAGTGGCTTTAATTAGTAGATTACCGAAAGAGCATGTGGTTATAAAGGCTGATCCAAAAAGGCTAAAACAAGTATTCTTAAATCTTTTATCAAATGCTGTGAAATTTACAAATTCCGGAGGAAGTGTTACTATTACACTTGAAAAAGATGAGTTAGCAGAATTAGTGTATATAAAAGTTATAGATACCGGTATTGGTATTGAGGAAAAAGATATCCCAAAAACTTTATCGGCGTTTGGTCAAATTGATAGTGAGCTTAGTAGAAAATATGAAGGTACCGGTCTTGGATTGCCGCTTACTAAAAAGTTGGTTGAACTTATGAACGGTAAATTTGATTTGCAAAGTAAGATAAATGAAGGTACCACCATAACAATAACTTTTACATATGACGGTAGTATTGAAATATAAAAAATTGTGTGGAATATTAAAAAATTTTCGGTATTATAAAAAAATTATAAATTTTTAAAAAATATATGAAACTGATTATCTTATTATTTACTTTTTTATTTTCTATGTTTTCTTTCGGAGAAAGCGAAACTATTAAAAGCAAGCCTTTAAAATATGCAGCAAATAATGATTTTGAAAATAGGCTAGATGAACAGGAACAAGAAATCAGAAGGCTAATCGGTAAAGTTGAGGTTTTACAGCATAAAATTGATATGCTAACGCAGAACTCAAATATTTTAAATCAAGAAGAAAATACTGAAGTTTTAGAAGCCGGTGCTTCAAAAAAACAAGATGTTTTTGATATAGCTTTGCTTAAAGATATGCTGGATGATGCTCCTAAAAAACCTATTGCGGTTAATAAGGATATAGCTTCTGATAAGCAAGCCTACGATTTGGCCCTTGTTGCTTATAAAGATAATAAACTTACTGAAGCAAAAGATAAGTTTAAAAATTTTATCCAAAAATATCCTAACAGTTCGCTAATTAGTAATGCTTATTTCTGGTATGGGGAATGCTTTTTTAAACAAAAAGACTATAACAGGGCAGCAGTTAACTATTTAAAAGGCTATAAAGAGTCACCGAAAGGGGCAAAATCTTCCGATGGGTTATTGAAGTTAGCACTTTCTTTAGGTGAACTAAAAAAAATTCAGGAAGTATGTAATATGCTTGCTAAGCTTGATAGGGAATTTCCAACTAATAGAACTGCCGCATCCAAGAAAATGGCAGAAGATGCTAAGATTAAATTTGGCTGTAAAAATAAATAAAAATAATAAAATATGACTGATATTTTGGATGAAGTACTGAGTGATCAAAATGAAGAAAAAAGGTTAATTTTTTTCAAAAAGCTTTTACCTATAATAATAATCATTTCTATAATAGCTATTACTATAATGGTTGTTATTAATAATAATAAAGATAAAAGAATTAAAAATAACCAAAAAAACGGAGATATTCTTGTTAAGACTATTGGTTTGGAAACAACAAAAGATAATGAAGAATTAGCTTTGAATACTTTAGAGAGTTTAGTTACTACTAGTAATACTAAAATCAAAGAAATAGCTGCATTAGAACAAGTAGCCATAAAGATTTCAGAAAAAAAATATTCAGAAGCGAAAGACTTGCTTAATAAAATTATTGAACATAAAGAATATTCCGAAATTTCTACTTCTTATGCACGTATTTCATGGTGTGGTCTTGTGATTGATGATCAAAATCTAAATATTCAAGATAAAGAGAAATTGACCAAATATTTAAACTATTTTGATGACGAGCAAAAACCTTTTTGGGCTACAGCAACTATTATAAAAGCTATGTGGGATATTAAGAATAATATGAAACCGCAAGCAGAAAAAAATCTAAAAAATTTATTAATTTCAAATAATGTATCTGATCTAATAAAAGATCATGCTAAAGCATTGCTTATAAATTTAAATAAATAATAATTCGTACTTAAGGAAAAATATGACAAAAAAAATAGCACTTCTGTTATTACCGTTTATTTTAATTTCATGTAACGGGCTTGGACCAAAAAGGGTAAAAAATATTGTTGAGTTGACTCCTAAATTAGCACTTCAGACTCATGAGCCTATATATTTAGATTCTAATGCAAATATATATGCATTTAATGCAAATATGCTTAAGAACAAACAGTATAGTTTTGCTAGAAGCAAAACGGTTACCGAGCCGGTTTTTATAGGCGATATGATTTATGCATTGGATATTAGATCGAATGTTTCTGCATTTTCTATAGAGAAAAATAAGATTATTTGGTCTTATAATTTAAGTAGACATAAAAAAAATAATTATATAGGTGGCGGAATTTTACACCATAACGGAAAATTATACGTAACATACGGTTCAAGATTGTTAGTAGTGCTAGATGCAAAATCAGGTTATGAAATAATTAGAAAAGAACTTCCGGATATTATTAGAATTAAGCCTATTGTACTCAATGATAATACTGTCTTAGTGCAAACTATCAGTAATCAAACTATTGCTTTAAATGCAGAAACTTTAAAAACCGTGTGGGAACATGAAAGCCTAGCAGAAGTTTTGTCGGCTAGTTATTTTATGACGCCGATAGTACAGTATGACAATGTAATAGTAACTTATAATTCCGGGCAAATACTTGCCTTAAATATAACAAGCGGTGAAGTAAAATGGAATTTTGAGTTTACAAATCTTAATGATCGTACAGCTATACCGAATTTGGACGAATCAAGTATTTTATGTACTCCCGTTCATGATAATATGAATCTGTATATAGCAACCGGTCTTGGTAAGCTTATTAAGCTTAATATAGCAACCGGCAGTGTGATTTGGCAGGTAAATGCTGAGGATATTCAATCAATGTCTTTAATCGGTAATAGCCTATTTGTAACAAATAATGCTAGACAAATAGCAGCCTTTAATCCTGAAACAGGGAAAGTAAAGTTTGTAGCTGATTTAAATAATGGACAAGATCCTAAGAAACTAAAATCTGCTGCTTTTTTAGTACCTTTTGTTGGAGTTGATAATAACAATAAGCGAAGTTTAAATGTTATTTCCGTTAACGGTGTTTTATATAGTTTTGATGTTGATAATAATAGATTAAACATGATACCTCATATTGTCAAAATTATAAAAAATATTCGTTATTATGGGCTAAGAGCAAATAATAATTTATATTTTTCTACCGATAGAAAAATAATATTCGGAAGTAAATAAATTATATTTAGCTTGACAGATAGTGGGTATTAATGCTATTAAGTGTATTGCTTGATTCTTTAATTTTAAATTCTAATTAAAAAGATACTATTGTGAAAACTTACTCGGCAAAGCCATCGGAAATTAAAAAGAAATGGTGGGTCATAGACGCAAAAAATATTGTACTAGGACGACTCGCTAGCAGAGTTGCTAATATGTTACGCGGTAAGCATAAGCCTAGCTTTACACCTCATTTAGATTGTGGTGATAATATAATCATAATAAATGCAGAGCATGTAAAATTAACAGGTAAAAAAGCAAATCCCAAAGACGGAAAAATATATTACAGATATACAGGATTTCCAGGTGGGATCAAAGATACTACGGCAGGTAAAATCTTAAGTGGTAAACACCCTGAGAGAGTTATTAAAATGGCCGTAAAAAGAATGATTACAAGAAATGCTTTAGGTGCTAAGCAAATGAGTAATTTGCATGTTTATGTAAATGGTGATCATCCTCATATGGCACAGCAACCTGCTGTTTATGATTTTGCAAGCCAAAATCCAAAAAATAAAAAGTAATAGAATATGCCCGAGTTAAAAATTAAAACAGAAAAAGTAGAAAAGCAGTTAACTAAAGAACCTTTAGTATTAAAAACTCCTAAAGAAAAAATAGATAATTTAGGTAAGTTTTATGCTACAGGTAAAAGAAAAAATGCTATAGCACGAGTATGGCTTAAAGTAGGAAAAGGAAAAATAGTTGTTAATAAAAAAACAATAGTCCAGTATTTTCCTTCTGAAACTTATGTAAAAACTATCTTACAGCCTTTTGTCTTAACAAAAACTATTGATCAGTATGATGTAATTTGTACTGTTAGAGGTGGAGGAGTTTCAGGACAGAAAGGTGCTATTTTACATGGAATTTCTAAAGCTTTAGATAAATCTGCTCCGGATTTTCATGCTATTTTGCGTAAAGGCGGTCTTTTAACACGTGATTCTAGGGTAGTAGAGCGTAAGAAATACGGACAACGTAAAGCACGTAAGAAAACACAATTCTCTAAACGTTAAGATAAAATTTGAGAAGTTACTAGTCAATTGTTGCATGGATCAATTTTTTTATTGTCATCCCGCGACTTGATCATGGGATCCAGCTTAAAATATTTAAATTATTAGTATTTAAAGTTGTTTTTTGGGGATACCGTGGTCAAACCACGGTATGACACTAAGTACATTTTCCAAGCCATGCAACCGCTTTTATCTAGAATGATACTTCTTAACAAATTATATAAACACTTTTCCCCTGGCGGGGTAGCTCAGCTGGTTAGAGCGACGGAATCATAATCCGTGTGTCGGGGGTTCAAATCCCTCCCTCGCTACCATTCATCCGTCTTTTTGACAGTTCTATAGTAAGCTGATTTGAACTTTGTGCTTCGTTGTTCATCCTCTCGTCTATTATATATATAGGCTCTACCTTCGTGCTTGTCACAAAATGGGGTTGAGTTTACTATAGTACTGTTAACAGTCCTATAGTTTTTAATAAAATTTTGTATAATAAATATTAGACTTCTTGCATAACCTATTTTATAAGGAGGAATTTGAAGGTGGTACGGAACATAGACCCGGAGCGTAGCCAAATCTATGTAAGGATTCGAGTACCGGATCAACATACAAATTACCTTTAGAAAGAGATTATGCACGAGGTCTATTTTATATATTAGGGTCTGTGAAGATCTCTAAAACGATTTGATTTAAAAAATATCTCAAAATAACAAATCAATTAGAAATCTTTACAAAGCCTAACATTTTATGAAATTGATTTTAACAAGTTTAATTTTATATTTATGAGCTTTCTTCCAATATATGCTAAATTCTTACCTAAAGGGTTCGTGTATCTGAAAGATATCGACCCTACAATTATTCAAAATATGCATTATTATTCAGATGAAAATTTTGTTGATAAAAAGGTAGATGGTTATAAAGCACCGGAAGCAATTTTAACTATAGAAACTGTTAAGGCTCTTAAAGCAATACAAGCTGAGATACAAAAAGATGGTTATTCACTGGTTATATGCATATAGACCACAAAAAACTATACAACATTTTTTAAGATGAAGCAAAATAATATTGATCAAAAAAATAAGGAAAGCTTTTAACCATATATAGATAAGTCTAAATGTTTTATATTAGGTTATATAGCTGAAAGATCTAGTACTGTAGATTGATCAACAATAAAGTTTCAGAAGGAAGTTAATAATAATCCTGAAGTCATTAAGAGAAAGCTGAAAGACGCGCGTGTTATAATCCTGTTTAGATGACAATACGGTAGACATGTATACTTCTTTTGACTTATTTGATGAAGCTTTACCTCATGACAGTAAATTAATTGATAAGCAATATTTAGCAAAACGTACATTCTAAGATGTAAAAACATAATTTTAAAGCATGTAAAATTGGGTGGTGGCATTATACACTTGCAGATAAGCCTTATAAAGATCAATATTTTAACTTTGATATAGAAAAAACTATGACAGTATTAAGTGAGAAAAGATGCATACCATGTATTTAATACCAGCTGATTCTAGTGAAAATAGTTATGACCAAAGTCTTGATAGAAATAAGGTATATTCTATACATTTAAAACCTTTTTCTAATGCCTCTACATATTTTTTAGATGAGTATTCTGATCATATCTTGGTACATATTGCTGATAAAAAGTATATTTTATGTGGATTGGTTAGAGAGCTAAAATTTGTGTTTGAAGATATAAATTCATGATTTTTAATGCCGGAAGCTCAAATTGATACGGTTAATTGGGAAACTGAAACAACAAATTACTGTCTAAGTAAATTTATTTCATGTAAGAGAAGTAAAAGATTTTATTGCTAATATAACTATATCTAATCTAGCAAATGCATTTACTGCACATATAATCGGTGATAATAATTATAACCTAACAAAGAATGATAATACATATTATATGATTGAATCTAGTTGTGATAAAGATATTAGTTTATTGTCTAGAGGAACAAATAAGTGTGTTGTATTTACTTTAGGCAATGATACATTATTTAGTGCTATAAATGAATGAATTGAAGGTGATAAAGAGGTAAATAGTGCTGCTCTACCAGTACTATATTTATCTATATTACAACAGCATAGTAACATTAAGTATATTAGGCACAAGATACATAGCTAATAACATTAAGGTACATATAAATTCTGATTACCATGATGATAGTGATCAACATAATATATGTTTAGGTCAAATAGAGGATCAAGAGGCTCTAAATAAATTAAGTATAGTAAAAGAAATTGAACATAATTCAACTGCTTTTACTATATAAAATTTTTACTGAATTAATAATTCAAATTCTTTTACGACGGCTTGATAAAGTTTACGTTTAAATGGTATTATAATAGATAAGAGTTCATCAAGTGATGCCCAACGCCATTGGTTAAATTCCGGATTAGAGGTATTTATATTAATATCTTCGTTATTTCCGGTAAACCTAATTAAAAACCAGCGTTGTTTTTGTCCACGAAAATTACCGTTCCACAGTTTAGGTATTAAAAAGCTTGGTACATCATAACTATACCAGAATTTGCTTTCGGCAATAATATATCCTTTATCGCTACCTATTTCTTCTAACATCTCACGCATTGCTGCAATACTTGGTGTTTCGCCAGGAACTATCCCACCTTGCGGCATTTGCCATGCAGATATTTTTGTATCTATTCTTTTACCGACGAATATATGGTTATCGGCATTTAATATCATCATGCCGACTCCTGGTCTATATGGTAAATCAAGATGTTTTTTAGAAGAATTACTCATTATTTTTTTACTTTAAAAAATCAATTATAATTTTACTACTTTATTTTTACCCGTTGCTTTAGCTTCATACATAGCTTTGTCAGCACGTTCAATGAAAGATTCTATTGATTCTTCTTTTTTATATTTCGTAACTCCGATTGAAATAGTTGTTTTTAAAGGTTCAATTTGATCTTCAATATGAAAATCCATATATTCTATTTTAACTCTAACTCTCTCCGCAGTTTCAATTGCTTTAGAAATATCTATATTCGTTAAGAGTATAGTAAATTCTTCACCGCCGAATCTTGCTATTAAGTCTGTTACTCTGAGAGTATTCTTCAAAATACGGGATACAATTGTTAAAACCTTATCACCTGCTTGATGACCGTAAGTATCGTTTACATGTTTAAAATTGTCGATATCGCACATAAGTAAATATAATTTAATACTTTCTTTATTAGCTTTCTCAATCATTTGTTTAAGATGTATATCGAAATAGCGACGATTAAATAAGCCGGTTAGACTGTCTTTAGCTGCTAAATTGACACTTTGTTCAAGATCATTACGTAAATTATCTTGATATTGTTTACGTCTTAATTGTGTTCTAATTCTAGCAAGCAATTCGCTTTCCTCTATAGGATAAACGAAATAATCATTAATACCGAGTTCAATACCTTTCACAACCGAAGACATACCGTCTTCATCAATTTGTAAAATTATTACTACGCCGTTTATTTCTGCTTTACCTCTTAAAATAACACTGATTCTCAAAGGATCGTCATTTTCGAGCGTACTACTGATAATTACTAAATCAGGGGTATATTCATTTATAATATCTAATTCATCAGAATTACTTATTACCTTTACGTTTTGGGTAATCTTAAGTAACATTTGTTTTATATTTTTAGCTTGTACCACATCATCATTAATTAGTAATATTTTTTTATCTGCAAAAGTGTCATGCATTTCAATATTTGTTATGCCTAATAATGCATTAGTGCTATTACGAAGCTTTAACTCATCAATTAAGCTTTTCATTCTAGATAGCGATTTAAGTCTTACAAATAGAGCAGTATCATTAATCGGCTTTGTTAAAAACTCATCAGCTCCTGCTTCAAGACCTTTAACTCGATCATCAATATCGGAAAGTGCAGTTACCATTACAACCGGTATATGAGTAGTTCCCGGATCGGTTTTTATCGTTTTACATACCTCAAATCCATCCATTCCCGGCATCATAACATCAAGCAGTATAATATCAATTTGTCCTTTTTTAAGCATTGCTAGTGCTTCTTTGCCGCTATTTGCAGTAAGAACCGTATAATACTCTTTTAAAAGTTTTGCTGTTAGTAACTTAATATTGGGTTCTATATCATCTACTACTAATATTGTGGTCATAAGATTAAATTCTTGTTTTTAAAGGAAATAATTTATATATTTATACTTTAATTTTAAGTCTTAAATGTATGATATATGAAAATTTCAGCAAATTCAATTAGAACAGGTAACATATTAGTTTATAATAATGATTTATGGGTTGTCAACAAAACACCGGAACATACTCAACCCGGGAAAGGTGGAGCTTATGTACAAGTTGAGATGAAAAATTTAAAAACAGGGATAAAGCGTAACGAAAGATTCAGTTCTTCCGATTATTTAGAAAAAGCCGGACTTGAACAAAAAGATTATCAATTTTTATATTTTGAAGGTGATGATTTGGTATTAATGGATACCAAACATTTTGATCAAATAAGTATTCCCAAGGAAATGTTAGAAGAAAAATTATCTTTCTTAACTGAAAATATGATTGTTAAAGTCGAATTTTATAATGACAAGCCTTTAAATATTGAGCTTCCTCCAACTGTTATACTTGAAATTAGTGAAACTGATCCGGTAATAAAAGGAGCAACCGCTACCGCTTCTTATAAACCAGCAATTTTAGAAAACGGTATTAAAATTAAGGTCCCGCACTATTTAGAAATAGGAGCAAAAATTGTTGTTAAAACTGATGATATGACATATGTCGAGCGAGCGAAGTAAGCTGTTTTATTGAACTATGGATGTCATCCCAGCGAAGGTATTGCCCATATGTGGATACCATCCTGTCATTGTAAGCAGCTGTAAGCTGCGTGGCAATCTCATCAAATATCCTGAGATTGCTTGCTCAAAACTTACAGTTTTCCTTTGCAATGACAACTTTCAGCATCCACTCAGGCAATGCTTTTAGCTAGGAATGGTATCGATTTTTTAAAGCCATACGACATAATTTCTAAAACTAATATCTTAAATTAAAAATATCAAATGCAACCTATAACTAATTTATTAATTAATGCTCTGCGTAAAGCTGTTAAGTTTTTGCATAGAGATTTTTTAGAACTCGAAATGCTACAAAAAAATTCTGTAAGAAATGAAGAATTTTGTAAGCGATCTTATTTAAAATTAAAAACTTTATTATGTGAAGAATTACAAAAACATACACAATATTTATTTTTTCTGGAGGATAAATTCGATTTAAATAATAATTATGAGAGTGTTTTTTTAATTAATCCTATAGATAGCCCAAATAATTTCACCAGAAGCATACCTTTTTTTGCGATATCCGTAACTTATTTAAAAAGGAATCAAGACGTTTTAACTCCTACTTCTACAGTAATATATTTTCCTGCTCTTAATGAAATTTATTATGCTGAAAAAGGTAAGGGAGCTTGGATAGAAAAAAATAATTTAAACTCTAATTATCAAGGATTAAGGCTTAGAGTTTCCGATAATGCCGATTTAAAAAACTGTTTAGCAATTATTGAAGATGTAAATCATAATGATTTGGAGGAGATAAAGGTAGAGAATATTAGATCTTTTGGTTCTCCTTGCTATGGTGCTATGCTTGTAGCATCAGGTAAAGCGGATTTAATATGTTTATCATTATTAAATTTTACATTATATTATGCATTTGAGCTTTTTATTAAGGAAGCAGGTGGGATAATTATAGATTCTAGCGATAAATTTCTATATTCAAATCATTATATTGCTAAAAAACTTAAAAAATATTAGACAAGAAATTATTTTAGATTTGCATTTTTATTGTTATAATAATATTAATATAATTATTAGTTCATAAAGTTATGGCACATTATAAAGAGTTTGAATTTGACTGCGATTTTAGTGGACAAAGCGCCAAGTTTAAGTTTTATATAGGTACGCCTCAAGAAGGGCATCATCCGCTACAATTTCAAGCAAAATGGTTATCTGAAGAAAGAGGTGGTACTATTCCTGATGATGTTATGAAAGCAATATCACAGCTAAATGATCTTGCCAAAAAAAATGGTGTCCCACTCCCGGATTTATGCGTATATGCTCTTGGTTCTGCGCAAGAAGCCCAAGCTATCTTTCAAGACGAAGATAAAAACGAGAGTGAGCACCAAGAGGATCAAGCAGAGCAGGTATAGTTAAAAATAATAAGGAGATTCATAGAGATTAAAATGAAACAATATAATGATTTATTTAAGATTATTCACCGCGAAGGGTATATATTTATTGCTAGCTTTGCATTAGTAAGTTTTTTATTAGCATCATTTAATGAAAAACTTGGCGGTATTGGATGTATTGCTACTGTTTGGTGTATTTATTTTTTCCGTAATCCTGATCGCTTTGTGCCTATAAGTGATGATCTGGTAATAAGTCCTGCAGATGGAATAATTCAAGAAATTAAGGAAGCATTGCCGCCCCCGGAATTAGGGCTTGGTGATGTGGAAATGATTAGAGTTAGTATTTTTCTAAATATTTTTAATGTCCATGTTAATAGAATCCCGGCAAACGGAAAAATTTTAGCACTTCATTATAATCCAGGAAAATTTTTTAATGCTTCACTCGATAAAGCTAGTATTTATAATGAACGTCAATCAGTATTAATGGAAACTGCTCAAGGTCAGAAAATTGTTTTTGTTCAAATAGCCGGACTTATAGCAAGGCGTATAGTTTGTGATTTAGAAGAGGGTAATGAAGTTAAAATGGGCGGGCAATACGGTATAATTCGTTTCGGTAGCAGAGTAGATATTTATCTACCGTTGAAAACAGCTTTATTAGTGAGTAAAGGGCAGACTACTATAGGCGGTGAAACTATCATTGCTGATTTTGGACGTAAAAAGACAACAGAATTTAAGTTTGAGAGGAAGTAACCTCATAACTCTTTAAAACCGTCATTGTGAGCAGCTGTAGGCACGGCTTGTTTATGTCATGCCTGCGTAGGCGGAAATCCAGTGAAACGTATAAAAAACTTTTTTATACGTTTATTTTATCAAATATATAATTTTGTCCCAATTAAGATTATTTTTTTCTTGATTCCTGCTTTCTCAGGAATGAGACATTGACAGCCGTGCAACCACACTGTTTTTTCCTTGCAATGACGTTATAAATAAAATACGTTTTGAGTATAAAAATGTTAAAAATTCGTAAATCTATAATAACTAAACCTGTACCTCTAATAAAATTAATTCCCAACTTTATTACGTTGCTTGGTTTAGTAACCGGTATGAGTTCTATAAAATTTGCTTTGGATAGCAGATGGGAACTTGCGGTATATTGCATTATAATAGCGGCAATTATTGACGGTATCGACGGTAGAATAGCAAGGATGCTAAATGCAGTTAGCCCATTTGGTGCAGAGCTTGATTCATTATGCGATTTTGCTAATTTCGGTATAGCTCCTGCCTATCTGATATATTTATGGTCTTTTCAACAATATGAGTATAAGGTATTTTCATCAGCGGTAATGTTATTATTTATAGTGTGTATGGCACTACGTTTAGCTCGCTTTAACGTTGGTATTTATCAACCGAAACAAGATACAAAAACTGACTATTTTTTTACCGGTGTACCTGCCCCATGCGGTGCTTTACTTGCTTTAACGCCTGTAATGATAGATTTTGAAATCGGTACGTTATTAAATATCAATACCCGTACTCACACTATAACAATTAATATATATTTGGCTATTATAGCTTTTCTACTTGCTAGTAGGCTTCCTACAATCTCAACAAAAAATTTGAGTATTAAACCTGAATATTTATCGCTTGCAATGATTTTAGTTGCTATTATTATTATAAATCTTATCATATATCCATGGTATTCACTGCCGTTAATTGCAGTGATATATATTCTTTCTGTACCAATTTGTTATTTTTTTAAACATAGAGGGTATTGGTAAAGTTAATTATGTCGAGTGTATTACAACAAGCTATCGACAAATATAAACATCATCCATTTACTAAATATGTAATTATTATAGCCTTAATCATATTTATTTATTTGGGATGTAGAATTTATGTTTGGGCAAATACACAATCCACGGATAATGCTTACATAGATGCAGATATTTCAAATGTTAGTGCTGAAGTTAGCGGTGTTTTAACAAAGTTATTTGTTACCGATAATACTAAAGTGAATAAAGGCGATCTGATAGGTGAAATTGACGATAGAGATTATAAGGCAAAGTTTGCAGCACTTGAAGCATCTGTTGAAGCTTGCATAAAAAATATAGAAATTATAGAGCAAAAAATCTCAATAGGGCAGATTAGCCTAGAGCAAGCAGCTGAAAAATTAAAGTTTAATAAAATAAGCTTTGATATTGTTGCAACAGATTTTATGAGAGTGCAGGAATTAAATAAGGCAAAATTTGCTAGCTCCAAAAGGTTAGATGATTCTAAGAACGCATATCAAAAAGCCAAAACGGATTATAAACAAGCACAGTTAGATTTAGATATATCTAAGCAACATTTACAGCTTCTTGAGCTTGAAAAAGCAGTAGAACAGGACAAACTTAAAGAGCTAACAGAAAATAAAAAAGTAGCCTTAAGGAACTTACAAAATACTAAACTTATTGCTATGGTACCCGGTATATTCGGTAATAGTAGTTTAGAAGTCGGAAATTACATAGTACCGGGTAGGGCGTTGTTTTCTATAGTTCAAGATAATACTATGTATATTCAGGCTAATTTTAAAGAAACACAAATTCAGAAATTTAAGTCTGGTATGAAAGTCAAAATTGAATTTGATGCTTTGCCTAAAAAGGTAATTTACGGGAAGATTCGTAATATTGCTCCTGCTACCGGCTCTAAATTTAGCTTAATCCCACCAGATCCTGCTACCGGTAATTTTACTAAAAGCGTGCAACGTGTACCTGTTTTAATAGATTTTGAATCCCCAAATGCTAATCTAGTTCCCGGCATGTCAGCAATCGTATCCATTAGGACGGATCAAAGTATGTAATTTTTGTTAAAAAAATAGCAATAATTATTCTATTAAAAGTACATATTCTAGTATTATTTACTGATTACTTAATATACAAAGATATTTAGATCCCACTAATGATAGTGTATTTAAAAAAATCTTTCACGATTTAGAGAGGTTCAAGGAATTTATCAATGTAGTTCTTGAACTATCTGAGGGGCTGAGAATTAAAGCAATAGAATTTATACCTGTAGAGCAAGTATCTATGCTCGATAAAGGGAACAAAAAGCATATTTGATTTAAAGGTTAAAGATGAAGCCGATAGCTGGTATATAATCGAGATGCAAAAAAGAAATAAAAGCGATTACTTAAAAAGAGTGCAATATTATTCTGCTCATTCTTACATACAGCAACTTACACAAGGAATAAAGCATAAAGATTTATTACCGGTAATAGTTATTTCACTTATTAAGACTAAAATGTTTGATGATGAAGTACCTTGTATAAGTCTTCATAAAATGCTTGAAACTAAAACAAATAAGCAATATTTATTTGATTTTGCCTATATATTTATAGAGCTTAAAAATTTTGATAAAGATAAGCTTGAAACCACTATAGATGAGTGGCTACATTTATTTAAGTGTGCAGAAACAGAAAACAGCCCACCTGTAAATATAAAGAGCAAGAAAGTATTAAAGTATTAGAGATGTATACAATATAATAGAAATGCATAACCTTACCGCCGAAGAATATGATGCCTATATAAGGGTCCTATATAAGAGTGAAATCAATGGAAGATGCTGAGGAAATAGCTTTAGAAGAAAAGTGTGAAAAAGGGAAAGCTGAAAGAAGCATAGCAATAGCAAAGAACTTCTTACTTAAAGATATAGATGTTAATATAATAGCAGATTTAACAGGGCTAACTATAGAAGAAATAGAAGAGCTAAAAGCAAAAGTAGAAAATTCTGAAACTAGTTAATTAGTTATTTGCTCTTTAACTCTGCTAATTCTTTCTTGAGTTTTATTACTACAGTTTGTAATTTTTCAAATTCTTCGCGAGTGACGTAATTACCTTTAAGTATTTTATCCTCAATTATGCCACAGCTTTTGTCCGTTATACTATTTAAGGCTTTTTGTGCTACGCTGCTAGCTCCAATGGCTACTTTTAAAATATTATTTGTTTTCATAGTACCTCTATCGATAAAGCATGCAAGTCGCTATTAAATTCATCGGCAAGTAAGTTATTAATAGTGCGATGATTGGTAATTAGGCTTTTCCCCTGTAATGTTTCTGCAGAAATTCTTATTTTTATATGGCTATGAATTCCGTTATAATGACTAGCATGTTTATAGCTTTCATCTATTATTTCTTGAAAATGTGGTTTTAACACACTTAATTTTTCTTGTATCCTTTCTATGCGGCTCATATTTTTATTTCATTTACAGTAAAAATATCCTAATATTCTTAAGTATATAATTTTATGATACACATGGCAATGTCGGAATTAATAACGGATTATAAAGATTTACAAGATGCGATAGATAAATTGGAAAAAGGCGTATGTTTTGCTTGTAGATTAGTTAATTATGATGAAATAGAATTTATAGAGCAGGGTAAGCATTTTATCATTGAAGATTTAGATCAAATCATTGCAGATGTAAGCAAAGAACTTAATATTTTTTCAAAGTTTAAGAAAATAAAGAAAGATAGAATATTATTTATCCTAAATACTACTGATTCTGACTTAATTAAACATTTTGCTAGAAAATTATATTTATTTTTGCAGCTTTATATTAATGAACAGAAGCCGGCAATTTATATGAATTGTTATATTGCTAGTATTAAATTTCCAAAAGTAAGTAATAATGCTAAAGAAATTGAAAAAACATTAAATATGTTACTTTCACAAAATAATAATTATTATTACCGTGAATATAGCAGTACAGAACATGATTTAGAAAATATAAGAAAATCTAATCTTCAGCTTAACTTACTACGACAAGCTTTAGCAAAAAAGACTATGCGATTTGCTTATCAGCCTATAATAGATCGCAATACTATGAAGATTCATTATTATGAATGTCTGCTTCGTATACCTGATAAGAATGGTGTTTATATTTCCGTAGGTCCTATAATCCCTATTGCTGAAAATAAAGGATTAATTTTTATAATTGATCAAATTGTTTTAGAAATGACTGTTAATGAACTTGCCTGCAACCCAAACTTAATGTTAGCCGTTAATATTTCAAATATAGGAACAGGCGATGAAGCTTTATGGGAAATAGCAGAAAACTTATTAAAAGCTCATAATGTTCGGGATCGTTTAATTATTGAAATTACAGAGACTTCTTTCAATGAGCGTTACGATAAAATAACTTTATTTATTAATAAACTACGTAAGTATGGATGTAAATTTGCATTAGACGATTTTGGTGCGGGTTTTACTTCTTTTAAACAACTTCAAAGTTTACCAATTGATATTATCAAAATTGACGGTAAATATGTGCGTAGTATTACAAGTGATATACAAAGTAGGTATTTCGTAGAAAGATTAATTAAAATTTCAGAAGATTTAGGTATTGAAACGGTAGCTGAATTCGTAGAAAACGGAGAAATAGCTAAATTTTTAATTGATCTAAAAGTCGGTGGGCTACAAGGAAACTTCTATTCCGAAGCACAATTTGATAGGGTAGATGAGGTTTAATGATTGTCATACTGAATCGGTTTTGTCGCATGGCTCTTGAAAAAGACTCTGATGTTATGCCGTGACTTGACCACGGTATCCATAAAAATAACTTTTAATATCAATGATTTTAATATTTTAAACTGGATACCGCGATCAAGTCACGGTATGACGCAGTTAGTGCTTGACAATGTTACTTAAAACCTATATGCAGAACTCAATTTTAAATGATAAAACTTAAATGCTGTTACTTGAATTAAAAAAAACTAATCAAACCTTAGAAACTATACATTTTATAGGTATCGGTGGTGTTGGTATGAGCGGTATTGCCGAGATATTACATAATCTAGGTTATAAAGTACAAGGTTCCGATTTAGTAGAAAATTATAATACTAAAAGGCTTGAGTCATACGGCATTAAAATATTTTTAGGACACGCCGAGCAGAACATTACCAATGTATCGTATGTTGTTATTTCATCGGCAATTAATCCAAAGAATCCTGAAATAAAAGAAGCTTTGGAGCGTAAAATTCCAATTATTAGACGTGCGGATATGCTTGCTGAACTTATGAGATTAAAATGTTCAGTAGCAGTTTCGGGATCGCACGGTAAAACCACTACTACTTCTTTAGTTGCTTGTTTATTTGAGGCAGCCGGTTTATATCCTACGGTTATTAACGGTGGGATCATAAATAATAAATCGACTAATGCATATCTTGGTTCAAGTAATTATTTAATTGCGGAGGCCGATGAATCGGATGCAACGTTTATTCATATTCCATCAACTATTGCGATAATAACTAACATTGATCCTGAACATTTAGATTATTATAAAGATTTTGAAACATTAATTGGTGCTTTTAGAAGCTTTATTACTAATTTGCCATTTTATGGTTTTGCCGTTTGTTGTATCGATCATAAAATAGTTCGTAAGTTAGTAGACGATATTACTGAAAGGAAGATTGTTACTTATGGCATCGATTCGGAAGATGCTCATATTATAGCGTTTAATATTAACACTGATATTGCCTCCTCTACTTTTGACGTAAAAATTAGTCTACCAAATGTACTAGGTACAACGATTATTGAAAAAATTACTATTCCAACGCCTGGAAGACATAATATTTTAAATAGTCTTGCTGCAATTGCCGTTGGGATAGAATTAGATTTCGGTATTAAAGCTATTAAAAATGGTTTTAATAATTTTAAAGGAGTGAAGAGGAGATTTACTAAAGTAGCTGAATATAATAAGGCTTCAATTATCGATGATTACGCTCATCACCCTGAGGAAATCAAAGCAACGCTTGCGACGGCTAAAAATATAGCAAATAAACAAAACGGTAAAGTTATTGCTATTTTTCAGCCTCACAGATATTCAAGAATGCAGTATTTATTTGATGATTTTATGCTTTGCTTTGCTGATGCCGATATACTCTATATTACTGATATATATGCTGCAGGTGAAAACCCTATAGAAGGAATTACAGGACAAAGTTTAGTTGATAAGATTACTAAGAATAAACATCACGATAAAGTAAATTTTCTAGCAGAGTTAGATAATGCGGTTGAAGTTATTATAGATAATGCAACTTCTGGTGATATGATAATTATGATGGGAGCAGGTAATATTTCAAGTTTTGCTAATGAATTAGATGGGAGATTGTCATCCTGTGGCTTTGGTTGTCATACTGTGCTTTGACCGGTTTTGTTACATAGCTCTTATGTCATTCCCATAAAACCGGGAATGACATCTGTTCGTATAACATAGGGTCAAGCGAACTAGGGGACAAAAGAGTGAAGATAACAGTAAAGCGAGCAGGACTAAATATGTTAATTTTACCGATAGTAAAAGGTGAATATAAAAAAGATTATAATTTAAAACATTTAACATGGTTTAAAGTAGGCGGTAATGCTGAAATTTTCTTTAAACCTTTAGATAGCGAAGATTTAAAAAGTTTCTTAATACAAAATAAGCAAAAATTACCTATAAAGACTTTTGGAGCAGGCTCAAATATTATTATAAGAGACGGCGGCATAGAAGGAGTCGTTATAAAACTTGGTCAGAATTTTAGCAATATTGAGTTTATAGATAATCATTTAATAGTAGGTAGCAGCTGCCTTAATTATAATTTAGCAAAATTTTGTCAAGCAAATGCTATTTCCGGTTTTGAGTTTTTAGTAGGTATTCCAGGGACTATCGGCGGCGGTGTCGCTATGAATGCTGGTGCTTACGGTTCTGAATTTAAAGATATTGTAGTGCAGATTGAAGCAATTGACTTTGCAGGAAACTTTTTAACATTCACAAATAAAGAAATCGGTTTTAAATATCGTAGTAATAATTTACCAAAGAATTTAATTATTCTCAAAGCTGTTTTTAAAATAAATAAAGGCGATAGTGAAAATATATTATTACGGATGAATGAAATAAATAATGCAAGATCATCTACACAGCCTATTAAAGAGTGTACGGGCGGTAGTACTTTTGCAAATCCTGAAGGGTATAAATCCTGGGAACTTATTGACAAAGCGGGGCTTAGAGGCTATAGAATAGGCGGTGCTTCGATGTCAGAACTTCATTGTAATTTTATGATAAATAACGGTGATGCTACTGCTAAGGATTTAGAAGATTTAGGTGATTTTGTCCGGCAGAAAGTATTTGAAGAGAGCGGGGTTAAGTTAGAGTGGGAGATTAAGAGAATCGGACGTCATACCTAATTAAAAATGATGTTGTTGCAGCTAGTTTTGTGTCATGCCCGTAAAGGCAGGAATCCAGTAAAACATATAAAAAACAAGTTTTTTATATGTTTATTTTATAATATGTAACTTCTATATCAATATTGAAGTTATTTTTCTAGATCCCCGCCTACGCGGGGATGACATCGAGTAGATTTTTCGAGCTATGCAACAAGGCCACTTTTAGTTAGGAATTACAATGGATTGAATAAGAAAGGAAAAAACATGCATAAATATCAAACACATTGGGTGGAACACTCTATAGTCAAAATATTAAGTAGTACCGGTAAAAAGCATATAGCATTAATGGCGGGCGGTATGTCTGCTGAGCGTGAAGTATCGTTAGTGTCAAGCGAGGGAGTTAGTAAAGCTTTAATTGAATTAGGATATAGAGTTACCTTTATTGATATGGGAGCGGATATTGCAGTTAGATTACAAGAAATAAAACCTGATATCGTTTTTAATTGTCTGCACGGTACATATGGTGAAGACGGTTGTTTACCAGGATTACTTAATATAATGCGGATTCCTTATACTCATAGCGGTGTGTTATCTTCAGCTTTAGCATTCGATAAAATACATTCTAGGAGCTGGTTTTTAACGAATAGTATTAATATGGCAGAAAGCATTGTTGTAAATAAAAGCGATAATATAAAAAATGATCCTATGAAACGACCATACGTTATTAAGCCTCTTACGCAGGGCTCAAGTATTGGTGTTGAGGTGATATTTGCAGAAGATGATTTTAACTTTGCCGATTATGATTTTCCTTACGGTGATCAGGTAATAATAGAACAATATATAAAAGGGCTTGAATTGCAAGTAGTGCTATTAAACGGCAAAGCTCTTGGAGCTTTAGAGATTAAATTACTAAAGAATCGTTTCTATGATTATGAAACTAAATATAGCGAAGGATTTGCTGATCATCTTTGTCCTGCTCCGCTACCTGCTAATTTATATGAGAAATTACTTATAGAATCAGAAAAAATTTATAAAACAATGAATTGTAAAGGTCCTGCTAGAGCAGAGTTTATTTTAGAAGAACAGACAAACAAGTTATATGCTTTGGAGATAAATACTCACCCAGGTATGACGCCTTTATCAATAGTGCCGGAAATTGCAGCTTATGTAGGGATAAATTTTACTAACTTAATTGAAGAAATTATAAAGACGGCAAGCTTTGAATCATGAGAAAAAAAACAAGCTCCAATAAAAAAAAACAAACAAAAAAAACTAATAATATCTCATTACGCCGAAAATTAGGACTAATTTACAAAAAAGCAATATTAGGGCTTAAGATTGTTTTAATTATCTTTGTATGTCTATTTGTTTTTACAAAATATTTTGCCGGCATAAAAACCTACTTAACAACAAATATATACCAAACAACAACAAAACTTGGGTTTAAACTTGAGAATGTTATCATTGAAGGACAGCAAAATGTCGATGAGTCTACAATATTAAAGGTTTTAAATGCGAATAAGGGCAGTCCTATTTTTGCTCTTAAATTAGACGAAATTAGAAATAATTTAAAGAAAAATAAATGGATCAAGGAAGTATATGTCAGTAGAAGATTACCAAATACGGTATATATAAAATTATTTGAAAGAGAACCTATTGCTATTTGGCAAATTAATAATCAGCTTTTCTTAGTCGATGAAGAAGGTTACAAAATTAGTAAAAATATTCAACCTTTCCCTCATTTATTACATGTTGTAGGGGAAGGGGCGAATATCTATGCAAGTACATTAGTATTAGAGCTGCGGAAATATCCGGCATTAATGAATAAAACTTCAGCTGCTGTAAGACTCGGAGATAGAAGGTGGGATTTAAATCTTAAAGGTAATATAAGTATTAAGTTACCTGAAAAAGAGTTTGAAGAAGCATTAAAATATGTCGATGCACTAAATAAAGCTAACAAGCTATTTAACCAAAACTATAAGGTTTTGGATTTAAGGGATAAGAATAAGTATTATATAGAGAAGTACTGAGAGTCGTCATTGTGAAGAGAAATGTAGTTTCGACGTGGCACTCTGGTCAAGTATCCTGAGATTGCTTTGTCGCATTACTTTGTAATTCTTCGCGCAATGACGTTTTTGGAATAACAAGCATAAAAAAATGAAAGAGAAAATATCAAATTTTGTTACACTTGATTTCGGTAGTAGTAAGATTGCTGTAATTGCTGCCTATATTAGTAAAAAAGGTGAAATTAAAGTAGCTAGCCAAAATTTGCATCATTCTAAAGGTATTAAATCAGGAGTTATATCAGATTTAAAAAATGCTGAAACTAGCATTGTTTCAGCAATTTACGCACTTGAAAAAGATTGCGGTAAAAATATAAAAAAAGTTATATTATCGTTATCAGGTGCCGACACTAAATCTTATTATATTAATTATACCATTAAAGTTAACGGGCAAACCGTAACGCAGCAGGATATTAAAAAGTTACTACAAAAAGCATTACTAGAATTTAAAGTTAAAAACCAAGAAATTATTCATTATTTCCCTCTTGAATTTACCCTTGATAATAATTCAGTCGAGAATCCTATAGGTATGTACGGTAGAGAACTTAGTTGTGAATTACATATTGTTGCTGCTAGTTCAAATATGTTATCAAATATTGTACAGTGCTTTGCTAAATGTCATGTTGAAGTCACAAATATTACTCTAGCAATTTATGCTTCTGCTATTAGCTGTCTTACGAATGATGAAAAAAATCTGGGTTCGCTTATCATCGACATGGGGGATAAAACTACCTCTTTCGGCATTTTTTTTGCCGGTAAATTAATATATACGGGGCATGTAAATATAGGTAGTTTTCATATTAGCTCGGATATTGCTAAAGTCTTTGGTATTGATCTTGTTACGGCAGAGAAATTAAAAATTTTATATGGTAATGCAATGATACCTTTATTTGAGAAAGATAGTATTATAAATATGGAGGATTTTCAGGTTGATACTCATCATACTTTAAATACTTCTGTAACAATTTATAAATTGGCTGAGGTAATAAGAGCAAGGGCCGAAGAAATATTATCGATGGTAAAAGCCGAATATGATAAAGCTACAAAAGGGCAGGTTGAAGTTTTTAGAGTTGTAATTACTGGTGGTGGGTCTCAGCTTAGAGGACTTAAAGAGCTTTCAAATAAAATTTTTGAAAAACAGAGTAGAATTGGTAAACCAGAGATTATTGCCGGTTTTATAGAAGACTATAATCCGGCCATGTATTCAGCAACTATAGGAATGCTAAAAATTCATGCTCTAAAACAGCAAAAAGAATTTGCTCATATTAGACTTGATACAAATAGTAGCTTCTTTAAAAAAGCTTTTGATTGGTTTAAAGAGAATGTTTAGAGAGGCTGCCCGCGTTGTTAGACTGGAAAATGCATTTAGTGTCATTCCCGCTCCCGTGGGAAGGACATAAAATGATCCACGCAATAATACCTAATTGTAATGAGGACTTGTGTTTACGCGGGAATATCATTTAGAAATATTTTGCTAAGAATTATTATTAGGTTTTTCTCTAGAACAAATTAGTACATTCCCTTTAACTTCGGTGATAAAAAGTCGGTCGTCTGTTTTTGCATCGATTTCATTTGGAACAAGGTAAGCATTCATAATAGCACCGGACCATCTTACTTGTCCTATAGTATCAGAAGAAACTGTAGAACTATAAACCTCTACCGTTTTACCTATCATATCCGAGTAATTTTTTGTTTTATCAGTTTTATTATAAACATATTTTTTAAGATGATAATATAATATGCAAAACCAAATAAGCGATAATATACCAAAAAATGTTATTTGATTTGTTAAACTAACTAGAGGGTAGTTATATACCACAAGAGTGTTTGATAACGCTCCAAGCCCAAAGAATAAGAACCCAATACTTGAAACTGCAAAGAATTCAACAACTATGCAAATTATGCCGGTTATTAACCATATTTCGGTGAGATAATTATTTATCATGAACATAAGTTTTTAAAAATAATATTACGTTAGCTATGTCTTGTGGTTTTGAGATACCGGCAAAGGACATTTTAGTTCCTGGTGCATAGCTACTTGGTTTATGTAAGAAAGCAAATAAACTATCATCATCCCATACGCCGCCAAGTTTTGATAGAGCAGGGGAATATTTATAGTCTACTATGCTTGCTTTTGATCTGCCTGCTACATCCCAAAGATGCGGTCCTAGTTTATTTGGACCATCTTTATCAAGAGAATGACACATTAAACATTTCTTAGCTATTTCACGACCGTTATCGGCGTTAGCAGTCTTCATTAATTCTGGTATATTTACCGGTGCTTGCTCTAGTGCGGTAGTATTTTGATTTTCTGATGATTCTTGAGCCGCAACGCTGTAGCCGCGATGTTGTAACTCTAGAGTGGGCTTGTATAATATATTTGCAATAAATCCAACCATCATAGCAATTAAACTAGCAAACAAGATGGCTGCAACAATTTTATTTAATTCTTTTCCAGACATTTATTTTGTTTTTTTATTAGAATTTGTAATATAATTTAAGTTGTAAAAGAAGTTAATTAAATAAAAGAAAAATTTATAAAAATATTTGTTCTTTGGAGAGAAAGATAAATGTCTGATTCAAAAAAATCAAGAGTTAGAAAGATATTTAATAAGTTAAAATCTTATTGGACTAGTTTTAGACAAAGTAAAATTGGTAAAATATTATTTAGCAATAGTTTAAGTTATGCAGTTTCCATAGCTTCTATAGCAATTACAGTTTCTGGATTTTTTACTCCTATATCACCGATAATTATAGCTGTAGCTGTTGTTTCAGGAGTTAGCGTAGGAATTCAAGCTGTAAATGAGACTTTGAAAGTGCATGATTTGCGTAAACTTTATAAAGAGAATAATTTATTAGTACATAACAGAAATGCTAAAAGTCAGCAAGATTATATATTATCATTAGAACCGAGCTTAAAAGATATTTTGAAAAATGAATTATATACGCCGCAAACGATAGGTAAGGATACTACTCAGGATAAGTATGAGTTAAATGTAAATAAATTGAAAAGTACAGGACGAGTATTTGGAAATAATTTAGGTGGAGCCGCAAATTTGACCGCCTCTATTATTAAAGGTGCTAGCGGTAATGTGCTTGATATATTAAAAGCTACAGGTTACGGTGTAGTTACGACCGCATCATTAATTATCGACGGTCTTACTGAAAAGGAAAAAATAGAAATAAAAGCAATATTTAAATTAAATATAAATGAAGAATATAAAAAACAAAATACTCCTACATATGAAAATTTAGAACAATTAGAGAATTATACCAAGAATCAAGTATTGCAGACATTAGCTTTAAAAAAATTAATAACGGATAAGAATTATTGGAGTATGAATAAAGACCAAAAAATACAAAAATTTCGAGAAATAAGAGGCAGTTTTAATTTTGAAATAAAAAGAAACGGTTTAGAAGAATTTTTTAGAGAAAATAAAATAACAATGGATAATAGAAAAGAGAGCTATGTTAAAGATATTAAAAATGTAATGAATCCATTTTATGCAAATCCTAGTACAGTCGAAGGATGTAGTCCTTTAACTAAAGCTATGGATAAAGATAAAGTTAATAATGCTGAAATAAAAAGGACAAAAAGTGAAAATTTAAAAAGAAAGCGAAATTTAACAAGATGAAATGATTATTATAACTCACTGCTAGTTACAAATTTGTAAGAGGTAGTATCACTAAATATTCTATGCAATAGTTCATTATTAAGAGTATGGCTGGTTTTGTAGCCTTTAATTGCACTTACAATGTTAGTGCCACTGGTATATAAATCACCGAATAAATCTAATAGCTTATGGCGAACAAATTCATCTTCATAACGTAAGCCGTTTGGGTTTAAGATTTTGTCCTGCTCATCTATTCCTATAACATTCTCAAATGAGGCACCTTGGGCAAGCCCTTTGCTTTTCAAATAATCAACATCTCTTATAAAGCCAAAAGTTCTAGCATCCGCAATATTTTTAGTAAAAGATTCTTGACCCATAAAACTTAGATTTTGTCTGCCTATAGCTTTACTACTAAAATCAATAGTTAAATCTACTGTCATATGATCGGAAGGAGTACAATATAATTCACAATCTTTATGAACTACTTTTATATCTTTTAAAATTTTTAGATATTTTTTAGGAGCATTTTGTAATTTTTTTCCTGCACACTCAATCATAAACACGAAAGGTTTACTACTGCCGTCCATAATTGGTACTTCAGGACCGTCAATTTTAATAATTGCATTATCAATGCTGCATCCCCAAAGTGCTGCCATTAAATGTTCGATTGTTGAAATTTGAACTTTATGATCATTACTGATAGTGGTAGATAACAAGGTATCAGAAACATTGAAATAGCTAGCTTCAATATAATTATTTTCAGAAGATATATCGGTTCTAATGAATATAATTCCAGTATTTTCTTTAGCGGGTTCTATAGTTAACTGGGTACGTTTCCCTGAGTGGACCCCGATTCCGTAACAACTAACCAGTTTTAATAATGTACTTTGCTGCATTCTAGGCATTGTGAAAATATATTTAAATATTAATATTAAATGCCAAATTATACAAGTTATATTATATTACAGAATATTACACATATACTCGATGCACTTCAAAAATTGGCTGCATCATCTTACAAGAGTTGCGATACTTACGTATTTAAGCGCCGCTCCTCACATTGTGGCTTCCTTGCTCTTTTTGAAGTTGATCTTCGTCTATGTTAGTATAAGACTTCTTGCATCACTTGCTAATAAGGAGAAATTTAAAGGAGACACGGAACGCAGAACCGCAGTGTACACACAAGTAACGTGAGGACTCGAGTACCGGATCGACGTACAAATTACCCTTATTAGCAAGTGATGCAAGAAGTCTTATTAAAATTTATATAATGTATACTTAATAAAATACCAAAAATGATAAGCTACAAAACTACCGACTACGGCAAAAACGGAAAATAAGAAATCACTGCCGTTAATAGTGCCGTAAGGTACATGAGATGATAAAGCTCCGGCATATATACCGATACTGCACATTGAAAAATACGAAAATAAAGCTGTTCTAAGTTCGTAATCCCTAAATTTATCAATTAGTATTAAAATATTGCAAATATAAATGGATCCTAAACAACTACCGATTAGTATTATATATAATATATTAAGGTTTTTATTAGTCCCATGAAGCGGTAGTAAAATAAAGCAGACGAGCAGAATTATAGTTAGTAATAAATTAGCCAAATATTTATTTACTTTGCTTAATATATAGCATATAGGAATTATAGAAAAACATATTGCTAGAAACATATATTTTAGTATAAGTTTTAAATTAATTAATGCTAATTCTTTCTTTAATGCAAAAGCTTCATAATACCATAATATATCTAAGGTGACATAAGCAACTACAAAGCCTGTCAATAATTGTAATTCAATATTTTTTATTAAGGATGAAAATTTGGAATTTAAATTTAATTTATGAGATGTAGGATTATAATGCAGAAATTCGGTTAGTATATTGATACAATATAACAATGCGCAAATTACTATAGTATTATTTGTCGGTTTTATAAATGGATTTAATAAATCTACTACTAAGTTGCCGCCCGCCCATAACAATATTATGCAAGCTAAAAAAAAATATTTCTTTTCTTTGCTACTCTCAATAATGCCTAATGTTATAGAAGTGAAATATGAAAATGTTCCAAAATTAATTACAATAAAATTAATTTTAATTAGAGTATAATTATTTAATAAAATTAGGTTTATTGTACAAATAATTAATAAAGATAAGCTAATTAAAATAATTTTTTGATTACTTAACTTATTAATTAACTGTGTTAAGGCAAAGCCTGCGATTATCGAACCTATAAATTTAGTTTGATTTATATGATTTATTTGTTCCCCGCCTAGATTTTTATTTAGCAGTAAAAAGATTTTAAAATTATAAAAATTTATAGCATTGATACAGGAAAAAATAAATATTCCCAAAAGTGAGAAAAAAATAGTTTTGTAATCGTTTTTTAAAGTCATAAATTAAGTGTTTGCTAAACATAAATACATGGTATATAACTCATAATTATAAAGAGATTCGTAATTCCATTATTTAAGTATATATGGATAGTTATTGTAGGTTATCAGCTTTTAATCAAGTATGGTAGTCTTATTTATAATTTATATATAATTATTGTTGAATTTTAAAAAAATTAATGGATTAAATAATATGAAAATATTTTAATGTAAGAAAAATAATAATAATATATTTTTTAGTATTTTAAAGAGGTGTTATTTGAAGTTTATCTAGAATTTCATTTTTGCTCTTTACTCATAGATAAATTATCTATTTTAATAAATTAATACAAGATAAACAATGATTTTTCTTAAGATACAAGCATTATATTAATTATTTGTTCTTCAAGTTAGTGAGCAAGATAAATGAATAAAAAGATTATAATTGATGCTAATTTTCCAAGCGAAACAAGAGTAGTTTTATTAGGACAAAGCAACAATATAGAGGATATTGAATTTCAAACAACCGTAAGACAACAAAATAAAGGTAACATTTATTTAGCAAAAGTTACAAGAATAGAACCGTCGCTACAAGCTGTTTTTATAGAGTACGGAATGGATAAAAGCGGTTTTTTACCGTTTAGTGAAATCCATCCTAACTATTACAATTTGCCTCCCTCGGAGAGAAATTTTCCGGTTAATGCTTTTCCTGAAATAGCTCTTTCAAATATTACGGTTGAGGATGATAAAGAGAAACCGGCCGCTATATATGATTCTTTGATTGATATTGAAGAAATTGACCTAAAAACCATAGAAGATTTAGTAGAGAGTAAATTCCAGTCAGAACTTAATTTAGAAGCGGCTGATGATATTGAAATGATTCAAAGCGGTACCCCTGAGTCAAATATTCCGCAATATAAACAATATAAAGTTCAAGAAGTGATAAGCAAAAACCAAATATTATTAGTGCAGGTTACTAAGGAAGAACGAGGAAATAAGTGCGCCGCTTTTACTACTTATATATCCTTGGCTGGTAAATATTGTGTTTTAATGCCTAATAAAGGTTCGCAAAACGGTATATCGCGTAAAATATCAAACGGGGAAGAAAGAAAAAGACTGAAAGATATTTTAAATAAAATAGTAAACGGTGACAAAAATGTTTATAGTGTCATTGTTAGAACCGCAGGTAGAGGAAGTAGCACCTTAGATTTAAAGAAAGACTATAATTATTTAGTAAGGTTATGGAATAAAATTCGTAAAAGTACTATTAATTTCTCGGCTCCGTGTTTTATTCATGAGGAAGATAGTATAATACGTAAAACCATACGTGATATGTGTGATCACAATGTTAAAGAGGTGGTAATTCAAGGACAAGAGGGTTATGAAGACGCTTCAAAATTTATGCAGGATTTATTACCTTCAGAACTTGCAAAGCTGAAAGAACATAAAAGTAAAACTCCTATATTTACTAAGTTTCAAGTAGAAGAGCAATTAGTTAAATTATATCAGCCTGTAGTGACGTTACCTTCAGGAGGATATATTGTTATTAATCCTACGGAAGCTCTTATTTCAATTGATGTAAATTCCGGTAAATCAACTTCTGAACAAAATATTGAGGAAACGGCACTAAAAACTAATTTAGAAGCAGCAAAAGAAGTAGCAAAACAAGTAAAGCTTAGAGATCTATCAGGTTTGATAGTTGTTGATTTTATAGACATGAGCGAAACTAAAAATCGTAAAATTATTGAACGATCCTTTAAAGAGTTTTTAAGTCGTGATCGTGCTCGTATACAAACCGGTAATATTAGTCAGTTTGGACTACTTGAATTCTCAAGGCAGCGATTACGTTCTTCTTTCTTAGAAACTAATTCGGCAATTTGTTCTCATTGTAACGGTAAAGGAGTCATTAGAGCGAGTGACGCTAATGCTATGTTAATTTTACGTACTATAGAGAATGAAATTTTTGAAGAAAGAATTGATGTAATAAATGTTTTTACCAATATTGTTTCAGTTATTTATCTACTTAATAATAAACGTGCTGAGATAAAATTTATTGAAGAAAAATATAATATAAAGCTTAATTTTTATTCCGATCCTAATGCTACATCAGATAGTTATTCGATTGAAAAAGTGAAGCTGTTGAAGAAAAATAACAATAATATTAATTCTGTTAAGCCAGTAATTCAGAATCATAGTGCTGATTATACTGAAGAAGAGCTGAAAAAAGAACAGTTACGCAAAAATAAATATAAATGGAAAACAGCTAATAATAGTAATAATACTGCTAATGAAGTAAAAGATAAGAGTTTAGAGGCAAAAGAATCGGTAGAGCAAACCGTAAGCGTTGTGGAAGAGATGATAGTTGTAGAAAGTAATGCCGGCTTAGAAGAAGCACAAGCTGCTCCAAAAAAGACAAAACGTAGATATCGCAATAAAACATCAAATAAGAAACGTCCTTCTAATACCGTCGAAGATACGGAAAAGAATGCAGAGTCTTGATTTGAGGGCTATAATATGTCATCCCTGCGAAAGCAGGAATCCAGTAATCCTTAATGTCATCCCGTGGTTTGACCATGGGGTCCATAAAAATAATAAAAAATACTAATATTATTAGTATTTTTAGCTAGATCCCGCGATCAAGTCGCGGGATGATAAATGATAAACCTATCCACGCAACAAGGCCTACGCGGGGATGACATAGTAATACCGTAATGACGTAAAAAATATAAACTTAAAATAAAAGTGCAGAAAAGTTTAATTACAAAATGGTTGTGTATAAGTTGTATAATGGTCATAACGACGATTGTTATAGGGGGGATAACAAGGCTTACCGGTTCTGGTTTATCTATAGTTGAGTGGCGTCCGGTAACCGGTATTTTGCCGCCTTTTAGTTTTGAAAGTTGGCAAGCGGAATTTGCTAAATATAAAGCTTTTCCTGAATATAACTCCGTTAATTACGGAATTACTTTATCACAGTTTAAGTTTATTTATCTGTTAGAGTTTATACATCGACTACTCGGTAGAATTACAGCTTTAATATATATTGTACCTTTAATATATTTTTATTTTAAAGATGTTATAAGAAATCGTGACATGATACCTTATATAATTGCTTTGTTGTTATTTTGCATACAAGGCTTTATGGGGTGGTATATGGTTAAAAGCGGCTTGTTGAATAGCCCGTATGTTAGTCATTTTCGACTTGCTGTTCATTTAATTATCGCCGTAATTATTTATCACATACTTTTTTATCAACTAATAAAAAATTGTTATGATATTTTGTTAATCCCGTCACAAATAGATTTTAAATTACCATTAATATTTTCCGGTATTGCTATTACTGTAGTATATGTGCAAATTTTTTTAGGTGCTTTAGTTGCAGGGCTTGATGCAGGGCTGATATATAATAGTTTTCCGCTAATGGATGATAGCTTTATCCCGATGGAGATAAAAGATAATTTCTTTGATCTTAAAAATTGGTATGATCCGGTTTTTATACAATTCATACATCGTTTAGGCGGTTATAGCGTATTTTCGGTTGTTGTAGTTTTGATAATTTGCTTGTTAAAAATAGAACGTCCAAAATTAAAGAAGATAGTGTATTTTCTAATGATTGCATTATTGATGCAGGTATCTACCGGAATAATTACTCTTTTATACTCTGTACCTATAATAATTGCCTCTATACATCAGCTTTTTGCTATAATCCTTTTATCTATAATAATTTGGTGTTATTTTTTAATAAAAAGTTCCTAATTTATTAAAAATATGATCATCGATGTCAATACTCCTATTTCTTCTAGATTAGATAAATATTTAAAACGTCTATATCCCTTATTGACTCAAGGAGTGATAGAGAAAGCATTACGTCAAAAACAAATTACCGTTAATGCTCAGAAAGCAGAAGCGAGTTTAAGAGTAAAGGGCGGCGATAAAATTTTTATTAACGATAAGTTTAATGTACCTGTTAAGCAACCTGAAAAATTAGTTTTTACCAACGCTGAAATTAAGCTAGCGAAGAAAATTACTACTGATTATTTGATATATGCAGATGATAATTTAATAGCTATAAATAAACCTGCAGGTCTTGCTACTCAAGGCGGCAGTAAAATCAATTTATCTATTGACTCTGCATTAAAATATTTGAATTATAAAGGTGCTGATTTTAAGCTAGTACATAGATTAGATAAAGAAACAAGCGGTTTGCTCTTAATAGTCAAAAATTATTTAAGTAGTGTAAAACTTCATGATGCTTTTAAAGAAAAATTGGTTGTAAAAACATATTTTGCTGTAACCTATGGGAAGCCAATTAAAAATGTAGGCGAAGTAAGAAGTAATATAGAAAAGAGTAAAGGAAGTACACCTAAAATTACTGAGATTGATAGTAAAAATGGTAAACTTGCCATTACTTATTATAAAGTACTTAAATCACTTGATAATAATTTATTTTTAATTGAATTTACGCCGGTTACAGGTAGAATGCATCAATTAAGGTTGCATGCTAAGTTATTAGGTTGTCCGATACTTGGAGATGATAAATATGGTAATAAAGAAATAATGCCGTATAGTAAATATATGTTCTTGCATGCTAATAATATATGTTTATCTGAACAAATTTTTGGTCAAGAGATTAAGTTAGAAGCAAAATTACCGTTTTATTTTAATAGACGTCTTACATAACTTGCTTCTAAAGGTAATTTGTACGTCGATCCGGTACTCGAGTCCTCATGTCAAGTGTATGCTGTGGTTCTGCGTCCCGTGTCTCCTTCAAATTTTTCTTTATTAGCTGCGTTATGTAAGACGTCTATTGATAAGTTTGTGGAGTGTTGCAGTTATGATTCATAGATATTTTTTGTTACTGCTTTTTTTTATTACTAATTGTATTGATTGTTTTGCAGATATACAGCAAAAAATCAATGAAGCAGAAAAAGAATATATAAGTAATAGATTTTTAAATGCCGTTTTTATGTTTGCCGATGATTATAAACCTTTATTAACCGGTGCTAAAGGGATTTTTGCTTTAAATGGTGAGCAATTAAAAGCAAATGAAATGATGCCTATTGTTTCTGCTACAAAGCCTTTTACAGCAGCTGGAATCTTAAAATTACAAGAACAGGCATTATTAAATATTAACGATAAAATTTATAAATATCTTGAGCCGGAAATGTGGGGTGGGAAAGTGCCGGATTGGGCATATAAAATATCTATCCATAATTTATTAACGCATAGTAGCGGTATTACTGAATATTTTAGTTTTGTTAAACTTGATTTAAATATGCCTAAGAAAGAGATCCACAAGAAAATATTACAATTTGTTTCTTCTAAGCCTTTAGAAATATCTATAGGGAAAAAATTTAAATACAGTAATACTAATTTTGTTATACTCGGTATGATTATAGAAAAGGTAGCTAAAAAAGATTTAGCTAACTTTTTTTATGATGAATTTTTTAAACCGCTTAATATGAAATCTACTAGTTTTGCTTCATATAGTGAAGCCGCTAGAATCCAAAAAAACGTTATTAGTTCTAATTATCCAGTAAGATATTTTTTAACGCCTAATAATAGTAATAAACCTATATTTACTCCTGTAACTGCTGATTTTTTAGCAGTGCCTTGTGCTGACGGTGGTATAATATCAACACCGGTTGATCTTATTAGATGGTATAGGGCATTAAATGAGGAGAAAATTCTTTCTAAGAAGTCGTATAAACTTATGACTACTAAATATTTTTTAGCAAAAGATATAGAAGGGCGTAAGTCTTATATGGGTTACGGTATTTTTCTTACTGATCTTGATTCTAAGCGTTTAATGATTCATTATACGGGAAAAGCCCTTGGAATACAAAGTGAAGCAGGATATGTTTTGCCTGATAATCTTTATTTTGCTATACTCAGTAATACTATGATAAAAATTCCTGAAGAAGAAAAAAATAAAATTGACATGAAAAATCCTTTAAATCAACTTGGAATAATTTATTTTAGAGATGCAATAATAGGGGCAGCTATAAAAAATTAAATAGACTTGTTGTATAACCTATCTTATAAAGAGGAATTTGAAAGAAATACGAAATGCAGTACCACAGCGTACACTTGTACGTGAGGATGCGAGTACCAGATTGACATACAAATTACCTTTAGAAGGAGGTTATATAACAAGTCTCATGAAGATAGTTACTTGGAATATTAATTCATTGCGTCTACGGATCGATTTATTGAGAAAATTAGCATATGAACATCAGCCGGATATTATTTTACTTCAAGAAACAAAGGTAGCTGATTCATTATTTCCTCTTGAAGTTATTAAAAATATAGGCTATGAACATGTAATATATTCAGGGCAGAAATCATATAACGGTGTTGCTATTATTTCAAAATTTCCTTTGAATAATGTTTTTTCATTGGAGTTATATAATAGTGATAAAAGGCATATAGCAGCTATAGTTAATGATATAGAAATACATAATTTTTATGTTCCTGCCGGCGGTGATATACCTGATATCGAGGTAAGTACAAAATTTAAGCATAAGCTCGAATATGTAAGATTAATGCAGGAATGGTTAACGACTAACCGTACTAAAAACGATAAAATGATTATTGCCGGAGACTTGAACATTGCTCCGCATGAACATGATGTATGGTCTAGTAAACAGTTGCGAAATGTTATCAGCCATACCGACATTGAACGCTCGTTATTGGTAGAGCTACAAAATGTGTTAGGTTTTATTGATACTAGCAGACATTTCGTATCGCTTGACGAAAAATTTTATACTTGGTGGAGTTATAAAAATATAGATTGGAAAAAATCTAACAGAGGTAGAAAGCTTGATCATATTTGGGTTAGTGATAATTTAAAAGGTGCATTATTTTCTATGCATTTACTATTAGAAGCACGTGATTGGTCTTCACCTTCGGATCATGTACCATATTTTGTGACTTTTAATTTACAGATGTTACACCGTGGCTTGACCACGGGGGCCAGTTCAAAATAAAAAAAGACTGGATCCCGTGGTCAAGCTACGGGATGACAATAGTCTTAAGGAGTAATTAGTGGATATTAAGTTAGGAAAATATAAGCCGACAAAGGAAGAATATATAAAAAGCTTTAAAGATATGCTCTTACTGCGTCGTTTTGAAGAAAAATGCGGCCAGTTATACGGAATGGGAGAAATCGGTGGTTTTTGTCATTTATATATAGGGCAAGAAGCAGTAATTTCTGCAGTAGATATGGTTAAACAAAAAGGTGATAGCACTATTACTAGCTATCGTGACCATGCTCATATTATTTTAGCAGGAACTGAGCCTAAGTATGTTCTTGCCGAGCTTATGGGGCGTGCTACAGGTTGCTCGAAAGGTAAGGGTGGCTCGATGCATTTATTTAATGTACCAAACAAATTTTACGGTGGACACGGTATAGTAGGGGCTCAAGTACCGATAGGCACAGGACTTGCGTTTGCTGAAAAATATAATGATACGCATAATATCTGTTTTACTTTTTTAGGTGACGGTGCCGTTAATCAAGGTCAGGTATATGAAGCTTTTAATATGGCTGCTTTATGGGGTTTGCCGGTAGTTTATATTATTGAAAATAACGAATATTCGATGGGGACGTCTGTAGCACGTTCTACCTTTATGCATGGTTTATATAAGAAAGGGGCATCGTTTGGGATTAAAGGGTTTCAGCTAGACGGTATGGATTTTGAAGAAATGTATGACGGTTTTAAGCAAGCAGCCGAGTATGTTAGAGAAAATAGCTTTCCGCTGATATTAGAGGTAAAAACTTATCGTTATCGTGGGCATTCGATGTCCGACCCAGCAAAATATCGCAGTAAAGAAGAAGTTGAACAATATAAAGAGCGTGATCCGTTGGTAATAATAAGAAAAACGATACTCGACAATAAATATGTAACCGAAGCGGATTTAAAAGAAATAGAACAGTCGGTAAAAGAAATTGTGAAAGAAGCAGTAGAATTCTCAGAAAGTTCACCGCTACCTGATGAAGGGGAGTTGTATACACAGGTGTACTGTTAAGGTGTCATTGCGAGGAAAAACTGTAAGTTTTGACGAAGCAATCTCAGGAATTTGTTATTATTTCATGAGGTTGCCACGCAGCATACGGTTACTCGCAATGATGTTCATGCAGGCAGGCCTCCTTGCAATAACGTTTAATTTAATCAAATAAAAAAGAAAAATGCAAATAACGGTACGTGAAGCGTTGCGTGATGCAATGCAAGAAGAGATGATAAGAGACGACAAGGTTTTCGTCATAGGCGAGGAAGTTGCAGAATATCAAGGAGCTTACAAGGTAACTCAAGGATTACTCGAGCGATTTGGTCCTAAGAGGGTAATTGATACACCGATAACGGAATATGGTTTTGCAGGACTTGCAGTCGGAGCAGCTTTTGCAGGACTTCGCCCGATTGTGGAGTTTATGACCTTTAATTTTGCTATGCAAGCATTCGATCACATAGTTAATTCAGCTGCAAAAACACATTACATGTCAGGCGGGCAGGTCAAATGTCCGATAGTATTTAGAGGACCAAATGGAGCAGCAAGTAGAGTAGCTGCACAACATAGCCAAAATTATACAGCTTGCTATTCCCACATTCCGGGATTAAAAGTAGTAGCTCCTTATAGTGCAGAAGATCATAAAGGACTTATGCTTACAGCTATTAGGGATGATAATCCCGTTGTTTTTTTAGAAAATGAAATTTTATATGGTCATAGTTTTGACGTGCCGGAAATAATCGAGCCTATATCCTTTGGTCAGGCAAAAATTTTAAGAGAGGGTAGTAGTGCCACTATAGTAACTTTCTCGATTCAAGTAAAACTTGCCTTAGATGCTGCAGATGTTTTGCAGAATGATAATATTGATTGCGAAGTTATTGATCTTCGCACTATTAAACCGCTTGATACTGAGACAATAATAGAATCAGTGAAAAAAACTAATCGTTTAGTTGCAGTGGAAGAAGGGTGGTTTTTTGCAGGTGTTGGTGCAAGTATAGCTTCTATTGTTATGAAAGAAGCATTTGATTATTTAGATGCTCCGATAGAGATTGTAAGTGGTAAAGATCTCCCCCTTCCTTATGCTGTTAATTTAGAAACACTAGCTCTGCCGAGTGAGAGCGATGTAATAGAAGCCGTTAAAAAGGTTTGTTATTATAGTATTTAATGTATTAGCTTAGTTTTTTCGTCATTGCGAGCAACTGAAAGGAGCGTGGCAATCTCATAAAGCAAGATTCCAGAGGTTGCTGCGTCAAAACTGATAGTTTCCCCTTGCAATGACGATGTCAACTTTTTTAGGTACACCTACTTTGCAGCTCTTTTACGGTCGTTAGGGTCAAGTAGAGCTTTACGTAAACGAATAGATTTTGGTGTTATTTCAACTCGCTCGTCATCTTGTATATAGCTGATTGCCTGCTCTAACGTTAAAAGCATGGGTGGAGTTAGCCTTATGGCTTCGTCTTTACCTGCTGCTCTAACGTTGCTCAGTTGTTTCGCTTTTAGTGGGTTTACCTCTAGATCATTATCACGATTATGTTCGCCGATAATCATGCCTCTATATACTTTGTCACTAGGGTTTATAAACATCTTCCCCCTTTCTTCTAGATGCCATAGAGCATATGCGACCGCTGCCCCGTCACCGTTAGAGATAAGCACGCCGTTACGTCTTCCCTCGATATTCCCTTTATAATCAGCATATCCGTGGAAAATACGGTTCATAATCCCTGTGCCTCGTGTTTCGGTTAAAAACTGGCTGTGATAGCCGATTAACCCTCTAGAAGGTCCGATAAACGTAACACGGCTTTTACCGCCGCCTGACGGCCTCATATCAGTCATTTCAGCTTTTCTCAGTGCTAAAGATTTTACGACTACTCCAACATAATCATCATCAACGTCAACTTGGATTTCTTCCATCGGTTCTTGCTTATTACCTTTCTCATCAGTTTGGAATAATACTTCGGGTCTGCTAATAGATAGCTCAAACCCTTCACGACGCATAGTTTCAATTAAGATACCAAGTTGTAATTCACCACGCCCTGCAACTTGGAAAGCATTTTTCTCAGCAGTTTCAGTAACTTTTAAGGCAATGTTACTTTCAAGCTCACGCATTAACCTAGCTCCAATTAAGCTCGACGTAACTTTTGTCCCTTCGCTTCCTGCCAGCGGTGAGTCATTAACGCTAAAAGTTATTGATAAAGTCGGCGGGTCGATAGGTAGAGATGGTATGGCCTCGGTTATCTCAGGGGAGCAGAGAGTATCAGCAACATTGGCGTTTTCAACGCCTGCTACGGCAATAATATCGCCGGCTGTAGCATCATTTATAGCGATTCGCTCTAAGCCTCTAAAGGCGAATATTTTAGTAATACGTCCGGTTTCAAGTACTTTATTCTCACGATTTAATACTTTTACGTTTTGGTTAATTTTAACAGTGCCGCTTTGTACACGACCTGTTAAAACCCTACCGAAGAAAGAATTATATTCTCTAGTAGTAACAAGCATAGAAAACGGTGCTTTGTCATCGGCTAAGGGTTTTGGTACATGCTGTACTATAAGATCGAAAAGCGGTGCTAAATCATCTGCTAAATTGTCTAGAGGATTAATTTTATCATCAAAGGTTAAAGATGCTCTACCTGCTTTACCTGATGCATAAACTATAGGGAAGTCAAGCTGACTGTTGTTTGCTTCAAGTGCCACAAATAGCTCAAATACTTCATCGATAACTTCTTTAATTCTTTGGTCATCTCTATCGATTTTATTAATAACGACAATAGGTTTTAAGCCAAGATTTAACGCTTTAGAAAGTACGAATTTTGTTTGTGGCATTGGTCCTTCCGATGCATCGACAAGTAGCACTACACCGTCAACCATGCTAAGGATGCGTTCTACTTCACCACCAAAATCGGCGTGTCCTGGCGTATCAACTATATTGATACGGATATCGTTCCACATAAGAGCAGTGCATTTGGCAAGTATCGTGATTCCACGCTCACGCTCAAGATCGTTAGAGTCCATAGCACGCTCAGCAACTGCTTGGTTAGCTCTAAATGTTCCGCTTTGTTTAAGCATGTTATCAACAAGTGTAGTTTTTCCATGATCAACGTGGGCAATAATTGCTATATTACGAATAGATGTCATCTTTAAAAATTCTCACAAGTTTACAATAGCTTTTCGTACTATACACTAAAATACCAAAAATTGGAATATAAGTTCTTGAAAAAGAAATTGATTTAACTGCAGAATAAAAATTACTAAGAATTAACTTTAAAATAAGAGAAATTAATGAACGATAATACAGCTTTATTTATATTTGACTGTGACAATACTTGAGTGGGACATTCACATAATTATATCGGAGAGAGGTTAGGAGGTTTAATAGTACGTGAATATACAAAATTGCTTTTTTAGCTCCTATGAAGAACGAGAGCAAGAAAAAGTTAGGCTTGAGCAAAAATTTTCTATAGCGCTGATGGAGAAATTCCTAGATAATGAAAATTTAGATTGGAAAAATGAAGAGCAAATAGCACGCCTTTTTAAGAATATTATATTATCCGGTCATAAAACAGCTATAGCATTATTTAATGATTATCCTCATGCTGTAAAATATGCATTAGAAAGGTTACTAGGAAAGGAAGATGCAGCAAAAATTTATATAAAATCAGCTTTACCTTCTAATAATTTTGAAGAAATTGTACTAAATAAAGAATATATAAGAGCAATAATTAATAATACCGAAATAACTAATAAAAAAACATATTTTTCATGGATGATGATATTAAACATGTCAATGCTGCAAAAGACTATGGTATTACAGTAGTTTTGGTTAAGAACAAAGGAACAGAGCATATTCATGAAGCTTTTAATTTTTTATATGAATTTAATGAACAGCATGAAATTTATGTTGAGCTAGAAGAACCGACTACTGAGCCTTTGCTTAGTGATGAAAAGAGTACCTATTTAAGTCCTGAAGCAATAAACGCTATTTCGTTTGAACCTATTTCTAGTGATTATTATTTGGATGGCGAATATACCCCATGCATGGGAAGGGGAGGCGGGAATGTGCCAATGTTAGGTAAAGGTTAAGTTTTTAATTATAGACAAATTGTTTGATGTTATTTATTCTTAGATTAATAAGGGCGTTGTTCCAGTGTTATTCCCGCAACTTGATCGCGGGCTCTCAGGGTACTGCCTGTGGCACAAGATCCCGTGTTCAAGTCACGGATGACAATCCTAGCCGACACCGTTTAACCTAAAAGGGATCAAAGATGATATACCGAATATTATGTTTATGCATATTCATAATAAATTTCTCAACGATTACGGAGGCACAAAATGTGCCAATTAAAGAAGATAATTTTAAAGTTAGAGTAGCTGTTGTTGATGTACAATCTATATTGGAAGGTTCGATCGCTATAAGAGATTTGCGTAATAAAATCGAAAAGCTTAATTATAAAATTCAAGAGGATATTGCTGCAAAAGAAGCAGAATTTAAACCGCTAGAAGAGCAGTTGCTAAATGAGCGTTCTCATTTAAGTGAAACCGAATTTGAGCATAAAGTAAACGAATTTAATGCAAAAGTTAGCCACGTTAGAAAAGAAATTCAGATTAAGAAAACAAAGCTTGAACAAGCCCATGCTGAGGCTATGAGTAGAGTCCATGAAACAACTATTACAATAATTAGTGAACTTGCCGAGAAATATAACCTTAATTTGGTAATTCCAAGTGCTCAAGTCTTATATGCCAAAAATAATTTGAATATAACCTCTGAAGTGACTTTTCTGTTGAATGAGAGATTAAAAGATGTAACAATAAACTATTGATAGTGTTGTATGGATTTTTGTGTGTCATTCCCGCGTAGGCGGTAGTCAAGAAAAATAACTTCAATATTGATATAGAAGTTACATATCTGATAAAATAAATCTATAAAAACTAGTTTTTATAGGTTTTACTGGATTCCCGCCTACGCGGGAATGATATAAACAATAGAGTATTTAATATGGCAGAATTTACACCGATTACAATTGCATACGGGGACGGTATAGGTCCTGAAATAATGGAGGCAGTGCTTTATATATTACGTAAAGCTGATGCTCGTATTCGTTTAGAAACCATTGAAGTAGGTGAAAAGCTTTACAAGAAGCATTATACTTCAGGCATAAGTGAGGAAAGCTGGGAATCAATACAACGCACTGGTATTATACTTAAAGCCCCGATTACTACTCCGCAAGGTGGAGGATATAAAAGTTTAAATGTCACGATTCGTAAAACATTACAGCTTTTTGCTAATATTCGTCCTTCCGTTTCGTTTCATCCTTTTGCTAGAACATTACATCCAAATTTGAACCTAACTATTATACGTGAGAATGAGGAAGATTTATACGCAGGTATAGAATACCGCCAAACGCATAATATGTATGAGTCAATGAAGTTGATAAGTCATACAGGATGTGAGAAGATTATTAGATATGCTTTTGAATATGCAGTAAAAAATAACCGTAAAAAAGTCACGTGTTTAAGCAAAGATAATATTATGAAATTTTCTGATGGAGTTTTACATAAAGTATTTAATGAGATTGCAAAAGAATACCCGCAAATTAATAACGCACATTATATTATCGATATCGGGACGGCAAGGCTTGCTACCAAACCGGAAATATTTGACGTTATCGTAACTTCTAATTTATACGGTGATATCATATCTGACGTAGCTGCTGAAATGTCAGGCTCGGTAGGCCTTGCAGGTTCTGCAAATATTGGGCAGCATTATGCGATGTTTGAAGCGGTACATGGAAGTGCTCCCGATATTGCCGGTAAAGATATCGCAAATCCGTCAGGGCTTTTAAATGCTGCAATAATGATGCTAGTACATATAGGGCAGGGTGATATCGCTACATTAATCGAAAATGCTTGGAAAAAAACTATAGAGGATGGCGTTCATACAGCCGATATATATAACGAGCAGAGTTCTAGTAAAAAAGTTGGTACAAAAGAATTTGTCAAAGAAGTAGCGAAAAGATTAGGACAGTTACCGACAAAGCTACCTAAAGCAGATTATCCCTTAATTGCTGAGAAGCAAGAAAGCAATATAGATTATAAAATTGATACTAAAGAAGTTAAGAAATTGGTCGGTACGGATATATTTGTGAATATGAATGTATCTTCCGCTCACGATATAGCAAATAAAATTAATAAACTTGATCTTGGTAATTTTGAGTTAAAAACAATCTCGTCAAAAGGATTAAAGCTGTGGCCTCGTGATACAAGGTTTGAAACTGTTTCCGATCATTGGTGTTGTCGTTTTATGAATAAAGACGGCACAGAAATAAAGCATTTAGATATAACAAGATTGCTTGAAGCTTTAAGCACAGCGAATATCGATTTTATCAAAGTAGAGAATCTATTTGAATTTGACGGGGTTGCAGGTTATAGCTTGGCTCAAGGTGAGTAAAAACGTCATTGCGAGTGAACTTTAGTTCATGCGGCAATCTCAGGACTTTTGCATGAGATTGCTTCGTCAAGTATTTCATAATCTCCTCGTAATGACGAAAAAAGGATAAACACAATGACACTATACTATGTAGGAATTTTATTAGTAATTATTGGATTATTTGCTATATTTTCAGGCATAATCGGTTTTTTTAGATTTCCTGATTTTTATACTAAATTACATGCAGCGAGTGTTATTGAGAGTTTCGGTGTGCCTATTTGCTTAATAGGTTTTGTGTGCATTGAAGCAGATATTGTGAACTCTGTTAAATTAATTTTAGCGGCTTTATTGATTTTTATACTAAATCCGGTAGCAACTCATGCACTTGGTAAAGCATCTTTATTTATGAAAATTAGAGCTGATAGTACCGTCATTGCGAGGAAAATTACGAAGTAATTGACGAAGAAATCTCAGGATGCTTAATAAGATTGCTACGTCGAAATTACGTTTCTCCTCGCAATGACGTTAATTTTTAATAACCATATGACAAAGACAGCTTTAAATTTTGATCTCAGCAATTACCTACTTAACTTAATTGCTTTTTTATTGATCTTAATCTCGATAAAAATAATTTTTGCTAAAGATTTACTAAATGCAGTGATTGCTACTTCTATATTTAGCTTATTAATTGGTGTATCCTATCTTATTATGGATGCTCCTGATGTCGCAATGACCGAGGCAGCACTTGGAGCTTGCTTATCAACATGCGTATATTTGAATTTGTTGCGTAAATTACCTTCGGATTTAAAGAATATTGAGAGAACTAATATTATTCCAGCAAGTTTAATATGTTTATTGTTTGTAGTAACTCTTGCTTATATAGGGCTCGAATTACCGAATTACGGTGATGATAATGCTCCTATTCATATGCATTCAAGTAAATATTATATCGAAAATACCTCTAGAGATATAGGTGTACCTTCTTTTGTTGCGGCTATTCTTGCAAGTTATCGTGGATATGATACTTTAGGTGAAACTAGCGTAATTTTAATTGCAGGAATTGCCGTGCTATTGATTTTTTCAAGAAAGTCTGATGATATCATACCGCGACTTGATCGCGGTATCTCAGGATACAGCAGGCGATACAAGATCCCGTGGTCAAGCCATGGGATGACAAATCCAATCATAAAATATATTACTAGTTTTATAATACCTTATATAATTTTATATAGTATATATATTCAGCTTAACGGTGAGTCTTCACCGGGTGGTGGGTTTCAAGCAGGTGTTATATTTGCATCTAGCCTTATTGCTTATGATTTAGTTTACGGTAATCGAAAATTAAACCGATATTTTCCTCCTAACATGCTAGTTTGTATTGCGGTTTTAGGTGTAGCAATATATGCAATTGTAGGAATAATATCACTCTTTTTTAACGATAATTATTTAAATTATTATTCACTAACAAATTTTATCAATGATAAGCTACTTGCTCAGCATATTGCGATAGTTATTGTTGAAATTGGTATAGGTTTAACTGTTGCAGCTATTATGTACTTAATTTACAACGTATTTAATAATTATGAATAGTCTATTTGTACTAATTAAGCGTGAATTGATAGTGCAAAATCGCATTAATAATATAATTAAATATCTAGTTATATTTTTTTTATTTTGCATAATTAGTACTGTTTTAATTAACAGTGAAAGGGATATTAACAAATTCGGTTTAATTTTTTCGGTAATTTGTTTATTAATTTCATTAATCGGTTTTTCTTCGGTTATATTTAAATCTGATTTGGAAGATGGAAGTTTAGAGTTATTATTATCAATTATTAGTCATGAAAAAATTATATTGGCTAAATTTTTTGCTATATTGATCAGCAGTACGATAGGGCTGGTTTTTGTTTTACCTATTATTTATGTTTTTTTTGATCAAACTTTGTTTGAGATAATATTTTTCTTTATTAGTGTATGGATGATACTAGTGTTATCAAGTAGTTTAGTAGTGTTATCCGGTAGCGTGCAATGTTATTTTAAGAAAAATGCTAATTTTGTTGGTACATTTATCATGCCGTTATTAATTCCAAATATTATAATGACAGGTTTAATATTACAAGATAATAACTTACAATTAATTTTTATTATGATAGGAATTAATTTAGTATTTTTACCGATTTCATTCTTCTTGAGTTCCTGTTTAATTAAAAATATTTATAATATTACGTGATTTTGCTTTATTTTTACTAATGTAGTGATATAAAATAAGATGAATATTATTAATAAGTTTTTTTGAGAAAAATATATGTGGTATGCTTTACGAAGGTTAATTGCAGCAAATCCTATGGGATTTTTTCTGTGGTCTATTATCACTAAATGGTATTTGATTGTAGCAGTTGCTTCCTTAATTACTTTATATTATACAGTATTGGGCTTAAAAAAAATTGGGTTTATAGATTATTTTACTGAAACTACAGTCGAGATATTAGATACAACTAAAGCAGTTGCTCAAAATTGTACTACAAAACTCGGTCCTAATTGGAATCATTTAGTTAGTTTTTGGAATTGCTTAAGTGATCCTGGCGAATATAAGCATGAAAAAGGGACAGGAGCAAAAGTGTTAGAAGATGAAATAAATAAGCTGATGCCAAAACAAGCAGATAGTGCTGTAGACGCTGAACGTCCTATAATAAATCCTTATGAAGAACTAGAAAATCCAAATAATCTTAATAATACCCCAAGCAGTAGTAATAATAATCGTTAATTTATGTCACTTTAATATTATATGTTGGATACTGAAGATAATAAAAACAAACAAACAACACGTCGTGATTTTATGGTTCTAACGGCTAGTAGTGTTGCAGCAATTGGGGCAGCATGTACTCTTTGGCCTCTAGTTGATTCTTTAAACCCTTCTGCGGACGTGCTAGCTTTATCATCAATTGAGGTTGATTTATCAGATATTGCGGTAGATCAAACAGTGACGGTTAAATGGCAAGGTAGACCAGTTTTTATCACTAACCGTACGCCTGACAAAATAGCTGCAGCAAGAGCCGTTAAAATGTCAGAGCTGATTGATCCTGAAGCAGATGAAACACGTGTGAAAGCAGGGCATGATAATTGGCTGGTGATGATCGGGATCTGCACGCATTTAGGTTGTGTACCGCTTGCTAATCAAGGTGAATATGATGGATGGTTCTGTCCGTGCCATGGTTCACAATATGATTCTTCAGGTAGAGTTAGAAGAGGTCCTGCTCCTTTAAATTTAGTTGTGCCGCCTTATACTTTTATTAGCGACAAAAAAATTAGAATCGGGTAATTTTATTTATGAATAAAGATATTACCCCTAAAAAGCCTAATGCTATTATAGAATGGATAGATTATCGTCTTCCTATTTTTGCGTTCCTAAAGCATTTTAGTCATTATCAAACTCCGAAAAATCTTAGCTATTTGTGGAATTTAGGCTCTATTGCCGGTATTGCGTTAGTGATTCAGATAATCACCGGCGTCATACTTGCTATGCACTATACTCCGCATGTCGATCATGCTTTCGATAGTGTTGAGCGAATCATGCGTAACGTGAATTACGGTTGGTTACTGCGTTACACTCATGCGGTAGGTGCATCGATGTTTTTTGCCGCCGTATACTTACACATAGCGAGAGGTTTGTATTACGGCTCTTATAAAACACCTAGAGAACTGCTTTGGCATATCGGTATCATCATTTTTCTAACCATGATGGCTACTGCTTTCATGGGTTACGTGCTTCCTTGGGGGCAGATGAGCTACTGGGGAGCAACGGTTATTACTAATTTATTTTCCGCTATTCCGTTAATAGGGGAATTCATAGTTACGTGGTTATGGGGTGGTTTTTCTGTTGATAACCCGACATTAAATAGGTTCTTCTCACTGCATTATTTATTGCCGTTTATTATTGTTGCTTTAGTGATGCTGCATTTAGTGGCATTGCATCAGCATGGTTCAAATAACCCAAAAGGTATAGATGTTAAAAGCCCCAAAGATACTATTCCGTTCCACCCTTATTATACCGTAAAGGATTTTGTCGGTTTCGGGGTTTATTTCATAATATTTGCCTATTTTATTTTTTACGAACCTAATTATTTAGGACATCCCGATAATTACATTCCGGCAAATCCGCTAGTTACGCCTGCCCACATTGTCCCTGAATGGTATTTTCTGCCGTTTTATGCAATACTTAGAGCCGTGCCGTCTAAGCTTGGTGGGGTGCTATTAATGTTTGGAAGTATATTTGTGTTATTCTTACTACCTTGGCTTGATACTTCAAAAGTTAGAAGTAGCAATTATAGACCGATATACCGAATTGCTTTTTGGATATTTATGGTAGATTGTTTATTGCTTGGTTATTTAGGCGGGCAGCCGGCAGAAGAGCCGTATATTATCATTAGCCGTTTTGCTGCTTGTTATTACTTTTTTCATGTCTTAGTAGCTCTGCCGCTGATAGGTAAATATGAAAAACCGCTGCCATTGCCGGAGGAGTTGTAAGAGTTGAGTCATTGTGAAGAGATGTCATTGCAAGGAAATTGCATAGCAATTGACGAAGCAATCTCAGGAGTTTGTTATTATTTCATGAGATTGCTGTGCAGCCTATGGCTACTCGCAATAAAGTTTTTTGTATTATACAAATTTATGCAGTAACCAATAGTATATATAGTAACTAACAAGAAAAATGGTATATACTCTATACTGGTGTTACTTTTATATTTAATAAAAAGAATATATCAACATAAAAATGATACAGTTAAGAAGTTTAGTAAAAAGTATAATTGCAAAATTTTAGTATTTTATGAGATTCATCAACTATGAATTCAGCAATAAATAGAGAAAAACAAATATAAATTGGGATGATTTGTATAATGAAATTATTCTGTAATAAAAACATCATTATTGCAAGGAAAGACAAAATCTCAACACGACAATCTTATAAAATAATATATAAACTCCTGAGATTGCTTCGTCAACATTTTCAATTTCCCCTTGCAATGACGACTCAAAAAAATTATGAAAACTAAACTACTTATCCCTATCATCATACTACTAACTTCGTGCTTCAGTTTAGCCAATGAAGAAGTATTACATCCAAAAAAGATGAAATGGTCGTTTGACGGCGTATTTGGTACAGTTAATCGTGAAGCAGCACAAAGAGGTTTTCAGGTCTATAAAGAAGTTTGTAGTGTCTGCCATGGTTTAAACAATTTATATTACCGTAATCTTAAAGATATCGGCTTTTCGGATGATGAGATAAAAGAGATTGCCAAAGGCTATACGATAAAAGACGGCCCTAATGATGAAGGTGAGATATTTGACCGCCCCGCTCTTCCCTCTGATCGTTTTGTACCTCCTTACCCTAATGAGCAAGCAGCAAGAGCAGCTAATAACGGTGCTCATCCTCCTGATTTATCGTTGATAATAAAAGCACGTCATGACGGAGCTAATTATATATATTCGCTACTTACCGGCTATACCGAATCGCCGGCAGATTTTAAGCTGATGCAGGGGACTTATTATAATCCCTATTTCCCTGGCAAGCAAATAGCAATGCCGCCGCCGCTTACAGACGGGCAGGTAACCTATATGGACGGTACTAACGCAAGTGTAGAGCATATGTCGCAAGATGTTGTGGTATTTCTACAATGGGCAGCTGAGCCGGAAATGGAACATCGTAAATCTATGGGTCTTAAAGTTATGATGTTTTTAGCAGTATTTACTATCTTTTTCTATATTGCAAAAAACCGCATTTGGTCTAATTTAAAGTAATTGTTGAGTGGATCAGTTTCCTATTATTGGCGTTGTTGCATGGATCATTAAACATGTTCGATGTCATTTCTACAAAAGCAAGAATCCGGTAAAAAATGATAAAAACATAGCAAACTATATAAAAATTTAGTATATAATTAGATTAAAAACTGGATTCCTGCCTTTCGTAGAAATGACATAAATAATCAGTCTATGCTACCCTTTTTGGCCTCTTTCTTGGTATAATGACTTATCTTTGCTATACTTATCCTAAAATTTATATAAGTAGCTATTTATAATTACTTTACTTGCGGCGATAACAGGATTTATTAGTTCAATAATTCCTGAAATTTTGAAAATATATAAAGATATTAACGATAAAAAACACGAGATAAATATTTTAGACCGTCAAATTGCTAATAACAAACTTAATTAGTCTAAAACTTTTACAGAGCTTACCATATCACAAGAAATGGCAGAGCAATATTCTCTTTACTCCACTTATAAATCAGATATTAGTTGGGTTGATGCTTTAAAATGGCTCGGCAAGACCTGTGCTTGCCTATAGCTTTTTTGCAATGTATGGAGAAGTTAAATATGTTCAATATAAATCGTTAAAAAGTTCTGCTCTGCTAGTTGAATATCTAGATATATTATGGAGCATAAAAGATTAAACTATTTTTGCGGAGATTATTAGTTTTTATTTGGGGCAGTGTATTTTCAGCAAATTATGGAAATATAAGACTTGAATTTTAAATAGATAATTTTATATATTTAATATGTAACTAACAAAATTAATGGTGGTTTTTATGTTAAAGAGCGTAAGGTTATATATTCCGTCTATAGCAGCTATAATTTTATCTAGTAATATTGCAATAGCTAATAAGAATTATGATTCCGGTAATGCAACGCCACTGCGTCAGGTAGCAGATTTAATAGATAATCAAATTACAAATATTGATAATTTATTTAAAAATAGATTGCTGCTTTATGAATCTAATAGCATAAAAAGCAATTTTATTACTAAAGATAAGAAGTATATTATTGTTATGGAAGTACCTGGCTTTGATAAAAGTCAAATTAAGGTTAAAGTGAACAGTAATAAGTTATTTATTACAGGGAATATAGAAGAAAAAAATAAAGCTGATGATTCAGATAATTATATGAATAAAAATTTTAATTATGTAATATCATTATATGAAGATGTAGATCAGGCAAATATCTCTTCAAGCCTTAAGAATGGGATACTTACTATTATTCTACCTCGTATTGAGATTAAAGAACAAGAAGCAAGAGAGATAGTAATTGATTAATCAAGCATTGCTAAATATTAGCATTTAATTTTTCTGAAATAAAACCTTTCTCTATATAGTTAGGTAATTTTATTAGCTCCTGCTTTAGTTTATTATCTACTCCTATGGTTTCAAATTTTCAATCGACTAAGAAAATTATAGGTTTAGTGTTATGAATAAAGAAGAAGTCAAAATTCGGTTTGTTATCAAAATATCGATTAACACGAGGGAAATGATAAGCATGAGTAATAATAGCAATTTCAGCGTTACTTAAGTCAATGTTACCGTTTTCATGCTCTTTATATAGAGTTTTAAATTGTTCGTCGGTATTGGTTTGGTATTCCGGCAGCGTAATTTTCTTTTGGATAATCGGTAATAATATTTTTATCAAGCGCTTCTTGTAGTAATTTATTATCATACGCTTGCCGTTAAACAAAATCATCAGTCCGTATTTTTTCAATTCTTCATATGTTAGGCTAGATATTTGCTTATCAAGTTTTTTAGCTGCTACTTCTGTTGCAATCTCTATGCCAAGCCTCATCATATTATATCCGTCCTCTTTATTTGCAGCCCCTATATTTTGAGTATCGGAATTGATAGGTACTTTGGTATAAGAATGTCTTGCGGATTTTTTCATTAGCAGGATCAAACTCTAGATTATTTAGATCGGTTATTACCTGCTCAAAATGTTTATCTTGAGTAAATTTTTGATAACTCTGAAATCTTTTCTAGTTTTTTATGTTGCGATAAAAATAATAAGGTTGAAATATGAAAAGGCCATACCAAAGCTTGACTATGATATCAAGAAAAATAACTTTTAATCATTTATCCGCTTTTTAGCTTTGCTAGATCTTGAGAGGTGGGCAGGCATTGTTCAAGCTTTTTAGGTAATGTTGTTATAAGCTTAAATTGTGATACTCCTATTGATTTTGGATGCCTTCTATAGCGTATTCTAGTAATACCTTGTTTTTCTTTGCACAAAATTAACCCAATTGTAGGATTATCCGAATTATCTTTAATTGTGCGATCCATTAAATTAAGATAAAAATTTAGTTTACGGCATATCCCGGCTTAAACTTGCCGATTTTTAATGCAATAACAACATAGCATTTGAGTTTTATGTGATAAAAAACTAAATCCAAATAATAATCTTCTCCCTCAAGTTCTATATGATACTGATTGCCAACAAATGCAAAACCTTGTCCTAACTCTAATAAAAAGTTTTTAATATTATCTATCAATTTATTTTCTAAATCTCGTTCTATTATTTTACCTTGAATATCTAAAAATTCTAAGTTATACAGGTCTTTTATAATCGACCTTGCAAAAGTTATTTATACCTTTCGCTGACCCTTCATGTAAATTACTTTTAATTTGCAAAGATAATACATTTCTGGACCAACCATTTTTGATGGTTTGTTGTGCATGCCAAATTCTTTGGTTTATATTTTTTAGTTTTAAAAAAATAATAATATTATGACCCCATGGAATTTCTCCAACTGCCTGTTGGAGAATTTGGTCATCATTATGTTCTGCAAAAAACTGATGCATATAAGAAAGGTTTTGATATGATAATCCTTTCATTTCAAGAAATTCTTTACGCAAATCATCAGAAATATTTTGAATAATTTTTGATTCCTATTTTTCTTTATTCTGACATTCTAAAATTAATTTTCCTGTATCCAATACAGAACTATTAATTCTTTATTTACTGCTAAATGGGCTCTAGTACGAGCTTTGCTAATTTCTTGTTTTAAATTTTTAATTAAATCAGTATATGATTCATTACTTAAAGTATTGCTTATTGATTTTCACTACTTCTTACCACGAGTATTCATAACAAGGTTTGCGGAAACAAATTCTTCAAGGTCACCGTCAAGCACTCCTTTAGTATCGGAAGTTTCATAATCGGTACGTAAATCTTTTACCATTTGATAAGGTTGCAAAACATATGATCTAATTTGATGTCCCCAGCTATTATCGGTTTTAGTGGCATTCTGCTCGTTAACGCTATCGGTACGTTTTTGCATTTCAAGCTCATAGAGTTTGGCTTGAAGCATTTTCATAGCTTGAGCTTTATTTTTATGCTGCGATCTATCGCTTTGGCATTGTGTTACCGTACCAGTCGGTATATGAGTAATACGTACAGCTGAATCGGTAGTATTAACGTGCTGCCCGCCGGCTCCCGATGCTCTAAAAGTATCGATTCTTAAATTTTTATCCTCAATAGTAATTGCTATATTATCATCAATTTCGGGATATACCCAGCTACTTGCAAAGCTAGTCATTCTTTTACCTGCTGCATTAAACGGAGAAATACGCACTAATCTGTGAACGCCAGCTTCGGTCTTAAACCAGCCGTAAGCACGCTTTCCTATTATCCTAATCGTGCATGATTTAATGCCTGCCTCTTCGCCGTTAATCATATTGATTATTTCGGTTTTAAAGCCGAGTCTTTCGGCAAAACGCAAATACATACGCATCATAATAGACGCCCAGTCATAGCTTTCAGTTCCCCCGGCTCCAGCATTAATCTCTAAAAAGCAATTATTACCGTCTGCTTCACCTGAAAACAAACATTCCGTTTCAAATTTGGCAGCAATAATGCTTAAATTTTTTAAGTCCTGTTCAATTTGTGAAAGTGTTTCTAAATCGTTTTCGGCTTCAGCCATTTCTTCAAGTTCTAAAGCATCTTTTAAATTGGATTTGAGTTTATTAAAAACATTTAGTTTTTCTTCTAGATTACTTTTTTCTCGCAGTAATTTTTGAGCATTAGCCTGATCATTCCATAAACTAGGATCGGCTGTTAACTCTTCTAACGCGTTCAGTCTTTCAGTTGATGCTTCAACGTCAAAGTGACCTCCAAAGTAGTGCTAAAGACTGCTCAATTTTTTTTACATAATTTTCTATTTCAGCTCGCATTATTTTTCCCTGTTATAAATTTCGATTTTGTTATATATTACCATGGTTTAGTGTTATCCCGCGACTTGATCGCAGGATCTCAGACAATAAACAAATGCAAATTATATCACAATAATTATGAATCATCAAAAATATATAAGGAACTTCTCAATAATCGCCCATATTGATCACGGTAAATCTACATTAGCCGATAGGTTAATTGAACATTGCGGCGGCTTGCAGGCTAGGGAAATGAGCCAGCAAGTGTTAGATTCGATGGATATTGAACAAGAGAGAGGTATAACTATTAAGGCACAAACCGTGCGGCTTGTATATAAAGCTAAAGACGGTAACACCTACTATTTGAATCTAATGGACACTCCTGGGCATGTCGATTTTGCTTATGAAGTTAGTAGGTCACTTGCTGCTTGTGAAGGCTCGTTATTGGTAGTTGATAGTACACAAGGAGTAGAAGCACAAACGCTTGCCAATGTTTACCAAGCAATCGAGAATGATCATGAGATTGTACTGGTGCTTAACAAACTTGACCTACCGGCATCAGAACCTGAACAGGTTAAGCAGCAAATAGAAGATATAATCGGAATCGATGCAAGTGAGGCTGTGCTAATCTCTGCTAAAAGCGGTATAGGAATTGATTTAGTTTTAGAGGCTATAGTCAATAAATTACCTCCGCCAAAAGAAAGTAGTTCTGATATTTTGAAAGCTTTGCTTGTTGATAGTTGGTATGACCCATATCTTGGCGTGGTTATTTTAGTACGTGTTATTGATGGCTACTTACGTAAGAATATGCGTATTAAAATGATAGCTACTAACTCGGTTTATACCGTTGAGAATGTTGGCTATTTTACTCCGAAAAAACATGTTTCAGATGTTCTGAATGCAGGCGAAATCGGCTTCTTTACTGCGGCTATAAAGCAAGTAGCGGATTGTAAAGTTGGGGATACTATCATTGATGAAAAAAAGCCTTGTGAGCAAGCTCTACCGGGTTTTAAACCAAACTTACCCGTAGTGTTTTGTGGTCTTTATCCAACGGATAGCTCGGAATTTGAGCATCTAAAGGATTCACTAGCTAAATTACGCCTTAATGATGCTAGTTTTGAGTATGAAGTGGAAAGCTCTTCGGCACTCGGAGTAGGTTTTAGATGCGGCTTTTTAGGGTTGTTACATTTAGAGATAATCCAAGAACGTTTAAGTAGGGAATTCGATTTAGATTTAATCACTACCGCTCCAAGCGTGGTGTATAAAATTCATATGCGGGACGGTGAGAACTTAGAGATACATAACCCGGCAGATTTGCCTGATTTACAAAAAATCGAATCAATGGAAGAGCCTTGGATTAAGGCAACTATAATGGTACCTGATGAGTTTTTAGGTGCGGTACTATCGCTTTGTACAGAAAAGAGAGGGGTGCAGCTTGATCATAGCTATATAGCAAATAGGGCTAAAATAATTTATAAATTACCGCTAAATGAGATAGTTTACGATTTCTACGATCGTTTAAAAAGCTGTTCTAAAGGTTATGCAAGTTTTGAATGGCAAATGGATGTTTATGAACCTGCCGAACTTGTTAAGCTGGGGATTTTGGTTAACGCAGAGGCGGTTGATGCACTATCCACAATCGTACACCGCTCACGTGCCGAGCAAAGGGGAAGGGCATTATGCGTAAGGTTAAAGGATTTAATACCGAGACAGCAGATTGATATAGCAATTCAAGCAAGTATAGGTAGTCGTATTATCGCTCGTGAGACTATTAAAGCCCTACGTAAAGATGTTTTATCTAAATGTTACGGTGGTGATATAAGTCGTAAACGTAAATTACTTGAGAAACAAAAAGCAGGTAAAAAGAGAATGAGACAGTACGGTAATATCGAAATTCCGCAATCTGCGTTTATTGCAGCTTTAAAAATAGGTAATGAATAAAACTTTTTTATTTTATATAAAGAAAACGCTAGACGTTATAATAAAGATTTGTTATAAGGAAGTATCTGAATCTTCTAGATGCTTCTAATGTTCCTCGGTAGCTTAGTGGTAGAGCAAACGGCTGTTAACCGTTCGGTCGCTGGTTCGAATCCGGCCCGAGGAGCCATGCCTTGATTTTTGACAAATTTACGCATGAATCAAACAGCGAATGCAGCATAAAATCAAGCTTTTTGCCTGTTAATTTAATTGTCGAAAACACAGTTTTTATTAGGCGTCTTTTTCCCTCAGCATTCGACAAAACAAAATATTAATGGCGTTAGCAATTGCATTTAGTACATTTGTCATTTTTCCGTAAAACAATCATCAGCTTTATTATTATGCTCTGCTATCTCTAACATTACTTTATCACGACGTGTTGTTAGTTTATATTTATCTTCTTCGTATTCTGCATTTGTAAATATACCTTCTAAAAGTTTACTTCTAAGCTTATCAAGGCTGTTTTTTATACTGATAAGTTCTTTATTTAATTCTGTTATTCTTGTGTTATAATAATCTTTTTCATATTTTGCCGATTCTTTAACACTTTTAATTATTTTGCTCAATAAATCAGGTTCAATATACATTGATGCAAAAACTTTTTCTATTTGTTCTATAATTCTTTAGTAACAATAGGCTTGTAAATATGAGGGTAGTATTTGTTGCCTTTTTTATAATGTATTACTCCATGATAAAAAGTATTATTTAATATTTTATGTCAGGCAATGAGGCGTGTTAGTTAACCCTTATGCATTTGGTACAAGCGACAGTATAAGATGCAGGATATCGATATTGCCATAAGACATCCTAAATCTTTTGCCGTTGCTAGGAAATAATCAACTAGCTTTTCTTGCTACTTCCATAGTGCGAATACGATACTAGGCTGAAGTGTGAAAATATTTATCTAATCTCAGTGCCATATCAGTCGTAAGAGTTCGTTTGTCATGCCACTATAGCGTGAATACGGCTAGGTGGTACATCAATATCACAAGCTAGCTGGTTTTGACTTTATTTCAAAGGCTTTATAAATTCTTCATATAAGATATTACCAGGGGTTATAAGGTCAAGTAATTGGGGCATAAATATTCTCCTAATGATCATTAACAGCTATGGTTAATGGGTATATGTATGATGATACATGAAATCATAATCAGAATAGCAGGACCCAGTTTACTCTTACTGAAGTTTTTATAAGACAGTTGCAGAAGTAGAGCAAATAACAGTAGATGAATGGTATCATTGGTTCGCTTATTTTAGACTGAAAAAATCTTACGCTCGCAAGTATCGCGGCTTACAAATACGTCAATCAGGCGATCCTTATTATTCTCACCCGGTTGAAGTAGCGATTATGCTCGCAGAGTTTGTCGCCCAAGAAGCTCCCAAGCTTTATAATGCTATTATGCTGCAAGTTGCTTTACTGCATGATACTATTGAAGATACAGAACGACTGAAGAAGTAATAACTACAATTTTTGGACCGGAAGTAGCAAAGCACGTAGAAGGTTTAACTAGAATAAAACCTTACGGAAAAATCAGTAGTGAGGAAAGTCTGAATTTGCTAGTTAGACAAAAAAAGACATTATACAGTATTAATAAAGTTCTTTGACAGAATGCATAATTTACAAACTTTAGGTGTTAAATCACCTGAAAAAATGAGGAAAGTTTAATTAGTTTTGTAAAAATTGCTATGTATGTAGAGGCACATGAAATAAAACAACAATTAATTAAACTGTGCTACAAATAAATTCTGATAAATAATTTCTGCAGGGCTATAATTAAAAGTATTTTTTAATATATTAGCACAATAAATATATGATACATAAAATGCTACAGGACCTGTACAATCTAATAAAAAAACGCTATAATAGTTTTAATATTACTTTTATCTTCTTAGGATCAATATTAGCTTGTTATAAAGTTTTTCTTAAATATCGTTTAGCATCCATAAACTCCGGTGTCTCTCTAAGTGAAGTTCTTCCGATGATTCCTGCTATAGTGATTCCAGCACCGATTAAACAAGCTATAAGCCAACTAAAACCAAATGAAGTAACTAAAGAAGCTAAGCATAATGCTCCAAAACCACCTAATATACAAAAACTATCTAAAGTTGCTACAGTTGGATATTGTACAGGTGGTTTAATAAATTCAGTTAAATATACATCTGCTCCTATTACTCTTCCCATCGAGGATATGCTTTGTGCTATATGGCATGCTATCATAACCCATGTAGCTACAATTCCTATTGTATCATAAGTTGAAGGTTTCCCACTATAGCCATAAGCAAAGTAAAGTAGTTATCATTATAGTTGATTTTCTTCCTATATTTATCACTAAGCCAACCAAAGATTAATGCTCCTATCAGTCTAAATACATATGTTGAACATAATGCAGCTGCTTCATAGATTAGAGCAGTCTGAGGATCAGCTTGAGGCAAAGCTCGTTGAGAAGCACTACCATATGTACATATAAATTAAAATATTCAAGAAAAGTTCCAATAGACAAAATACCTCATGCTTGTTTTTGTTCTCTATTTAAACTTGTTTGGGCTTTCTCATAGTCGAGCATAAATTCTTTATAAAAAATTAAATTGTAGAGAAATCTATACCGTTTTATATAAAAGTCAACAAGAAATTTCGCTTTATACGATAAATACAGAAATATAATGCAACTTATTATTAATTTATGTTATCCATTTTGTAAATATAATTGCACTAGTTTAAAGCGGTATGTCCATGTACCTGAGCATTCATCACAAGTCCAAAGCCGATTAGCATGGATGTGATCATTGTTCCGCCGTAAGAAATAAACGGTAGCGGTACGCCTACTACGGGAAGCAAGCCCATAACCATAGCTATATTAATAAATACGTGACTAAATAAGATTGAAGTAATACCTATTACCATTAATTTACTAAAAATCTCTCGGCAATTTGCGGCAATTAATAAAGAAATAGTTATAAGTATAAAATATAATATTAGTAAAAATATTCCTCCTATAAAGCCGAACTCTTCAGCGAAGGTAGCAAAGATAAAGTCAGTTTGATGTTCGGGCAGAAAATCCAAATGGCTTTGGCTACCTTGATTTAAACCGCGTCCAAATAGGCTACCTGAACCTATAGCGATTTTAGACTGAATAATATTATAACTAGCACCGAGCGGATCATGTTCGGGATCTAAAAAAACCATTACCCGTTTTTTTTGATAATCATACATCATATTCCAAGCAATAGGTAGGCTAATAAGCACAGCAAGACCTAGTATTATAAAATATTTTATTCTAAAACCTGCCGCAAAAAATATAATTGCCGAAACAATTAAAACAATCATTCCCGTACCTAAATCTGGTTCTCTAATTATTAGCAAAGCCGGTATTAAAACTCCTATAATCGGTATAATAACTTTATGAAATTTTGTAAGATCATCAATTGTTAGTGAATGGAAATATCTAGCAAGCATTAGTACAACGGCAATTTTTATCGGTTCGGAAGGTTGAAGCTTAACTATACCGATATCAATCCATCTTTTACCGCCCATGGCAGTTGAGCCGAAAAGCTCCACGGCTACTAGTAAAGCGAGTACGCACAAATAAAAGATATACGATAACCTAAATATTATGCGTAAATCAGTTAATGCAATAATAATAGCTAAAGGCAAGAATATACAAAAATTTATAATTTGTTTGTAAGCCCATGGTTGCAAATTGCTATTTGCTGCAGAATAAAGTACAATGAAACCAATACAGCAAATTAAGCTAATTAGTAAAATTAAAGTAATCGGTAATTTTTGTAATTGTTCTAGATAATTTTTATGCATTGTTTTTGTATTCAATAGTAGAGGTGTTGTATGTCATTCCTGCGAAAGCAGGAATGACATAACAGGATTCCAGCAACAAATCTGCTAACTAAACCCCAACATCAAACACCTTAAAAATAAATACTAATTCGTTAGCTATCTCTTTCAGATAATCAAAACGACCGGCAGAACCTTTATGTCCCGTATCCATATTTGTTTTTAATAATAAGGGATTATTGTCCATTTTTAGTTCTCGTAATTTTGCTACCCATTTAGCAGGTTCCCAGTAACCTACACGTGGGTCGGATATACCGCAAGTCACGAATAGAGCAGGGTAGTTTTGTGCTTTTACGTTATCATAAGGAGAATATGATTTAATATATTCAAAATATTCTTTCTCTTTCGGATTACCCCACTCATTATATTCCAAGAGAGTTAACGGTAAGCTTTCGTCAAGCATGGTACTCAACACATCAACAAACGGTACATGCGCGATTGCTGCTTTATAGATTTCCGGTTTTTCGTTGAGTACGTAACCGATTAACATACCGCCGGCACTACCGCCCATTATTACTATATTGTTGTTACTTGTATATTGCTCGTTAATTAAAGCTCTACTACAGGCTATGAAGTCTTCAAATGTTCTTTTTTTTGTTAAAAACTTAGCAGCTTCATACCAATCATGACCTAGATCATCGCCACCTCTAATATGGGCAACTGCGTAAATAAAACCGCGATCGGCAAGTGTCACTGCTGCATTTCTAAAATTGACGGGCATAGCGATGCCATAAGCACCGTAACCCATTAGATATAAAGGATTTGAACCGTCTTTTTTAAATAAAGATTTTTTATAAAACAAGGTTATAGGTACTTTTACATCTTCACTATCTGCAAATATTCTCTCTACTTTATACTCCTCCGGATTAAAGCCTGAAGGTATTTCGTGGCTCTTTAATATCGTTAATTTATCGCTATTAAAATCATAGCTATAAGTGGTATTGGGTCTTGCTAGAGAAGAGTAATCTATTCTGATATCGTCTTCCTCAAAGTTTGTAGAAAAACTACTTGCTTGGAAACTTTCGTCAGGAAAATGAATTGTGTTTTCTTGTAAATCTTTAAATCGCTTTATTTTAATTAGCGGTAAACCTTGGTCACGATAGTTTAAGATTAAATAATTATTTGTAACATTAAAGCTTTTTAAATATTTGTCTTGTTCTTCCTTAATATAAATGTCATCCCAATTAGTATTTTCAAAATTATTTACCGGCAGTTTTATAATATGGAAATTTTTAGCTTTATAATTAGTTTTAATATAAAAATAATCACCATTATATTCTATTTCATAGAATATTTTGTTTTCTGCAGCTCGTACTAATTTAGGTGTAAAACTATCATCCTGCATAGAAATTACGTAAATTTCATTTTCATTATGATCGCCTGAATTTATAAAAATATATTCATGATTTGCTGATTTCTCGCAGCTGATAAAATGAAGAGGGTTTTTTACCTCGAATATTAATTTATCCTGAGTGACCTCTTCACCTAGAAGGTGAAACATTACCTTATCCCAGCGTTGATTCTCATTAATAGTAATATAGAAAAAGCCGTTTAAGTGTTCATGCCAAATTATAGTAGGAGCTACAGCTAAATCTCGATCGCTTGATACAAGCGAATTTTGCGGTATTCGCCTATGCTCAAGCACATTTGTACATTCCACAGGCTCTTCCTGAAATGCATCTTGTCTGAAGCGATCGAGATTTAGCTGTACATTGCCTAATTCATCAGGTAAGTATTTTTGTTCTTTAAGGTTGTATATTTTGATATTGTATTGTTCATTACCTGTCAAATTAACACTGTAAGCCATTAAATTGTGATCAGGTGACATTGCAACTGTAGCAACATCAGTAAAACCGCTATTTGGTGCGAGAAGGTTGACATCTAATATTACTTCTTCCGCTGAATCCATATTATTATGCTTTCTGCAATATATCGGATAATTTTTATTCTCCTCTACTCTATGGTAATAGTAATAATTTTTGTTCTTAACATAAACCGATTCATCGTCTAATTTAACCCGTCCTTTTAATTCTTTAAAAATTTTTTCCTTATCATTTTGCAGATCGGCAAAGAAATTTTCGGTGTATTGATTTTCAGCTTTTAAATAATCTAAAATTTTAGAGTCTTCTACATTCGGCCACTTAGGATCACGCAGCCAGTGATAATCATCGTTTATTGTTGCTTCATGAACTTCAAAGCTGTAATTTTGTTTGTCTGTTATTGGTGGTTTCATGTTTTTTATTTTTTTGTGTTGTTATGCCTAAAGTCGTCATTGCGAGGAGCCGTAGGCGACGCGGCAATCTAGTAAAATAATAAAAAAATTCTGTAATCAGAATTGTTTACTGGATTGCTGCGTCGAAACTTACAGTTTCTTCTCACAATGACGATTTTGGTATCTATACAACAATGACATCGAATTATTGTAGTGTTAAAATCAAAATAATTAATAGGAATAATACAATCAATATAGCAGTTTGCTGATTATGCCAAGCAGATATTTTACTTAAAATATTATCCCAAATAACCTTAAAATTAAGATATTCTGCTGCATCTTCTTTATTGTCTGCCGTTTCTTTATATTTATCGATACTAAAATATATAAATTTTTCAATATATTGGTATAGGTCAAGGTTTATGTTTTCTGTTGAAATGCGTGGTATTCTTCTAAATATTACAGCCAATAACAGTGAGATTGCAAGGATAACTAGCTTAAAGTTAGCAGTATGTGATATTTGAATAGGGTAGAATAAACATATGCATAAAGTTATGATGCAGAAAGAGAGGTAGGTTATAGTTCTTATGTCATTCCTACGAAAGCAGGAATCCAGAAATATTATAAGGCTTTTATTTTTACTGGATTCCCGCTTTCGTAGGAATGACGTAAAACTCTCCATCAACAACCCAAATAATACGGTACAAGTCGCTATCTTGGAAAATAGCATTACACTATTCTCGTTTAAAATATTAGCTATTTCATCTTTAATATAAGAAGAACTAATAGGCAATATAGATGTATAGATCAATATACTAATAACAAATCCACTTAATAAAATAAAATTAATTTGAGTATTTTGAAGATCTTGATAATTTTTAATATCATACTCATCTTCTATATAAGCGAAATATAAAGCAAATAACCCGTTATATAATATATGTATGAATATAAAGCTTGTAATAAGATAAGCTATATTTGGAGAGTTTACGCTAATAGCCGTTAATATAAAACCAAGCTGTGATACGGTAAGATAACATATTAATCGTTTAAGTTTTTTTTCAATTAGAGAAAATACTAATCCGTAAATGATCATTGATATCCCAAAAAACTTTAATATCTCAAGACCGCTAAATAATTTTAACATGATAATTAAAATAACTTTAGTAGTAAAACTAATTAAATATACAATACCGCTACTTGAAGCTATAGGATAGCAATGAACCACCCAGCCGTTTACAAAAATAGCCGAGGCATTAATTAAACAACCTGCAAGTATGAATATTGCTGGTAACTCAAAATTATTTACTGATTCCGTTAAAGAAGTAAAAGTCGTATTACTTGTTGTTTGGATTAGAAGAGTTATACCAATTAAGATTAGCCCGCTGCTGAATAAATGAGTGAGGAAATATTGACGTGCCGGTTTTATCTTTAATTGGTCACAAAAAATAATTATGCAGGCAAAAATCGTCATGAATTCAAGCGAGATTATCATGGCAATAAAATCAGCTGCAAATACGCATATAATAGAGGATAAACAGTATAAACTACCTATTAAGCATTCTAATTTTCTATTTTGGGAAATTGTATAAAGATTTAAGATAGCAGTAACAATTAGAAATGCTAGAGCTATTAGCTGATTTTGTGGGTGAAAATCAAACATAAGCTCAAAATTAGTAAGCGGAAATGTATACTTGGTATTTTGAATAAACATTTTAATCGTTAAAAGAAACTGTTAAAACCTCTAGTCCCAGGATTCTTTTAAAGTCTTTTACATTTAGAGTTAATATCGGGAAACCTTTTGTAATAGCCATTGCTGCAATAAGCATATCATGAGTTCCTATAGTTATACGTTGTGTGTATAAAGCATAAGTAATACGTGCATATGTATATACTTCTTCAATACCGAAAGGTAATATAATAAACAGACTTTTTACGTATTCTATAAAAGCTAAACATTTTATACGTTTATTCTCATTCTTGATTCTATCTACTCCTATTAATAGTTCAGTTAACACAATAGGGCTAATATAAGCCTGACCGTAATGTGACCATTGCTTAGTACTTACCTTCCATCTTTCTAAAGCTATGATTATAGCAGTATCAATAATTAATCCCATCTTTCTAACCAATTTTTAAATATCTTTTTTAGTATTGTGTCTTATTTCTTCAGATTTTTCATGAATTGATCAGCATCTTCAGGATCAAGATGTGGACCATTTTTAAAAGCTTCCTCTAAGTCTCTTACTGCTACAGAAGGCTTGATTTCTGCAGGCGTAATCCTTGCTACGATATGATTACCTTTTTGAACGTCAAAGCTTTCGCCTTTATAGTAAACTCTATTCATAATATTTGAAAAAGATCGTACAAATTCTGTTGCTCTAATAATTTGTGCCATATTTATACATTTGATACTTCAAGATTTGGTACGTCAAATTTTAGGATTTGCCTGTGCTCACGTACTATTATGCTGTGCAGGCGCACTGCTTATTTGACTTCCAACTTTTGAAGTATCTGCGGTATACATGTTATATGATTATGTGTAGATTATGTAAATATGTTTATGTAATGTAAGCTAAAAATTCTCTGATTAAGATTTGAATAAAATAGAAAAGAGTTACGGCACAGCAGCACATTATTATACTAATTTGCATAGAGTAGGGGAGTGGTTGTGTTACGCTAGATTCTACTAAAGAAGGTTTATAAATAGAGCTTAATATTTTGAGCAGGTAAAGGCTTGAGAATATACTACTAGCTATTATGACAATCATAACAATGATTTGATTCTGTTCGCTTGCAGCAAGTAATATTGAGAATTTGCTAATAAATCCGCTAAAGATAGGTATACCAATTAATGATAGTGAAGAGATAGATATAATAAAAGAAATTAAAGGAAATTCTTTGGATATACCATGTAAATTCTGTACTTGATCAGCTTTCTTTAAACTGTAAATACTTCCCATACTATAAAATAAGCAAATTTTTGTAAAAGAATGTGAAACTAAATGGAGTATTGCGGCTCCAAGTGCCTTAGGTGTTAACATGAAAGCACTAAGCAATGCAAGGCTTAATTGGTTCATAGTGGAGTAGGCGAGTATTTTTTTGATATTATCTGTGTCTAGGGCTTTGATTGAGCTATAAAATATGCTTACTATCGGTATAAAAATTAACCAGTTAAACTCGGCAAATATCATTTGTAAATACGATAAACCGAATATATATAATAGGATTTTGTAAATACAAAATAATCCGGTTTTAACCACTATTACGGCATGCAGCAAACTACTAACGGGGTAATGTGCAACCATTGCAGCAGGAAGCCATGAATGCACCGGAAAAATTGCAGTTTTAGCAATACCGCAAATAAACATTAACAATAAAATAATTGACTGGTTTTTGGAAAAATAATTTTCTACTAAACTCCCACTTGCAAAATCTCCGTTACCGGCTTTAGTATAAATAATTATCACTGCTGGTAAAAATAATATTGTGGCAGAAATCATCAGAATTTTTAGATATTTATATAACCCGCTAAGTACTATATTATTTTTAGTATGTCCTATTAAAAAAGCTGTAGAAATAGTTAAAAGCTCATAGCAAATAAACATCGTGAATAAGTTGCTAGATAAAGCAATTAAAACACCGATTAGAATAGTTAAGTTAAAGAAAAATAAGAATCTAGAAGAATAGTCTATATTATTAATAGCAAGATATTTAGGAGTGTAAAGTAAAGCACAAATCCATAAAAAGCCTATTAAGCTTAAGAAAATAAGCCCTAAAGGTTCAAGATGGAATCCTATAGAGTAATTACCGAATATATTAAATTCAAATCCTGCTCTAATACCTTTTAAAAACAACCAGTCTATAATTAAAATATTACCGAAGAAAAAAATAGCGATAGTAATAAGTAAAAAATTACGTATAAAGCTATCTTTTTGAGTAGCATACGGGCTAGTTAAGTTTAATGCACTAACTAACAAAGTTGATAGAATCAAAAGACTCGGAGTAGTAAATTGTGTAATCATGATAAGCTGTTATACTTTTTTTGATAGTATGGTTAGAGCATTACTGTATGGCTTTCTATGTCATGCCTAGCTAAAAGTGAGAATCCAGAAAAAGCGAGATAAATCGTGCTTTTAGTTTTAAAAACTTACTGTGTTTATATTTTTTAATTACTGGATTCCCGCTTTCGCGGGAATAACAATAGTACCATTTTATAATGGTAAAATAACGATCCTACAGAGCTAAGTAAAATTATAATAAAATCTAATAGTAGATTTTGTGTTAATAATAATTCAAGAATATTTACTTTGATAAAAAATAATGGACTGATAGGTAAGCCACAGCTGCAAATAATAGCAATTATTATTAAAACTTTGTTAGGCTCTCTTTTATAGCTTTCATTATAAGCATCTATCAAGAAAAGAACTATTTTATTTATACTATCCGCAAGTAATAAACTTGGTAAAACTATTATACCGTTTTCGGTTACGTATAATAAAAATACGTAACCTATTTGAGTAAAACATGAATAAATTATAATATTCTTGAAATCTTTTGCTTGGTAAGCAAAATACGGGGCTATAATAAGAGTAGCTAAAACGATAGGTTTTATAAAATTTGTAATAACCGTTTTAATTGTCTCATAGCCTATAATAATATAAGTAAATTTATATATTATATATATTCCTATTATAGTGGAAGTCCCTGCTAAATATACTAAAATAACTGAAGCCGTGTTATTATAAGCTCTCATCATCCAAAAATGCATAGGGAAAAAAGCTGTTTTTAAAATAGCACCTATTAAGAAAAAACCGATAGCTACAGTGGTTATACGGGAATTAGTATGTTCTTGTAAAGACGCTGCAATTTCTGCCATATTCAAACTACCCGTAATGTTTAGCAAAAATCCTATAGATATCAGAATAAGAGTTGCACCGATATTACCTATGATCAAATAATCAAAAGCTCCGATTAAAGATTTTGGATTATTACCTGAGGCTATCAGGACATAGCTACTAAGTGCTGAAATCTCTATAAATATATATAGATTAAAAAAATCGTGAGTAGCAATCATCCCTAAATAGCCCGTATGAGCGAATAATAATATACCGTAAAATAAAGATTTTCTATTATTGTTTATATATTTTAAGATAGTTTGATTAGTAATCTTATGACAAAAAACTACAAAGAATAATAAAACCAAGTTAAGATAAATAATAATAGCTTGGTTTAGTGCATTTAGCCGATATTCTATTCCTATTGTTGAAGCCCATCCTCCCATGGTGTAAGATAGCTCCGTATTTTGTATAATACTATATCCATAAACACTGACCAAAAGGCTAGGTAAAATGCAAATCGTAGTAATTATTCGTGCAAAGGTAATAAAGCGAAAAGATATTATTGAGAGTAAAGCCCCAAATAAAGGGAATAATATTTGTATGATAGGGACGTGGTTAGCTAGAATCATTTATCAAAATTAATTTCATTTTCTGATATTGTACCAAAATGTTTATAAATTTGATATATTAAACTTAAAGCTACGCTAAGAGTAGCAAACCCAACTACTATAGCAGTTAGCATTAATACATGAGGCAAAGGGTTAGTGTAAGTAGTGATGCCCTCTTGTAAAATAGGTACACCGCCTGTTTTAATTTTTCCGATACTTAAATAAAATACTAACACCGAACTTTGAAAGATTCCAAGCCCGATAATTTTATGAATATAATTACGACTTGTAAGCATTATAAATAAGCCGCTAGTTAGTAAGATCAAGGCAAAGAAATATATTAAATGATGCATAATTATACCGTTATTGTAAGAAAAACATTGTTACGTGAATCAGTTTCAACGTCATTGCCACAATGACGTTGGTAGACATTAATACGCTTTGAAAGACTGATTAAATACGCATGTGACTTTTTTGCCCTTACGTATAGCAAGCTTAGGAAAAACCTGTTCAAGGATCACCATATTAGGATTATCTTGAGCAAGGCGATAATTTACTAAAGATTCTCGAAGTGAATCATCTACAGCAAAAATACCAGGAATTTCAGCATTTTTATCTCTAAATTGCATATAAGTAAACTCACCGTCATCAAAAATTTTAATAGGAGCTATTTCTTCGCTGCCGCTAATATAGTAATTAAAGTTATATTTTTCAGGATGAGTCAGGTCGGGACTTGCTAGGGCAGCAGAAAAAGTTTTTATATGACCGCTCATATTGTCATTTTCGTCATCCGGATAAAGAAACTTTACGTTAAAGACCATTTCAGGATCACGCATATCAAGAGTTTCAGCAGCATATAGTTCAAAGAAGTAAGTCCGTTTATTAGTAATTAAAGTCATATTAGTAGTAGCATCCGGTTCCATCGGTTTAATAAAAATCCTATGACCGGCAGGTACTATTTGCCATGAAGTAGTATCTCCCATAGAAATACTTACTATTTCCTCGTCTCTTGCTAGTTCTATACTTGCTTGGTAGCCGTAATATCCTGTGAATTTGAAAACATCATCAGGATTATAAGTCATAACTCTTAGACGTGGGTCTCGACCTAGAGGTCGTGATATAGTAAGAGCAAATACATCTAATGTAAGTATTATAACAGTACAAAATATTATTAGTTGCTTCATATTATTTCTGATTTTTATTCCTTAATAACTTTAGCTTGTAACTAGTAACGGTAAAATTGAATGGCATATCAGATGATGTATTTGTACCGATAGAATCCATGATAAATCCGATTCTTGCTTCCCATACCATATTTTCTAAAATTGTACCCGTACTATTTTTTGCCAATGATTCAAAAGTAACAACTGCCTCGTTATCGTTGATATTGTTAATTGATAATATATTAATTGAGCGTCTATATAGTTTTTGATATCTCATGACCGGTGATAATGGGTTATCAATATTCATAAAATGAGCAAATTGCATATAAACAATACTCGTAGAAGTATTTTTGATAAAGGTAAATTGTTCTTTTAATGTATTGTAATTGTATTCTTCTCGTTGGTTTACATAATTCTGAAGCATAATATTTGCAATAGAGATATAAGGACTTGCTAATGTTGAATGTTTAGTATTAGTAATAGTAGCTTGTTTTTCGGCATCATCTTTTATTAAGTAACTTACTTTTTTGTTTATAGGTAGTAATATATAGATATTTATACAAATTAAGGTTAATAATAAGGTAAAAATCGTGCATATTAAAAGCAGAAGACTTCTATGACTTAACAGTAAGATATACTTAAAATTATACCATTTTCTTGCATCAATAAAATATTCGCCGGATTTTATATATTCTTGTATTGCGTTGGTTAATGGGTCCATAATTACTAGATTAATATCTAATTTTATTCTGTTTTAACTCTATCATTATCATTATAATATGATTATGAATGTTATTTAAGCTATAAAATAAGTTTATATTTGTTGCTAAGTTGCTAACAATACCAAATATTGTTTAACTTTAAAATTAAAATAAATTATAAATTAAAATTATACAATCACAATTATTGATGGTAGTTATTATGTTCCACTTGAAAAATTGGCGACAATATCTTTATAAGTCCGCAGGTAGTCACGTATTAAGTATACGCTCTGCTCCTAATCTGAATTTCGTATAACTACTCTTCATTTACTTCAGAGTATAATAATAGTTTACAATCTTTTTAATATTTTTTTATATTTATAAGTAGATTTTTTTAAAAAATGCTTGTGAACTATTGTATAGTAAGGTAATTTTAAAATAGTAACAAGATAATTTAATAATGTATAATCAAATGTTAAAATCATTAAAGCTTCTGTTAGTGTTAATTATGCTTGCTCAATTGTTGTCGTGTACCCCTTCAACTCCTTATGAAATTAAAAGCCCGTGCGTTTCTGCTGATATAGATGATGGTTCAAGTGTAAGCGTAAATCCTTGTATAAGAAGACCTGTTAATTCAGTAAATTTAGTATAAAAGTAATATTTTACACAATAACAATGTAATATAAAAATACCTTTGATATGAATAATATATTTGGCTTCTTTAAATCGAGTAATAACTCGCAAAGCGGTTCAGGAGATGCACAAACGCAAGAAAGTATTAAATTGGCGAATCCTTTAAAAATTACTCAGAATTGGTATGAAGAGCGATTTGATAAGTTACTTGTTCAACGTAACTTACTTATCATATTAATAATACTACTAACCATTTTTATGGTTATATCAACTTTAGTAATAGCATTTGTAGTAAAATCTAAACAGTTTGATCCTTTTGTTATTCAGCTTAATAGTAATACCGGACGTGCCTCAGTGGTAGAACCTATTTCATCACCAGTGTTAACGGCGGATGAGGCTCTTGCAAGGTATCTTATAAAGAAATACATAACGGCACGGGAAACATATAATCCGGTTGATTTTGCGACGACAGCTCGTACGACAATAAGATTATTTTCAACAAGCAGTGTTTATTACAATTATCTTGGCTACATAAGAAATAAAGATTTTGATCCTACTTTAAAATATAAAGAAGAGAATACTACATTTTTAGTAATAAAATCATGGTCAAAAATCGCAGAAGATAAATATATAGTTAGATTTTCCGTAAATGAAACATCAGGCAGCCAATTAGTTTATAATAAAATAGCGGTAGTAAGTTATGCTTATGTGCCTATGAAATTAACAGATTCAGAACTTGATATAAATCCGGTAGGGTTTCAAGTTAACGGATATAGGGTAGACGATGACAATAGTTAGATTTTATTTTTTAGTTTTTATATTATTAAGCGGTTTTACAGTACAACGAGAATGTCCACTTGTAGATAATCCATGTAATAGTAGTAATAATTATGTAGATGATTTATCTATAACTAAAGATAATAGGATAAAAACTTATATATATAATCCAAATGAAGTTTATTTATTAGTTTTGCATTTTGGCTTTCAATCGCATATAGAATTTGCTAAAAACGAAGAAATCCAAAATATAATTCTTGGGGATGCTTATGCTTGGAAAATAACTCCTTTGGCAAATAGATTATTTATTAAGCCTCTTGAAAAAGATATTCGTACAAATATGACTATTATAACTAATAAAAGAATATATGAGTTTGATATCGCTTCTACGGAACTTATGATGGGTAACGAAAGGGATTTAGTATATGTAATTAAATTTTACTACCCTAAGAAAAATAGTAATTACATGGCAAGATTTTAATCGATGTCATTTCTGTGTAGATACGTCATTGCGAGCAGCCGTAGGCTGCGTGGCAATCTCATGAAATAATACAAACTCCTGAGATTGCGGACGTACAATTGCTCTGCGATTCCCTCGCAATGACGGAAAAACCGATCCACACAACAATGACAATAAAAACACTTTAACTAATATAATTTAGATATGGCTGAAGAGCAAAATAACAATCATAATACTGGTTCTTTATCAGGAGCAGATTCTCCTGAAGTACAAAGAGAATTATCAAAAGTTTCGGTTAGCTTTAATAAGAGTATTGCGATAGTAATCGTAATTTGTGGTATTTTTATATATATTTTTTATACTCTTTTTTTCGGTACTGAAAAAGAAGAAATACCGGAGATTCAGATACCGAGTAATATTGTAAAACCTGTTACGGAGATTGATGATAATATTCCGGAGATCCCAAAGTTACCTGATCCACCTAAGCTTGAGACGCCCCCCGCTCCTCCACCGCCTCCCCCTCCGGTAGTAAAAGTGCCACCGGTCTTACCTCCTACTACTCCTGTGGAAGAGAATAAAGACAAAACACTTCCATTATCGCCGGTTTCGTTCCCTTCGACTTCAGGAACGTTAGTTGAGAGCGATACAGAGAAGCAACGTCGTGAAGCAAAAAGAAAATCAGCTATAGTGTTAATTGGTGGTGTAGAGCCTAAAAAAACACCAGAACAGATTATGGCAGAAGCGTCTTTTAAAGATCGCGGTGATATGTCTTTGGTTCTCGGACGCGGTAAATTAATTGATGCAGTCCTTGAGACGGCAATAAATAGTGATCTTGGCGGTGAAATAAGAGCCATTATTAGTAGAGACGTGTTTTCTGAGAAAGATAAAGTTATATTGATACCGAAAGGGTCAAAAATATTCGGTAAATATGCAACCTCAACTTCGTCAGATAGTTACGGTAGAGTTTCTATAATATGGGATAGAATCGATTTAACTAGCGGTTATACTATAGAATTCGATTCACCTGCAGTTGATAATTTAGGCAGACCAGGATTACAAGGAAGAGTTGATAATAAATATAAAGAACAATTTGCAAATGCCGTATTACAATCCGGCTTTAATATAGGGCTTGCTAAAGTCCTTGATAAGTTAGTGCCGCCTCCTATAGATTCTCAGGCAGCAGCTACCAATAGTGCCACGGCAACACAATTGTTAAATACTGCTCAAACTATTGCATCTAATACCGCTATGGATGCAAATACTAAGATAGTTACAATTTGTACTAATATACTTGCTGCTATTACCGATAAAACTTCGACTGCTTATACTACTATGACTCAAGCATGTACAACCGCACAAACTGCTTCTTCAGCGAATACTGCTGAGCAGAGACTTCAAACCTTAGTACAGGCAGTTAATACGGCAGCTTCAAGTTTGCTTACTACTACCTCTATAGCATCAACGCCGACGCAAGCACAACAAGCTTCTACTCAGGCTTTTACGGATGTGACGAATGTTGTACAAAATATGATAACTCAGCAGCAGTTTAAGCCGACGACAACGGTTAATCAAGGTACGCCGGTTAGAATATACGTTAATAAGGATTATAAATTCCCAAAAGCCGTTTTATTAAAATCAAAGGTAATGAAATGAATGAAGAATTTGCAGCCTTAGAGACGTTTTTACTTCCTTTTAAAAATTTATTTGCTGAAGACGGTATTAACGAAATTATGGTTAATAAGCCCGGAGAAGTATGGGTTGAAAAAAAAAGCGATATATATTCTAAGCAAATACCGGAACTGGATAGCGAACATCTACTTGCATTAGGGCGTTTAGTCGCTCAATCTACCGACCAGATGATTTCAGAAGAAAAACCACTTCTTTCGGCAACTTTGCCGAATGGCTACCGTATTCAAATAGTATTTCCTCCTGCTTGTGAGATAGGACAAATCATTTATGCTATAAGAAAGCCTAGCGGTATGAATCTAACTTTAGATGAATATGCTAAAATGGGGGCATTTGATGATACTGCAACAGAAAGTTTAATAGATGAAGATGCAGTAATTTTAAATAATTTCTTAGCTGAAAAAAAGATTAAAGAGTTTATTAGATATGCAGTTGTTTCAAAGAAAAATATTATAATTAGCGGCGGTACTTCAACTGGTAAAACTACTTTTACTAATGCGGCACTCACTGAAATACCTACAATAGAAAGATTAATTACTGTAGAAGATGCTCGTGAGGTTGTGCTATCAAGCCATCCTAACAGAGTGCATTTACTGGCTTCCAAAGGAGGACAGGGGCGTGCAAATGTTACTACTCAAGATTTAATAGAGGCCTGTTTGCGTTTAAGACCAGATAGGATTATAGTAGGTGAGCTTCGAGGTAAGGAAGCTTTTAGTTTTTTGCGTGCTATTAATACAGGTCATCCCGGTTCAATATCAACACTGCATGCTGATAGTCCCGCTATGGCTATTGAGCAGTTAAAACTTATGGTTATGCAAGCAGATCTTGGTATGCCGCCTGAAGAAGTAAAGAAGTATATTTTAACCGTTGTAGATGTCGTTGTGCAGTTAAAACGCGGTAGCGGCGGGAAAAGATATGTTTCGGAAGTGTATTATAAGAAGAACAAGAACACTGAGGGAATAGTTTAAAAACGTCATTGCGAGGAAGTTACGGAGTAATTGATGAAGCAATCTAAGGAGTTTGTTATTATTTCATGAGATTGCCAAGCTCCTTACGGTCGCTTGCAATGACATAAAAATTACTCCACGCAAAAACTAATATATAAGCATAAACTAGGAATATCAATTCATGGAATGGCATAAGATACTTAAAGTGACTAGAAATATATTCGGTCATGCTATAATTCATCCGGTTGTTATTTTTTGTACCATGTGGATAAGCGGTGCATTTGTTGCAATTTTTACTAGTGAGGTTGGAGCTTTAGGTATAAATATAAATGCTATAAATATTGCTTATAAGTGGGCTTACTGGCTTATTAACGTTTGGGGGCAGTTAAAAATTGCTGACTATAGTTATTTAAAATTGAAGTTACTTGCCTCTCTTCTCAGTCCGGCTATTATTGTTATAATATTTTACATTAAAAATTTTGAAAGAATAAAATCATTACAATTTTTCAAACAAGATGAAAAAGTATATGGAGATGCAAGCTGGGCTAATCCGTCAGATATAGAGGCCGCAGGTCTTAGATCTAAGAAAGGTATGCTGATCGGTGTTGATACCGGTGGATATTTTGTTGCAGACGGGTTCCAGCATGCTTTATTATTTGCTCCTACCGGTTCAGGTAAAGGTGTAGGATTTGTGATACCTAACTTGTTATTTTGGAGTGATTCGGTAGTAGTGCATGACATAAAGCTCGAAAATCATGGGTTGACAAGTGGTTGGCGTGAGAAGCAAGGGCAGAAAGTTTTTGTATGGGAGCCTTCTAATCCTGATGGTGTTACTCATTGTTATAATCCGATTGATTGGGTTAGTACTAAGCCTGGGCAAATGGTTGATGACGTTCAAAAAATTTCAAATCTTATAATGCCAGAAAAGGATTTTTGGAATAATGAGGCACGAAGCTTATTTTTAGGCGTAACTCTATATTTAATAGCTGATCCTACTAAAACTAAATCTTTCGGTGAAATAGTGCGTACTATGAGGAGTGACGACGTAGTTTATAATCTAGCGGTCATACTTGATACGCTTGGTGGTGTAATACATCCTGTTGCATATATGAATATTGCTGCATTTTTGCAAAAAGCCGATAAAGAGCGTTCCGGCGTAATATCTACAATGAACTCATCGCTTGAATTATGGGCAAATCCACTAATTGATTCAGCTACAGCATCTTCTGATTTCAATATACAAGAATTTAAAAAAGTAAAAACAACTGTATATGTAGGGTTAACACCCGATAATATACAGCGTTTACAAAAATTAATGCAGGTGTTTTATCAGCAGGCGACAGAATTTTTAAGCCGCAAGATGCCAGATTTAAAGGAAGAGCCGTATGGAGTAATGTTCTTACTTGACGAGTTCCCAACGCTCGGGAAGATGGATACTTTTAAAGCCGGTATAGCTTATTTTAGAGGTTATAGAGTTCGTTTATTTTTAATTATTCAAGATACACAGCAGTTAAAAGGAACATATGAGGATGCAGGGATGAATTCTTTCTTATCTAATGCAACATATCGTATTACTTTTGCCGCTAATAACTATGAAACGGCAAATTTAATATCGCAGCTTGTTGGTAATAAGACGGTAGAACAAAGATCATTTAGTAAACCTTTATTTTTTGATCTTAATATTTCTACTAGAACCCAAAACGTTTCTCAGGTTCAAAGAGCTTTACTTTTACCTCAAGAAGTAATACAGTTACCGAGAGATGAGCAAATTGTTTTAATAGAATCCTTTCCGCCTATAAAATCTCGTAAAATTAAGTATTATGAAGATAAGTTTTTTACTAGTAGATTATTACCGCCGACTTTTGTCCCTACTCAAGTACCTTTTGACCCTAGGGCAAATAATAATGAGGCTTTTGAAGAGACCGAAACAATAACTGTTCCGGAGAATAATGAGTAAGATCCAAAAATGCGTTCAGCTATTATTGATATCGGTTCAAATGCTTTAAGAGCTGTAGTTTATGAAAGTGATGAGCTTGGAGCACCGGAAATTTTTAATTATAAATTTAGAAATTATCTTACAAATTTACTTAATTTAGATAATTTAGACGTAAAACATCAAACATATTTATCTCTACAATATCTTATTCATATTTTTACCAAACTGTCCGTTACTAATATTAGATGTGTTGCAACAGCTATACTTAGGGGGCATCCTAAAGCAGATGAATTTAAAGCTATAATTAAAAAGAGATTCAATATTGATATTGAAATTATCTCAGGTGAACGTGAAGCTTATTTAACTGCTGCCGGATTAATTTCCGGTATTAGTGATGCTTTTGGTATTGTAGCTGATCTTGGAGGTGGAAGTCTTGAGCTTGCACAGATTGGAAATAAAAAAGTCGGTAAATTAAAATCATTGCCGCTTGGTACAAAAATTATTGTTAGTAGCAATTTTGGTGATGTCGGGCTGATTACTAAAATGCTAGAGGAAGAATTTGGAGCTGCACATTATCCTAATTTATATTTAATTGGTGGTGCATTACGTCTAATGAGCCGTATATACATGGAGTCTATAAATTATCCCCTTAAAAATTTACATAATTTTGAAATAAATCGTGTAGAGTTTGAGTTATATTTAGAGAAATTATCGCAAATCGATAAATTAAAGCTGAGTTATTACGAGCAGAAAGCCATAAATTATAATGCAGTTTTAGTAATAAAAGCAATGATTAAGGTATTTTCACCGGAAAAAATTATTATCTCAAATTACGGTTTAAAAGAAGGAGTAAGATTTGACTCGTTGCCGTCTCATGAAACAGAAAAAGATATTATTTATGAGAGGGTGAAGAGATTAGTAAAATTTGATAGAAATATATGTAAAATTGAAAAATATATTGAAGCAGTACAATATCTTTTAATTAATTCTGATGCCACGACTCTTATTATTATTGAACTCGCTATAATGCTAGCACAATATAATAAAAATATTGATAAAACGCTTAGAGCAAATTTTGTTTCGGAATTTATATTATCTTCAGACATTCCTTTTAGTCATAGACAGCGTCTTATGTTAGGTATTGCCCTTACAGTTACTTATACTGCTAAAACTGACATGCAGATTAATAAAATAGCTAAGAAAATGATTAGTAAAAGTGATTATTACAACAGTCATATAATCGGTTATTATATAAAAATTGCTAGAGAAATTGATGGGCCGGAATTTCAAGAGCCTTCTTTTTCGATTAAATTAAAAGACGATAAATTTTTACAAATTAATGCTTCAAATATCTTGCCTAAACAAGTCTTTGAAAAGGTTTGTGAACGTTTAAAAGATATAAGTTCTGCTAGAAAAAATATTAGGTATAATTTTAGTGATTAGGTTTTTTTGTTATAGTGTCGGATAGTTTTCGAAAAGCCAGTGATGTCATGCCTGCGAAAGCAGGGATCCAGGCTAAAAAAATCTTGATTGCAAAGATTTTTTTTATTATATTGTTGCACTTTTATTTTAAAGATTTCACTTTAAAAAGTAAAATCTTTAAAAAGCTTTAAAGTCTGGATTCCTGCTTTCGCAGGTATGACATCAAAAGTGTTACACAACGATAGCTAAATTAATTGCGCTCCATCAAATGGATCACAATTATATTCTGTTGTACATCCTATAATAGTAGGTTCCATTTTAGGAACTGTGTGTTCCTCCCAAAAATCTACCAACGGTTGAATTGTATTAATAATACGTGAATCTTCGATGGGATGCAATAAATTATCTATACTAATTTCTAGATACCTAACTATGAACTCTGCAGCTCTATCATCTGATCCTCCGTGTATAAGATCTCCAATTCTTTCTAAGTAGTAAACTTGCTCGCTAGTAAGATCTTTATCTTTTATTATTTGTGGTAGAATCTTGGTGAATATACATTGCAATTGAACTTTTTGATCAGTTGCAAATTATTCATAATAATCCTGTTCTTTTACACAAGGTAATTTTAGTAAATTAATAATTAAATTGGTCATAATATGGGCATGAGAATTAGTTTTTATAACTTCCTCTCATTCTCTTATATCTGCTTTTCCAGTCTATAATTATTAAAGTAAAATATAGGTAATATACGTTTTTTGAATATTTAATCAATTCTTTACTATCGTTATATTTACTACTAATTTCATTTTTTCCCTCTGGTATTAATATTAAATTTGCTGTTAAATCAAGTATTGGTTTTGCTGCTCTACTATATTCATATGAACTATTAATTAAGCGCTTTAAGCTTTCAAAATTTTTAGGTAAAAATATTTTATCATCATTTTGATATGGTGCATTTTTTACGAAATCTGTTTTCAAAATTTGAAAACTATTATTTAGTGGGATACTTACATTATAAAAATTTTTCTCTATTGCATAATGTCCAAATTCATGTGCTATTATTGATTCTAAATTTAATTTTTCTGTGCCTATACATATTAGGTTATTGTCTTAATCGTAATGAGAAAATGATTTATTATCAAATATTATTTTTAGGCTATCTTGCACTTTAATATTAGCCGCTATATAGATAGGCTAATAACTTAATTTGTAGGTCTCCATTGCAAAAGCTTTGTATAGTTACGAAGAATTATATTGTAAGTCCTTGTCATTAAAATAGTAATATCAGAGTTTTCGCTATAAATTACTTCTGTAATCGGTGATAATTTTTCTATTTTTAAGTTCTTCAATATTTATCTTAATTTTATTATCTTCAATAAAGCTTTTAAACTCTTGAAAACTTAAATAACTAGCTAATTTTTTAATTCAATCCTTCTATTTTAAGTTCACTAATTGCATTGTTACTTTGCTCTTCAATTGCTTTCTTCTTAAACTTAATCAACTCTTGCAACATGCTGCTTTTTGTATCTCTATATTGATAGTATCAAAATTTATAAATGTTGCTACATCAAGCATAGATGTATCATTGATGTTATGTATATATCTCTACTATCGTATTCAGCAGAAGTAAAGTGGCTAGGGTTAGCATAAGAAATAATAAGTTTATATGCTGCTAGATCAAATGACGTAATGGCATGATGTAGCCATAACAAATTATAGCTGTTCTTAGATGCTAAAATTGATTTTATTCCGTCATATTTTTTAGTTTTTATAAAATTTTATTAGCTTATTCAAAGCTATTGTGGGGCATTGTGAAATAATATTTAGATGGTAAAGACATGTTTTATAATAAATAGTATATCTTTCTATTTGCAAAGAAATAATTTTAATGACATTCACGAACATTAACATCTTATTAAGTTCTCTTAGTCTACCTACCAAATCATTATATAATCCTGAAAACAACAAATATATTAGGATATATGATAAAAAATTACTGGAAAAAGTTTTGGAAGAGTAGCAAAATTTTATTGAACTAAACGACATATGGTAATTTAAAAAGATTTAGAGTCGGCATAGAAGCTTATCGAGAAAATGTTATAGTATATAGATATATTAATTTAATTGCACAATTAATTGCACAATCGGCAGGACATGTCCTGTGGAAAGTGCTTAAAAGTAAAACCAGCGAAGTAATATTAGAGTATCCAGTGCATTATTGACTAAAAAAACTGAATCCCAAAAAAGCTGGAGCGGATTTTATTAGTGAGCTAATTGCAGGCAAATTATTATTCGGTAATAGTTATATTTTATCAGCTCTAGACTCGTACCCTAAAGAGATTTATTTATTACCGGCTCTTGCTACGGAACTGGTTATAGAACACAATAATTTAGTTGCTTATTTTGATTTGCCCAAATTATTTTTCCGTTAACTCTTGCAGTACCAAAAATTAGTGGTATAGGTTCGCTGTAATTAGCTGTTACATATTTAAAGCTTTCTTTGAAATTTTTAATATTGTCATATTCTATCGGTTCGTGATTTAGTTGATCTAAATACTCACCAAGCATTTTGCTAACAAATCTTCCCACGCTTGAAAATATGCCGCCGCCAAATGCATTTTCAATAGTACCGCAAAGCGCACTAAAAAAACTTCCAAACATATTTACCATATTATATATTTAATATGGATTGATATTAGTAGTATAATGTGGTAACACTTGATACATGTCATGCCTGCGAAAGCGGGAATCTGGGAAAATATATAAAAAACAAGATTTTATATGTTTATTTTGTCAAACATGTACCAATTATTAAGGTTATTTTTTCTGGATTCCCGCTTTCGCAGGTATAACATAGAAAATCACAGGGTGATATGCTGCCTTTAAAAAAATGGAAATCATAAATGTTTAAAAAATATATATTTATTCTAATATTATTTATTGTTTCTATAGTTCGTGCAGAAATTATAGAAGTGGATAGTTTAAATAAAATAAAACAAGATTTTAAAGAAAATTATAATAAAAATTATGTACCTCAGGATTTATTAGTAGTAACAGTTCTAGATAAATTTTTGTTTAAGTCTTTAGTGCCTATCATTGAACATCTTGATAAAGACATTTATCTTACACTAACTCCTCTTTTATATAATATTAATAAAAATTCAAAAGCTATTTATATAACTCAATTGATTTTAACTAATGATAGTTATAAGAAAGAATTACAAGAATCTGATTTTCCAAATTTTGTAAATGAAATGAGTAATAGTAAAATTCCCATAATAGCAGTAAATAATGGGTTTACCGGTAATTTTAATAATATTCCTAAATTTGAGATATGGTTTGCCGATTATTTAAAGAAAAATTTCGATATTGATTTTTCAAATAGTTTTCCAAACAATAATTATATTATTTTTAATAATTTAGACAGTTTTGCTAATACTTATCCGGTATTTTATAAGGGTATATTGACGAGTAATAATATATCGGAATCGGAAATGATACTCAATTTCCTTATTCAAATGAATTTTATACCGAAATGCTTTATAATGATTAGTAGTAGTATAGAATTGCTAAGCTTAATGGAATTGCAACTTAGTAGTTATAGTTCTAATATATTATTTATTGGTTATCATTATAATAATAAAAATACTCCGCAAAATAAAGATGTTACATATTATACTAAACTGATTAATGATTTAATATCTCAAATCAATAAGCTAAAAAGAAATAATCCACCTTTAAAGAATAATAATGCAAAAGGTAAAAATCCTTATGACACGAATAAATAAAGTTTTATTGAGTTTACTTTGCTTAGTTATTTCGTATGCGGGCTACGGTCAAATTATTCCTACTTACTCCGTAGATTCAGTGACAATGAAAAACTTATTACCGAAGATAGATGCAGATACGCTGGTACTTATAAATATAGATAATACTGTCATAACACCGAAATCCAAATTATTTCGATATCAGGATAATTCTTATATAAATTTTACTAAATATTTATATAGTCTTGCAGCGGATAACGCATCAGTTAATAAAACTATTGCAAAATTGATAGTGCAGCGTCAAATGATGCTTGTTGAATCTAAATGGGTAGATTTAATTAATAAGATGAAACAGCAAGGTGCAATGGTTTTAGGTCTTCAGGAAATAACAGCCCCATGTAATTTAATTGAAAATTATGAAGGATGGTTATATACCTTACTTTACGGACTCAATATTAATTTTACTAATAAAGTTAATGATAAAGATGTATTTAGATTTAATCCAAGCGATGCTGAAGCCCCTATTTTTTATTTAGGTATAATATTTACCGGTAGTATAAATAGAGTAAAAGCTCTGATAGAGTTCTTAAAAATTATACCGAAACAACCTAAAAAAATAGTAATTTTTGCAAATAATAAAAAAGATTTAGAAAATATGGACTCTTATTTAAGTATGGTTGATATTCTATATTATGGAATTGAATATTTGGGGTGGCAAATGTTACCGGGGTCACCTGATCATCAAATCGCTGAGTTGCAGCAATCTACGTTTTTAAATACCGGTCAGTGGTTAGAAGATGATATAGCTGCAAAGATGTTAAATAAATAATTATGAATGACAATTTAATTAATGCTTTAAAAGATTTAATTATTAATACCGGCAAGGTTGCACTAAATATAAAAAAGGCAGGAATATTGACTGATATTAAATCAGATGGGTCAGTAGTCACTAATGCCGATAAGGAAATTAGTAAAATAATTTATCAAACTCTACAAACCTTAACCTCACAAATAGCTATAGTATGTGAAGAGCGACCGCTACCTATGTTCAGCAGTGATACTTTTTGGTTAATCGATCCTATTGATGGGACATGGAACTATGTAAACGGTAAAAGTACATATACAGTCAATATAGGGCTTATTGAAAACGGTTTTCCAACCATCGGCTTGATATATCACCCTGAAACAGCAAAGCTATATTATACCGATGTAAACGGTCGGTTAAAAATCGAACAGAATTCTAAAGAAATATTTGTTAATCATGAACCTAAACATGAAGAGCTTAATGCGGTAATAGGTTTTTATAATTCAAATGAAGCTACTAAAGAATTTTTAAGTAAGTATTCATTCGGTCAAATAAATGCAATAGGCAGTTCAATTAAACTATGCTTAATTGCTGAAGGAGCAGCTGATATATATCCAAAATTCGGTCAAACTATGGAATGGGACATAGCGGCAGGTCATGCTTTAATTAAAGCCGGCGGTGGTAATATTTTAGATACGCATGGACAAGAAATTACTTACGGTAAAGAAAGTTTTGCTAATCCTAATTTTTTCGCCTGTAGTAAATATTGGTTGGAAAGGGAGGTAAGGTTGCATAGATACTAGATAGTCATTCTAGATAGCATTGCGAGCAGCCATAGGCTGCGTGGCAATCTCATGAAATGATAACAAACTCCTAAGATTGCTTCGTCAAAACTTGTAGTTTGCCTTCGCAATTATGAAAAAAACTGAGCCACGCAGGCACTGCCAAACTCGCATCAAACCAACTTCTTTAACTCATAAATTAACTCAAGTGCTTCTTTAGGGGATAATTTATCAGGGTCGATAGTGCTGAATTTTTTATCTAATTTGTTGCTTATAGCAGTTTTATTAGGTTCAAGGTAAAACAAACTCAAATTATTTGATTCCGTTGATAAAACATTTTTTCCTTTACCTTTAGAAGTTTTTTCAAATTTAAGCAGAATCTGCTCAGCTCTGTTTATAACACTCGCAGGAAGACCGGCAAGAGCCGCAACATGAAGACCGTAGGACCTATCGGCAGCACCTAATATAATATTATGTAAGAATAGAATATCTTTACCTGATTCCTCAATAGCAATAGTATAATTTTGCAAACCCGGTAGGAAATTACTCATAACGGTTAGCTCATGATAGTGCGTTGCAAATAAACAGCGACATTTCAGCTTATCATGAATATATTCAAGCACCGACCATGCTATAGATACCCCGTCATAAGTGGATGTGCCTCTACCTACCTCATCAAGTATGATTAGTGAGTTTTTTGTAGATTGAGCAAGAATTGCCGAGGTTTCAAGCATCTCTGCCATAAAGGTTGATTGTCCCTTAATTAAGTCATCGGCAGCACCTATTCGGCTAAATATTTTGTCGACTATCCCTATTTTAGCACTTTTGGCCGGCACAAACGAACCTATTTGAGCAATGATTGCAATAATAGCGTTTTGACGTAAAAAAGTACTTTTACCTGCCATATTAGGACCGGTAATTAACCAAATACGCTCAAGCTCTGATAAATGACAATCATTGTATACAAAGCTTTTGCTTTCTTGCTGTAGTGCTTTCTCTACTACAGGATGCCGTCCTTTAACGATATCAAAGCTTAAATCATCGGTAAACTCAGGCTTAACATAATCATATTCATCAGCGATGTAAGCAAAATTACAAAATACGTCAAGCCCGCTTAAGGAGCTTGCAAGCATTCGTAAATAGGAAGCTTTTTCGATTACTTGGCTACAAATATCCGCATATAATTCTTTTTCTAAGCTTATTACTAAGGTTTTAGCATTGACTAACTCACTTTCAAGCTTTTGTAGTTCAGCAGTAGTGTAACGAACATGATTAACCGTTGTTTGACGGTGAATAAATTTGGGATCAAGGATTTTATTAACATTTTTAGCGGTGATATCGATAAAAAACCCTATAACATTATTATGAGATATTTTTAAACTGTCTATTCCCGTTTCTTTGCGATATTGATCTTTTAACTTTTCAATATATAATTTTCCGTTATTAATTAAATCATGTAATTGGGCTACTTTCGGATGATATTTATGTTTTATTATACCTCCGTCATTTAAATTATTCGGTGCATCTTCTCGTATTGTTTCGTCTATTAAATTATATAATTCTGCATCGCCCGATAGAGGTTTAATAATTTTTTCGATAAAATCAGGTAAATTAAAACCGTAAGCGTCAAAGAATACCCCTTTAATAATCGTTGCCGTTTCTAAAGTATATTTAATGCTAAGTAAATCACGACCTGAACTTCTGTTCATCGTAATACGTGTTAAGCAGCGTTCTATATCACTAGTTTTTTTTAGAAGTTCTCTAATTTTTTTTACTATTTCTAAGTTGGAATAAAAGAACTCAGTAATATTTAAACGATGATTTATTTTAGCAATATTGGTTAAAGGACTTGAAAGAAAATTATATAGTAAACGTCCGCCTTGTTTAGTAACCGTATGATTAAGGGTGCTTAATAAACTTCCTTGTGGGCCGCCTTGTGAGTTTGTTACAATTTCAAGGTTGCGTCTAGTAGAGAAATCAATAGTCATATAGCTATGAAAATTGATAATTCTAGGGATTGGCAAATGAGGAATATTTTGTTTTTGCGTTAACGATAAATATTCTAAAATGCTACCTATGGCACAAATTTGACTACTAGATATTTCGCCGATTCCTTTAATATCTTTCATTTTATAAAAATCTAAAATGATTTTTTTGCATTTATTAATCGCAAAAAAACTATCAACTTGATAGGTAATACGAAAATTTAATTGTTTGAAAATACTATCCGCAAGATTAGAAGATCTCAGATTTTCGCTAAGCAGAATTTCACGAGGTTTTAAACGAGCCAGCTCATTAAGAATTTCTGTTTCCGGTACATTAACTACAACAATTTCGGAAGTAGAAAGATCAACATAACAAAGGCTAGCTGTTTCTTTATTTTTTGGTATTACGAGACTTGCTAAGTAATTAGGTTCGGCTGAAGCAATTAAATTTTCTTCAATTATAGTCCCCGGAGTTATAATACGTGTAACATCCCTAGTAACTACCGCTTTATAACCACCTCTATTCTTTGCTTCTTCAGGTGTTTCTAGTTGATCACAAATAGCAACCTTATAATTTTCTTCAATTAACTTAGTTAAATAATTCTCAAGTGCATGATAAGGTACTCCGCACATCGCAATTTCTTCTTCGCCGTTTTTGCCGCGCTTTGTTAAAGCAATGCCCAGTACATTGCTTGCTAGGATTGCATCTTCATAGAACATTTCATAAAAATCACCCATTCTAAATAGTAGTAAACAATCTAAATGAGCAAATTTAATGTCTAGATATTGCTGCATCATTTTCGTTGCAACGTCGTAATTATATTTTTGTTTCAACTCTTGAAGATTCATATTAAGCAGCATAATTTATATTATAGTTTGGCTTTATTGCATGGATACCAAATCGTCATTGCAAGCGATTGCAAGGAGCGTGGCAACCTTATGAAATAGTGCAAAATGCCTGAGATTGACGCGTCGAGGCTTTGCTTCTCCTCACAATGATGGATGATAACAATGTTTAACAGTTTATACAACTATTTTATCTTTGATAGGCGGGTGCTATGTCTGCCGCCTTCAAATTGGGTAGTTAAAAACTTATCTATAATATCAAATACTATTTTTTGGTCTATGGTTTTTGCTCCGAGTATCAAGATATTAGCGTCATTATGAGCTTTAGCATTTTCAGCAGTTAATATATTGTTGCACAAAGCAGCTCTTATTTCCGAGCTACGATTCGCAGCTATAGACATACCAATACCCGTATCACTAATTAAAATACCGATAGGTGCTGATTTTTCAATAATAATATCTACTACTTTCTTAGCATAATCAGGATAATCAACGGTTTGTGTATTATTTGTTCCGCAGTCATAAATCTTTAGAGATTTCTGCTCTAAATAATTGATAATTTCAGACTTCAGCTCATAACCTGAATGATCACTAGCTATGACAATATTATAAGTTTTCATAGTTAATTTTTTGATGGAAAATAATGATAAAAATTATATACTATGTAAGATTTATTTTCTAATGTAAATAATAGTTTTGTTAAATATATGAAACCTCCTGTTGTACTTAGTATCGTTATATGTTTTTGTTTAGTTGCTTGTGTTGATCAGCCACCGGCTCCAATTGAGTATAAAGTAGGAGATGTTACTGCGAATAATAATTCTACCGAACTAGATCACGATGAGGGTATGATAGCTCAAAGAACTATGGAAAACAATCCAGCGTCAGAAAAAGTTAGTGGTAGACTCGAAGAGCCAAAGGCGAAAATTATAGAAGATGATAATGATGATATTGAGATTCCTATGTTTCGGAATGAAGACGAAGACGAAGATGAAGAAGTGATAGAACAATTAAACTTTGTAAAACCGTTAAATGGGGTAATTATTACCGAGTTTAAAGCCGGTAAAAGTAAAGGGATAGATATTGCAGTTAAAGAATATAGTGAGGTTAAATCGATAGCTGCAGGAATGGTAATATATTCAGGTTATAATAAGCAATTTGGTAATTTAGTAATAGTTAAATTAGATAAAGATGATCTAGAAGTAGCATATGCGAGTTTAGATGATTTATTACTGAAAAAAGGTGATAAAATTGCTAGAAATAGTGTTATCGGACATGTAGAACATAAATTATATTTTGCTATGCGTAAAAATAAAATAGCAGTTGATCCTAATAAGTATATAGAATTTTAAATGGAAGATGTTATTACTCTTACCAAATATAGTGAACCTCAAAGTGTTTATAGTAAGAAGGAGTAGCAAAGCTAAAAATATAGCCATCCGCCGTCTAAAGGTGCAGAGCTTGTATTACCTCTTAAGGTAAAAACCGAAAAAGGTCATAATTTTTTGTGAATATTGGGTTAGGCAAAAATTACGTCGTAATGTAACTGCGATACCAAAAGATGAAGATAAGATTTCTATTTTGAGTAAATCTTATGAAATAATACATATTGATTTGTCTAAAAATCAGATAAAATTAAGTGATTCTATGTTAAAAGTGTATTGTAGTCAGGTACTAAAAAAACTTAGTATAGCAGTATTCCTTAAAAAGAAATTATTAGCAGAAATAAAAATAATAGAATATATCTAAAAAACATAATCTGACTTATTCCAATATTAGAATAATGGAAAATGTTAGCCTTTGGGGGAGTCGTTGTAGCAAAGGGAATCTTGTTTTTAATTGGCGGGTAGTTTTGGCTCCCTTTGAAGTCGTGAAATATTTAGTAGCTCATGAAGTGGCACATTTAAAAGAAATGAACTATAGTAAAAATTTTTGGGAGCTAGTTGAGGATATATATCCCGAATACCAACCGGCAAAATTATGGCTAAAAAGAAATGGTAAGAATTTATATAGTTATTTGCCATAACTTTTATGTCATTTTTGCAGAAGTGTATGGGTGTCAACTTAAGGATCGATGTCATTCCTGCGGAAGCAGGAATCCAATCCAATACTTTAAAGCTTTTTAAAAGCTTGATTTATCTCGCTTTATGCTGGATTCCTGCTTTCGCAGGAATGACATCGTAAAGATTAATTAAAAGCAAAACATAAAGGATCAATAGAATGAATAATACCACAAAAAGAGTAACAGTCCCGGCACTTGAAGAAATCTTATATGAGCCTATAAAAGTGTTAGATCACGGCTTTATTAGAGTTATCGACTATATGGGGGGTGATAGTGCTATAGTACAAGCAGCTCGTGTTTCTTACGGTAAGGGTACGAAGCAATTAAACCAAGATAAAGGGCTGATAAACTATTTGCTTCGTCATTATCATACCACTCCTTTTGAGATGTGTGATATCAAGTTCCATGTTAAACTACCGATATTTATTGCAAGGCAATGGATTAGGCATAGAACAGCTAGCGTTAATGAATATTCGGCAAGGTATTCTATTTTAGGTAATGAATTTTATCTACCTGAACCGGCAAATATTGCTTCCCAATCTGCTATAAATAAACAATGTAGGGAAGAAGGGGATAGCTTACCGAAAGAAATGGCTGAAAAGGTCCTTGCAATTTTAGAGGAAGATGCTAGACAGTGCTACGGGCATTATAAGGAACTGATGAATGCTGATGAAGAGGGTAATATTATAGATGAGAACGCCACAGGGATAGCAAGAGAGCTTGCTCGTATGAATTTAACTTTAAATTATTATACGGAATTGTATTGGAAGATTAATTTACATAATTTACTTCATTTTTTAAGATTGCGAGCTGACCCTCACGCTCAATATGAAATTAGAGTTTATGCTGAAAAGATGCTTGAGATAGTCAAAGCTTGGGTTCCTTTTGCTTATGAAGCTTTTGAAGAATATCGTTTGCAGGGAGCAAATATTTCACGTAAAGGTTTGGCTGTAATTAAAAGAATGATAAACGGTGAAAAAGTTACCCATGAAACTAGTGGTATGACTAAGAGGGAATGGAAGGAACTGATGAAGATTTTTGAGTAATGTATGTCATTCCTGCTTTCGCAGGAATGACATACAACAACCATAACAGAATTTGATAAAAGGAGTATTTTAAGTGAGGAATATTATATATTTTATACTATCACTATTATTTAGCTTTCCCAGCTATACACTTGGAACAATAAACATTGAGCATGGGCGAGCTGACCCGACACCTATAGCGGTCAATAAATTTGATGCCGATAATTCTGCTGCTGATGTATTAGGTCACGATATGGTTAAAGTTATCTCTAATGATTTAAAGCTTTCGGGGTTATTCCGTCCTATTTCTGCTGCCTCTTTTATAGAAGAGAAGACAGGAATAGAATATAAACCGCTTTTTGCTGCATGGCGTCAAATTAATGCTAGTCTTTTAGTAAACGGTGAAGTTAAAAAACTAGAAAACGGTAAATTTAAAATTAGCTTTATATTATGGGATACGTTGCTTGAAAAACAGCTCGCTGGTGAAATTCTTGAAGTACCGAAAAATCTATGGAGAAGAGCAGCACATAAAATTGCCGATAAAATTTATGAAAAAATTACCGGTGATGCCGGTTATTTTGATACTAAAATAGTGTATGTATCAGAAAGCAGCTCTTTACCGAAAATAAAAAGAATTGCTTTGATGGATTATGACGGGGCTAATAATAAATACCTTACCAATGGAAAGTCACTAGTCTTAACCCCAAGATTTGCTCGTTCGGCGGATAAGATTTTTTACGTTTCATATGCTACTAAAAGAAGAGCACTCGTTTATGAAAAAGATTTAAAAACAGGTAAAGAAAGTGTAGTAGGTGATTTTCCCGGTATATCTTTTGCTCCTAGATTCTCACCGGACGGTAGAAAAGCTGTAATGTCGATAGCTAAAAACGGCTCAACGCATATTTATGAAATCGACCTTGCTACTAAACGGCTTCATAAATTAACTGACGGATTTGGTATTAATACCTCTCCTAGCTATTCACCGGACGGTAAAAAAATTGTATATAATTCCGATAGAAATGGTGTGCCTCAATTATATATCATGAATTCAGACGGAAGTGACGTTCAGCGTATTAGTTTTGGCAGTGGTTCTTACGCAGCTCCTAGCTGGTCGCCTAGAGGAGACTATATAGCATTTACTAAGATTACTAGAGGAGACGGAGGAAGAACTTTTAATATTGGAATTATGAGAGCATGCCCCCAAGATGATGAGAATAGTGAAAGAATAATAACAAGCGGATATTTAGTCGAAAGTCCTTGTTGGTCGCCTAACGGACGAGTTATTATGTTTGCTAAAGGTTGGCCGTCGAGTGCTAAAGCGCCGGGAAAAAACAAAATTTTTGCAATTGATCTAACAGGTTATAATGAAAGAGAAATTATGACGCCGGCAGATGCTTCTGATCCAGAATGGTCAGGTGTACTAAACTAATGTTATTTCTACGAAAGCATTGTTGGGTAGATCGTTTTTCCGTTACCACACCGTGACTTGATTTCGGTATCCAGTTAAAAATACTATTAGTTGTTTTTGAATCCCGTGGTCAAGCCACGGGATGATAGTCCAATAAGGCATTAAGCTACTTCTCTACTATGGTTTAAAATAAACTTCTTTATTTTTGCAAAAGCCGTATTTTCTATTTGTCTAATACGTTCCTTAGAAATATTATACTCATTGCTTAGAATATCTAGAGTTTTAGGAGTATCCGTTAATTTACGCTCTGTTAAAATACGAAGCTCCCTATCGTTTAAAATCTTCATAGCATTTGATAGTAACTGCCTTTTACTGGTAGAATTTTGCTTATCAATAGCCATAGCTTCAGGAGTAGGGCGTGTTTCCGCTAATAGTTCTATTAATTCTCTGGATTCTGCATCGTCACTATTTATAGAGTTATTTAACGATAAATCAGGACCTGAAATTCTAGTATTCATTTCAGAAACTTCATTAACCGAAACGCCTAGCTCATCTGCTATTTGTGCAAAATCATCGGTAGTAATAGCCCTTGAGTATAAATTAGTAATTTTATGCTTAACTTTATTAAGACTAAAAAATAATTTTTTTTGTGCAGCCGTTGTTCCCATCTTTACTAATGACCAAGATTTTAATATATATTCTTGTATGGCTGCTTTAATCCACCACATCGCATATGTTGATAGGCGAAAACCAAGTTTGGGATTGAATTTTTTTACTGCCTGCATTAAACCTATATTACCTTCTGAAACCAATTCGGTAATAGGAAGACCGTAAGTCCTATAGCCACTTGCAATTTTTGCAACAAGTTTAAGATGGCTTGTTACTAATTTATGTGCAGCTTGTAAATCATTCCCTTCTAAATAGGATTTTGCTAATAACAATTCTTCTTCTTGTGTAAGTGAAGGAATTTTATTAATTTTCTGTAAGTAGCTATAAAATCCTGATTCGCTAGAAATTGCTAATGCATTAATATTATTAGTCATACTAACCTTAAAAACTATTTTTTTTATATTAACACATATATGATCTAAAATAAACTTTTTCTAGAGTATTTTTAAATAAAATCAAATAATGTCTAAAAAATCCAATAAAAATTTAGCTTTTTCCTTGCTGGGATTAATAATTAGTATGGTGTTACTCAGTTTTGCTTCCGTACCTATCTATAATTTATTTTGTAAAGTTACAGGATATGGCGGCACTACTGCAAAAGAAATGGTGAGTGTATATTCTAAGGTAAAAGGCACTAAACCTATAATTATCGAGTTTGATGCTAATGTTGATAAAGATTTACCTTGGCGGTTTATTCCAAGGCAGCAAAGAGTGCAAATTGTTCCGGGGCAGAATACTCTAGTGTTCTATGAAACGGAGAATCTAAGTGATAACGATATAATAGGTACTTCCGTATATAATGTTACTCCAAATAAAGCAGGAAAATATTTCGTAAAAATTCATTGTTTTTGTTTTGAAGAACAATTATTAAAAGCCGGCGAAAAAGTCTTAATGCCGGTTACGTTTTATATAGATAAGGATTTTGAGCTTGACCCTGAAATGCAAGACATTAAAGTACTTACTTTATCTTATAGTTTTTTTAAAGTACGAGAGATGTCGTCATTTCGAGGAAATTACGTAAGTAATTGACGAAGCAATCTCAGGAGTTTGTTATTATTTCCTGAGATTGCCACGCTCTCTACGTTTGCTTGTAATGACGGCTTTGGAATTGTACAACAACACCGGCTCATTGAGTATACTCGACAACCCATTTACGAAGTCTAACAATCGGCGTAGTATTTATAAGAGCAGTAGAAGGTAAAACTTTGCCGTTAGTATTAAAATTAATTATAGGATCTATACCGTATATGCTATACCAAGGTTTTAACGGTGAGCTATTTGAATATTTACGGTGGAACCAAGATAAAGAAGGTGTTGTTTCTTCATATTCTATTACTTTAACTGATTGTGGATTTTTATGATATATAAGGCTAAGTACCGATTGATCGGAATGATGCCATTTATATTCATCATAATTAGGATGGATATTATAATCTTTGCCTGAAAGAATTCTAATATCTTCACAACTTTTTAGCCATTTTTCAATGAAAGAACGAGAAAGCTCGGTATTACGCACAATAATAACGGCACTCCAAATGTGATCGTCATTTCTGCATTCGTCTGTAAGGCAATCCATTAAAGCAAAAGTTTCGCCTTTAACAAAACTACCGTTTTTACGATTGCGATCATGTACCAGTAATATATCATTATCGCCTAAAAGATTTGTTAAATTACTGATATGCTTTTTAATAACAAATGCTGAATCTAAATATACTATAATAGCTCCTTCTGATGCATTTTTCATTGTTTCAAGTATAATATAAGGCTTCCATAGCCATAATCCCGCTCCTGCAGGTTCATTAAAAATTTCTTGGTTTTTTTCTATAAACGCTTGATTTATGTGCTTTTTCTTATAGTTAAATATGAAGTCTATACCTTTATTAATTGCATAATGAGTGGTTGCATTTTGATTACGATAAATATACTCTGGACCGTCGGCATAAGAAACTAAATAAATTGGTTCTTTTATAGAATTCTGAATAGATAAATCTACTTTTTGTAATGATAAGTCATTAATAAAACCTTGACGTGCATATTCTAAAATAATCAGTATGAAATAAATTAGAGTTAATGTAATAACTATTTTGTATAATATTTTAAATAACATGTAATTTTTGCATTATTTGAAGTATTTTGTCATTCCCACGTGGATTAGTAAATCGTCATTGCACGGAAATTGCATAGCAATCTCAGGCATTCTGTACTACTTCATGAGATTGCCACACAGCCTACGGCTGCTTGCAATGACGAAATTGATAATTATTAGCCAACGCCAATTATAGCATTTTAATATCTTAAAAGATAGTGTTGTAATTTAATTATAAATTTAGTATAACCTACTATTTGTATAAGGTTGGTATGATTAATTTAGGGGATAAGCAGTCTACTATAGTTGTTGCAATGTCAGGCGGAGTTGATAGTTCGGCGGTTGCTGCAATATTGCATGAACAAGGACATAATATTATAGGTATTACCTTGCAGCTATATGATCATGGTATGGCAGTAGGGAAGAAAAATGCCTGTTGTGCCGGTCAGGATATTTACGATGCTAAAATGGTAGCAAATAAGCTAGGTATCCCCCATTACGTGCTTGATTATGAGAGCAAATTTAAAGAGTCGGTAATAGATAATTTCGTTGATAGCTATTTACAAGGTGAAACACCGCTTCCATGTGTGCAATGTAATAAATCGGTAAAGTTCAGAGATCTAATTAAAACGGCTAGAGAACTTGGAGCAGATAAGCTTGCTACCGGTCATTACGTACGAAAAATAAACGGTGATAACGGAGCAGAATTACATACAGGGCTTGATCCAACAAAAGATCAAAGTTATTTTTTATTTACGACAACTAAAGAGCAATTAGAATATTTACGTTTCCCTCTAGGAGGGTTTACTAAGGGTGAAACACGAAAGCTTGCTAGTAAATTTGGGCTTGAGGTAGCGGATAAGCCCGACAGCCAAGATATTTGTTTCGTACCTGACGGAAATTATAAGAGTGTAATAAATAAAATACGTCCAAATAGCAGTGAAAGCGGTAAAATTATTCACGTAAACGGGTTTGAGTTAGGAGAGCATAGCGGTATAATTAACTACACCATAGGGCAACGTCGTGGTCTTGGTATAGCTTATAATGAGCCTTTATATGTAGTAAAGATTGATCCTAAGGATAATATAGTATATGTAGGACCGGAGTCCGCATTAAATGTGCAGGAATTTATCATTAGAGATGTGAATTGGCTTGCAGATGAGATTAAAGATAACGAAAAGTTAGAAGTAGCAGTTAAAATTCGCTCGACAAGACCGTCACGTCTAGCCGAAATAAGTAAACTCAATGATGATAAAATGAAAGTAAAATTTTTATGCGAAGAAAGGGCCGTTGCCCCTGGGCAAGCATGCGTTATTTATGCTGGCGAAAGAGTACTAGGTGGTGGGTGGATTACTAGAGAGATAAGGTAATTATTGCGAGGAGCAAAGCGACGTGGCAATCTAGTTAGAACTTCTGAGGTTGCCACGCTCCTTTTAGTCGCTCGCAATGACACAAAATAAGCTCACTAAAACAGGAGAAACTAATGAGTTTGTTAAGAAAGAAAAGTTTTGAATCAGTAAAAGAGATAGGCAGCTCAAGCGGTCTTAGCAAGACGCTTGGAGCATTCGATTTAATATTACTGGGTCTTGGTGCGATGATCGGCACGGGCGTATTTGTCGTTACCGGTATAATTGCTGCTAAATATTCAGGACCTGCAGTAATGTTATCTTATGCGATTGCAGGTGTTACCTGTATCTTTGTAGCGCTTGTTTATACTGAACTTGCTGCAATGCTTCCGACATCAGGAAGTATTTACACTTATTCCTATGTAGCATTTGGCGAAGTGTTTGCTTGGATGATCGGTAGTGTTATAATATTAGAACTTGGTTTTGCTGCAGGAATAGTAGCTGCAGGTTGGTCGGGCTACGTACAAGGAATACTAGCAACAGGTGGAATCAATTTACCGAAAGAATTAACTACTGTACCGACAAACGGCGGTATAATAAATTTACCGGCATTTTTAATCTCGGGATTTATTGGATTTATTTTATATTTAGGTACTAAAGATAGTAAGAGACTAAATGCAATTTTAGTTTTCATAAAAATGGCTGCAATATTCGTATTTATACTCGCTGCTGTCCCTCATTTTGATGCTACTAACTGGAGTAATTTTATGCCTTTCGGTTTTAGTAATGTTTTAGTAGGTGCGTCTATTTTATTCTTAGCTTTTACAGGTTTTGGAACGATTGCAACTACAGCTGAGGAGTGTAAAAACCCAAAACGCGATATAATGATCGGTATTATTGGCTCACTTGTTCTAACTACTATAGTTTATGTAACGATGGCAGGGCTTGTTACCGGTATTGCACTTTTTGATCAGTTAAATAACGATCAACCACTTGCTTATGCTTTAACTATCAATAATAGCAAGATCGGCTCTGCTATTGTTGCAACCGGAGCAGTTTGTGGTATGATGACGGTGTTGATGATGAATATTTACGGTGTTTCTCGTATTTTTTATGCTATTGCACGTGACGGTTTACTACCGAAAAATTTTGCAAAGCTGCACTCAAAATATGATAGTCCATATATTACGATTATAATATTTGCTTCTTTAGCCGCTATCCTTGGAGGATTTTGTTCTACGGAATTATTAACGCAATTAACTTCAATGGGAGCTCTTATTGATTATATAACCGTTACAATAATAGTGGTATTATTTAGGGTAAAGCTACCTGATGCTCAAAGACCTTTTAGATGTCCTTTAATATTTATTATCGTACCGTTTATTTTAATTGCTTGTGTATATTTACTATTTATTCAAATATATGACAGTGAATTTAAGCTATTAACCGCAGGTCGTGCATTAATATATTGGTTTATTACAATATTTGTTTTGTATATTATAAGATCGTTTTTTATGCAAAAAGAGCAGAATTAAGAGGGGGCTATCCGTCATTGCAAGCGAACGTAGAGAGCGTGGCAATCTCATGAAGTAGTACAAAATGCCTGAGATTGCCATATCGAGGCTTTGCCTCTCCTCGCAATGACGAGTTAGTAGTATCCATGCAACAAAGCAAAATTAACCAAATGACTGAAAAGGTGCGACCACTCCGAGGAATGAAAGATCTCTTGCCGGATGATTATAAAGTTCACGACTATATAATTAACAAAGCAAGAGCTGTTGGAGTATTGTACGGCTATAAACAAATGAGTACTCCTATTTTGGAGTATACTAAAGTCTTTAACCGTTCGATGGGTGAAAGCTCTGACGTAATCAGCAAAGAAATCTATAGTTTTTTAGATAAAAGCAATGATTCCGTAGCATTACGACCTGAATTTACAGCATGTATTATAAGAAGCCTCATCTCAAACGGATTACAACATAAATTACCATTAAAGTTTTGCTCTACCGGTCCTGTTTTTCGTTATGATAGACCGCAAGCAGGGCGTCAAAGACAATTTCACCAACTAAATTATGAGTATATTGGTGCTAAAGGAGCAATTACTGATGCTGACACTTTGAAGTTAGCCGTTGATATATTAAAAGCACTCGAAATAGAGCAGGATACTACCTTAGAGCTTAACTCTCTTGGATGTAATGAATCAAGAAGCGTTTATCAGCAAAAATTAGTAGAATATCTAAATGATTTTAAAGATCAATTATCAGAAGAAAGCAAAATAAGGTTATCCAAAAATCCAATGCGGATACTTGATTCTAAAAGTGAAACCGATCAGAAAATAATAGCAAACGCACCGGTTTTATCTGAATATTACACTGATGAATCCAAAGCATATTTTGAGGAGTTGATAAAGTATCTAGATATTTTAGGTGTGAAATATAGCATAAATCCACGCTTGGTTAGAGGGCTTGATTATTATTGCCATACTGCTTTTGAATTCACTACAAAAAAGCTAGGGAGCCAATCTACTATTCTAGCCGGTGGACGTTATGACGGGCTTGCTAAAATCATGGGTAATAACGATGATGTGCCGGCTATCGGTTTTGCTGCTGGTATTGAGCGAATTGCTTTAATGCGGGAATATAATATATCTGAAGTTAATCCGGTATTTGTATTACCTATAGGCAAAAATAATATTTGCTATGCTTTAGAAATTGTAGATAAATTGCGAACAGAAAATATTGCTATTATCATAGAACCCCTAGGTAAAATAGCTAAAAGAATGCAACGCATTTTTAATGAAAATGCTAAATTTATTATTTTTATAGGTGACGAAGAGCAGGCGAATAATAACTTAAAAATTAAAGACTTAAAAAAAGAAGAAGAATATATAGTAGATTTTGCAAAAGCTCTTGAGCTATTGAAGAAATAAGATTTTTTATTGTTATATCGTGAACCTTCCATGGTATCAAACTAACTTTAAGTAATAAGCATTTATGAGTCTTGCCACAACCCGTATGGCTCTTATGTTATGCCTGCATAATAGGTCTTGTTGTGTGGATACTGAAGGTCGTCATTGCAAGGGAAAACTGTAAGTTGTGATGCAGCAATCCAGTAAAAAATTCTGATTTACAGAATTTTTTTATTATTGTTTTGGACTGCCACCAGTCTACGACTACTCCTAAGAATTTCTTATCTTGAACATTATTAAAAGCTGTGATTTTTGAATATTCATCTTGTTGTTTTTCTTGTAAAAAATAATCTTCATAGTCCTTATAATTCTTTGGAAGATTTAATATAAATCTAGCATATTGTTCTAACTGAACGTTAGTTAACCAAGTAAATATAGAATATAAATTTGCTCTATAGTCTGAAGAAAAAATAACAGCAACTTTTGATTGTTTTATCTTTTCTCTCTCAATAACGTTATTAGATAATATAATAACTCTTTATTAAAATGTTTTTTATTTTCTTGAGCTTGAATGATTATATCAAACAACTCAGTTTCTAATTCGTCTGAGGTAAATAATTGTTTGTATTTATTAAGCCATGGACCAAAAGCTATAGATTCAAGTTTTTTAAATATTGAATTAATTTTATGTGCAACTTTAAATTTAAGAGCAGCGTTTTATATCAAAAATTGACATAAATCAAGAGATATTAAATTAATGGTTTACAAAATATGTATCACCTCATGATTTATTCACAGAATCCAGCTAAAAATACTAATATTATTAGTATTTTTAGTTGTTCTCTGGATACCATGGTCAAGCCACGGTATGACACTGAAGTGTTTTTCAAAAGCCATACTAAATTGATTACTAAAATTTTTCACATAACCTAATGACAAAAATAAAATATGAATATATTATTTAATTTTAGAATAATTTAAATAATATATATTCAATGAGTGCAGATACTAATATTAGCAATGGTTTAGAAGTCGTTACGCAAGATCATTTATCGATTTTTTCTTTAATAAGCTCCTCCGACATTATCGGTAAGTCAGTTATGCTGATGTTACTTATTGCCTCTATTTGGTCATGGGCTATTATTTTGGATAAAATATTTAAGCTAGCGCAAGTGCAGAAAAGCATGCGGGCATTTGAAAATGTGTTTTGGTCCGGTGGAGTATTAGAGCAATTATATGAAAGCATAAAAAGGTCGGTTAATAATCCGCTAGCTTTAATTTTTGTCTCAGCTATGGATGAGTGTAAAAGCTTAAGCACTAAAGGGCTTTCTGAAGGCTTAAAAAACAACCATAAAGAGCGTATAATGGGTGCAATGTACTTAGCTCAAAATAGGGAAGTCGAAAAGCTCGAGAAAAATTTAAGTTTTTTGGCAACTGTTGGATCAAGTGCTCCTTTCGTAGGTTTATTCGGTACCGTTTGGGGGATTATGCATAGCTTCCAATCGATTGCTACTTCAAAAAATACTTCTCTTGCCGTAGTAGCTCCTGGAATTGCCGAGGCATTACTTGCAACTGCGATAGGCTTATTTGCAGCTATTCCGGCAGTAATTTTTTATAATTATCTGATTTCCCGTATTACTCTTATTAATAATAAGATTGAAGATTTTATTGGTGAGTTAAACTCTATACTTTCTAAGGCAATTGATCAGGAGAAAATGTAATGGCTATAAAGCTTGCCGGAAGTAATAGAAAAAGTAAAAGAGTGGTAGTTAGTGAAATTAACGTTACGCCGCTTGTTGACGTGATGCTTGTGCTATTAATTATTTTCATGATTACTTCTCCAATGCTTGTTTCAGGAGTAAACGTGGATTTGCCTGAGACAAATTCAAGCCCGATTTCAGGTCAGGATGAGCCTTTGGTTGTTACTATCAATAATAAAGGCAAAATTTTCTTACTTGAAATTCCAATAGAAAGAGTGCATTTAACCGACAAGCTTGCAAATATCGCTAAAGAAAAAAAGGATGCTAGAATTTTTGTAAGAGGCGATAGAAATGTTTCTTATGGGCAGGTAGTAGAGATAGTTGCTGAAATTCATGCTGCCGGCTTTTCTCGTGTAGCTCTTATTTCAAATATTAAAAATAATGAAAAGTAATCAAAATAAGGATAATTTTACGGTTTTCCTTAGCTTCTCTGTTGTTCTGCACTTACTTCTTTTATATTTTTTTCTATTCGGTATGCCGTCACTTTTTGAAAAATTATCGGAAGAGCAAACTATAACTTTTGAAATTTTACCTGTTAGCGATAAATCAAATATTATCACTCAGACAAAGCAAAAAGAAGCCCCTATAGAAAACGAAGACGCTAAAAAATCTGAGCAGAGTAAGCCAAAAGAAGAACCGCAAGATTTGCCTCAAGAAGAAAAAGCAAAAGAGCCTGAGGCTAAAACAATGGAAGAAAAGCCTAAAATAGAAGAGAAAAAACCTATAGAAGAACCAAAGTCTGAAGAAGCAAAAGAAGTGTTACCTGAGAAGAAAGAAGAAGTAAAGGAAGAAAAACCTAAAGAAGAAGAAAAAAAACAAGCGGAAGAAAAGAAGAAGCCCGAAGAAAAGAAAGAGAAAACGAAACCGGCTGAGAAACCTAAAGAGGTGAAGAAAAAAGAGCCTAAAACCGATGAGCTTGATTCTTTGCTGAAGAATTTAGAGCAATCTTCGGAAGGGGATAATGTAAAATCTAATAAGCATCAAAGGTCACAAAAAGCTGATAATGCACAAGAAGCTAAAGGGGTTTATACGGATGGGTTGCCTCTTTCCGATGGTGAAACATCTTTGATAAAAAGACAGATTGAAAGACATTGGAGTAATGTACCGGCAGGAGTTAGAGGTAATAATAAGGTAAAAGTCATTATTAGTATTACGCTCGATAAAGCAGGTAATGTTGAGCAGGCAAAGATTAATAAAAAAATCTGTCCTAATATTCCGGCTAGTGTTTGTGAAGCTTTGGCGGATAATGCAATTAGAGCGGTATGGCAAGCAAGTCCTATCGAAAACCTTGACTCTACACGCTTTAACTATTGGAAAGAGATTAATTTGAGCTTTGATCCAAGTAAATTGTAGGTTGGGCCATTGCCTGCGTGGCAATCTCATGAAATAATAACAAACTCCTAAGATTGTTGTGTCATGCTACTCATATTCTGAAGGTAATAAATCCGTAGGGATGTCTTTGTTCATAAAACTTAGTTATTATGTTTACTATTTGTAAATAAAAAAACTCTATAACTTTGTCTATTAAAATTACATTTAGTTCACAAAGTTTTAAGAGCAGGATAAGTAAATAATAAATACATGGTATAAATTTAGACTGAAATGAACTATCTATCATAGGGCATAATATTTTGCATGTTTTATAATATGCATAACCATAGAAAAAAACGCATATAGTAGCTTAAAGCTATATATATTAGTCTGCCTTGAAAATGTGCCATCCCAAAAAGATACTATAATAACAGCTAATAAAATCTGCTGTTTTGGTAAAAGATTTTGTAATGTTCTTTTTATAAAAACCCTCGAAAGAATACTGCCTCAGCCATACAAACGAAAAAGAAATATTGTTGTAATGAGAAAAATGTAGGTGATAGTTAAGGATGACATATAAACCTTTATAAAAAACTATTTTTAATATATAGTTACTTTTTAGCATTAACAATAGTAAAGTTATTACATATAGAGATAATGGGACGATTTTATGAAAGATATAGAATATTGGGAAAAATTTTTTAAAAGCTGTAAATATTCAGATAAATTAATCGAAAGGCTTTTATTTTTAAATACCCAAGTAAAACAACCTATCAATATTAGAGAAGTTAAAAAAGGTATTTATTATGCTCGTAAATATCATGGTGAACAAATGCGTCAATCAGGTGACCCTTATTATTCTCATCCAATCGCAGTAACAATTATGGTAGCGGAATTTGTAGCAAAAGAAGTGCCTAAACTCTTTACTTTTAGAATGCTACAAGCTGCATTACTTCATGATACTATTGAAGATACTGCACTTACTGAAGAAATGATTAGCAATATTTTTGATGAAGAAGTAGCAAGACATGTAGCAGGTCTAACTAGAATTAAACCTTGGGGAAAAATAAGTAGCGAGGAAAGTCTTATTTTATTAATTAAACAAAAAAGATACGATACTGCTCTTATAAAACTTTTTGATAGAATACATAATTTACAAACTCTGGAAGCAAAATCGCCTGAAAAAGCTCATAAAATAATTAAAGAGACATTAAAAAGCTTTTTAGCGTTAAGTGAAATACTTGAAATACCTTCAGTTTCAGAGCTTATATATGCTGAATGTTATAAAAATAATTTAAAATTTAATATAAATTCTACTTTTAATAAAATTATGAACTTCGACTCGTTTCCATTTTTTCAAAATAAGTTACTCCCATAAAAAAAGTTATACCTACCGGAATGAAAATTAAAAATAATCCCCAATATCCTAGATAATTGGTAATATAAACTAAACCGAATGACGTTATAATATAAGTAAATAATTTTGCTATTGCACTTAGCATACTAGTATATGTAAATCTCTTAAAAACCGGAAAATATTTATAAAATATAGGAGCTGCCGGTACGTGGTCAAATACGAATAATGCAGCTAAACATTGAAAAATAAAAATATATAAAGGAGTAGGGTTATAATTTAACATTATGGGAAAAAAAATGAGAGAGGTAAAAAATAGATATAATTTTACCTTTAGAATTTTTAAAGGATGGATTTTATAGCTAATAAATGCCAGACCGATAATACCGAGTAAATCTATTATAGATACCCAAAAATTTTGATTTATAATTTGATTTGGAGTAAATCCGCATTCTCTTTTTAATATATCACCACAATATATATATACGAAATAAAAACACGGTGGCCTAGCACACTGGATAAAGAAATACCAAATAGAAGTGGTGTTTGGAACTTTTTGATCTAGAATATCTTTGTCAATTTCTTCAAGCATAATATTATTTTCTTGAAGTCTTAGTTTTAATTTGTTTCTTTTATTTGAAAATGCATCTGCTTCTTTTAAACTAGTCCTTGCAATAGTACCTACAAAAGCGATAGTTGCACCAACGAAAAAGGCTATACGCCAACTTGATTCATGGTGATAAATATTTTGATTAGTAAAAATTGATGCAATACCTAGTGCCACCGTAGTGCCTACGGCAGAAAATATGGTTATAATTGTTACTAATGGATATTGTATAGGAGGAGATGAATTTTCGGTTAAGTACAGCTCTGCACCTCGTGCTTCTGCGGTTGCTGACATACCCTGAATTATACGACATATAGTAAGAATCCAAGAGGCTGTTATACCTATCTGTGCATATGTTGGCATGCTGCCTATAATCACACAAGTAATAGCCATTAATAGGGTAGTTAAAACAACCACAATCTTACGTCCAAAATGATCGCCTATATACCCAAATATTAATGCTCCTATAGGCCTTAGCAAATAGGTAGAACAGAAAGAAAAGGCAGTAAGCAATGAAAAAGTGAAAGGATCATATTCCGGAAAAAATAAATTATTTAAAAGCACCGCCATATGCACATAAAGCATAAGGTCAAAATACTCTAGAAATGTACCTATAGAAAGTAATCCGACTGCTTGTTTTTGTTCTGTATTTAAACTTCTTTGTTCTTTTTCGTAGCCTAACATAACCTTTATATATTAATTAGATTATAAAATAAGCTATACTGCTTTTGATTCAAAGTCAATAAAGGATTAAGAATTTTTAATAAATATTTAATAAATATTGTTAAAATATTTATATTTAGGTTATATAAAGTTATCTAACTTAAAATTTTCAAATTATCTATTTTTCTCTGAAAGCTTTAAATGCAGTATCAATAACGGGATCAAGTAAATATCTAAGTAGTGTCCTAGTACCTGTTACGATTTGTACCTCAGCTTGCATACCGGGGTGTAATTCAAGATTTTTAACTTTAGCAACTTTGTTAAATTCATCCATATCAATTTCAACTCTTGCAATATAATAATTATCTTGCTGTTGTCCCGGATGCTGTCTTTCATCTTGTACGATATCGGGAGATATGCTTACTACTTTACCGGTAAATGTTGGAGTTGTTCTTGATTTAAATGCACTGAAACGTATTTTTGCAACTAATCCCTCATGTACTGAGTCAATGTTTTTTTGAAATACCTTTGCTTCTATTATTAATGGGTCATTAGTTGGCGAAATTTCCATAATAGGTTGTCCGTGACTTATAACACCGCCTATTGTATGATATTTTAAATTATTAACTATACCGTCAACAGGTGATCTGATTATCACACGATTAAGCGAATCCGTCAGGGCATTATATTTTTCTTTAAGAGATGCAGTTTGTACTTGAGCTTCACGAAGCTCTGTTAAAGTCCGTTCAGTGTATTTATTTTGTTGATTTATAATTTTAATTTGAGTTTCGGTAATAGCATGGCGTATTCCTGCTATTTCGGCTTCAGTTGTTGCAACATCGCTTTTTGAAGCGGCAACTTTTGCCTCTTGGTCTAATAAGGCTGCTTTTTGTACAAAGCCTTTTTCTTTTAACGTTCTTAAAGCTTTTAAACGGTCTTGATAAACTTCAGCAGTTTTGGAGGCGGCAACTTTTTTTGCTTCTAAACCTTCAATTTTTTTCTCAAGTTGAGCAATATTTTGATGTAATGCATCTTTCTCTGAGTTATATACTTCTTTTCTAGATCTAAATAAATTTTCCTGCGTATGAATTATTTTAGCTACTTCCGGTAAATTGATATCCTGCATTAGAAAATCAGAGAATTCAATTTGTTCTAAATTATCATGTTCGGCAATTAAACGATTTTCAGTTGCTAAAAAATTACGGTACTGACCAAGAATATTTTCATATTCGCTTTTTATTCTAGTTTCTTCAAGCTCTATTAATTTATCGCCTGCTTTGACTTTATCACCTTGCTTCACATAAATAGCATTGATTATTCCGCCTTCATGATGTTGAATCGTTTTTTTATTTGTGCTTGGTATTACGATACCGACAGCTACAGCACCACTATCAAGCGGAGCAAGAGCCGACCATAATCCGCCTATTAATACTAAAAAGATCATAACATAAATACCGAAAAGTATAGGTGACCTTGCAGCTTGGGCTACGTTATTACGATCTTTATCAGTTTTCTTAGTAATAAAATTAACAAACCTATCAAGTTTTACTAATAAGAATTCTATAGCATGAGAGGTTTTCTTTAATGTAGTATTTATTAAAGCTTTACGTTTAGAACTGTGACCTTTAAGGTTTAACGTATTTTCTCTTAAGGACAATAATTGTTTTAATTGTTCTGGAGTAATTTGAGGTTTATTGTGTTTTAAATCCTGCATAATATTTAATCATTATTATATTTAGTCAGTATTGTTTATATTTTGCGTTATTGCGAGGACATAACGTAGTAATTGACTAAGCAATCTCGATAGAATTCATGAGATTGCCACGCTCACTAACGTTCGCTTGCAATGATAATTTGGAAGCTACGCAACAATGCCAATCAAGTCACGATATGACACTTTAGTTATTAATATGAATTGTACCGCTTGTTAAAGTTTTAAAGTGTTTTTGGATTTCTTCTTCCGTTCCGTAAACTGCAACGGCTCCATCCTGTAATATTAGAATTTTATCAACAACGGATAATACGGATGGTCTATGTGAAATTACAAGAACTGCTATTCCTTTAAGTTTTGCTTGTTGTAAGGCAGTTGCAAGGGCAACTTCACCTGCCTCATCTAAATTAGCATTAGGCTCATCTAAAATGATGAGTTTTGGATTACCGTAAAAAGCTCTAGCAAGCCCAATACGCTGTCTTTGACCACCTGATAGATTAGAGCCTGCAGGACCAATATCAGAATCATAACCGTCAGGGAACCTTAATATCATTTCATGAGCTCCGGCTATTTTAGCTGCTTCAATAACTTTTTGCGGATCGGCATCTTCTTCCATTCTAGCTATATTTTGTTTAATACTACCGCTAAAAAGTTCTATTCCTTGAGGAAGATAGCCGACATGTCTACCAAAATCTTCTCTATTCCAACGATAAATTTCAGCGCTATCTAAACGTACGGAACCTGATGATTCTTTCCAGACCCCGACTATGATTTTAGCTAAAGTCGATTTTCCTGTAGCCGAAGGACCGATAATTGCTAAAACTTCGCCCGGTTGTACTGCAAAACTAACGCCTTTTAAGATATATTTTGGTACGGGAGGTTGCGGTAAATGTTGCGGTATAGGGTGAGCATAATAAATATTTTCAACAGTAAGATGACCATCAACGTTCGGAATTGGCATCGTTTCGTCTCTAGAAGAATAAGTGTTAAATAAATTATTAATATTTTTGTATGATTTAATAGCACCGCTCATACTTTTCCATAAATCAATAGCATTATCGAAAGGAGCAAGAGCTCTACCGACTATGATAGAACTCATAATCATATTACCGGGAGTCATATCTGCACTGTGAGATTTTACAACAATGTAAGCACCGACTCCGGTAACAGCCATTTGCATTATATTACGGATAAACCTTGAAAAGTTAGAAATAACACCGTTACGATAGCTAGCAACCGATTGCTTACCAAGTGCTAATATGTTAAATTTATGCCAATTTTTTGTAACATTCTTCATCATTCCCATTGCTTCAATTGTTTCTGCATTTCTGTTTGCAATATCGGCTTGTGTCATACCTTTTATTGAAAATTCGGTAGCTTCACCGAGCGTTCTATTAGTAGCTGCAGCGTTAAAGAAAGCAGTTGAAACTATTATAATTGCACCAAAAACGGTAATAAGACCGATATATGGATGAATTGAAAAAATAACCACAATATAGATAAGGCTCCAAGGAGCATCGAATAAAGTATTAATTCCAGTACTTGTTAAGAATGTTTTGACGGTTTGAAAATCACGTAATAATTGGCTAGAACCCATATTTGTTCGTGTCGCAGCTGCAGAAATTGAAGAAGCAAAAATTACGGGAGCTACTGTCCTATCAAGCCATTCTCCTACCTTTATAAGTGTAAAAGAACGAGCAATTTGTAATAATCCGTAAACAAAATAAATATATGCGATTATTATTGATAAAAATAATAATGTTTGTAGATTACCGCTTCCAAGGACTCTATCAAGAACTTGTAGTGAGTAAAGAGGAGTAATTAACATTAGTAAGTTGATTACAAAAGCAAACCAAAAGACTATCCAAAAAACTGTTCTACATTCGCCTAATGCTATTGCTAGCGGGTTTTTTTTATTTAGATTATTATTTTTATTATCCATATTAGTTATATTATAAATAATTATTAATTAATTCTTCAGCAATTTGAACACCGTTTAAAGCTGCTCCTTTACGTAAGTTATCACATGTGATCCATAGATTTATCGTATTATCTCTACTTACGTCATCTCTAATGCGGGAGACATATACGGCATCTTCACCTGCCACTTCAACCGGTGAGATATACGCAAGGTAATTATTATTGGAAATTGTAACAATTCCATCGGCATCTTGTAATATTTCTTCGACTTCTTTAGCATCAATTTTGTCGTTAAATTCTATGTTAACCGATATAGAATGACCGATAAATACCGGGACTCTAACAGAAGTAACGCTAGCTTTAAAGTGATGACCTATAATTTTGTTTAGTTCAGAAGCAATTTTTGCTTCTTCACTTGTATAGCCATCTTTATTTAAATCACCTATATGAGGAAAAAGATTAAATGCAATCTGTTTTGGAAATGTCTTAGGATCATTCTCTCCAAAAACATATTTAGATTTTGTTTGGTCGTAGAGTTCGTCCATTCCTGCTTTGCCTGCTCCTGATACTGATTGATAAGTAGATATCACTACTCTTTTAATCTTTATTTCATTATCTAGCGGTTTTAATACTACTGCAAGCGGAATGACAATACAGTTAGGGTTAGCTATGATATTTTTAGTATTAAACTCTTTAAGTGTTGATAAATTAACCTCAGGTACAATTAATGGCACTTGATTATCAACTCTAAAAAGTGAGGATTTATCAATAACTACACAATTACTAGCAGTAGCTTTTGGTATAAATTCTTTTGAAACTTCTGAACCTGCACAAAAAAAAGCAATATCGATATCGTCAAAATGTAAACTTTTTAAACTATTAATTTGTAGTATTTTTTCTCCAAAGCTTACTGCTCGCCCTAGAGAGCTATCTGAAGCTATAGCATAAACTTTATTAATGGGGAAATTACGTTCAGCTAGAATACTTAGAGTTTCACGCCCTATATTTCCTGTAGCTCCGATTACTGCAATATTGTATTTTTTAGTCATTATTTATTAATCCGATGAGTTTTTCACCTCCGATAATATGGAAATGGAAATGAAAAATAGTTTGTCCCGATTTCTCTCCTTTATTAGTTATTAAACGATAACCGTCTTTATCTAAACCTGCTTCATTTGCTATATCAGAAAGTTTAGCAAAAAAATGTTTTATTTCGTCTATAGAAGCTTTAGAGATGAAATCGGCGTAATCTATATATTCGTTTTTAGGTATAACGATAATATGTACAGGTGCTACGGGTGCTATATCTTTGAATGCTAAAATTTGTGCGTCTTCATAAATTATTTCTGCTGGAAGATTTTTACTTATGATTTTTGCAAAAACATTTTCTTTATTATACATCATTTATTCCTGTTAAAAGCTTTATTGTATGGCTTGATTTTTCGTCATTACAAGTAAAAAATGTAAGTTTTGATGAAGCAATTTAGTAAGAAATGCTAATTTTAGCATTTCTTTAATTTTTTTTCTGGATTGCCGTGCAGTCTACGGCTGCTCGCAATGACGATTTAATATTTATGAAACCACGTTTCTGTTAAACCAGCATACTACGTTTTAGAAATTTTAACTCAGCCTCAATTCTAGAGTTGGCAGTTATTATATCTTCTAGTCGGTAATTATTTCTTTTTAAATAATTTTCTCTAATATCTGAAGCAAAACAGCCGAAGCCTAATATTAAGACTATCTTAAATATAAACTTTAACTCTTCGATATTAATTGCCGTAACGATTATATTCGCTATTACGGCAATAGCAACAACTAACCACATTTTATGGTATAATGCCCAAAATATACTTAAAAGAGCCGCTATCCATGAAAAGCCTTCTTCAATAACAATAAAATTATTATTTTTTTGTGTGGAGTTAATGTATACTGCGTATATATTCATTATTTAAGTTTAAGCCTTGAAAATTCAAGGGACAATAATTAATTAAATTGGATTAGTCAAGTATACTCGTTTCATTTGGAAGATTGGCTACGTCGTTTTGGTAAGTCCTCGAATGCTCACGTAACATATGCTCCGCTCCTCGGCTTACAGACTCCTTGCTCTTTTCCAAATTAAACTTTGTTTATTCGTCTACTTAACAGTAATTCTAATAGTACTTAATTAACAACTTAATATCAATAAATTTTATATTATGTCAGATAATTTAGCCTTACACGGCACAACAATACTTTGTTTAAAAAAGAACGAAGAAATAATTATAGCAGCAGATGGACAAGTCTCGCATGGTAATACCGTACTAAAATCTACGGCACGAAAACTTCGGACTATAGCAAATAATAAAATTATTGCCGGTTTTGCGGGTTCTACGGCTGACGGTCTTGCGTTATTTGAAAAACTTGCAGTAAAGATAGAGCAACATAAGCATAATTTACTTAGAAGTGTAGTTGAGCTTGCAAAAGATTGGCGTAGCGATAAATATTTGAGACGTTTGGAAGCAATGATGATTGTTGCTGATCGTAGTCATATATTAATTTTAACCGGTAACGGTGATGTCGTAGAGCCTGAAAATAATGTTGCAGCAATAGGTTCAGGCGGTTTATTTGCACTATCTGCCGCCCGCGCTCTAATGTCTTACGAGAATAATTTAACTGCTGAAGAAATTGCTTTAAAATCTATGAATATAGCTGCAGATTTGTGTGTATTTTCTAATCATAATATTATAATGGAAAAAGTTGTATGAAAGCTACTAAAACTACTTATAAAAAAGACCCTATGGGGCTTACCCCTTCTCAAATAGTGAATGAACTTAATAGATTTATCGTAGGTCAAGAAAAGGCCAAAAAAGCCGTTGCTATTGCGCTTAGAAATCGTTGTCGTCGTAAAAGAGTAGAAGGTAATTTACGTAATGAAATAGTACCGAAAAATATTTTAATGATTGGTTCAACCGGTGTCGGGAAAACGGAAATAGCAAGACGCCTTGCAAAGCTGACTAATTCCCCTTTCTATAAAATTGAAGCAACTAAATTTACCGAAGTCGGATATGTAGGGCGTGATGTAGAATCAATAATTCGTGATTTAGTTGAAATAGCTGTTAATACTGAAAAAACTTTAGCAAAAATGAAAGTAGATATTCATGCCCGTGAAAAAGCAATAGAGAGAATATTAGATAGTTTAGTAGGTAAAACCTCTAGTAGTGAGACTAGAGAAAAGTTCAAAGAAAAAATTTTAAATGGTGAACTTGATGATACGGAAATTGAAATTAGCGTAGCTGATACTATACCTGTTGGTGGTGGAAGTTTTGAAATACCGGGTATGCCGGGAGCATCTATGGGTGTTCTTAATCTTGGCGATATGATTGGACGAGCACTTGGCAGCAGTAAGACTAAAACAAAAAAAATGCTAGTTAAAGATGCTATGGCTATTATTATACCTGAAGAATCAGAAAAATTAATAGACCAAGAAAAAATTATTCAGCAAGCTATAAATTTAGCTGAAAATGACGGTATAGTTTTTATTGATGAAATTGATAAAATAGCTTCAACTAATAGTTCCGGAGCAAAAAATGCTGAAATAAGTAGAGAGGGAGTACAAAGAGATTTGCTACCTTTGATAGAGGGTACGACGGTTAATACTAAATATGGACCGGTTAAAACCGATCATATATTATTTATTGCTTCCGGTGCTTTCCATATTGCTAAACCTTCTGATTTATTACCGGAGTTACAAGGAAGGTTACCGATTAGAGTAGAATTAAATTCGCTTACCAAAGATGATATGATTAAAATATTGCTTGAGCCTGAAACTAGTTTAATAAAACAATATTCGGCATTAATAGGTACTGAAGACGTGCGTCTTGAATTTGCTGCTTCTGCTATTGAGAAGATAGCAGATTATGCGATCACCGTTAATTTAGAAGTCGAAGATATAGGGGCTAGAAGGCTGCATACTATACTTGAAAATTTGCTTGAGGATATAAGCTTTGAAGCTAGCGAAATGAAAGGTAAAAACATAACTATCGATGATAAATTCGTAGAAAATCAATTATCAAAAATAATAACTAATCTTGACTTAGCTAAGTTTGTTCTATAGTATGTTTTTCGATCAAGAGTTGAGAAAATTGTTATTTTTCATCATTGCGAGAAAAAACTGTAAGTTTTGATGAAGCAATCTCAGGAGTTTATTATTATTTCATGAGATTGCCACGCAGCCTATGGCTTGTAATGACGATTTAGTAGTATCCATGCAATAACATCTACAACCTAGCAACATATAGCATTTTAAGAAAAATTTCATGCTAATGCATATAGCAAGTCTAACGTGTTAAAGCAGCGTTATCTTCTATAGGGTTTGCACTACCTACTAAAAAGATTTTAATAAATTTAGCTCTGGCAGATTTAGTAAAAGAAGGAAGCCACTTCGATCTTGTGATTGCTTGTGCGATACTTACCGCAATGAATATTTTACCTGAACTTGAAATTGTGGAATATTTGATAATAGGAGAGATATCATTAGACGGTTCAATCTTACTGGTAAGTAGAGCTTTACCTGCAGCGATTGGAGCTTCTGTTAGAGGTAAAGGTCTTATTTGCTCAAGTAAAAACAGCTCAGAAGTTGCTTGGTCGGGTAATGATAATGTACTTGTTGCAGGTAATTTAATTGAACTAGTAAATCATTTTAAAGGTTTACAAGTTTTAACTCCTCTGGAAGCTAAGCTACAAAATGCGCCAATAAATTATCCCGATTTTAAAGATATAAAAGATCAAAAAATTGCTAAACGAGCTTTAGAAATTGCAGCATCAGGTGGCATAACCTTTTAATGTTTGGTCCTCCTGGAACCGGTAAATCAAGACTTGCTGCCTGTCTTCCCAGTATACTACCTCAAATGTCTACAAAGCAGAACTCCACATTATTTATGCTCACTGGCCGCTATGGTCGGTGGTAGTGTCAGAAAAAAAAGTAAAGCCTAGGGAAATTACGCTAGCTCATAACGGAGTATTATTTTTAGATGAACTACCTGAATTCCAACAGCATGTTATTGGTATATGAAGACAGCCTATTGAAAACGGTGAAATACTAATCTCACGATCAAATGCTTATATAAAATATCCGGCAAATTTTCAGTTAATAGCAGCTGTGAATCCTTGTAAAGGTGGTTATTGAGGCGATTCTTATAAAGAATGTATGAAAGCTCTAAAATGTGCTAGCGACTATCAAATGAAAGTATCGGGACCTATTATGGATAGATTTGATTTGCATATAGAAGTATCTAGTATTAATGTTTATAATTATGACTTGATTGTAGATAACTCTGAGGAAGAATCTGAATATATAGCTGCAAGAGTCGAGAAAGTACGTTTAATTCAAGAAAAGAGATATGAGGGCTATAATATTAAAACAAATAACAGATTAGATGGGCAATTGTTAATAGATTATGCTTATGCCTGCGGATGAAAGATTTACTGAATGAAGTGGCAAATAAATTTTGTTTATCAATGCCTGCTTATAACCGAATACTTAGAGTAGCACGCACGATTGCCGATCTTGAGAATGTTGATAAGGTCTTGAAAGTGCATATTGTGGAAGCTTTGAGTTACCGTAAAATGGAATGTAATAATATGTATATGAGGATTAACTTCAAAAAGAGCAAAGAGGCCACAAGGTGAGGAACGCAGTGTCTTAATACGTGAGTATCGAAGTTCTTGTAGGACGACGTAGCATTTTTGAAGTTGATCCTCGTATACTGTATACTGTCTTCATTTTTTGCAATATGTTTAAGGATAAAAGATATGAGTACTATAATAAGTTTTGATTACGCTATTAAATATTTATTAAAAGATAAAGGGGATTATGAAATAGTCAAGGGATTTATTTCGGCTATTCTTAAAGATGCTGGTTTGTAGTTCTGTTAAAATAAAAGCCATACTGGAAAGTGGCAGTAATAAAGAAAATGATAGCTTAAAATCTAGTGTAGCAGATGTCATTGTGGAAGATGAAGAAGGGTATAAACCTATAGTAGAAATAGATAAATCCTATACAAATCTTTTTATGCATAAAGCTTGTTTTAATTCTAGTAGATTAATAGTTGATAGTATTTCTAAGAGCGAGGATTATTCTACTATAAAAAAATATTATTAATTTATTGTATTTTCCTTTTGATGATATGAAAGCACCTTTATATCACAGTAAGACTATTTTTAGAGAAGTTGATACAAAACATCCTATGAAATTTTCTTTTGGAGATATGAGAGAGGTAAAATATTTGATTTATATAATGTATTTTCAGAATATATTGTAATATCAGTACCATTTAATGATGTTATAAGAGATGAATTGGATGAATGGCTATATATAGTAAAACATTCTGAAGTTAAGAAAGATTTTAAATCGCCATATATGAAGAAAGTAGCAAAACGTTTTGATATACTTAAGATGACTCCTAAAGAGCAAATAATTTATCGTGCCTATATGAATAAAAGCTATAAAGAACGTGATTATATAGTTTCTGCTGAAGAAAAAGGTAGAGAACAAGGTATGGCAAAGAATAGAGGAGGGGAGGAAAAAAGGTAAACAAGGAGGTATACAAGAAGGTGAAGTTACAAAAAGTATAAAAATAGCAAAAAAGATTTTAATGAAAAACACTCGATAGAAGAAATACATGAGATTACTGAAGTATCTATAAAAGAAATAGAGCGATTACAAACAGAAATTGAGAACCTTAAAAAATAACTATCTTTAATGACAAAAATTTACTTTATAGCTGGTGAGGTGTCAGGCGACTTTGTAGGTAGTCGTATAATTCAGCATTTAAAAAACAATACAGGGGTACAACTAAATTCACCTGTACCAAGCTTTATGAATGATGCTGTACAGTTTGTTGGTGTTGGCGGCAAATATATGGAGGAAGCCGGTAGCTTTAAAAGCTTATTTTCTATTACTTCCATAAATTTAATGGGTTTTGTAGAAATTTTGCCTCATATTTTTAAGCTTAAAAAATTAATTGATAAAACTGTGGAGGATATAATAAATAGTAAAGCTGATTTATTAATTACCATAGATTCACCAGGGTTTACTTATCGTGTGGCAAAGCGAGTAAGGAAACTTTTACCAAAGCTGAAAATGATTCATATCGTTGCACCGTCAGTTTGGGCATATAAAGAGGGTAGGGCAGTAAAATACGCTAAAATTTATGATTGTTTATTTGCTTTACTACCGTTTGAACCTCCATATTTTACTAAAGTCGGTCTTGATTGTAGATATATAGGTCATCCGATTATGGAGCAAGAGTTTTATAGTGATAAAATAGCTTTACGTGAAGAGTTTAAAATAGATGAGAATGAGAGAGTTTTGTGTGTTACTCTTGGTAGTAGAAAGGGTGAGATTCTAAGGCATTTATCGGTTTTTGTTTCTTCTATTGAAGAAATATTCAAGAGTTGTAATAATCTTAAAGTTATATTTACTCTTACAAATCCTGCTCATGAGGCAATAATAAAACCATTTCTAGAAGATGTTAAGTTTAATTATTTATTTTCAAGTGAGAGACTTAAAACTTATGCTGTTGCGGATGTAGCTTTAGCAAAATCCGGTACTAATACTTTAGAGATAGCAGCTTCCGGTACTCCTATGATTGTGGCTTATAAAGTTAATCTTATAAGCTTTTTTATTATCAGGCTATTGATAAAAATAAAATATGTTACGTTGATAAATATTATAGCTGATAAAGAAATAATTCCAGAATTTATCCAATTTAATTGCCGAGTTAATCTTATTAGTAATAAGCTGCAAGAGTTATTATTTAATTCTAAGAAAGCTTATGAGCAGGTAATAGAAAGCCAAAAAATTTTGCAGCAATTAGGATTTAAATCAAACCGGTTACAGCTAAATTCAGAAAGTTTTAGATACGATGAATTTAAAGGCAAGCTAGCTAGGCGTACAAAAATACGTGAACAAAGGCTTAGCTTGGAAAATTCGCTTGTATCAAGTGATCAAGATAATGCTGTACCTTCTTATATAGCTGCAGAAATTATTAAACAGGAGTTCTTAGAACCTAAAATAAAGTTTTTAAACGAGAAAGATTAGTACTTGAAACCGGCGGTCCACAACATTTTCTGAATTATAATAAACATTAATATTAATATAATAATAAAATATATTTCCATATTTTTTCTTATAGTATTAATTTGTTTCATTAAAATTTTTAAATCATTGGAAATTTTTTTGTATTCCTCATTGTTATCAGAACGCATTGTTGTCAAGAAACCGGATAAGTTTCCTAACTTATTTTGTAAAGCTTTTAACCTTTCAGTATGTTCTTCGTGTTTTAGATCAGTATTGTGATCTTGTATCATAATATATAATGCCCATTATAAGATCATTATTAACGCCGGTATAGCAATAATATGAACTAAGATTTATATTTTTTGTTTGTAATAAAAATTCTAACTTATTCATTTTATAGGAGTATGCTATTGTTATAGTAAATTGGTTTGCGTTATTAATTTGTTGCTCATTAGTCATATAATTTTAATTACCAAATATTAAAACTATTGATTTAGCAAAAAGTTAATTTTACTATGTATTATTTCAAATGTCAATAAAAAACCATATTTCGTGGTAAGATTTTTCTAAACCTTATAAAAATAATAGTTATTATGTTAAACAACCTATTAAAAACTAAACTTTTTTTAGTTATAGTATCCCTAACTATATTTATTATTTTGCTAAATTTTAGTATATTTTATATTTTGGTACCGGGTAATCTTACTCAAAATAAAACGATAATTATTGAACCTAAATTATCCGTAGATCAAATAGTTACAAAACTTTATTCTAATGAAGTAATCAAATATCCAAGAATTTTTAAGGTAATTGCTAAAATTTATTCTATAAAAAGACCTCTTAAAAGTGGTGAATATGTGTTTACTCGTAATATATCGCCTCTGCAAACTTTAAGAATATTAGCAAGCGGTAAATCTATAATACACAAGATAATTGTCCCGGAAGGTACGGTAGTTAGTGAGGTTATAAAGAAAATTAATGAAGAAAGTCGATTACTTGGAGAAATAAAAGGGATAATACCTGAAGGTTTTTTAATGCCTTCCACGTATTTTTTTTCTTACGGTGATCAAAAAGAGCATATAATTGATCACATGAGAAATTTAATGTCTGCTAATTTAGATAAAGTAATGCAAAATCTTGCACCGGATTCTCCATTAAAAACTAGACTTGAGGTATTAACGCTAGCTTCAATAATTGAAAAAGAAGCCGGCTCAAATGCAGAAAAGCCTATTATAGCAGCAGTATTCATTAATCGTTTAAAGAAAAATATGAAGCTACAAGCCGATTCGACTACTATATATGCTTTGACTGAAGGAAAATTTAAATTAGCAAGAGCTTTAACAAAAAAAGATTTATTGCAAGAACTACCCTATAATACTTATTATATAAAAGGTTTACCACCCGGTCCGATTTCTTGTCCGTCGTTAAAATCTTTAGAAGCAGCGGTAAAATCTGCTAAAACGGATGCATTATTTTTTGTAGTTGATGGTAAAGGCGGGCATAATTTTTCTAACAATCTTAATGATCATAATAGATTTGTTGAAACTTATCGAAAAAGTTTGATTAAAGTACCTGAGCCGGCAATTGATCCTGAAAAACCATCTACTCGATGAACTTCAAAAATTGGCTACTTCGTCTTATAAGAGCTGTGGTGCTCATGTATTAAGTATACGCTCCGCTTCTTGTCTTATAGACTCCTTGCTCTTTTTGAAGTTGATTTGCGTATATTTTTATCTACTTAAGGGATGTTATCATGAATAATAGTGAATTTAGTAAAATAGCCGAGACAACAATTGTATATATAGCAGAAAAGATAGAAGAGCAGGATAAAGAAGCAAGTATAGATGTAGATTTACAAGGCGATATATTAAACCTTGATACTGATAAAGGAGTATATGTAATAAATAAACAAAGTGTCGCCAAAGAAATTTGGTTGTCGTCACCGGTTAGTGGTCCTTATCATTTTTTTTATGAACAAGGCGAATGGACAAATAGAGCAGGGCTTGAATTAATGGCTATTTTAACTGAAGAACTTAATATTAAATTTGATACTCGCCCCATTTGAAAAATTAGCAACAATGCCTTTATAAGACCTCGGATGCTGAATGCTTAATATACGTTCCACTCCTCGGCTTACAGACCAATTACTCTTTTCCAAGTTAAACTTCGTATCACTACTCTGCACTTTACTTCGGAATATATATGAAAGATTTTGAAACTGCCGATAGTGCTGCCGAAAAAGTTTATGATTTAATAATAAAAAATGCTCCTACTCGTGCATCTATATTCATTGATGTTGATGATACGCTTATAACTCCTAAATAAAAAACTTTTAAGAAGTCGCCTTATAATTAAATAATTGATAGAATTAAGGAAAATAAAAGTAGTTATGACAATTATGAGGAAATTATCAGTAATTGGTTTTTGCAGCGAAAAGTAATATTAATTGATGAAGAGTGGGTAGAAGTTATAAACAAGCTCAAGGAAAAGTTTCCCGTTTATGGTCTTACACAAATGAATACGGGAGCATTCAACAATATTCTTTCTATATAAGATTGGTGATATAAAGAACTAAAAGAGCTGGGTATCGAATTTTCAGATAATGAAAAATTAGCAATTTATAATGCAGGACACTATTTTTTATAAAGGTATATAGGTATATTTATAACCGGTAATCACTCAAAAAGTGGTACTTTATCAAAATTTTCTGAAGAGCTAAATGCTAGTTTTATTATATTTGTTGATGATCGTGCGAAGCATATTGAAGATATAGGAGATTATTGTAAAAAGAATAAAATAGGTTTTTTAGGCATTTTATTTGACGGAAAATTTAACAGGTGAACTGATCCTATACTTGCCGAATGTTAAGAATCATATTTAATAGAAAATGCTAAATGGCTTGAAGACATAGAAGCTTATGGGATAATGGTCAGGAAGTAATAATTAAATAGAATACATGCCTACATAGATATCGTCATTGCGAGCAGCCCTAGGCTGCGTGGCAATCCATAAAAAATAATAAAAATTCCGTAAATCAGAATTTTAACTAGATTGCTTCGTCGATTATTTTATAATTTCCTCGCAATGATGACTCAATATCCACGCAACAATGCCATGCAGGAATGGTATCGAGAGTCACACAACACTCTAAAATAATCCCTAAAATCTATGAGTTTTAAAAATGTACTTTCTAAAAAATTTTTTGATAATATTCATAATTCTAATTTCAAATCTAGTATCCGCAAATACTTATAGGCAGATAAATTACAAAATAACACCTTTGTCTAATACGTCTGTTTCAGCTATCAAAGTTGAGACAGAAATAATCGGCAATATGAGTGGTGAGGTTATTTTAGATTTTCCCTATGCGTAGGCAAATGCCTACATATTACAAGCAAATCAAAAATGTTAAGCTAGAATATCCTATTGGAAAATTACAGTTTAGAAATCAAGACTCGAATGAAGCTATTTTAAATACGGGAAAAATCAATATTATTCGTTTAAGCTACAAAATATATCAAAAAACTGGTAATCCTTGTGATATCCACGAAACAATAATTAGATAAAATTTAATTCATTCACCGGGTTATGGGCTTTTTGCTACTCCCAATGATCTAAATGAAAATGATATAGTAGCGTTTAACATTGAATGGAATAATATTCCTGATATTTGGGGGACAATATCAGATTATGGTCTTGGTAAAAGCGTGAAATTTAAAGCTATGCCGATTGAATTATATAGTGCAGTTTATGCAGGGGGTGATTTTACGTGTTTACAAAATTGTCGATCAAAAAATCCTGTATATCTTTCGTTACATGGTCAATTTGATCTTAAAGATGAAGAAATAGCTTCTTATATAAATAAAATGTCCGATTCTATCGAATGTGTAAAAAATACAGTAAAAGCAGGACTAACTGCAGGATATGTAGCTTATGAAACTGTAAAAGGTTTAGGTGGCAGGAACAGTAGGTATAGTTTCTCTTATTGCCGATAATATTTACGGTGATACCACAGAGCTTGCTGGTGCTATTAATACTAACATGATAGAGTATTATAGTTAAAATATTGTCATACTCAATCATCATTGCGAGAAGTTGCATTGCTTCTATGTCATTCCCACGGAAGGGGACATCTAGTAAAACATATAAAAACTTGTTTTTATATGTTTATTTTACCAAATATACATTTGTACCAATAAGATTATTTTTACTGGATCCCCGCTTTCGCGGGAATGACATAGCGAGTCACGCACTAGTTAAACGCTTTATTATCTCTTCTCTATCAATCAAAGGTAAAACGCTTGCGATTTCCGGGCCTGATTCTCTAGCGGTTAAAGCAAGGCGAAGAGTTAAAAATAACTCCTTACCTTTCCTGCCTGTCACATTTGTTATTGCTTTAGTCCAAATGCTCCAGCTATCTTTAGTGATTTCACCTTTTGGTAATAATTCTGCTGCTTGCTTTAAATATTCCTTATCTAAATTTAGATTTTCTACATTCGGAGTTTGATGGCAAATTTCCCACCAATCTTTTACATCATGTAATTTTTGCAAGTTAGGGCTTACCGATAACCAAAAATTTTCATCAATATACTCGGCATCTATTTCTTTAAGGCGTTCTTTTACTGTATCAAAATCTAAACTTATAAGTAATTTATGATTTAATCTTTCTAAATCTTTCGGCTGATAGATAGTTGGACTTTTAGAGAAACTACTTATCTCAAATTGATTTACTAGTTTCTCCATTGATTTATAAGGCAAGATTTGTGCTGATGAACCAAGTAAACTAAAAAAGCTAGCGATTGCCATAGCTTCGATCCCGAATTCTTTTCTAAGAGTTGCGATCTCAAACCCTCCAACTCTTTTAGAAATTTTCTCATCTTTATTGATTATTAAACTTAAATGCCCAAAAGTCGGAGGAGTATTATTTAAAGCCTCAAACATTTGAATTTGAATGGCGGTATTGCTAACGTGATCTTCACCCCTAATAATATGAGTAATATCATAATCAATATCGTCAATAACTGAGCATAACATATAGGTCATACTACCGTCTGCTTTTATCACTATTGGGTCGCTTAAAGCCTGGCCGTCATATTTAACTTTGCCTTTGATCATATCATGCCAGCTAATCGGTTCATGATTTACCAAAAATCTATAATGCGGTTTTCTTCCTTGTTCTATATATTTCTTTGCTTGCTCTTTAGTTAGATTTAAGCTAGCTCGATCATAAATCGGTGGTAAACCTTTAGATAATTGAAATTTACGCTTTAATGCTAGCTCTTCAGGAGTCTCATAGCAGGCATATAATCTTTTTTTGTCTAGTAATAGATTTTTGATTGTATCATATCTACTTAAACGACTTAATTGATTAAATGTCTGATCCCAATTAATTTTTAAAAATTTTAAATCTTCCTCGATAGCATCTTTATATTCCTGTTTACTACGTTCTAAATCCGTATCGTCAAATCTTAAAATGAACTGTCCGTTATGCTTCTTTGCATATAGCCAGTTAAGCAATGCTACCCTGATATTCCCAACGTGTAACATACCGGTCGGTGACGGAGCAAATCGTGTTATAACTTTTGTCATAAATAAGTAATTTTATTAATTGTCATCCCGTGGCTTGACCACGGGATCTTGTATCACAAGCCTGTGTCCTGAGACCCCGTGATCAAGTCACGGGGGTGACACTAAACCATTTACACCTGTTTCTTTTCTAATTTTGCTTTATTCTCTTCAATTAGCTTCATCGCATCATCTAAGCTTAAATTTAGAAAATCATATTTTTTTTGCACCGAAATAAATTTACCCATATATTTTATGTAAGGACCGAATTTACTGTATCCTATCATAATTTCTTCGTTGCTATCTTTATGAACACCTATTTTTAGCGGTAAGCTTAGAAGCTTTAATGCTATATCAAGTGTAATATCATTTTGGTTCAAGCTAGCAGGCACGGGGCTACGTTTCGGCTTTACTTTGCCTTCTTGTTCGCCAAGTTGAATATAAGATCCATAAGGTCCTTTTTTCAGATATATTTCTACTCCGTCTTTATCCGTACCTAAAACTTTATTCTCATTAGGCATAGCGGCAGGCTCGCCTTCATTCTCGTTATTATCGTTACCGCTAACAATAGATTTTCTAAAAGTACATTCAGGGTAATTACTACATGCTAAAAACGCTCCGAACCTACCAAGCTTTAAGCTAAGCTCGCCCGTGTTACATGAAGGACAAACTTTAGATTCTTTATTCTCACCGAACAGATGATAATCAAGGGCTTTCTGTACATAGCTAATAATCTCGGTTATTTTCTGCTCGTTTACTGATTCAATATTATGGTTAAAACCGCTCCAAAAATTATTTAAAGCAGCTTTCCATTCAAGTTTGCCAGCTGCTATTTCGTCTAACTCGTTTTCAAGTTCTGCAGTAAAATCATATTCAACGTATTTTTTGAAGAAACCGACTAAAAATACCGTTACCAAACGTCCAAGTTCTTCAGGTATAAATCGTTTTTTCTCAAGAGCAACATATTTTCGATTTTGTAAAACCGATAAAATACTAGTATAGGTCGAAGGACGACCAATCCCAAGCTCTTCAAGTTTTTTCACTAAACTTGCTTCTGAATATCTGGGAGGCGGTTCGGTAAAATGTTGATTTGGAATAACTTCTGTAGTTTTAAGTAGCTCTTGTTCTTTTAAAGGCGGTAGCATTTTATTTTCTTCTTCAGCTTTATCGTCCACACTTTCACGATAAACCTTATAAAATCCGTCAAAGGCTATAGTCGATCCGTGTGCTTTTGCCAAATATTCTTTATTTTCCGAAGCTAAATTTGCAACTACCAAATCCATTATAACATTTTCCATTTGGCAGGCTATAGTTCTTTTCCAAATCAACTCATAAAGCTTATAATAATCCTTTTCTAGCTTTTCTTTTAAGCTATCAGGAGTATAAGTAATATTTGTGGGTCTTATTGCTTCATGAGCTTCTTGAGCATTTTTTACTTTGGATTTATAAATTCTAGGGCTAGTCGGTAAATATTTATCGCCGTAACTTTTATCGATTAACTTACGTATATCTGTTATTATATCATTTGATAATGTAACACCGTCGGTTCTCATATAAGTAATAAGTCCTATAGTTTCCTTACCTATATCAACACCCTCATAAAGTTTTTGTGCTATTTGCATAGTCTTTTTAGCACTAAAACCTAATTTTCTTGCTGCTTCTTGTTGTAGTGATGAAGTAATAAAAGGAGGTTGTGGTTGACGTTTTTGTTGTTTTTTTTCTATCTTATCAACATGAAATTTTTGAGATTTTAATTTTTTGGTTAAATCTTTGGCGTTTTTTTCGTTAATAATTGAGAATTTTTCTAACTTCTGATCGTTTATGTGAGTCAATGTAGCAGTAAATAGTTCATTATTACTATTTTGCATTTTAAGGCTAATATCCCAATATTCTTCTGACTTAAAACGCTCTATTTCATCTTCTCGCTCACATATTAATCGCAGAGCCACGGACTGCACACGTCCTGCTGATTTACATCCCGGTAACTTACGCCATAAAAGAGGTGAAAGGGTAAAGCCGACTAAATAGTCTAAAGCTCTTCTTGCTTGTTGGGCATTTACTAAGTTAGTGTCAAGTTTCCTAGGGTTTTCAACGGCATGAATAATTGCTTTTTTAGTGATTTCGTTAAATGCTACCCTTTTGAAAAAATCATCGGATTTAACTTGATTCTTTTCTTTTATTACCTCTGCAACATGCCATGAGATAGATTCACCCTCACGATCAGGATCGGTTGCAAGATATACTGCATCAGCTTTTTTAGCATCTTTAACTATGGCATCTACATATTTACCGGCTTGATCAGAAATATCATATTTCATTGCAAAATTTTCATCAGGTAACACCGAGCCTTTTTTAGAAGGTAAATCTCTAATATGACCGAATGATGCAATGACCTTAAACTCATCACCTAAATATTTATTTATCGTTTTTGCCTTTGCTGGCGATTCTACTATTACTAATTTCATCTACTTATTATAAACTAATGTAATGATACTTTGTTACCGGTGTAACGCATTACTATCCCGGCGAGTTCTAATTCGAATATTACCGTATATTAGGAAGCGGTAATTCTATTTCTTTTTGTAAATATTCAAAGTCTATGGGTACTGCTGATAATAATTCCAATATAGCAGTACGCTCCTTTTATGACGGTTCTTTAACATATCTCGTATTTACTGTTCCTAGCTCAACAAAATCCTTAAATAATCCATCATCTTTTTTCATAAATTCTTCATATTGTGGTAAATTAGCTACAATATCGTCTACTGATTCCATTAAATATGCTCCCTCTCTAATCAATTTATTTGTACCTTGACATCTTGGATCTAAAGGAAAGCCAGGAATGGCAAATATTTCCCTATTTTGTTCAAGTGCAAATTTTGCAGTTATTAATGAACCGGATTTTAAGCTTGCTTCTATTACCACTACTCCTAAGGCTAGTCCCGATATTATCCTATTACGCTGTGGAAAATGTTCCCCAAGCGGGGTAGGGCCGATAGGTGTAACTCAGCTAATATTAAACCTTCTTTTGCTAAATTTTCAAATAGTTTTTTATTTTCCGGTGGATATATATGATTAATACCGCCTGCAATAACTCCGATAGTTGATGTACGTTGCTATTTATTCCTCGTGCTAATCCTGAACGGTTATATAACCTTTACTAAATCATTTGCAATTTTATGAGCAAAGCTTCTCCCGTTTGCAGCAGTGTTTTTTGCACCTAATATTGCAACGCATTTATTTTTAATAACTCTATATTACCTTGATAGCTTAATATTGGCGGTGGATCATAAATTTCAAGTAATAATTTATTCCGGAGATTTATATGTGATGATCTTAGCATTGTCTTTTTCGAGAAGCTCTAACTCTTTTTCAGTATCGCTTTTACTGACAATTTTAATTGGTTTTGATTTTCCGTTTCGCAATGAAAAATCTGGAACGTTATCTATGATAGTTGCTACATCACCAAATAATTTAATTAAACTAAAGAAAGTTTTAGGGCTGGTATTTCACTCCTAATAAGACATAAAATATTAATTGTTTCAATATTATAAAATATTTTAGAAGCAGAAAATAATTCCTCAACATTACTAGACAAGCTACTACGGTAGGACAGTTCCCCACTTATATATTACAGCTTCTCTGCATGTGAGCTTAAATAATGTGCTATACCTTCATGTGATGGGGTAATTGCTTCCTCACCTTTATGCCAGCCGGCAGGACAAACTTCGCCATGCTTTTGATGATGAGTTAAAGCATCGATTACTTTTAATGTATAATTAATATCACGACCGATAGGTAAGTCGTTAATTAGCATGTGACGTACTATGAAATCCTTATCGATTAAAAAAGTTCCACGCAAAGCAACACCATCTTCATTAAGTACATTGTATTTTGAAGAAATATCCTTTTTTATATCGGAAACCATTGGGAATTGTACTTGTCCAAGTCCGCCTTTATTATGCGGAGTATTTTTCCAAGCTAAATGGCTAAAATGAGAATCGACGCTAACAGCTATTACTTTAGTACGTCTTTCGGTAAATTCACCAAGCTTATTGTGAAATGCTATAATTTCCGATGGACAAACAAAAGTAAAATCTAGGGGATAAAAAAATAACACTATATTATCCCCTGCAGCATAATCGCTAAGTTTAAACTTAGCGTCTACATTATTATTAGGCATAATAGCTTTAGCTGTAAAATCCGGAGCAATTTTGCCGACAAATACTGACATATTTATAACCTTTTATTAATTAATAATCTGATATGATATATAAAACTAATTATTATTACAATAATAAATCTTTATAAATTGCTACTTATCTATTTTTGTTCCCGAAGAAGCTTTTAATTGGTTAAATATAGTTAACGCTCCGGTGATAAAACTACTAGGTTCTGAAAGATTTGCAGGTAAAATTACGGTGTTGGTATCTTTAGCCAAATTACCGAATGCACTAATATATTGCTCAGCTATTTTAAGAGCTACTGCATCACTTCCTCCCGTTTTTTGTATGGCAGTTGCGACAATCTCAATACTATTTGCTGTAGCGGTAGCGACTAAGCCTATTGCTTCAGCTTCACCTTTTGCCCTGTTAACTTGATCTGTATAAGAAGCTTCTGAATTCAGTACGATTTGTGCTTTTTCACCTTCTGCATGGTTAATTTTTGCTTGTCTATTACCTTCCGACTCTAGAATTTGAGCTCTTTTTTGACGCTCTGCTGCTACCTGCAATTCCATAGCTTTAAGTATAGTTTGTGGAGGTTGAATATCTTTAATTTCATAACGCATACATTGTATGCCCCAATTTATAGCAGCCTGATTAATAGCTGCTACAATTGCTACGTTTAAAGTTTCGCGCTCTTCAAAAGTCCTATCTAAAGGGAGTTTACCGATTTCCGAACGCATAGTAGTTTGAGCAAGCTGTGTTATGGCATAGTAAGGATTATTAACACCATAAGATGCTGCCATTGGATCAATGATCTTAACATATAAAACACCGTCTATAGATAATGTTACGTTATCGTTTGAAATAGCTGTTTGAGCGGTAACGTCTATTGCTTCTTCTTTTAAAGTATGTTTGTATGCTACTCTCTGAATGACAGGGATGAGTAAATTTAAGCCAGGCTGCAGTACCTTATCGAATTTTCCAAGTTTTTCTACTACCCATGCTTGTTGTTGTGGTACAACTTTAACCATTTGTATTATAACTAAAATCGCTATAATACTGAAAATTAATAATGCATATTCCATAATTCAATACCTTTTTTATTTCCACTCTATATTATTTTTAATTATAAAAAAAGGATTTAAGTTAAATGGTACTTAATTATATATTTTTCTATCACTCAAATGGGTTTCTTTGAGTAAAGAAAAAATGCTTGAATATTCTTCAAGTTGTTCATTTACATTTTTTATCTTATTTAAAGCGCTATTAAAATCTTTCTGCAATAAATACGTTTCAGCAACTTTATTTTATTCTAGTGTTTTAAGTAAAATACTAAAATCTATAATAAGAGTCGTCTAGTTTAGGTATATCAGACATAATAATAAATCATATAATTATTGAGTTCTTAGTTTATATACAAATTTTTTAATAATTCAATAATTTTTAATTAGATTTACATATACTTAAGTCTTTATCTATTATGTCGGAATCTATATTTAAACAGTCAAGGATTGAATGAAATACATAATCATGGCTAATTTCGGTATTAGCATAATTTTTAATTGAAGATACTGATTTAGGATATTTGGCTTGAAAATCATCTGATACCCAAACTATAAGAGGTACGGTTATTTGTTCTGCAAGTAGTGGACCGCCGTGACCGTAATAACCATTTTCTCCGAGGGACTCGCCGTGATCAGATACATATAATAAAAATGCATTTTTATCTTTAAGCAAATCTATTAAATTAGATAAAAAAAAATCGGTATATAAAATAGAGTTATCATAACTGTTAACTAAAGCAAGCTTATCGCAATCACTTGCATCTCCCTTAACCTTAATAGGACAGGTAGGGGTAAAATACTCAAACTCTTTTGGATATCTCGCATTATAGTTCCAATGGCTGCCGGAAGTGTGAACTACTAAAAATTGTTTCTCTGAGTTTGTTATTATTTCTTTTATAAAAGGCAATATTTTTTCATCATGATCATTTAAAGAAAATAGGGTAGAGCCGCCCGGTACTATAGTAAAATTAACGTCATTATATATATTACTGAGGTCAAAATTTGCAAAACTTCTCATTAAAGTTTGAGTACCGATCCAGGTAGTATTAAAGCCAAGATTTGTTAAAATTGATAAAAAGCTGTTCTCTTGTCTACTATTTTCAATTTGACTTGCAGGATAACGTGAAAGTAACGACGGTACGGAAAGATAGGTAAGGTTAGAAGAAGATTTAGCTTTGAAAGAAATTAGGTTTTGAGTAGTCTTTAAGTAAGGAGTCGTATCTCTTTCATAACCGTTAATACCGAAATGATCAAATCTTGCTGATTCGCCTATAACTAAAACACCGATAATATCTTTATCTGACTTATCTATAAAGTTATATTGTTTGCTAATATCTATACATGCATAATTTTTATCACCGAAATTTCCGGCAAAATTAAGGTAGCTATTATGTAAATACTGAATGGGAAAATAATTTTTTAGTATCTTAAATGAAGGAGTAATAATATTATATACAAAAATAAGTAAGCAAGCGGCAGATAATAGTTTTGTTACGAATGATTTAGAATTTTCGGCGGCAAAAGATTTGAGAGTATAAAAACAGGTAAAAAGGCAAAAAATTATCCATATTATTAACTTAATGCTGGTTAATTCATAAACTTCGTTTAAATCCGTTGAGAAAAAACTACCTATTACTTGTTTAGTAGGATTGACTTTGAAGAAATAAATGTAATAACTAGCAATAGCAGATGTTATAAATAAAAACCCTACGCCGATTTTTAACACTAATCTATGTACGCTAAAACCGAAAAATGCTATAAAAGAAAATATATAGATATAGCAAAAATCTTTTGATAACTCTAATATCCCTCTAAAGATTGTTGCTTTATAATAATCAAATTTATAAATCAATATTGCGGTATTAAATAATAAACAATAAATAAAGGCTAAAATCGTCGATAATTTAATTAATTTCGTATCTAAATGTTTCTGAATAGTTTTTAGCATAAATAATAATTAATAAAGTAATTTTTATAACTATCATGATCATAAAAAATCTTCAAGAATTTTATCGGCTTTTAATACCAAATGCTCCACTTATCGCTATTGATTACGGAAGCAAAAAATTAGGAATTGCATTATCTAATCAAGAACGTAGTATTGCTATGCCCTTAAATACTATAACCGAGATAAATAAAAAAATTGTTATTACTTCCTTGCTTAATATCATCGAGAAATATAAAGTTTGCGGTGTTATAATAGGTCTACCGATTGATATGAGCGGAGCAGTAACGGAGCAAACAAATATAGTGATGAAATTTGCTGAAGAGCTAGCAAGATTTATAAACTTGCCTATATATTTACAAGATGAAAGATTAACTACCAAAGCTGCAAATAATTTCCTTAAATCATTTGGAGTAAAAAGAAAAGACCGTAATAATAACGATGATGTAGTAGCTGCTAGTATGATTCTTGAAACCGTGCTTGATTCTATAAAAAATATTTAATTAGGAATGACATAAAAAGGTCTATGCAACAAAGCCAAGAATAAATTACCTTCTATTTCACCGGGACAAATTTTACTAGCAGAATTTATGGAACCTATGGGGATTAGTCAAAGCAAACTTGCTCATGATATTGATGTACCCGTTACTAGGATCAATAATATAATTAAGCATCATCGTTCAATTGCTACTGATACAGACCTTCGTTTGGGTAAGTATTTATAATATTAAGCCTCATTGGTGGATGAATATGCAAGACCAATATGATTTAGAGCTTGCAGAAGATGCAGGTTGGAAAATTACAGAAGATAGAATAAGAACCTTTTCTATGGCAAGTTATTATTGATAACTCAATATTGTTACGCACTCAAAACACTATTGTAAAGATATATTATTTATGATAGAACCGATTCGGTAAAAATAAATAAAATATACTATGAAAATATTAATTTTGGGTGTTACCGGTATGCTGGGTAATAGCATATTCAGGTTTTTAAGTAGTGATAAAAATAGTGATAAAAAATTTGACATTTTTGCAACAGCCCGAAATAATTCAGCTCGTTCTTACTTTTCTAAGGATTTATCCGATAAATTAATTACAAATGTAGATGTTGAGAACCATGATGCGTTAGTTGAGGTATTTAATCAAACAAAACCCGATATGGTAATAAATTGTATAGGGCTTGTAAAACAATTAGCAGATGCTAATGACCCGTTAAAAGCATTACCGATAAATAGTTTGCTGCCTCATAGGCTAGCTAATTTATGTAAGCTAGCTAATTCAAGGTTAATCCATATTAGCACTGATTGTGTGTTTTCAGGAAAAAAAGGTAATTATAAGGAAAGCGATTTTTCTGACTGTTATGACCTTTACGGTCGTTCAAAATTTCTTGGTGAGGTAGATTATCCGCATGCTATCACATTGCGTACTTCCATTATAGGTCATGAGCTAGCAGGCAATAGAAGCTTAATCAATTGGTTTTTAAGTGCAGAAGGTTCAGTGAAAGGGTTTGAGAAAGCTATTTATTCAGGATTCCCGACAGTAGAGCTTGCAAGAATAATAAGGGATTTTGTGTTACCTAATAAAGAGTTGCGCGGGCTTTATCATGTTGCCTCAAAACCGATTAATAAGTTAGAATTGTTAAAATTAGTAGCAGAAATATATAATAAAGAAATCGATATTATTTCGTCAGATGAGCTTGTAATAGATCGTTCACTAGATAGCACTCGTTTTAATGAGGTGACAGGATATACGCCTCCTGAATGGCGTGAGCTTATAAAGCGTATGTGTGAGTTTAAGTAAATTATCATTTATAGGCTTGTACACGGAATTCAGTATAAAGTGAGATAAATCGAGCTTTTTATGTTTGTATTTTTTTTATAACTGGACCCTGTGGACAAGCTACAGGATGACTACCTTAGAGTGTTTCTCGGTTGACACAATGACAGAATGAATAATAACAAAATAGGTGTTTATATATAATGTTTGTAGATAAAACTTTAATGATTACAGGAGGCACCGGTTCGTTTGGTAATGCGGTGCTTTCTCATTTTCTTAAGTCCGATATTATTAACGATATGAAGGAAATTCGTATTTTCAGTAGAGATGAAAAAAAGCAAGAGGATATGCGTATTGCTTTAAATAATCCGAAACTTAAATTCTATATTGGGGATGTACGCAATTATAAAAGTATTGATGAGGCAATGCACGGTGTAGATTATGTATTCCATGCTGCTGCTTTAAAGCAGGTGCCGACTTGTGAATTTTATCCTATGGAAGCAATAAATACTAACGTCTTAGGTGCTGAAAATGTTTTAAGTGCTGCTATTAATAACAAAGTTACAAAAGTTATTGTACTGAGTACCGATAAGGCTGTATATCCAATTAATGCAATGGGATTATCTAAAGCATTAATGGAAAAGTTAGCAATAGCAAAAGCACGTATGCGTTCTCCAGGTGAGACTATGCTTTGCGTCACTAGATACGGTAACGTTATGGCTTCTAGAGGTTCGGTCATTCCTCTTTTTATCAATCAAATAAAACAAGGTAAGAAATTAACCATTACAGAACCGTCAATGACACGTTTTTTAATGTCGCTTGTAGATTCAGTGAATTTAGTTTTATATGCGTTTGAGCATGGTCATCAGGGTGATATTTTCGTACAAAAATCTCCGGCAAGCACAATTGAAGTACTAGCAAAAGCGTTACAAGATATATTCGATAGCAAAAATGAAATACGTTTTATCGGTACACGTCACGGCGAAAAACATTACGAATCATTAGTATCATCAGAAGAAATGGCAAAAGCTGATGATTTAAGAGATTATTACCGTATTCCTATGGACGGGCGCGATCTTAATTATGCAAAATATTTTGTTGAAGGTGAAAAGAAAGTAGCACTTTTAGAGGATTACACCTCCCATAATACAAAACGTTTAAATTTAGAAGAAGTAAAAGAGTTATTACTGACTCTTGATTACGTACAAGAGGAGCTAAAAAATGCTTAAGGTAATGACGATTGTCGGTACTCGTCCTGAACTTATTAAACTATGCTGCGTGATTTCCGAGTTTGATAAATATACTAATCACATCCTAGTTCACACCGGTCAAAATTATGCATATGAATTACATCAGGTTTTTTTTGATGATATGGGAATTAGAAAACCCGATTATTTCTTAGAAGTAGCAGCAGATAATACGGCAAAGTCTATTGGGCTTATTATCGAAAAAGTTGATGAAGTACTTGAGAAAGAAAAGCCTGATGCCGTTTTATTTTATGGTGATACTAATTCATGTTTATCAGCAATTGCCGCTAAACGCCGTAAAATTCCGATTTTTCATATGGAAGCGGGAAATCGTTGTTTTGATCAGCGTGTACCTGAAGAAATAAACCGTAAAATCATTGATCATATTAGTGACGTTAACATTGCGTTAACTGAGCATGCAAGACGTTATTTAATTTTCGAAGGTTTACCACCTGAGCTTATTTTTAAATCAGGTTCACATATGCCTGAGGTCCTTGGTCGCTTTATGCCTAAAATATTAAAGTCTGATATTTTAGATAAATTGTCACTTACCACAAAGCAATATTTCTTAATTAGCTCACATCGTGAGGAAAATGTTGATGTCAAAAATAATCTGAAAGAATTATTAAGTAGTTTACAAACGCTTATTAAAGAGTATAACTTCCCTGTAATCTTTTCAACACACCCAAGGACTAAAAAAAGGCTTGAGGATTTAGAGGGGTTTAAAGAACTTGGCGATAAAATAAGATTTTTGCCGGCCTTTGGGTTTACGGACTACGTCAAACTTCAGATGAATGCATTTTGTATTTTATCCGATAGCGGTACTATCACTGAAGAGGCGTCTATACTTAATTTACCTGCTTTAAATATTCGAGGAGCACATGAACGTCCTGAAGGTATGGATGCCGGAACGCTTATTATGTCGGGTTTGAAGGTTGAACGGGTACTACAATCGGTGAAAGCTATTACAGAAGAACACGAGAATAATAAACACTTGCAAGATATCGTGCCGGATTATGTAGCAGCAGGACTTGTATCAAAGAAAATATTACGTATAGTTTTAAGTTATGTGGATTATGTTAACCGTACAGTATGGTTTAAAAATTAATCCTATTCATTATCATCATATCAAAAGCATGAAATTCTTTAAATTAATAAAACTTAACACTTTATTTTTAAGTGTTTTTTTACTAATAACTCTTATATCTTCTTTTTGCTATTCCAAAGAAAATGCTTATAAAAAAATAGTTTTCCTTGTTAGTACAGAGACATTCGGCGGCAAAGGCGTATACGCAATGTATAATGAGATGAAAAAAATAGGTCATGATGTCAAAATTGTAATAGTACCTCATCCTCATCCCAATATTCAAGGAGGAATAGATACCGGGTTTATTAGTAAATTTGATACACAAGATGTAATATATCCATGCGGTAAGTATGCTTCTTATTCAAATGTTAATACAAAATGTGAAATTTCTGAACTAAAAAATTATCAGCCGGATTTTATCTTTACGCAAAACCCTTACGAAAATTTGCAAGGCTATATATCAGAACCTTTTACGGCTGCTAATTTGTATAAGAGCTTTAGAGGAACTAAAACAAAAATTATGTATATAGTCTATGGTCCGCATATCTTTCATCAAAAAAATATTGATGATGATAAGTTATCGAGTCGCATAGAGACGGTATTTGTTGATTCAGAAAGTACAAAGGATATCTTTATTAGTAATTATAAATTTCCTAAGGATAGAGTTATTGTTTCGGGTTATCAACCATACTATGAAGTAAGAAATTATAATATTAAAGAAAAACCAAACTCGGAAACCATTTTATGGCTTCCTAGATGGGAATTATCATTTAAAAATAGAGAGTTATATGAAGGGGGTTCTACTTTCTTAAATTATCACTATTTTTTCTATAATTATGCATTACAACATCCTAATATTCATTTTATTATAAGACCGCATGTTACACTATTTACCTATGCGGTCGGTAAAAATTACTGCAGCCAAAGTGATATGGATAATATATTAAATAGATTTAACTCTTTAAAAAATGTTACTGTTTCTGCACATGCATTCAGGTCGTTACTGGATGATATAATGGTGTCAGATATTGTAATAAGTGACGGTACTTCATCTCTTGCTGAAGTAGTAGTTGCCGATAAGCCTATAATTTACTTAAGTAATGGTTGGAATAATGAATTTAATAGCAATGCTCTATCTAAAGAATTAAAAAAATATATGTATTTTGCTTATGAGCCGCAAGATATTATTAACTATATAGAATTTATTAAGCAAAATCATTATTTACCTTATCATGAAAATAGTAGTGGCAGAAATCAATTTAAAAAGATGCTTGATCCTGTAGAAAACCCTGCTGCATTTATTGCCGAATATTTATTAAAATTATAATAGTTTAAATAATTTATGTTAGAAGAAATTTATAATGATGTAGAAAGATTATGTTTTAGAGGTAATGTGTCATAAAAGTAGCTATAAGATTTTTAAAAAAATTATAGAAGCCGATATACTTAATAGCTCATTAATGCTAAATCAAAAAATGAAAATTTTAGATATAGGTTGTGGAACGAAACACGGAACTTTTATGCTTAGTGATATATTAGGAGTAGAAATTATAGCAATAGATATCAGTCAATAATCTATAATTTATGCTAAACAAAATTATAGAGCATCTAATATACAATATATTAAATCTGATTTAGTTAGTTTTATTAAAAAGGCAGAAGAATATGATTATATTGTATCACAACATGCACTTGAGCATATTGAAGATGAGTTAAATCGAGCACTTAATCTTAAATATAAAAAACGATTAATAGTAAATGTACCTTTTAATGAACTGGAAGGGAATATACATTATTTAGTTAATTGAATTACTGAAAAAGACCTTGAATCATATCTGGACAAAGAATTTTGTTATGAAGGAGTAGATGGTGTAACTTAACGATACGCATTCTGAAAAAATCCTCCTAATGCTATAATCTGTATATCTAGTAACTCAGATTTAAAGCCTATAAAACAATTATTTAACTATCTAATCTCAGCTTGGACTCTAGAATTTTTAGAAAAGCTAGGTTTACAATCCCAAGATATATTAAAACAATTGCTGCAAACTAGAGATAGAGATGTATTTAAAAATAGCGAAGAGAAGAACTAAATTAAATAATGCTGTAACAGAGCTAAATAATGCTTTAGAAGAAATAAAAACTCTTAAAAATAAACTAATTATTAGTGAAGAAGAAAAATCTATTTTTCTAACGCTCTATAGAAAATTTAAACAATAAAACTAACATTTTATAAATTATTTTTAAAAGTTATGACAACGAGAAAAGATAAACCTCTAAATATTTATCATACTTTAGTTTCCATTATTATACCTGTCTATAATGGTGCTAATTATATGCAAGAAGCTATAAATAGTGCTTTAGCACAAACTTACAAAAATATTGAAATTATTGTTGTTAATGATGGTTCAAAAGACAATGGAGAGACAGAACGTATAGCATTATCATATGGTGATAAAATACGCTATTTTCATAAAGAAAACGGAGGTTGCGGTTCGGCCTTAAATTACGGTATAAAAAACATGAAAGGGGAATATTTTTCGTGGCTTAGCCATGATGATATATATTATCCTAATAAAATCGCGCATCAAGTTGACATATTAAATAAATTAGATAATAAAGATACTATCATTTACGGTGGTTATGAATTAATCGATGAAAAAGGCAACTCTCTATGTTATATTAAACCGGATAGTGTGCTACCTATAAATAAACTTAATATTTCTTTATTACCTTTATTACGAGGGTTAATACATGGTTGTTCGTTATTGATTCCGGCTAAATATTTTCATAAAGTCGGTATATTTAATGAGGCTTTACCGACAACGCAAGATTATAATTTATGGTTTAAAATTTTCCGTGTTGCCCCTATTCATTTTGACGAATCTATCCTCATTAAATCTCGTTTTCATTCAGAGCAAGGTAGTAAAAAAATATCAAATCATAACGAAGAATGTAATGTATTATGGTCATCGTTTCTTCACGAGTTAACAGAAGAAGAAATGATTAAAATGGAAGGTTCTCCTTATTTATTTTTAACTCGTACAGCTACTTTTTTATCCAATAATACTCCGTATAAAAAAGCCTGTGATTTAGCAAATACCATGGCTCAACAAGTACTAAATGATACTAAAATTAGTGTTATTATACCGGTATATAATAGAATAAATTGGGCAATTGAAGCTATAGAAAGTGTACTTGTTCAAACACACAAAAATTTTGAGATACTTATAATAGATGATGGGTCGACTGATGATATATCAGAATTAACTTCAATATGCAAAAAAGATAAAAGAATAAAATATTTTCATAAAAAAAATGAAGGACCTGCTGCTGCACGTAACTTCGGTATTAAAAATGCTATAGGAAAATATATCGCTTTCCTTGATTCAGACGATTTATTTTATAAGGATAAAATAGAAATCCAATTAAAGTTTATGGAAGAAAATAATTTTATATTTTCTCATACTTCATATCAAAAAATAAGTGAAAAAGGAAAATATATAGAATCTGTTCATTCCGGGCTTTTTAGTGGTAATGTTTTTCCTCAAGTCATACAAACCTGTCCAATAGCAATGCCGACAGTTATGGGAACTTTGACATTATTCCAAGAAAATTTATTTCCTGAAAATATAAGAAGCGGTGAAGATTGTTGTTTATGGATATCTATTGCTAGTAAAAACTTAATAGGCGGTATAGACAAAGAATTGTCTAAAGTACGAATTAGCGGTGGTACTAATACGTTTATGGACCCAAATAAATATTCAGTAGGTTTAATAAATATTACTTCTTATGTTCTTAATGATTCTTATTTAAGTAAATTTAGTCCATTTACTATTAATTTGTTATTAGCAGCTGTTACACAATTAAGATTACTAGAAAATAAAAATGAAGATTATAAAAAAAGTAATATTTCTTTTTTCAAAAATAACTATGTAATTCAAAAAATACGAACCTATTTCTTTGTGACAAAAATTTTGATTTTATTAACTATTACTTCTATAAGGCAAGAAGGAATACGTGCAACAATCTCTAGAATACAGAGATGGCTTAAAAAGCATATATAAATAACTATTCCTCAAGTATCTTAACTTTTGAGCCGTTACCAATCTTAGTCATACCTTCGGTAACGACTAAGTCACCTGCTTTAATATTGTCAGAGATAATTTCAATTAGACCTTCTGTACGTGTGCCGATTTGTACATATAATTGTTTTATCGTACAACCGTCTATTTTATAAATAAAATTACCTTGATTATTTCGTTGAATACAACTTTCAGGAACGGTTAGGTTTTTATGAGGGTTAATTATAAGCATAACATCTACAAAGCTATTATGCAGGATTTTTGTACCCATAGGTAAAATAATTTTAGCTGTTAAAGTGCCATTATCTGATAAGTAATGCGATATTGCCCTGATTGTACTTTTAATTTTTCCTGCAATTAAAACTTCAGTATCGACTCCAACTGTTCCGCTTAAAGACTCCGGCAATTCAATAAAAATACTTTGTGAGTTTTCTGTTCTGGTAATGCTAAAAAGATAGTCACCTATTTTTACTTCATCGCCGACCATAGACTTAATTACGCCTATTTTACCGGAGTAGGGTGCAGTAATTATCATATCATTATATGTTTTTAGAGCTTTGGAATAATTAAATTTTGCATCTTCAAGTTCGCTTTTTGCCCTGTTATATTCCTCGTTGCTTACAAGTTTTTTAGCGAATAAAGCTTCTTTTCTATTATAATCTTCTTGTTTTGTATTTAATAACGCTGCTGCTCTAGATTTAGTGGTTTCTGCTATGTTTTTATCTATAACTAGCAATATATCCCCTTTTTTTACTATTTCTCCTTGATGTGCTGAGACTTGTTCAACTACTCCGGTGGCATTAGCATAATAATCACGATTATTATCATTCTGGCATTGCCCTACAATATTAAATATGTCGTAAAGCTCAGCAATTTGTACTTTAGTTGCTTTTACTCCTGTAATTTTTTCTTCTTCCTTTTTATTTGCCATAGTAGAAAGCGAGATAAGTAAGGTAAAAAGAACAGTAAGTTTTGCAGACATCATATTATACTCTAAAGTGAATAGGTGTCATCTAGTAGTTTGTCCACGGCATCCAGGCAAAGCAACTAAAAGTGTATGTTGTTGTGACATTTTTAGCTGGATACTGTGGACAAGCTGCTAGATGACAAAGTATGCTTTTTAAGTTCCTCATCCGTTAACCATTTATATTCTTTTTCTAGAATGTCAAATCTAATTTTTTCTAATTGTGCATCAAGAACAGGTTCAGGAACGATAGCAGAACCGGTAAACTCAAATCCTTGATAGTTAATTTTTAGTTTCTTACAAATTTCTTGTAATGATAATAAATTTTCTTCTATATCATCGATAAATATTATTGATTGTGGATAATAATTTGTTTTTCTTAATATATACTCAAGCATGCTTCCTTTATCATATTCCGCAGTGTAAATTATTCCGTCTTTTAATGTAGGTTTACCGTGGCCAGCATTAAAATCTTCTATTATTATCTCATCTTCTAAAGGTGAAAATTCTTGAAAATTTACCTTTAATTTAGTGAGTTCACGAATTCTCCATTCGATCATATCTTCAATTACGCCCAATTTACCGGTAGGAAGTTTAGTAAGACCCATTGCCGGTACATTTTTTTCTGCAAGTAGAGCAAATATCGTTAAGATATCTGGATTAACAAATCTAGCTTTCCTATCTTTAAGAACAATACTAAGTAATAATTCACATTCTTGTCTAGTAAGTCTTTGTTCAATGTTCTTTATTAATTCTTTTCTATAATCATGTGTTAACCTAGATTCATCACTATCCATTACAATTACTTCATCTACATCAAAAAGCACCAAGCTAGTATTATCGGCTTGTTTTACCGCTTCTATAACTTCTTTAAAATCATGAACTTTATTTATTTTGCTATACATATTTATTGTTTATTTAATATTACTTAAGAGTCTAATTACTTCTTCTAAGGAATTTGTCATTACCTTTAAATCTTCTTCTCTAGATAAATTATGATGACCGTCTTTAATTAACTTCATTACTATTTGTTTGCTTGTTATTTTTTCTAATAATTTTACTGAAACATTATAAGGCACGTCTTCATCTAACATCCCATGAATTAGATGTACCGGTATATTTATATCAATCTGTTTCTTTGTCAATAATAAATGTTTTTTTGCATCTTCTATCAGTTTATAGCTTATAGCATATTTATGCTCACAATTTTTACCTCTTACTTCTAGTATTCCCTCTTTTTGCATCTTATTTTGATCATTTAGAGATATATTTTGCCAAATATTTTCAGTAAAATCTGGAGCAGGGGCTACACACACAAGTCCCTTTATTTTATTAGGAAATCTTAAAGCCGCAAGAAGTGCTAGCCATCCTCCCATGCTTGAACCTATTAATATCGCCTCCGTATTAATTAATTTGTCTAAAATTAGTGATACTCCTTCTAACCAATCACTAATTGTTTGATCCTTAAATTGTCCCGATGCGTTTCCATGGCCGAAATTATCAAAAACAATAAAATTATAATTGTGTTTTTTACAATAATCTATTAAATAGATAGTCTTATTTGATTGCATACTAGACATCAAGCCGTGTAAAAAAATTACAGATGGAATATTTGTATTAATTATTCTATAATTATCATAGACAATAAATTTGTCTTGTGTTTTATTATAAAGCTTGTGCATTTTAAATAATTATTTTAATAGATTGAGATTTAATGCCTTCATTAAAGTTAAGTAAACGATATAATAAGTATACTATTTTGCAAGTAGTTCCTGCTCTAGTTTCGGGAGGGGTTGAAAGAGGTACTATAGAAGTTGCAAAATATCTTAAAATTCTCGGTCATACTCCTATCATAATTTCAGCAGGTGGTACTCTAGTTAAAGAGTTAGATAAGGAAGATATATTGCATATTGAAATGAATAGTAACAGTAAAAATCCTTTTGTAATTTTGAATAATGCAAAATTGATAGCAGAAATAATCAAAAAATATGATGTTGATATAGTTCATACAAGATCAAGAGCACCGGCATGGAGTTCATATCTAGCAACAAAATGGACAAATGCTAAATTTTTGACTACCTTTCATGGGGTTTATAATATCCCGAATAGTTTTAAAAAATATTATAATAGCATAATGTTAAAAGGCAAGAAAGTTATTGCTGTGTCTAATTTTATAAAACAACACTTGCTTGAAAACTATAAAATTGATGAAGATAAAATAGTAGTAATTGAGCGTGGAGTGAATTGTGATTATTTCGATCCCGCAAATTTAACGCCGGAAAAACTTGAAAAATGTTATGATAAATATGATGTACCGAGTAATGTGCCGATAATATTAATGCCTTCTAGAATGACAAGCTGGAAAGGACATCTTGTTCTAGTAGAAGCATTAAGTAAATTAAAACATAGAGACTTTTATTGTTTAATGGTCGGTGATATATCTAGACATCCCAATTTTACTAATAGAGTAAAAGAGCTTATAGCTAATCTAAAACTTCAAAATAAAATTCAAATTTTCGGTAATGATTCGGATATAATAAACCTATATGGGATTTCCGATATTATCATTTCTGCCTCAATCGAGCCTGAAGCTTTCGGGCGGACTATTATAGAAGGGCAGGCGATGGAGAAGCTTGTTATTGCAACTAATATCGGCGGGGCAATAGAGACAATAAATAATAATATAACCGGTTTTCACGTAGAACCAAATAATGCTGAAGCGTTAGCACAAAAAATCGATTATTGTTTCTCGATTTTAGGTACTGATACTGCTAAGAAAATCCAAGAAGCGGCAAGACATATGGTAATTAATAATTTCTCTCTTGATCTGATGTTAAGAAAAAACCTTGAAATCTATAAAGAAATCTTAAAAAACTCCCATAATTGAACATCTAGATTTAGTATATACTCATGATAAATATTTATATACTGATCATAAAAGTTATTATAGTCATGAGATTTACCGTCATGATGCACTACAAGCATTAAAGTTTCTGGTAAAAATGCTTTTAAAGCTTGTTGTGCATTTTCTATAGGTATTTTATCAGGATTAGCAAGTACCTCGTCTAAAATTAATATTTTAGGGTTCGAAATTATAACTTTAATGATTCCAATTTTTTCTTTTGACTGCCATAATTTTTATCACTTAAGTGCGTAATTAATGTAACTAGATCTAATTTTATAAATAATTGCTTATTACTTTTTATGATTAGATTGATCAAGGCTGGAGGTTATTATTTCAAATAAAGTAGATTAAACTGGTATGTAACTATTCTGATCAATAAATATTATTTGGGGATTTTGATAATGGGTAGGTATGGCAATTTCACCAACGTTATGGCATGGATCAGCAATACAATTGACTAAACTCTTTAAAAAAGTAGTGTTGCCTTTTCCTGAAGAAGCTGAAAGAAGATCATGTGCTCCTAGTTTGAATACTAATTTTTCAAAACTCAAAATAGTTCTTTCTTCTATAATTAGGTTATAATCAGAAATTACAAGTTCATCGTTTGTATCATTAGTAGACCATGTTACTCCTTTTTTATTCTCAGAAGAAATGACCTCTATTAATTTTGTAATTCTCGCTTGCAATATAACTGCTCTACTAAAGATTATTTTTAGTGAGGAACTTGTTAAGAATGATTTTAGGGTTTCAAGCCACGGATTAAGTAGTAGAGCTTGCTCAGGCGTAATCTCTCCATGTTTTACTTAATTTTCTCTACTTCTTGCCTGTAAGAAATATCCAGTTGATATAATATATTTAAAAATCCTTGCGTAATATTTTCAAACGCATTAAATATAATAGCTCCTGGAACTAAATTCATTATATTTTGCAATGCAATAAGCTGTATAATTTTTTGAGTGATTAAATTCCCTAATTATAAAATTCCAATAGTGAAAGTATTATTAAGATCATTAAATAAATTATTAGTAATAGCTTCTATATCCTTTAATCCTAAGATTTTACTTTTATATTCCTCGTTTAGTAACAGTTCTAAAGCTTTTTGTTCGATTAAATCTTGAGTATTTTGTGTTAAAGAAGTTTTATATGATTGGAATAGTGTGCTTATTATATTTTCCCCACACTATAAAAAATACTGATTTTTGCTCCTTAAGAAACAAGAGGTTCTATAGCAGCATTAGGGTCCTGTATGAGTAAGGTTAATGCAATTAATGTATTTTGCCATCATTTCCGGTATAGTTAATAAAACTACTATTTATGTATGCTTCAATTAAATCTAAAACCCTTGGGTTACATCTTTAATTTCATTTTTTAAATCATTTTTAAAATTGTTAGAAAGTATATTAGGATCAATTACCCTAATATTAGGAGTTAAGTTTGTCTGAATTTTTTTAAATTTTCCTGATAATTTAAGAAATCAGTCCTATAATATGCTAATCTTACTATTTACAGCTGTAGAAGTTAAATAAATTGGTACTGCATAATTAGGAAAAGTTGTAATGAGATTTGTATTAATAGGGTAGATTAAACTTCCTTTAAATGTGGTAGAAGTAAGATAATGTTTCTGAAAATATCCTTCAGTTATTAAGATTTTATCAGCAAGAGTTGCCGAAACAAAAAGACTGCTTCCTGTTGTCCCATTTACAATAAAACCAGTTATACCGCTAATTATTAAATGCGTTCCATATGCTAACTTCTTGAACAAGGTAGAAGCAGCATTATATGTTCTTAAAAATAATACGCGAGTAGAAACAATCATTATATATAGGGCATTATTTATTAAAAATAGATATTGTTATTGTGAGCAGGTGTTGTTGTGTGTATCGAAAAAGGCACTCGGTGTCATACCGTGGTTTGACCACGGTATCCAAAAACAACTGAAAAACTGATCCACACAGCAATACCTTTCGAACGATTGAAAGTAGCGTGGCACTCCATAAAAATAATAAAAAAATACTAAAAATTAGCATTTTTATACTTCCTTGCTTCGTCAAAAATGATAGTTTTAGCTCAGACATTAAATTCTTAACTAATCTATCTTTAATAAACGCTGCCGAATTAGGTGATAAGTTGTATTATAGTATAAAGAAAAAACGTAGGATAGGGAAGAAAGTAAAAAGGCAGATAAATAAAACCTGCCTTTTTGTAATTATTAACGAGAATATAACTCGATTACTAAATGCACTTCTGCTTCAAAAGGATATGGGACATCAGCAAGAGCAGGAACTCTTAAATATTTACCGGTTAATGAAGGTACATCAAATGATAAATATCCCGGTGTTGTTTGACCTTGTTTTGAAACGGATTCTTGGATAAGCGGTATTTGTTTTACGGATTCTTTAACTTCTATAACATCGCCTGCCTTCAGTCGTATGCTTGCGATATCGGCTTTCTTACCGTTTAATTTAATATGTCCGTGTGAAACTAACTGTCTTGCAGCAAAAATAGTTGGGGCTATATTCATTCTATAAACTACCGTATCAAGTCTACTTTCAAGTAACCCAATGAAATTTTCACCGGTATTACCTTTCATTTTTTGAGCAAGTGCAAAAATATTTCTAAATTGTTTTTCAGTGACACGACCGTAGTGACATTTCAATCTTTGCTTAGCTTTTAAATGTAAACCATAATCTGAAGTTTTAATCATGGTATTCTGCCCATGTTGCCCGGGACGATAATTTCGTGTATTGAAAGCATCCTTGCTATCACCCCATAGACTTACTCCAAGTCTTCTACTAGCTTTATATTTAGAACGAACAATTCTTGTCACTGATAATATCCTTAACTTATTATTTGAATTACAAAAAAATATATACATTTCTTGCATCAAAGTCAATCATTGATTTTTAACCTAAAACTTTTTATATTTAATTAAAAAATATTTCATATGAGTTCTTTAGTAAGACCAATCACTTTAGGTAAAATCAATCATTCACAAAGTACTGTTAAAGACTATATTTTACTTATGAAACCGCGTGTAATGTTGCTTGTGATTTTTACGGGTTTTGTAGGTATGTGGCTTGCTCCTTATTCCGTGCATCCTTTCATTGCTGGTATTGCAGTTGTTTGCATAGCTCTTGGGGCAGGTAGTGCAGGGGCAATTAATATGTGGTACGATAGAGACATCGATAGCTTAATGAAACGTACCCAAAAAAGACCGATAGTAAGAGGAGTTATAGAATCTGATGAAGCTTTATCTTTTGGTTTGATAACGGGATTTTTTGCAGTATTTTTTATGGCTTTATGTGTTAATCTACTTGCATCCTTTTTACTGCTATTCACTATTTTTTATTATATCTGTATTTATACTATTTGGTTAAAGCGTCGTTCTATACAAAATATCGTTATTGGCGGAGTATCGGGAGCATTACCTCCTGTGATAGGTTATGCAGCGGTAAGCAATACTATATCTCTAGAGTCGATTATATTATTTTTGATTATTTTTATTTGGACGCCGCCGCATTCATGGGCTCTTGCTTTATTCTGCAACAATGACTATAAAAACTGTAAAGTACCGATGATGCCTGCAGTAAAGGGGACTTTATATACTAAAAAACAAATTCTAATTTACAGTATTCTTTTATTTATTGTTTCGCTAATGCCTTTTTTTATTGGAATGAATAATTTTATATATTTAATAATTTCTGGTATTCTTGGGGTAGTATTTCTATATTATGCCGGTTCTTTATTCTATGATACCCCTGATGACAAACAAGCTAAACGATTTTTTGTCTATTCAATATTTTACTTGTTTTTTATATTTTTACTTTTGTACTCAACTAACACTATATCCACTATTAGCTGAGAGATAATAGTATTGAGTTACTTTTATGGAAGATAAAATTGAAACCCAACGTGAAGAAACATATCATAAGTTTATTTTCATGCAAGTGATTTTTTATTTATAACTGTAATTTTTAAATTTTATGCTTTTGTTTTGTAATGTTGATAAGTAGGAAGAGTTAGAAATGTCTCATAGTTATGACGCATAACATAACAATAACTATTGTTGCAACCTCCGGCACGGCCATACATGAAGTTAGGCGTTATATAATCAGCTGATCTTCCATTAGGACGTACGTGCAAAGTTTTTGTATTTTGTACTATTTTCTTAATCATACGATATTTAAAATACTTACTTAGCTTTACAAACTTCAGATTTATTTACTTACATTAAAATTGTAGTTATAAATTATTAATTATAAATATATCATAAGTTATGGAAAAACCAAGCTATCTAAATTTTGATAATAAAAGTTATAAATGGAAAAATGATATTGAGTATCGTAAATACCCAGAAAGCTGTAGAGTAGGTAAAGGTGAGCAAGGAATATGCATTTGTCAACCATATAAAAATGAAATTTTGCCTTATTGGAAGTTTAAAACTCCTGAAATTGCTAAAGACAGTAGTGAAAAAATATCTCGATCTTCATAACAGATATCAATATCAAGAAGAAAAAGACAATCTACGAAAATTCGTTGAAACTGATCCTGAAGAACTTTCAAATTTTATTGAAACTTATGACAAAACTGAAAAATATAACAATAGAGAAGCTGAAGTTTTTCATAGTTTAAGTTCTATTTTAATGGAAAAACAAAAAGATAATGCGATTAAATCATAAAAGAAAGCTATTAAACTAGATCCAAGTAAAGCATACTATCACAAAGAGTTTTTTAATAAACTACATAAAATAAATCCAGAGGAAGCACTCGCTTCTATCAAAAGAGCTATAGGGTTAAATCCAAATAAAAAATCATTATATGAAGACCTTATTATTGTGTTGAAAAAGGCAAATTATGATGAAGAAGTAGCAAAAATTACTAAAGCAATTCAAGATTTCCCTAAAAACATACCTAATTTGGTATTAGATACTTAGGAAACAAAGGATGTGTATCCAATTAGGTTTGGCACAGGAATAACTGTATCAAAACGTGGGTATTTACAAGTTTTGCATTGTCATCTAGTTTGCTTGCTAACTAAGTCTAGAAAAAATAACTTCAACATTGTTACTACACTATATGTTTTGCTGGATGATGACATAGAGAGGAATAGTAAGTCATACAATACCCGTGACGGTCACATCAAAACAGTTTCTTCAATCCTTTTTGTAGAAACTTACTCACAGGATCTGCTTGTTGGTTTCCCTGCGGAGGGCTGCTTTGTTCCTTTGTATTTGTATCCTTTTTCTTTCTGAGACCCAAAGCATCTTTAATAATATTTTCAGGTTTCTTCTCTCCGCTTTTTAAGTCTTTAATAACGCTATTAAATACGTTTTTAACTAAATATGTTTGAAAGGCTTGAACGTCTAATTTATGCTGCAGATTATTTATGAATCCGTATAATTTAACGGCTATAGGCGGTAAATCCGCAATAGTAATGCTTGCACTAACATCCATCATATATTGTGGTAAGTTAATTTGACCTCTTGCATTTGTTGTGGCAGGTGAAGCATCTAAACTACATTCAGTTAAATTAAGCTTGCCTTGCATTATATTTCCGCTGGCAATTAAATTTTTGAAAGATGTGGATCCGCCACTAAAGGAGCTGTTAATAAGTCGTAATACTCCTTCGGTATTTTTAGCATTATTTACCGCATCTGCGATTCGGTTTAAATCAAATCCACTTATTTTTCCGTTATCGCTATTTACGTTAAATTGTCCATTTAGATTATTAACATATGTATAAACGCTATTACCGTGAGAAGTAAGATCGGCTTTAAAACTTAGTCGTCCATCAGTGATTTTTATTTTACCCGATTGCGGAGTGAAACTTTTAAGATAGGCATTTTTTAAATCGATTTTAATTGCAGCGTTTTGGTCTTGGGCTGAACTCACATAACCGGTACTACTTAGTTCGCCATTGTAAATGCTTGCATTAATTGAAGTAATATTCAGCGTGCCGCCGGTGATATTTAATTTTGCTTTTAAATTATTTATGATTAATGAGTCGTTAGTTAATTTATCAATATTTGCGGATAATTGCCCTTCAATTTCATTTAAAAACCCTAAATTAATAGGATTATTTGACCAAGGAGAATTATTTTTAGCTGTAGGTGTGTTTTGAGTAGCAGGAATATTAGTTTTATTTGGAGCAGGAGTAGGACTGTTACTTGTAAGAATTTTATCCAAATTAACTAACGGACTGTATAAGTTAAGATTAAAATTTGGTTTCTGAGTTGCTAAATTAATATCTCCTTTAATAGATATATTAGTATTAAAAGCGGATATTTTATTATTAATATGGAAAGTATCTTTAATTTTTTGCATTCCCCCGTTTAACTGCAATACCCCAATCTTACTTAAATTACTTACTCCCATAAGAGACATAAACGACTCAAAATTATTAATTTTTAGATTGTGCGAAATAGTTATATTTTGTGCTAAATTTTTAAGCTCAATATCTCCAGTTAGATTACTATTTGCAGTCGATAAATTAATATTTTGTAATTTTATTGCTTGAGAATTACTAATGACATTAGCAGTAAGTATAAGTTTTTGGTTAATAATAGGCGATAATTTATCAGTCTTTAGTTTTAGAGCATCAAGTATAGGTTTTAAACTATCCGCTTGTAGTATAATATTTGTCTTATCTAAATTAGAGCTAATCTTGGTTATAATGTTACCGGGATTGATAATAATATTTGATTTTAGATTATTACGCTCTATATCATAATTTGCATTTGCTAGTAATGCTATATTTGGATAATTAAGTCTAGCATCTTTAATATCTATATTTTTACTATCGGCAGTAATTGCCGTAGTTAGCTCGTAGTCATTTTGTAAATCAGTAGGCATACCTAAAGTTTTAGTATTACCTTTAATATTTGCGTTACCTATGAAAGAATTATTTCCGCTATCAAATTTTCCTTCGATTTTAATTTTTGCACCGGCAAGATTAATATTGGCACTTAACGGGATTATTTTACCGATTTCTTCAATATTCCCGTCTATATTAATTTGCTGTTCCAAAGCCTTTAAAGCTAAAGTCAAATCTATAGGGCCCTTAAGGCTTTTCATTTTAGTCTCTAAGTTAATATCGTTAAATATTTTCTCACTGTTTTTTTCTATATATATTACTTTGCCGTCTATAATTTTAAAATGACTAATCAAAATAGGAAGTGCTAATTCAGTTTTAGTATCGGTAGATTCTACAGAGCTCATTTCATTTGTTTTGGATGCATTATTAGGTGTAGAAAATTGCCAATTTTTTTGTCTATTATTTAAGACTTCTAGATTTATAATCGGTTTTTGCAGTTCTATAGAAGCTACTTGAATTGCTCCTCTAAAAAGAGGAAAAAGTCGCAATGACGCTTTAGCACCTTCAACGGAAACTAGATGAGGTTCTTTTGTACCGTTTATTGATGATAATTTAATTTCTGATAGTGATATTGCGGGATTCGGTAGTAAAGATAATTTTATGTCGCCATTAATAGTTAAATCTCTATTTGTAGCCTCTTTAACTTTATCTATTACTATTCCTTTATAATTATTTACAGGAATAAAGAAAGGAATAACAATTAATAATAATATTATACTTATAAATATAATAAGTGAGTATTTTAAAGTTTTAGGCATAGAGCTTAATCTTCTATTTATATACATGTATTAATTATAGTATTTAAGGATTAATTGTCAATTTTATATAATTTACTCAATTAAGGATTGAAATATTATATATTCTATGTCATTCCTACGAGATGTTGTTGTGTGGACCGGTAAAACCTACTGTGTCACCTCGTGGTTTGACCACGGGGTCCATAAAAACAATAAATACTAATAAATTTAGTATTTTTAACTGGATTCCATGGTCATGCCACGGGACGAGACAGAGGTGAATAAGAATCGTAGGGTACTATAAAAAAATTGAAAACTATGGTAAATTATTCAAGCTTCTCTTTGATAATTTAAAATCACATAATCTTTAGTTATAATAGGAAAAAATTCTTTATTGAAAGGTAATAATTCGGTTGTTTGATCTGAAAATTCTATTTCAATTATGTCACCAGCACCAAAGTTAAGAATATTTTTAATTTTGCCTATTTCTTTATGATCTTGATTTAATACCAGTAAATGAGTTAAATCCGCTATATAAAATTCATCTTCTTCTAGTTCCGGTAAACTTGCTCTTAAGCAAAATATTTTATAACCTTTTAAATTTTCAGCTTCATTTCGAGTAGCTATATCATTAAATGTACAAATTAATTCTCCTTTAGCATTTTGGCTAATTAGCTTAATATGTATATTTGCTCCTGACTCATTTACTAAATTTCTTTCAAGTATTTTTGTAGCAGGGGCAGTAAAAGATTTTAACATTACATGACCTTTAATTCCATGGCATGATTTTATTACACCGACTAAAATTAATTTTTCTAAAGAATTCATTAATTTGCCTTTAAATTTTGATAATTATATATAATAATATATTTAAAAACTTTTTTACAGACATGATAAAAAAAATAGCTGCCGGCGTCATAATTTGTTTCTCATTATTGTTATTTATAATGTTTGGTGCATTATCGTTTGTTAACTATAATTCGGTTACTAATAATTTTACCAGTCATTTAGGAATTGCAAAAGAAAATATCGAAAAAATAAAGATGAATAAATTTCCTTTGCCCTATTTAGTTATTGAGACGATAAGAGAAGAAGGAAAGTTAAATTTAGAGCAGATTAAAATTCATTTTTCGTTGTGGTCGCTTATAAAATTTAATCCTAAAATTAATAAAATAGATATATTAGATGCTAAATTTTATTCACATTCTAATGTATTAAATATTTATAATCATGAAGAGTTAATAAAGAATTTCTTTAAATATAGATTACAAAATATAAATATTACTAATCTAAGTATTATTAATAAACAAGATTATTCTATTTTAAATTTTAATAATTGTATATTAAAAAAAGAAAATGCTTTATCGTCTAATTACATATTTAAAACTACAAGTAACTATATAGGTGAAATTTCAGGTTCAATTAATAAACGTGACGATATAGTAGATTTTAATCTTAATATTGATAATAATGATTATGGTTTTAAGTTATCGCAAATTTACAAAGATTCTAAGCTTACTAGCGGTAGTGGTGAATATCAGATTAAAAATTTAGCATCGGTAATGTATAATATATTACCAGATTTAAACCATCTTTTTAATAAATTTAATCAACATGAGGCAGTAAACGTTAAATTTAATATTTCAAATAATGAAGATGAAATAAAACTAAAAGACATAGTAATAGCATCATCTTTTATTATTGGTAATGGATTTGTTAACATTGCTAAAAATGATAATATTACTACTAATGTAAAACTAGATTTTCCTAAAATAGATTTAAGTTCGTTAATTTCTCCAAATGCAGAGGTAACATTTAATACTTCTTCTTCAAATATTAGATTTATTTTTGCCGATAAATTACTTAAAGCAGAGGTGGCAATTAACAAAATAATTTTAAGTAATAATGAAGAACTAGAAAAAATAGTCTTTTCTTCTAACTTATCAAAGGGTACTTTAAAGATAAATGAATTTTCAGGTAATATTAAGTCAGGTGGAGAATTTAAGCTTACAGGTAATGTAACACAGAATGCCGTTAGAAGTATGTTCGATGGACAGCTATATTTAAAGCACAACGATATAAATTCGTTACTGAATATTTTAGGATTTAACGACGTTACTATTAAAGAAGCTATTCCTTTTAGCTTGTCATCGGATTTAAAACTCACTTTAATAGATTTATTTTTTAAAAATTTATTACTCAAAACAGATAATTTAAATTTATCGGGAAATTTTTCTAGTAAATTTATTGCTCAAACACCTCGTTTAGACGCTACGCTTAATATATCTTCGCTTGACTTAAGCAGTAGAACGTATCCAATAATTTCGCCGCTTATCGAATTTACGAAAAATTTAACTAAAGATATGAAAGCTCTAGATTATCCAAGTAAATTCATCCCTATTAGAACAATAGGATATTTAGCTAATTTAGATATTCTGATAGATAGCGTTAAGTATAACGATCATGTATTTGACAAAATGAATTTGCTTGCTAAAATCGTACCGGCTAATGTAAAAATTAGTAATTTAGATTTTAAAACTGCTAATAGCTATTTATCAACTAGCTGGAACTTAGATGCATCAAGTGTATTACCGTCTTTGACCGTAGAAATTAAGGACGGTAATCTTACTACTGATTTATTATCACCGGCAGGAATGCTTAATTTAAGAAATAAATTAATAAATGATTATAGTTTAGATAAAGCTACCTTACAAGTTTCCGGTACATTGTCAACATTATTACAAAATGATTTAATATTGAAAAATGTTAAATTTTATGTAGCAAATAATAATAATTTATTACAATTTAATAATATTGAAGCAGGATTATTAGGTGGTAAGCTTCAAGGTAACGGCAATATTTTATTAGAACCTTATGCTATAAATTTCGTATATGCTTTAAATACAATAGATTTAAACAAAGTTTTGGCTCTTATGCCTAAAATATTTACTGCAAGTGGCGGGAAAATCAGTATAAGTGGTAGTTTAGGAACTAATGGTAACACTCTTCAAAGCCAGTTATATAACCTTACTACAAAATCACAATTTGCTATAAACAATATAGATATTAATAATTTTGCAATTGATTCTTTTATAGAAAAAATTGATACAACTGATTATAAGGTACAAAATTTAGATAAAGATATAAATAGTGCTATAACCACAGGACAAGAAAATATTAGAGGGATAAGCGGTGATATTGAACTACAAAAAGGTATTGCCCTTTTAAAGAAAGTAAAATTTGCAACACAATATAGTAGTGGTGCGGCCTCTTTTGCAGTTAATATATATAATTTTGATATGGATGCATCTAGTATTTTATCATTTTACGTGCCGGCAAGGCTTGTTAAGTTAAATACCTCAAATACAAGTTCTGATAAAGATAGTTTGGCACATCTTAATATAAAAATGCAAGGGAATATTTTTGCTCCTAAGAAAACTTTTGATAGTAGTGAGCTAAAAAAATTACTTATACCCCAAACAACTAAAGACACAACTACTACAGATAACCATTAAAAAATAAAAATAAATGACTAATACTAAAACTTTAGAAACAAATATTAGCTTTGAAGAAGCTTTAAAAGAGCTTGAGGAAATTGTTAAAAAAATAGATAACGGACAAGAGAGTCTAGAGACGGCAGTTAATAGCTTTGAAAGAGGTATTTTACTTAAGAATCATTGTGAGAAAAAACTAAAAGAAGCTCGGTTAAAAATTGAAAAAATTACTAAACTTGCTGATTCTACAGTGGTTTTAGAAGAGACGGAAGTGTAGTGTTGACATAAAGCATACATTGTACTAATAGTATAAGATGACAAAGAAATGTAATCATCGCTTTTCTGCTGAAAAAAAATTATAAGTTAATAAGTGAGCACAAGGTAAGTTTTGAAGAAATAATATCAGTTATAGAAAGTAATTGTTTATTGGATATAATAGAACATCCAAATCCTAATGAATATTCAGAGCAAAAAATGTATATAGTTAAATTTAATGAATACGCCTATTTAGTGCCTTTTATTATTGAAGTTGATTGAACAGTTTTTTTAAAGACTATTATTCCACGTCGCAAAGCTATTCAGAAATATCTAAAATGAGAATAAAACAAAAAGCTGCTTAGGAGGGGTTACCTTATCAAACTCTTATTTCTAGTATATTACATAAATATTTAGCAGGATATGGTTAATAATACCTATATAATCATATAATTGACTTTATCTATACCGTGTCTAATATTGTTTTATTCATCATAATAAATATTATTTTGGTGAGTTTTTATGTGGGATGTTTATTTTTAACAAAATACATTATTCCTAATAATTTCAAAAAGAAGAGCTTGGGAGTCTTTGGCAGGTTTTTGGGTGTAGTTGGTAGTATGTATGCAGTATCAACCGGTTTTATATTAATTTATTTACTCGGTAATTTTTAATAAAGCACAAGAAGGGGTGGCAGCAGAATCTGTAGTATTGATAAGGCTTGCAGATAGTGTAGGTTGGCTTCTCCATGAAATGAGACCTACAATTTATCTAGATGTTAAAAATTATACCAAAGATGTGATGCAGCGTGAATGGCAATTAATGAAAGGCGGCAAACAAATCAGTTATGAAGCTATTAGTTTCCTCCAAGAGTAAGAGACTACAAGCTTATAAAGCAGGCGAGCAAATGCAGCTATTGACTAAGCAGGAAATCATTGAGGAGAAAAAAGAGCTTTATACAGTAAGGTATAACAGGATTAAAATGTCCTATTTTCCTTAAATATTCAATATTGGATAGTTGTATGTATAATGATTGCTATTAATTTAATTTTTGTCTGTATACTTGGCACCAAGCTTTATTTACATAAGATTTCAGTTGGTTTAGTTTGCATCACTTCATCATCAATGCTTTTGTTATTATTTATATTAGATAAACCTTTTCAAGGCCCTTGCGCCGTAAATCAATATGACCTTATTAAGGCTATACATTATATTGAGAGTTTAAATTAGTGATATCTGTAACAACATAACGCCATAATTTATCCGTGCCTTTAGTAATACCTATACGAGCAGTAGTAGAGTAGGGTAGCTTTAAGCCGATATCGCCGACAAAAAATTCGTTGTTATTTATAAGGTCGCATTTATTATGAGAAATATTAATTCCTAAATATTTGCATAATTTACCTGGACCGTTGAGGTATAGATTTTCAGGCGAAATAACATGTACACCTCTTATTAAGGTTGCAGCAGGGAAGCCTTGAGCTTCGGTTACGAAATTTAAACAATAATACATTCCGTAAATTAAATAGACATAGCTCAAGCCTGCAGGACCAAACATTATATCCGTTCTTTTTGTCCGCCCTCTTGCTGCATGGCAAGCAGGATCATTTTGTCCTACATAGCTTTCAGTTTCAGTAATGATAGCTGTTTTACCTTGGAAATAAAGAGCTTTACCGATTAACTCAGTGCTTACTACATTAGTAGCTCTTGCAAAAAATTCACGAGATAAAGGGATTAGTTTATTCATGTTTTTGAAAAAAATATTTAAATTCTTATGCCATTTTGTAGGAGTTAATTCCATATTCAGCTAATTATTTATATAAAAAAGATCTTCTCTTAATCTATCTTGAAGCTGACTTAGTTTTTCTATATTAGCTAAAATAATACCGCCAATTCTTGGATGTATAGGACCTAATAAAATATCCTTTATCATAACATGTATCTAAAAATTTTCTATGTCCTGTAATAAATTTTTCAACAGAAGAAAGGTCTAAGCCTAAGGTATATTTAAGGTTTACAATAAACATAATTTATATTTTTTTATTAAGTGGTTTAGAATTTTTTATAGAGATTGGAACGGTATCATATCCGCCATCGCAAAACGGTTGGCATTTGATAATTCTTTTAAGGGTAAGCCACAAGCCTTTTATGCTGCCGTGTATTGATATAGCTTCTTTGGCATATTCAGAACAAGTGGGATGAAACCGGCAATTATTGCCAAGTAGTGGAGAAATGCAATATTGATAAAATCTAAGTAATAATAAGAAGATTCTAGTCATTTTGAAGCTTATCCATTATTTTTTCCATTTTTTCTTGAGTTAGATCTTCATAATAATCGTCATTAATCTGTATGACCGGAGCGTTAACGCATGCTCCCAAACATTCTATCTCACTTAAAGTAAATTTTTGATCTTCAGTAGTTTCTTTGAGTTTTACACCTAATTTCTTTTCGCAAATTTTCATTATATCATCACTACCACGCAGCCAGCAAGGAGTAGTAGTACATACTTGGATATGATATTTACCAACTCGCTTTAAGTTAAACATAGTATAAAATGTTGCAACCTCATAAGCTCGCATATAAGGCATTTCTAACATATTTGCGACATATTCGATAGCAGGAACAGGTAGCCAGCCGCCGTTTTGACGTTGTGCTAGATCAAGCAGCGGAAGTATTGCACTTCTTTTTCCATGCGGTGGATATTTTTTTATAATCTCTTCTGCTAGATTTAAATTCTTCTTATCAAATGTAAAATTTGTAATTTTTGTATTCATATATTTTTAGTACGGTATAGTTTTATGTCATTCCTGCAAAAGCAGCAATCCATAGAACTATTCAATTAAATCTTTCCATTCAGGATTAGTTTTTTCTATCAGTTCTATTTTCCAACTACGTTGCCATTTTTCAAGTTTTTTTCTCTTGTAAATGTTTCTTGAATATCAGTAAATTCTTTTGTATAAACAAGCTTTATAATATTATTTTTTGAGGTAAAACCTTTTATTATTTTTTGTTTATGTTCATAAGCATTATTATAATTATTAGTAATACCAATATAAAGTCCATGCTTATTAGAGTATCAATATATATACCCAATACATTTTTTGTTTTTTAGTTTTATTTTATGGATCCCTGCTTTCACAGGAATGACAGAGCAACGCAAGTACAAGCCCACGGCATGACAAATATATTACCTATCTATCTCACCAAATACTATATCAAGCGTTGCAATAATAGTAATAACATCTGCCATTAAATGACCTTTAGACATAAAATTTAGTCCTTGCAAATGAGCAAAGCCGGGTGCTTTAATACGACATCTATAAGGTCTATTACCTCCTTGCGAGTATAAATATACACCAAATTCGCCTTTAGGGGCTTCTACGGCTTTATAGGTCTCGCCGGCTGGGACGTTATATCCTTCCGTATAGAGCTTAAAATGATGAATCATTGCTTCCATAGATTCTTTCATTTTGGCTCTTGTCGGTGGTATTAATTTAGGATCATCGGTTTTAACTGCACCTCTCGGCATTTTTTCTATACATTGCTTGATTATCTTGATTGATTCGTACATTTCAAGCATACGAACGAAATATCTGTCGTAACAATCACCGTTTTTGCCGATTGGTACTTTAAAGTCCATTTCATCGTAAACGTCATAAGGGTTTGACTTGCGTAAATCCCAAGCTATACCCGAACCTCTAAGCATTGGTCCTGAAAACCCCCAGTCCATTGCCTCTTTTTGAGACACAACGCCGATATCTACTAAACGTTGTTTCCATACTCTATTTTCATTTAGTAGACTTTCAATATCGTGAAGTTTAGGAGGAAATTGTTCTATAAACTTATTTATATCCTCAAGTAAACCTTCGGGTAAATCTGCTGCAACCCCGCCTGGTCTAAAGTAGTTTGAATGCATACGAGAGCCGGAAACATGCTCGTAAAATTCCATGATCTTTTCTCGCTCTTCAAAGAGCCATAATAAAGGAGTAGTAGCACCGATATCTAAAGCTTGGCTGCCAATATTCAAAGTATGGTTCAAAATTCTTGTTAGCTCTGAGAATAGTACCCTGATAAACTGAGCTCTTCGTGGGACTTCGCATTCTAATAACGACTCGACCGCTAAAGCAAATGCATGTTCCTGACACATCGGTGAAACATAATCAAGACGATCAAAATATGGTATAGCCTGCAAATATGTTTTATGCTCAATAAGCTTTTCCGTACCACGATGAAGTAACCCAATATGAGGGTCGGCATTATTTACTACTTCCCCGTCCATCTCAAGGATTAACCTTAAAACTCCGTGAGTTGCCGGATGCTGTGGCCCAAGGTTTAGAGTTATAGTTTTGGTGTTGTTAGTCATAGTATTTTTCCTACTGTTACCTGGTGCGCTTGACCATGGGGGCCAGTCTTTTTTATTTTTTCTGGATCCCGCGATCAAGTCACAAGATGACATTCATTTTATTTCTGGATTCCTGCTTTCGTAGGAATGACATCGGTTGCCTTCTCATCACCTGGCAATACATAACTCGGGCTATGCCAGTGCGAGCTAAAATCAAACTCACGATATTCTATGTCTAAATCAACCGGTTCATAAGCTACTTTCTTTAGTTTCTCATCATATTTAACTTGTGTATAGCCTGTTAACGGGAAATCTTTACGTAATGGATGCCCCTCAAATTCGTAATCGGTTAGTATGCGTCTTTTATCGTCATTACCCTCGAAATTTACTCCGTACATATCATACACTTCACGCTCATACCAACAAGCGGCACTAAATATATTCATTGCTGAAGGTATAGTTTCTTTTTCAGATATATATACTTTTATTATAAGACGCTTATTTAATTTTAAGCTTAATAAATTATATACTACTTCAAACCTTTTATAGTCAATTGATTTGGACTCGCCTACATTGTCGCTCGTCGTTCTCCTATGAGTTATAGGCTTCGCACCTTGTCCCTTGTAGCCAAGCCCGACTGAATTGACTACGTTATTCTGAGGAAAATCAGCCCCAAATAAATCAGTAAGTAAAGTGAAGCGCAATTCTTCCGATTCTTTTAAAGCTTTTAAAAACGGCAATAAAAAATTCGGCTCGATTTTATAAGCTAAATAATCTTTAACCATAATCGGAGTTATTAAAATGCTAGATTTAGCTGCAAGTCTTTCAATGAGTTTGTCTAGCGTCATACTTAAAACCTGTAGTGCGTTTAATTTTTTTCTGTAACTGCATAAGCCCGTAAATTAATGCTTCGGCGGTAGGAGGGCAGCCAGGGACATATACATCAACCGGTACGATTCTATCACAGCCACGCACTACCGAATAGGAAAAGTGGTAATAGCCGCCGCCATTGGCACAGCTACCCATTGAAAGTACCCATTTAGGTTCAGCCATCTGATCATATACTTTACGTAGAGCTGGTGCCATTTTGTTAGTAAGCGTTCCTGCAACTATCATAAGGTCGGACTGTCTTGGACTCGGTCTAAATAACATACCGAAGCGATCCATATCATATCTACTTGCTGCTGCCTGCATCATCTCAACAGCACAACAAGCAAGCCCAAAAGTCATAGGCCATAAGGAATTAGCTCTCGCCCAGCCTATAACGTTATCAACTTTAGTGAGTAAGAATCCCCTATTAGAAAGCTCATTACTTAATAATGCGTTTTCTTGATAAAAATTATTTTTCATATTACTACCAGTCTAAAGCTCCTTTCTTCCATTCATACATGAACCCGATAATAAGTACGAATAAGAAAAACATCATTGAGAAAAAGCCTATTTTACCTATCGTATTAAGACTAATAGCCCAAGGCACTAAAAATGTAATTTCAAGATCAAAGATAATAAATAAAATAGCAACTAAGTAAAAACGTATGTCAAATCTTGATCTTGCATCGCTAAAAGGCTCAAAACCGCACTCATAAGGTTCTAGCTTATCTTTATTATATTTTTTTGTCGATAATAGGTTAGGTAGAATGATTATTAAACCGGAAACCAATACCGCAATACCAAAAAATATAGCAATCGGTAGATATTCTTGTAAAAGTTCTGAGTTTTGTAGCATATGTTTTTTATTATATTTTTCTGTCATTGCGAGAAGAATTGTACAGTAATTCGACAAAGCAATCTCAGGATATTTGATGAAATTGCTACGCAGCCTACGGCTGCTTGCAATGACGTAGCTTTAATGACACTTAACTCTATATTTACCTCAAATAGCATCAATTATCAATGACAATATCAGGTTTAACTAGTAGCTTCATTAAAACTAGTACCCAAATACCACTTGATATCCACCATATTTGCCAAATATTATATGAAATCATGCCGATAATATAGTAATTTATAAAACATGCATAGGAAATTGCCTTGAAATTTTTATTTTCGAGATTACTAATTTGTTTGAGATATTTATAAACTAAGCATAAAAATAATATTAAACCTATTATACCGAGTTCAAGAGTAATTTGTAATATATTATTATGAGGATGAAGTGGCAAAGGATGCCATTTTTCTCCGTTGTAATCGATCATTTCGCTATCACCAGTTTCGATATATTTAGAAGAAGCTAAGCCATAGCCCAAAATCGGCTTTTCAATGATTTTGTTTGCGACGAAATGCCAAATAAATAAACGATGAGCAGCGGAAGGTTGTGTAGCTAAATATTTTTCAGATAAATCTCGTGGTTTTATTTGTTTAGCTATCACAGGAAATAGTAACGAGCCGGTAATTAAACTTATTGCGATTAATTTGAAAAATATCGGCTTCATAAATCTTGTTAAAATAAATATTGCTCCTCCTATACCGAAGCCTAAAAAACTTGCTAAACTATCGGAAATACTTAGTAAATAAAGCACTAATATATATAGCATTAAGGCATGTCGTTTTTTACCGTTAGAAAGTAAAATTATAATCGCTACCCAAGCGGTAATCGAAAGTAAAGCACAACCACGATCTAGCATATATAAGCCAAAACTAGCTTTGAATATTCTTGTTAAAAATCCATGAGAAGAATATTCGATGAAGAATAATAATATTGCTGTGAGAATCCCGAATATTAAGGCTTTTTTAAGCTGTAAGCGATTTTGAAAAGGAGCAGAATTACTAACTGCAAAGCCAAGAAATAAGAGTATAAAAACTTGAGTAAAAGTAGCTAAGCTATTAATAAGATGCATTGCGAATAAACAAGATATAAAGCACCAAGCGGTGAATAACATTGTTATCCTGTGAGCTTGTAGCAGGATCCAGTCTTTTTTCATTTTTTGGATACCGTGGTCAAGCCACGGTATGACATTGTTACTGGATTGCCACACTCCTTTCAGTCGTTCGCAATGACGATTAATACCTCGCAGGAATGATATAAGCAAAAAAATTGTAATAGTAGCTGCAGCTGATAAGCCTGCCAGCATCCCAAGGCTTGGAATTAAAAATATTAAACTTGAAATTAAATATTGCATCTAAAAACAATCTTTAGCAAAAATTTCGTAGATTGGGTGTTCAAACGTTGAAAGTGAAATACTTGAAGAAATCATCCATCCTTGAAAGAGTAAATTAGGATCTGCGTCTATTTTATATTCCGTTATGGTCATCAACAAATAATTATCTTCATTATATGGATCAAGGTTTTTTATACATTTGTGCAATTTGATTTTTATATTACCGAAGTATTTTTCTTCCCCGACTTTAAAATCTATCTCTTCAGAAGTAGCAGTAATGTTATTTAGAGCAATAATTTTGCCATTTGTATAATTCTTAAACTCAGAACTATCATTATCGTTTGGATTTAAAATAGGATGATTGTCATCAAGAAGGATAAATACGTCATTTTCAATATCTTCGGTTGTAGTAACCGACTCTAAATTTTCTGCGAATATAGGAAAATTAATACATATAGTAATGATAAAAATAATTTTTAGTAATTTCATAGATAATATATTATTTTTCGAAATTATATACTATAGGGGATTAATGGCAATGATAATTTATGATAAGGTTTAAAGGTCATTGTGAGCGATTTCAAGGACGTGGCAATCTCAGGAATTTTGCCTAAGATTGCTTTGTCAAAACTTACAATACAATTTTTCCTCGCAATGACGATGTAGGCACGATATGCTCCACTCTAAAGAACTCTTAAATTCTATTTTACGACAGGATTTTCATAGTTTTATGATTAAGGTATTTAATACTATTAATCCTGGAGCGGAGTATTATCCAAGCAAGCATATAAGAATAATTACCGATTATTTCAATGCCGCGCAAAGCGGTGATATTAATTGTTTAATAATTAATATACCTACCGCCAAGGAGCTTACAATCTATTTGTGTTAGCATTGCTTGACCTGCTTATTTATTGGGGATTAATCCTGCCAAAAGGATTTTATGGTTGCCAGCTATTCTCAAATACTTAGCATTAAACACTCACTAGATTGTCGGTTCATTTTAAATTCTGATTGGTATAAAGAACTTTTCCCAAGTACTATCCTTAGTAAACCCTATAATCAAAAAAGTAAGTTTTTAACGACAGCTAATGGCTTTAGATTTGCAACATCGGTTGGAGGATCGGCAATAGGTGAGGGCGATGATATCTTAATTATCGATGATTCTCATAACCTAAAATATGTAAGAAAGTTATAGATTGGTTTGAGCAAACTTTTGTTAGCAAGCTAAATAATCGTAATAAGGGAACGGTAGTTTTAGTTATGCAGCGTCTGCATATGGATGATTTATCCAGTTATCTACTTAATCATAGCAATTCATGGCATCATTAAAAAATTCCGGCGATTAGCATTCAAGATTACTTCTTTAAATTAATGAATAAAGAATATCAATATCTTAGTGGTAAAGTATTAGACAGCTATAGAGAACCTCCTGATTGTTTAATGAAATTAGAACAGGAAATAGGTAGCTATAATGATAATGCTCAATATTTATAAGAACCGATAGCACAAAGGTCATCGTTACTGAATATGGAAGATATTAGCTTTTATAAAAATCTACCTTTAAGATTTGATTATTTTATGTAAAGCTGGGATACGGCAATTAAGATTTCCGAAGATCCCGCTTAGATTATAGTGTTTATACTATATGGAGGGAACAGAAATATTATCTAGTATCATTAGTACGGAAAAAAATTAATTATCCTGAGCTTAAAAATTTGACGGAAAAATTAGCTAGAGAATATCAGCCAAAATTTATATTAATCGAAGATAAAGCAAGTGGTTAACAATTGATTCAAGATATAGGATTTAGGTGGTAATATTAGAGTGATAGGGATTAAGCCAAGCTTTGATAAAGTTACAAGATTCGCCTCGGTAGTTCCTTTATTTCAATCAGCTAGTGTTCTAATACCTAAACAATCAAGTATAATTTTAAAGGAATTACTGAATTTTCCCCATATTAAAAATGATGATATAGTAGATTCAGTTAGCCAGTTCTTGAATTTTATGAAGGATAAATCGTTTAAATATCCTGAAGGATTAGGAGTTTGATATAAAAATAGTTGCTTTTTTGTATGGATGTTGGTAGTATTTATGTCATTCCCGCGAAAGCGGGAATCCAGTAAAATAAAAATACAATCATCCGTTTATAGATTCCTGCTTTTGCGGGGATGACATAGGATTGTGGTATGACACTGATTAGGCTGGGTAGCAAAGTGGTAATGCCGTGGACTGCAAATCCTCTATTTCGTCGGTTCGATTCCGACCCTGGCCTCCATTATAGAAATTAAAACATCTTATGGAATTTATTGCGCAATTCCTAGAAATGCTTTTAGCTGAGAGAGCATTGTCAAAAAATTCTATACTTAGCTATAAGCGTGACTTATTTGATTTTCAAAATTATCTTGCTAAACAAGAATTATCCGAATTAAATATTACTACTGAGAATATTAGAGACTGGATTGAGTATCTAGCAAATAATGATTTGCAAGCACGCTCAATCAATAGAAAAATCTCAACTATAAAAAGTTATTATGAATTTTTAATTAGCGAAAACCATACCGTTTTTAATCCGGTTCTTAACGTAGATTTGCCCAAATATCAAAATAAACTTCCCGAAATATTATCTATAGATCAAATTAAATCGTTACTTGAACATTGCTCTCAAGATCATTCTCCTGAAGGTATCAGGCTTAATGCTATGATTCATTTGCTTTATGCTAGCGGTCTTAGAGTCTCAGAGCTTGTTAGTCTTAAGCTTGCTGATATTCTGACTAATAAAACGTCTAAAGGAGAAGTAAGAAAAATCTTTTCGGTACTTGGTAAAGGTAATAAGGAAAGAGTCATAGTAATAAATAAACAGGCAGTTATCAGTATTGCTAAATATCTTGCAATTAGAGATGTTTTTGTGAATAAAGCTAAACCAAGAAATCTAATTTATTTATTCCCGTCATCAGCTTTAGCGGGTTATATGACTAGGCAAAATTTTGCTATTCTGTTAAAATCTGCTGCCCTTTATGCAGGACTTAACCCTGAGTATATTTCTCCGCATATATTACGTCACAGTTTTGCAAGTCATTTGCTTGAGGGCGGAGCAGACTTAAGAGTAATTCAAGAGCTGCTTGGTCACGCTGATATATCTACTACCCAAATATATACTCATCTTCAAACTAATCATCTCAAGAAAGCATTGTTGCATCATCCTCTCAATAAAAATTAATTTATCTTAATCTTCTATAAAGTACTTGTTAATATTTCTTAACTAAATATAATACTTCTTTTAAAGGTAAGGAATAAATTATATGAAGCTAAAAGATATTATGATCTCTTGTATTAGTAAACCTAGAGATGTTGAAAAAGAATATTCTAGATTAGCTAAAAAGAAAGAATCTGGATGCAATGTTTATGCCGGGTTAGGATGCAAAAATCAAGAAGTAGAATTTAGCAACTATTATGAGTTACTTAAAAAAATTCAACAAGGAGCAGTAACTTTAGAAGTTCTAGAAAGTTTAAGGAAATTAAAAATAGATGATAAAAAATCTTTTCTAGCAGATGTAGAAAAGATGATATCTAACGGTAGGTTACATGGGCTTAATGCAGAAATAATGAAACATGCTTTAGATTTAGTTGATTCTAAAGATGCAGCTTTTTTACTTCGTAGAACAAAAGAGGATAGTATATTTCGAGATCTAATATATTTAGAAGCAAAGGAAAACAAGTTTACTGTAGAAATTGATAAAAAAGGAATTTTGAAAATTAACTTTCCTAGTGGGATACTTGAGCTTTATAAGTTATTAATTAATAATTTCTATTTGAAAAAATTTGAGGATGAAGAATTGCAGAAAAAATTATATCAAGAATTAGATTTCAAAATTCCTTTTGAAGAACTAATTGAAAAAAAGGAATTGCAGAAAAAATTATATCAAGAATTATTACCTGATTCCAAAATTCCTTTTGAAGAACTAAATTTTTTTGAAAATTTTATTGAATGCTTAAAAGAATTTTATATTAAAAATAGTTTAGCACGAAGCATAATGGGTTTATTTGTAAGTAGAGATATTAAAGAACATGCTGTATGTGAAGAATTACTTGAATTAGATACATTTAAAAAATTATTTGAGGCAAAAATGTCATTGTATGGAACTTCTGCTGATTCTAAATTATTAGTGGTTGATTATGTATTAAATGATGTACAAGGTGTTTATATTAGCAATTTAGCATCTTCAAATATTTTAGATTTAGTAATGCATAGTCAATCGAATAATGAAACAATAGAATCAATAGAAATTTTGGGTAATAGCTAAGGACCAGTATGACTTGCTAGATACTGTTTTAAAGTTTTGATTTTGATTATTAATATATTAAAAACATCTAGAAATTAATTTAATCTATCATTAATATTTAAATAATTATAAGTGAGATTAATAATAAATATGGCTACAAAAAATAAAAAAGAAACAGTGAATACTGAAACAAAAAATTTAGCAAATTTAGTTATCCAAGAAATAGGTAACAAAAATTTTGATTTTAGTGTTTTGCAAAAGATGCAGCAGGCTTTTAGTACTGCAAGTAAGCAAAAACAAAGAGAAGCTTTTATAAGTTTGTTAGATAAAAAGCTTAATAAAGAGCAATTACATAAACTCAATCAAGCAATAATGGAAAATGCAAATGAATTAATGCCGGATAACGATCCTAATTTCGTTTGTCGTACTCCTAATAATAAAGTTTTTCAAGAAATATTATTATTGGAAGCAAAACGCTCAGGTATGAAAGCAAAATTTAATGATAAAGGAGAATTACAATCTCTTGATGTACAAGATATAACACAGGAAATATTAGATCACTATTGTATTTTACAAGAAAAATTTTATCCCAAAAGAGATTCTAAAGATTTGATAGATAGTAGAATAGCTCAAAGTATTAATTTTTTATTATATGCTCCACTTTTCCGAGAATCAGATATATATACAAAATTAGGTTTAAAATCTGCTGAGATAGAGCGAGAAATACAAGATCCTAACGGTAAGTATGCTAAACAATTAATAGATGCTAAAATAGGAACTAATATAAATTTTAATACCAAAGAAAATTTAGAAAATAAAGCACATGAAGGAAAAGAAACTAAGATATCTTCAATAATTGAAAAAGCAATAATAAAACTCAAGAAAGACAAAAAAGTAAATATTAAAGATAAGAGACAAGGAGAAATAAAAAGGCATTTATCTAAATCCTTAGAAGGAGTTTCTGATTATATATTAACATTCAAAAAAAATGATTTAGTAGATGTAATATATCAAGGATTAGATAAAAGACAAACTTGGTGGTCAAAGATTATTAATTATATAGGTATAAAATCATATTCCATTTCTAAAGAAAATCTTGAAAAAATAGGCACAATAATAAATAGTAAAATGAAAAATTCTCATACTCCTTTAAAGATAGAAGTACAAGAACAGTTAAAACAAATCGCAAAAGAATTAAATAGATTAAAGAATCCAGCATTGCTGTTAGAGGCTAAAAAGGTTCAGGCAAAATCTAAAAAGCCACCTGTTCCTCCAAAACCTGAACACCTTAAAAAAAGAAATCATGGATTGTGATGATTTTATTGTGTGACTTGAAAAATGCAGCTGTCATCCCGTGATTTATTCACGGGATCTAGCTTAAAATACTAATATTGTTAGTATTTTTTATTGTTTTTATGAACCCCATGGTCAAGCCACGGGGGGACATAGTGGATTTTATTGGTCCATATAAGCAAGTCTTTCGCGGGGATGACATTAATGCCTACAATAATTTATTACTTCCCATAATATTATAACCGCAATCTACATAATGGATTTCACCAGTAACACCTTTAGATAATTCACTAAATAAATATACTGCTGCTCCTCCTACATCTTCTTGGGTAGTATTACGTTTTAACGGTGCGGTTGCGGCGTGAGATTTAAGCATAGTACTAAAATCACCTATTGCACTAGATGCTAAAGTTTTGATAGGTCCTGCCGAAATAGCATTTACCCTAATATTATTTTCTCCCATATCGTTTGCTAGATATTTTATACTAGCCTCAAGTGCAGCTTTGGCTACTCCCATAACGTTATAATTAGGTATAACTTTTTCAGCGCCGTAGTAAGTTAATGTCACAATGCTTCCGCTGTCATGCATTAAGGCTTCTGCGGACCTTGAGAGTTCTAAAAGAGAGTAACATGATATATGTAAAGAATTATGAAAATTTTCTAAGCTAGTATCAATATAACGTCCTTTTAATTCATTTTTATCGGCAAAAGCCATACCGTGAAGTAAGAAATCGAAGCTACCCCATTTCTCTTTTATATCATCAAATAAATTACTAATTGATTCTGGCTTCGTAACATCAAGTTCGCTAACAAAATTACAATCTATTTCTTCAGCGAGTGGTTTAACTCGTTTTTCTAGTACTTCCGATTGATAAGTAAACCATAGTTCTGCTCCGTGTTTTTTAGCAAGCTGTGCAATCGCCCACGATATTGACATATTATTTGCAATACCTGTAATTAAGCCTTTTTTTCCTTGTAGTAATCCTGTAGTCATTTATTTACTCATTATATTAAAACTTGCTGAAATGATAGCATGATGTATTATTTTGTAAACAAATAATCGATAAAAATGTATAAACCTAAAATCATATGTTTACTGCTAGGGATATTAAGCGGTTTAGTTTTTGCTCCAACTTTCTTTATACCGGCATTATTAACATTATCTTACTTATGTTATATAGTTCAAAAATCCAAAAATTGGCAAGAAGCCGTAAAATTTGGTTATTTATTCGGTTTTGGGCATTTTTTAAGTGGAATATATTGGATAAGTATCGGTGTTAGCGTTTATATTGCAGATTTTTGGTGGGCAATTCCTTTTGCGTTATTTGGACTACCTATAGTTTTAGCTTGCTTTATATCGGCAAGCTGTATGCTTAGTTTTTTTGTTAAAAATAATAAATATTACCAATTTATATTCTGTTTATGTTGGGTATTATTTGAGTGGGTACGTTCGTGGATTTTTACCGGTTTTCCTTGGAATTTGATAGGTTATGCTTTTTCGTTTTCAGATATTTTAATACAGCCTTTAAGTATAATAGGGATATATGGGCTTAGTTTTATAGTTATATATATTTCTACATCAGCTTATCCTTTATTTAGCAAGCAATTTACTCAGTTAAAAATATTACTAGCTAGTTCAGTCCTAGTATTAACCATAATTGTCATTTACGGAGCAGTAAGGCTAAGTAATAACCATACAAATTTCACTGATATAAAAGTACGATTAGTGCAACCTTCAATACCTCAAACCGAAAAATGGAATGAAGAAGAATTTTGGCATAATTTAATGCTACATATTAATTTATCGGAAAATTTGGAACCTACCGATTTAATTATTTGGTCTGAGGCAGCATTAGTAGTACCTGATGATATACCGCAAGTTAAATCACAATTATTAAAAATGCTAAATTCTACAAATGCTATTTTGATAACAGGAGGAATTTCGGATAATAAAAAACAAGGTGATGAGTTTGAACTTTACTCAGCTATGTATGCTCTTGATAAAAATCATCATAAATTATTTGAATACCATAAATCACATTTAGTACCTTTCGGTGAGTATATGCCTCTTAAAAAGATACTACCATTTAAAAAATTAACTCATGGTTTAATTGATTATAAAGAAGGCAACGGAGGGTTTGTTTATCTTGAAAAATATAATCTTAAAATTAAACCTTTGATTTGTTATGAATCTATTTTTCCTGATTTTGTACGGACGAATAATGAAATAGCCGATGTAATAATTAATATTACAAATGATGCATGGTATGGTAAATCAAGCGGTCCATATCAGCATTTTCATATTAGTAGAAGTAGAGCCGTAGAGAACGGTTTACCTATGATTAGAGTAGCGAATAACGGTATTTCAGCTATAGTAGATCCTTTTGGCAGAGCAATAAAAAAACTAAATCTAAATGAAATAAATTATATTCAAAGTTTAATTCCTAAAAAACTAATCTCTCCCACTATATTCTCGCAATTCGGTAATTTTACTATTCTATTGCTCATCGTTTTTATACTTTTAATTAATTATTTATTAGCCTTGATTTTTGATAACCAAAGGGTTTTAGCATTATTATATTAAATTTTTAATAAAGTTGTTTGATTAATTAAATATATTAATATATACTATATTTAAAGTTGAATAGCCTTTATTATTAATAATTAACGCTTATTATTAAAATGAATGATTCAATAAAAAACATCCAGACAAACTTGCAAGTGAACGTTTAAAAGAATGACGTCTTGCTGTAGGTATTAGCCAAAAAGAATTAGGGTAAGCTTTAGATATTAGTGCTCTCCAAGTTTAAAAATATAAAGAAGGTTTAAGTAATATACCTATAAGAGGTTATATGTTTTTGCAAGAGTTTTAAATACGCCTTTAAAATATTTCTTTAATAGTTCTGAAGAAGAAAAGTTAAAAGCTGACGATGAAAATACTCCTAATAATAAAATTGAATATCTATTCAAAGAAATAGAAAGTGATTTCTTAAATAATTTGCTGAAGAAGAAGGGCAATATGAACATGACATCTCTTTTGATCATAAAGAATTATCAAGGACTATGGAAAGAGCACTGTTATCGTTAACTAGAGCATTTACTAGAGTACAAAATCCAAATAACAATAATCATTGAACTTGTCAGATCAGTATCGATACCTTGTGAATAATATTTAAATTTTTATTGACTTAGCATTACCAAAGTATTAATTTTTGTTAAGGTTTAGTAAATTCTGAATCATCAACAATTATTAAATATGTTGGAGGAAGTTTATGAGTAAAAGTAAGGCTATCGAAAATAACGGTATTAGTAATACCAATAGTCCAAACGGTAAATATATGTCTCCAAGACCGGAAGGAGTAAAACCTACCTGTGTAGTAATTACTTATTCTGTAATCAATGATATTAAGGCTGTTCGTGCAGTATTGGATGAGCGAGGTGCAAGTGTTCATTACATAATTGATAAGGATGGGACTCAAAAGGAATATCATAATGATTTAACAGATCAAGCTTTTTATGCAGGCAAGAGTAGTTGGAAAGGAGAAGTAGGTGTTAATAAGTTTGGTATTGGGGTCATGCTTATTAATGATGCAAAAAGTGATTTTCCTGAAGAGCAAATAGGGAAATTAAAAGAATTTCTTAAGGATGTAGCAGCAAGATATCCAAATTTAGATTTAAAACATGATTTAGTCGGTCTTGGTGAAGTAACTGTAAACCGAGAAGGAAATGCTCATATAGCTCCTGGATCAAAATTTCCTTGGAAAGCATTAGCTGAAGCTGGTTTTGGTAGATATTTTGAGACTACACAAGAGCAAAAGAGTAAATTATTATTAAGTCTTAATAGTACTGGAGAAAAAGTTAATACTTTACAGGCAAATTTAAAAGAATATGGCTATGGAGTAGAATCTACAAGTACATTTGATCAATTTACTCAGCAAGCAGTTAGAGTATTTAATGATCGGTATGGTACAGGTTTACCAAACGAAGAGCCACCTGTAAGTTGGACTGAAGCAGGCCAAGATGTTCTATCGCAATTACTAGGGCAAACAGTATTAGAACAAACATAGTTTAAGAAATGAATTCCTTTTTCATTTTGCAAGCCTTGCTGCATGGGTGCTGAATTGTCTTTATTGGTTATTGACATAATCTTAAAATGGTGCTAAACATTAAAAATTAAGAGGCTATCTGTAAATAAGTTTTCATTGGTAATTAAATTATTTACAGATAGCCTCTAGGTAGAGCTTTCTTGACTATTTAGCTTCTAGTCAAAGAAAGATAAGTTTTTTATCTTTACTTTATATTTCTACAGTTAAAAATATTTATGATATCTTTAAAGGTTAATAGTTTAATACAAAATTGGCGTTGGCGTAGATAATTTTTTGCGTTTATGTGTTTGCTGTATGCAAATTTAAATTTTGATTATTAAATTATAACTTATAACAGGATATTAAAATGTTTATCTCTAGTATTTTTCAAAAATTTTTTTCTTTTCTTTTTGTTTTATTCATCACAGCTGCAGTTTATGCGGATCAAAAAAAAGTAGCAGTCATTGTTCCACTTGAACATGCCGCAATGACTGAGATTATATCAGGAATTAAAGAGTCATTAAAAGATATAGATGCAGAAATTATAGTTAAAAATGCTCATGCTGATTCTAATATTTTACTTGCCATTATAAAGCAAATAACAGATCAGGATATTGATGTAATAATTCCAATAGGCACGACAGCCAGTCAAACTGTTATTTCTCATATAACAAATAAACCAATTGTTTGTGCTGCTGCTATGATTAATAGTAAAAACCTACCTTTAGTTACCGGTGTTAACGATGAGATAAAAATCACTGACACCATTAGTAAATTACCTTTTTTACAGAATATCACTTTAATTTATAGCAGTAGCGAGAAAGTTATACCTGAAGTAGCAATGTTAAAATTATATGCTGAACAAAACAATATTTCTCTGCACACGGTAATGATACAAAATTTCAATGATATGCCTGTGGCTGTAAAAAATGCTCCTGAAAATACGCAGAGTTTTATAATTTTGAAAGATCACTTAATAGTCAGTGGGATTAATATTTTAAAGCAAGAAGCGTTTAAACGCCGTATTCCGATAATTGCTTCCGATGAAGGTTCAGTAATTAGCGGGGCAACTATTGCGGTAGGAGTACAAGAGAAACAAATAGGCGTAGAAGCAGGTTTAATGGCAAAAAAAATCTTACAAGGAATAGAACCGAAAGATATTCCATTTGGGGATATGAAAGACTTAACTTTATTTATTAACCTTAAATCATTTGTTAAACAAGATATTCTTACTAAAGAAAATTTATCCGTACTTCCTTTCGCGCGTAAAGAAATTGAAGAGTAGTAACATGAACATTTTAGTTACTGCTCTTGAGCAATCCTTAATAATGCTGCCGCTTATTTTAGGGATGTATATAAGTTATCGGATTCTCAAAATTACTGATCTTACCGTAGACGGTACTTATGTACTTGGTGCAGCAGTGTTTGCCCGCAGCCTTTCATTTGGGTTATTTCCTGCATTAATATTTGCCGTAATAGCAGGCGGAATTATAGGCAGTATAGTTAGTTTTATGCAGAAGAATAACCGAATTAACGGGCTTATAGCCGGAATACTTGCAAGTTTTATGCTTTATTCGGTTAACTTACAAATTATGCAGCGTCCTAATATATCGGTTCTTGGTATGCCGACTCTATTATCTGTATTAGATCTTGAAAATTGGTTAATACCTTTAATAATCATCAATTGTCTTATTATATGTTCGGTTATAATTTTATTAAAAGGTAAGCTCGGTTTATTTCTTCGTGCTTTTGGTTTTAATAAAGATTTATTGATTAATTTAGGAAAACCTGCCGAGCTTTATCGTACTATCGGTTTTAGCATAAGTAATTGTTTGGCTGCTTTAACCGGTACTTTATCTGCACAAGTAAATGGTTTTGCCGATATTAATATGGGTTTCGGGGTAGCACTAGTCGGTATCGGTGCGATTGTTATAGGGCGTCATATTTTAATCCATGCTAATAATTTTAATGCATTTAAAGAGATATTTTCTTGTTTGATAGGTATATTATTTTACTTCATTACTCTGGGCTTTTTACTCCGAATTGGCATCGATCCGATAAATCTTAAGCTTATTTTAGGGATAGTATTGTTTATTTCGTTGGGTTCTGTAAAAAGAGAGGTTTTATGAAACCTTATTTATATGCAGAAAATATACAGTTCAAAGTTAAAGAAAGAACCGAACCTATAATTGCTGAAACTACTTTAAATATTGCTAAAGAAGAGTTTGTTGTAATATTGGGTCATAACGGTAGCGGTAAGTCTACTTTAGCTAAAATACTTGCTGGCTATTTAAAACCTACTAACGGGAAAGTGTGTCTAGATCAAGTCAGAATCGATACAATACCTAAAGGACAAAAAGCTTCTACATTAGTTACATTAACACAAAAAGCTGAAGAGAGGCTATTTACCGAGCTAACCCTTGAAGAAAATATCATTTTGTGGGAAAGTAGATTCTCTAGTAATGAACGGTTAACAAGTAGCGAGTTGTTAGAGCTTACAGGTTTGCCTAAACGCTTTTTGCCTTTACTTTCACAGCCATTAGGTAAATTTTCCGGTGGAGAAAAGCAGATTATACTGCTGGCACTTAGCATAGCTCATCCACCTAAAATATTATTTCTAGACGAACATACGGCAAATTTAGATCCGAAAGCTTCTTTGGAAGTGATGAAAAAAACAGCAGAAATTATAGAGAAACATAAGATAACTTCCGTTATGATCACGCATAATTTAGAAGATGCTGTAAATTACGGCAAAAGGCTTATAGTCTTAGATAGTGGTAAGGTAGTACTAGACTACCTAAAACCACCGGGTTTTTCTTTGAAAGAACTTAAGGAGATTTTAAATTAGAATTGAATATTGCACCTATCTGTCCGGCTAATTCAGTACCGAAAGAATATTCACAAATATAATCTATTAGCTCACTTTTTACATTCTCGTTAGTAGTCTGATAAAGAAGCACGAAATTAATAATATCATCCTTATTTTTCCTATTGTAAAGGCGTGTCTTCAATTCAGCTGATAACTTTTTTTCTGTTGAAGTTGATGGAGCCGGTACTATAGGGGGCTGCTACAGGAGTAACTAATGCTGGAGCTGCTAAAGGATTATTATCATTAACATTATAATTTAAAACTTTTTCTATTAACTCTGCTCTTGTATCTTCATTAATACTAATCTCAATTAATGTATTAATAATACCATCTTTATCTTCACTGTTTTTAAGACGTTGCATAACATCTTTTAATTGTTCATGTGTATTTTTTGCAAACCCTTCTTCATCCGGTAAATTATAATCATTAACATCCATGTCTTTATAATTGTTGGCTGATTTTGCACCCAAGTATTTTTGTATGGTGTTAATTTTTAATTGTTTATTAATATGAGAATTATATTTTTTAATGCATAAACTATCTTTTCTTTATCAATACCTATCTTGACAAGTTCTGCTATACTGCGATCGAATGGATTACGCAGTAGAACGTCTTGTCCTATATCAGCACCTTTAGATATTAACTTCTCAAGTAACCATTTATCTCTTGATGTGAGTTCGTGATTAAAAATTGACTCACCACACGCATTAATATTAAGATTAACGTTATTATTTAAAAAGAAGTCCAGTAACGTTTTATTTTAACTTGATTCATGCTTTAGTAGCAAATAGAAAAAAGGTGTGTCGCCATAGTTGTCTACTGTATCAATTTCACTGCCGGGTTGTAATAAAATTTGAGTTATTTCGTGCTGTTTAGAATAAGTTGCATAATATATAGGTATACGTCCCTTGCCATCTTTAGTATTAACATCCACATTTTTTTAAAGTAAAAAGCTTCTTATTTCCTATTGTTGCCGCATAATGTATAGGTGAGTATAGATATTCATGCTCAACTTCAAAACTTGTCCCTTTGTCTAATAAAATTTTAGCTATTTCTTTAGTGCTTGCATAAAATAATGCCGTATTTCCTTTTTCATCCTTAGTATTGACATCATGACCTTGCTCAATTAATTTTTGAACAATATTTGTATTCCCGGCCGAGACTGCTATACTAAACGGTGTACGGATGTCTTTAGCTTCAATTAAGGTGTCATATATTTCATAGTTTGGTGCACGTACATTGTTCTCTGCTGCTATTTTTGTAGAAGTAGTGGTTTGTTACTGGTGCTGATGCTGTTACCGGAGCTATTACTAGATTATTATCGTTAATATTATAATTAAAAAGTTTTTCTATTAATTTCTCTCTTGTAACATCATCAGAATAAAATTCAGGATTCATAATTAATCCGTGCCCTATACGTGCTGCATTATGTAAAACCGTACTACCGTCTGGAAGTCTGTAATTAGCATTATTTATTGGTTGATTCATCATATAAATATTCCTTTATGTTTAAATATTATTTTGTCGTGCGAGCATTATTGTATATAATATTTAAATTTCTGCAAGCTAATAGTTAATTTTTTAATTATTAATTAATAAAATTTAATATTTGTAGTGATGTTATTCTTGCGGAAGCAGGAATCTAGAAAAAAGCGAAATTATTTGAGCTTTTAATTTTAAAAATTTAGTATGTTTATACTTTTTAGTGACTGAGAATTCCTGCTTCTGTGCATGGATATTAAATTAAGAGCAGTCTTACTCAATGTTATACCCATGAAAGCGGGTATCCATAAAATGACTGTCACCCCGTGGCTTGACCACGGGGTCCAGAAAAAAAATTAAACAAGACTGAATCCCGCGATCAAGTCGCGGGATGATATTAGAGGTTAATGGATTCCTGCTTTCGCAGGAATGACATAGATTCTTAGTTGAAACTCATGCGTTCCCGCAGGAATGGCATAAGAATTAAGCAATATTGCCTGTTAGTTCAGTTTCAAAAAGATTAGCTGAATCATAAATTATTTGCTCTGAGTTTCAGTCTAATAAGAGGTTGTTTTGGTACTTTTCATATCAAATGTGATATTTAGTTTGTCCCCTGTTGCTTTACTTGTTGCTACTTCCTTTAATATAATATCACTACCCGTAATTTTAAAACTAGGATGTAAAGATAAAAGTGTCTTGAATGCTTTATATTCTAAGGATTGTGTATCTTTGTTAAAAAATGCGGCAATACTTTCAATCTTTTTTGTAAAAGTAGGATCTTCAAATGTTCCTAATGAAGTAATTGGGGGGTGAAAATATAGAAGGTTATTATCCATTTGATATTTATATGCATCATAATTCTTTTTTAAAAAACCTTTGTATTTATTGTAACTGTCTATAAAATTTTTATTTCCTGTTTTATTGTCTGAGTTAACTATCGCATCTTTAAGAAAGTTATTGACTACTTTATGATGAATATTATTTGAATATTTGAGTTCAAACATGGCTTTAGGTCTTACCTCATCAATATTAACATTATTAATAGTTAAAAAATTATTAGAGATATTATTAAAGGTTAGTAGTTTATTATAAGTTAATAAAGACTTAAGTATAATCTCATTATTTACATTTAAATGCTCAAATGTCCAAACTCTTTTAGGAGGGTTATTGTTATCTACTATTTGTTGAAGTAAAATCTCAATTAATTCTTGCTTTGCAATTGGTGTGATGGTTTGACTTTGCATTATGCTTGTTAAAGGAGTGAAACCAAAATTAGCATCAGTACCATTTTTAAGTAAAAGCTCGGCAGCCTTAATATTTTCATCAAATACTGAAGAATATAAAGGCGTAAAGCCATAATGATTTTTTATTTCTAAATCAATATTAGTAGCATTTTGAAGTAAAAATTCCATTTTATCTATAGAATTAAATGATATGAGTTTATGTAAAATCGTTTGTCTGTAATTATCCTTAATATTAGGACTAACATTATGTTCAAGTAATAATTTAGCTCTGTCCATATATCCTGTAAATAATGTATGGTGTAATGCTGTTTCTCCACGTGCATTTTTGTGTTTGTCAAGGTTAACACCTTTTTTTAATAAGCTTGAACTTTGCTAAGTTCACCAAAAGCTAGTGTTGCGAGTAGATTGTTTTCATGATCATTCATCATAGTTTTTACTCTTTTTTAAATTAGTTGAAATTATTATTTTCCTAACTAATTCTTAAAAAATTGAAATATATAAAAATATTAGAATTGTCATTATACACAATATTTTTAATTTTTGCAAATTAATAGTTAATTTTTTAACTATTAATTAGACTTTGGATAAAACAAAACGAGGAGTAAACAGATTAGAAGAGCGATATTTAAGAGTAGATTATACTCTGTCATAGAAATACCAAAGATTTTGATTGCAGGTTTCGTGCAGGACGTGATTGGCTGTGAGTAGAACATTTGTTTGATGTGGTGTATAGACAAGCCTTTCGGGATGCGCATCATTGATGAACAAAGAGCACTTGGTTGTACTATGCCTCTTTCTACGAAGCTATGATAGGTTGATAATATGCAAGAGCTAAGAATAGTTAGGAGAATGAATATTAAAGTATACTTATTTAACTGTCGAATGATTAAAGTAGTTAAGCAAATTTTGATTAGGGTTAAATAGGGGAATCGTTCGTAAACGCATAAAGGACAGGGTGTATAATGGAATATATATTCAGCAATATAAGCGATAGCAAGTGCTATTATAGAAATTGCAATCAGTCCTAAATGTAGAACTTTATAACTATCTTTTCTGATGTAATTTATAGTAGTATTAAATGGCATGTTTTTTTGTTTTTAATGTCATTGCAAGCGACTGTAAGGAGCGTGGCAATCTCAGGAAGTTGGATGCAATTGCCACGTCGCTTTGCTCCTCACAATGACGGCGTTTAATTTGATATTTTACAAATAAATAAATTTAGTATATTGTCACTGATTATTAATTAAAGTGCAAGAAAAATCAATGTCAGAAATTTGGGAAGATGCTATTAAGTCAAACGCGTGGCCTTTTGTTGAGGCTAAGAAGATATTAGACAGCTTAAACGGTAAAATTCCTGAGAAGGGGTATGTATTATTTGAAACGGGTTACGGTCCTTCAGGTTTACCTCATATCGGTACTTTTGGTGAAAATGCCCGTATGGTGATGGTACAGAAAGCATTTGAGCAATTATCTGATATTCCGACTAAACTAATTTGCTTTTCCGATGATATGGACGGGCTTCGTAAAGTACCTAGCAATATACCAAATCCTGAAATGGTGGCACAGTATATGGATATGCCGCTTACTTCTATCCCTGATACATTCGGTGAATGTGAAAGTTATGGGCATTATATGAATGCAAAGCTTCGCTCATTCCTTGATAAATTCGGCTTTGAGTATGAATTTTATAGCAGTACTAACTGTTATAAAGCTGGTATGTTTGATGAGATGCTGATAATGGTGCTTGAGAAATATGACGAGATAATGGAGCTAATGCTACCAACTTTTAGAGAAGAGCGTAAGGCTACCTATTCACCTTTCATGCCTATATGTCCGAAAACAGGTAAGGTACTGCAAGTGCCTATAGAGAAATGGGATGTTAAAGCAGGCACTGTAACGTATAAAGACAAAGCCGGTAATTATAGAGAGGTACCGGTAACGGGAGGGCATTGCAAATTACAGTGGAAGCCGGATTTTGGTATGCGTTGGGCTGCGCTTCAAGTCGATTATGAGATGTACGGCAAAGACCATTTGGCAAATGCTCGTCTTTATTCAGAAATTTGCCGAATCCTAGGAGGAAAGCCGCCGGTGCAGTTATGTTATGAGTTATTCTTAGATGAAAACGGTGAGAAAATATCAAAATCAAAAGGCAATAGTATTAGCGTTGATGATTGGCTTAAATATGCTCCTGTTGAAAGTATGGCATTATTTATGTATCAAAATCCGACTAGAGCTAAGCGTTTGTTTTTTGATGTAATTCCTAAAAATGTTGATGAATACATTACTTTTAATCAGAAATATCATTTAGAAGAGAATAGGGCAAAGCGTTATGCAAATCCTGTTTATCACATCCATCACGGAAATGTACCGAAAATTGAGACTTTTGGAATTACTTATTCGTTGCTTTTAAATCTTACTTCTGTGTGTAATCCTTCCAATAAATCGGTGCTTTGGGGATTTATAAGCAAATATGAGCCAAAAGTAACTCCAAATACTAACCCTTATCTTGACCATTTAGCAGAATTTGCTATAAGATATTATAATGACTTTATTAAAGCACATAAATCATATTTATCTCCTTCTGAAAAGCATAAGGTTATTTTGCAGGATATATTAGATATGTTATCTGATATAGCTGATCAAACCGAAGCTGAAGCAATTCAGAAAGCAATATATGATATAGGAATGAAAGCAGGATATGAAAATCTGCGTGATTACTTCAAAGATTTATATCAAATATTGCTTGGACAGAATGAAGGTCCAAGACTTGGGACTTTTATAAAGCTTTACGGGGTGCAGGAAATGAAAAAGCTAGTTGAAGGGCAGTTGTAGCCTATATATCATTCCCGCATGGGTATCTAAGCGTCATTGCGAACGAACAAAAGTGAGTGTGGCAATTTCAAGAAGTTTGATGAGATTGCCACGTCGCTTTGCTCCTCGCAATGACGTTAAAATAAAAACTATTAACAAATGAATGAAATTTTTTGTAGTACGTTACCTATTTTTTTAATTACGCTGCTTGGTAGTATTATCAAAAATAAATGGTTAACTTCAGAAGAATTTTGGCGTGGTATTGAGAAATTATCGTATTTTGTACTATTTCCTGCCATGCTGTTTAATTACGTATCTACTGCCGATTTAAGTGTTACATCCATAATTAAATTAGTAGTAGCTCTTGTTATATCCACTATTCTTGTGTCAATCGGTCTTATAATTTACCAAAAAAAATACAACATAGATAAAGTCCAATTTACTTCCATTTTTCAAGGATCGATTCGTTATAATAGCTACATTTTTTTTGGGGTAAGTAGTCCCTTGCTTGGTTCTAGCGGGCTTTCAATCGTTGCCGTTATTTCTTCTTATATGATTATTTTTACCAATATTTTATCGGTAATGATTTTCGCTTATTATATCCCTAATAAATCCGTTACTAGTACTATTAGCACTAGTTTTGTTTTAATGATGAAATTAATTGTGCGTAATCCGTTAATTATCGCAAGTTTAGTAGGATTCATTTTTAATTACTTAAATCTTGAATTACATTTAGGGCTTAAGAAAATGTTAGATAGCCTTTCTAATGCTGCTTTAGCTATCGGTATGCTAAATGTTGGGGCAGGGCTTAATTTTACTATTAGACAAGAGCTTTTACGTAACGTAATGTTTACAAGCTTTGTTAAATTAGTTGCATTTCCTCTAGTTAGTGTAGTAGTACTATGGTTAATGTCTATTGACGGATTAGATAGATCAGTAGGAATATTATATAGCTGCCTTCCATGTGCAAGTACGGCTTATGTTTTATCTCGTCAACTTGATGGTGATCCTGATTCTATGGCATCAATTATAACATTTACTACTTTTTTCTCGGTAGTTACTATATCAATTATTATGTATATAATGGGATGAATTTACCACGTCATTGCGAGCGACTACAAGGAGCGTGGCAATCTCAGGAATATTGCCTGAGATTGCTTCGTCGACGCCTATTGCGTCTGCTTGCAATGACGAAAAACCAAAACAAACAAATAAAACAGGAATTTCTAAAATGGATGAAATGAATAAAATAAATTATGCTGAGGCCCTTGAATATCATGAAAGAGATAAGCCTGGTAAGATCGCTATTGTTGCAACAAAGTCTTTAGTTACTCAGCAAGATTTATCACTTGCTTATTCCCCCGGGGTTGCAGCTCCTTGCCTTGAAATTGCTAAAAATTTAGAGGATATATATAAATATACTGCTCGTGGTAATTTAGTTGCCGTAATCTCTAACGGTACTGCCGTACTTGGGCTTGGTAATTTAGGAGCTGCCGCTTCAAAACCGGTAATGGAAGGTAAAGCGGTACTATTCAAAAAATTTGCTGATATTGATGCAATTGACTTGGAAGTGAATACGGAAGATCCTGAAGAATTTATTAATGCCGTGAAGTATCTTAGTTATAGTTTTGGGGGTATTAATCTTGAAGATATTAAAGCTCCAGAATGTTTTATGATAGAAGAAAAATTAAAATCTTTAATGGATATACCGGTCTTTCATGACGATCAGCATGGAACAGCGATTATTACCGCCGCAGGGCTAATAAATGCTGCGTATCTTACTAATCGTAAGCTTGAAGATTTAAAAATCGTAGTTAACGGGGCAGGTGCAGCAGCTATTGCTTGCATTGATTTATTAATTGCTCTTGGAGCTGATAAATCAAAGATTATTGTATGTGATACTAAAGGAGTTGTTTACAAAGGACGCCTAGAAGGTATGAATAAATGGAAAGAGCTATATGCAAGTGATACCAAGTTTAGAACTTTAGCGGAAAGCTTAAATAACGCTAATGTATTTATAGGGTTATCGGTAAAAGGGGCAGTAACTAAAGATATGGTGAGTAGAATGGCAAGTAATCCGATTATTTTTGCTATGGCTAACCCTGATCCGGAAATTACTCCGGAAGATATAAAACTTGTGCGCGATGATGCGATTATAGCAACAGGGCGATCTGATTATAATAATCAGATTAATAATGTTATGGGATTTCCTTATATTTTTAGAGGAGCATTAGATGTAAGAGCTAAGACTATTAATACAGAAATGAAAATAGCCGCAGCAAAAGCCATTGCAGATTTAGCCCGTAGACCTGTACCGGAAGAGGTATATAAAGCTTACTCAGGGCGTAAGATGGTTTTTGGTCAGGAATATATCATTCCTGTACCGTTTGATCCTCGTTTAATTACTGTAGTAGCAGCGGCGGTTGCCGTTGCTGCAATAGAAAGCGGCGTTTCTAGGGTTAAAGATTTTAGTATAGGTAAATATAAGAAAGAATTAGGTAGCAGATTAAATCCTACTGCTAACTATATGAATTTCTTAGCTGAAAAAATTCATAATGCACCGCTTAAACGGATTATTTTTGCTGAAGGTGAAGAAGAAGAAGTAATTTCTGCCACTCTTATGATGCGAGATAAGAAATATGGTCATCCGATTATAATTGGTCGTGTTGAACGCATTGAGGCTATGTTAAAAAAGATAGGTCAAGATATTAGCTTAGACGGAATTCAAATAATGAATGCGGCCTTAAGCGATAGTTTAGAGAAATATACTAATTATTTATATAAAAGACTTCAGAGAAAAGGTTATTTATACCGTGATTGTGCAAAGCTTGTTAAAACTGATAAGAATATTTTCGCTGCTTGTATGTTAGCATGCGGTGACGGTGATGCTCTTTTAACCGGTGTTACGAAAAGTTATATCGATAGTTTAGAAGATATCATGAAAGTCATTTCACCAAAAATTAATCGTAGCATCCTTGGCTATTCAATTATGATTGCTAAAGATAATAATATTATTATTGCCGATAATTGTATTAAGGAATATCCAAACAGCTGGGAACTTGCACAAATAGCAACCCAAACTGCAGAAATTGCTAAAAATATGGGAATCACGCCTCGTGTTGCACTTCTTTCTTTTTCAACATTCGGTAATTCTTCTAAGGCAAAAACAGCTCGTATTCGTGAAGCAGTAAGTATACTAGATAATTTTAGCAAGAACAAAGAAGAGCTGAGCGGCATGAAGGTAGATTTTGAATATGACGGAGAGATGTCGGTTAAAGTGGCTTTAGATGGTGATTTACGTAAATTATATAAATTTTGTAGATTATCAGGATCTGCAAATGTATTAATTATGCCTGGTTTAAATTCAGCTGCTATTTCTACTGAGTTGTTACAAGAATTTTCGTCAAACAGCTTTATAGGTCCTATAACAAACGGTTTTGAAAAACCCGTTCAAATACTTCAAGCTGCAGCAACAGCTAATGAAATACTAAAAATAGCAACTTTTGCTTGTGTTGAAGCTATAAAAGAGGTGTAATTACTATATCTTTAAAATCAATTAACTTGTGAGAGGTAAAGTGATGTCGATTACAGAACTTCATCAAACTATACAAGAAATTACAAAAGATTTACGAGAACATGGTCCTCAAATACCTGATACCAGTAAAAACCGTTAGCTTCTAGAGAAAATTGTAAAGATCTAATACATTCTGATTTAGGAAAACCTGTACGAAATAAACCGCTTTCTTTTGATGAAGAGTTAAAGAAAAAAGTTCAAAGCAGAGATAAGTAAAGGATTCTTTCGAGCAGCAAACAAAGAGTACAGAGGGAAAAATAGATAATCATGCAAAACGTATAGAAGAATTAAAGCAAACACAGAAAGAACTAGAAGAGAGGGAAAAGGGGCTTGAAGAAAAAAATCTAATTCTAATATTACTAAAGAAGAGAGATGGGAAATCGCTGCAGAATTAGAAGCTATTAATAATCAATTTAAGGCTATAGAAAAAGAACATAATAATATTAATAGTGCTTCCGATAGAGAAAAAAAGTTTGATAATAAAAATAAACACTTAACTTCTACAAAAAGAGAGCCGACAATTGCAGATTTGCAGCAACAAGGAGCATTAGCAGTATAAAACGTATGAAAGAAGAGAAGATAAAGCAGCAGCAAGCAGAAGCTGTTAATCAATATTCAAAAATACTCCAACTATGCCTAGCGGTACTATACCGATGCCGCCTCCAATGTCTAATGTCTGGAAGTGGTATTCCTATTCCCCCATCGTCTCCGCCACCACCTATATCAATTCCAAAAACTATAAAAAAAGAGGCAAAGGATATTGCTAAACAAATGCCTTAAAGAGGAGATAAGCATAAAGAAGAACTAGCAAAAGCTATGAAAGCACGAAGAGAAAAAATAGAAAAGCAACACTCAGGAAAAGGAAAGTAATTATTATAGTATCATAATGGCTCTTTTTTCAAATTTTATCATAAAATGGGCTGTTAGGCTCTATGAAGATTTAATTTTGGTTATTTTTTGCTGCAAATTATAAGGTTTCTTTGAAATAGGAGTAGCTATTCTTTCAAAAATCTTATTAATTTTCGCTAAAAAATAGCAAATCAATTAGAAATCTTCATAAAGCCTAGCGAATTAGAACGATTTTACAATTTAATTGCAGTTTAGCCCAAATTTTATCTGCAGTATATATAGGATAGCCTGTAATTAATCCTAGGCTAATGCAAGCTCTGTCACCAAGAGATAAGTCAAATTGTTCTGTTTCTTTCTTTAAGCGTCCAATTTCTATAGCTTGATCAAAATCTCAGGCTACAATTTTATTTATTGAAGCTGAGATCATTTCTTTACTTTGAATAAAAGATATGTTCAATTTTTTATCTAGTTCAGCTACTACTTCTGCTATATTTACTGTGATATGTTATCTTTATTTCTAGATTTTACTAATGCTTGAAATTCTTTAATTTTATTTTTTAGAGGAATCAATGTTAATTCTTTATCAAGTATTAGCATTAACTGATCTCCTGAAGCAAGATGTAATTGATCACAAATTTTTGCAGGAATATTTATTCTGCCATTTTCAGATATAGTAACTTTATATTCTAAGTGCATATTTTTAAAACAGTTAAAAATTGAATATATACCAAATATAAAATTTATAATTAAAACTACAAATTGAAATTATGCTGTAGTTGTTCCTATTTCAAAAAAATCTTATAATTTGTAGACACAAAGAGTAAAAATAGATTAAATTAATTTTCTTTTACATAGCCTAAATAGTTGGTATCATATGATATTACCACAAAAAGAAAATATTATATGTCTAATTCAGCTTTTTTAGTTGCATTTTTTACAACGATTATCCGTTATTATGATTATGCTCTATTCGGTTTATCGGCTAGTATTCTTGCACAAAATTTCTTACCTAATATAGAGCAGGATAAACAACTACTCGGTTTTTTTGCTATTCTTAGTGCAGTCGTTATAGTACGACCTTTAGGGTCCTTAATTTTTGGATTTATCGGAGATAAATACGGGCGTACTAAATCTATCAAGATATCAATGTGCATGAGTAGCATTTCTACCGGATTAATTGCTATTACTCCTTCCTTTGAGATAATAGGTATTTTTGCTACGGTAATACTAACATTATGTCGAATGGTTTTTTTAGCAAGCCTTGCCGGAGAAGTTGACGGAATAAAGGTTTATGTAGCTGAAAAAACAGGAGATAATCAGAAAAATTTAAATATAGGAATAGTTTCATGCTGTAGCCAAATAGGTGCATTACTTGCGGCTATAGCTTATTATTACGCTAGTAATTCCGATATCCAATATTTATGGCGTTTTAATTTCTTTATTGGTGCAATATTTGGTTTATTCGCTATTTTGATGAGAAAGTTTTTTAAAGAAAGTAGCGAATTTTTAAGAACGTCATCAAAAAGTACCTTGCGGCAAATTATATGGAATAATAAATTATCCATTATAATAGCATTACTAATAAACGGTGCTATTGGAGGAGTGTATCACTTTTTAGTAATTTTCTTAGGAGTTTTTTTAACAAAAATAGCTTTTATAAATCATCCTGAAATAAGATTTATGAATATAGCTCTTACTGCTACCTATGGAATATCAGCTGTTTTTGCAGGGCTATTTGCCGATAAAATAAACCCTTTAAGACAGATTACATGGGCTTTATTTACCAGCATTATTGTTGCTTTAGGAATGCAAATAATGTTATGCAAACAAGTATTTAATATTCTCTGTCCCATTATATTAATAGGACTTGCAGCATTTTATGCAGTACCGCTACAAATTATTGTTCAATCCTTATTTAAGACTAATGTTAAAATGAGACTTTATAGTCTATCACATTCTTTTGGAGGTATTATTCTATCCTCAACTACTCCTTTCTTTAGTATGTTGTTATGGCAAAATTTTAAGTCACTATCTCTAACTTTAAGCTTTTTCATATTTTTGCTTATAATATTAATGAGTACAGTGTTAGTTTTACGTAGGATATTATCCTTACAAAAGTAAAGTCTTGTTGCATGGCTTGAAAACCTACTCAATGTTATCCCCGTAAAAGCGGGGATCTAGAAAAATAACTTCAATATTGATACAGAATTTACATGTTTTACTGGAGTCCTGCCTCTGCGGGAATGATATAAATGAGCCATGCAACAAGACCCAAAAACAAGAATAACATCAATGGCCTTAGATATTTCTTCCGTTTTTACTGCAATCTGTAGGTTTTATGCTAGGACTACTTGAAGATTTGGAACTTTGCTGTGCTTGTATCCCAATTTACTGTGCTTCTTTTGCTAAGTTTTCAAATTTGTCTTTTAATTTTTTGTATTGCCTTTTAGCTTTAATTAGATGATATATAGGCTCTTTAGATTGAGTATGTTTAGAATGTTCTATTGCAAATTTTGTACGAGGTCTTATTAGTTCATTCTCTTTTCCTGTACCTTTCTATTTTTTCCCCTCCCATTTACCCCATTCCGCCGGTGATGTCCAGTATTTTGTTATTTTACTATCAAAGCCTTTTTCAAATTTGTTTATTAAATTTCTGGTGCTATTCTCTTTAATTTCTTTACCTCGATTTTCAAACTCAAAATTTTTCTGAGGAGTTATATAGTCAGATTAAATATTTTCATGTTGTTTTTCTACAGTCTGTTTCTTTTCTTCTGTCCAGTATTTTTTGATTTTGCTGTCAGAGTCTGCTTCAAATTTTGCTATTCTATCTTTTATACTGGTAACTGCTCCTGTAGATATTTTAGGTTGATCTTGGATTTATTGCTTAATATGTTTCGGAGATGTATTTTTAGATATTCATAAGTCAAAGATTCTAAATTAGATAAATTCTTTTGAACTTTTTCTATATTGGAATTTAAATATTCTATTTCGGGTCCTTTATATTCTATTATATTTTTTAATGTAGTATTAATTTCTACAAAAGATTCTTTAATCTCTTTATTAAATTTATCATTATTATTACTTATCTTATTACAATTAGTAGAAATTTTTTGAAGTTTATCTAATATATCATTAATTCTCTCATCTTGTTGAGGAGTTGATACCATACTTGCTAAAAATTCACTTCTTCCTAAATTTCTATTAACATTACTTCAATATAGAGGTATGGTAGAGGCTTTAGTATAATCTTGTGGAAATTTATCGATCTCTTCTTTAAACATCTTTAAGAACTTTATTATATCATCGAATATAGGATGAGTATTTCAGGAAAGAGCAGGAGGAGTCGGTATTGCTGCCTGTATTGGATGAGTTGTTGCCTCAACTTGTTTCGGGGATGTATCTTTAGATAGTTTTTCATTTTGTAGTTTAGATATATAATCATCTACTGCTTCTTTTAATTTATCTGAAACGGTACTATTTGGGGCAGGAGGCAGTATTTCGGTGTCATCCCATTCTAAATCAGTATCAGTAGTTAGCATTCTAGTATCATCCCATTCTAAAGCGATATTATTGCTTCTACGCTCCTCACGAGGATCAGTTAGCTTATAGTAATTTTTATTTAATAAACGAGGAACACGTGAATTGTCGCTCTTTTCATATTCCTTAATTTCTTCAAATATACCTAGTGTCTTATAAATATTATCTATTTCTTCTTGAGTAAGTTTTTCATTGCTTACTTCTTTTTGTGGGATAGATTTTTGTAGTTCTTTTGTTGCCGTTAACTTATCTTTTGCTGTATTTGAATTTGATAAAATTTTCTATTGTGCTCAATCAAGAGCTTCAATTAAATTAGTAGAGCTGCTTTTTCCAAATGTGGTAGATAATTCTTTTTGACTTAAGCTTATTCCTGAATCAATAGAAGAAGATCTAAAAACGGTATTAGATTTAGGATTAATATTTGTCTGTTGTACATAAGATTTGCCAACATCTATTAATATTTTATCAGTGAATTATGCTAGTTTATTGAATGAATTTTCTAGATTAATAATATCTTATATTGTAAATCTAATTCGCTTGAATTATTAGTATTATGGAAGTAATTTTTATTTACTGATATACTTTTGCTGAGTGTCTTGTTAGAAGCTTCTATAAGTTCTTTTTCCCCCAGTCTCTTCTTTATTTTTTAACTTCTCAAATAAATTTTGTAAACCGTCTGAAAAATCTCCGGCCTTATCAAGGTATAAAAATTTACTTCTTATAATCTCTTGTGCTTTTTGATTGGAAGCTTGTTGCACTTTGTGTTTCTCTTATATTACTCCTAGCATGATATTTTTATCTAATGAATTAATCGCATCATAAAAATTTTTCATTTCATCTAATTTTTTTCTAAGCTCTTTTATTTTTTGTAATCTCTCTCTTCATTCTTGAAATTGATCCCATTCATGTTGTTCAAGAAACAATTTCTCTATTTTTGTATTTTGAGTATTAGGGCTTTCTCCGCTACTCAGGATTTTATTTCTAGCTGCCTGTAATCTAGGTGGTTGATGAGAGTTGATATTATTAATCAAACAAATTTCTTTTGATGTTTTATTAAATTCTGCATTATTAGTTGGATTTTTGATTGTTTCTTGAACTGCTTCCCTTAACTTGATTATTGCTTCTTTAAGGCTAAGTTCTACTTTTTGTTAACCATGTGTTATAGCTTGTTCGTTTTTTTTATGAGGTAAGTACTTTTTTATCTTGCTGTATATTTAAGCTCTTTTCCCCTACTTTCTGAACAACTTCTTCTATCAATTGCAATAGATTAATATTGCCCTTTATTTCTAGTTCTTGCTCATTAGTGATCGGTAATGAATTACTTAGTCTTAATATGCTGAAAAATCTGAAAGGGATATTAGGACATCAAGTTGAGCCTTTGTTTTTCTACCTTTTCCGTCTTCCTTAAAGCCTTCAACTTTACCAATACTAATAGGTAGATTTTTTAAATAAATTTCTTTACTAGCACCTTGTATATTTTTATCATTTGCTACTTTGAAGTTAGCTTATTGCTGAGAAACATACGGCGGTCCCAGCGTTTTAGGGTCTATTTTGTTTATTAGAGCTTCTATAAAATTAGTTGTACGTGTTATAGCTAGTTTATCTGTTTCTAAAATATTATTTAAATTAGTATTTTTTATTAAATAAAGATTTCTTATTAGCTAGTCTAATTCATTCTTATGTTTCATAATTTCCCTTTATTAATAAAAATAAACCAAAATGTAATACCATTTATATTCAATTAACAATACTAATAATTAATATTAATTCAATATTTTAAATCTTGTTATATTTGTGCTTCATTAATGTAATTTAATCATTTATTTTATCGTCTCAATGAGTTTTTTAACTCCCTCGACTGATTGATCAAATAGTGCTTTTTCCTCTGCGGTTAACTGTAGTTCTATTACTTTTAGAACACCTTCTTTACCGATCATAATAGGCACTCCGACATATAAATCATGTACGCCGTACTCACCTTGTAAATGAGCGGCACAAGTTAGAATCTGACGTTTATCTTTTAAGTATGACTCAAGCATTTCTATTGCTGAGGCTGCGGGAGCATAATAAGCAGAACCTGTTTTAAGTAATGCAACAATCTCACCGCCACCGTTTCTCGTACGATCGATTATTTTTTCAATATTTTCATTACTTGATAAGCCCATTTTTATCAAATCAGGTATCGGTACGCCTGATATTGTAGAATATCTTGCAAGAGGTACCATAGCATCGCCGTGACCGCCGAGAACCATGCTATTAACATTGCTAACCGATACTTTAAACTCTTCAGCAAGAAAAAGATTAAATCTTGATGAGTCAAGTACTCCTGCCATACCGATTACTTTATTGTGAGGCAATCCGCTTTCTTTAAGCATGACATATACCATAACATCAAGTGGATTGGTAATTACTATTACAAAGGCATCAGGAGCGTATTTTTTAACATTTGCTGCAACCGTTTTCATAATACCAGTGTTAATACTAATTAAATCGTCTCTACTCATCCCTGGTTTTCTTGGTACACCGGCAGTAATAATTATGGCATCAGATCCTTTAATATCTTTATAGTCGTTTGTGCCTTTTATTTTGATATCAGACCTGGCTATTGTACTGGCTTGCATGAGATCCAATGCTTTTCCTTGCGGTACTCCTTCAGTCACATCAAATAACACGATATCTCCGAGTGCTCTAAGGCTAATTAAGTGAGCAAGCGTGCCACCTATGTTACCGCTACCTATTAATGAGATTTTTGGATTTTGTTTCATTATTCCCTCTACAAATATTAAATATGCCTATTACTATATTACAAATAGATTCAAGAAAAAAGAATTTTTAAATTATATTGTTAATTGGTTAATTCATAAAAATTAACCATTCACATTGACTTTATTAAAATAGATTAATATAATGTCGAGTCAAAAATACCATGAAACATGGAATTGTAATAAAATAACTAAAAAAATAATTATACCTAAAATTTCTAAGTTAATAAATATTTTAAAATCTTGTATAGGAAAGGGGAGTAATGCAAAAGAATGTAAAACCGTTCCAGAAATGTTTCATGATTTACGCATTTATTGATCTTAATATACAAGATGAGAATGGTGAGACTGCTTTAGAGGTTACAGGTAATTTTAAAAAAGCCAAAATGTTACTTGAATATGGTGCTACGGTGAATGATTATAAACAGATGGGTGAAATATTACATTACTGTAGTCGTAACTCAGTAGAAAATAAAATTATTCTTTCACTATTAATGCATAACAATGCTAATACTAATTTTACAAAAGCACATTGAGTAAGACAATGTAAAGAACCGCATGAAGAGGCAGAGCGGTAAAACAAATTAAAAAAATAGAGGGCTTAATATATCAAAGTAAAGAAGTAGAGACGTTAAGAGTATATGTTGACAGATTACAGAGCTTAAAAAATAAATATGAAAAAGCAAAGGATAGTGGCCGAGCTATTTTAAGAATAATATTAGATTATATTAAAAATCAATAGAGTGATGGTTTAAAAGTGCAACTTGTTATTACTTGTCAAAATCTAGGGTTAATTGCAGATTATTCGGAAGTAGCTTAAGAAAATGCAGTATAGTAAGTGCTTGGATGAGGCTTTTGATTTGCCTGATCAAGGATTAATAGGAGAGGATGTTCAAAATACAGTAGTTTAATTCATAGCATCAGGTAATGTTTTAAAAGCACTGGTCATTCCTGTCCAGCATTGTATGCCTTTTCTGAGTCATGTAATAACGCCTACGTAGCTCATGAAGATTAGATATCAACGCAAGCAAGCCTTTGCAGGAATAGATATCCTTATCAACGTTGTATCATCTTATTATAATATTTCGATAAAACTTGCACGCCATATAGCCATAATAGACATACAATAATAAAACTGAACATCAATAAACCGGCTATGTCGTTATGTACGGCGTTCGGGAAAATACTAAAGGATATGAATTGAATAATAGCACCTATTGATTTACCGATTTTAGCACCCATAACATCAACTGCAGCTTTACCTTTGGTCTTCATTTCACTATCGAGCGGAATATATACCATTTCTTTAGTAGCATCAAAAAGTGAATATTTTACGGATTTAGAAAGTATATGCCAAAGTCCGCCGATACAAACTATCATGACAAGCGGTGCGCTATAGCCGAGGGTATTTACGATATTTCCTAGGTGATTTTCAAAAACCGTGAATGAAAAGAACATAACACCTGCTCCAAACATCATAATCGGTGTTATAATAGCTCCCCAAAACCAGCCGCATATTCTAATTAAACTACTGCCTAAAAACGCACTAACTAACGTGAGTACTCCCGTCCAAAAAAACACTTTACCGTGATAGGCTATAAAATCCTTTGTAGCGGGATAGAGTTGCTTTACTTTGGACATCCATAACCCTTCTATTAGGCTAATACTCATAGAATAAGACATTACAAGAAGACAAATAAAACCGAGATACCTAGAAGTTAATATCACTTTTGCACTTTCAACCAAGCTTAATTTTAATATATCCGTTCTTTGGTTTTTAAATTTAATATTTTTGTCAGCTTCTACGACTGATTTATCAATCAGTTTATGAAGAGCTAAACAAATTAATCCGGATATTAAAATAACTGTAATAAATGATTTTAAAAGAATTTCATTTGTATCGTTTAGATAAGAAAATAAAGGTAATAAGAAATGCTCACTCTTAGCAAAATAAATAATTACGGTTCCTGAGATGAGTAAATTAGTTTGTCCAAATAAAGTAAAAAATGAGTAAAATCTTGGTGCTTCTTCGACTTTAGTAATTTTATTTGCAAGCTGCCAATACAGAAGAGTAAAGACTATAACCGGCCATAACTCTCCTATAATATAAAATAATACCAAACTCCACTGTCCCCAAATTATTAAAAACCATTTTAGGTGAGGAAGAACAGTGATATAGTACTTAATTAACTCGGGGTCGGGATGAAAAAACTCTCTGTATGGAAATAAAATAAAACCAAAAATTGCAAAGAAAAATAAAAAAGTACCGGTAACTATCCTAAAAACTTGCTCTGTTGTCATAATATTACAGAGTTTAGAATAAAAAATAACAAATAAAATTCCCATCGGCATTTCGCCCCAAAGTTTGATAAAACTTAATACTTCCGAGCTAATTAAGGTAACAACAAAACTATCTTTAATACTACGAACTAAGTTTTGATTAAGTAGAATAAAAAACATTAGTAAGGCCATCGGGATGAACTTGGTTAATTCATATGATCTAATCGGCCATACTATATGTCTAAATTTACTGTTTCTGGCTTTATTCCAAATTGTGAAATTAGAATCCACGCTATCCATTGATTTACTATGAGCTTATTTTTTTTAGTACCGGATAGTTTTTAAAAATGTTATGTTTTTGCAAGGCTTAGAGCTTTATAGGTCATTCCCGCATATACGGGAATGACCTTAAACGCTTTTCAGAAACTGTCCGGCTATATTATTTTTATGCACCCTAGACTATAATAAAAACTGTGTCAAGATTTTTTAAAATAGTCTCATATATTGTTGTTACATTTGTTATACTCAATCGCTGCTTTAATAAACTGAATAAATAACGGATGAGCTTCAAAAGGTTTAGATTTAAATTCCGGATGAAATTGTACTCCTACGAACCAACGCAGTAGCGGTAGTTCAATTATTTCTACAATCTCTTCATCTTTTGAAAAACCGCTAAATACTATTCCGTGTTTTTCAAAAATATTTTGAAATTCATTATTAAATTTATATCTATGACGATGTCTCTCATTTATTTCAAGGCTTTTATAAGCATTAGCTGCAATGGTACTTGCGACCAAACTACAAGGATAAGAGCCAAGCCTCATAGTCTTTTTTACATTTTCACCTGTTATTTTTGAGTCTTCACAGTTTTTATTTATTTTCTCAATAATTTTTGTACCATCTATTTTAAATTCTTCCGTTACTGCATCTTTAATACCGATTAAATTCTGAGCTATTTCGATCGTCGCAAGTTGCATACCAAAACATATTCCAAAAAAAGGTATGTTATTAGTACGGGCATATTTTATTGCTATAATTTTTCCTTTAGTCGCCCGTTCCCCAAATCCGCCTGGTACTAAAATCCCATCTATATCTAATAATTTTTTATTAATATTCTCTTCAGTTAGATTTTCAGCATTTATCCATGCTAAATCAATTTTGTATTTGTAATAAATACCTGCATGATTAAGTGCCTCGATTACTGATTTATAAGCATCTTTTAATTTATGATATTTAGCTATTATAGCGATTCTTACTTTTGAATTAGAATCTTTTAGCCTATTAATTATATCATGCCATTTATCTAATTTAGACGGCATGACATTAATATTAAAAAAATTTAATACTTTATTGTCAAGACCTGAATTATGATATGCCATCGGTACTAAATATATATTTTTTTGATCTATTGCCGGGACAACATACTCAGATTCTATATTACACAATAAAGCTATTTTATCTATTTCGTTTTTTGAAATGTTACGTTCTGCACGACACACTAGTATATTAGGTGAAATACCTATAGCGCGTAATGCTTTAACTGAGTGTTGGGTAGGTTTTATTTTTAATTCACGGGCGGTTTTAACATAAGGTAATAATGTTAAATGAATAAATAAACAATTTTCGCTTTTTAATTTGTTACCAATTTGCCTTATAGCTTCAAAAAATGGTAGACCTTCAATATCACCGATTGTACCACCTATTTCACAAATAATAAAATCAAAATCCTTGGTATTTGAAAGTATAAAATCTTTTATTATATTTGTAACATGTGGGATGACTTGAACAGTAACACCGGCGTAATTTCCTAAACGTTCATCTTTAAGTAATTTTGAGTATATCGCACCTGTTGTGATGCTATCAAATTTGCATGCGGGAATTCCGGTAAAACGTTCATAATGGCCAAGATCTAGATCGGTTTCTGCTCCGTCATCGGTTACATATACCTCACCATGTTCGTGAGGATTCATAGTTCCCGGGTCAATGTTAAGATAAGGGTCTAGTTTTCGTATACTTACTCTAAAACCTTTCGCTTGCAATAGCATAGCAAGAGATGCTGCCGTTAGACCTTTACCGAGTGATGAAACGACGCCGCCGGTAACAAAAATGAAATGTACCATTATTATAAACCTATTTACTAATATTTTTATAAAATTTTACTGCTTTTTTTAAGTCTTCTTCCGTATCTACGGAAATAGGAACATTCTCAACTAAACATGTACCTATAGTCATGCCGTTTTCAAGGGCACGTAATTGTTCTAAATGTTCTATTTTTTCTAAAAAAGTTGGCTTAAGAGATACAAATTTTTCTAAAGCGTTTTTGCGAAAACCATACATGCCTACATGATATAAAAATTCTTCTGCACCGTTTGGAATAAGGCTACGCGAAAAATACAATGCTGCCCCCGTCGAGTCAACCGCTACGGTAACATTACTACTAGCTTCCACTGATTCCCTATCTACTTTTACTATTGGTGTAACAATATCATATTCGCTGTTTTTCAAATATTCTATAATTTTCAAAATAGAGCTAGGTTCAATGAAAGGCATATCTCCCTGTACATTAATTATGTAATTAATGTTTTGATTATTTGGAATTAATTTAAAAGCTTCATAAGTGCGATCAGTACCGGTTGGGATAGCACTATCCGTGAATATTACTTTTCCTCCGACTTTTGTAATAATGCTTGCTATCTCTGCCGAGTCGGTCGCAACATATGTATGCTCAAGGTCCGCTTGATTTACTTGTTTGAATACCCGCTCGATTAAAGTTATAGAGCCGATAAGCTGCAGCGGTTTTTGTTTAAGCCTAGTTGAACTTAGCCTTGAGGGGATAATTATAGCCACGTCCTGATGCTGCATAAACTTCCTACATTTAAATTAAAAAATAATTGTTGACAGATTAGCCTTTTTGGGCGATAAAGTAAAACATAATTTTTGAGTATATCAATATATTTAAGAGCTCATAGCTCAGTCGGTAGAGCATTTGACTTTTAATCAAAGGGTCCCGGGTTCGAATCCCGGTGAGCTCACCATACTTCTACACTGTGGGTTTGTAGCTCAGCTGGTTAGAGCACACGCCTGATAAGCGTGAGGTCAGAAGTTCAAGTCTTCTCAAACCCACCATTCAATCTGCTACAACAATAAAATCTGTATTATAATTATAAATCAAGGTAATCATTTATTAATATTGCTAAGTTAGGATGATATTGTTAAGCTAAGCTTTAGATTATGAAAAAATACAAATTTACTGAAAAAGAACAAGAAATACTAAATTATTTTGAACAAGATGAGCTTTTAGAGTTACCTAAAAAAGAACTAGAGAGCCAAAAAATATAGCTAAAATTGTTGCAGCTAATTTTTTATATTAGATTGCCGTTATACGATTTAAATCATATACAAAGAATTGCAGCACAAGAAAGAATGTCTTATCAAACTCTTATTGCTAGTGTTTTATACAAAATACGCGTCCGGATATTTAAAATTAGATAAACTTAGTTAATCAATACTTTTTTATATAAATAACATTTTTTCTCAATGAGTCTTTTTAGAGGTAGAAAAAGGTTAGAGGATAAATTATCAAGAGCGAACCACTACTAGCTTTCTACTTTATGAGGCTTAAAATTCTGTAATTTATGCTTGTTTAAACCATGAGCTTTAAGGAAAAGCAAGACATAATGTTTTTGTTCTTTTTCAAAAATATCGTTAGTCACCGCTATCAATTGTGGGTTTTCAATGATCAGATTTGTTTCTTCTAAAACTTCACGGATAGCACATTCTTCAAATGTTTCTCCAAATTCTAAATGTCCACCGACAGGAGCATAACTAGACTCACCATGGGAACTAATACGTTTACCTAATAAAAATTTCATTCCTATTAAAATACCGATACGTAGATAGTTAGTCATAACTATTAACTCTGGGCTGTAATATCGTATGTTAACTTCTAAAGCAAATAAAAAAATATTGCTTATTTAAATACCGTGAGCTATTTGTAGATTATATTTAATATTTACCTGTAGTTATGAATTCTACCAATCAATTACAAAATAATAGCTTAACTAATTCTTGTTCTTGGCTTAAGCTTGGTATTTTATCCTTGGGATTTGCGGGTTTATATTCAATTATTTTGATGGTACTACGTACCCCGCAATTATCAAGCTTTTTCCTAAATCCGCATATTTTCAAATCTGCTTTCATTATTCATGTTAATTTATCGGTATTGATTTGGTTATTGTCCGTTACGGCTAGTGTTTGGGGAGGTGAAACGTCATTGCAAGGAGAGGCAAAGCCTCGACGCGGCAATCTCATGAAACAATACAAAATTCCTGAGATTGCTACGTTCTCTACATTCGCTCGTAATGACGTGTTCCGCCTTTACCCCAAACTTGCTTTTCTAGCTACTCTTCTAATCGCCATCTCCCCAATAGCCGGGCATAATCCGGTGATGAATAATTATATACCGATGCTTGAAAATATCGTATTTATTTTGGGGTTAAGCTTATTTGGTGTTACGTTGCTATTGTACGCTATAAATATTTTATATTTTTTCGATTGGACGAACTTAAATAGTCTAGTTAATTTTACCGTATTATCGACTATTATAATGTTTATTTTAAGCTTTGTTTGTTTTGGATGGTCTTATAATGGCTTACAAAACATCATTCAAATTATTCCAATCGAGATAGAATTTTATTATGAATTACTTTTTTGGAGCGGAGGTCATTTACTGCAATTTATATATACTCAAATATTAATATTTATTTGGGTTAGTTTATTTAGAGAGTTAATAGCTAGAGAATTGAAATTTCAAAAATTCTATCTTTTCTTACTTTATTTAAATTTTATTTTCGGAATTCTTACACTTTTCGGTCATATATTTTATGATATTATCGATGGAGCATTCAAAGTATTCTATACAAATCATATGAAATATCTAGGCAGCATTGCTCCTGTTTTATGTTTAATAGGTATAGGGGTTGAGTTGGTGTGGGTATTTATTATCCTAAGGTTTGACCGCGAAATCCAAACAAAATATCAGAATAATGTTATTGATCTCGCGGTCAAGCCGCGGGATGACACGGTTACAATAGATGATAGAGTAATCAAAACTATCTTACTTTGCTCTATTACTTTATTCTTACTTGGTGGGCTTATAGCACTGAATATCACAGGTATAAATGTAGCAATTCCTGCTCATTATCACGGGTCTATAGTAGGGATTAGCATTGCTTGTATGGGGTGTAGTTATTTAGGTATTGGGAGGTATCAACGTCATTGTGAGCGACTAAAAAGAGCGTGGCAATCTCATGAGGTAATACAAAAATTCCCTAGATTGCCGCGTCAGGACTTCGTGTCTCCTCGCAATGACAATATTATTAATTTTACATTTTACTTCCTAACATTCGGGCAGATTTTGCACATACTAGGTCTAGCATTCGCCGGTGGTTACGGTGTTATGCGGAAAGACCCAAATAGTGTAATGCCGATGTCAGATAAGCTATTAATGGGAATGATGGGCGGAGGAGGGTTCATTGCTATAGTAGGCAGCTTGATGTTTGTATATATTTGTGTTAAAGTAATGTTTTTTAAAAGTATAAAACTAGCACATGAGTAAACCAACTAGAGAAGAAGCTAAAGAGGCGGTAAGAACGTTACTAAAATTCATTGGTGAAGATCCAAGCAGAGAAGGGCTGCTTAAAACGCCTGATAGAGTAATTAATAGCTACGCAGAAATATTTTCCGGTTATGGAAAGGATGTAGCAGAAATATTAAATACCAAGTTTTATGAAACTTGTAATTTTCAAGATTTTATTTTACTGAATATAAAATTTACCTCTTTCTGTGAACATCATATATTACCTTTTAACGGTACAGTAGATATAGCTTATGTTCCTGATAATTGTATTGTCGGCATAAGTAAGCTAGCACGAATAGTAAATATTTTTGCTAGAAGACTACAAATCCAAGAAAAAATGACGGTACAGATAGCAGAAAGCATGCAGGAGAATTTAAAGCCGCTTGGCGTTGCCGTTAAGATTTCTGCCGTACATAGCTGTATGTCAATGCGTGGCGTAATGCAAGATAATAGCGTTATGAATACTATGCATTATACGGGTATATTTGCCGAACAGCAGAAATATCGTCATGAGTTTTTAAACCTTACTGCTAAAAGGTGATACGTTATTAATGTCATTTCTATGGAAGCGGGAATCCAGTAATTTTGTCGTACCGTGACTTGATCGCGGGATCTAGAGAAAACATTTAAAAAACTGGATCCCGTTGTCAAGCCACGGGATAACAAAATAAATGATTATAAATATAGCAAGACAGTAAATAAAATATGTTATTATCAAAATATTTTTTACCTGTGTTAAAGGAAGAGCCAAGTGAAGCTCAAGTAACTTCGCATAAATTAATGCTTAGAAGTGGAATGATTAGGCAGCAAGCAGCAGGGATTTATACTTGGCTTCCGCTTGGCTTAAAAGTATTGAAGAATATTGAGAATATAGTACGCTTAAATATGAATAAAGCGGGAGCTTTGGAAGTTCTAATGCCTTGCATTCAGCCGGCACATTTATGGATGGAATCGGGACGTTTTGATAATTACGGTAAAGAAATGCTGAAATTTCAAGATCGCCACGATAATACTTTACTGTTCGGTCCTACTAACGAAGATATGATTACGGATATTTTCCGTCATAATATTAAGTCATATAAGGATTTGCCGAAAAATCTTTATCATATCCAATGGAAATTTCGTGATGAGATTAGACCTCGTTTTGGTGTTATGAGAGGACGAGAGTTTTTAATGAAAGATGCTTATTCTTTTGATATAAATGAAGAAAATGCCGTTAAAACCTATAATCAAATGTATAAGGCTTATATCAATGTTTTCAGGGATTTAGGTGTATTTGCTATCCCTGTTATTGCTGATAACGGTCCGATCGGTGGCAATTTAAGCCATGAGTTTCATATAATCGCTGAAACTGGTGAAAGTACTATTTATTACGATAAAAAATTTAATACATTAAAAGATAATCCTGATATCGATGTAGAGGAAATTAAAAGTTGGTACGCGGCAGCTGAAGAAAAACATAATAAATTACCTATATCTGAACAAGAAATAACCAGCAGTAAAGGAATAGAAGTCGGGCATATTTTTTATATAGGCTCAAAATATTCGGTTAATATGAATGCATTTATTAATGATGAGCATGGTAAACTAACTCCTATAGAAATGAGTTCTTACGGCATAGGCATTTCAAGGTTAGTTGCGGCTATCATAGAAGCAAATTGCGATGAGAAAGGTATCATATGGCCTTCTAGCGTTGCTCCTTTCAAAGTTTCTCTAATTAATTTAAATATTCATGATAGTGAATGCATAGAGCTTGCGGAAATAGCTTATAGAGAACTATCAGATAAAAATATAGCAGTGTTATATGACGATACTGAAGCACGTCCAGGCAGTAAATTTGCAACGCATGATCTTATAGGCTCACCTCATCAAATTATAATTGGTCCTAAAAAAGCCGCAAATAATATTGTTGAATTAAAAGATCGTAAAAGTGGTGTTATAGAAGATATTGAGATAGGTAGTCTAATGAGTGTATTGTAAAGTAAAGAGATATACATCATTACGAGGAAATTGCATAGCAATTGATGAGGCAATCTCAGGAGTTTGTTATTATTTCATGAGATTGCCACGCGGTCTACGGCTGTTCGCAATGACGATTTTGGAGTTATGCAATAAGGCTAATACCCTATGTGAATGATGTAGCAAAAATATTCTTCGTAGACAATGATAGTATCATATAATGAATAGTACACCGTCTTTTCAAATAACTAATAAAATCTTGGAGTTATCACAAGATATTTCTTATGAGCTTGGTATTTTAGCCAGGCAAGCTTTACCCTCAACCTATAAAACTTAGAAAAAATAATCAAATTAAAACTATCCATTCTTCTTTAGCAATTGAAGGAAATAGTTTAAGCGTAGAGCAGGTAACCGATATAATAAACGGCAAGCGTATACTTGCACCTGAAAAAGATATTGTAGAAGTAAAAAATGCTATAAAACTATACAATAATCTGACTATATTTAATCCCTTCAAAATTGAATCATTATTAAAAGCACATGAGATATTAATGCAAGGATTAGTAGAAGATAACGGAAAGTGGCGTAAAGGTAATGCCGCTATATTTAAAGGCACAGAGATTATACACTTTGCCCCTACGGCAAGCCGTGTATCTTTAATTAATGCAGGATTTATTTGAGTTTATAGCACAAGATAAGCAAATTTCTGGAATAGTTAAAGCTTGTATATTTCATTATGAGTTTGAATTTATCCATCCTTTTTCAGACGGTAACGGACGAATCGGTAGATTATGGCAACAATTATTACTAATGCAAGCTAATAAAATTTTTGAGTATATTTCCATTGAAAGTTTGATAAGGAATAATCAAAGTGAATATTATATAGTGTTTTAAGTAAGTGTGATAAGCTTGGTGAATCGACCTTATTTATCGAGTTTATGCTTGATAAAATAGTTGCAGCATTAAGATTATATAGTAATAATATTACATATGAAGCAAATACGCCTTTATCTAGAATGGAATTTGCTAAGGTTAATTTAATAGATCAATGGTTTTCTAGAAATACTGTATATAAAAGTATTTCTACGGCAACGGCTAGTAGAGATTTGTTATATGGTTTAGAGCATAAACTTTTAATAAGTAAAGGAGGTAAGAATCAAACTTATTATAAGTTTGTATAGTTTTTAATTTCATTCCCGCTTTCATGTATGAGTGTTGACTTAAGAGAAGAAAAAACCTCTGATGCCATTCCCGCAAAAGTGGAATTCAGTACTTTAAAGCTTTTTAAAAGCTCGGTTTATCTTGCTTTACCCCTAGATTTCTGCTTCCGCAGGAATAACATCATATCACTGATTTAAAAAGAGATTAACATGAAAAATTTTATAAAATATTTGTTTTTTACCGGTCTATATATAGTGGTGATGATAATAGTTACTTATATGGTTTTGGCTCAAACTATCCCTAATGATGGGCAGTGTCATATGATGGATAGACCGCTTGTTATTCATTACATCTTAGCAGCAATTATTACCGCTTTACCGACACTAATTTTAATATATAGTAAAAAGAAAAAGTAAATATATGATCGGTAAATTAAGCGGTCAAGTTGATTCCCAAGGCGATGATTACGTTATAATTGACGTAAACGGGGTAGGGTACTTAGTCTATGCTTCAGGTAAAACTTTAGGTAAACTTGTTGAAGGGGAGTTTTATAAACTATTTATCGAAACCCATGTTAGAGAGGAACATATTCATCTTTACGGTTTTTTGACTCTAGAAGAGAAGAATTTTTTTAATTTGCTACAATCAGTAAACGGTATAGGTACAAGAATGGCTTTATCTATCTTATCAAGCCTTACGCCTTTGGATATTCAAATTGCTGTAAATAATGAAGATAAAAATATGTTTAAAGCAATATCTGGAGTAGGGGCTAAACTTGCTGAACGTATAGTGCTAGAGCTGAAAGGTAAAGTAGCAAAAATGTCAAGCGGTTCAGCTATTATTAAAGAGAGCTTAAATATTAAGAATATCACACCCGTTGCAAGTAATGAAGTAGTAAAAGCTCTAGTAAATCTAGGATTTTCTAGATTTGAAGCTCAAAACGCTGTTCAAGGCATCATTACCCAAAATCCCGCAATCTCTATTGATGAATTAATCAAAACAGCCCTGAAAAATCGACATTCTAATTTTTAGTTGATAAATTAGCAGTTATTTTATATTAATTTTAATTACTAAAAAAATTAATAGGTAAAATATATGTCCAAGTTAATAGAATATTTAGGCAAAATACAGGCTGAAGAAATATTAAAAGAGTTAGAGAAAGATCCTGCTACTTTAAGTACTACCGAGGTTAATTTTGTACCACAATCAGCGGTATTTGTAGTCGCTGGATACTCTAAAATTTCTGCAGATGCTTTAAATGGGTTATTTAATGCTTTATAAGGAGACGCTACTATAAAGTACTTAAGCACTGATAGTTTTTCGTGGAGTTTAAAATCAATAAAGTTATTTGCTGAATTTTTTAAAGATCTGCTATGCTGAATTACTGACATTAGTTTTATAAATGCTTTGAATAATGTTAATAAGATAGATGTTCTTTTAGATACCTTAAGAGTAAATGGAACTATAGAAAATATTAAACTAGCTCATAATTATTTAAGAGATAAGGGATTAGATAGATTAATAAATAATTTTATTAAATTTCTTAAAGAATCTAATATTGAAGCTCTTGATATTTCATCAAATCCTATAACACAAGAAAATTTAATAAAATTACTCGAAGATATAAACGAAACAAAAATAAGCGATTTAGATATAAGTGGGATATTTTTTGATAATAATAATGTTCCTGCCTGATCCTCATTTGTTAAAAATACTAAACTTGCCGGATTGAATTTTTTATTAAGTACAGAAGTAAGTGAGGAATCAAAGAAAGCCTTATCAGATGCTATAAAAGAGAATAAAAGCTTAATTGGATGTAATATTTTAGGTTATAAGATAGGAATGAAATCTCAAGATAGACAAGCATTGGACGCACAAATTACAGAAATAACTGATGAAAATAACCTTACTCTAAAAGATGTAACAGAAGTTTTGAAAAATTATTATGAAAATCCTAATATAATATTATCAAAATTATCAAATGAGATATTTGGTCATTATTTCAAGTTATATAAAGGATTAAATAAAAATTACCTTAAAGAAGAATTATAAAACTTATGCGTCACTGATACAGAAAAATTTTTTGAAACCGTAGATAAACTTAGAGAAGAGATAACTAGTTTCTGTGAAGAGGGCTAATTAAAGGTCTAAAATAATTTATAGCATAAAACTATTTTTTAGCTATTATTAGTTATTATATTCGATTTAAAATAATGACTAATATATTATCACCTGCAAAAAGTGAAAATGATCAAGAATTGCCGATAAGGCCGTTATATTTGCAAGAATTTGTCGGTCAACAGCAGATTAAAGAAAATCTTTCGGTATTTATTAAGGCTGCAAAATCTCGAAATGAGCATCTTGATCATACTTTATTTTACGGTCCGCCCGGGCTTGGTAAAACTACGCTTGCTAAAATTATCTCTAACGAAATCGGTGGTAATTTTAAATCCACCTCCGGTCCTGCTATACTTAAGGTAGCTGATCTTGCTGCTATTCTTACCAATCTTGAAAAGAACGATGTATTATTTATTGATGAAATCCACCGCTTAAATACTGCGGTTGAAGAGGTTTTATATCCTGCTATGGAAGATTTTGAGCTTGATATAATTATCGGTGAAGGATCTGCCGCAAGGTCAGTGAAAATAACCTTGCCGAAATTTACCTTAATCGGTGCTACCACACGCCTCGGGCTACTTAGTAATCCTTTGCGTGATAGGTTCGGTATTCCTATGCGGCTAAATTTCTATAATACTGAGGAATTGAAGAAAGTTCTAAATAGAGCAAGTAAACTACTTGATATTGATTTGACCGATTCAGGTTCTGAAGAAATAGCTAAAAGAAGTAGAGGAACGCCAAGAATTGCATTAAGATTGCTTCGTCGTATAAGAGATTTTGCAGCAGTTGATGGTAAATCAAGAGTAGATAAGGGAATCTCTGATTTTGGGTTAAATCGTTTGGAAGTTGATCGCATAGGACTTGATAGCAATGATTATCGTTATCTAAAATTCATAGCGGATAATTATAATGGCGGCCCTGTTGGAATTGAAACGATTGCAGCTGCCTTGTCTGAACAACGTGACGCACTTGAAGAAACCATAGAGCCTTATCTTATACAGATAGGTTTACTACAAAGAACTCCTAGAGGTAGGGTAATCACGATTGCCGCTTTTGAGCATTTGAAAATGCCTGTACCGAATCAATCACATCATCAATTTAATATTTTTAACGAGAATGAATAACAATAATTTAAATGATAACTACACAGCCGCAGGTGTTATAAAAAGGCTGATAAAAGATCATGTTAAACCTTACGCAAATAAAATATATTTTTCGATATTTTGTATGGTTGTTGCAGCACTTTGTACGGCAGTGATCGTACATGCGGCCAGACCTATTATTGATAAGGTTTTTTTAACGCATGATAAGAAAATGCTTATAATCATGCCTATAATGCTTACTATAACTTTTATTATAAAAGGAATTTCAGAGTATTATCAGAATTATCTAATAAAATTTGTTGGGCAGAGGGTACTAAACGATTTACAGATAAAAATGTATGAGCATTTGTTATTTGCCGATATTGCTTTTATTCAAAATCAATCTTCAGGACGTTTAATATCTCGTTTTACTAACGATATTTCTTTGATGCGTGGAGCTGTTTCTAACTTACTTGTCGGATGTGCTAAACATTTCCTAACTGTAGTATGTTTAATAGCAACAATGTTTCATTTAGAACCGCTATTATCTTGCGTAGTTTTCCTTATTTTCCCTTTAGCTGTTTATCCGGTGCAAAGGATGGGTCGAAAGATAAGAAGAATATTTGCACAGTCACAAGAAGAGTTTGGGTGTTATACCTCTCGGCTTGATGAAACATTTCAGTCAATTAAGATTATTAAATCTTTTGTAGGCGAAAAAATAGAAAGTAATAGAGCATTGTTGATTATTAATAATATTTTAGAGTTCTACAAAAAAACATCTAAGCTAGATGCGATGGTTTCACCGATTATGGAGGGTTTAAGCGGTTTTGCAGTTGGAGGGATGGTATGGTATGGAGGTAAGCTAGTCCTGGAGGGAAAAAGTACGCCAGGGGCTCTTTTTGCTTTTTTGGCTTCTTTTGCAGCGGCTTATAGACCGTTTAAAAGTTTGGTATCGTTAAATATTAATTTGCAAGAAGGAATAGCAGCAGCTAAGAGGGTATTTAGTATTTTGGATACCAAACCTCTTATAAAGGATCATAAAGATGCTAAAGACGTAGATTTATATAATCCACAAATTACTTTTGAAAAACTAGCTTTAAGGTTTGAGAGTAAAATAGCTATAAAATATATAGATTTAAGGCTAGAGCCTCATAAAATTATTGCGTTTGTCGGGCGTTCAGGTAGTGCTAAGACTTCGCTTAGTAATTTATTAGTGCGTTTTTATGATCCAAATGAAGGAAGAATTTTAATTAATAATCATGATATTAAAGATATTAAGCTTACTTCACTTAGAGCTCAGATTTCCTTAGTTACTCAAGATACTTATTTATTTGATACAACTGTTGCAGAAAATATAGCATACGGTCAGGAAAACGCTACAAGAGAAGAAATAATTAGAGCAGCAAAATATGCCGATGCTCATGAGTTTATTATGCATCTGCCGAACGGTTATGACACGCAGATAGGGGGGCAGGGGACAACTCTTTCAGGCGGTCAGCGTCAGCGTTTATCTATTGCTAGAGCTTTCTTAAAAAATGCCCCTATTTTAATTTGGGATGAAGCAACAAGCAGCTTAGACCAAGCTTCCGAACAGAAAATTCTAAAATCGTTAAAGAAATTACGCCAAGGAAAAACCACTTTAATTATTACGCATCGTTTAAGCAGTATTACCGATCTTGATAATATTATCGTTATGAAAAACGGTGAGATTTGTGAACAAGGAACTCATACACAATTGCTTAAGAATAAAGATGAATATTATAGGTTGTATAATAAGGAGTTAAGAGAAAATGGTTGATTTATAAAGTAAAATAGCTTACATTGCTTAATTTTATTAATTATTATTGCAACACTAATATTTTCGTCATTGTGAGGAAATTATGTAAGTAATTGGCAAAGCAATCTCAGGATGCTTGACAAGATTGTCACGTCGGGACTGTGCTCCTCCTCACAATAACGATTTAATGAAATATCACAATGCACATTACCAAGATTTTTAAAGACTATCGATTATTTGAAGTATTTATTTTAGGAATAGTTAGCGGTATGCCGCTGGTTATAATTTTTTCTACTCTTGCGGTATGGTTAAAAGAATCCGGTATAGATATCGCCGTTATTACTACTTTTGCAGTTGCAAGGTTATCATATTCGTTAAAAGTATTTTGGTCGCCTCTAGTCGACAATTTTAAAATACCTTTTTTAAGTAGGTGGGGACATCGTAAAAGCTGGCTTATATTATGTAGCTCTTTAATGGCTTTAGTACTAATTGCTATGAGCAAGGAAAATCCTAAGGTTTCTTTAACTTCTTTCTATTTTTTGACTATATTATTAGGCTTTTTATCTAGCACGTTTGATATTGCCGTTGATGCGTTGCGTATAGATAAGTTTGATCAAGAAACACAAAGCATAGCTAGTGCAACTGCCGTATTCGGTTATCGAATCGGTATGCTTATTACAGGGGCAGGTGCTTTGTACCTTGCAGAAATAACTGGAAATAATTGGCCACTAACTTTCTGTGTTATAGGTATAATATTTGTCGTTGCAACGATATTTATAATAACCGTAAACGAAAAAGAATTAGTAAGAGAAGAAATTAATATTATTTCTATTACTTCATGGATTTCTACAGTAATTAATCCTTTCAAGGATTTTTTCAAAAGAGAATTTGCTGCAACTATTTTACTTGCGGTAATATTTTTTAAATTAGGCGATGCTATGCTTGGAGCGATTGCCTCACCTTTTTATATAGAGCTTGGTTATACAAAAGGTGAAATAGCAATAATAGCTAAACTTTATGGATTGATTGCAACCTTAGTCGGTGGTTTTGTTGGTGGTATTGTAATGTACAGGGTGGGGAATTTTAAAGGTTTGATTATTACCGGTATTGCCCAAAGCTTAACGCATTTTGCATTTATTTGGCTTAATCATCAGCCTCCTTCTTTTGCAGCTTTATTAATTGCTATTACTGTAGAGAATTTTGCTGCCGCTATGGGTGCTACTGCTTTAGTCGGATATATAGGTAATTTATGTAATAAAAAATATTCCGCAACACAATATGCTTTACTTAGTAGTGCTAGTAGTTTATGTAACAATACTGTTACTATTTATGCTGGAAAACTTGTAAATATGATGGGCTGGGACAGTTTTTTCCTCTTTACTATAATTTTAGCCTTGCCTGCTTTGTTTATATTAATGTATCTTAATAAAAAGATTAATGTGTAGTAAGTATTATTTTCATCGTCATTGCTCATTGCGAGCAACCGTAGGAAGCGTGACAATCTAGAAAAATAATAAAAAAATGTTATGCATTTTTTACTGGATTGCTTTGTCAAAATTTTCAATTTTTCCTCGCAATGATGAAAAGTCACGCTTGATTTAATTTGAATAATATTTTATTTATTTAAAATGTTTAGGAAATTTTTATTACCTTATATTTTTGTTGTAACATTTTTCTTTACGCCTATAAGCGAAGCAAAAAAAACCGTAAAAAATACCCCTAAGCCTCCTGTTCAAACTAGTTTAGTCATTGATGCAAAAAGCGGTAAAGTGTTGCAAGCCCATAATTCACAAATTCGGATTTACCCTGCTTCTTTAACTAAGCTAATGACTCTATACTTAATGTTTGAAGCAATTGAAGCCGGTAAGTTACCTTTAGATAAAAAATTACTTGTATCAGCAAAAGCTTCAAAAATGCCGCCTTGTAAGCTGGGTTTAAAAGCAGGGGAAACTATAACCGTTCGAGAGGCAATTAATGGATTAATTATAAAATCTGCTAATGATGCTGCTGTAACAGTTGCTGAGGGCATGAAAGGTTCAGAGAAAGCTTTTGCTCATTTAATGAATATTAAAGCTAAACAGCTAGGTATGAAGAATACCTATTTTAAAAATGCTTCAGGTTGGCATGACCCATTGCAGCAAACTACCGCAAGAGATATGGCTAAACTTGCTATGGCTTTGAAGAGAGATTATCCTAAATTTTATCCGTTATTTGCTAAAACTAGCTTTGTATTTCGTGGAAACGTAGTAAACGGACATAATAGAGTTACTAAAAATTATCAAGGTGCAGAAGGGATGAAAACAGGTTTTCATACACCGGCAGGTTATAACTTAGTAACTACTGCTTCTAGGAACGGTAAATCATTGATTGCCGTTGTTACAGGTAGTAAAAGTGCCGCATCTCGTGATCAAAAGATGATGGGGCTACTAGATCAGCATTTTAATATTAAGCCTATAGTCCCTAAACCTTCAATCAAGTTTGCCTCTAATAATAAATCTACTACAAAAGCTAAACCAAAAATAATAAAGAAAAAGAATATACGTAGTTGATATGTATCGTCATTGCGAGACCACAAAGTGGTTGTAGCAATCTCACGAGGTAATACAAAAACTCTTGAGATTGCTTCGTCAAAACTTAAATTGCTCCTCGCAATGATGTTAAAAATCGAGCCATGCAACAACACCTACGACTACTGACGATTTAATATTCACACATCTACTGCCAATTTATACTTTAAATTTACAAGTTTTATATGACAATTAACGCTACATTTATTGTTTTTTGTAACTTTAGTAGATGAAGATTTTTTAGAGTTTTTAGCTAAAGTTTTACTTTGCGGTTTTTTTAGATTAATTCTTTTTAGAAATTTCTCAGTTTCATTAGGTAAATATTCTATTTTTACTTTAGTTATACCTTGATTTTTAAATGCTAAAATTTCAGCCGCTTTTTGAGAAACATCTATTATACGATTTTTCTTAAAAGGGCCTCTATCATTAACCATTAAAATTACTGCTTTATTATTGGCTTTGTTGGTAACTTTAACTAAGCAAGGGAGCGGAAGAGTTTTATGTGCAGCAGTTAATAAATTTCTATTAAATCTATCGCCGTTAGCTGTTTTTTTACCGTGAAAACCGTCTTTATGTCCACCGTACCATGAGGCATAACCTGTTTCGGTAAAAGATTTAGGGTTGTGAGGTTTGTAAGTCTTCCCTTTTATTTTATAATTTTTACCGACTTTATAATGTCCTTTATAAGTTAGATTATGAGGATCATCTTTTGATAATTCTTTGTAAGAATATTTATGGGAATAAGGTAATCTTTTTGAGGTATTACAACCGCTTAGACTAAAACAAAAAATTAACAAAAGTAATAAACCCTGTGCATAACCTGCTCCTAAAGGTAATTTGTATACCTTTGATACTTCAAGATTTGGTACGTCAAATTTCGGGATTTGCTTGTGTTCACGTATTTTTATACGCTGTGCAGGCTCACCACTTATTTGATTTTCAACTTTTGAAATATCTGCGGTATACGTCATTCTGGGACTCGCATCCTCACGTACTAAAGTGTACGCTGCGGTGCTACGTACCATGTTCCCTTCAATTTTCTCTTTATTAGCTTTGTTCTGCAAAAGGTCTAATTTAAATTTATGATTTTTCACTATTATCATTATTTGTATTAAAGTTATTCATTATTTTAGCGTAACACACAACTTTTTCAACACCTTTTATTTTTGATGCAATAGAAGCAAGCTTTTCTAGCTCTTCTTCTGATCTTGCAACTCCAAATAAATAAACAATATTATCTATAGTTAGAATAGTATAATTAGCAAATTTAATGTCTTTTCTGACTAAATTTTTAGCTTTAATTTGCGTGGTTATCATACTATCTTTAGCATATTGAGCTAAGTCAAAATGATTACTATTTTTATTTACTTTCAACTCATTAATAACTTCTTTTACACTTTTTTGATTCCAGGCAATTTCTACGGCTTTTAACGCATCAGATTCTTTTTGAATATTTCCTGTTAATAATACTCTTCCTTGTGATACTTTAACCTTTATTTTAGCACCTAAATCTCTAAAATTATTTTTTACTAAATCAGCTTTAATGCTGGCAGAAATCCTTGCATCATTTAATATTTCAGATATTGGTTGATCTTGTGAAGCGACAATGCCGGTAGTGGTTGCTGCGGTAAAAATAGCAGGTAAACAAGCAGATAGACTAGAAGAAAGAGCTATAAAAATTAGAACTCGTAATATCATAACAATAGTACTCTACGATTTTTAAAAAGCTATCAGTGTTATCCTCTGTGAAAGCAGGGATCCAGTGTTTTTCTTTGTCATCCCACGATTTGATCGTGGGATCCAGCTTAAAATACTAATATTATTAGTATTTTAAATTGTTGGTATGGATTCTGTGGTCCAAGCTACGGGGTGACACAGTGGATTCTACCGGTCCATGCAACAAAGCCTACACGGTAATAACATAAAGTAAAAATAGTAAGGTATCATATATCATATCTTACTATCCGGTAATTTATTCTTTAATAAAAGAGGTAATTGCAGTAAAATAAATATAAAAGTAACAGGTATTACACCGAATACTTTGAATTTGACCCATGTTTCATCTGAGCAATTACGCCAAACTACTTCATTAACTACAGCCATAAAAAAGAAAAAAGCCGCTGTTCTATAGCTTAAGGTTATCCAACTTTCTTCTTTAAGACGTACTATACTCTCTAAAGCATATTTGATAAAAGGATTTTTTCTTATACCGCTCATGAGAAATATTATTCCAAAAATAACATATAATATAGTAGGTTTGATTTTTATATACATTGAATTGCCGCTAATTAAAGTAATGCTTCCCGAAACTAATAAAACAGTCGTAGAAATAATAGAAAGCTTGGATACTTTCTTATCTATAACATAACAAAGGGTAATACAAATAACAGAGGTAATAAGCATATAAAGAGTAGCGTGTTGTATACCGCCTCCATAAAAAAAGCCTGTAAAAAATGCTATTACTGGACCAATTTCTGATAAAAGTTTTAACATATTTAATTTAATTGTTCTCTTTAATAAAATTAATTTGATTCGTTTTTTTGTACTGATATTAAGTTATTTTTGGAATATCTTAATTTTATTTGTATGACAATATTTATCAGTAATATAGTAGTAAAATAAGCCAGTACTTGCAGTCCGTTAGGTCTTGCAATATAACCGGTAACAATATGTAAGATTTTACCTACCATACTTCTATCTGCTACTAACCATGAACTATCCCAAAGTTGATCGGATAAAAACATAACTAGACCGGAAGAGGTTAAAATACCTGCAGCACTGGCTGCAAATCCACCTGCTATTAGCATTAATAATACGGTAGAGATTTTAAAAATATATTTTTGATTAGCAATCTTAATGAAACCGAAATATATTACTACACCAAGTAAGAAGCCACTTGTAGCACCTATTATCACTCCTTGCAAGTAAATACTGCTTGGTATTGTTTCAACTGAAGATATGCTATATACTAAAATAATAATTTCTGCACCTTCTCGTAATATAGTAGTGGCAACTAAAAAAAACAACATGAAATAACTGGCATTACCTTCATGAATTTTTACTGATAGGTCGTTTATATGTTGCTTTACTTTTATACCGTAACCTTGCATCCATATTATTGTCCAGCTAATCAAAATGGTTATTAGTATCATAATTCCAGAATCGAACAACTCGTCGCCTATTCCGCCAAAAGATAAAGATAATTTACGTGTAAAAAATGCAAAAATTGAAGCAAATACTACTCCAAGCATTACTCCAGCAATAATATAAAGACGTGATTTTTCTATTTGTTTTGTTACGACGAGTATTACACCAAGTAATAAGGATATTTCTAAACATTCACGAAACACTACTAAAGCAATTTTAAACATATTTTTTATCTAATCATTAACAATTATAAAACCCTGAGCCGTCTCTTGATGAAAATCTCCAAAAAATTCATATTTTCCAGACTTGAGAGGTGCAAGTATAATATGTATTGACTCATTTGGCATAACTATTTTTTCACGATGTAAATCATGACTTTCAAACTCTTCTACCGTATTATCTTCATTATGAATAATTAACCTTATCTTAGTCGATTTTGGTACTTCAACTATATTCGGAACAAATTTATGGTCTTGTATAGCTATCTTTACCTCTAATATATTATCGTTTGTTTTATTATCTAGACTCTTACTTGTAGAGATATAAATAATTACTGCTAAAAATATTAAACCTACTAATATAATAATATTTTTATTTTTTTTAATAATGTCCATACTATAATTTTAAAGTAAGATGTTTATATACTCGTTTAATTTGAGTTTTAAATTTTTAATAATTACAAAATTTATCCTGCAATTTTTATTAATGCTATAAGATATACAATTATTATCATTATGACAAGGATAGATAATAAAATATAATTTTTTTGTCTTTGAATTTTATTTTGTTTCATATTTATTTAATTTTGTTTAAAGTCCCCTAGTTCAAGCAAAAGATATTCATTTATCGGTAACGATGCATGAGAAATAATTTTATTTATGTTAGAACCTAAAGTTTTAAATGTTTTGCCTTTAGCAATAACACTGCGTGTTCCAACTGTTACTTTACCTTGTAAGGCGTAAGAAAAAATTAAAGGATATGTAATATCGCCGATTTTCATATCTATTTGTTGTCCTTTTGCCTTTGAATCATATAGTATTTTACCGTTTGATAAGCGAGTAATTTTGGCATTAAAGCTTACTTTTTCACCACATAATAAAGGAACACGATAAGCTATCTCATCGTCATAAATTTTAACTTCATTACTTTTAACAAAATTTTGCGGTAATATGGATTTTAAAATTACATTAACTTTATAATTATACGCATCATCGAAGATAATATTATTACTATTATTAACGGCATATTTTGCCGGAATAATAGCTTCTCGTGCTTCTCCTACCATCATACCGATTATTACATTATCTAAGCCAAGCATTACAGGAGCAGAGCCTAAAGTAAAAGTCTTAGTATCTTCAGATATTAAAGTATTGTTCATATCTGATATTTGATAAAATACGGTAACTACATGTCCGCAAGAAGCAGGACCGATATTACCGCTACCGAGCGTATGAATTTTGAACAGTGTTTTTACTAAATCCTTACGTACTTCAATAGTGTAATCATTAGGATTGATAGGTCCATTTAACGGTTGTAAAATATTTTCAAAAAATGCTTTCCCTTCTTCAGTTTTAAGAGCATTTATTACTATTTTTGAAACCGTACGTTCAAATAAGTTACCATTTAATGAAATAGGTGGTTCATTATTTATACTAGTTTGGTTCTCATTGGTAGATGAATTATTTGAAGCCGTTTGCTCTACAGTTGTAGGATTATTGTTGTCGGGAGATATTTTCAACTTTACTATATTGTAAAGTATTAGAATTACAATTATTAAAGATAAAAATTTTTGCATATTATATATAATATTTTAGTATAACAAAGTGTACTATAACAATCAATTACTTAATAATCAAATGAGAATAAAAATAATTTGATTAATAAAAATAATTGATTTAAATTTAGATGCAGAATTTTATAAATATAGTGGTGAAAAGTGAAAAAATTTATATTTTGTTTTTTATGTTTATGGACATTAAACATATTTGCTGCTTCTAAAAATTACCCTAATAAGCTTAATCGTTGTAAAATTACTAGAAATATATTTAATGATTATGAACCGAAAGTTTTTGAAACTACTAATAATTTATTACGTAAAACAGGAAGATTATCAAAATTTTACGGAGAAAGGATATTAATTAAAGGGAAAGTATTAGATCAAAATTGTGTGCCGGTTGCGGATGCTAAAGTTTATTTATGGCAAGCAGGAAGCGGAGGTAAATATCCTTACGAACCTTTAAAAACTAGAGTTGATAAAAGAAAATTTACAAGTAAAAGCGATTCAAGTTTTACCGGTTCCGGTATTGCTACTACTAATAATAAAGGAGAATATTACTTTATTAGCATGTTGCCTTATAAATCTTCTCGTTATTTGAGAAGTGCAAATATAAGAATAGAGCATCCTAGTCTTACTACTCTCGAAACACGCTTAGACTTATCTAATCAAAATATGTGTAATAATGAGTGCGGTGAAGTAAATCCGATATTGATCGAACCGCAAGAAAATATGCCGTCTTATTGTTTTGACTTAGTTTTGCAAGGTACGACGCTTAAGAGGTATTGATACAGTACGTCATTGCGAGGAAAATGACGAAGTAATTTGACGAAGCAATCTCAGGATATTTGACGAGATTGCCATACAGTCTACAACTGCTCGCAATGATGTTTTGCCTCGTTCTGTGGTGCTTCTAAAGGCTTTTTTATACCACAACTACATAATGTAAGTGCTAATGCGAATAAATAAAATGTCTTCATTAATATAAATTATTATATGACCTTAAGAAATTATAGTAAATATCTTATATATATTATAGTATTTTTATTATCTATAATAATTTTTATTCCTAAAATTCATGCTAAGCTTTATGAGAAGCCTAAGGGTAAATTAGCATTTTTAAGAGGTTCAAGCGTTCCTGATAATATAATTTTTTTTGATGAAGAAAAAAATCAATATTCTCTTGATCAGTTTGAAGGAAAGACTATATTGTTAGTGTTTTGGGCTACTTGGAGTGCTCCTTGTGTCAAAGAAATGCCTGATCTTGATATGTTGCAAAAAGATTTTAGGAAATTACCTTTTTCAGTAATCCCGATTTCAGAAGATTATCAAGACATAAAAGTCGTGAAAGAATATTTTAAAAGCTATCAAATAAGATATTTGCCGATTTATCATGATTATAGAAATGAATTATTTAAAGCCTTAGGGGTTGTTAGTTTACCGACTAGTATATTAATAGACCCAAACGGCAAAATAGTAACTAGCTTTGTCGGTAATACAAATTGGTATGACGAAAAAGTTAGAGATACTATTTTATCTGCCATTCCCAAAAATTATCCTGAACCTAAAAATAGTTATAACGAGCAATCTCTGAATAAACTGGCTAAGCCTTTGCCGCCAATAAAAAAGGATGCTATAGATTAACTCCAAGTAAATAGACGAAGTGTAATTTGGACAAGAGCAAGGAGTCTATAAGGCGAGGAGCAGAGTGTATACTTAATAGGTGAGTACCGCAGATCTTATAAGACGACACGGCCAATTTTTCAAATTAAACGAGTATATTAAATTAAAAATGAGTAAAGTTAATGAATGAAGTAAATACATCAACTATGGCGAATGCTGAATTTGATCAGATAATCACCAAACGGCAGATAAGTAAATTAGATCAATTATTTGCTTCGGTTTTTGGTAATTCTAAAGAGGTGATTGCCGTTTTACGCCTTAGTGGTGTTATCGGTAAAGTAAGTACTATGCAATCGGGACTTACGTTAGAATCATTAAATGAACTAATAGAAAAAGCTTTTAAAATAAAGAAATTAAAAGCATTATGTTTAATTATTAATTCTCCTGGCGGTTCTCCGGTACAATCTGAACTTATTGCAAAACGTATTCGTGACCTTGCTAAAGAAAATAAAATAAAAATTTATAGTTTTATTGAAGATATGGCGGCTTCAGGCGGATATTGGCTTGCTTGCAGTGGTGACCAGATATATGCTTTGCCGAGTTCGGTTATCGGTAGTATTGGAGTAGTATCAAGCGGATTCGGTTTTCATGAAGCAATTAATAAACTTGGGATAGAGAGAAGAGTTTATACGGAAGGTAAGAATAAATCAGTATTGGATCCATTTAAACCTATTAATAAAGATGATCTTAAAATTATCAAAGATTTGCAAAAGCAGGTTTATGAACATTTTATAGAATACGTAAAAACAAGGAGAGCAGGGAAGTTAACTCAGCAAGACGAAATTTTATTTAACGGTGAATTTTGGGCAGGACAAACGGCGCTTGATTACGGCTTAATTGACGGCATAGGTGATATGTATAGCGTAATGAAAGAAAAATTCGGTGATAATATTAAGTTTCAATATCTATGTGCTAGACAACCTTGGCTTAAAAAGAAACTTGGCATGGGAAGTAAGATATTAACCGATAATCTTGCTAATTCTTTAATTGATGCGGTAGAAAATAAAATTATTAACGATAAATTTGATATGAAATAATATGACAATAACACAAGTTAAAATTAAAAAACTAGAAAATTTTTCCGGCAGTCTGCCGGAATATGCTACAGAGCATAGTGCAGGGATGGATTTAATAGCTGCAAACGAGCAACCTATAACAATAAAAGCAGGCGCAATACAGCTAATTCCAACAGGCATCGCTATAGCACTACCAGATTCGTTTGAAGCCCAAATAAGACCACGTTCGGGTCTTGCCGTTAAACACGGTATCACGGTTGCTAATTCACCCGGTACTATTGATGCAGATTATCGAGGTGAAATAAAGGTCATTCTTATTAATCTCGGTAAAAAAGATTTCATTATAGAAAAAGGCATGCGAATTGCACAGATGATAATTGCAAAGTACGAACGTATATTATGGAAAGAAAGTAGTAGTCTTATGGAAACGATGCGTGGTAGTGGTGGCTTTGGTTCTACGGGTGTTTAGTTGGTCTCTATGTCATTCCTGCTTTCGCGGGAATGACATAAACGAGCCATGCAACAACGCTTTTAGTAACTCGTAATGGCTATTAGGTATCCACGCAACAAATCATAAAACTTATGAAAATTATAATAGAATTATTAACTTCTACATTCTTGTTATTAGCTTTAAAAGTAAATGCTAATTCTGATTCTGTAGATAATATTAAGCAAGTTTTTACCTATATCGATCAAAAAAATTGGTCACAAGCCGAAGATTTAGCTTTAGAAGTAAATAATAAAATTTTAACAAAAATTGTACTTTCTCAGAAATATTTAGATAATAAATATTTAGATAATAGTTTTGAACATGTAATAAGGTTTTTATGCAATAACCCGGATTGGCCTCAAAATAAGCTGCTTGAAGAAAGAGCGGAAGAATATCTAAATAATAATACAAATAAAAAAGTAATTTTTGATTGGTTTAGTAAACATCCTCCTCTTACCGGCAAAGGTTATAAATTTTATGCGGCAGCTGCAAGTAGTTTAATCAAAGATCAGAAGATATTACTACCTATTATTAAAGAGGCTTGGGTATACGCCAATTTCACTTCTGAAGAAGAAAATGCATATTACAATAAGTGGCATAAATATTTAACTGCGAGTGATCATTTAGCGCGAATAGAGGAACATTTATGGAAAAATGATATTAGATCTGCTGAGCAATCTCTGAAATATGTAGATCAAGGTTACCGTAATTCTTTTAAAGTTCAAATTGCGATTATAGGTAAAGCGCCAAATGCTGACAAGCTTTTTAAAAGTATTCCTGAAAAATACTATACTTCTGGTTTATTATATCGTTATTTAGATTTTAAAAAAATGCAAAAGCCGACAAAGGAAATTATTACTTTGTTTAAGAAAGCTAAAAATAACCGTAAACATTTTGTTAAATGGTGTCGTATTCAGTCCTATTATGCTCGTGAATTCATCGATTACAAAGATTTTGCTAATAGCTATAGAATGGCAACGCTTCCTTTTGCTACTTGTCCTGAAACTATAAGGGAACAGGAATGGCTTGCGGGCTGGCTTTCCTTAAGTTTTTTAGAAAAACCTGATCAAGCATTAGTACATTTTAATAAGTTTATTAAAGTTGTTAAGACTCCGATTAGTTTGGCACGTGGGTTTTATTGGCTCGGTCGTACTTATGCAGCAAAAGGTGATAAGCAAACAGCTAGAAAATTTTACGAGCAGGCAGCCAAATATTCTTTTACCTTTTATGGGCAGGTAGCAAACATTGAATTAAATAGGACCAAGTTAGTTTTACCTCCTATTCCCGTAATAACTTCTGAAGAAAGGAGAATTATAGAAAATAAAGAGATTATTAAAGCAATAAGGTTATTGGTTAAATATAATAAAAGCTACTTAGCCCTGATATATTCCAAAGCAGCAATGAAAAACACTAAAAATTCTGCAGAAATTCAAATAATTACGAATATTATTAAAGCAAGTAATAATACTAATCATATGGTTGAGGTGGCAAAAATTGCCGCCCAAAATAATGCTTTTATTCCGGATTGTGCTTTTCCAACGCCTTATAATCTAGTAGGTTTGCCTATCCCACCTCATTTAATTTATGGAATAATTAGACAAGAATCGGTTTTTGATCATAAAGCAGTAAGTTATGCAAATGCTATGGGTCTCATGCAACTTATTAAAGATACTGCTTGTGATACCGCAAGATCCATAAATGTTAAATGTAATGTAGCAGACTTAACTAGAAATCCGGTATATAATATTAAACTTGGTTCGCATCATTTCAAAAAATTATTAGATGATCATAAAGGTTCTTATATTCTATCCATTGCTTCTTACAATGCCGGAAGTCATAATGTAGTAAAATGGATAGATAGGTTTGGTGATCCAAGGGATATAAAAGATACAAGAAAAGTTATTGACTGGATAGAACTTATACCTTATCGAGAAACAAGAGATTACGTGCAAAGAGTACTTGAAAATGTTCAGATTTATCGGATAATCTTAAATAAGAATAGTAGTTTGTACTTTAAGCGTGACTTACATACTGGTGATATAGCAAAAAGTTAATTTCTATTAGTACTTTATTTTGACATATAGTAACACATAAGTATAACATGGTGGACACTAATTAAAAATATGAATTAAGGAGGAGAGTATGAAAAAATTAGAGCAATACTTTAAAAAACAGCGTAATGATACCGATATTCAAGTAAAGAAATATAAAGACGATCTTAATGTAATCGGCATTAGATATGACCACAAATTTGCACATGTTGGAATCCAAAATCATGCTACCGGCGGGTTTGAATATTTTAAATGGGATTGGATGACAAGCACTACGGGTAGCCATTCAGAAATAGTACTAAGATTTAAGAAAATAGTAAGCATTTTAAAAGAAGCTAAAAGTAACCCAGCCCAATATGAAAACTTAGTATCTAACTTGGATGCTAGTACTAAAAATGCACTTGAGGCTACTATGAAGAGTAATAATATTACTGTACCGACACAAGACCTTAATAAGGTAATATCAGAAATATTATCAGGAATGCAAACATGGCTAGATACAAAAAGTCATATCCCGATGGACCTTAAACAAAAATTCTTAGATTTAGGTTCTAATAATTTAGAACTATTCATAAAAGCTGCTTATAACAAATTTAACAATACGTGGATAGTTAAAGAGTTTTTTGATAATGCTGTAAAAACTGGAGAAGAAGGTAGAAAATATCTAGCCGATTGTAATTGTAGTTCAACTGACCAGCTATGGACAAAGCTTGTTGAACCTACAATAGAAAACCTTAGAATAAGCAAAAATTCAACTGATAAATCTGAAGATAATGAAATATTAGAGGTTTTAGCGAATAAACTTGGAGAACAAGTAAAGACTTTAGCACTATCTAATACTCATGAACTACCAGCACAAAAAGAAGCATTAAAGCTTGTATATGATATGAGGAAAGGTAATTTAGATAAAGCAACTGTTGTTAAGAACATTAATTTTTTTGGTCAGGACGATACTGTATTAGGTTGGTTTGTAGAATATAGTGGCCTTACTATTGACCAAATCAAGGCTAAAGCAGTAGAGCTTACCGGTGATGATGCTGCTTTTTGTTTAGAATAGTTTCTTAAGATTATGCGCATTTTCTATGTCATTTCTGTTCCCTTTTATGTCATCCATAGCTAAAATGGGAATCCAATGCTTGTCTCTGTCATAGTATGGCTTGTCCACGGTATTAGAAAAAATAAAATAAAGACTAGATGCTGTGGTCAAGCCACGGTATGACATGGTAGAATTTACCTGTTCATATAACAATACCTATCAGTTATATTCATGATTCTTAAAAAGATATTTTTACTAATAATATTATTTTTTTCAATATCAACTTTTTCTGCTGGTCATAGTCTAAAAAATATCTCTATTACTATTGTTGCTCCGGCAACAGGAGCGGATAATAAAACCTTGTCGGATTTAAAAAATATTAATGGACTAAATTTACAAATTTCTTCTAAGTGTTTTGCTAAAGGTAAGCTACCCTTTCTTGCAAGTAACGATGAAGTAAGATTTAATTGTCTGCGGGATGCATTATTTGATGAGTCTGATAATATAGTATGGAGTTTACGAGGTGGTTACGGCTCTGCGAGAATAATTCCCGATTTACTAAAGCTATCAAAACCAAATAAAGAGAAATTCTTTATAGGATATAGCGATATAACGGCGTTACATCTTTTTCTATCACAAGAATGGGGCTGGAAAACTATTCACGGCAGTAATATAGCCGATCTCTTAAAGCCGGAACAAGATCAAGGTAATTTTACCAAGCTTGCTGAAATATTAAAAGGTAAAGTAAAGCAGGTTACTATAGATAATTTAGTGCCTCTTAACGATATAGCAAAATCAAGTGATCTTGTTAACGGCAAACTAACAGGCGGTAACTTAACTATGGTGCAGACTAGTATAGGAACGAGTTGGCAAATAAAGACTAAGGGCAAAATTCTTTTTTTAGAAGATGTGAATGTAGCTCCTTTTAGATTAGATCGTGAGCTTTTACACTTAAAGCAAGCAGGGTTACTTGAGGATGTTAAGGCGATAATATTTGGTTCATTTGGTAAAGATCTTGATGCTACAATGTTAGTGCTTCGTAATTTTGCAGATAGTTTAGATATACCGGTATTTAAAACAAATAGATTTGGTCATGAAAAAATTAACGATCCGATTATTTATAATACGAATAGTAAGATTATTAAAAGTGAAGAATTTAAGTTAGTGATGGGGTTATAAGCACTATTGCGAGCGACTGGAAGCCTTGTTGCATGGTTTGTTTATGTCATTCCCGCGTAGGCGGGAATCTAGGGTAAAGCGAGATAAATCGAGCTTTAAAAAAAGTTTTAAAATACTGGATTCCTGCCTACGCGGGAATGACATCGAGTCTTAAGTTGACACCCATGCACCTGCTAGGAATGACATGATTAGCCTATCGACTCAAATGCAAATAATCATTATACTTTGATAAATTCAAATCATAAGAAAAGAATTTATTTGTAATATAATGTTCAAGTAATTTTACTAATCCTGCTTTATGTCTATTTAAAGTCTCGATGCTTAAAGTTATTTCCGTTGTGTGCACATAAGGTTCAGTACTAGTTATTTTTACGTAGGCGATAGTAATATTGTTATTCATAACTGGATTCCCGCTTTCGTGGGCATAACACAAAAGGGGCTGGGGATGACATAAAAGGGACAGAGAATTACATTTCGTAAATCCGTTTTCTAGTAACATCAAACTTTCTATGATAAGTTGCGGAGAAAGTCCGAGCTCTATTTCTTTCTTAGTCGGAATAGTACCGGTCTTATAATCTAGTATAGTTATATTGTTTGATTTACTTATTTCAATTCGGTCAGCTATACCGATTATTTTTATATCTTGACCTACAATATTTAGCCGTAACTCCCCTTTAGTTTCAAAATAGATTTCTTTACAGTTTTTTCGGCGTTCTATATCAAATAAAACAAAAGCTTTGCTGAAAGCTGTGAGTTTTATTTGCCAAGTTTTTTTTGTGTAGCTTGGTAAAATAGTGCTATATAAAATATGATTACCGATATTTATTAAAGCATTTTGTTTATCAAGCAAATTTAAATTAATATATTGTGTATCGTAATTTTTAGAATATTCCTCTAAAACTTTATGAATCAAATTACCGAAATCCGATATTTTAGGCTCTTTCCATATATGATCTTTTTTACATAGTCCAAGAATTTTCTTAGCATAAAAACCGTATGGGTTTCTTATTAATGTTTCTATTTCGGTTACTGACAAGGTGGTTGGGAAAGAGGGGCTGTGGATCTTAATACTCTTGTCATACCGTGGTTTGACCACGGTATCCATATAATTACTGGATCCCGTGATCAAGTCACGGGGTGACACAGAATCTTTTTCTAGCTTCAAAAATAAATTACTCGGCACTGACAATTTCCCATCATATTTTTTAGCATTCAGTATAACTATTTGTTTATTTTGTAGAAATAAATTGAAGTAATCTGAATATAGAGTAGGGGCGATTTCATCGTAATCTATATTTAGTATCTGCAGGGCTTTCTTGCTAAGCCATGGGTGAGCTTTAGCACTGAGTGTCCAGTGTCCATTATTAAAATGCGGTAATATAATTAAGTCAAATTCACATAATGCTAAATCTTCAGGCCGTCCTATAATAATACTAGCAGCATTGGTATTTTTGTAATATTTGATATTAGAAAGTAAAAAAGAAAAAATTTTAGGAAAATCCTTTTTATCCATTGAATTTATATATTTACTATATGCGGTTAAATTTGTTAAAAACTCAAGTAGTTCTGCTCCTCCTTCTTTGTCCCAAATGGTAGGCAAAAGTTTTTCAGTTATTTCTTTAGTTAAGATTAGAATAGCTTGTATATTATGTGGAGTATCGGTAAATAAAATATCTATTAAGTTATGGCAATACTCTCTTATATCCTCATTATCAAATTGTAATTGCAATAAATATTTTGGTGAGGATATAAAACGGTTTTTATTAGATAGCATTAACTCTAACTGCTGCACAATAGGGCAGTTAATTAAAGGATTTTTAAGTAATAAAAATAGAAGTTTTAAATCAAAATTATTACATAATATTTTAATAATGGAAGTTAGTAATTCACCTATATTAGTAAGCCTTAAGTCATTACCTAGTAGATCTTCATATTTGTCTAAAAAATTACAATACACTCTTTTAAGCTTATTATTATTTGTAACGATTGCAATCCGTCTGTCTTTATTACGGCTACATATATAAGCTATTTGTTTAGTTTCTTCATAAATGTCATTAGGTTCATAATAAGATATACCATCGCTAATCTGTTTGGAGGCATGATTATAGTGAATTATGTAATCCTTTAATTCTTCTTCAAATCTTTTTAAAAAAACATTAGGCTTGAATATTCCGGCGAGTATTACCTGCGTATGTCTCTTTTTTATTTTTATTATTTCTTCTTGTAATAGCTTTAATTTATAAACTGCTTTAGTTTGTTTTTGAGTAAACGATATTTCTTCTTGCCATCTTAAGAAGCAATATTCTAGAAATTTATAAATCTTTTGCCAATAGTTAGAATTGTTATAGACTTCAATTAATTTTATATCGATATTATTGATTATAAGATCATTAAACAATTTTCTTAAAAGTTCTGCAGCTTTTAATGATTCATTTTTATTAAAAGGTAATTCTTTATATTTGATGATAATGGATGATAAAATAAGTAATTCTTCTATTTTAGATATATAATCCGAATTATTTTTTTTTGCAATAAGAGAATTAAAAGGAATAATGATAGGTAATTTAATTTTATATTTATCGGTTAAAATCTTCTTTAATTCTAGGCATGAGAAATTATTAGGCAATATTATTTGCACTTCTGTACCTTTACCTAATTTATCAATGATATACTCAGCAAAACTTTTTAAAAAAGAATAATCAGCAGTCATAAATAATGTTTTTGACGATAATATAGCAGATCAAAGGTCCGAAATCTTATTTAAAATGATAATATAGTACAATATATAATACTTAATAAGGTATGAAAATTTTTATTATATTATTTAATATTATAGTCTCTATAACATTACGAGCTTATGCTAATAATTTAAACTCACATATTGCTTATTGTAATAATATACAAGTAGAACAACAAGCATATTTGGTAATGCAAAAATTGGTTAAACTATTTGTCACTGAAATGAATTGTATTATTAGCGGCTGTTTATAACAATGGGATGTGCAAGATAATCGGGTAAAATATTCAATTGCTTGGCAAGAACAATGTGGACCTGTAATTTTTGGTTAGTATCAACTAGAAGACAATGGTGGAGGTTCTACTTTCGTATATGAACGCTCTAAAAATTCCGTATGTTGTTGGCTGCTTGGATATGAATATAATAAAGCGTTTGTAATATGTTCATCTAATGATGTTAAAAACTAAATTTACTTACTAACTTTTATGAATTCTTTAAATAATTCTAAATCTATTCCATTATCATTAAGATATTCAGGATGCCATTGAACGCCGATAACAAATTTATGTTTCGTTGATTCAATGGCTTCAATTATACCGTCTTCTGCTTTTGCAGATACAATAAGATCATTACCAAGTTGTTTAGCAGCCTGGTGATGAGTCGAATTAACCATAGTTTGTAGCTGATTATTAGCTATTTTAGCAAGTTTAGTATTCGCTTCTATATTAATTGCATGCGAAACGATGTTTTTAGGTGAATGTTGTGTATGATTAATTACAGTTTCAATATAATCAGGAATATGTTTAATAAGCGTACCCTTAAAAATAACGTTTAATAACTGCATGCCTCTGCATATTCCTAAAACCGGAATATCTTTCTCTAATGCTTTCTTTAAAACTAATATCTCAAAATTATCACGTTCTTCATTGGAAACTACTACATCTGTAGCATGTTCCGGCTCATAAAATTTAGGATGTATGTCCTCATCACCGCCTGGCATTACAACACCATCAACAAGTTCCATAAGCTGATTTACTGTATCACTTTGATAAGGTAATAATAGCGGTACACCACCGGCTGCAATAATCGCATCGGTATAGTTTCTTCGCAAGGCGTACCATGGAAAAGCAGCGTAAGTATATTTTTCACAATTTTGAGCTAAATCAGGTGTAACACCTATTATCGGTTTTTTATACATTTTATTATTATTTTATTATTTTTCTGTCAGCTATGTCATTCTTCATAGTACCAGACGGTTCATAAAGGTCCCGTCATTGCAAGCCAGCATTTATGCTGATGTGGCAATCTTAGGAGTTTTTTATTATCTGATGAGATTGCCACGTTGTTGCTAACGCAGCTCCTCGCAATGATGACTTGGCATCCACGCAGCAAAGCCACTATTACCCTTCAATATGCAGTGGTGTTTCAAAAGTATGAAACGGCGGTGGTGAGGTAAGTGTCCACTCTAATGTGTCTGCTCCTTCTCCCCAAGGATTGTTTGGACAATCTTTGCCGTATTTTAGCGTATAGAAAACGATAAATACAAAATAAAGGGCAGCAAACATAGAAATACCTGCTCCTATTGACGAAACCATATTCCAGCCGGCGAAAGCTTCAGGGTAGTCCGGTATTCTTCTTGGCATGCCCGCAAGACCTAAGAAATGCTGTGGAAAAAAAGTTAAATTAACGCCTATAAAGGTAATCCAAAAATGAATTTTGCCTAAAATGTCCGGATATTGTTTACCAGATATTTTGCCAAACCAATAATAAAAGCCTGCAAATGCCGTAAATAAAGCACCGAGCGACATCGTATAATGGAAATGTGCAACAACATAATATGTATCGTGCAGAACTCTATCAAGTGCCGAGTTTGATAGGATTATGCCGGTTACGCCGCCGATCGTGAATAATATAATAAATCCTATCGAAAATAGCATAGGAGTTGGGAATGTAATCGAACCGCCCCACATAGTTGCTATCCAGCTAAATATTTTAATACCCGTCGGAACTGCTATAATCATCGTTCCGGCAGTGAAATATATAAGTGCATTATAAGAAAGCCCAACAGTAAACATATGGTGAGCCCATACAATAAATCCAACAAAGCCTATTATCACCATAGCCCCGACCATACCTTGATAACCGAATATAGGTTTGCGTGAAAAAGTTGAAATAACTTGACTTACTATACCAAAGCCTGGAAGTATTACGATATATACTTCAGGATGACCAAAAAACCAAAATAGATGCTGAAATAATACAGGATCACCGCCGCCGTCAGTCTTAAAGAAAGTAGTTCCAAAATTACGATCTGTAAGTAGCATAGTAATAGCTCCACCAAGTACCGGCATAGCAAGAATTATTAGAAATGCGGTAACTAAAATAGACCAAACGAATAACGGCATCTTGAAAAGCCCCATTCCTGGAGCTCTCATATTAAAGATAGTAACGATTAAGTTAATTGATCCAAGGATTGACGATAGACCGGTTAAATGTAAACTGAAAATAGCCATATCAACGGCTACACCGGGGTGACCGCTTAAATTACTTAAAGGAGGGTAGAGCGTCCAGCCTGTTCCCGGCCCACCATCAAAAAAAGCTGATCCCATAAGTAAAAGAAAAGCAGGAACTAGTAGCCAAAAACTGATATTGTTAAGGCGTGGAAATGCCATATCGGGAGCCCCTATTAACAGAGGTACGAAATAGTTACCAAAGCCACCGAACAAAGCCGGCATAATCATAAAGAATACCATAATAACCGCATGTGCTGTGATAAGCACGTTATATAGCTGGAAATCATGATTTAAGAAAGTGCCGCCGGGCATTGCAAGCTCTAACCTAAAAAGCAGTGAGAACAAACCTCCGACAATTCCGGCAAAAACGGCAAATATGATATACATAATGCCGATATCTTTGTGATTGGTAGAAAAAAGCCATCGCCTCCAACCGTGTGGGGTGTGATGGTCATCGTGATAAATTTCGTTAGTAGTTATATCCATAATTATTATTCTGCCTGTTTTAATTTTTCGATATCTGCTCCAACAATTGCTGGAATATTCCGAGTGATTTTATCATAATCCCAATCCCACAATTTAATTTCAAGTAATTGCTCAACTATTTCATCAGGGAATCTATAGCGTACTATCTTTGCAGGATTACCGACAACAATACTATACTACAATATTATACTAGTACCCATAGCAATAGCACAAAATTTTCCTATAATCAATTTAACAAAATAAGCTCCTCTAACATTTTCATATTCAAATTTCTCAGGGTGTAGCGTCATTGTAATAAGTGTAATCTCCAACTATTAATATTTGGATTATGGATAAAATGTTTTAAAAATATCGTTTCTTTCGCTTGTCTAGGAAAAAGATGAGAATAAGGGTTATTGTGGTTAGTCATATATTAAAAAATTTAAAGTAATAGTTTTAGTTTATAAAATACTTTCGTTATAAATTATCATGCTTCTTTACCTGCTGAATCATCACTACTTAATAATTTCTTGATATCGGTTATATCGTTTAGTAATTTATCTAGTTCAGATATTTTTGTATTATAATTTTCCATAGAACTTCTAAATATAATTAGTTAGCTGCCAATTTTGGCTGCTTGCCATTCATAGCAGTTTTATTCTTGCTTGCAATCCAATTGTCGAAATCCTCTTGACTTACTACTTCTATAGCAATCGGCATGAAGCCGTGATGGATGCCGCATAGTTCAGAGCATTGCCCGTAATATACGCCTTTTTTAGCTACTCTTGTCCAAGTTTCGTTTATTCTGCCTGGGACTGCGTCTATTTTAAACCCAAGTGATGGAACGGCAAAACTATGTATTACGTCACCTGCGGTAATGAGAAACCTTACGGTAGCATTTTCAGGGATAACAATTCGATTATCAACATCTAATAATCTTTTTTGGTTAGGTTTTAAATTCTCATCAGAGATCATTACGCTATCAAATTCTAAATTATCATGATCAGGATATATATAATGCCAATACCATTGATAGCCTACTACTTTAATAGTTAAATCCGTTTCGGGTATTTTTTCGGCATGACGCAATATTTTAAAAGACGGCACTGCAATAATAACTAAAATTATTATAGGTATTACAGTCCAAATTATTTCTAGTAAAACATTATGTGAAAATTTTGCCGGTACGGGATTATTTTTTGCATTAAATCTTATGCATACAAAGCCAAGTAATCCAGTAACAAATAAAACAATAGCTGTTGAGATGTAAAGCAGAAAATTATGAAAATGATGTAATTCCTCCATAATCGGACTTGCCGGCGGCTGGAACGTTACTTGCCAAGGTAACGGCTCGGAAGCAAAGCAATTACTACTAACAATCAAAAAACAAATTAAAGCAATAAACATCTTCCCAAATTTCGCGTTTGGAGGTAATTTATACGTCGATCCGGTACTCGAATCCTCACGTACTAAAGTGTACGCTGTGGTTCGAGGGGAAGTGTCTCCTTTAAATTCCTCTCTATAAGCTGGTTTAGAAAGATATCTAATAATATTTTTCATAGCACATATAAAGTTATTTATATTTAATATAAATGGATATACAGTTTTATTAAAGTAAAAATCGATAAATTTTTGTAAAACTACATATTTTAAATAATATTTGAACTAGAAAGTGTACCTATATTAGGATGTTGCAGTAAGTCAATAACTTCTATTACTTTCGCATTTATTAATTTTGCTTGAATTTATTTATTAACTGAGGATCATGCTTTGTTACGGCGATTACAGAAGGACAAATATTTTGCACTAACCGAGCATAATCATTAAAATCTTTTAGTTTAGGTAATATAAGTACTTTATTAACAAATGTGAAAGAACTGAAAATTTTTGCTTGTTGTAAATTGATTATGGATAGGTTGACGTTTTCTATATTTAATAATTGTTTTATTCGGCTCTAAAGCAACGATTAAGTATTTACCGTGTTTTTTAGCTTGGCATAGAAATTCTATATGACCGTAATGTAATAAATCAAAACAACCGCCTACTAGAAGAACTATTTTACTATTTATAGGACAGTTTTTATTTAATATTCTATTTTGGATAATTTAACAGTATTGTGGCTAGATGAGCAGGACATAAGATTTATAAAAATTAATAAAAATAGGAAAAATCTAGGCATAATATTTATCTATATTAAGTTAATGAAAATTAACTTAAATTAGATTTTAATCAATAAAAAAACTAATAAAGACAGAAATAAAAAATTTTACAATATTTCTATTGTAATTTGTTTGTATATAGTTCATATTATTGTTAGTAGTTTAGTAGTGAAAAATTGATTCAAATAATCTTCAGAGCAATTTTAATGAATGATACCGCGCTATCTTATGATTTTAATGGTATATTACCATCATCTTTTATTAGTGCACGTCTCAGGAAAATCCTCACCTTCGCCTCCTTATTATTATTTGTAGGATTAGTTGTTTTTGTCTCTTTTGCCGTTAATAATTATGTTAACGACACTTTATCCATAACTTTAGTACAACCTGATATTAGTGAAGAAGAAACAATTTCATTTAAAGAAGTAGTAGTAAAAAAAGGTGATACTATAAAGTCAATTTTGATAAAACAACATATCCCTAAAAATGAAATAGACAAGATTGTAAGTTTAATAAAAGAGGGAAAATTATCTTCTGCTCTTAAAATAGGGCAGCAAATTATTTTTGAATATGAAACAAAAATTACCGAAAACGAGGATGAAGATTTAACCTCAGAGGTAGTATTCTTAAATAAAATCGTTATAATTATCGATAAGCTAAAAACTATTGAAGTAATTAGAGAAGGTGATAATTTTAAAGTTGAAGAAATTGTAGTACCTTTAAGTAAAAAAGTTGCTAAATCGTCGGTAAGTATTGAAGCAAATTTTATGTCAGCTCTTAAAAGATTGGGCTTATCGGATAACAGTACAATAGAGTTAATTAATGCTTATGCTTATCAAATCGATTTTCAGCGTCAAATAAAAAGCGGTGATACTGTAACCGTAATAACAGAACAATACGTAACAGAAGACGGTAAATTTTCCCACCACGGTAAAGTTTTATATGTTTCATTAAATCTTTCAGGGAAAGAATATAATATATATCGTTATCCTCATGACAATAGCGCAAATAATTATGCATTTTTTTCCGAAGACGGTAAGAGCGTAAAAAGCAACTTACTTAAAACTCCGCTAAAAGTTATAAAAGTTTCTTCACATTACGGTAATAGAAAGCATCCGATACTCGGTTATACTAAAATGCATAAGGGGGTTGACTTTGCAGCTCCAACCGGTGCGCCTATATATTCCGCAGGAAACGGAGTTATAACAGAAATAGGTTGGAAGTCGGGTTATGGAAAATTTATTCAGGTAAAACATAGTGGTACGCTATCTACTGCTTATGCGCATGCTTCGAATTTTGCAAAAAATTTAAAAGTGGGAAGTATCGTAAAACAAGGACAAATTATTGCATATGTTGGAAGTACCGGCAGAGCTACAGCTCCACATTTACATTATGAAGTTAAAATTGATGGCAAACATGTTAATCCGATGTCAGTTAAAACAACACCGGGTATAGAATTAAACGGAAAAAATTTAGAGAAATTTAAACAATTTAAAAAAGAAATAAAAACTTTAAGTGTTAAGCTTGATAAGGAATTGCAAGCTGATAAAGCAGCCACCGTTTCATTGTAGAGTGGATCCTTATCATGCCGTAATCAACTTTATGTTGTACGACTCTTATGTCATTCCCGTGAAAGCGGGAATCTAGTAAACGCTATAAAAGACTTGTTTTTTATAGGTTTATTTTATCAAATATATAATTTTGTATAATATTAAGGTTATTTTTTTTCTGGATTCCTGCTTTTGTAGGAATGACATTTACAATTATGCTTCCACTAATAAAGAAACTATATCTCACATTTGCTCGTAGTAGTCGTATAATGATAACCTTAGTGATTATTGATCAGTTAAGTAAATGGTGGTTTATTGATAGTTTGAGATGGAAACCGGGCTTAATGCTTAATGTTACTTCTTTCTTAAATATGGTTTATACTTGGAATTACGGTATTAGCTTTGGCCTAATGCGTGAATATTATCAATATAGCAATGCTATTTTCTTAATAACGAACACGATTATTGTCTGTTATTTATATTATTTGATGATACGTTCAAAAACGATCGGAAGCTTTGCCGGTTATAGCTTTGTAATCGGCGGAGCTGTTGGTAATCTAATTGATAGATTTTTTAGAGGAGCAGTTTTTGACTTCATCCATTTTCATTATCAGAATTATAGCTTCCCCGTATTTAATTTGGCTGATTGCTTTATTACAATAGGAGTAATTATCTTGATAGAAGATTATTATAGTACTAAAAAAGTTATTGAAGAAAAGGCTAAAGGGAATTATGATAATGCTCAAATTGAAGCTATGGCTAAAAAATTTTGTAATACCGATAAGGGTGGTAACGATAAAATAGACTCCTTGCAAAATTAAACTTATAGATAGGAATTTGAAGGAAACACGGGACATAGAACTGTAGCGTATTAGACCTACGTGAGGATTCGAGTACCGGATTGACATACAAATTACCTATAGAGGTTCATTTTGCAAGGAGTCTAATATAATTTTAATTTATAGGTGTTTAAGTGAAAAAGGTTTTTTTATTATTTACTGTTTTATTAATTACTTCTGCTTGTAGTAAAAAGTTAAAAGAAACTGTAGGTATATCAACAGCTGGCCCTAATGAGTATCAAGTACAGCGTGCTAAAGCACTAGAAGTTCCTCCTCATTATTATTTACCTGATCCTAGGCATGGCAAAACAACTTACAGTAATGTAAAAGGACAAGGTGAATTTAATAAAGGTGAACAAGCATTAATGCAGGACATGAATATACCTGTTCTTGAATACTAAGACTGCAATGTTCTTTCAAATTAATTCATGAATTCTCATACAAAACAAAAAATAGGTGTTTTTGGGCTTGGTAAAACTGGTATATCGGTTTACGAGGAATTGCGAAATAAATATGATGTAATTGTTTATGATGATTTAAAAGCAAATAGAGATATATTTGAAGAATTATATAGTAAAACAGCTATCGCTGCTTTATCTGATTTAAGATGGCAAAATTTAGATACAATTGTCTTAAGTCCTGGAGTTCCTTTAACGCATGAGATAGTCAATATTGCAAAAAATTTTGATATTCCAATCATTTCCGATATAGACTTATTATTTGCAAAATCAAAAAACTTAAAATTTATAGCTATAACCGGTACAAACGGTAAAAGTACTACTACTGCTTTAATAAGCCATATCTTAAATAGTAGCGGTTTAGACTATCCGGTTGCCGGTAATATTGGAGTTTCTGCTTTGCAAGCTAAAGCTAGTAAGGATGGATATGTACTTGAATTGTCTTCTTTTCAGCTAGATCTAGTAAAAACCTTTACAGCTAAAATAGCCGTGCTTCTTAATATAACTCCTGACCATTTAGATAGACATCAGGATATGACCTGCTATATTGCAGCAAAATCTAAGATCTTTGATCGAATGGATCAAGAGAGTTATGCAGTAATTAATATCGATAATGATTATTGTCATGAAGTCTTTATAAAATTGCAGCAAGAGCAGCGTATAAAGCTAATTCCTTTTTCGGTTACTAAAATTCTTGAAAACGGTGTTTCAGTAGTTGATGATAAAATTAGCGCTAATTTTTTTGATGATATCAGTTTTGAATTACAGCGTAATTCAGAAAGTTTTAGACAAGATGAATTTCAAGGTGAGTCTGCGAAGCGTATAAAAATACGTGAGCACAGGCGAGACCTACAAAATTCGCTTGTATCAAGCTTTATGCATTATGCTTTACCTTTTAATAAAAACCTGCAAGGAGTGCATAATTGTGAGAATATTGCAGCAAGTTATGCAGTCGCTAAAATAATAGGAGTAGAACCTAAAAAAATACTTGAATCTATAAGTAGTTTTCAAAGTTTACCTCATAGAATGCAGTATATCGGTAGTATAAATAATATAAGTTTTTATAATGATAGTAAAGCGACAAATGCCATATCTGCCGTGCAATCAATTAAAGCACTCGATAATATTTACTGGCTTGCGGGAGGAATCCCTAAAGAGGGTGGTATTGAGGAAATAAAGCCTTATTTCAGTCAAATTAAGAAAGCTTATTTTTATGGCCAAGCTAAAGAAATGTTTGCAAATACTGCTAAGAATATAGTAGATTTTGTAATATGTGATAATCTTGAGCAGGCTTTTGATCTTGCTTATAAGGATGCAGTAAGTGATAACGCGGAGGTAAAAAATATCTTGTTAGCACCTAGTTGTAGCTCATATGATCAGTTTAAAAATTTTGAAGAGCGTGGCGAGTTGTTTATAAAATTGTATAGTATCCTGTCCCCCCGTGGCTTGACCACAGGGTCTAGTTAAAAATACTATAAATAATATTAGTATTTTTTATTGTTTTTCTGGATACCGTGGTCACAAGCCACGAAGGGACATCGAGGGTATTTTCCAATCCATGCCAATAACATTATAAATATAGCCATAATTGAATAACTATAATATGAATAACGAAATATCTAATAACTTTATAAAATTATGGTGGCGGAGTACCGATAGGCAAATAATAATTTCTTTAATTATCTTATTTGCTTTTAGTCTAATGCTTGTTACTACCTCAGGTTCAGCAGTAGCAAGTAGAATAGGTCTTGAAGAAAGTTATTTTGCATCTAGACAAATATTTTATTTAGCTGCCGCTTCAGGACTTATATTATTATTTTCATGTCTTAATAAAAAATGGTTAAGGCGTTTTGCAATAGTTGGATTTATTGCTAGTATAGTGTTATTAATAGCAGTTAAATTTTTTGGCTATGAAGTAAAAGGCGCAGTGCGATGGATTAATATTCTAGGTCTATCTATTCAACCTTCGGAATTTATCAAACCGTTTTTTGCAGTTGTTACGGGCTGGATATTATCGATAAAATTTAATGATGATTTTCCAAGTTTTACGATTTGTGTAATACTTTATTCTATTGTTGCTATTCTCTTAATTATTCAGCCGGATTTTGGAATGCTTGTAATGATTACGGCAGTTTTCGGTATTCAACTGTTTATTGCGGGTATGCCAATATTTTGGATTGTTTTAGCAGGTTTTTTAGGAATGATAGGAGTAACGATTGCTTATTTTTGGTTACCACACGTAACGCAAAGAATTAATTCGTTTTTAGATTCAGATAGTAGCGAGAATTATCAAGTTAGTAAGTCTCTTAAGGCTTTTGAGCATGGCGGGTTATATGGACGAGGTCCAGGAGAGGGGGCAGTAAAGCAGGTACTACCCGACTCGCATACGGATTTTATTTTTGCTGTAGCAGGTGAGGAGTTTGGAGCTATTATTTGCCTTATTGTTATAGGTATATTTGCTTTTATAGTATTAAGAAGTCTTATTAAGTTATTAAACGAAACAGATAAGTTTGTACAATTTGCTGCTAGCGGTATAATTGCACAATTGGGGCTTCAGGCAATAATTAATATGGGCGTGACTTTACATTTATTTCCTACTAAAGGTATGACATTACCGTTTATTAGTTATGGTGGTTCTTCAACGCTTGCAATAGCTATCGCTACCGGTATGCTTCTTGGCTTTACAAGACACCGAACGCCGTTAAATTCGTACAAAATTCGTAATATTGAAATATGAAAAAAATCATTTTGGTAGCAGGAGGGACGGGGGGACATTTTTTTTCGGCAGTTGCTCTTGGAGAAGAATTAATCAAACGTGGCTATGAAGTGCATTTTATTACTGATTTAAGATGCAAACAATATATAAAGCAGGATATGAAAGTAATTTTTCATATCCTAGATTTAAAACGCTCAGGTAATATTTTCTTGTTTTTACCTAGGTTATCAATTGCAGTTTTAAAGGCTATTAAATTATTATATAATATGAAGCCTTCCGTCACTGTAGGGTTTGGCGGTTATCCTGTTATAGCTCCAATGTTTGCGGCAATTTTTTTAAGAGTACCGATTATAATTCATGAACAGAATTCTTACCTTGGAAAAGTTAATAAATTTTTTGCAAGCTTTGCTAAAAAGATAGCTATTTCTTATGACAAAATAAAGAATTTACCGGAATTTGCAAAAAGTAAAATAGTAGTTACCGGTGGGGTAGTTAGAGAGAATATTAGGGAATTAAAAGTTATAGAAATGTCGTCCCGTGGCTTGACCACGAGGGCCAAAAAGTCTTTAATAAAAGCACTGGACTCCGTGGTCACGCCACGGAATGACAAGCTTTTTACAATATTCATCTTTGGCGGTAGTCAAGGAGCTAAGCTATTTTCAGAGCTGATACCTGTAAGTATTCAAATTTTGATGCAAAAACAGCCAAGTCTTGAATTAAATATAATCCAGCAAGCAGCATTAGATGATCAAGTAAAAATAAAAGATATATACTCGAAATTAAACATTACTTATAAATTTGCTGAATTTTTTGATAATATGGCATTGCAATATAAAGAAGCCGACTTAGTGATTTCAAGAGCAGGGGCATCTACTATAGAAGAATTGACCTATATAGGATTGCCGGCAATCTTTATTCCACTGCCTAGTGCTGCGGATAATCATCAATATTATAATGCACAATTATTGGAAGATAAAAAAACAGGATGGTGTTTAGAGCAGAATAATATTTCGGCAGGAAAATTAGCAGATAAAATATTCGATTTGATAAGTAATCCAAAAATATTAGAGGATGCTTCACAAAATTTATTGAAAAGAAGAAAAGAAGGGCATAAGCTATTAAGTAACCTGATAGAAGAGGTAATTTAGATTTTGTTTTCCATCATTGTGAGGAAAAACTGTAAGTTTTGACGAAGCAATCTCGTGCTAAAGTCCTGAGATTGCCACGTTCCTTTTAGTCGCTTGCAATGACAAGGTGGAAGACATACAATAAGGCCAAAAATACCTCAGAATAACAATAATTTAATTAAGTACATAGCAGTTCGGCTCTTTATCCTTGCAAGTTTGGCTATTATGTGGCATTAATCATAATAGACTTCCTGTACAACTTAGCTAATAAGGAGGAATTTATAGGAGACACGGAATACAGCACCGCAGCGTACGCTTTGGTACGTGAGGATTCGAGTACCGGATTGACGCACAAATTACCCTTAGAAGCAAGTTATGCAGAAAGTCTAATAAAAGTTTTGGAATAAATATATGTTAAAAAAAATTATAATATTATTTTTAGGAATGTTTTTACTTTCGGCTTGTACAGATAATTTTAGAAGCTATTTTCAAAGATCAGCAAATAACAGATTGGTTGATAGCAAAGGTGCTAAAGGCGGCAAGAGAAAACCTGTATATAATAATAAATATATTACTTTGGCTAAAAAGAATATAGTAGAAGATAATCTTGATTATGATAACGACGATGATGATGACTATGATAGCGATAGTCCTTTAAGAGGAGAAAGAATCGATCCTGTAAAGAGAAATCGTGAAATGTATCTTAAGATGATTAAAAGGGATATAGCAAGGCAAAAAGCAGAAGCCGGCTTCGTTGAACCCGATGATGCTATGACTTTCAGTAGAGCGAATAAAAAGGTTAGAAAAGATGATAGCGATAAAGAAAAAAAGATACAAGAGGAATTAAATCAGATAAAAGCTATGCTTAGAGAAACTAAGCGTGATATATCAAAATATACTTGTCCAAATGCTGTAGTAAATCAAAATTATGCTCCGCCCATTACAAATTATGAGCCTGTAAATTATCCACCGGTACAAAATAGTAAGCCGTATAATAACAATTCTAAGGTAAAGCAAAAATTTATCCGTGAAGATGATGATAACGGCAGTAATGCTTATTCGATATAATAAGCCTATTCTTAGCTAAAAGCAGAAATCTCCAGTCTTTAGATATATGTAGCAATCTCTGATGTAATACATTTATCACTATAGGTTTATTATTTATTAATAAAAATTAATATTTGAATATAGAAATATGTTAAATTTATTAATAGGTATATTATGAAAAATAAACTCTCAGCAAGTACTGCTAGTCTTACATGGCTTCAGATGATGTTTCTATTCAAGCAACAAGAGAACAGGTATTATATGCTTTAAGAGCTGTGGAATCTACAAAACAACATTCAACAGACAAGACACAAGCATTTATTAAATGACTACGGTATTTGTGTTGCTTACTCATTTGCTAATTATAAAAGAAGCGGTAAGGACATATTAGAATTTGTATCACCTTATTTATTAAAAAACGCATCTGATATGGAATATATTAAGGCATATATTCCTGAAGCATATATAAAAGAAAGTAATAAAAATGATGCTCGAGAAGTAAGAGACTATTTAGATCAAAAATCTTCTGAGTTAGTAAGCACATTGCCTGTACCGTCTACTCCTTCTACAACTGACACATTTAATTATGATAGTGATGAAATTACGGTTGCTGGAGAAGAGCAAACGACGCCGCATACTGAACAAACTTGATACCATGGTCACGCTGTGGTTTGTCCACGGGGTCTGGTTAAAAATACTAATATTATTAGTATTTTTAGTTGTTTTTCTGGATATCCGTGGTCAAGCCACGGTATAACACCGAACGAGTTTCTCGCGCCATACAACAACATTAAGATTTTCAATTTAATTCCGGATAGTTTCTAATTTCAGCTTTATAATTGCTATGCTTTAACCATTTCTTAGCTGTTTCTGAATATAGGCAAATTATCGGTGTGATGTAAAGAGTAAGTAATTGCAATGTGAGTAAAGCTCCCACTACTGCAAGCCCTAGTGATCTTCTCTCTGCTCCTGTTGCTCTGACTCCAAGAGCAATAGGCATAGCTCTCATTAAGGCAGCTAGGGTAGTCATCATAATCGGTCTGAATCGTATTATACATGCTTCATAAATTGCTTCATGCGAAGATTTATTGCCAGTTCTCTCAAGTTCTAAGGCAAAATCGATAATCATGATAGCGTTTTTCTTCACTATACCGATTTACATTATAAGTTCGACAAATCCGTACATATCAAGTTCGCTATTAAATATTAGTAGAGTAAGTAATGCTCCAAATATAGCGGTAGGTAGTCCTAAAAGTATAGTTATAGGATGCACAAAACTTGCATATAACATGCCAAGGATGATGTCAATAACGATAACGGCAAGTCCAAGCAATAAGCCAAGATCGGGAAAAGATGACTGACATGCCTGAACTGTTCCTTGGAAGCTTCCCGTAATCGTAGCTGGCATTTGTAACTCTCTTATTGCTTGATTAACTTTTGGAATGGTATCACTAATTGAATATTCATCTTGCAGGTTAAATGATACCGTAACTGAAGGTAATTGCCCGAAATATGAAATACTAAGCGGGATAACAGTATTAACAATTTTAGCAAGGGTAGTTAGCAGTACTAAATTGCCGCTTGCGGATTTAATATTGACTAAAGATAACATTGACGAATCTATTTGATATTTAGGATCTAGCTCTAAAATAACGTCATATTGAGCTGTTGGGGTATATAATGTGGCAATCTGCTCAGCACCGTAAGCTGCATATAAGATATTCTGGACATGCTCGACTGATATACCGAGTTTTGCAGCCTTATATCTATCAATCTGCAATAAAGTTTGTGGTTGTGCTATTTGTAAATCTGAAGTTACGCCAATAAAACCTGGCAGCCTTGTGAGTTTATACTTTAATTTCGGTGCAAAGCTAAATAGCACATTTTGATCGAGTTCTTGCATAGTATATTAATATTGGCTTTTGGTTGCTTGTCTGTCGAGCGTAATAGTAGGTACGTTCTGGATATATACCTTTAAAACTACTAAATGATTTAGTTTTGAACGTAACTGATCTATAACGGCGTCAGCTCCTATTCTTTGATCACGAGGTTTTAAGTTAATCAAAATCGTACCCTGATTTACGGCAGAGTTTCTACCTAAAACACCTGTGGCAAAAAAATGAATCTATATTAGGATTTTTAAGTAATACATCACTTACTTGTTGTTGTTCTTACACCATTACATCAAAAGAAATAGTTTGAGCGGTGTCGGTAAAAACTAAGATTTGTCCCGTATTGGAATCAGGCATAAAGCCTTTGTGTACTTTCCCAAATAAATAAGCCGTTGCGATGATTACTAAGAGAAATATAAGCATAGTAGTTTTTTTTGAATGCTCTACTACTGTTTTTAGACTGCTACCATATTTTTGTTTGACATATTCAAAGGTTTGTTCGGTTAGTGGTAGGTCGTCATTGCGAGGCGTCAAAGACGCCGTGGCAATTTCGGTTGGTTGCCCTGAGAGTGCTTCGTCACTACGTTCCTCGCAATGATAATCCCTCAAAAACACATTACATAACATAGGAGTTACAGTTATCGAGATAACTCCCGAGAGTAAAATAGCGGTAGTAATAACAACTGCAAGTTCGTGCAGCAGCTTCCCTAAAATTCCGCTCATAAATAATATTGGGATGAATATCGTCATTAGGGATAAAGTCCTTAAGACGATAGTAAACCCTATTTCCTTAGTACCGTTAATACATGCTGCTATTTTACTTTCGCCTTTTTCCATCTCGGAATAATCACGGACCGTCAGTTATGTAGAAAGAGAAATATAGCAATCAATACTTGGTCAAGTCCTATATTATTTGCTGCCATTTTAATAGGGTTGCATATTGTTGTGAGTCGTAAACTTGTACCTGTGCAACACCCGGTAGCATAGATAAACGCTCAGCTATAATTATTTTGGCGTAATAGTCCACGGTATATAAGGGGGAGAGTATCAGAGGTTAAAGATAAAGAAAATATAGGTACGTCGGTAGGGTTTACTTTACGATATGAGTGGGGAAGTAAGTCATTCTATAGCTGCTTGTATTTCTTGTGCCGCTGCATCTATATCTCGGTCTAAATTAAACTGCAAAGTAATTTGAGTAGTACCGTTACTATTAACTGAACTCATCGAGTCAATATCTGATATCGTCGAGAATTGCTTTTCAAGTGGTAATGTAACTGAAGACGCCATAGTAGTAGGATTAGCTCCAGGCAAGCTTACTGAAACCTGAATAGTCGGGCAGTTGATATCAGGTAAAACGCTTACCGGTAATAGCCTATAGCCGAATGCTCCAAACAGCAAAATAGTTGCCATGAATAAAGTAGCAAGAACTGGATGCTTAATAAATATTTCTGAAATACCCAATTATTTTTCCCCTGTTTTATGGATTTTTTCCATCATACATATCGTCATTGTGAGCGACTGTAAGAAGCGTGGCAATCTCATGAAATAATGACAAACTCCTAAGATTGCCTCGTCAATTACTTTGTAATTTCCTCGCAATGACGCCTGCTCGCAATGACGATTTGATACTACTCCTCCCTAACACTCACCTCTGCTCCGTTAGATAATCGTAGCTGCCTGTTGGTGATTATCGTTTCTCCCTCATCTATACCGCTTTTAATAACAATAAAATCATCATTAGAAAACACTATATCTATATTCTTGACCACGGCTTTATTATCTTGATCGACAACAAATACATAAGGACCTTGATCGTTAGTTTGTATGGCTTTAGATGGAACTATTAAAGCCTCTTTCGATGTAAATCGTTAGGGATACATGAACACACTGTTCCAGCCATAATATTTCGTTTTAGTTAGGTAGTGTTGCTTTAATTTTGATAGTGCCGCCATTTGGATCAATCAAATTATCAACAAAGAAGATCTCATCGTCTGTAATTTCTTGGTCGCTTACGGGTTCTAACCGTCAAAGCTAAATCATTAGATTTTTGAGATTTATTAATACGATCGAGATATTTTTCAGGTACGAAGAAGCTAACATAAATGGGCGAGATAGTATTGATAATTACTAGATGCACAAAATCCGGCAATACTAAATCACCTATATCCACATTACTCTCAATAAGTTTACCATCAACAGGAGCTACTATTTTTGAATACTCGATTTGTAAATTAGCGTCTGCAATAATTGCTTTATCGCGTTCCATGGTAGCCCTAAGCATATTCATATTAGTTAGCATCTGTAAATACTGCTCTTCTGAAACGACTTTTTCTCGTATAAAGCATGATATCTTGCCTCTTCTTTTATAGCATCTTCAAGGTTATAAGTATCACTTAGTAAATTTGCTTGTACTTGCTGTCATTGATTTTGAAACGGATGAGAATTCATATAATAAATCACCTGTTTTGACTTCTTGTCCGTCATTAAAATTTACACTTAATATTTGGCCTATAACTTGAGATTGAATATCGGCACTTTGGTAAGTTTCAGCTACTCCTGCAAGTTCTATCACATCAGGTACGTCTTTTCTGATAACTTGTGTTACCTCAACCGGAGCTGCTATAGTAATTTGTTTACTGCTTTTATGATGATGTTTTATTACTTAGATCACTAATATTACTATTAGTACTAGTAATGTTATCAATATCAAATTCTGCTAGATAGATTTGTTTGTCTAATGCTAAAAGATTAAAGTAACTTATAGTGACGTTGCTTATAACCGATAAACGTACCGCTGCCTTGCTATACTCACTTGCAAGGAAAGTTTTTTTAGCCGATTCGCTAGCGTTGGCGGCTGTCTCCATAAATCCAGCTCGTAATTAAGCACGCTTGCTAGCCCCAAATTATTAGAGAATTTCAGCTCATTCGGTGCTTTTGTTTCTTTACTGTTTTTTGTTCGATTTGCTCCGCCTTGTAAATTGATTTATAGAAATCTATAAGAATTAATAAGGTTAAGCTGTGTTTTTGCTGTTAACACATTACTCATTGCCAGCTCAACATCGGAGTTACCGGTTAAAGATTCTTCGATTAGGTTATTTAACACTGGATCGTTAAATTGCAGCCACCACTTAGAGGATGCATTATTATTTTGTTCTAGAGAATAATTATTCCAAGTAGTAGGTAATGAGAATTTAGGGGGAATATTATCGTGTGTTGCAACCACATAGAGGAAATAATGAAATCAATAAAACTAGAATATATTTTAAGTAAATGAAAAATCGGCGACGTTCATCGAGTAGGTTCATTAAAATAAATTCATATTACTTAATGTTAATTATGAATCTTTAAACCGTTATGTCAATATAGACTATTATTTTCAACTAACTATTTTTATAATTACGTAATAATGTTGCTACAGCATATTTTAGAAAGCTTGATATAAGTGAATTTTGCAGGATTCGCTTGTATTCACGTATTTTTATACGCTGTGTAGGCTCACCCTTAAATTCATCTTATCTGAAGCTTTTTAAAATATGCTGTAACTTTTCCGAAACAACTTTAATGTCATAATTTTGTTTGAGAGTAAGGTAGGCATTTTTAGAAAATTCTTTTGCTTTTATAGGGTTCTCTATTAGATAGACAATTTTTTCTGCTAAATCTTCAGCAGAGCCGGCTTTACAAATAAGCCCGTCTTGCGTGTCGTTTAAGATTGCTGCAGGTCCTTCAGTATCTGTACTAACGATAGGCACGCTTGCCTCCATTGCTTCAAGCACTATAATTCCAAACGGTTCATGAAGAGACGGTAAGCAAAAAATATCTATTTGTTTAAAGAATTTATCTCTATCGTTAACCCATCCCGTAAATGATATTTGATCTTGTAAATTAAGTTTATGTGCTAAAGCAATTAAATTATCTTTTTCCTCGCCGCTTCCACCTATAACTGCATGAAGATCATATTTTTTTTCTTTTAAAATTTTGATAGCTTTAATAAAAACATCAATACCTTTCTTAGCTACAAATCGTGCTAGTACACCAATTACGACAGGTTTTCTATATGTTTTATTTAGAATAAAGTCTTTAGCAATATTTATCATATTCGGTAGGATGCATATCCTAGATTCGGCAAAGTTATTTGTTAGTAAAAATTCTTTCATATGATGCGTCAAGGCAATAACAAAATCACATTTGCTTAGTCCTTTTAAACTATAATTATGAGCGATACCGATTAATTTTATATTTTGTGATTTAGCAAATTTACTAAAATTTATTGCTCTATTACCGTGTGCTATAATTATATTGGGCTTAGTCTTATGAATTATATACTTAAGAATAAGTACCGAGAGTAAATCAAATAGTACTATATTAGGTAGTTTTAAGCTTTGTTTGTGTAGAAAGGAATTTATTTTTGCCTTGTAAGAAGTGATATTTATAACCTCAATTTTTTGCATCTCTAAAGCAGTGCTATAATCTAAAAATGCTTGTTGAATGCCGCCAAGGTCACGACTTAGCATAATATTAAGGATCTTCATTACTTTAATTGCTCGATTTCTTTTTCTGTTAAACTGGTAAAATCTATAATTTTATCTAAAGGTTTATTTTTTGCTAACATTTTTTTAGCTATAGAAATTTTTTGTCTTGCTTCCCCTTTAGCTTCAGCATCCATAATTTTCTGCTCTTCTACGGCTAGATTATCCATTTCTGTTTTTATCATTTTTTCATAAGTATTTAACTCTTTTTTAGACCAACTAGCTTGATCCAAAGCATAAAATTTTTAATAATAAAATCATGACCTATCAAATTTTCCATTGCTTCTAGAGTGCTTTCATGTGCATGTTTAAAGAAATATGCCCATTTTTCTTGAAGGTTCTCTAATTCTTTATTAAATTTCTCAAGCTCTAAAAAGATAAAATAAAAATCTTGTAGGTCGTTCTCATAAGTTTTAGTATCAAGTAATCTATGATCTGATCTCCAATCTTTTTTATCAGGCCATAAAATAAAATCGGCAATAGCTAAGCATATTACTCCTCGAAGTTTTGTATATACTGCTATTTTTTTATGATCTGCATCTTCTTTTATTATTTGTTTTGAATAGGCCTTTGCTGTATAAAACTGAGCTCGTTTTTCAAAACCTGGATGTTTGCTGACCTGCACTCTACAATAATATTGAGTACCGTGTTTATCTCTACATAACGCACCAACTATAGATTATTTATAAGCAGCGGTATCAGGATCTTAGATTGTTGTTAAAAAAGTAACTTTGGTAATTACTTCTTTCCCCGTATAACCTAAAATGTCATTTAGAAAAAAGTATATCCTTATTTTTTTTCTGTACCGCAAATTTTTAAAAATGCATAGTTATTTTTAGGGTCTAAGAAACGTGAAATTAGCATAATAGTCTATATTTTTATATATCATCACTTCATTATAGCAAATTCCAAGAAATTTGCTATAATACAATTTCCTAATATGTAAAACATTATGATTAGTAAAATTAATTTTGTAAAAATGCATGGTCTCGGTAATGATTTTATTATTGTTAACAAGCGAGATTTATCAAGCTCATATGATTTATCGCAGTTAGCAAAAAATATGGCTGAGCGTCATACAGGTATCGGTTGCGATCAGTTTATTATTTATGAAGAGCATAATAATTTTTATGAAATGGTTATATATAATATAGACGGCTCTAGTGCTAAATTATGCGGTAATGCTACAAGATGTTTAGCCAAGTTAATTTATCTTGATACAGGAAAGAAAGATATTACCGTAATGGTAGGCAATAAAAAATTACTATGTAATGTCAATGATGAAAATAATATTAGCGTTAATGTAGGAAGTGTTAGTTTTAATGAAACTTGGATGCCAATTCGTGATAAAGTTTGGGAATTTGCAGAGCGTTATATGATTGATTTAAAGGAAATTATTTGCGTTGATATAGGTAATCCGCATGTGGTTATTTTTAGTAAGTTAGAACCTCAAGATCAAAAAATTGTCGGTGAAAAATTGCAGGCTAAGGAATTATTCGCAGATGGGGTAAACGTTAATTTTGCTGAAGTAAAAGATAATAAAATTTATTTATCCGTTTGGGAGCGGGGGGTAGGGTTCACGCTTGCTTGCGGAAGCGGAGCTTGCAGTAGTTTTGCTGCCGGTTTAAAGCGCGGTTTTATCCATTCACCAAGTACTATAGTCTTTAAGCATGGTAACCTTACTATGAAAGAAGAAAACGGTAATATAATAATGCAAGGGGCAGCTACGCTTATAGTACGTGGGGAATATTATTGTGAGCAATAATTTAAGACAAGACGTAGTAACATTTGGCTGTAGACTTAATATTTACGAAAGTGAGATAATACGAAAAAACTTGGAATTATCGGGTATCGATAATGTGGCAATATTCAATACTTGTGCGGTAACTAAAGTAGCTGAGAAACAAGCAAGACAAGCTATACGCAAGGCTAAAAAAAATAATCCTGATTTAAAAATTATTGTTACCGGCTGTAGTGCTCAAACAAGTCCGCAAATGTACGGTAATATGCCAGAAGTTGACAAAGTTATAGGTAATGAAGAGAAGTTATTACCTAATTACTACCAAATTACCGATGCAAAAATAACAGTTAACGATATAATGTCGATGAAAGAGACGGCAAGTCATTTAGTAAGTAGCTTTGACGGTAGGTCTCGTGCTTTTATTCAGGTACAAAACGGTTGTGATCATTTTTGTACTTTCTGTATTATCCCTTATGGTAGAGGAAAAAGTAGATCAGTAGCAATAGGAGCTATAGTAGAGCAGGTAAAGCATTTGGTATTAAACGGCTTTAAAGAAGTAGTTTTTACCGGTGTCGATGTCACGGCTTACGGTAGTGATTTACCGGGAAGTCCAACATTTGCACAAATGATTAAACGAGTGTTGAATTTAGTCCCTGAATTAAAGAGGCTTAGATTATCTTCAATAGATGTTGCAGAAATAGATGATGAACTTTTTGAGCTTATAGCTTATAGTGAAAGGATAATGCCGCATTTTCATATTAGTTTGCAAGCAGGCGACGATATGATATTAAAACGTATGAAAAGACGTCATAATAGAGCAAACGTAATAGAGTTTTGTTGGAAGCTGCGGGCAATAAGACCGGAAGTATCTTTTGGTGCGGATATTATAGCTGGTTTCCCGACTGAAACTCCTGAAATGTTTGAAAATACAAGAAAATTAATTTCAGAAGCGGAACTACAATATTTACATGTTTTCCCTTATTCGGAAAGAGAAGGAACGCCTGCAGCACGTATGTCACAAGTACCTAAAAATATAAGAAAAGAAAGGGCAGAAATTTTAAGGCAAGAAGGGCAAAACCAGTTGACCGAATTCTTTAAAAAACATATAGGACAGAAAGTGGAGTTATTAGTAGAGAATAATAATATTGCCCATACCGAAAATTTTATTCCGGTAAAGCTAGATAAACCTTTAGAAATAGGGCAGATATTTAAAGCGAAGTTGGTGGGGATAGAAGAGAATTATATGAAGTGTATGTTGGTAGAACATCATTGCCAGGAGGTATTGTTGCGTAGATACTGAAGGTCGTCATTGCGAAGAGTCGTAGGCGACGCGTAGCAACCCAGAAAATAATTAAAAAAATTCTGTAAATCAGAATTTTAACTGGATTGCTTCGTCAATTGCTATGCAATTTCCTTGTAATGACGAATAAACAGGACCACGCAACAATACCTCCTGGCAATGATGTTCTACCGTACAATAAAAAATCAAAAACAAAAAAACAATCATGGGAAATATAGAAACAATATTAAGGCTTGCTGAAGACAAAATCTTATTAGTACAAAACTTAAAAGCTCTGCAAGAATATAAAGTAGAATTTTTAGGCAAGAACGGTATAGTGACCGGTGAGCTTAAAAAATTAGGTAGTTTAAATGAACAGGAACGTAAAGAATTTGGCTTAAAAATCAATAAATTAAAAGATAAAATACAGAATATAATAAAAACAAAAGAAGAAATTTTAGAGGAGCAGGAACTAAATTTTAAACTTGCTGCCGATAAAATTGATTTAACAATCCCTGCACGGAGATATAAACAAGGTTCTATTCATCCAATAACACAATGTAGTGAGGAGTTAATACAAGTATTTTCGCAGTTTGGTTTTACTATAGAAAGCGGACCGAATATCGAGAATGATTTTCATAATTTTACCGCTCTCAACTTTGAAGATGATCATCCCGCAAGGCAAATGCATGATACTTTTTATTTGAAAAGTCAGGAAAATAATAAGCCATTGTTATTACGTACTCATACCTCAACAGTGCAGATTAGAGCTATGAAAAACGGCAAACCACCTTTTAGGTTTATAGCACTGGGTAGGACTTATAGATCGGATTCGGATATGACGCATACGCCAATGTTCCACCAAATAGAAGGGCTTGTTATTGATGAAAATATCAATATGGGACATTTAAAATATGTTATCACGGCATTTATAAAAAGCTTTTTTGAAAATTCTAATATTGAATTACGTTTTAGACCAAGTTTTTTCCCATTTACCGAACCTTCTGCCGAAGTTGATATTCGGATGAATAAAAACGATAAATGGCTTGAGGTCCTTGGTTGTGGGATGGTTCATCCAAACGTGCTTAAAAATGTTGGGATCGATAGCAGCGAGTATCAAGGTTTTGCTTTTGGGCTTGGAGTAGAGCGTTTTGCAATGTTAAAATATAATATCAAGGATTTAAGACAATTTTTTGAAGGAGATATGCGTTGGCTTAAACATTATAATTTTGGGAGCTTTGATATACCGAATTTAGCAGGAGGGCTTACGAAATGAAATTTACATTATCATGGTTAAAACAATTTTTAGAGACATCGGCTTCAGTTACTGAAATTGCCGCAGCCCTAACAGCTATTGGCCTTGAAGTGGAAGAGGTGATAGATAAAGCGGTGGAGTTACAAAAGTTTGAAGTAGCATATATTACAAATATTAAACCTCACCCGTCAGCTGATAAATTAAAGCTTTGTGATGTTGAGACTAAAAGCGGTATGCTGCAAATAGTTTGTGGTGCGCGTAATGCAAGAGCAGGTATAAAAGTAGTACTTGCAAATATCGGAATAGAAATACCAAACGGTAAATTTAAGATTAAGGAATCTGTTATTAGAGGCGAAAAAAGCTGTGGTATGCTTTGCTCTGAAGAGGAATTACTGCTAGCTTCAGAGTCTGAAGGGATTATAGAGCTATCTGAAGATGCCGTAGTTGGAGAGAATTTTACTAAATATTACGGTTTAAATGATCCTATATTTGTTATTAACGTTACTCCTAATCGTGGTGATGTACTTGGAGTTTACGGCATCGCAAGAGATTTAGCAGCTAAAGGAATAGGCATACTTAAAGAGCTAGAAATCCCGGCAATAAAGAGTACATTTATTTCTAAAATCAAGCTTAACGTGCAAGATAAAAAAGTCTGTCCGTTATTTACTTTTAGAGAGATAAGAAATTTAAAAAATAAACCAAGCCCTGATTGGTTACAGAAATTATTAAAAAATGTTGGGGTAAAAACTATTTCAAGCTTAGTGGATGTAACAAATTATATTTCCTATAGCTTTGGGCAGCCGATGCATGCTTACGATGCAGATAGGATAAAAGGGGGGATTACTGTAGCACGTCATTGCGAGAAGCGTAGCGACGAAGCAATCTCAGAACAACAAAATGAGATTGCCACAGCTGCTTTGCAGCCTCGCAATGACATAGCTAAATCCCACGCTTTAAACGGCAAAGAATATTTACTTACCGAAAATGATTTAGTTATAAAAGATGAAAGTGGTATTCGAGGTCTGGCCGGTGTCATTGGCGAGGCTGATAGTAGCTGTACTGATAGTACGACTAATATAATACTTGAGGCTGCTTGTTTTAATGCTAAAATGGTTGCAGCTAGCGGGCGAAGATTCCAAATTGATACGGATGCTAGATATCGTAATGAGCGTAATATCGATAGAAATTTTACGGAAAAGGCTTTGGACATAGCAACTAATCTTATTTTGTCAATATGCGGAAACGGTGAAGTATCGGAAGTATCGGAAGTAGTGAAAGTCGGTGAAAAAGAGTCACAAAAAAAACCTTTAGATTTTTCAGCATGTTATTTAGAAAAAATTACAGGAATTAAACTAAATATCAAAGCGATAGAAGCCATATTAAATAAACTAGGATTTATTACGTATGTTAAAGGTGAGATTATAAAGGTAATAGCTCCTTCTTGGCGTCACGATATAACTATTTTAGCAGATATAGCTGAAGAAATTGCTCGTATTTACGGCTATGATAAAATAGAGAGTATAAAATTACCCGAACTAGACCAAGATAATAATAAGCTAAGAGAGCATAAAAGAATATCTAGTTTTAAAAGGATATTAGCAAGCAAAGGCTATGATGAGGTAGTAACGAACTCTTTTATGAGTAGTGAAGATGCAAAGTTGTTTGCTGAATTAAAAGAAGAGTTATTTTTGCTTAATCCTATTAGCATAGGAAATAACTATATGCGTCCTACTATATTGCCGAATTTGTTAAGTATAGTAAGTAAAAATCTAGCACGCTCTATAAAAGATATGGCTTTTTTTGAAGTTGGACCAAGTTTTATAGATTTAAATACGGAAGCAACTTATTTAACGGCAATTATAAGTGGTTCATATAATAATAAAAATCCTCATTCGCTTGGACGAGGCTATGATGTTTTTGATCTTAAAGGCGATTTAGAGTTGGTAGCTGATTATGCAGGACTATCTATAGATAAATGTATAGTAACAAATGGGACAGCATTGCCACAATATTATCATCCAACTAGAGCAGTAAATATAGGGCTTGGTAAAAATTTATTAGGTCATTTTGGGCAGATACACCCTAAAATCTTGAAACATTACGATATTAATCAGGAAACATTTGCATTCGAGCTAAATATTACGAATTTGCCATTGATAAAAGCTAAATTTGGTAAAAAAGACGAATTTACAGTATCGGATTTCCAAGCTAATTTTAGAGATTACGCATTTATTGTTGATCAAGATCATAGAGTTGGTGAAATAATATCATATATAAATAATTTTAATAAAAAGCTTGTTAAATCAGTTATATTATTTGATATTTATAGTGGTGATAAATTACCTGAAGGTAAAAAATCTATAGCGGTTAAAATAGAGCTACAAGCAGATGATCGGACATTATCTGATACTGATTTAAATTCGTTCAGTAAAGATTTAGTTACTGCCATCTCGCAAAAATTTCAAGGAACATTAAGAGAATAACAATATGTTAAAATTAATAGTTGAAACAAAAACGTTAGTTCAGTCTCTAGGATTTGCAAGTTCCGTTGTTGAAAAACGTAATGTAATACCTGAATATGCAAACATTAAATTATTGGCAAAAGACGGCAATCTAGAGCTTAGTTCTACTAATATAGATTTATACTTAAGTCAAAAAATAGCAGTACAGGTAGTAAGTGAAGGTGAATTTACCGTTTCTACGAAAACTCTAAATGATATAGTCCGAAAACTTCCGGATTCCGAGCTTACATTAACAGATCTCGGTACAACAGGACTTGAGATCAAAGGAAAAAATTGTAAATTTAATTTATTTACTTTGCCGGTTAGTTCTTTTCCTAAAATGGATAGTATCAATCCTGAAGCAAGTTTTAAAATTTCTTGCACAGATTTTGCTAAAATAATCGAATCAACAAAATTTTCGATTTCTTTAGATGAAACTCGTTATAATTTAAACGGTGTTTTTTTACACATAAAAGACAAAGAGTTTTGTTCGGCAAGTACCGATGGGCATAGACTTTCGGTTTCATGGGTAACATTAGAAAAACAAATAAAGAATTTTGGAGTTATATTACCGCAAAAAAGTGCAGAGGAAATTTTAAAAATTGTTAAAGATCCTAAAAATATAAATGAAGATATAGAAATTCTATTAAGTAGCAATAAGATTAAATTTATATGTAACGAAAATACTATTATGCTATCAAGACTTATAGACGGTACTTTTCCTGATTATAGTGCTTTTATTCCGGAAAGCAGCAGCTCAAAATTAGTAATTAATCGAAAAATGTTTGCAGATAGTATAGAAAGGATAGCGATAATAACTGTTGAAAAATTTAGAGCAGTAAAATTATCATTATCTCGTGAAACCTTAGAGATTAGTGCTGTCGGTGAAGCAAGAGGTAACGCAAAAGAGGTTATTAATTCTTCACAAGATAAGGAAAGTTTTTATGAATATAATAGTGATGAGTCTTTAGCTATAGGCTTTAACCCGCAATATTTGGAAGATGTCTTAAAAGCAGTGAAATCGGATTTAGTAGAACTATATTTTTCAGATGTTTCAGCACCGGTACTTATTAAATTTCCTGAGAATCCTAAAAATATTTTTGTCGTCATGCCTGTTAAGGTGTAAGTTTTATGAGAACTGGAACATATAAGCATTACAAAGAAAAATTATATCAAGTTATAGATACTGCAAAACATACTGAAACTTTGCAAGAGTTAGTAGTTTATAAAGCATTATATGATAATTCCCAGCTTTGGGTAAGGCCGCTTGAAAGGTTTTATTATACGACAAAAATATTCCACGTTTTGAATTTATTTTTGAGAAATAATTAAATCTGCCCTATGTAATTCCTGCGTAGGCGGGCATGACATCGAGTGGGTTTTTGAGCCATATAACAATGCCAAAGAACAGTGGGGAGAAATAATTTTTGACTAATAGCTAGAGCTTCTCTATTATTTCCCTCAAGCACACTAATTAAATATTGGTTATGAAGAAAATTATCGGATTATTTTTTGTAATTATACTTAGTGCAATAAGTACTAGTATCTTAGCGGGTGATTATCCAAAAACAGAACGAGAGCAGAAATGGGACGAAGTAGGTTCTATAGCAGGTGAAGAAGGATTAGTTTTTAGACCGAGTAGGGTTAAGAACGAATCTACTAAAGCTGTAAGAGGTTCAGTTAATAAGTATCTTTGGCAAGCAGCATTAGAGATTGTAAGTGTTGCTCCTCTTGCATCAGCCGACTCAAACGGCGGCGTGATTATTACGGAATGGTATAGCCCACGTTCTAATCCTAATTTTCGATTTAAAATAAATATATTTATTAAAGACGATGTAATAAGCCCTGATTCAATCGAAGTGAAAGTATTTGAAGAAATTCTTAAAAATAAACAATGGGTACTTAATGAAAACACCTCAAATCTTGCTATCACGCTTGAAAATAAAATTTTAAGAAAAGCTAGAGATATATATATTAATAGTGTGAGGTAATAACAGTATTCCCATGATTGCAAGGAAATTACAGAGTAATTGACGAAGCAATCTCAGGATATTTGATGAGATTGCCGTGCAGTCTACGACTGCTCGCAATGACGATATAGTATATAAATTAAAAAAATATGAACCAAATAGAACAAAAATGGCAGCACATTTGGCAAGAAGAAAAAGCTTTTGAGGTATCAAACTCGAGTAGCAAGCCAAAATATTACGTACTTGAAATGCTGCCTTATCCTTCCGGTAAAATCCATGTAGGTCACGTACGCAACTATTCTATAGGTGATGTTATTGCAAGGTTTATGACTATGCAAGGTTTTAATGTGCTTCATCCGATGGGCTGGGATGCTTTCGGGCTACCTGCCGAAAATGCCGCAATAAAAAATAATTCTCACCCAAAAAAATGGACATATTCTAATATTGAGAATATGAAAAAGCAGCTAAAATCTATGGGCTTTTCTTATGATTGGTCTAGAGAGATCAATAGTTGCGATCCTGAGTATTATAAACATGAGCAGAAATTCTTTTTAGAGCTTTATGAACGAAATCTTGCTTATCAAAAAGAATCGTTTGTTAATTGGGATCCGGTTGATAATACCGTGCTTGCGAATGAACAAGTTGTAGACGGGCGTGGTTGGCGTTCAGGTGCAATAGTTGAAAAACGTTATTTAAAGCAATGGTTCTTAAAAATCACCGATTATGCGGAAGAATTATTAAACGAAATTCAGAATTTAAAAGAGTGGCCTGAGGCTGTTCGGTCTATGCAAGAAAAATGGATAGGTAAATCGATAGGTGCTAATTTTCATTTCAAAATTAAGGATAATGAAGAGGCTACTATAGAAGTATTCTCAACCAAACCTGAAACCATTTTTGGTGCTAGCTTTATAGGAATTGCCTTTAATCATCCGATAATAGAGCGGTTAGTTTCTAAAACATCTGAAATACTCGCTTTTATAACTAAATGCTCGCATATTACAAGAAGTAGTGAACTAGAAAAGGCTGAAAAGGAAGGTGTATTTACCGGTCTTTTTGTTACTCATCCTTTCGATTCAAATATAGTTTTACCGGTTATTATTACTAATTTTGTGCTAATGGATTATGGCACTGGTGCAATATTTGGTTGCCCTGCTCATGACGAACGTGACCATGAATTAGCTGTTAAAATGAATTTATCTATTAAACAAGTAATTAAAGCAGATATAGATGTACAAAAGACCGCTTATATGGAAGATGGAATTTTAATTAATTCGGATTTTCTAAATGGCTTAACTAGTAACGAAGCAAAACAAGAAGTCATCGGAGCATTTGAGAAACTAGGCATAGGTAAACGCAGCATAAATTATCGTCTAAAGGATTGGGGGATTTCAAGGCAGCGCTTTTGGGGATGTCCTGTTCCTATGATTCACTGCAAAACTTGTGGCATAGTGCCCGTACCGTACAAAGACTTACCCGTTACTTTGCCTGATGATGTAAATTTTGACGGTCACGGTAATCCGCTTGATCATCATCCTAGTTGGAAACATATTAATTGTCCGAAGTGCGATAAGTCGGCTGTGCGTGAAACTGATACTTTTGATACATTTTTTGAATCATCTTGGTATTTTATGAGATATTGCAATAGCAATGCTACAGAGATGACTGATAAAAAAGCTTGTGATTACTGGCTACCGGTCGATAAATATATAGGCGGTATTGAACATGCGGTAATGCATTTATTATATGCAAGGTTTTTCACAAAAATAATGAACGAACAGAATTACGTAAGCGTTCGAGAGCCTTTTAAAGGGCTATTTACTCAAGGTATGGTGCTGCATGCCACTTACAAAGATGAACATAATAATTGGTTATATCCTGAAGAAGTAGTTAAAAAGGGTAATAAATTTTTTCATAAAGAAAGCAATAATATGGTAGTGCAGGGACGCATTGAAAAGATGAGTAAGTCTAAAAAGAATCTCATCGATCTTGAGACAATGCAAGAGCAATATGGGGCAGATGCTATTAGGCTTTTTGTACTGTCCGATAGTCCGCCTGAGAAAGATCTAGAATGGTCAGCAAGCGGTATTGAAGGTTGTTCACGTTTTATTAATAAGCTTGAGTATATGTTTAAGGCGATAGATTCTTTAAAAGATGATGTGAATAGCGAGATTAATAAAGAGCTTAATAGGTTAGTACATTTTACAATAAAGTACGTCGTCGAAGATATAAAGCATTTGGCTCTAAACAGAGCAATAGCACGTATGCGCGAGCTTTCTAATGCTATATCTGCTGAAATATCCAAAGATACAATTGATGTTAAAACCGTAAGGCATGGCTTTAATGTTTTAGTACAGCTACTAAATCCTTTTATCCCGCATATTACGGAAGAAATTTGGCAGAAGCTTGGCAATAAAGAGCGATTATATAACTCGTCTTTTCCTGCATTTGATGAATCAATGCTAGAGTTAGATACATATATTATGGTAGTGCAGGTTAACGGCAAACTCCGTGATACCTATGAGTTTAAAACTTCCGTAAGTGAAGATGAAATAAAGCAAGTTACCGTCAGTCTGCCAAAGGTGCAAAAGTTCTTAGAAGGGAAAGAGCCGAAGAAGATTATCCTTGTTCCTCGTAAAATTGTGAATATACTCGTTTAATTTGGAAAATTGGCTACGTCGTTTTGGTAAGTTCTCGAATGCTCACGTATTAATTTAATATACGCTCCACTCCTCGGCTTACAGACTCCTTGCTCTTTCCAAATTAAACTGCGTCTATCTACTGTTCATTTATCAGAAGTATATTATTTTTTGAATCTGTCATCCCGCGACTTGATCGCGGGATCTAGTTTAGAATACCAAAATTACTAGTACTTTAAGTTATTTTTAAATTGGTCAAGCCGCAGTATGACACCTAGCATACTTTTATTGTATTACCACCATACTAACCAAAAAAAAGTAGTAGTATAACCTAAAACTACCTCCTTATGTTTATCTAATGCAGAGTGATAATGCTGCTTCGTCTCATTTATAACATTACTGCAATGATTATAATAAGTATCTTTTGAAGCACCCTTATAACTCTGATAAGATGAAGTTTCATAATGCCTCTTCTCTCTAAGGTAATAGTAAATATTATCTGTTATTAGCATTAATACTTTATCGATTATATAATTGACTGCCCACCAAAATGCGGCAAAAACACCGTCATCAATACTTAAAGTGTCTTCTTCTGTTTCACAAATTATAATCCTAGAATAACAGAGGTTTGCTATACTATCTAGACTTAGATTTAAATCTGACTCTGAATCTAGCACGTCTATTTTTTTCTATTAGTTATAAAGCCCCCCTTTTTAGTTACTAATTAATTAAACTTTTTGTATAACTTGCGTCTAAGGGTAAATTTGTATGTCAATCCGGTACTCACATCCTCACGTATTTTTATGTACGCTGTGGTGGCAAGTGTTTCTGTGTTTCCTTCAAATTCTTCCTTATTAGCTATATTATGCAATAAGTCTATTGTAGGCTCAGTAACTTAAAAAAATCAATTAGCTACTAATAGACTGTCTGTAATAAATTTAAACCGATAATTTATTTTCTTTGCTGTAAATTATAAGATTTTTTGAAATAGGAACTACTATTTCTGCAAACATCTTCAATTATTAATTAAAATTTATTACAGATAGACTATTAAATAATGCACCTGATTTTATACCTGAAGTCAATAAATGGTATTAATAAATTAATGCATAAAAATATCGATTTCATTCCAACCAATAAGGTCTAAATTAGCTCTTGTCGGTAAAAAATGGAAAACATCTTGGGCAAGTTCATACCTATTTTCTTTAAGTAGCATTTGTTGTAAAATATCTTTTAACTGATGCAAATAAAGCACATCTTTTGCTGCATATTCTTTTTGTTCTGAAGATAAATTATCTGCACCCCAATAGGAAGATTGTTGTTGTTTTGAAATATTTATATTAAGCAATTCTCGGCACAAATCCTTAAGCCCATGACTATCGGTATAAGTTCTAACTAGTTTTGAAGATATTTTAGTACAAAAGATATTTTCTAAATCTATACTTAAATATTTTTTTATGGATGCTAGATCAAATCTAGCAAAATGAAATATTTTGCATCTAGTTTTATCTAGTAATAATGCTTTTAAATTAGGAGCTGTATAATCTTGATTTGTAAAATGAACAAGATGAGCTTCACCATTGCCGTTACTAAATTGTAGCAAACATAGTTTATCTCTATGTAGATTTAGCCCCATTGTCTCGGTATCTATAGCTAGATCTCCTTCGAGTTCAAAATTATTAGGTAGGTCATTTTGATAAATTTTTATAGTCATAAATGATTTTTAATTCCTTTTAATCAATAATGTTGTTGTGCGGATCGAAAAATGCGTTCTGTGTCATACTGTGGCTTGACCATGGTATCCAAAATAAAATAAACAAGACTGGATCCCGCGATCAAGTCGTGGGATGACAACAAAATTATGTTATTGGTGATTAAACACCTGCTCATTTGGAGCAGCTACTCCTAAAACTTTCTTTGCTTGTTCTTCTAACATATCTTTATTTAGAGATTCCGTGCGAAGTAATTTGACGTTATGCTCAAGTTCTACTCTTTCTGCTCGTAAGCCTTTTAGTTCATCATAAGCTTTTTCAAGCTGCCTATTTACTTTTAAATATGCAATAATCCCTTTGTTACCATATATGCAATGAAAAACAAAATATCCAAGCAGTAAAGCTAAGAAGATATTTAAAATTATTTTTTTAGAATGATTATTTAAATGTATTATCATAAATATATCTTCATAAGAAATAATATTGGAGCGGTTAAAATAATACTATCAAATCTGTCTAGCACTCCTCCATGACCGGGTATTATATGACCGCTATCTTTAATATTAAATTTTCGCTTAAAATATGAAATAAATAAATCACTTAATTGAGTTATTAATGCTAATATACAACTAATTGTAAACAAATAAATTTTATTTGAAAAATAGTAATTTTCAATATGAAAGTTTGATATAAAACTAACTAATACCGCAACTAAACCTGCTAATAATATTCCCGTCACTAAACCGCTCCAGGTTTTTTTAGGACTAAGTTTCGGAGCAAGTTTTGCTCCTTTAAAAGTTTTGCCGCCAACCATAGCAAAAGTATCTACCGACCACATTATGCAAAAATAAAGCATAATAAGCCATCTATTGGTATCTTCCATACTTAAAAATATTAATAGGCTTATAGGAATCGGAATAATAATTAGTCCGATTAATAGATAAGGAATAGAAGAGTAGGTCATATTATACCATTCACTTAACATTCCTGTACCTACTAATATCATTAGAATATAGAATAAAGGCTTACACCATAATATAGCTACGACAAATAACGGAACTAGAACTATACCGGACAGGATTCTTAAATATATTTTTGATTTTTGTTTATCTTTTGCCAAATGTTCTTTTCCTTTTTGAGTAATCATTTATAGCTTCTTGTATATCATATTTATTAAAATCAGGCCAATATTTGGGTGAGAAATATAATTCAGCATAAGCTGCTTGCCAAAGCAAGAAATTACTGATGCGATAAACCCCACCTGGTCTTATTAATAAATCTACATCCGGCATTTCAGGATCATATAAAGCGTGTTGTATATCGCTGTCACTTACTGCTTTTTTACCGCTTGTAATAATTTTTGTGCAGGCATCAACTATTTCTTGACGACTTCCATAACTAAAAGCTATACAAAGCGTTATTTTATTATTATTTTTTGTTAATTCTATAGCATCATTTATTTGTTTTTGCAATGAGCTACTTAATAAATTAAGCCTACCTATTACTTTTATTTTAATGCCGTGTTTATGTAAATTATTTAATTCGGTCTTTAAATAAATACTTAATAATTTTATTAAGAAATCTACTTCCGTGCTTGAGCGTTGCCAATTTTCGGAAGAGAAAGTATATAAAGTTATATAAGGTATGTTAAGGTTAATAAATTCAGGCAGTAATTCACGAATTTTATCGGCTCCTGCTTTATGCCCTTCAGATTTTGTTAAGTTATGCCGATCTGCCCAACGAGCATTACCGTCCATTATTATTGCTAAATGTTTTATGTTAGTCATTATTTTATATTTTAGATGTTGCTGTATGGATCGATTTTTCCGTCATTTTGAGCGACTGCAAGGAGCGTAGCAATCTCATAAAACAATATAAAATTTCTAAGATTGTCATGCTCTTGGCTTTGCCTCTCCTCGTAATGACGATTTGGTATCTACACGGGAATGAAATCGGCAGTCATATTTTAGGTATTTCGATTCTTACCGATAGCCCACCTAAATCCTTGCTATCTTCTAAATAAATAGAGCCTTTATGATCGTTTATTATTTCTTTAGTAATAGCAAGCCCAAGTCCTACGTTACTTGCATTATCAAGCTGTCTTGCTTTATCCGATCTATAAAACGGTTTAAATACAAGGTGTGTTTCCGTATCATCTATGCCGGGACCGTTATCCTCAATAATTATAGCTACGGTAGATGAATTATCTTTTGAGGATATCTTAATTTTAGTCCCATATTTTATAGCGTTACCGATTAAATTAGACAAGGCTCTTTCAAAAGAATTCGGCTTAATGCATACTTCTAGTTTATCTAAATTAGTAGATTTTATAAATTCAATATTTACATGTGACCATTTGTTAAAAAAACGTTCCATCCAAGGTAATAATAAAATGTCTTCAAATTCTTCTGTACTTTCACCTTTAGCAAAATCTAAATAAGAATTTATCATTTGCTGCATAGTTAATATATCTTGTTTTAATCCTTCGCTTTCTTCGCTTGCTTCCATCAATTCAAGTTGTAGCTTCATTCTTGTTAAAGGAGTTCTAAGGTCATGAGAAATCATAGCAAGCATAGTGGTTTTTTTAGTAATTTGTTTTTCAATACGAGCTTTCATTTTTAAAAAAGCAAGCCCTGCTTTTCTTATTTCTAAGGCTCCTGAAGGTTTGAAATTGTTGCCTTTTAAAACACCTCGACCAAATTTATCCATGCTATCCGCAAGAGTGAGTATTGATTTAATTTGATTTTTGGAGAAAATAATAGAAACAGAAAGTAATATAACAGTTAAAGATATAATCCATAAAACAAATATATATACTGTAGGATTAAGTAGTAACTTTGCAGGAAAAGTAATATATAATACTCCATCTTTTAATTCTAAAAATACTTCAATTTTATTTTCCTTATTTAGTTTAACTATATTTTTTTCATGGATTTTTGTAGCTAAAATATTTTTAAATATAGTTAAAGGTTCACCTAATTTAGGCTGTTTTATAGATAACTTTTTATTAAGCTGAAACTGATAAGATAAATTAAGATAATTTTCCGATGAATGGGTTATCTTTCTTGAATTATTTCTATGTTCTTTAATCAATGATTCTATTTCATTGATAATAATAGTACTAGTATAATATGAAACATTATACCAATGACGATCGTAAAACAAAAATATAGCAACGATTTGTCCTATTAAAATCGGGATGATTATAATAAACATAAACCGTACAAATAATGTTCTCGGTAAAGCATATTTCAAAGAGCTTGATACAAGCAAATTTTTTAAGATTCGTCTGTGCTCACGTATTTTTATACGCTGTGTAGGCTCACTTTTAAATTCATCTTGTCTGAAACTCTTTGAAATATGCTGTAATAATTTAGATATAAAGTGCATAGCCCTCATTACGCACGGTTTTTAAATATTTCGGCTCTTTTGGGTTATCTTCTATTTTGCTTCTTATTCTTGTAATTTGTACATCGATAGAACGCATACTAAGCCCTCCCATTATTTTTGACAGTTCAAAACGACTAGTAGATTTACCGGAATTTTTTATTAATATCTCAAGTAATTTTTGTTCAGTAGAGCTAAGAGATACAATTTGATTATTCTTGGTAAATTCTTTTGTATCGGAATTATAAAAATTATTGCCGAATTTAATTATATTCGTTTCTTTTTTAAAGTTATTATAATTATTGATTAAGTTATTTATCCGAAGTAATAATTCTCTCGGTTCAAAAGGTTTAGTTATATAATCAGAGGCACCAGCTTCAAGTCCTTTAACACGGTCATCGGCTTCCGATAAAGCAGTAAGCATAACTATAGGAATATTATTACCGGCATCCCTTATAGTAGTAGCAAAATCAAGCCCTGTTATTTCAGGTAACATAACATCTAAAATAATTAAATCATAATTAGAAGTTTTTAATAGATTTTTAGCTTCTATAACCGAGCTTGCCGTTGAGACTAAAAATGCGTTTTTATTTAAAAATTGCTTTAAAAGCGCTAATATTCTGTTATCATCATCAACGATTAAAATATGTACTTTGTATGTATGCATTTATACTCGTTTAATTTAAAAAAATTGTATTTCACTATTGTCATCCCGTGGCTTGACCACGGGATCTTATGTCGTGGGTCTGAAATCCTGCGATCAAGTTACGGGATAAATACTAGTGGATTCCCGCTTTCGCAGGAATGACATAAGAAATTACGGCCGTATAGTTCATGACGATTGACAATACTTTAATATAAATATAAGTTAATGACAATGATAAAACCAGAGCAAATTTTTTGGCATATTTGGATTAACGGTGATTTAGTTCCTTATCAGTTTGCAAGGATTCATGTTTTGACTCATAGCCTGCATTATTCAGGATCGGTATTTGAGGGTGAGAGAGCTTATAACGGCAAAGTTTTTAAACTAAAAGAACATACGGCGAGATTAATCAAATCAGCAGAAGCATTAGGTTTAAAAGTACCTTATAATGTAGACGAGATAATAAAAGCTCATGAACTTGTAATAAAACAAAATAATATTAAGGATGCATATATAAGACCGCTTATTTGGTGTGGAGACGAGTCACTAAATATTACTAATCAGTCTTTATCTACTAATCTTTTGATTGCGGGTGTTCCATCTATGCCGAGGTCTTTTGAGAAAGGTATAAATTTGCATGTAAGCCGCTGGCGTAAAGCAATGCCTGATAGCACCCCAGTACAATCTAAATCTGCCGCTCAATATAATATGGCAATAACGAGTAAAAAAGAAGCTAAGACTCTTGGCTATGATGATGCATTATTACTTGATTATGAAGGGTATATTGCTGAATGCACTACAACAAATATTTTCTTTGTTAAAGATCAAGTATTATATACTCCAATTGCCGATAGGTTTTTAAACGGTATAACAAGACAGACTATTATTGAAATTGCAAAAGATTTAGATCTAGAAGTAAAAGAAGAGCGTTTAAAATTAGAGCAAATAGAGGATTTTATCGGATGTTTTGTTACAGGCACGGCAATTGAGATACAAAATATTGATTCTATAGATCTTGGCAATAAAAAGATTATTTTTGATGATTATAAAATTGCAGATCGTTTGAAAGAAGAGTATCGGCGTGTTGTTAGAGAGTAGAAGAAACGTCATTGCGCGGAGGTATTGTCTGCGTATTGGATACCGAGTCGTTATTGCGAGCAGTCAAAGACTGCGTGGCAATCTACTCCTGAAATTGCTTTGTCGAATTACTACGTAATTCTTCTTGCAATGACGATTTAATAAGCTAAACAATTAAAATCAAAAAAATCATGCATAACATATTTAAAGGTTTAATTACCGCACTTATAACACCTTTTAAAGATAATAAGTTAGACTTATATGCTTTAGAGAGAATTATAAAACATCAAATAAAGCATGAAGTCGATGCAGTATTAATTGCAGGCTCAACGGGAGAAAGTAGTAGTTTAAGCTTTGAAGAATATAAATTATTACTGCAAACTAGCGTAGAAATCGTTAATAAGTGTATTCCTATAATAAGCGGGTGTTCATCAAATAATACTATTTATGCAAGAGCACTTGCAGCGGAATCTACAAAAATCGGCGTAGATGGTTTTATGGCCAGTCCACCATCTTATGTCAAACCTACCCAACACGGGATTTATAAGCATTTTGAAGCATTGCATGAAGCGTGTAATCTACCTATTATGTTATATTCAGCTCCAACTAGAAGCGGAGTAGATTTTTCTGATGAGACAATATTGAGACTTAGCAAGCTACCGCGTATTTTAGCATTAAAAGATTGTGGTGTAGATTTAGAACGTCCATTGCGGATCAGAGCAACAGTTAAAAAGGATTTCAATATTTTAACTGGTAATGATGAAGTAGTCTTAGCTTTTAATGCTCAAGGTGGGGTAGGGTGGATTTCTGTAGCCTCTAATATTGTTCCTAATATATGTAAAGAGCTATTAGAAAAATGGAATAAGAATGATACTAAAGGAGCATTAGAAATCCATCAGAAATTACTACCTTTATATACAACATTATTTGTAGAATCTAATCCGATTCCGATAAAATATGCTGTACATTATTTAGGTTTATGTAAAAATGAAATTAGACCCCCATTAACTGAAGCAAGCGATAGTGCCAAAAAACAAATTGAAAACATCATAACATCACTATCTATAAAAATATGACTGAATATAAGAAAGTTATTGTACAAAATAAGAAAGCCCTTTTTAATTATTTTATTGAAGAAAGATTAGAAGCGGGTATTGTATTAAAGGGTAGTGAAGTAAAGTCTCTGCGTCAAGGCAAAGCTTCTATAGAAGAAAGTCATGCGGCAGATACCGGACATGAGGTATTTTTGTATAACTGCCATATTGCAGAATATGAAAAAGCGAATAGATTTAATCATGCTACGCGTAGACCGCGTAAATTATTGTTGCATACTAAAGAGATAAAGAAAATTATCGGTAGAATTAGAATAAAAGGCTATACGCTAGTAGCTCTTTCTATGTATTTTAATAAAAAAAATAAAGTGAAAGTTGAACTTGGTATTGCTAGAGGTAAGAAATTATATGATAAAAGAGAGTCAATTAAAGAAAAAGACTGGAAAAGAGATCAGAGCAGATTAATAAGACAGAAGTAATGGACTTTGCTATACCGGATGATAAGCCGGCTTTGTTACATAGCTTGTTATATGTCATTCCCGCTCACGCGGGAATGACATATAGCATTACTTAGACTTTAGAAAGATATTAAATTTTAAAAAAGGTATTTATGCGGCATATTATAGGTAAAATATTGGTTATATTTGTAGTTGTGATAGGAGTTTTATTTGTTTTCAAAACAATGAAAACTTATTCTACAAATTTGGTTTCCGTTGAGGTTAAACAAAGCAAAGATGCAAGAAAAAGTGAAGAGGAAAGAGTACAAGAAATAATCAAAGATTATTTGCTTAAAACTCCGGAAATAATAATAGAATCAATAGAAGGGTTACAAAAACGTAAAGTACGGGAAAATGAGACTAAAGTTAATAACTATCTAAAAGATAATAAGTTAGGTGTTGAAGATAGCACAAGCTTTCCTGTTATAGGAAATAAAGACGGTGATGTAACAATAATTGCTTTTTATGATTACAATTGTTCTTATTGTAACAAAGGCGATGTTTCTATAAATGAATTATTGCAAAATGATCCAAAAGTTAAAGTTGTATTACGACCGCTTCCTGTCCTTGGAGATACTTCCGAATATCTTGCAAGAATAGTTTTAGCCGTTTATAAGGTTAATCCAAGTAAATTCAAAGCTGTTCATGATGAATTAATAAAAATAAGAGATGTTTCTAAGGAATCTATAAAAGAATTATTAACTGAGAATGGCTTAAATGCTAAAGAAATTGAAGAAAGTGCCGATAGCTATGAGATTCAAGATTTAATTACTCAAAATATGAAAATAGCTAGAAGTCTTAGAATTCAAGGAGTACCTGCGTATATAATTGATGCAAAATTAATACCTGGGTTAATAGATTTCCCACAATTACTAAATATAGTTAAAGAAATTAGGGATAATAAGAGTTCTTAAGAATTGTTGCGTAGACCAGTAAATGCTTTTTATGTTATCCCCGCGAAAGCACTATTGCATGGATACCAAACCACCATTGTGAGGAGCGAAGTGATGTGGCAATCTTGTCAAGCACTCTGAAATTGCTTCGTCAATTACTTACGCAATTTCCTTGTAATGACAACCTTCAGTCTCCACGCAACAAGGTCTAGTAGGAATGACAGCAATTGCTCTTGAATAACTTTAGCCTTTATTTAGTAAATCTAACATAGTTTTACCGATATCGGCAGGGGATCTAGTGATAGTTACGCCGGCACTTTGTAGAGCTTCAAGCTTATCTTCGGCACTTCCTGTTCCTCCAGCAATAATAGCTCCGGCATGTCCCATTCTTTTTCCTGGAGGTGCTGTAATACCTGCAATAAAGCTTACTATAGGTTTCTTGATTTTTGACTGCTTGATAAACTCAGCCGCATCTTCTTCTGCATTACCGCCAATTTCACCGATCATAATAATTGCTTTTGTTTTATCATCTTTCAAAAACATCTCAATACAATCAACAAAATTAGTGCCGTTAACAGGATCGCCGCCTATACCGACACACGTAGATTGTCCAAGTCCTACTGCTGTTGTCTGTGCTACTGCTTCATAAGTTAGAGTACCTGATCTTGAAACAATACCTATCGTTCCTCTTTTATGAATATACCCAGGCATAATACCGATTTTACATTCACCCGGTGTGATAACTCCAGGACAGTTAGGACCGATTAATCTAGTTTTAGAACCGACTAAAGCACGTTTTACTTTTACCATATCAAGCACCGGAATTCCTTCCGTTATACATACTACTAATTCAATTCCGGCATCGATTGCTTCTAATATCGAATCAGCAGCAAAGCCAGGCGGAACATATATAACGCTTGCATTTGCACCGGTTTTTGCTTTTGCTTCATGTACGGTATTATATACAGGTAAATCAAGGTGAGTATGACCTCCTTTGCCGGGTGTAACACCGCCAACCATGTTAGTGCCGTACGCTATCGCTTGTTCAGAGTGAAAAGTTCCTTGTGAACCAGTAAAACCCTGACAGATAACTTGTGTTTTTTTATTTATTAATATTGCCATGTTAAATAATTTTTATTGTTTTTATTTTACTTCGATGTCATCCTGCGACTTGATAGTGGGATCCAGTCCTTTTTTAATTTTTTTATGGATACTGTGGTTTGACCACGATATGACATTGAACTGGTTTTCGAGCCATACAACAAGGTCAACCCCTGCATAGTTCATGACGGTTATCTACCGTATCGCTTCAACTATTTTATTTGCCGCATCTGCTAAATCATGTGCCGGTATTATTTCTAAACCGGAATTTGATAAAATTTCTTCGCCTTTTTCAACGTTTGTACCGGCTAAACGAACTACTAACGGTACTTTTATACCTATGTCTTTTGCAGCTGCAATAATCCCTTCTGCTATAATATCACAACGCATGATACCGCCGAAAATATTAACTAGAATCCCTTGTACTTCTTTATCAGATAAAATTATTTTTAAAGCTTCTTTTACACGCTCACGATCAGCTCCACCACCGACATCCAAGAAATTAGCAGGCGAAGCACCGTAAAGTTTAATAATATCCATAGTGGCCATGGCAAGACCGGCACCGTTAACCATGCAACCGATATTACCGTCCATTTTTACATAGCTAAGTCCTGCACTTGCTGCTCTAGTTTCTAGAGGATCTTCTTCATCATAATCACGCATTGCCGTAATATTCGGATGCCGAAATAAGCCGTTATCGTCAAAAGTAACTTTTGCATCTAACGCTAATAAGTTTCCGTCGCTATTTACAATTAATGGGTTGATTTCAATTTGTGCTGCATCGGTTTCAATAAAAGCATTATAGACTGATTTTACTATTTCTTTCATCTGTTTTGCTTGGTTATCCTTAAAGCCTAACTCATAAGCTATGCCTCGCATATGAAAATCTTGTAAGCCGGTTGCAGGATCAACGGAAAATTTAATAATTTTTTCTGGAGTTTTTTCTGCTACTTCTTCAATATCAACTCCTCCTTCTGTAGAAGCTATGAAAGTAATACAGCTAGCCGATCTATCAAATACTATACTAAAATAATATTCTTTTAAAATATCACAACCTGATTCGATATAAAGACGGTTTACTTTTTGTCCTTGAGGGCCTGTTTGATGCGTTACTAAATTAATACCAAACATGTCATGAGCAACTTTTTTGGCTTCTTCTTTACTCTTAACAACCTTAACACCGCCTGCTTTACCTCTACCGCCGGCATGTATTTGTGCTTTAACTACATATACTTCCGTATTTAATTTATCTATGGTTTCATTAATCTTTTCAGTTTTCGTAACAACTAGCCCAGTGGCAGTAGGTACGCCATATTTTCTTAAAATCTCTTTTGCTTGATATTCATGAATATTCATTTTAAATAATTTATTTAAATTGCTATTAATTTTTATGGATAAGATGCATTCTTAACTTCTCTTACTATGTCTTTATCAAAAGCGATAAACTTATTAGCACTATTGACTTCTCCTTCTGCAATAATCATATAATCGGTAAACCGCTTTACCTTTAATATATTTCTCAGTAGCTGATATTATTATGTCTTGATGCCTAATGATAAAGCCGGAAATCAATAAGATTAATTACTGCTTCATAAATTTCCTGGAGAGTAAATTTATTTACTCTCAACACCTATACAAACCCAAGTAATGCATATGATGCAATAAAAATCTTATTAGTGATATTATTTTTAAGAAATTTTGAGCTGCTTTATCTTGTATTTCATCATCCTCAAGAAAAGTACAAGTTAAGATATTAGTGTCAATGCTTATCATTTTCGATAACCGCAATACTAATAGCTTCATCTACATCCACCGGACCGTGTTTTTAGCTTTATGTTTACCTTCTTATATATTTAGGTACCACTACCTGTCCTTTCGATGAGACTATTACTCTGGCACTTTTACTCATAATACTAATATAGTAAGTTATCTAATCTTACTTTGTATATAAAACACAATTTATTATATGTCAATAAGTTTATAATAAGGTTACTCATTCAACATTCTCTTTATAATGGTTTAATAAAATAGTCATTAGAAACCCGCTTATCGGCATTCATAACATTAAAAGCTATAGCAAATTTATATTAATATTAGCGGCTTTTTTGCCAATTCGGCATATCTTCCGGTAGCAAAACATTAGTATTATAGAATTTCTATAAAAGCCTTATTATTACTAAAGATAAAACAACTATACCGGTGCTTCATGTATCCCGTATAATTGCCATTTTAAAGGAAGTTCTACGAAATTGTCCATTAAGAAACTGATAACGAGCATTACTATAACTATAATGCTCATGATCCAGTAAAAAAGTTTTGCAATTAAGCCGTAAGAATTTGCAGTAATGTTATTTTCACTCTTCTATTTCATCCCTGCGAAAGCATGAATCTAAAAAACAATAAAAAATACTAAAATTATTAGTATTTTTAACTAGATCCCATGGACAAGCCACGGGGATGCCGCGTCGCAGTACGACAGTTTCTTCCTAATTTCCAACTGCCTTATCTATGATCTTTTCTGCCTCTGTACCACTAATTTTTTCTTTATCATTCAGAATGAGATTAGCATTCTTTAAGTCATCTCCTATATGTTCCACTCTTCCTTTTAAAATCTTAGCTAAAAACTGCTCGACAAGAGCATAATATGAGATTCTATTACCGGGTTTTGCAAATCCATGACCTTCATCTTTGTAAAGTGCATAAACTACTGGTATATGCTTTGCTTGCATGCTATTTACAATCTGTTCTGATTCTGCCTGCACGACTCTCACATCGTGAACACCTTGTGCTATAAATAAAGGCTTTTTGATATTATCAACAAAATTAATCGGTGATCTTTGTCTTAAAAACTCTTTTTCTTCTTCAGTATCCCAAGGTCCTATACGTGTTTTATATATACTTAACAATGGTGTCATATAAGGAGCTTTAGATTGCACATGAGTTAATAAATTAGACATACCGACAACGTCAACACCACAAGCAAATACGTCAGGCGTCATGGTAAGACCTACAAGCGTTGCATAACCTCCATAGCTTCCGCCCATAATACAAACTTTGTCAGAATCAACTATATTATTCTTAATAGCCCAATTAACACCATCAATTAAATCAGTATGCATTTTACCGGCATATTCTAAATTACCGGCGTTTAAGAAATCTTTCCCAAAACCAGTAGAACCACGGTAATTTATACTTAAAACTGCGTAACCACGATTTGCAAGCCACTGATGCTCAGGATGATATCCCCAGCTATCACGTACCCACGGACCGCCGTGGACATTTAAAATTAGAGGTACTTTTCTATCGGGTATATTATTTTTATCGAGCTTTACATCATTTGGAAAAGTGATATAGCTAACTAAATCAAGCCCGTCACGTGACTTGATAATGATCGGTATCATCTTAGCAAGATTATATTGCTCAAGTTCTTTGCGATTAGTAAATAAAAACTCAGCTTTTTTATTTGCCCTATCATATTTATAATATTTCACCGGTGCATTATCAGCCATATAAGCAACGATCCAAGTTTTATCGTCTAGCGTCCTACTATTAATAATTAAATCACCGCGATCAATAGATTGTAAATATTTAATATCATCTTCAATATCTTTATCTAATATTTTATATGAGACTCTATCATAATCTATAGATACTGCTTGCGGAGTTTGTTTTGTGGGATGAACTGTAAATAAGCCAATATCAGTTTTTGCATCTTCGGCTAATATTTCTTCACTACCTGTAGCTAGTGTTATAGCTTTAAGTGCGGAGGTATTACGATTACGTCCCTCTAGCATATATAAAGTTTCACCGCTAGCATCAAAACCAAGTATGGAAGTGTTAAAAGAATCTTCCATTGATATCTTAGTAAATAACTTTGGTTCTCCGTCTTTTAATTCATAATATTCAACAGCTCCGTCTTTATCTAGTAAGCTACCGAACCTTAAATTTAAATTTTCATCGGTTACATAATCAGTAAACCTATCATTTTTATAAATCAGTTCTTTTTCTAGAGTATCTAGATTTAATTTGTAAATATCAAAATATTCAGGATTACGCTCATTTAAAGATATTAATATCTCATTTGGCTTCTTATGACTTACTCCGGCTATTTCGGCTTTAACTCCTTTTGCAGGAGTAAGTAATTTTGTTTCTTTTGTCTCTATGTTATAGCTATAAATTCGGTCATTTTCATCACCGTTAAAATCTTGGGTATATAAAATATTTTTATTATTATAAGCTTTAGTATAAGACCAAATACCGCGTCCTTTGTCATGGGTTATAGCTTCTGCTTTACTAATATCATCTGAGGGTGCTAGCCAAATGTTTAATACACCGTCTTTCGGTGCAACATATAGAATATATTTGCCATCATAGGTTAGAGAAACCCTTGCTTTATCAGGGTTGCCAAATAAAACTTTTCTGGGGATTATTTGATTGTTATCCGTTATCGTTTGCATTTGAAACATAAAAATACCGACACTTATTATTAATATAGTGCCTATAATATAGAAAATTTTACTCATTACTAATAGTTTGTTATTTAGTTTTGTAGCCTTTTGATGTCATCCCCACTCCCGCGGAAATGACATCCAGGTCATAAAATATAATTGCTACACTCTCTCAATATTGCTTAAAAACCAATCAACTTCTTTGGTATTAGCATTACGTGTAAATGTCCATTCTTCTTTTAAATCTTCAATTTTGTCAACTACATTTTTACCTTGAAATAGTAATTTAATAAATATGTTATTACCGAACATGTAAATTTCTGAATATTTTACACTTAAAGCCGATGAGTCAAAAAAATCACCATAGGATGGTGTTATTTTTTCAAATTCTTCCAAGTATCTTTTATCTATCAGCTCAGATAATTCTTTAGTATCTTTTTTATAAGCAGCTTTTATAATCATTTGAAAAGCAGTTTTAGCATTATTTATGAATTTAACCGGATCAAAGTAGTAAAGGCGTTTATGGACTTGTTCCATTCCATCTACGACCGCAGTTATATTATGTTCTACTATTATATCTTTAAAAGCTTTAATATCTTGGGCTGTTGGAATATTTGTTTCTTCTTTATTAGATTTAACTGTACTGTAAGTTACGTCCTTAATAACCGGTTCGCCAAAATAAGATTTTTGCTTTGTCTGTTCCTCTTCTGAAGTAGAGCCGAGAGTCGTAATTAATTTGTTGATAATGTAAAAGGCAATAATGGCAAAAATTAATAACTCTATTATTTGAGGAGACATTTTCTATTTATTTTTATTAAAAGATTATTCTTATATTTTAATATAAAAAAATAATCTTTTAAAGTTTTTTAATAAAAATAAGGGCTTATTTTTATTTGAGCTATACTTAAAGTTTAAAAAATAACTAAAATATCTTGATTGTTTTAATTATTACGATGTTTAAACTCCATCATTGCAAAATATTTATAGCCTTTAGTCCATTTATGCTAGGGGGCTGTTGTACTAAAGCTTAATTTTTAAGCGTTTTTAGTATAACGGATAATTATTGAAGCTGGTAATTCAATTATATAATGCAAAATAGTAGCTATTGTAACCGAAGTAGCATTTAAGCCATAAAGGAGTTGGATAAATCCAGTAATATGCTACAAAAAATTCTGTAGTTAGAGCAGAAAGGTATAAAGCATATGAAATTTGACCTAGAAAATATGTTATTGGATTCCCGAAAATAAGTTTACTTAATCCTGAATCATTAGATGTTCCAATAATTATTAAGGATAAGCCAACTGCAGGCCATCAAAGTGTTTCTGGTTTCTGCATTAATTATAATAAAAATATAAGCAAAAACAGCAATTCCTACAAATGTAATAATATCATAAATCATATAATTAAGTTTCAAAGATTTTATATATTTTGTAATAAAAAATGTTATACAACTATAAATACACTTAAAAACATTATTAAGCTTTTATCGTAAGTAAATTGTACTCTTTCGACTAATATGGATCTGCAGTCATTGAAAAGCATAAGGAGCAGAAATTATCCAATAAGATATAAATAACAAAATTATCAATAACTTAATTATTGATAATCTGTGCATCAATGATATTAAAAAAGGAAATAATTAATATGCAAACATTTCCGTACTTATTGAATATGAAGGTTGATTCCAAGATACTAAATCCGTGAACCCCCATGCTTGAATAAGGAACACATTAAGAAGAAAAGCATAAGAATTATCGGAGGGTGAAAGAATTTCTAGAAAAATCGACTCTGCATTAATACGCATAAAAGCATAAATAAATGTAAGGGATAAACTCTGGCAATACATGTGTAAACCTGTTAATCCTTTTATTTTTTTTAAGTTATCTATTTTGTTATGCCATATTTAAGTTATAATATTACTGATTAAAATATGTTATGATACAATAACCTAAATATTAAAACAATTTATTAATAATAATTTTTTTAATAAATGATTAGATTCTTATATTCAGAAATGTTTTAATAAGTGTGCCACTTTTATAGCATTATCAAATCCGTGATCGTAATGAAATCTTATATTAGGCGAAAATTTCATATTTATTTTATTAGTAATAAAATTTCTGATAGCATTTTTAGAATTATTTAATGCATCCATAATTTCATCTATTGTTAGTTTAGTATTAAAAGGCCAGAAATAACAATTAGCTATTTTGAGATCAGCAGTCACTATAACTTTTGTAATAGTGAGAGGACAATCAAAAAGTCTGCTATCCAGCATTTTGCCACGCCTTAGAATTTCTATTAATGCTTTATTTATAATGCTTGCTAATTTTTGTTGTCTATGAGAATTAGTTTTGGTTAATTTTTTCATGAATTAAAATATATACAATTCTAAGGCATAATAGCATGCTTTTGCCAAACAACCAATACCTAAAAATTTTAGAAATTTTGTTTTAAAAAAACCGGAGAATAAAGAAATAAAGCTTCCCCAAAAAGAAAATGCCATTAAGAAAATTATAAATACCTCATATTTATAATATAGTTTTGTTAAATTTTTATATCTTAAAATATTTTGTGCATTTTTGGAAGCATAAAAGATATTTAAAACTATTCTTCCAAAAATATAATTGACTGCATTACCGCTAAGAGAAGCACAAATAGCTACTAACAGCATTATTAAACTATTATAGCCTCCGAACATTTTCATAGAATGAAATATTAATTCATTCTGAAAACCTATAACAAGATTTGAAACAAAACTATCAACAAATAATAAACTATATGCTTCAAATTGATTCATGAATGTAATATATTGAATTTTGATTAGGGGTATTAATCGTCATTGCAAGAAAAAACTGTAAGTTTTGACGAAGCAATCTCATGCCAAAATCATGAGATTGCCACAACCCTTACTATCTAACACCAAAATAAAGTAACTGGCAATGAAAAAACAAATTATTTATCCTGATTTTATAGCACGAATTTTTTCTACGGCACTTGATTTATCATTATTTGCCTTTATAGCAATCCCAATATCACAATTTTGTTCTTTTAATTTATTATGGTTATTCTTTAATGATTATTTCCTTAGCAATAACATTAATCTTCATAATTCCAATGAAATGTTTAACTCGGTTATGAGTCAGGAATTTTATGAATATCTTAAGGCAGGAAATTTTAATAAATATATTTTGTTTAATATTTCAATTTTTGTTACTAATATATTAGTAATAGGCTCATATTTCATAACGCTTTGGTATTATAAAGGTGCAACGCTTAGTAAAATGTTTTTACGTATGAAAATCGTAGATGCCGTAACATTAAATCGTCCAACTTTAAAGCAGTTAGTTAAAAGATTTTTAGGGTATATGACTTTTCCTATCGGTATTTTTTTCATACTTTTTTCTTCTAAAAAACAAGCATTACATGATAAAATAGCCGGAACCGTCGTTATTAAGTCTTAAATATACTCCTAAGTAATAGACGAAGTTTAATTTGGAAAAGAGCAAGGAGTCTATAAGGCGAGGAGCGGAGCGTATACTTAATAGGTGAGTACCGCAGTTCTTATGATATGACGTAGCTCATTTTTCAAATTAAACGAGTATATTTATGAATGAAACAAATGATAATGATATAGATCAGCTAATTTATCTTTTTTCAAAATTACCCGGTCTTGGTAGTAGATCGGCAAGGCGTATAGCGCTTTACCTATTGCAAGATAAAGACGTAAGATTAAAAAGCCTGATTAATAATCTTGTAGAGATAGATAGGAAAATAGTAAAATGCGAGATTTGCGGTAATATGGATACGGAAAATATTTGTCGTATTTGTTCTTCTGAATATAGAGATAAATCAATTATTGCTATTGTCGAAACTGTGGCTGAATTATGGGCAATGGAGCGTAGCGGTAATTTTAAAGGTTTATATCATGTACTCGGTCATAATTTATCGGCAGCTAGTAGACAAAACCCTAGCATACTTCGGTTACCTAAACTACTTAAAAGATGTTTTGCAGAAGATATTAAAGAAGTTATTATTGCTACTAATTCTACTTTAGAAGGTCAGACTACTGCTTATTTTATTACAGAATATTTAAAAGAGCATCCTGCTAAAATTTCTCGCCTTGCTAGCGGTATACCTATCGGAGGTGAACTTGATTATTTAGACGAGGGTACTGTATCTGCTGCTATTAACCTACGCCAACCTTTTGAGTAAAAATTAATAAACTTTATTTTATTAAAGTTATAGTGAATCTTAATGAAATTCTAGATGATGTTCGTCGGCGAATTTTATTACATCATTATGATTCCCTTGATGATCAAAATGCATCAGTAATTCACCTTGTTCATTTGAATGTAATATATTTGTGAATAAACGCTGGTCACCATCAATTTTAATTTCAACTACTTTTTTACCAATAAATTTAACGCCGTTATCCCTCTGTTGTCTATATATTATATCTTTCTTTAAGGCATTTATAAATTTATCACATTGATTCTTATCTAATTTTTCTTGTAATTTTTGCTAATTCTTCCATAACATTCAAGTCCTTAATATTTGCCTAAAGCAGTAGTGTTTTACTTGTAATTTCTCCTTCTTGATTAACTTTCCAACTGCTGTAACTAGGAATAACCTGCCCGATAGTATGAAGTAAATGTGCATTTTTTATTGATTGATAATATTCATAAATTTCTATAGGATTTTAATTTTCATACTGCTCTAGAGCTCTTCTTTAAGTGATAATAAACCAATATATTCCTGTATCTTTTCGTGATCATTAGCTAGCCTTGTAGCTGTGAGTCCATTCTCAATGGTTCCCTGATTTTTATTATCATATTGTACAATTTCTTTAACTTTCTTTAACGCTAAGTCGTATTTCTTAATTGTGATTAAACAAGTGATAATCTTATTAATTTTTTCTATAGCTTGTGCTTGTGCAAAATTAAGGTTGCTAACAAGAGCTTCAATATGAATTGGGTTAATATATTCTTCAGGATTTAATAAAAATTCTATTGCCTGGAAGATATTACAGAGATATGGAGTTATTTTATTTTTAGGTATTTTTTGTATAAATTGTTTAGCTAATTCATATTGTTTGGTATATAAGGCTGTTGTAGATAGTAATATAACACCACCAATAGAGTTGCTAATTTCGATTCACTCATCCTTTAAGTTGTCTTCATTCACAATTTTCTCAGCAGCAGACTATTGATTGTATTTGGCAATATATTGAAAACATTGAAACTGTTCTTTACTATCTTTAGATAAATTGTCTTGGTTAATTAGATTTAATTTAGCTTCAGTAATTTCAGCTAAATTAAAACTCATTGCTATCAAAATTTTGATATTTGTAAGAGCATTTTTGATTAAATTTTTTGTTTCTGTTGCCCTTCCGTTAAGTAAATAAATATTAAATAAGCTATAGATTGAATCGCTATTGCTTGGTCGATCCTTTAAAATGCGTAATAATTGCTCTTTGTCTAATGATAATTTTCCTGTATTATTGCTACTGATAAATTATAACGGCAAAAATGAATGAATTTACTTTCCTGTTTTTGCTTATTATTTACTAGATTCGCTAGTCGTGGTGCAAGCAATATTTCAGAAAAAGAGCTGAAAATAGCAACATTATTTGCTAATTATTTAATAATTTCAGGTTGAAATTCAGATTTTACAAATAACAAAATTTCTGCAATAACATTTAGATATTTTTTATGCCATTCTCCTTGAGTTTTAAGTAAATTTAAAACTATAGGTGCTGATTTAAGTATATCTTTAGCTACTTCTGCCATTAATGAAATATTCTTTTCTACTACGGCTAAACGAAAAATATTTTCCTTAGCGATAAATTTATTGATAATCTTAGTGATAGGGTTAGAAGAATTGGAGCTAGGTTTGTATTCAAAAAATATTTCTACTTTAGAATTTTTATTAATTAAAGCATTGTATCCACTAATCTCATCATCTTGAAATAACTTATGATTTTTAAGTTCTTCGTAACTGTTTTTTATATACATTCCAATAGCTTTTTTGGGTTTTAACCTCTTTTATCTTCTTAATTGCTAAATTAGCAAATTCTGAAGCTAATTTTGAATTTCTTATTTCTTTAATAGTTCTTAAATAATTATTTTTTATATCAAAATCCTTAACTATTGCTGAGTACAATTCTATAGCTGTATTTAAGGTAATATTACGAGTTTCAAGTGATAACCATAAAATATGGTTATAAAAAAGTTAATAGAAAACCTTTTTAATTTTATATATGATGCCTAGTTATTTTTAACAAAGCATCATACATTAGTGTAATTCTTAGTCAAAAAATTATTAATATTTTTTAATAATTACCCACCGAATTGCTCTTTAATAATTCTATCTTCCAGCGTATGGTTTTTATTAAAGAGCAGTTTGATAGGCTTATCCTTAGTAGATTTAACGGTAACATTTGTGATATTATTAAACTCCTGAAAGTCGGCAGTAGCATTTACCGGTCGTTTATTTGTATTAAGTATTTCAAATTTAATCGTAGCAGATGAAAGCAGTAAAGCACCATGCCATCTACGCGGTCTAAACGAGCAGATAGGGGTTAGGCATAACATGTTTGACTCAAGCGGTAAAATAGGACCGCTGGCAGATAAATTATAAGCACTACTTCCGGCAGGTGTTGCAACTAAAGCTCCGTCTGCTACTAATTCGCTCATTCTCTCTATCCCGTTTACGTCTATTCTAAATTTAGCAGCTTGATTAGTTTTGCGAAATATTGATACTTCGTTAATAGCAAGTGCTGTATATATTTGACCGCTCGTATCTTCGACTTGCATAAGAAGAGGATTTAGGATAGAAACCGTACTTTCGTGTATATTTTGTAATAAATTTTTGGTATCTAAAGGATTCATTAAAAAGCCGAGGCTTCCTAAATTAACTCCGTAAAAAGGTACATTAAGATGCATATAGCGGTGAATATTATGTAGTAATTCTCCATCCCCGCCTATTACGATAATGACTTCCGCTTCTTCTATTTTACAATAATTATAGAGTTTTTTTATTTCCTCTATAATAGCTAAATGTTTGGAATTTTGGTTATAAATCAATGCTATTTTATTTATATTCATTATATGAATTTCTTTTTTAATATTTTTAATATATAGACGCTTAACTAATAATAAGTTATAAGAATAAGGCAATAAAATAAATATTAAGTTAAATTATGTCATCATTCAACATCAAAAATCATAAAAATGATCTGCTATTTGTACCGCTAGGGGGATCTAATGAAATAGGTATGAATCTTAATCTTTACCATTATCAAGGTAAATGGTTAATGATTGATTGTGGTAGCGGTTTTGCCGATGATTATTTACCCGGTGTTGATATGATAATTGCTGATAGCAGCTTTATCGAGAAATATAAAAAAGATATAGTAGGTCTGATTTTAACTCATGCTCATGAGGATCATTTAGGTGGAGTCCAATATTTATGGAATAACCTTAAATGTCCTATTTATACTACTACTTTTACAGCAAATTTTTTAAAAATGCGTTTAAATGAATATGATTTTGCTAAAAATATAAAAATTCATGAAGTAAAACCTGGTAGTAAAATAAATCTGGATCCTTTTTCCTTAGAGATGGTGCCACTGACTCACTCGGCTCCTGAAATGCAAGCAATTATGATCCGTACGGATGCAGGTAATATTTTACATACGGGAGATTGGAAATTTGATAACGATCCGATACTTGGGAAAAAAGCCGATGAAGAGCTTTTAAAATCTTACGGAGATGAAGGGGTTCTTGCGCTTGTTTGTGATTCAACTAACGTATTTAATAAAGGAAGCTCAGGTTCCGAGGGGGATATTAGAAAAAGTTTAGTAGATATTATAGCCGGTTGTCCTCAAATGGTAGTAGTTTCAACCTTTGCCTCTAATTTAGCACGGCTTGATACAATAATTCATGCTGCAGGACTTGCAGGTAGAAAAGTAGTCTTAACTGGTAGAAGTTTGCACCGTATGATGCTTGCTGCGCAGGAAAGCGGCTATTTGAAAGATATTGCTCCTCTAATTAGTGAACGTGATGTTAGCAGATTTAGAAGAGAAGAATTATTAGTAATTGCTACCGGTTGTCAAGGTGAGACTATGGCTGCCACCACAAAATTGGCTAGTAATTCTCACCCGTCTATAAAGCTTGTTCCTAAGGATACAATGATTTTTTCTTCAAGAATTATTCCGGGTAATGAAAAGAAAATATTCAGGCTATTTAATATATTTGTTAAAGCCGGTGTAGAAGTTATTACTGAGCGAGACCATTTTGTACATGTTTCAGGACATCCATCGATTGACGAGTTACAAAAAATGTATTCTCTAATTAGACCGAATATTTGTATACCTGTTCATGGCGAGCCTGTACATATTCATGAACATGTTAAGCTTGCTAAGAAAAATGGCATAAAACAGGCAGTAGAGGTTGAAAACGGTAGTGTAGTACTGCTTGTACCTAATAATGCAAAAGTAATTTCAAAGGTTGAAAACGGTTATTTAGCTGTTGACGGTAATTATTTGCTGCCCATTGAATCCCCGATTTTCAAAGCTAGAAGACATATGCGTGAGTCGGGTATCGTGGTAGCATCAGTAGTCATTAATAAAAAAGGACTGCTTGCTGCAAACCCAATCCTGTCTATGCCCGGGCTGCTTGACCCAAAAGAGGATATGGCATTAGTTAACCTCATTAAAAATGACATTAAAGAACTTGTTACCATTCAAAATAAACAGGCTAAAAAAGCATTGTCGGATGAACAAGTAATCGAGGCAATAAAAGGAACAATCCGTAAAACCTTAAAACAAGAAATTAATAAGTCACCCGTTATAATAGTAAATCTTGAGAAAGTTGTGGAGTAATGAAATTGTTATTGTGAGTATGTATTGTTTTATAGCTCGAGAAATTCGCTCGATGTCATTCCTGTCTTCGTGAGAATGACATAAACAAGCCAAGTAACGATACCTACAAACCTGCAAGTGACAAAGAAAAAATAGGCACATGAACAAATTTAAAAATATTGCGGTTTATGGGAGAGGGAGTTTTGGTACTAGCCTTGCTTCTTTAGCAGCACAAAACTGTAATAACATTACTTTATTTTTACGTGATGAAGCAATAGCAAAGGAAATTTTACATATCTAGTTTGTTTAAAAATGCTTTATAAAAAATGTTTGTTATATATACAAGTTCCATTTTGGTATTTAATTCAGAAGATTCAAGTATGATTACACATTCACCATCCTTGAAAGTGACCACTTTATCATTTTCTTCTTCTAAACTATATTTATCTTTTAAAATGTTATAAAACTCTTCAAATTTATTTTGATCTATAGTTAAAATAACGATTTCTATTACATTAAAATCATTACATATCACTAAAGCTTTAGATATAGTTTTTGTATTTGGTTCTATATAATAATTATATCCTTGCTAATAATTAGGTTCTTTATTGATGATTTTGTATTTGTTTGTTAGATCTATATTGATAGTTTTATTTAATTCAAGCCCAAGTGGTATAGGATTAGAATAGATATTTAAACAAAAAAATATAATGAATAATGATAATAGATTTGGCATAAATAATATGAAAATTTCATATTAAATTAGACGCCTTAAATAACATAAACTTGTAAAAGTTTCAATTAGAAATTTATTTTGGTCTGATGAAGTAAAAATCTTTACAAAATTTAGTGAAAAAAAAATAAAACCTCATATATTATAAGTAATTATATCTTTAGCTCATTACATGATAATCTTTAGTATAGTTTTTTTAAAAACCGTTTCGGTATTATTAAGTGTAGTAATAGGATTTTTAGCAGGTAAATATTCAAATGTGGAAAGAGATAGTATCTCTTCGTTACTGTTCTATTTTATATCGCCTATAGTATTTTTTACGATACCTGCTAGTACAACCTTAACACTTGCGGCATTAAGCGTTACAGTCGTAACATTTGTAATTGCAACACTCTTATCACTCTTTTCTTATTATTTTTTTGGTAAATTTTGGCAGGATCATACACGTAATATTATAGCTTTGTCTGCAGGTACGGCAAATGGTGGGTATTTTATGTTGCCCATAGCTGCAGCACTTTTTGATGATTATACATTAAGTATTTACATGATGGCTGTTATAGGAGTGAATATTTATGAATGTTCCGTCGGCTTTTATATTTGTATGAGGAGCTTTGCTAATACCACCGATAGTATATTAAAAGTAGTAAAATTACCGATTTTAAACGCTTTTTTCTTGGGATGTTTATTTAGTTTTTGCGGTTTTACTTTACCGGATTTTTTAGATGATTTTATATATAATATGAAAGGCTCTTTTTCGATACTCGGTATGGTGATGGTAGGTCTTGCTCTTTCGGCTCTACAAAAATTTGAAGTCGATATCAAGTTTACTCTTGCTACTTTTGCTGCTAAATTTCTATTCTATCCTTTGGGAGTAGGGTTATTTATCATGTTTGATCATTTTGTAACAAAATGGTATAACAATGATTATTATAATGCCCTAAAACTACTTTCTACGGCACCACTCGCAGCAAATACTATAGTTATAGCGAATTTACAGAAATGTTACCCTGAAAAAGTTGCAGCTACTGTGTTTTTATCTTTGCTTTTTGTAGTTATATATATGCCGACCATGGTCAGTATATTTTTAAGTGACTTAAATTAATAACATGATGACAATGATTTTTTTTAAATTTATTCTAAATTGGTATTAATAGGCTCATATGAAAATTAATTCAATAAAAATTGGTCCCTATATTAATTTGTTACCTCTTCAATATATACCGAAACATAAAATTTCTTATGTGGAATTCGGTGATCCTAAAAATAAAAATATAATAGTATGTGCTCACGGTTTAACTAGAAATGCTCATGATTTTGATAAAATAGCTAAAGAGTTGAGTACAAATTATAGAGTAATTGCAATAAATTATCCCGGTCGCAGTGATAGCGAAAATTTTAAACAAGCTAATCATTATAACTATACAACTTATATTAAAGATACGTTATTTTTTTTAAAAAGGCTAAATATCAAAAATCCTATTTGGCTTGGTACTTCAATGGGCGGTATTATAGGTATGATACTTGCCAGTAAATATAAAAATATTTTTAAAGCCTTAATATTAAATGATATAGGAGCGTTTATTGATGCTACTCCTTTAATTAAAATTGGAGGTTATGCTAAAAAAACGATACTCTTAGATGATTTGGCTAGTGCAAAAGAACATTTAAAACTTATTTATGCACAAAGTGGTATTAAAGATGAAGAAGATTGGGATTATTTAACAAAATATAGTGTAATTTCTACATTCGGCGGAAAATATAAAATGAATTATGATCCTGCTATAACAAAAGGAATAAAAAATGCTAGTAACCAGGAAGATATTAAACTATGGTCTGTATGGAATAAAATAAAATGTAGAATATTAGTAATTCATGGGATGAAATCTCAAATTTTAACAAAATCTACTATTAAAAAGATGAAAGAAACAAAAGTTTTTGATCTTTATGAAATAAAATATGCCGGTCATGCTCCTTCTCTAATGAACCCTGAAGAAATTAAATATGTCAAATCTTGGTTAGAAAAGAAGTCTTAGATTGTATGACCTTGTATTGTACGAACGTTCAGGATGTAATCCCTGCGGAAATGGGAATCTAGAAAAAATAACCTTAACATATTTAATAAAATAAACATATAAAAAACTGTTTTTTCTGCTTTCGCAGGAATGACATAGGTATCATTTAAATTAATAAATAATAATTATGAAAATTACTACTAAAGTACTAATAATAGGTTCAGGACCTGCGGGCTTAAGTGCCGCTATTTATACAGCTAGAGCTGCTTTAAAACCAATATTAATAAATGGTATGCAGCCAGGCGGACAGCTTACAAGTACCACCGATGTTGAGAACTATCCAGGATTTGCGGAAACGGTGCAAGGACCTTGGCTTATGGAGCAGATGTCTATGCAGGCTAAAAATGTCGGTACGGAAATTGTTAGTGATTACGTAAAAAAAGTGGATTTATCAAAAAGACCTTTTAAAGTATTTACAGGAGCAGGAAATGAATATGACGCGGGGAGCATAATAATTTGTACCGGTGCGGAAGCAAAATGGCTTGGTATAGCTTCAGAGCAGAAATTTCGTGGTTTTGGTGTTTCGGCATGTGCTACTTGCGATGGTTTCTTTTTTAAGAATCAAGAAATAGTTGTAGTAGGGGGAGGAAATAGTGCAGTAGAAGAAGCTTTATACTTAACCAATCATGCTAGCAAAGTCACTATAGTACATAGAAGAGATAGTTTCAGAGCTGAGAAAATATCACAGGATCGATTATTTAAAAATCCTAAAATATCAGTAATTTGGAATCATGTAGTAGATGAGATTGTAGGTAGCAATAAACCAAAATTCGTTACCGGAATTAAAATTCAAAATGTTCACACCAAAGAGATTAGTTTATTGAATTGTAGCGGTGTATTTATAGCTATTGGGCATACACCGAATACAGGGCTATTTACCGGACAAATTGTAATGGATGACGATAATTATATCATCACAAAGTCAGGCACTACTAGAACTAGTGTAGAAGGTGTTTTTGCTGCTGGTGACGTTCAGGATAAAATTTATAGACAAGCAGTAACTGCTGCAGGAACAGGCTGTATGGCGGCTCTTGAGGCTGAAAAATTTCTAAATAAATAATTTAGATTTTTTAGCTGTAAATTAACATATAAGTTAATAAAAAATTGTTGCATTCAGTAAGACACTTATTATAGTCATTGTGTATTAATTTAATTAGGTACAAATATAATGACTTGGAACATAATAAATAATATACCACCATAAAAACAAAATATTGATATATATCCATTACTTATAAAATTTTTAGTTGGATGAGGTAGTTTTAACATACAAAATTTAGAAGTAGAGCTAGAAGAAGCCACATTGTCACAAAAATTTTTAATATATTCTAAAATTTTACTTAAATTATTTTTATCCAAATAGTCAAAGTGAAAACTTTATAGAGCTAGAAGTGACCGGAGTTAGATATGATCAAGTGATAAAGGCTCCTGATGTTAGGTTAGCTACTGATAAGCCTACAACTACTTAATGTATTTAAAAATTTTACTTTTGACTCAATGTTACATCAAAATTGGATTTTGAATAGAGATGACTCAAATGGTTGGCTGTTAGCAAATATAAATCTTAGTAAAGGCAGTTATTTAATAACTTAGAAAAAGCATTGCTCTCAGCTGTGATCTCTTTAGAGTCACAATTAATAAATCCTAAGAAAAAATATTACTCTGATATTTCATCTGAGGTTGTTGAGTATGCATTGGGAAGTATTAAAGGAGTTAAAGGTACTTATTTAGAGCTATTCAAGAATTTAATAGCTTTTGGCAAAGACGAAATAAGTCCCTCTGAGTTATGGGTTAAAATAGCTGAGGCTATAAAGGTAGGTAAAGTATCAAATTTATTGTGAGAAAATATTCTAGAAGACTTAAAACAAGGCAGGTGTATTACTTGTATTATAATATAACTGAAAACTCTGCTATATTAGCTGACATTGGATATAAATTTCCTCAAGAAATATTGAATCTTATATTAAACGCAATAGCTCCTGAAGATATCATTAATATTATAAAACATGCTAATTTGGAAAATATTTCTTATGATGTATTAGAAAGTCAAATGGGTGGTGAAGATTCGGATATAAATAATTCATTATCAATATTTCTCTTGCTAGTATTGCTGGATAATTTTAAGATAAGTAAGATAAGATTGTAACACTTTTCTCGAGCAATGCAACAACGCTAATGTTTGCTCGCAAGACGGCTTTAGTATCCATGCAGGTAATGAAAAATATATGAACTTACTTAAAAATATTACGGGAAAGAATTATATAAACGGTGAATTTATAGAGTTCGGAAAGCAAATATCCGTTATTAATTCTGCGACCTTAAAAGAAATTGCTACAGTTCTGAATTTGGGATTATCTGAGATTAATTCAGCGATTAATACAAATCCGGAAACTCATAAAATTGTTACGCAATATGAGCCTGTAGGACCATCTGCTGCTATGACACCTTGGAATTTTCCAAATGCAATGATTACTCGCAAGGTAGTACCTGCAATAGCTGCAGGTTGCAGCATTATATTAAAACCGTCAAGTTTTACGCCTCTATCGGCTTTAGTACTTGCGAAATTTGCAAGCGATGCCGGTGTGCCTGCCGGATTATTTAATGTAATTACAGGTAGTTCAGATATTATAGGTAAGGCTTTTTGTAAAGATTTTAGGTTTCGGAAATTATCATTTACTGGCTCTACAAATGTCGGTAAAATTCTATATCAAAATGCCGCAAATACTCTAAAACGTTTATCTTTGGTACTTGGCGGTAATGCTCCTTTCATTATAACGGCAGATAATAATTTAGAGAAAGTAGTAAGTGATTTAGTAATCGCTAAAACTAGAAATAGTGGACAGTCTTGTATTTCACCTAACAGAATATTTATAGAAGAATCTATATATGAAAAATTTATAGAAATTCTAAAGGCTAAATTTACTAAACTTAAAGCCGGTGACGGATTTGATAAGGAATCGGATGTAGGTCCATTAATTAATTTTGCTGCCATAGAAAAAATACAAAAGTTACTCGCTGATGCGCGTTGATAATTTTATTGAGCCTACTATTATTATTGACTGTTTGGATAATATGGATATCTTTAGAACAGAAATATTCGGTCCGGTAGTTGCTTGTTATAAATTTAAAGATTTAGATGAAGTAATAGAACGTACAAATAATACCGAATACAGCTTGCAAAGATATGTATATTCAAATAATGTATCCGTGGCACAAATGATAGTGTATAAGCTTGATTTTGGTATGGTATCGATTAACAACCCGTTACCTGCAAATGCAAAAGCACCTTTTGCAGGACGTAAAGCTTCAGGTTTTGGAGTTGAAGATTTTTTTGAAGGGATATTTGCATATCTAATATGAAATATATTAATTTACAGAATTAAGAATACCTGCATGGTTCCTTTTATGTCATGCCTGTGAAAGCAGGAATCTAGTAAAGAATATAAAAAATATAATTCTTTGTAGCAGTATTAAGATTATTTTTTCTGGATTCCCGCTTTCGGAGGGATGACATAGAAAATGTAATAATCTAAGTAATAAATGGTAAAAATTATGCTAGTGCTTGTAGATAATATTGAAGTACAAATTGAGAAAATGTATGAAGTATTTGATTTAATAGAGAATAAAGGAGCTAATCTTTTGTTATAAGCAGTATCTGATTGTTTTGCCGAGATTAGATCAATATAAAGAATCGTTAACAATTGAATATGTTGATCCTTTGATGCAACTAATTAAAAGGTTTGAAGAGCAAAATACTATAATGCCCAAAATTCTTAATAATGCTTTAAGCAATATATTATTAATCCTTGAAGATAGATATAAATCTGAAGAATCAGAACTAATAGAAAGTATAATTAATAGTTTAAATACTCTTGATATGTTAGGAGGACATGCATAGTAATCTTCCAAAAATCTCAATAGTTTTACCGGTTTATAATAGAAAGAAGCTATTACCTTTTGCTATTGAGAGCTGCCTTAATCAAAGCTTTAAAGACTTTGAGCTTATTATTATTGATGATTGCTCAAAAGATAATAGCATTATAGTAGCTAGGACATATGCAGAGCAGGATTCGCGTATTAAGATAATAGTAAATGAGACCAATAAAAGATTACCAGCAAGTCTTAATATTGCTTTTAAAGAGGCCAAGGGGGAGTATTTTACTTGGACTTCAGATGATAATCTTTTTCATGAAAATGCTTTAGAAAAAATGGTTAAGATACTTGATAATTCACCTGAGATAGGGCTTGTATATACTGATTATACTTTGATCGATGACCACGGTAAAGTAGGAATAAGACTTTATCAAGAACCTCCTGAGTTTTTACCGATTAGAGATTGTGTCGGTGCATGTTTCTTATATAGAGCTGATTTAGCAAGGCAAGTAGGTGGATATAATGAAAATATGCAGTTAGTGGATGATTATGAATATTGGCTAAGGTTTGGGCTTGTTACGAAATTTGCTCATATACCGGAATCTTTATATTTCTACCGAGTACATGATCAAAGCTTAACAATAGAGCGTAAAGTAGAAGCAAAACAGGCAAAAAGAGTTTTAAAAGAATTATTTAAAGATCAATATATTATTCCTGCTGAGATTAAACCTATAAATGATTTATATAATTGGTTTATTGAAGATAGAAATTTAAGCTCTTATTTTAGGTTATTTAAAATAATTATTTATAGTCCGATAATTACTATTTCGTATATTATTAAAAATCTAAGAAGAATAAGGTGATATAATGCTTTAATGCATTCCCGCAAAAGTGGGAATGACATAGTAGAGCCATAGCACAACATCCTTAAAACAAATGCAAAATCAAGATTTCATACATACATTAAATCCAGAGCAGCAACAAGCAGTTCTTCACACTGAAGGACCGCTTTTATTGCTTGCAGGTGCGGGGACAGGTAAAACAAAGGTACTTACTTCAAGAATAGCTAATATTATTTACCAAAATTTAGCCTCGCCTCAAAATATTCTAGCCGTTACTTTTACTAATAAAGCTGCTAAAGAAATGGCTGAAAGAGTTAATAGCCTAATTAATTGCTATGGTCTGAATATAGGCACTTTCCACTCAATGGCAGCTAGGATATTGCGTGACCAGATTGAGCATTTAAATCTTGGTTTAAATAATAGATTTACTATTATTAGTCATGATGATCAATTAAAACTAGTGAAAGATATAGTAAAGCTAAAAGATATTGATGCTAAAAAATATGCTCCTAAATTAATACATATCATAATTTCTAGATGGAAAGATCAAGGATTATTACCAACTAAACTATCAGTATCAGATACTAATTTACCGCTGCAGAGGGTTACAAAACTTGTATACGAAGAATATCAGAAAAATTTACTTATTTCTAATGTTTTAGATTTTGGAGATTTGCTACTTTATAATAATGAGCTTTTTATTAAAAACCCTGAAATACTAAGATATTACCAAGAAAAATATCGATATATTTTAATCGATGAATATCAAGACACTAACGTTGTCCAGTATTTATGGGCAAGAATGCTCGCAAGTTTATATAAAAATATTTGCTGTGTAGGGGATGATGATCAATCTATTTATGGTTGGCGAGGAGCAGAAGTCGGGAACATATTACGTTTTGAAAAAGATTTTGCAGGTGCAACAATTATTAAATTAGAGCAGAATTATAGATCAACTTTACCAATACTTGCTGCTGCTTCCAATGTTATCAATAATAATAAAAACCGTCACGGTAAAACGTTATGGACGGATAGGGAAAGCGGTGAAAAGATAAAAATTATCTCTTGTTGGAGCGATAAAGAAGAAGCAAGATATATAGCCGGTGAAATAGGTAAGTTAGTGCGAGAAAACCGGTATAATGCCGGCAATATTGCAATATTAGTACGAGCCGGATTTCAAACAAGAAGTTTTGAGGAAGCGTTTATAAATAGTGCTATGCCTTATAAAATTATAGGCGGTTTGCGGTTCTATGAACGTATGGAAATAAGAGACGTACTTGCTTATATCCGTATATCTTTGAATCAAAATGACAATCTAGCACTTGAGCGTATTATAAATGTGCCGAAAAGGACAATAGGTGCAACTAGCTTAAATAAAATTAGAGTCTATGCACTTGAGCGAAATATTTCTAATTTTGCAGCCATTAAAGAAATGCTAAAAATAGGTGAGATTAAAGCAAAATCATATGAAACTCTAAAAGATTTGGTTACTAAAATCGATAATTGGTACGAAAGATTTAGTATAGATGCTCCAATAAACGTAGTGAAAGCAATACTTGATGATTCCGGTTATCTTGAAATGCTTCAAGAAGAAAAAACCGAAGAAGCATTCGGTAGAATCGAAAATATTAACGAAATGCTTAGAGCTATTGCTGAATTTAACGATGTTCATGATTTTATCGAACATTCAAGCTTAGTTATGGAAAATGAAGTGCTTGAAACCAATTACGGTGGCTCTGTTACTATAATGACCCTGCACGCAGCTAAAGGGCTTGAGTTTGACGTGGTATTTTTACCGGGCTGGGAAGAGGGGGTATTCCCGTCTCAAAGATCTCTAGACGAAGACGGCGAAAAAGGCTTAGAAGAAGAACGCCGCATTGCTTATGTTGGCATTACGAGAGCCAAAAAAGACCTCTACATTACTCATGCTGAAAGCAGAAAAATATTTTATGAAATAGTCCGTTCTTACCCTTCAAGGTTCATAACCGAAATTCCTGATGAAATTACGATTAGGACCTCTTCTATGAAAAAATACAATTCTTTTTATAAGTTTTAATTAATTTTTATTCATAAAGTTTAAATTGGTTTGCATTCTTTAACTAATTATTATCTAATTAAATTAATAGAGGAAGTGTTATGGCTAAAGATGCTAATAAACCTGAAGGAAATCGTTAGGCTCCATTAAGTACAGAAGAATTATATAATAAGTTTTTAGACAATATAAGTAGTATTTAAATTTAATACTCAAATTCAATTTTTTAAAGATACTTCTGCTCCTCTTAACTATGTTGCCGCTACTAGACAAAATATTTTTACTGCAATAGAATCACAGTTTGCTCCTTTTAGTACTAATTATTTACCAAATGATGTAGTTCAATCTTTAAATGACACTATATATAACACTCATGATGAAGTAACTAAATTAATTTCGTCGGAAGAGGAAAAAGGAAAATATAGCGTTGCAAATGCTAAACATGTAGATGCTTTAAAAGGCTTTGCCATAGATTTAAGTGAGTCTCAAGTAGAGCAGATGAACGACGAAAAGCGTAATGGCTTAAGCGAAGATGAAGTGATGGATAAAAAACCATTAGAAAAAGCTATGTTAGAATTAGCTAACCAAAAAATATCTAAAGAACAATATAGAGAGAAATTAATAGATAAAACATTAGATAATCTTAAAGAAAATGTTTCGGAAACAACATCAGGTAACCACAGAAAATTTCTTACTAAAAACACTACCCCTAAACTTGATCAACAAGAGCAAATTAATGATCCAAAATAAGTAAAAGCATTAACACAAGCAGCATTAAAGATGGCTGAATTTTTTAAAATTACTTTTCAAACAGATGAAAAAGAAGCAAAAGCTTTATCGTCTATTAATGAGTTAGGAGTAAATGAGCCTAATATAATTAAAACTTTATTACCAGCGATAAGTAAACTACCGCCTGAAAAAATGATAGAGCAAGGTAAAGAAATTATCAAGAATTTTACCCTATTACTTGAGAGCAGCAATCCTATAATTGTTAACAGTACTAAAAAAGTATTACCAGAGTTAAATCCTGGATATTTAAGAAACACGGATGGGGAGAAAGTATAGCATTAGAATTACAAAGAGTAACCAAACCTAAGCTATGGCAAAGAATAGTAGCAGGATTATGCTCAAAAAAATATAGATAAAGCATTTGCTAACTTTGCAAAAAGTAATAGTCTACATGTAGAAACGAAAAATTTGTCGGAAGAACTACAAAGAGAAAAACAAGCACCAAATATTGTAAAGCAAAATAAAACAATACCCCAAGGCTATAAATCTTCTATATCAACCCCTAATATCTCATGTTGAAAACCTTAATAAAAGTAGAGAGAGTGGGCAACAGTCAGGGCATAGTAAGTAGTGATTTATATGATAATGTAGTTGCGAATTTTTAAAAAGTTTGATAATTTAGTTCATTATATCAAATAACTTAATAATGAGTATTATATGGCAGGGATTATAACTAATATAGATGATACTATTAAAAAAAATGATGAAGTGACTGAGATATTGGTTGCAGTAAAAGATAAAATAGTTGATATAAAAAACGTAAATAGTAGATTAGATACTTTGAATAAAAATATTGTTACTCCCGATCCTATTCAACAATATTTACAATCTGAAGAATATATCACTAGTACGCTTGAAGTACTTGCCAGTAAAGTTATTAGTGAAGTTGTAGAAAATAAAGATATACAGAAATTAGTAGATAACTTGCATATCAATTTAGGACAAGATATAAAACTAGTACCTAGTTTAGCAGATAAGCTAAAGTTTGATGTCGCAAGGACTGAAGCAGCACTTAAGGGTTTTGTACTTCCTCTAAATAAAGGAGGACCTTTTGATGAATTATCATTGATGGGTATAGAAAATGAAGAAGAAATCTTTGCCAATCCTATAAGAGCAACTAAAGAAGCATTAATAGCCGTAAGCGGAAAGTCTATACCTAAAGAGCAATATGCACAGGCTGTAAAAGATCAAGCTATAGAAATCTTAAAACAAGATCCTAAAAACACTCCAGACAAACTTGAGAAATATGAAAAATTTATTATTCAAGGAGATAAAAACCAGAAATTTAATAAAGATAGTAAGCAGTTTATCCCAAGAGTAAATCAATTATCTCAAGTGGAATTTGAGGAATTACAAAAGGCCGCCACTTATACGGTGCAGCAGATTAGTAATAGATTAGAAAAAAATAATAAAATTAGTAAGCAATTAGAACAAACTATTATCCTTACTAACTCATCAGGCATAAAGAATCCTAATAAAATAATAAGGGAATTAAATAAGTTAGATGCTACTTATCTAACTGAGAATAGTACTAAAATAGCCACTGAATTAAAAGATATTAATGATATAGGTACTTCTTTATGGGAAAAATTTAAGCAGATATTTACAGGTAGAAACTATTTGGAAGAAAGATTAGGAAAAGTTGTAGATAAATATATTACTCTGAGTGATGGATATGTAGCGAAGACAATTAATGATAAAATCTTTTCAAACGCTTTAACAAATCCTGAAATTACTGCAGGTCTAACAAAATTTTTAAATGAAAATAAAGATAAAGTAGCAACTAATCCTGAATTTAAAAATTTAATTCCTGTTACGGGTGAGTCTATTATAATTCAACCGCGACAACTTAATAATTTAAATTTAGCAGAACTCAGAAAAATCAATCCAATAGCATTTGATAAAAACATATTTGAAGATTCAAAAAAACTAAGAAGTTCTAATATAAAACTTCCGCAAATCACTCCTAATACTTCTACTAAAAATCAGGAAGCAGTAGGAAGAAAAGGGGTAAATTTTAATATAACTTCATCATTGTGAGGAGACTTTGTTACATTGCTTCTATGTCATTCCCGCGAAAGCGAGAATCTAGATTTTTTATTGTCGCCCCGGGCTTGTATCATCAGCTGAGTCCTAAGATACCGCGATCAAGTCGCGGGATGACATTGAGGGTTACTAGATTGCTACTTTCGCAGAAATGACATCAGAACATAAAGATTTAGGTGAGATGCTTAAATACTCCTCTTTCCATAATTTATTATAAAGAATAGGGTCGATATTACCACCTGAGATTAGTACTAGTAATTTTTGAGGTTTGGATTGTGTTTTTAAAAAATTTACCACTGAAACCATGTTTATACTACTTGACGGTTCGCATATTACTTTAAGTAAATGAATAAGCCACGCTGTCCAGTAATATATTTCGTATTCTTCTGCTAAATAAAAATCATCAAGTTTTTTCAGATATTCAAATGTACGAGCTGATATACTCAAGGTTTTAAGACCGTCCGCAATAGTATTCGGAGCATAGTTAAATCTATATGTTTTATTATCTTTAACAGATAAATAAGCATCATTGGCATTTAAAGGTTCTGAACCTATTAACAAGCTTGTCGGTGATATTAATTCCTTGGCAAGATATGCGCCGGAAATTAAACCACCGCCGCCGCAAGAGGCAAAAATAGCATCAGGACTAAAACCTAGCTGCTGTAATGCTTCGTAGCATAACGTGCCTGCTCCTGCTATTGTAGAATCACTATCGGAAGGATGCATATAGTAAAATCCTTGCTTTTCATCTTCTTTTGCTTTTTCTTCCGCTTCTTGTCGAGAATATGTATATATAACTTCACCGCCGTAATAAAGAGCTGCTTGCTGTTTTACTTTTGAAGTATTTAACGGTAAATAAATCCTTGTTTTAATACCGAATAATTTACTCGCATAAGCAAGACCGATTCCATGGTTACCCGTACTATAACCAACTATTTTATCAGGTAGTTTTCCTTGCTCTTTTAATTCTAATAAATGATTTAACACACCTCTAACTTTAAATGCGCCGGTTTTTTGTAATGATTCAACCTTAAAAAAAATCTCATGACCGAGCATTTCATTTAAGCTTTCAGAGTGAATGATCGGAGTTAAATGTAGATATTGTTTTATTCTATTATGTGCGGCTGCTACATTTTGAGGAGGTTGTAGTAATAAATTCATAAATATAATTAATAATGGTAGCTTGAAATCAGGTTGATACTATATTATATAGTTAATAATTAGAAATTTTAAAAGGTTTTAATTGATGAATAAAAAATCCCTTCCGTTAATGGCACTGAGAGATATGGTAGTATTCCCGGGAGTAATTGCTCCTATTTTTGTGGGTAGGCAAAAATCGCTGCAAGCACTCTCTCATACTACCATTTCCAAGGAAGATAATAGTAAATATATTTTAGTAACTTTACAGAAAAAATTTGATCAAGAAAACCCCAGTACACACGAACTTTATAACACAGCTATACTTGCCAAGATTATCCAAATAGTGAAGCTGCCTAGTAATACGGCAAAAATCTTAATAGAAGCAGTAGCAAGAGTAAAGCTAAGCAATATCAAAGGCGAGGAAGCTTTTGAAGCAAATTATGAAATTATTCCGGATGAAGAAATATTTGACGTTAATAACATGCGTTCACTCGTTGATAATGCCGTACAACTATTTAGTAAATATGCGATTAATGATAAAAAAGTTAATGCAGAAATTATTGAAACTATCAATAAAGAAATAAGTAATAGCACTAATTTCATAGATATTATAAATATATTAGCCTCACATTTGATAACTTCACTTGAGGCAAAGCAGCATTTATTAGAAGAAACTAGTCCTTTTAAGCGTATCACTACGGTTATTAATACGCTTACTTCCAATATAGTAAATTCAGAAACCGAGCAGGCATTGCAGCAAAGAGTAAGAAAGCAAATCGAAAAAACGCAGCGTGATTATTATCTGCACGAACAAATGAAAGCTATTCAAAAAGAGCTTGATGAGGATAAATCAGAACTTGCCGATATTGAGAAAAAAATTAAAAGTTTAAAATTATCAAAAGAAGCAAAAGAAAAAGCTGAGGCTGAACTTAAGAAACTCCGTACCATGAACCAAATGTCAGCGGAGTCGGGAGTAACGCGTAACTATCTTGAGATATTGCTTAGCCTGCCTTGGGGTAAGTATGATAATAGCAAAATAGATATTAACCAAGCAGAGGAAATTTTAAATCGTGACCATTTTGGACTCGAAAAAGTTAAAGAACGAATTATAGAATATTTAGCGGTATTACAGCGTTCAAGTAAAATTAGAGGACCTATATTATGTTTAATAGGTCCGCCAGGGGTCGGTAAAACTTCACTTGTAAAATCTATTGCCGAGGGAATGGGTAGAAAATATACTAAAATTGCGCTCGGCGGTGTTAGAGACGAAGCAGAAATCAGAGGGCATAGAAAAACTTACCTTGGATCAATGCCCGGTAAAATTTTAGGTCAACTTAAGAAAGTTAAGACTAGTAATCCTGTAATGCTGCTTGATGAAATTGATAAAATGAGTGCTGATTTTAGAGGTGATCCGGCATCCGCATTGCTTGAGGTATTAGACCCTGAGCAGAATAGTCACTTTGTTGATCATTATCTAGAAGTAGAATATGATCTATCAAATGTAATATTTATTGCTACTGCTAACTCTCATGATTTACCTAGAGCTTTAAGTGATAGAATGGAAAAAATATATATTTCCGGTTATGTAGAGGAAGCAAAACTCCAAATTGCAAGGAATTATTTAGTTCCAAAACAATTTAAAATGCATAAAATTAAAAAAGATGAAATTACTATATCCGAGACGGCAATTTTGGATTTAATTAGATATTATACCAAGGAATCAGGTGTAAGAGCTTTAGAACGTGAAATAGGGGCATTAACTAGAAAAGCATTAAAGCAGATTTTAACAGATAAAAGTGTTAAGCGTATTGCCATAGATAGTAATAATCTTGAAGAATTTTTAGGAGTTAAGAAATATAATTTCGGGCTTGCCGAGAAAGAAGATCAAATAGGAAGTACTACGGGACTTGCTTACACTGAAGTAGGTGGAGAGCTTTTAACTATAGAGGCTTTAGCATTTCCAGGGAAAGGTGAAATAAAGACCACCGGAAAACTCGGTGATATTATGAAAGAATCGGCAATGGCTGCCTATAGTTGTTTTAGAAGCAGAGCAACAAATTTTGGATTAAAGTACGACAATTATAAGGATTTTGATATTCACATTCACGTACCGGCCGGAGCTATTTCAAAAGATGGACCGTCTGCCGGCTGTGCTTTATTTACGACTATTGTTTCATTGATGACTAAAAGACCCGTACATCGTACTGTAGCAATGACCGGTGAAATTACTTTAAGAGGTAATGTTTTACCTATAGGTGGTCTTAAAGAAAAGTTACTTGCTGCAAGTAGGGGAGGTATTAAAACTGTGTTGATTCCTGAAGAGAATGTCAAAGATTTGAAAGATATACCGCCGAGTATAAAAGAAAGCCTAGAAATTATATCTGTATCAAATATTGATCAAGTACTTAAGCATGCTTTGGTAGGAACACCAATAAATAAATAGAGATTTGTTAATAGTCAAAATATCATATATTAAATTAATGTAAGCTATAGTAAAGTAATTCTTTTTGGCTTTTCAATCAAAATGTGATTTTTCTTGCTTATGACTATCTTGAGCTCGCCAAATTGGGCTGAATCGACTATATTGTTGCGTGGATCAATTTCACCTCTGTCATCCCGTGGCTTGACCACGGGATCCAGTTAAAAATACTAATACTTTTAGTATTTTTTATTGTTTTTTGGACCCCGTGGGGGTGATACAGTAATGCTGCTACTACTGCGGCAGCTACTCAAAGCGGCTTATCCGAGGTAGTAAAATCCATGCCTATAATAAAAGACAAAACATCTTAGTTTATTTTTTGCTTTCCAACTTTTATTGAGAATTTCCTTTAACTTAATTCTAAATACATAATTAAATTTCTACACTACCAAGTAACAATATTTTTTTGGTGCAGCGTCGTTCAGAAAGCTTGATACAAATGAATTTTCTGACATTCGCCTTTGCTCACGTACTTTTATGCGTTCCACAGGCTCGGTCGTCAATTCATCTTGTCTAAAGCTTTCTGAATCTAGCTCTATCTGCTTCTATTTTATTGTTGTAAAAAAAATTGTTACAAATTATTAATTAAATGTATTGATTGGGGTTAATATTAATGAAAGAATCAAAAATATTAAGAAAATTTTTAGCAACGGCATCATTATACGAAACATTATTCACTAGCTCTAAGCAACAATTCCTAATCTTGGTAGCGTAAGCTTGAGTATCGGTGTCGGTCTTGTAGGAAGGAGTATTTAATAACGGCAATATTATTCAAATAGCGGTTGGAGGGCTTAGAATTAAAATATCGGCAGATAAAGCAAAGTATCAATAGGTGCTCTTAGTGCAACAGTAGGTCTTACTCCTAATTTCGGTCCTCTTAAATTTATTAATAATAATGTGTGGTAAGTTAATATTTGCAGGTGATAGAACGGTAACAGGTAGCGTAGGAGCAAATGAAGCAATACTTAGCACCGGCGGTGTAGGCGGTACATTGAATTTTATAGGTGACGGTAATGTAACTCAAAATATAGGTACGGATGCTGCAAATAGTCCTGCTAATATAAATATCTTTTACTTAATTCAGTAATATCCATTGCGGCAATTAATTTTTGTGCTTCTGCGATATTTTAGTTCTTATTAATTCTTGATTTGAGGGCTGAAACCATCTAAGCGTAATTATATTTTTTAATTTTTTGTTAAAAATGAGCTTATAGATAGAATCTATAATAAGAAGTTTAAGGACACAATAGAAATTTAACTAAAAGTGTAAATAAATGAGTTGAGGCTGCTTTAAGGAATATACAAAGTTAGTTTTTTATAATATTTAAAATTTGGAATTTAAAAGAGTTTAATATAACAATTAAAACAAAAGGTGAATAAGAGGAGTATATGAATTTTTTAGAAAACGACGGGAAATCCCGAAACCCTGAAAGGGCTTGGCGAGAGTGACGGGACTCGAACCCGCGACCTTCTGCGTGACAGGCAGATGCTCTAACCAACTGAGCTACACCCCCTTATATACCCTTCTGTTTTTAAGAATTGCTCTTTCATTTTATCAAGGATTGCATCCTCATCTATTTAAGTATAGGCTGTGGGTGGTCATCTCTCAAAATAAAATTCAATTCTTGAAATCATTTGAGTATATATAAAGATAACAATGTATATAACAATTCTTCTATTCCTGCAAGAGTAAAAATCGTATTTTATCAAAAAATATACAGAACCTAACGTTTCGATTTTATACTTATTCCTAATACTATAATTACTAGATATCTCTATTAATCCAAATCAGTCACTGCTAGTTGAAGCCTTGAAAATGATTATACTTTTTAAGGACTTTGTTAAAAAAGAAAAACCTATTGGTTACATTTATATTAACAAAACCTTACGAGATTTGATATGACTAAACCATATGTCATTAAATTAACTACTCCTTTTGAGCGTATTAAACTTTATATCCTATACCCCCGATATTGCTCTTAGAAGTGCTATTATTATGCAGGCAAACTTAATACTTCTAACAAGAAAGAGGTAACAAAAGCAGAATATAACGCTAAAAAATGACTTTTTGAAAATAATGAAAATTTTAATGCTACCTGCTTAGAACTAATTATGTAAGAAAGACTGCTAAAAAACTAATTAAATCGTAACAAAATAAGGATAAGCGTCCTAAACTCTAAGGCTAAAGTTTAAATAAATTAATTTGCAATAAAACTTGAAATTACTCTAAATATAAATTAATTGTATAGGTGTTACTTAGTAACGCTTATACAGTTAATTATTTCAGATTATAAAGGTTATTTATGATTATTTCAGTTTCAGGTCAACATATTTCTATCGGTAATAATTTACAAGAATATTCAAAAGAGAGGGTTACGCAAGTCGTTAAAAAATATTTTACCGATATAATAAATATAGATATACATTTTTCAAAAGAGGGAATTAACTTTAAATGTGATATTATAGTAAAATATGGCTCAGGTAAACATAATATAGTCAAAAGTAATGATAGTTGTAGCGATATGTATGTAGCTTTTGATAAAGCTATGTCAAAACTAGAAAAACAGCTTAGAAAATATAAATCAAAATTCAAAAATCATCATGCGGGTAAAGTAAAAATATCAGAAATTGCTTACGAAGGTACCAAATATATTATTAATCCGCAATTTGATAGTGAAACCTCTAACGCCGAAGATAATGATAATCCGGTAATTATCGCTGAAAAGCCTGTAGAAATATTAAAATTATCAGTAAAAGAAGCGGTAATGAAAATGGATTTAGAAGATTTACCCGCAGTAGTATTTAAAAATATAAATAATGATCGTATCAATGTAGTTTATTATCGTAAAGACGGTAATATTTCTTGGGTAGATTATAATTAATGCTCATTATCCCTTACAAAGGAGTTACGCCAAGAATCGATAAAAATAGGAAATAATACTAACTAATGTACAAGACGGTAGTGTAATTCATACTTCAAGATTTAACGGATCGGTGAAATCGGTGATAATATAACTATCGGTCATCTCTCGTACAATACATAATAATGCTTTTATCGGTATGAGTGCTACGATAATGGATTATGCAGTAATAGAAGAATATGCTTTTATTGCGGCAGGAAGTCTTATCCCGCCAAAGAAGATAATTAAATCTTAAGAATTATGGATTGGATCCCCCTGCAAAATTTGTTAGATATTTAGATATTTAACCGATCAAGATAAGGAATCCTTAAATGCCTTAACCGTATTTTTAAGTAAAAACGCAATAGTCATCGGTCCGATGCCGCCTGGGACAGGAGTAATATATTTTACTTTAGACTGAACATTTTCAAAATCAACATCACCGATAATTTTATTGCCGCTAATTCTATTAATGCCTACATCAATTACTATAGATTCAGGATTAAAATATTCTGCAGTTAATTTTAAAGGTGAGCCTATTGCAGCAACGACAATATCGGCTTTAGAAGTAATAGAGCTTAAATTGCATGTCTTAGAATGACAAATAGTAACGCTGCAATTTTCTTTTAACAGTAAAGCACTTAAAGGTTTTCCTACTATATTTGAGCGTCCAATAATTACAATGTTTTTACCGGTTAAATTAGGTTCGTATTTTTTTATAGCTGCAAGACAACCAAGAGCAGTGCAAGGAACAAAGCCTTGACTAATCCCGTTATGTAAGTAACCGACATTTAAAGGGTGAAAACCATCGATATCTTTAGAAGGCGATATTGCCGATAAAATTTTATTTTGATCTATAGAGCTTGGCAAAGGAAGTTGAACTATAATTCCTGAAATCTCGTTATCAAGGTTTAACTCATTGATTTTTGATATTAAATCATTAGTATGAATAGTAGTAGATAGATTTACTAATAAAGTATAAATTCCTACTTTATGTGCATTTTTTATTTTGTTTCTTACGTAAACAATGCTTGCCAGATTATCTCCTACTAAAACTATAGCAAGCTTCGGTGAAGTGTTGGTTTGGCTTGTAAGTTCTTGAATTTCTAGCTTTAAGTCTGCTAGTATCTCATTGGCTAATGCTTTACCGTCAATTATATTATTCACTCTTTTATTTTTGTCTCCGTTCAATTTTAACGTCTTATTTAGTAACGCTCTTACTTTTTTTTCCTATATTTGGTAGTAGAATACTCAAAATGTAGAGCCTTGCCTTCAAATACTCTACTATAAGCATGATGAAGACTGCTTGCCGCTTCAGCAAAACCCGTAAGGATCAGCTTAAGCTTACCGACATAATGAGCAACATCGCCAATGGCGTAAATACCTTCTATATTAGTTTGATAATAGGAAGAGTCTACTTCAATATGGTGAAACTTAACATTTAAACCCCAATTTGCTAAGCTACCCAAATCTTGTTTTAAACCAAAAAAAGGTAGTAATATATTGGCATCCAATTTGCGAGTATTATTTTGTAAATCTTTAACTATAACCGATTGAAGTTCACTATTATTGCCATCTAAAGCATTTAATTGATAACCAGTTACTAACTCGATTTTATCGGTTTCTGCAATATGCCTTAATTGCCTTACGCTTTCAGGAGCTGCCGTAAATTTATCCCGCCTATGTACTAAATATATTTTATTTGCAATATCTGAAAGAGAAATAGCCCAGTCAACAGCCGAATCCCCGCCGCCTGCTATAACTATATTTTTACCTGCAAATTTGCTTTTATCATTGATGAAATAAAAAACCGACTTACTTTCAAAATCTTCAATATTCGCAAGGGGCGGTTTGTTTGGACCAAATGAACCTGCTCCTGCTGCAATAATAATAACTTTGCTTTTAATAAGAGTGTTTTTTGAGGTTTTAATTTCAAAAAAATCATCTTGTTTACTTAGCTCTATAGCTTGCTGATTTAAATGATATATAGGGTTAAAAGGAGCTGCTTGAAGTTCTAACTGTTTTATTAGCTCTTCTGCTAAAATTTTAGGATATGCCGGTATATCGCAAATAGGCTTTTCAGGATATAGGGCAATACACTGACCGCCGACAACTTCTTGTGCATCAATAACATGACATTTCATGCCAAGCATTCCTGCTTGAAAAACTGCAAATAATCCAACCGGACCAGCACCTATTATTACAATATCAGTATTATACATAATTATACATACTTTTTATATTTAAATTTTAAAAAGGATTTTATTGGATATTGAGAGAATAATCAATGGTTATGTGAGTATATTTATAGAAATCCAACACTTTCGCAGGGGGATTTTTAAAAACTGTTGGATATTATACTAGACGAGATGCATTTAAAGGTTGTGCTGCATTCCACTTTTCTTCTACGGGTTCTAATATATCGGCTTTTATCTCGTCTTTGTTTTTTAGCATACCGAATAATGAGATTTTTTAGTATTTATAGGTAACATTTGTGCTACTTCCCTATCTCTTTTGGTAATTATAATCGATTCTTTATCTGTTTGTAATTTTTCTATTATTGCAAGGTAATAAGATTTAAATTGACTTATTGCTATTTTAATAGTCATTTAATAACCTGCAAAAAATAAAAGTTATTATACTATAATAGTCAAATAAAGTGGTCAATTAGCTAATTTGGGTTATATTTATAATATTTTAATGTAAAAAATAAAATTTAAAACCAAAATAAATTCTGTGAGAAAAATATCATCAATTCATATTTAAATATAACCATTTCTTAAACTAGCCTTGTAAAAGCGTTAAACTTTGTAAAAGATTAATAATTAATTATTTTTATAATAAATTATGCAAATTAAGATTCTACGAAATATTATCGGTTTTATTATCTTAACTATAAGTACGAGCAATAGTTTTGCATCCTCCACTAATGCTTTTGTTCTTGTTAGTGCGACGGTTTTACCGTCTTGTATAGTTACAGCTACTCCTTTAGCTTTCGGTACATATGTTCCAACTGTCGATGCTCTGCAAACAAATACAATTATCATAAAGTGTACTTTCGGTACTAATTATACTGTTTCATCAAATGTCGGTACTGCACCTGCTGCTACAACTGGTATCCGTAAAATGATTGGTCTTGTTAACACTACTAGTTATTTACTTTATAATCTTTACTCCAATGCAGAGAGAACGCAGAATTGGGGGAATCAATCAAGTGACTGGGTAATGGGCACAGGACTAGATCAAACACTCACAATATATGGCAAAATACCTCAAGGATCTTCCGATACTTATAATGATACAATTACAGTAACCGTAGCATATTGATATTATGAAAAAATATTTTTTAAGATTTCTACTTATCCTATCTATATTATTGACTTTTAATTCTTTTGCTAGTGTTACTATCGTACCTGTCAATATAGAGATAAACAAAGATAATAGAATAGCAGCTATGACGGAATAATGATTATGCGCCTAAAAAGTTTCAATTAATTCTTTTAAAGCGTACATATAAAAATGGTATAGAAGAATATAAAGAAACTAAAGATTTAGTGGCCACTCCGGTAACATTTACCTTAATGATGGTAAAATACAATTGATACGGGTAGCTTTAAAAAACACACAGAATTATTCTACTAAAGCAAAAGACTATAGAATTTTTATAAAAGAATTACCTCGTAGAGTGAAGTTAGAGAATAGTGTTACCTCCAACGTAGATCTTGTTATCCAGCATAGTATACCTATAACAATATCAGGTTAAAAATCTTTAAAACTAAATAAATTAAAGCAATGTGCTTTTTGAATACAATAATATCAGTTTTATAGGTATTATTTTTTTATACCGAAATAATTCCTCTTGAAGATATAGAACATTTTGATGTTCAAGAAGATTATCTTAAGCAGGGTTTAGTGAATTATCATGATACTGCATATATTAATTTAGATTTGCTTGAGGGTACTAAAGATGATTTAAACTTTGAGAATTTAGATTTAAATATTACTTTTCCAGCGGGAAAAATGCAAACTCAATCATTTGATGCTTTGGGTGGTCCTATAAAGAACGTCGATACTAAACTTATTAGTGGGGTATATTTAAACTATGATGTGACTCTTAGTCCAAATGATGATATTAATTATTTAACCAGAGTAGAGGAACTCAATTATTGCACTGACAACGGTGTATATAGTTATAGTTTCTTATTTCAAACTGAAGCCGTTAAATCAAATTTTTCTAAAATCACAAATAAAAAACCAAAATAAATTTACACATTTAGACACAAATTGTTGGACATATGAGAATATGGATAAGATTACTAATTGGCAGGTAGGGGGGATAGCATAATTAAAGTATCTTCTTGATCTAATTCAACTAGATTTGCCGGTATTCAGTATGCTACTAATTTTGCAGTTAGACCGAATTTAGTTACCTATACGTTACTGGATTTTGGGGAAAAATCAGAACTTCCAAGCAGTATAGAGATATTTTTAAATAGTATACCTATATATAATGCTAAAGCTCATATGGGGGATTTTGATATAACCAATATTCCGGTTATCACCGGTAGAGGTTAATTTAATAGTTAAAACGCAAGATATAATCGGTAAAGTTCAGACAATTACTATTCCTTATTATGGCATCACCGAGTTTATTACGTCCCGGGCTTTCACATTTCTCTTACGAAGCAGCTTTTCAAAGACAAGATTTTACTATATATAACAATGCTGATAAATATTTAGTTCTAAATACTGATTATATGCTTGGTATGAATGATTATTTAACAAGCGGCGGACATTTTGAATTTTTAAAAAATCATGAAGCAGTAGTGGTAACTAATAATTTAAAAATCAGAAATTTTAGCATTATAGATATTTCAACTGCAAATAATATCAAAATTTCGGTTGCTCTCAAAGAATTAATCGCGGCTATACTTATGAATCGGAATATTTTGATATTAATAGTAATTATCAGGACGTATATCACTATCCCGATAAAATTTTCTCAAGTTTCAATTATCAGATTTCATAGCTGCGGTAATACTGATTTTGGTAATATAAGTGTTAATTTTTAATCTTTTGTCGTAAATAACACAATACAAAAAGGTAAACGCTCAAATATATATTATCATCAACTTATCAAAGAAATATTACTAAAAAAGGTTTCTTAAGTTTTACTATAGGTACCGATTTATATCAAAATAAATATCATACGAAGTAACTTGGTGTTTCCTTGCCAATTACTTCAAATATGGGATGGGGATATAATGCTAATCTGATCAAAGCTAAAGCTACAAATTACAATGTACAAGTTAACCGTAACGGTAAAAATAATGATATTGGAGTTTATCTGCAGAAAAATGATACCGCAATAATGAAACAGTTTAATATCAAAGGAGGAATTTTCTCTATTGATAAAAGCTATTATGCGACAAGACCTAACGGAGATCTTACTTTGATTAAAGTAAATAGTTTAAAGAATATCGGAGTTTATAATAATCTATTAGCGGGTGATACCGATGATAAAGGTAAAATGCTTGTACCTAACTTAACACCATATGTTCCTTCCAAAATAAGACTAGACGATGAAAATCTACCTCTTAATACAGAGTTTGCAGAAATTGCTTTGAAATTTGCTCCAAAAACAAAATCAGTGATATTATTAGACTTTAATATTAAAATAATTAAAAGCATTGAAATGACAGTATTTGATAGTAATAAACATTTGATTCCATTTGATAGTACGTGAGTATAGATGGAGAAATATTTGTAGGCTATGACAGTAAGATATATATAATAATGATATTAAAGATCTTGAAGTATTAAACGATTCTATTTGTGACGAGAATGAGGAGAATAATAAATGCTGTCATTTTAGTGTACCGGTTAATAGAGATATAAATAACCCTGTAATTGATTTAGGCGAAGTAATATGCAAACGAAGGTCTTATTGTTACTCCTGTGTGGACTAAAAAACGCTCCGTTGTCATGCCGTGGTCATAGCCACGGTATGACAAATACTTTTTAAGCAATGTCAAGAAATCAATAATAATATTATTAATCAACATGATTATATCAGGCAATGCTATGGCGTTACTTGCAACATGTAATTCGTCAGTTTTAACCGTAAATTCCGGTAGTTTTAATGTCGGTGCCGTTAGCACAACTTCCGTTACTTATAGTGCTTTATTATCACTACTTGTTAGCTATACCATAACTTTTAGTACGAGAGCTGCTAATATTTATAACCCAAGAAATATGATTAATGGGATACGTAAGCTGAATTATTATTTGTATAAAGATACCGGTATGCTGGTTTTACTCAAATCCTCGGTAATAGTAGTACTGTAGTAACATTTACCGATAGCTATACACTAGGTCTTGAACCGGTCACAAAAAACTATACCGTATATGCACACCTGCCGTCACAACCTCTTGCTGCTACCGGCACGTTTCAAGACACTATTACCGTAACCCAGCCATAGAGCTATATAATAAAAAATCTTTAAAATCAAAATTCTTCAGCCTAGATTCTAACTTTGTTGCTTGCATGGATTGACTCCTAGGGTGCTAGACATTGCTGTCCGGTATTATGAAGTTATATTTTTATTATAATATCAAAAACAATTTAAGTTTTATATTACTATAACTACATTTAGTATTTGGTAGTTACTTAATATTTTTAACTTAAATAAAGGTTAAATTTATGAAAAATGAAGAATAACACAATCAACTAACTCCAAAACATGGTCGAATAATATTCCAGCTTTACACAATGAAACAAGTTTGTGTAGATAAGAAGCTAATAGATGAAGAGTGGAAACTGAATGAAACAGGGGAACCGCTACCACTAGATAGGCATATTCTTAATAGTGGGCGTACAGATGATACAGATTGGGTAAATGCTACACTAATGAAGAAATAAGAGCGGAATTAAAAGATCCAACGTTTAACTGGATAACCTGTGCAGTAGCCGACACACCACGTTTGTTGCATCGTTTATTGTTGAATATAAGGATGAGGTTACAGCGATAGGTCTTAATACGAATGATGGAGAATATCTTTAACGTTATTCCTGCATAGATAAGGTCTTATTGCATGGATCAGTTTTTTTTCTGTTATGCTGTAACTTGATCATGAGATGACATAGATAGAATTGATCCTTAAACTTATGTCTACACGAAAATGTAACCAGGCACCACGCAACATTGCCTTACTTCCACAAGATAAGACTGCTTGTGCCTTAAGAAAGTATAATATTTTAAAAACTATTCTATATTAGTAATCGCAAGTGATTTGTGTCAAGCAAAAAATCTCAAAAAAAAATAAATATTTATATTGAATAAATTATTATTCTCGTGTCTACTTAGGTGAAGATTCTATACACTGAATATGGTGTCATTTTTTCAAAATAAGCATTATAAATAATGCCTACAACCCCCTTAGTACCTATAATGAACACGCTTAAAAAAAATAAATTTCAAATAACTATAAATAACAACCATAACAATTTACTTACTCCTTTCGGTAAAGCTATTCTGCGAGATCGATATCTTATGAAAGGTGAGGATTTTCAAGATTTATTTGCAAGAGTTTCTAGTTATTATGCCGAAAATAAACAGCATGCTCAGAAGTTATATGAATATATGAGTAAAATGTGGTTTATGCCAGCAACACCAATCTTAAGTAACGGCGGAACGGATAGGGGGCTTCCTATTTCATGCTTCTTGAATGAAACCGATGATAGCTTAGACGATATAGTAAATTTATGGATAGAAAATGTTTGGCTTGCTGCACGCGGTGGCGGGATTGGCAGTTATTGGGGTAATGTTCGTGCTATTAATGAAGGGATTCGTGATAAAGGTCATTCATCCGGTATTATACCGTTTATTAAAGTAATGGATTCTATGACTCTTGCTATTTCGCAAGGTTCTATTAGACGAGGTTCATCGGCTGTATATTTGCCTATTAATCACCCTGAAATTGAAGAATTTATCGATATAAGACGTCCGACAGGTGGGGATGTTAACCGTAAAGCTCTTAATATTCATCACGGTATAGCTATAACCGATGAATTTATGAAAGCAGTTGAAAACAATACGGATTTTGATCTTGTTAGTCCTGCTACCAAAAAAGTCGTAAATAAAGTTAGAGCAAGAGATTTATGGGTTAAGTTATTAACTACTAGAATAGAAACAGGTGAGCCTTACTTGTTATTTATCGATAGTGTTAATAAATCTATCCCTGAACATCATAAAAAATTAGGGCTTCAAGTTAAAATGTCTAATCTTTGTAGCGAGATTACATTGCCGACGGGAATTGACCATCTAGGAAAGTCAAGAACTGCTGTTTGCTGCCTTTCCTCTTTAAATTTAGAGTATTACGAAGAGTGGAAAGATGATAAAGAATTTATCCATTCTATTATGTTGTTCCTTGATAATGTTTTAGAAGACTTTATTAATAAAGCACCGGATACTATGGCAAGAGCTAAATATTCGGCTTTACGTGAGCGAAGCGTTGGACTTGGTGTAATGGGCTTCCACTCATTTTTGCAAATAAAAAAAATACCGATAGAATCGGTTATGGCAAAAGTTTGGAATAAAAAAATATTTGAATATATATCTGCTGAAACTGATAAAGCCTCAATAGAAATTGGTAAAGAAAAAGGAGCATGTCCTGATGCTCTAGATGCAGGAAGTAATGAACGATTTAGCAATAAAACCGCAATAGCACCTACCGCTTCAATTTCGGTAATAGCAGGTAATGCCTCACCCGGAATAGAGCCGTTTGCCGCTAATAGCTTTGTACAAAAGACTTTAACCGGTTCTTTTAACGTGCGTAACAAACATTTAGAAAAGTTATTAGAGGAGAAAGGATTTAATAATGATCAAGTTTGGTCTTCGATTGCAACACATGAAGGATCAGTACAACATTTAACATTTTTATCTGAAGAAGAAAAACAGGTTTTCAAAACCGCTTACGAAATTGATCAGAATTGGCTAATTGAACTGGCAAGCGATCGTACTCCTTACATTACGCAGGCACAATCTTTAAACATCTTTTTACGGGGAAATGTTAGTAAGAAATATTTAAATAATATTCATTTTAAAGCCTGGACACAAGGAGTAAAAAGTTTATATTACTGTAGATCGACATCAATACAGCGAGCCGATAAGGTCTCGCATGACGTATTAAAGGCCGATTTTAAAGATTTAGAAGAACAAAACGATAAGTTAGCAGAAGCCGATAACTACGAAGAATGCTTAGCTTGTCAGTAAGTATAATATAATTACGCAAAGATATTTAGAATATTTAGACCCAATAAATGATGTAGCATTTAAAAAATTGACGGATAAAACAAGGTGACTAAGCTTTCTCAATAATATTATGGAAGAGTTGAAGATTGTTGACCTTGAATATATTTCAAACGAACAAGCGCCGGATTTAGGGCGAAATAAAAGGAATATAGTAGACGTAAAAGTTAGAGATAACTCTGGCAATATGCATCAACTTAAATGTTTGTCTTACGTATTTGTTGAATTAGATAAATAAGAAAAAGAAGCAGATGAGTTAGAAAGCTGAGAAGATGATTGGTTATATATGATGGCTAAATTCGATAGAACAAAAGAACCCCCGCAACATATAAAAGATGAAAACAGCATTATCAGTTTATAAAACTATTGAATAATTTAACTGAAGCGAAGCAGAATATAGATAATTATATTAAAGCGATGCTTTCTACTCAAATGAAAGAGTTAAATCAAAAAAGTAAATATAATGAGGGGGGAAGCTGAGGGTATTGAAATAGTAAAAGAAATGTTAGCGGATAATGAACTGATAGAGGAAATAATTAAATATACTAAGCTTTCAAAAGAAGAAATAGAAAAATTAAAAGAAGAAAAATTATGTCGCTACTTGATGCAAGTCCAATTTATAAACCGTTTTCATATCCATGGGCATATGAAGCTTGGCATACTCAACAAAAAATTCATTGGCTACCGGAAGAAGTACCGCTTGCCGATGATGTTAAAGATTGGAAATATAACTTAACTCCAGGGGAAAAACATCTATTAACACAAATATTTCGTTTTTTTACACAGGCAGATATTGAAGTGAATAATTGCTATATGAAGCATTATTCACGAGTATTTAAACCGACTGAAATATTAATGATGTTATCAGCATTTTCTAATATGGAAACAGTACATATCGCGGCATATTCACATTTACTTGATACTGTAGGTATGCCGGAAGTAGAATATTCAGCATTTCTTAAATATAAGGAAATGAAAGACAAGTATGATTATATGCAGCAATTCGGAGTGGATGCCAAAGAAGATATAGCAACTACACTCGCAGTATTTGGGGCTTTTACTGAAGGATTACAGCTATTTGCTTCTTTTGCGATCATGCTTAATTTCCCTCGTTTTAATAAAATGAAAGGTATGGGACAGATTATTGCTTGGTCAGTGCGTGATGAAACACTTCATACTAATTCAATTATTACTCTGTTTAAGACTTTTGTAAGAGAGAACCCTGAAGTTTGGACAGAAACTTTACGTAAACGTATTTATGAAGCTTGTACGACTATTGTACATTTTGAAGATGCCTTTATTGAACTTGCTTTTGAAGTTGGCGGTATTGAGGGATTAACGGCATATGAAGTAAGACAATATATTCGTTATATTGCCGACCGTCGTTTAATGCAGCTAGGACTCAAAGATGTATATTTGGTAAATCATAACCCCCTTCCTTGGCTTGATGAAATGCTAAACGGAGTCGAACATGCGAACTTTTTTGAAAATAGAGCAACTGAATATTCAAAAGCAGCGACTACCGGTTCATGGGAAGAGGTATTCATTGAGATGGACGCCAAAAGCAGAGGCTAAATAATATACTCAGATAGCACTTGAAAAATTAGCATCCATGTTTTTGTAAGTCTTCGGATGCTGAACATGTTGTGTCGAAGTATACATATTAATAACAATAATAACAAAAAATTAAAAATATCTGATCTTTATTTTTAAAAATTTCGAGTAATTTTATGGTTATAATAAATAATAAAAAAAATAATAAAAACTATCAAAAAGTTGTAGAACAAGTTTTATCTTCTTCTAAAGCTAATCAAGTACTAAAGAGTGCAATTCAGGACTTATCATCTTCAAAGAGTATAAGTTTAAGAACGATGTTACTCGGAGCAAGATTTATTTTAACTAATCCTGTAAATACTTATAATCTTGTTAAGCTTGCTAAGTCTTCTAAGATATACCTTGATCCGGAATTTCAAAAATCACTTTTTAACAAATCTCCAATATGGGAATTTTTAAAAAAACATTCGGATGATTTGCCTAAAATAGGTCAAATCTTAGCAAATGCGGGCTTTAGAGAATTTCAAGATAAGAGTGCTTTAGATAAAAAGGGACTCGAAATACTAAAAGAATGTTTTAAAAATGAACAAGTACTTAAAAAACTTCAAGAAATTGCAGTTGAAGTAAAGCAAGAGCAACCGGACTGGAATAAAGTGACTTCTAGAACTTTAGATATGCTGGTTACCGATAAAAACTTCCAAAAATTCTTTAACGAAAAGAGTGAAGATATTACGCAATACATACGTACAGGAGCAACTGAAATACTTCCAAGCGATTATATAAAAACTTTTGATGATATATTACAAAAACCTGAAAACAAAAATTTATTAAAAATATTTAATGAATATCCTGATTTTAAGCAAGAACTGGCTAAAAATATAAACAATCCTAATACTCTAAAAAGATTTAATAAGTTATCTCCTGAAAAACAAATAATTATTGAAAATTTCTTAGAAGAAGCAAAAGAACAAGCTAAACCTTTCTTAAAAGAACATTTTGAAACTTACAAAATTGATCTTAATATTTTAGATATTATTCCTGCTTTATTAAATAAAATGCCTGAGATAAAAGAGATTTTTGATACTCTTAATGCTCCAAATCAAGGTATAATGATATCTCTTGAGAAATCCTTAGAAATGGTAGCTAGTGATGATAAATTAAAAAGTTTTTTTGCTAATAATAAAACAATCATACCAAATATTGCTTTAGGTATTATTGAAAATACTCCTAGCGTACAAAGCATAACAAAAGAATATAATTTTGATAAACAAATACTTAATATTGTAGGCGAAGTTATGTCAAAACCGGACATTGCTTATGAGATTATTGTAAACTTAAATAAAGGCGATTATATGAGTTTAACCGGTAATATAATCTCCGCCCTTAATGATCCTTCATTTAAATTAAAAGATATATTAGTAGAGCAAAGTAAAGAAGGTCTATTTGATAATTTAATTACAGGAGTTTTGGAACAAGATGCAAAAAATAGCCAAACTATAAAACAACAGCTTATAAATTACGGTCTGGACGCGAGTGATATTACAAAGCTAACGAGCGTAATGCCTATATTACTTGATAAATCTGAATCATTAAAAAAGGTTTTTCAAGATTTTATTAAAGGTGATTATATGGGGATGGCAAAAAAGTTAATAGCTTTAACTAAAGACAAGCCTGAAATTAAAAAGTATTTAAACAATAATAGAGAAATATTTGCAAGTATTTTAGATAAAACTTTAGTAGAAATACCAGGTATAAATAGTCTTGATAAAAAAGAATTATATAATGTACTGCCATCAATGTTAAACCATCCTAATGAATTAGTTAAAGTTATAGAAGAGATTGAAAAAAGTAATTATCGTGGGGCTGCTAGTGCTATATATAATCTAGCTCAAAAAACAAATTATTTGGAAGGGCAATTACCGAATATTATAAAAGCAGGTTTTAGCTATGCTACTGAAAAAGTAAAAGATGTATTTAGTCCACCACAAGATTTTAAAAATAAAACTATAGATGAAATTACTCTTAGAAATAATTTACATAAAATACAAAATGGAAAATTCAGCTTAGAGGGAGCTATATTAGTAGGTAATTTATCTAATATCGACTTCTCAGGCGTATCATTAAAAAATGCAGATTTAACTAAAGTAACTTCTTTAAAAGATTGTAATTTTAAAAATGTTAATTTAGCAGAGGCTAAATTACCTGATAATTTAATGCTACTTACTGATACTTACAATCTTGACAAGGCTATCCCTCCTTTAGGACCTAAACTTATTAAAGAACAACAAACAAAATTAATTGATAAGGCAATTGATAAAGTATTTTTACAAATACAAGCTGAAGGAAAAAGAAATGTACTTAGTAAAAAAAATTTTGTTCAACAAGTAAAAAGATTATATGAAGAAAATCAAACGATTAAAGACTATATTATAGAAAAACTAAATTCACTACCTATGAATATGGTTACTAACCTAGCTACTCCTAAAACAAATCAATATAAACATATTACAAATCATGTAAATTCTCCATTACAAATATTGAGCCCTTTATATGAAAATATTGCAAATAAACAAAATATTAAGAGTAATTTATTGGCAAATATTTTAAGCGAGAAAATATCACAAAAACTTTTTGGTAAAGGTGATAATAGAGGTGAAGATTTTTACATGATGAATCAGATGCTAAAACTTATCGTTTCTGAATATTCTAAAGAAAATCCTGATCATATAAATAATTTTTTAGAGCCAAAAAATCTAGAAAAGTTAGCAAGTAATATTGCCTCTACTTTAAAGTCTAAATCTAAATATACTGGGATAGGTACTATTACCGGTGGAATTTATTTACCAAAAGAAATCTTTAATGAACAGTTAAAAGATAATTTTAAAAATGAGTTTGAAAAAATTAATAAATTAAATGTTTTAAAAGAAGCAAAAAATATAGTTTCAAATTTAGATAATAAAGTGCATATAATAGTAGATAATCACGATCAATCAGATACTTATGCATCATTACCTACAAAAAGTAAACAAATGCACAGACAACTCCATAAATCTTAGATCAAAGTTATAAATTCCATTAAAGATATTAAATTAAAGAATTTTAATAAAACTGTTAAAGGGACATTATCTTCTCCTGATACAGAAAGGTATTGACAATGCTTTATTTATGACCTTGTATCTCAAAAGAAAAAAAATGTCAGTATAGAAGCATTATTAAAAGGTGCGAAGTTTGCCTTCACTAATCCCATGAATAGTTATAATCTTGTTAAACTTTCACGCTCCTCTGATATATATCTTGATTCAAAGTTTCAAAAATCTGTTCTTAAAAAATCCAAAATATAGGATTTTCTAAAAAAGCATGCCGATGATTTACCAAAAATAGGACAAGTCTTAGCAAAAGCAGGTTTTAGAGAACTTCAAGCAGGTAGTTTTCTAGATCACCAGGGGCTACAACATTAAAAGAATGTTTTAAAAATGATGCTGTACTTTAAAAGCCTTCAAGAAATTGCACTTGAGATAAAGCAAGAAGTATCGGGCTATATTCTAAAACATTAGACATGTTATCCACGGATAAAAATTGCTTTAAATTTTTTAATGAAAAAGGTAACGATATTGCGAATTATACAACTGAAATACTTCCAAGCGACTATATAAAAGCTTTTGATTATATATTACAAAAACCTCAAAGTTAATGTACATATGCAAAAGTTATAAAAATATTTAATGAACATCCTGAGTTTAAACAAGAGCTGGCTGAAAATATAAACAATCCTAATGCTCTAAACAGGTTTAATAAATTATCTTCTGAAAAATAAATAATTATAGAAGGTTTCTTAATAGAAACTAAAGAATAAACTAAACCTTTCTTAAAAGAATATTTTGAAGCTATAAAGTTGATCCGAGTATTATAAGATTCCTACTTTATTAAATAAAATGCCTTAAACAACAGAGATTTTTGATACTCTGAATGCAAACCAAGGAGTAATGGTGACTTCTTGAGAAATCTTTAGAAATGGTAGCGGGTGACAATAAATTAAAAAGTTTTTTACTGATAATAAAACAGTCTTACCAGATATTGCCTCAGCTATTATTGAAAATACTCCGAATATACAAAGCATGCTGAAAGAATATAATATGTAATGCCTATATTACTTGATAATCCTGAATCATTGGTATAAATAAACTCGATACTAACACCTATGCTCAACCAACCGGATACACTGATTCAAATCTGAGAAAATATTGAAAATAAAAAATATATTAATGTTGCTACTAGTATAGGTAGTTTAGTTTGGAAAGAAGGGCAAGCACTGAATATTATTAAACAAATACTAAATGTTGTATTAAAGCGGGAGTTGGTTATTTTAATCAAAAATCTGATAAGAAACCAGAATTAGAAAATAAAGTTCCGGCTGATATATTATAAAGCAGCACAAAGTATCGTCTCAAATTTAAATAGTAAGATTAATATTGTAGAACCTAAGACAAATACACTTTCCATTACTCCTATTTCCAATAATAAAAAGAAAGAAGAAATACGTAGATAAGCTATATAGTTTTAAAAGGTTTTTTTTAAAGTTTGAGTAAATTCTTCTTGGTTAGCATATTCCAATGTGATTTTATCTTGTATCTGATTTTTAAACCAAGTAACTTGTCTTTTAGCATACTGACGGGTTCGTATTTGAGCTACATTTAAAGCCTCATCTAAAGTGAGATTGCTGTTTAAATAAGCTAAAATTTCTTTTATCCCTACAGCTTTCAAATTCGTATAATCTTTAGGAAAAAATTGCTTTTTTATTAAAGCTATTTCGTCAATTGCCCCTTCTTTAAATATCTTATCTAAACGCTCATCACATGTTTTATATAAAAATTTTCGCTCAGGATTTAAGAAAATAATTTTGAAATTAAAATCAGATAAGACTTGTTCTTTTGGCAAAGTTTGAAAAGAAAAAAGAGATTTACCGGTTTGCATAAATACTTCATAAGCTCTAATTAAACGCTGAGTATCATTTTGGTTTATTCTAGAAGCAGCAAGCGGGTCAAGCTTCTCTAATTTATCCCATAATTCTATATTGCCTATTTTAACATGTAAGTTTCTTACCTGTTCTCGTAAATCTTCTGATATATCAGGAATATTATTATAGCCAAAAACTAAAGAATTGATATATAAACCCGTTCCACCTATTAATATAGGTAGCTTACCCCTGTCGGTTATTTCTTTTATTTTTTCTGTCGCAAGTTTTAGATATTTTATTACCGAGAAATCTTCTGTCATTGATAAGAAGTTATATAAGTGATACAAGATTTCAGTTTTGTAGCTTTTCGGAGGGGAGGCGGTAATAATAGGAATTTCCTTATAAACCTGCATTGAGTCGATATTAATGATTTCACCATTATAAACTTTAGCCAGTTCATGCCCTAAATAAGACTTCCCGCTAGCAGTCGGCCCGCATAATATAATTATATTCTTCTGCTTTGAAGAATTGTTTCTACAAAACTTCGGATCACCTATTAAATTCCCATTCTCAAAATCACTTGAGTGTATTTCTTTCTTTATCACTTGTGTAACTAATAAATACGAACTTGTATCGTTATTGCGAGCCAGCATTTATGCTGGCATGGCAATCTCAGGAGTTTTTTATATTATCTTATGAGATTGCCATGTCGTTGCTAACGCAACTCCTTGCAATAACAGCAAAACTTATCCATGTAACAACGCCTCGCAGAAATGATCTCATGCCCTTAAACGGTCTCATCAGTATTAATAGTATTTCCTAAAGTCTCAGTATTAGCATTACCATCTGCTGGTCCACTAAATAAGCCTGCATCACTGTAGTCAACTGCTAGCCTATTTAAACTGTTAGATGCAACTACGTCACTATGATGAGTGATTGGATTTTTAACATATTATTTTTCTTTATATTAATTTAATGTAAGAAAAATATATAAAACAATATTTTAGAAAGCAATAATGTTTTAATAATTAATTAATAACCCATATTTTTCAAGATATTTATTAATTATAGTGATTATTTCCTCTAAACCATTCTTACTATCTGATTCAGCCCTTGCAACTATAATAGATTCGGTATTAGAGCTACGCAAGAGCCACCAACCATGAGCAGTATTTACCCGTACACCGTCTATATCATTAAACTCTATTTTCTCTTCTAATGATTTTTCTTTAATCTCTTTAATAATTTGTAATTTTAACTCTGAAGGAACAAAAATTTTAATTTCTGGTGTACTATAGCTTTTCGGTACATCCTCTATTATCTCATCTAGAGTTTTACTTGATCTACTAAGTAAATCTAAAAATCTAAGAGCTGCATAAATTGCATCGTCAAAACCAAAATATTTATCGGCAAAGAATATATGCCCGCTCATTTCGCCAGCGAGTAAAGCCTTTGTCTCAAGCATTTTGCTTTTAATAAAAGGATGACCTGTTCGCCATATTATAGGATGTCCTCCATATGATTTTATTTTAGCGACTATAAATTGGCTGACTTTTACATCAACTATTATAGTTGCGTTTGGATTTTCCTTTAAAATATCCTCAGCAAAAATGCATAAAATTTGATCACCGAATAATATTTTACCGTTTGAGCTTATAATGCCGATTCTATCACCGTCACCATCAAAAGCTATACCAAGGTCATAATTTTGTTCTTTAACCACTTTTATTAGCTCCTGCAAATTAGCAGGATTTGTAGGATCAGGATGATGGTTTGGAAAATTCCCGTCAATCTTACTATGTATGATTATATTCGTGTTTAAGAGATGCTTTTTAAGTTCTTCAACAATATCGCCGGTTGCTCCATTGCCGCAATCCCAAGCTACTTTTAATTTTGGATTAATGTTTATTCCATCTAAAATACGTTTTAGGTATTTAGATTGTATATTATGGATTCCTGTTTTCGCAGAAATGACATAAGGGGATGCTGGTGTAATATTGGAGTAGTGATCCAAAATCTTAGTCAATAACTCCTGTATCTGATCACCGAAAAAAGGTTTACCGTTTTGTAGTATTTTAAAGCCATTATCATCACGAGGATTGTGTGACCCCGTGACCATAATACTACCGGCGGGTGTAAAGTGTTTATCGGCAAAATATAAAACTGGCGTTGGAACTACGCCAATATTTATGATTTCAGCCCCTGCATTAGTTAATCCTAGTTCTAAAGCTTTACAAAGGGTAGGGGAGCTAAGCCGACCGTCTAAACCAACACAGATTTTATCGTTATCTTCCGTTATAGTCATCTTGGCAAAACCAAAACCGATTTTATAAGCTACTTCTTCCGTTAAATCTTTAAGGCTATTGCCTCTTATATCATAAGCCCTAAAAATTTCTTTGTTAATTTGCATAGAAAACTGTTTTGAATATTATTACATGGCTCTTATGTCATTCCTACAAAAGAGCCTTGTTTCATGGATTGTTTTATGTCATTCCCGCTTACCGCGGGAATGACATAAAACAATCCATGAAACAATACCTGCAAGTTGCTCGCAATGACGAATTTGCACAGTCTAGAAACTAAAGCTCTCACCTAAATACACTTCCTTAACTTTCTTACTATTTGCTATTTCCTTAGCACTTCCTTCTAATAATACTTTACCTTCAAAAATAACATAAGCACGGTCGACTATATCTAAAGTATCACGTACGTTATGGTCGGTAATTAATATACCTATATTAAATTCACGTAAATAAGTAATTAGATTTTTGATATCGGAAATAGCAAGCGGATCAATACCGGCAAGCGGTTCATCAAGCATGATAAATTTAGGCTCTATTGCAAGTGCACGTGCAATCTCAAGCCTACGCCTTTCACCACCTGATAAGCTAGCAGCGGATAAATCTTTTAAATGAACTATCGAAAACTTCTCTAACAAATTATGGGTTTTTTGCTCAATTACTTCTTTATCATTGTCAGATATCTCAACTACAGCCTTAATATTATCTTCAACCGACAATCCCCGAAATATCGAAGGTTCTTGAAGAAGATAGCCAAGTCCAAGCCTTGCTCGTAAATAAATAGGCAAGTTGGTAATATTTATATCATTTAAAAGTAATTGCCCTGAATCCAGTTTCATTAAACCAATAATAATGTTAAAACAAGTTGTTTTACCGGCTCCATTCGGACCGAATAAACCAACTATCTCTCCTTGTTTTATATTCAGAGATATATCAGTTAATATATTCCTCTTTTTGTAGGATTTTGATATATTTTTAACGTATAAGCTGTCCATCTTTTTTATTTGTTAAGATTTTGTTGCGTGGATTAATTTTCAATGTCATTGTGAGAAAATTACGTAAGTAATTGACGAAGCAATCCAGTTAAAAATACTAATCTTTAGCATTTTTTTAATTATTTTCTGGATTGTCATACTTCTTGCAATGAAGTACCACCGGCAAATAGCTCTATTTCTTAATAATATCTACATAGTAGATTAGTTTATTAGTTTTTAAAACATTATCGTCATGCTGTAATATTACATTACCAAATAGAATAAGTTGTTTATTATCGCAAAAATATTTAGCACTATCTGCAAGTAATAATTCATTATTTATTTTTCTTTCTGCAGTCAATTTAGTAGGGACAACTATATGATCAATAGTTTGCTTTTCATCTATTGTTTTATAAAAAATATATAATTCTTTCGTTCTAAGTATCGCATTATCGAAGTAAACAATAACATTTCCAAGGTATGCTGCTTTTTGCTTGGTTCTATCAATAATTAAACTATCAGATGTGATATGTAAATTTGAAATATTCTCATCATTAGCATATATTATGGTACTAATTATAAGAAGTAAAACAAGTTTAATAATAGACATCTTAGTACCATAATATATGCTAATGATGAGAATATTTCAAATTTACATTTTCCAAACTTCGCTTCTAGAGGTAATTTAGGCGTCGAATCGGTCCTCGTATCCTCACGTACTTCTTTGCACGCTGCGGTGCTGCGTTCCATGTCTCTTTTAAATTCCTCTCTATAAGCTGGCTTGGAAAGATGTCTAATCCGATAAATCAATGATTGTAGAGACATTGCCTTTAAAAATTATAATATTATTTTCATCTTTTGTATTAAAACTATCCGCAGTAATTGAAGAGTTTTTGTAAAGTAACTTAGCAGGGGAATGACTGATTATATTCTTATTTACTAAATCAATCCTTGCATCGTTAGTGTTAAATATGATCTCATCAAAAAAAAGTTTTACATCGTTTTTTAAATCTAATATGTTTGATTCTTCATCTAAAAAGCCTTCTTTCGCATTGATAATAAGAGTTTGGTCTTGATTTACGTTATAAATAGCATTTATTACATCTAGTTTGTATTTGTTATTCGACTCTTTTATAGCTCGTTCAGTTTTAATCTTATACGCATTTAAATTTTTATTTACTCCTGCAAACATTGCATCTTTCAATATAATATTATACTTTAAATCAAAATTTTTATTATCTTTTAAACTATTTTCTGTAACGTTAATATCGTTTTCTTCATTAATATAACCGCTTTTAATTAAAATATATCCTATGTACAAAATTCCAACTGTTATTAAAAGATATATAGATTTCCAAATTTTTTTTCGCCGTTTATAAGCAAAGGGCATAGATTTTAGCTAACCCCTATGTGTAGTAAATCATGAATATGAATAATGCCTATAATAATATTATCATCAACAATCGGTATATTAGTGATATTCTTGGCTTTCATTAAATTTAAAGCCTCTTTTGCAAATATTTCCGATGAGATATGAATAGGGTTTTTGGTCATAATGCTTGATGCCGTTTTTAAGTGGATTTGATCGTTAATATGACGACGTAAATCCCCATCAGTTATAATTCCCACCAAATGTTGACTTTTATCTATTACAAGCGTACAACCTAAACATTTTTTATTCATAATAATTATAGTGTCAGCAAAGGAAGTATCTTCATGTACTAAAGGTATTTCATCACCGCTACGCATGAGGTTTTTAATTTTTGTTAAATTAGCACCGATTATACCTCCCGGATGATAAATTTTAAAATCATCTTTAGTAAAGCCTCGTTTTTCATGTATAACAGTCATTAAAGCATCACCGAGTGATAGCATGATTAAAGATGATACAGTAGGAACTCCAATTACAGAAGCTTCCGGGTATTCAGGTACTATTAATAAAAAATCGCTTCTTTTAGCTAAAGTAGAATTTTTATTCATTGTCATTGCAGCAATTTTTATACAAGAGTTCTTGCAATATTCAATTATATTAAATAGTTCTTTAGTTTCGCCGGAATTAGATAGCATAATTACTAGATCATTTCTCATCACCATACCTAAATCGCCGTGACTTGCTTCTGCCGGATGTAAATAAAAAGCAGGCATACCGGTTGAAGAAAAGCTAGCAGCTATTTTTCTTGCAATATAACCGCTTTTGCCTATGCCGGTTAGGATTATCCGTCCTTTAAAAGATAGTAAAAATTCTATAATTCTGTTAAAGTCTTCAGGGATATTTTCGGATAATTTTTCTAAAGCACCTGCTTCACTAGAAATAACCCTCTTTGCGATGATTCGGTAATTATTTGTGTTGGTCATTTATTTACTCATTGTCATACCGTGGCTTGTCCACGGTATCCAGCAAATTATTAGTATTATGAGCTATTTTTGTGGATACCCGAACCGTCATTGCGAGCAGCCGTAGGCTGCGTGGCAATCTCATGAAATAATAACAAGCTCCTGAGATTGCCTCATCGAATTACTTCGTAATTTTCCTCGCAATAACGATTAAGCTTCATATCAATTAAAATACTTACGTTCTGTAATTACTTCAGCAGTTTCAGCATTATTATCTTCATTCCAAGCTCGTTTTTTACTAAAATCACATCGCTGCTCAGGTTCTGAATTACCCTTAGCATTATTAACATTAGTTTTTGGCTTGGTATTATTTGAAGATTTATCTTTATCGACATTTTTAATAGTTAATTTTGCTTTGCCTTTATTATCAAAGCCTATTAGCTTAACTTTTACTATATCGCCTTGTTTTAAAATACCGCTAACCGTTTCTATTCTTTCTTCTGAAATTTCACTAATATGAACAAAGCCGTCTTTATTACCTAAATAATTGATAAAAGCACCGGAATCTAAGACTTTCATTACCGTACCGTTAAATATTTCACCGATTTCAGGTTCAACGGCAATAGCTTTAATTTTATCTAAGGCAACTTTTAGCTTATCTCTATCTGAAGCATAAATAGACACCGTACCGTCATCACTTATATCTATTTTAGCACCACTAGTTTCGCAAATTTCCTTTATTACTTTACCGCCCGGTCCTATAATATCTCTAATTTTATCCTTATCTATTTTTATAGTAGTAGTAGAAGGAGCATTTTTACTTAGTTCATTATTTGGTTTACTGATAACTTTATTCATTTGCTCCAGTATATGCAAACGACCGAGTCGTGCTTGCTCTAAAGCTACTTGCATTATTTTAAAATCTACTCCGGATATTTTGATATCCATTTGTAATGCAGTAATCCCTTCGCTGGTTCCTGCAACCTTAAAGTCCATATCACCGAAATAATCTTCATCGCCGAGAATATCGGATAATACAGCAAATTTTTTGCCTTCCTTAACAAGTCCCATAGCAATACCCGCAACCGGTGCTTTTATCGGTACACCGGCATACATTAAAGCAAGAGAACTACCGCAAACAGTTGCCATTGAAGAAGAACCGTTAGATTCCGTAGTTTCGGCAACTACTCTAATAGAATAAGGAAATTGTACTTTATTAGGTAATATTGGATTAATAGCACGCCATGCGAGTTTACCGTGTCCGACTTCACGACGACTAGGTGCTTTCATCGGCATTGCTTCATTTACAGAGTAGGGTGGAAAGATATAATTGAGCATAAAACGCTCTTTATACTCACCCTCTAAACTGTCAACTATCTGCTCATCTAAACTAGTACCGAATGTAGTACTAACTAAGCTTTGCGTTTCACCTCTAGTAAATAAAGCTGAACCATGTGCGGAAGGTAGTAAACCTATTTCACAAGCAATTTGTCTTATATCCGTGGTACTTCTTCCATCGATACGTCTATTTTTTTCTAAAATCTCGTTACGTAATATATCTGATTCAATAGCTTTTAAAGCTGATTCAATTTGATAATTACTATATTTTTTATTTTCTATGTCGCTTACAAAATGTGTAAGAACTTTTTCAGTTATTAAATCTAAATTAGTGTTACGTTCTTGTTTAGATTTAATTGCAAAAGCTTGTTCAATTTCTTTTACAAATAACTTCTCAATTTCTTTCTTTAATGAAGCAGGATATAAATCTTGCATTTCAAGTTTTGGTTTTTTAGCTTCTTCTGCTAGTTCTTTGATTATCTTGATTACCGGCTGAAAGCTTTTAAATCCAAATTTTACGGCTTCTAACATTTGTTCTTCAGAGAGTAAATGAGCTTCCGATTCAACCATCATTACTGAATCTGATGTTCCTGCAACTACTAAATCAAGCTGACTTGTTTTTAATAATTCAAGTGTCGGGTTTAAAACAAATTCACCATTAATTAAACCTACTTTACTTGCCGCAACTATTTTTAGATAAGGAGCAGGGGATAGGCTAAGTGCAGCCGATGCACCGATAATTGCAAGTATATCTACCGGAGTTTCAGGATCATATGAAAGAACACTGCAAGTTACATGCGTTTCATTCACAAAAGCCGGATGAAATAATGGTCTAATCGGTCTATCTATTAAACGAGATACTAAAACTTCTCTATCTGATGGTTTCCTCTCATGTTTAAAAAATCCCCCTGGTATCTTACCGGCAGCATATGCCATTTCTCTATAATTAATTGTTAAAGGGAAAAAACCTATGCCCTCTTTTGCTTTGTTAGCTACTACTGCCATACATAATAAAACGGAATTACCCATTTTGACCGTAACTGCCCCGTTAACTTGCCTTGCTATTTTACCTGTACTAAGCTCAAGAACTTTCCCGTTCCATGTAACACTCTTAGTTATTTCGTTAAACATCTATTTATCTCATTTCATAATTTATATTTTAGTGTATTCTACCACGTCATTGCGAGGAAAATTACGAAGTAATTCGACGAAGCAATCTCAGGATATTTGATGAGATTGCCATGCAGCCTACGGCTGGCTGCTCGCAATGGCGATTATCCAATTACTTAATCTTTCTAATTCCTAGCTTACTTATTAAATCTAAATATTTGCTAACATTATTCTTTTTAATGTAGTTAAGTAATCTACGGCGACGCCCGACTAAAATTAATAATCCGCGTCTTGAAGTATGATCTTTATGGTTAGATTTAAAATGCTCAGTTAAATTATTGATTCTTTCAGTTAAGATAGCACATTGCACTGCACTTGAACCGGTATCATTTTCCGTTATAGCATATTCTTTAATTAATTGTTGTTTACGTTCTGTAGTAATCGACATCGATAATTTCTCCTTAAATATATAGACTTCCAGTTTTAAAAGGAGTCTTGTGTTAAATTAAATACCCGTAAAGAATTAAAGCAACTCTTGTTTAAGCTACCTATTGCAAGCAAAGTGCCTTTATAGCGAACCCATAAAAGATCAACAGACATCTTGCCAAACTCTACTTCTAGAGGTAATTTGGCAAGATGTCTAAAATCTTTTTCATAATTAAATAAACATTTCTGTCCATATCTAATTTGCTGTGCTTGGCTGTCAGTTACATCAAGAACCAGGATGTCGTCCAGTATTGCTTCTATCTTTATACTTTTTTCCTCTAGGGAATTTTGGGTAATTTCGTCAGGCGATTTAATTCGGATAGCATTTTCTTCTTTAAATATTCCAACCTGAGTACGGCGTAATTCTATCACAAATCCTAAACTTTGCAAGGACAATGCCAAATCTTCTGCTAAAGTCCTTATATAAGTACCTTTTGAGCATTCCGTATAGTATGTAGCGGTAGCATTTTTCTCATCAAAATTTAAACATTTTAGATCATAAATAGTTATGTTGCGTGGCTTTAATTCTACTTTTGCCCCCTCTCTAGCCAATTTATAAGCTCTTACACCGTTAACTTTAAGAGCTGAAAAAGCCGGCGGTATTTGTATTACGTTACCGATAAATTTAGAACATACGGCATAAGCTTCTTCTTGAGAAGGGATACAATCTTTCGTTGCTATTACTTTACCGGTATAATCGCCGCTATTGGTTTGCGTTCCGAATTTTACGGTAAAAATATAGGTTTTTCTAGCATCAATTAGCAGATGTATCAGCTTTGTAGCTTCACCTACAGCAAGCGGTAATATTCCTTCTGCTTCTACGTCTAAAGTACCAGCATGTCCTATCTTGGTTTTACCGAGTATTTTTTTTACTATGCTAACAAGTTGAGCAGAACTTATACCTTTTGGTTTATAAAAATTTAACCAATAATTACTCATTTTAATTTGATTTAACTTGACTTAAATTTAGAAAATCTTTAATATATAGCTCTAGCCAATAGCAAGATAGGTTAGACCAAATAATGACGATTAACCCCAGTAATATAGAAAATTCTTCCTCTAAAATCAATAGCTGTTTTTCCAAACTTACCGATTATATCTGGCCTATAAAACGCCATGAAGTTTCTAAATTTTTATTCATCACTTTATTAATGTTCTGCATTTTATTTATCCAAAATCTAATCAGAGCTTTAAAAGATAGTATTGTTACTACTATGATCGGTGCCGAGATTATCTCATTTTTGAAGTTTTGGGGAGTGATGCCGTCAGCTTTTTTAATAACTGCTATATATGTAAAGCTTATTAATAAGATGAAAGCAGAAAATATATTTTATCTTATGATATCAATATTTTTAACATTCTTTGCTCTTTTTGCTTACGTTATTTTTCCAAATCATGAAATGCTGCATTTAAGCCCTGTAACCGTTCAAAATTTAATGGCAAGTTTACCTAATTTAAAATGGTTTATATTGCTTTTATCAAAATGGAGTTTTTCGTTATTTTATATAATAGCCGAATTATGGCCAAACGTAGTTTTCGCATTACTTTTTTGGCAGTTTGTTAATAATATTACTACAGTAGAAGAATCTAAAAGATTTTATCCATTATTCGGTTTACTTAGTCAAACAGGTATTTATTTAGCAGGGCAGTTTTTAGAAAATCTAAGTAATATTAATGATTACGTAACTAATAAATTTGCATTGCAATCGTCTTTTCATACACTTTCTATACAAATTATACTAACTATAGTATTAATTTTAGGAATAATAGCTATTAAAACTTTTTGGTTGCTTAATCATAAAGTACTAGACAAAGAGCATATGGCGTTACTCAGGTTTAAAGCAAGGAAAAAATCTATGACTATTGCCGAAAGTTTTCAGATGCTTCTATCGTCAAGACATATTAGATTAATTGCAACTTTGCTTATCTGCTATGGCATTGCCATTAATTTAGTGGAAGGTCCTTGGAAAGCAGCAGCTACTAAAATTTATAAAACTCCAACCGAATATGCAGCTTTTATAGGAAGTTATTTGAGCTATACCGGAGTATTTACTATTTTATTTGTCGTACTTGGTTCAAATATAGTTAGAAGACTTGGCTGGTTTACGGCAGCTGCTATCACCCCTTTAATAGTTTTTATTACCGGTATATTATTTTTTGCCGTTAATAATTTTGAAAGATTTGCCGGCTTAATAATAGCAAATTTTATTCTAACCGATCCTGCTTTTATTGCTATAACAATAGGTGCTATTCAAAATGTACTTAGTAAATCAAGCAAATATACCTTATTTGATTCAACAAAAGAAATGGCCTATGTTCCTTTAGAGCCAGAAATAAAAATAAAAGGTAAAGCTGCTGCCGACGTGATAGGTACAAAACTCGGTAAATCTGGTAGTGCATTTTTACAATCATTGGTATTTATAATATTACCTTCTGCTAATTATCAATCTATTTCCATCTGTTTAATGATTATATTTATAATTACTTGCTTAACCTGGCTTTGGGCAATTAAAGCACTCAATAAAGAATATAAAAATTCTATTAAATTTTCTCAATAATATCTCTATACACTATCTTTGACAGTATAACACAAACCGTGAAAAAGGACATGTTATGTCATTCCTGCGTAAGCGGAAATCCAGAAAAAAGCGAAATAAATCGAACTTTTAATTTAAAAATCCAGTGTGCTTAGACTTTTTAGTGACTGGATGCCTACCTATACAGGAATGACATAGAGGATAAAGATCAACTCCAGGCATTGAAGCATCTATTACACGATCAAAAGCAATCAAGGTAAAATATCTTGATTATAACGGTAATAAGCAAGAACTAGCAGCAGAAGGTTTTTTAGCAACTGTAATTCAGCATGAAATAGATTATTTAAACGGCAAAACTTATTTTTCGGAAGAAAAACAAACTTTTATTGAGGGTTCTTTATCGTTATAACAATATCGGCTTGACTACGCATCACTTATAGTTTATACTAATTTTTTGGTTAAATGAGAGGTTTTATGAGTCAAGACGGTAACCTAGATACAAGTGAATTTGATCCTTTAGCAAATAAGGAATATACAGAAGAACAAGAGCAAAAAGAATTTTTATCTCAAACTACAACCCCCTCACTAGAAGCTGACGATAGTTTTATCGTTACTTTTGCATCTTCTGCTCAATCTACCCATTCAATTAGTGCTTTATCGGGCAATATCTCTCCTGACAGTCAGACATCAGACCCAATAACCAAGGCTGTAAGAGCAACAATTATACAACCGCAAAAAGATAATTTAATAGAACAAATATTAAAAGACCTGGCAGCCCTTACAGACCGTGATTTAGCTGAACAAAAAAGAAAAGAAATAGAAGAAGAAAAAGAAAAAGATAAAACATTAAGTACTTTTTTCGGTAATCCGACTAATAGAGAATTTATTGATAAAGCTTTAGAAAATCCTGAGCTTAAAAAGAAATTAGAATCAATAGAAATAGCCGGCTATAAAAATGTTCATAATACATTTAGTGCCGCTAGTGGATACCCTGGTGGATTTAAACCGGTACAGTGGGAAAGTCAAGTAAGTGCAAGCGATCTTAGAGCAACAGTAGTTAAAAACGATGCAGGTGATGAACTCTGTACCTTAAATGAAACAACTGTTAAAACCAAGCCTTTTACTGTAGCTAAACAAGACGGTACTCAGGTTCAGATCAGCTCATATAGGGGAATAGATTTTCCTATAAAACTTGATAAAGCCAATGGGTCAATGCATTTATCGATGGTAGCATTAAAAGCTAATGGCACAAAGCCCTCCAAAGATAAAGCCGTATATTTCACTGCCCACTACGAAGAAGGGCCAAACGGTAAACCTCAACTTAAAGAAATAAGCTCACCAAAACCTTTAAAATTTGCTGGAACTGGAGATGACGCAATAGCTTATATAGAGCATGGTGGAGAAATTTATACACTTGCGGTAACACGCGGTAAATATAAAGAAATGATGAAAGAGGTAGAACTAAACCAAGGGCAGAGTGTTGATTTATCACAAGCTGAAGATATTATAATAGAACAAGGACAAAGTAAGGAACAACCGCTAATAACTCCACAGCAAACAGCAAGTTCATCGGTTGAACCACCTCAGTATAAACAACAAGTACCGCCAATTACTCCTACTAACCAACCATTGCAACCTGAGACTTCACAAATGCCACAGTCGCAACAAGTGAATCCAAACATTCTTAATGCCGCTATGGCTTTATCAGGCAACATGCAGGATTTATTAACAAAAGAAATTGATTTAATTAAAGAAGCAGCCACGGCAATTCTTAATAATGAGAAAAGTGATATTGCTGAAAAGCAGGCTAATATCATTGCTTTAGCTGAAAATATGGTCAATAATAAAAATCTCACACCGGATGCAAAAGTAGCTGGAATCAATGCAGTATTAGAAACCATAAAAAATGATCAGAATACCCCAGACCTAGAAAAATCAAAAATGCTTGAAGCTACAGTAGCTATCGCTTTAAATTCAGAGAATCTTGAGTCGAAGCAAAAACAGCAGATGTTAGAAAAGGCAGTAGGTATCGGTTTAAGTCTTAAAGATGATACAAGTAGAGCTACAGCAATTGACGGTATTATGGATGCTGTAATAAAAAGTAACCTTCCTACTGAAGATAAAGGGACAATGCTTATAGCAGTAGGTGATGAAGTTAATGTCTCTGCATTAAGCAATGCGGGAAAACAAAAATTATTAGGTTCTGTATTAAAGAAAGGTGTAGAAGCCCAAGTTCTCAGTCCGGCACAACAACAATTGATGCAGCAGAATTTAGCTAAGATTATAGCGGAACAAACTAAAAAAGATACAATAAAAAAGGTAAATGATATTTTGTTTGATCCTCTAAGTAATACTGCATTAAAAACAACAAACGTACAAGCCATTATATCTAATGTTTTAGATGGTCCGGCTACAGCAAAAGTTAAAGGCGAAATAATTCAAGAAATTACTAACACAGTTGCAGGGAGCTCACTTGAAGCTCAAGACAAAGCAGCGATTGTTAAAGGGGCAGGCGAAACTATAGCTACTCATAGTGATGCCTCTTTATCCTTACCTAATAAAGCACTTATTATGGCATCAGCGGAAAAAGGTATTGCAGAAAGTAAGACCAATTTACCTGATAGAGAGCTAATGACTAAAGAGTTAGTAGACGGTATTTATGAAGGCAAAGGAGGTCCTGAAATAACTAAGGCAGTTTCTAGCGGAATCGATAATAGTAATATTAATGACTCCGAGAAAGAGGCACTTAAAAAAGCTAAAGATGCAGCGAATGAGGTAGCTTTAGATAGAGAAATTCAAAATTTAACTGAAGGGTTAAAAGGACAAAATATAGAAGAAAATCAGCCTCGCGATGATATATATAACAAAGCTCAGGAAGTAATTAACGCTGTTAATCCTGTTATAGAAGCATTAGAAAAATCTAAAGGACCGGTAGTGTCGGCAGAAGAAAGAATTGTACAAGAAACTTCTAGTATATTAAATAATATCTCTAAGCTTGCAGTTGAGAAAGTCAATAATTTTCGTGCTATGCTTTCTCCAAATGGTCACCTTAAAACTCTTGAAGAAAAAAAAGAAGAATCAATAAAAAAAGTAGATGAGCTGGTAAAGGTATTTGGTACTAAATCTTCTATTGAAGAACAGCAAAGTTTCATTAAAGCTAATTTAATTGATGATAAAACTTTATCTAAAGAGGTACGTTTACAAGTTATAGATAAGTTATTACAAGAACAAAAACGAGCAGAAGCAATTAAAAACCCTAGTGTTAAAACAGAAGATGTAAGGGTAGTATCAGGCAAATCTAAATTAAAACCTATAAGTAAAGATAGGCCGGATATTGAAAAAGCTAAAATGGTAGTAGGAAGAGATAGAGTTAATATCAAAGAGAATGTAAAAATTATGAGCGCATTAATGAATGCAAGGGATAGCATTCAGTCAGAAAATTTAAATAAATCAATACCTATTAAAAGAGAGTCTTCCTCTCCACAACGCTGATCAAGATTTGTATTCTGTATATTATTAAGGCAAGCAATGTCATTCCGGCTTCTGCGGGAATGACATAAATGATACTACAACATAATCAGGGTGGCAGCTTGCCTTTATGCATTAGTTTTTAGTTTTTTCCCAGCTAAACATTTTACTAAATTATTAACGGCTTGTTGTTCTTCCGTGCTGTTAATTTTCATAAAATTTCTTGAAACTTCAATGCACATACGTTGATGTTGAGTATGTACAGGCTTCGGTTTATTAGCTTCTTCTAAACCTTCAAAGAAATAATCAATATTCCTATCTAAAGCTTCTGCGATTAGTACTAGCCTTCCTACAGAAATTCTATTAATTGCTTTTTCATATTTTTGTAATTGTTGATGCGTAACATCAATTACTTCAGCCAGTTGTTGACGAGACAACCCCTTAGCGAGTCTTAAAGAATAAATTTTCTCACCAATAAAACTATCGATTTTTTGTATAATATCGTTTTTTCTACCCATTATCCTCTCCTTAGTTACTAATTATATCTATATTTAAAAATTTTCTTTGAACAAAATATGGTTATTAATAATTTAATACTATTAAACTTATCCAAGTGTAAGTAGAAATAATACCATAAATTAATATTATAAGCAATTATAAAATAACATTTTTTGTAATCATTTGGTAAATAATTATCAAAGAATAAAATTATTTCTTATCAAATAAAAATATCATAAGAACTTTAAAATTATTTCTAAAATATGAATATGTTTTAAAAACTTATTTACTAAAAATTACAATTTATAAAAAAAATAAAATTTTGGTGTGTTATAGAAAAATATAAAATTAATGCAAGAAAAAATTTCATTTCTATATTAATATTTCAAATCAAGGATAAAGTATAATTTCATTTTAATTATAAATTAATTATTTACAGCGAACTTATTTAAGATTAAATATAAAATTAATAATAACCACTTAGCTTTTATCATGAGAAAAATTTTTAATTGTCTTTACGTAGCCTTATTTAGAACAATAGAAGATGATGGCATTGAACATTCGGGATATATGTCATTCATGATACTTTTATCCATTTTCCCTTTTCTAGTATTCTTATTAGCTTTAACAAGCTTTTTAGGAGCTTCAGAACTTGGTCAAAATTTTATACAAATTTTTCTAGAGAGTCTTCCGGAACAAGCAACGGAATCAATAGAAAAAAGAATACGAGAATTACTAAGTACTCCTCCTCAAAGTTTAATGAATCTTGCCATAGTAGGCAGTATTTGGACTGCTTCTTCTTTTGTAGAATGTTTAAGGACTATTTTAAATCGTGTATATCAAATAAAATCTCCACCCCCTTATATAAGAAGAAGATTACTTAGTATTATACAGTTTCTTATAATTAGTGTCTTGATTACCTTTACTATGTTTCTTTTAGTGGTGATTCCAATATTATTTACAAAAATTCCGATAATATTAGAGACCATTGAAAAATATAAGATCATTTTAAATTTTGTAAGATATTCTTTAATTTTAATTTTATTATTTTTAGGTGCCTCGTCTTTGTATTATATATTACCTAATGTAAAACTAAATTTTATTGATGTATTTCCAGGGGCTTTATTAACTGTGATATTATGGATAATAAGCGGCTATTTGCTTTCAAGTTATATAGTCTACTATAATCAATTAAATCTAATGTATGGTTCCCTTGGTAGTATAATAGTTACATTAATATTCTTCTATATTATAAATATGATATTTATCTATGGTGCGGAGTTTAATTATCTAATGAAAAATTATGAAAATATAGAGTGAAGTGCAGCTTAAAGCACTTCATTAGTATTTAGTTTTACAAAAATAAAATAATTAATTGAAATAATTTCAGCAGTTTTATATTTAATATTTTATATCAATCTTTATTTTAGTTGTAAAAAAACAATTATTGTTTAGCTTTTAAGTTTTGTAAACAAAATACAAATTATTTAAAAAAATCCGGTTTAAATAACATAAAGCTCTCCTGAGATGATGTCGGTAATGGAGTTAAATTATATTGTGGATCGAAAGCATTCCCGTAAATTTTTTCTATTGTTTGGAGAGCACTTGGAGATTTTAAAGCCAATAATATTGACTTTAAAATCGTAAAAATTGCTATATATGGATCAGTTTCGGGGGAAGATAAGCGATGTTCTAAACGTTTGGGAAAAGCATTTGGAGTTCGTACGGCTACGCTTCTATTATTTCCACCGTACGATATATGCGTAGGAGCCATAAATTTTTTATTGATCCGTGAATAATCTAGAGTAGTAGGCATAAAAGCGAGTAGAGTGTCTAACATATAGTGACATAGCCCTTGTGCTGCTAAAATTATATAATGATCATTGAACTCGGAATTAAAATTAATATGAAAATGCATACTATTACCATAATCATCCAAAAATGGCTTAGGCGAAAAATCTATATAACCGTTTAACTGCTGTGCCATTTTTTTTAAAATAGTTTTAACTTCTAATATATTTTTTATATATTGTATTAAGTTTACAGAAGGGGGAAGATCTATTTCAAATTGGTTATTGCCTTTTTCTTTTTTTATTTTAGCAATTTTAAATCTAGCTAAGTATTTTCTTGAAAGTATTTCAAATTTAGCTATATCAATATTGTGACTTAAATAAAACTCTATTTCTATGCCGATAATAGGGATTAGGTTATAGTCTTGATGAAATTGTGCTATTATTCTTTCTAGCTGTTTATTTTTTTGTAAACGACCGGATAAAGTATTAATAAAACTATTATAATCAATATTAGGTATTTTCATGGAAGGATTAATAAACGGATCAGTTTATTATAAAATTTTTGATAAAACATTCAATAATTCTAGTCATAGATATATAAAAAAAAATAACTCTATAAATGAAACAGAAATAGTTGAAAACAAAAAATCTATTACTACTTATTTTAAAGCACAAGATATTTTAATTTTAAACCAAGTACATGGCAATCAAATTGTTAATGCTGATGAGTCTATAATTGCCGTACCTGAAGCAGATGGCAGCATTACAACTAAGAAAAATTTAGTATTAGCGGTACAATCGGCAGATTGTGTACCGGTATTACTTACAAGCGGCGACGGTAAAATAATCGGAGCAGCACATGCAGGTTGGAAAGGAAGTATAAATAATATTATTAGTAATATAGTTACTAAAATAACAGAAAAAGGAGCAAAGAATTTAATAGCAGTGATAGGTCCTGCTATAGCTCAAAGTTCATATGAAGTTGATGATGAATATTATAAAGCTTTCTTAAGTAAGGATATTAACAATAAACAGTTTTTTATAAACTCTATAAAAGAAAATCATTATATGTTTGATTTACCGGCTTTTGTACAGTTAAAACTTAAAGAAGCAGGCGTCAAAGATATAAAAAATATTGCTGAAGATACTTACACAAATCCGTTAAAATATCCAAGTAAAAGACGTTCATATCATTTGCAAGAACCTTATAATCAGAATATATTATCAGCTATTGTAATGAAATAATGGCATTGCTAAATAAATATTAATGGTTTGAAAAAGCTACGCCATTGCAAGGAGGCGTTGTTGCATGGACACTGAGTCATCATTGTGAGCAGCCATAGGCTGCATGGCAATGTGCAGAGCATGCAAAACGTCTTACTGCAAATCAACGTCACCAAGCAATTTACATTTTAAAGGATCTTTACATCAAAATTGATTAAATAACATTGGAACATATATGGTTTAAGACAATGGATTTAGCTGTACAATATGGATTAACACTTTATGATGCTAGTTATTTAGAGCTAGCATCACGCTGTGGGTTACCAATAGCAACACTTGATAAATCCTTAAAACAAGCAAGTAAAGTCGCTGGAGTCGTAGTATTGTGATCACATCTTCACAAGTCGTAGCCAAGCTGCCCAGTCACGTTTGCCTAAATCTTCTTCAAACGATAATAAGCTTTTTACCGTCTGCTTACATATTGCTACGGAAGGGGTTGTAAGCTCTTGTTCTTTTGTAGAATTTAGTAGGCATTGTGTTTTACAAGATTACGAAGTAACATCACATAATTCTGTTTAAGGTCAGTAATAAGTCTATTACTCTGTTTGTCAACATCTAGTACTAGAGAATTATAATTATGATATTCTGTCGTAAAAATGTAATGCCCATTGACTGATCGGTAAAAGTCCGCATTTTAAAGCAGAAACGGCAATAGCTGCAGGAGCACGATAATAAAAAATGGTAGAAATATCAAGGCGTGTTTTATAAACACTACCATGCATAAAGTAACCGGTTTTATTATATTGATATTCTTCCACTTCTAAAATTTGTCCGTCTAAACTAACTTTTAAAAGATTCTCTGTAGTTACTTCTTCAAATCTTAGTCCAAAAGGATAAAATATAGTAAAACGCGGCATTTTAGGTCTTGCGGATAGATGCGTATATAAGTATGATCATCCAGCGATAAATACACCATTATTCGGTAAGCGGCAACTAAATTATATTTTATATCCATAATTGTTAAAATCTATATTGGTTTTATGTTATTCATCGCGTGATGTTGTTGCGTGAATCAGCTTTCCCGTCTAAGCTACGGAAATTGCATAACAATTGACAAAGCAATCTCAGAAGTCTGTTATTATTTTATGAGATTGCCACGCAAGTACTACAACTGCTCGCAATGATAGGGTAATATCTACACAGCAAAGCCACACAGGAATGACATAGGAGCTGTGCAACAAATCCTCAACGCTATTTAAAAGGAGCGTATACCGCTTCTTCTTTTGTTTCTATAATCGCTTCTTTAGGGGCTTTTATGCATTCTTGTAAGGATTTCTTACTTAAATACGGTACTAGATTGTAATTTAATATATAACATTGTAAATTATCTTTCTTACCGCTAAAGTTAAATTCAATTTTATTGCCTTGCTCCAATAGCTTTTTAACTTCTGTTGTTTGCTGGATAAAATTCTTTTGTTCTAAGTTTAAGTGTTTGATTCTTAGTATATTTTTTACTACGGAAAACGTAGAAACAGCAAGAAGCAGAAGGAATATAAATAACTCTTTATTACTTTGCTTGTGTAAGAAAATACTATTTTTAACATATGAAGCTGCAATCATTCCGATAGCTATAACATAACATCCAAGATATCTAAGTAACGATGCCCCTCTAATTGCTTCTTCATAACTAAAGGTAAAGAAATATAAATATAACCGCCACAAAACAAAAATTAGAAAACACGCAAACGTACTTATCAGGAAAAATTTATACTCTTTCAACAAATCCAGTTTATATTTACGAATTCCGTACCATGCAGCTATACAAATAGTATATACAACTAAACTTCCTTCTTTTAATAAGAATAATAAGAGAAATTTACCGTAATTTAGTAATAATGATCTATGCTGTTCATTAAAATTTTCAGCAATATATACTAAATTGCTAAAACTATGTTCGCATCTGTCAAAAAAATCATGGGTATTTTTAAAATAACTCATCCAAATAAAATTACACAAAATAGGTAAAGTAAGTAAAATCAGATACGTAATATAATCACTTGATTTTTTAGGCTTTTTATAAAAAATTGTATAATGAGTTATAAGAATTATCGAAGCAAAACTAGCAAGCCATATTCCAATTTCTCGGAAAAAGGCAAGTAATATCGTAATAGGTAAAATAAGCAATAATGCTTTTTTCTTGTCTTCCGCCGCAAGGATATAAATTGCAAAAATAGCTCCGAACATTAAGCCAATAGTACTATCGTTATATATTGAACGAATTCCGGTCGTATATAATACTACGCCGCAAAGTAAAAGTGAAAACAACATTCCGGTTTGCCACAATTTCTTATTTGCGGCCAAAGGAGCTAGAAATGCTAAATGTAATAAGAAATGAGCAAATAATACGTTACCGTCCGAATAACCTGAAAGTAGCAGCATAAAATAATGATAAACGGCCGCTCCTCTTGGATAATGGGCATGAGTAGTAATAATAGAAGTTAACGAAGACTGATTTTCAAAAACACCGAAATATAACAATTCTTTAGTAAATATTCCCCAATGTGAAAAATCATCATAAGCATGCAGCGATGCATCTCTGGTATAAAAAAAAAACAAAAGAATCAATAAAGTAAATACAATGATTTCAATTATATTTTTTCTAGATTCCTGCTTCCACAGAAATGACATGAAGGAGGTATTATTGCGTAGATCAAGAAATGCATGCAATGTCATACCGTGGCTTGACCACGGTATCCTAAAATATAACTTTAAAATACTAAACATTTTTAACTGGATCCCACGATCAAGTCGCGGAATAACAGGAGCGGAGCCACCCCCTACAACAACGCCTATGAAATGCAAGAATGACATGAAAGCTAAAAATATACCGATGAAATAACATATATATGTTGCAGCCGGTAATAACTTTAACATAGCAAAACAATATAAAATCGGTACTAATATGCTGATTGTTACAGGAATAGCGAAAGTCAATTTTGTTTTGAAATATTTGGCCAAAAAAGATGAAAACCCAAAAATGCTTAATATCGGTATTATGATCATATTAATTTGTAAATAATTTTTTGATCATTGTGTGGACCGGTAAAACCCACTATGTCACTCCGTGGCTTGACCATGGGGTGACAGAGGTAAAATTGATTCACGCAACAAGGCCACGTAGGAATGACATAGAACGAAAATGTCCGGTATTATAGGTCTCAATACCCGCTCGCAACAACGCCTTTATCACCCATGTTTAATTTTAGCTTGTGCTGCGGCGATTCTTGCTATAGGGATACGGTATGGAGAACAAGAAACATAGTTTAAATTCATTCTATGAAAAAATGCTATAGAGGCAGGGTTCCCTGCATGTTCTCCACAAACTCCGAGTTTTAAATTAGCATTACTGCTTTTTCCACGTTTTATAGCAATTTCAATTAATTCTCCTACTCCTTCTTCATCGAGAGTAGTAAATGGATCGGATTCAAAAATCTTTTCTTCTAAATAATATGGAAGAAAAGAGGCAATATCATCTCTAGAAATTCCATATGTAGTCTGAGTTAAATCATTAGTACCAAAACTAAAATAGTCAACTTCCTTAGCTATTTTCTTACTGCTGAGTGCTGCCCTGGGTAGTTCTATCATAGTACCAAGCGTAAAGGAAAACTTATATCTATAACGTTGCTCTAATTCCTCTATTACTGCATAAATATCCATTTTAAGCTTTTTTATTTCACCTACATTGCTAATTAAAGGAATCATTAATTCTAAGTTACATTCTATATGTTCTTTTTTATGTAGCTCAAAAATAGCTGTAAAAATTGCTTCAATTTGCATTTGGTAAATTTCCGGCGAACATATACCAAGTCTACATCCACGGTGACCAAGCATAGGATTTACTTCATGCAGAGCATGAAGACGTTGATTAATCACGGATAAAGGTAGATTTAAGCTATTGGCCAAATTCTTTTTATCTTCTTCAGTGGCAGGTAAAAACTCATGTAACGGCGGATCAAGTAATCTAATATTCACCGGTTTATCTTTCATTACTCTGAATAAAGCTTTAAAATCCTCAGTTTGCAGAGGTAATAATTTCTGCACAGCAAGCTTTCTCCGTTCTATATTAGGAGCAATAATCATTTCTCTTACTAAAGGAATTTTATTTTTATCAAAAAACATATGTTCGCTACGACACAAACCTATACCTTGAGCTCCAAACTTTATAGATACTAAAGCATCGTTAACTGTTTCAGCATTTGCACGAACTTTTAAGCTACTAATCTCATCCGCCCAATCTAAAATTAATTTTGATTCCTCACTGAAAGTAGGTTGAATTAAAGGCATTTCACCTAAGAAGATTTTACCGCTACCTCCATCAATCGTTATAATATCACCTTGTTTAATAACTATGTCGCCTGCTGTTAATATTTGCTTTTTCTCATCTATAGATAAATTACTTGTACCGCAAACACAAGGCTTCCCCATACCTCTGGCCACAACTGCGGCATGTGAAGTCATTCCCCCTCTAATAGTTAAAATACCTGAAGAAACATGCATTCCGTTAATATCCTCAGGACTAGTATCATGGCGTACTAAAATTACTTTATGATGATGAGATAATTTTTCGGCATCATAAGGTGAGAATACTGCCATACCTGTTGCAGCCCCAGGAGAAGCAGGTAGCCCCTCAGCAATAGAAGTAAGCCCCTTACTGTAATCAATTCTTGTATGCAATAATTGATTTAATGATTCCGGATCGATTCGCATTAAGGCTTGTTCTTTAGAAATAAGCTTTTCTTCTACCATTTGTACGGCAATATTAATAGCAGCGATGGCTGTTCTTTTTGCAGTACGTGTTTGCAAAATATATAGCTTATTATTTTCTATAGTGAATTCTATATCCTGCATATCTAAGTAATGTTCTTCAAGCTTTTGCGCAATTTGTGATAACTCCTTAAACACTTCCGGCATCATTGCTTGCATAGAATTTGAATCATTTGCAATAATAGGTATAGGTGTTCTAGTTCCCGATACTATGTCTTCACCTTGAGCATTTATTAAAAACTCTCCAAAGAGCTTTTTTTCTCCTGTAGAAGGTGATCTAGTAAAAGCAACTCCCGTAGCTGAAGTTTTACCTAAATTACCGAAAACCATTGCTTGGATATTAATAGCCGTACCGGAATCCTCCGAAATATTATTGATTTTTCTATATATAACCGCTCTATTACTCATCCAAGAATGTAGCACCGCTGTAATTGCCGATTCTAACTGTTCATAAGGATCATTAATTAGTTGCTTAGTATACTTAACATGCAACCGTTTGAAATCATCAATAATTTTTTCTAACAATTCTACGGTAATATCACTATCTTTATGAATATCGGCTTGTATCTTGTGCTTTTCGTAAATTTGTTCAAATAGATCACTAGGTATAGATAATACCGTTGAACCGTACATTTCTAAAAATCTTTTGTAACTATCAAGAGCAAATCGTTTATCACCGCAGGAATCCGCAAGAGCATTACACACTTCGTTATTCATTCCAAGATTAAGGATAGTATCCATCATTCCAGGCATTGAAATCGTAGAGCCCGAACGCACCGATAATAACAAAGGATTACTTGTACTGCCGAAAATTTTACCGGTAGTTATTTCAAGTTCGGTGATAGCTTTTTTTAAGTCGCTTTGAAAGTTTTTAGGAAAGTTATTATTGTGGGTATAAAAGTAATTACATAGCTCTGTAGTTATTGTAAAACCATCAGGAATAGGTAGCTTTAGGTTGGACATTTCAGCAAGACCAGCACCTTTGTTACCAAGTATATTTTTCATGCTAGCGTTTCCATCACTACCATTACTGCCAAAATAATAAATTAATTTATTCATATCATATATCAAAATTTGCTAACAATTTATGTGTTTAGGAGTATTAAATACATGTTTATACATTATGAAAAAAATAGTAGCAACGTTAAATTTAAATTTGTTATTATTATTAATTTAATTATATTCTGTGTACAAAAGTCAAATTTTTAAAAAAAATCTTATTAATTTTCGCTAAAAAATATCTCAAAATAGCAAATCAATTAAAAACCTTCATAGAACCTAATAAGTTAATTGAACTTATTCTAAATGTTATTGACTAATTTAAGAAAATTGACCATAATTCTAAATGGTCGTGCAGTTGCGTGATGATATAGCAAAGCTATAGATCACGAGGAAAGTCCGGACTCTATAGAGGTATGGTGCCGGTTAACCTCCGGCAGAGTATTATTACTTTAGGGACAGTACCACAGAAAATACACCGCCAAGTATGAATACGAAGATCAACTTCAAAAAAAGCTAGGAGTTCACAAGACGAGGAACGAAGCGTCGTATACTTAATACGTGAGTACCATAGTACTTGTGGAATGCCGCAGCCAATTTTTGAAGTTGATCAAGTATTTTTGGTAAGGGTGAAAAGGTACGGTAAGAGCGTACCGGTAAGTTGGTAACAAATTACGCATGGTAAACCCCACCAAGAGCAAGATCAAATAGGCGTTACAGAACTTATCAAGTTCCCGGGTTATCTCTAACCGGTTTGTAATGCGGGTAGATCGCTTGAGGTAAACGGTAACGTTTATCCTAGATAAATAACTGCAATGAATTTATATTCATACAGAATCCGGCTTATAGACCGTCATCCCGCGACTTGATCGTGGGAGCTTAGAAAACAGCTTAATAAATATTGATAGATCCTGCGATCAAGTCGCGGAATGACTAGGGCTATAACACAATTTAATGAAAAAGTTATATCATAATCCTATTTGTCCTCTTTCAAGACAAGCCCGTGTCTTCTTAAAAGAATTAGATGTAGAATTTACTACGATTAAAGAAGATTATTGGCAATTCAATAAAGATTTCTTAAAAATAAATCCTGCCGGAACTTTACCTATTTTAGCAGAATCATACGGCTTATTTGTGGTAGGCATTTATCCTTTTGTTGAATATCTTAATAGCAAATATCCGAATTTTAATTTTTTAGATGAAGATATTGATATTTGTTGTGAAATTAGACGATTATTCTTTTGGTTTAATGATAAATTTTATCGTGAAGTTACTAAGATTATCATCGATGAAAAAGTTATAAGATCAATTGCTAAAATGAGCAGCCCACGAACCGCGTTTTTACGTGCTGCAAAAAATAATTTAAATTATCACTTAGAATATATAACTTCTTTACTAGAAAAAAGAAGTTATCTTGTATTGGATTCACTAACTATTGCCGATATTGCCGTAAGTTGTCACTTATCGGTACTCGATTATTTCGGTGAGATTTATTGGGATAAATGGACGCTTATCAAACATTGGTATTCATTAATTAAATCAAGACCGGCTTTTAGGTTATTACTACAAGATAGAATCCCTGGCTTTACCCCTCCAAACTATTATACAGATTTAGATTTTTGAATATTCTTCTTCAGAAACTCTACTTCTAGAGGTAATTTTGTGTCAATTCGCTGCTCGCATCCTCTCACGTACTTCTATGTACGCTTCGGTGCTGTGCTGCGTATTTCCTACAAATTCCTCTCTATAAGCGAGTTTCTGAAGAAGTCTAATATATAATTTAATAATTTGATTCTTTTCGTATCATGAGCTTTTAGTATTTTATGAATATTATTAAAAGATTGATTTTTTATGAGTGCAGGCTCATATTCAAGATGCACTCCACTTAAAATAGCTGTCCCGTCACCGTAAGTACATTTTATTATTGCAGCCTGAGAATCCTCATAACTTGCTATTATTTCAGTATCTTTGGTATTTTCTGCATCAATAAAATATCCACCGCCATTATAAAAAGCATAACAATCCTTAATATTTAAATTAAGTGTTGGATTTATTTTTAGATAAGCGGCTCTTGCTCCTTTATGTGAGTTGTAACAATAAGGAGCAAGCAATGGTCCTCTAACCGTTCCATTGAAAATCTTTAATTCTCTTTTACCTATAACCTCTATATCTGTTCCTTTAGCGAATTCTACATAGTTACCGCTGTAGTAACTGCCTGCACATATCCCAAGAAAATTACCACCGTTTTTAATATAATTTTTTATATTAGCATTTCCTTTGCCTTGCAATTTTTGTACATAGTATAAATCTCTTCCACCGAGTAAAATAAGTAATAAGGTGTTTTGAACCCACTTTTCGTCTATAATTTCTTGTGCAGTAATATAATCTACGTTATACTTTGGAGCATAAAGTCTTAAGGTATGCATGCAATGCTTAATACTTTCTTTTGAAACACCTAGATCATTATAAACTTTTATTTTCATTTTATATTCTCTTGACAAGGACATTATATAATTTTATTTAGTGTAATTACTTAAAAATAAATTATACGGTAATTTTATGCAACTTAATTCAATCTCACTACCATTAACCACAAGGCAAGCAATAGAAATAGTTTTAGGAATAGCATTACTTACTATTGGTTCACAAATAGTAATACCTATAAAGCCTATATTTATTTCATTACAAACCGTTGCAGTGATATTCATCGGACTTACATATGATAAGACTACCGCACCTTTAATAATATTATCTTTCATAACTCTTGGGGCAATAGGAATCCCTGTATTCGGAGAATTTTCAAGCGGTTTACGAATATTATTTGGTCCTACCGGAGGATATCTAGCAGGTTTTGTAATTGCCGTATATGTTATGGCTAGCTTAAAAGATAAAATTTTTACTTCTAATAAATGGTTAAATCAGATATCTTTATGTTTGATCGGTAATATAATTATTATGAGTTTAGGCTGGATGTGGCTCTCTACATTCTTAGGAGCAAGCGGTGCATTTTACGGCGGCGTATTACCTTTTATAATACCGGGCATAATTAAATCAGTATTATTAATTGGACTTATCAATGCAGTAAAACCAAAAACTTGATGAACTTCAGTATTACCTAAAAACAGTTGATCTAAAGTTTCGATGTCATTCCCGTGCAAGCAGGGATCCACTACTTTTAAGCTTTTTAAAAGCTCGGTTTATCTCACTTTACCCTGAATTCTCGCTTACGCGTGAATGACATCGAGTAGATTTTTTAAGCCATGCAAAAACACCACCTTTGCAGGAATGGCATCGATTTTTAAGTTGACAACAAATATGGTATAACTCTATTATTCATAAAAAAAATCAATAACAATGCTAATGCCGCATTTTCCGGTGCCGACCTGGAAAAATAACATTAAATATGATCTTGAAAATATAGCAAAACTTTTAAGAGCCTTAGGTAACCCTCATTTAAGGCTTCCTCCCGTCATACATATAGCAGGTACAAACGGGAAGGGTTCAAGCAGTGCTATGCTTAAAAGCATCTTTACGCTTGCCGGTTATAAGGTACATTGCTATACATCTCCTCATTTATTAGAATTTAATGAACGAATCGTAGTTGCAGGTGAGAAAATATCGGATAATGAATTATGGCAGGTTTGTGAGCAAGTGAGGGTAGTAAGCGAAAAATTTAATATTGAACCTAGCTTCTTTGAAGGTATTACAGCAGCAGCGTTTCTAGCATTTGAGAAAACAAAAGCCGATATATTAATTTTAGAGACGGGACTAGGCGGTCGATTAGACGCAACAAATATAGTAGAACAGCCGTTAATTACTTTAATTACACCTATTTCATATGATCATATGCATATACTGGGTAATACATTACCCCTAATAGCAGTTGAGAAAGCTGGTATTATGAAGTCTTGCGTTCCTTGCGTTATAAGTATGCAGGCTTTGGAAGTTTATGAAACATTATTTGCAAAGGCTGAAGAGTTAAAAGTACCGAGTTTCTGTTATGAATATGATTTCGGTATTAAAAAGACGGACAACGGATTTATTTATTCATCACGAAATTTTACCTATGAGTTTCCAACTCCTTCGCTACTTGGTGATCATCAATTAATAAATGCTACAAGCGTTATTGCCTTAATAAGCCTTATTAACAAACAATTTAATATTAATAATGAGGTTATTGCTAGAGGATTACAAAATACTATTTGGCCTGCTAGAATTGAAAAAATAGAACCGAACAAATATTCTAAATTAATAGGTGATAATGTTCAAATTTGGGTAGACGCAGCTCACAATAATGGTGGAGCTCAAGTTTTGGCAAATTGGATACGTGATAATTTAAAATCATCGATATATTTAATACTCGGTATGACTAAAAATAGGAATATCGAGGAATTTTGCTCTTACTTTAAGGGTTTGACAATTAAAGGTTACGGTGTTAAAGTTTTATCTGAACCGTTAAGCCATAGTGCAGAAACAATAAATTTGGAAGGCAAAAAGAGTGGTATTGATTTTAGCGAAAGCGACTCACTCGAAGAAGCGATTAGTAATATAAAGAAGATAAACGGCGATAATAACGCAAATATTATAATAACCGGATCACTTTATTTAGCTTCCGATTTTTGTAAGTTACTATGATGTCATTCCTGCGTAGATACTAAATCGTCATTGCGGACAAATGCAAGGAGCACGGCAATCTCATAAAGTAGGACTCCTGAGATTGCTTTGTCAAAACTTGCAGTTTTCCCTTGCAATGACGTATTGGTTCTTGCTATAAAATATATAAAAACTAACATAGTAGAAAATGACATGACCTATTGCAACAAATCTAATCAAACCTTATATCCTTTTATCTTACCTGATTTACCTTATAAGAAAGAAAGTTTTAAACCACATTTTACTCTCGAGACTTTTGATTATCATCATGGCAAGCATCATAATACTTATGTACAAAATCTAAACAATTTACTCAAAGATAAAGAAGAATTACAAAAAAAAGATTTAGAAGAAATAATAGAATGGTCATCACAAAACTCAAATGCGGCTATTTTTAATAATGCCGCCCAAATATGGAATCATACCTTTTTTTGGCATTCAATAAAGCCGCAGGGCGGAGGTAAGCCAAACGGTAAAATATTAGAACAAATTAATAAAGATTTCGGTAGTTTTGAAGGGTTTTGCGAACAGTTTAAGCAAGAGGCAGTAGGGCAGTTCGGTAGTGGCTGGGCATGGCTTGTATATCACGATAATAGGTTACAAATTATAAAAACTGCTAATGCCGGTACACCTATAGCAAATGGTATGAAGCCGCTTCTTGCATGTGATGTATGGGAACATGCTTATTATATTGATTATCGTAACAAACGACCTGATTATGTTGACATATTTATTAAGCATATGATTAACTGGAAGTTTGTAGAAGATAACTTAATAAAATAAAACTATGACTGATATAAAGGTAAGAAAACATCCTATTATTAATAATCTGAAGCAAGAGTCAAAAACTCCTGTAGTTAATGAGCAATCTGATATATTAGAGGAATTAAAAGACCTAAAAAAATTCAACAATCTTCTAGCAATCAAACAAAAACATTGCAGGGGTTAGAGCAAGCACAAAAAGCTCCTATCGAATATATAGCTTTTAGTGGAGGAGCTAAGGGAGCAATATATTCCGGAGCTTATGAGGCAGCAAAAACAGCTGGTATTTTAGCTAATGTCAAGACAGTAGCAGGTTCTTCCGCTGGTGCTATAACTGCCACAGTGGTAGCTCTTGGGACACCACCTGAGCGATTTGCAGAAATTTCTAAAAATACAAATCTGCAAACTTTACTTGGAAAAAAAGGATTTTTTGCTGATTATAGTACAGTTAAATAAAGGCGGTAAAATATATTTTAAGGATATAATAGCGTTACTGCGAAAATACGATCCAGTGCAGTATAAGGATTTAGAATTAGCAGTAACTGATAATATTGAGGAGGTTACCTTAGCTAAAAAGCAAACGGGTATGGAAGCTGATGCAAATATTACTATATATAGAGTGCAAAAAAATTTGAAAGCCCAAGTGATATCGTAAAGTTTTTAGCTGATATATTATTTAAGACGCTTGCAAAAGTAGAAGAAGTTGTTTTAGATACTGTCGGAATAGATACTTTGGATTTCAAAGATGCACAAAAAATATTCTGATTATTTGCATATTAAAGTATATTGTCAAACTAGAGAACATTTGAATAATCATGCCCTTGGCAAAGAAGTAGATAAAATATTTGACCATCAAAAATTTCTACTAAATGTTTATGAAGTTTATGATAATAAAAATCTACATAAAACATTTGGCACTAAATTGTTAGAAATGTTTATTCTGTCAAAAGAAAATAATACTTCTAAATAGCAAGAAGGAGTTATTGAAAATCATGATGATAAAGCAAAGATGTTATTATCATTTTGTAAAGCCGGAGCATTAAACGAAAAAGAATCAAATGGAAAGCTTAAAAATATGTAATTATTGCTGCAACTAGTCGTAATAATACACTAAAAACTGATACAAACTCATTGAACGCTTTATTGTATACCTTAAGTGATACTGCTGCTTCAATTAAAATAAAAGATAGTTTCATTTAGGTATTTGGAATAGATAAAAATAAAGATGTAAGATTTGATAAAACTAAAAAACCTTTGATGAAAATATTGCTAAGTTTAAATTTACTAAACAAGCTTTAGCAAGTTTTATAACTAAGAGTAAAAGCGCAGCACCAAAAATTTAAAACAAACATAGTGTAGCTACAAGTCATGTCAATAGGGGGTGAGTTAGGTGTTTTTATGTCATTCCTGCTTTCGCAGGAATGACATCGAGCTGATTTTCCAAGCCATGCAACAAAGCTCGCCTTGACGGCTACTAAAAAAATGAATATTAGTAAATTTAAACTAATTGTTTTTGACAAGCTAGAAAGTACAAACTCTGAGGCTATGAAAATAGCTCAGAATGCTAAAGTTGATTCAAACTATGCAGTACTTGCCAAATCTCAAACTAATGGACGTGGTAGAAGCGGCAAACACTGGCAATCTAGGTCAGGTAACTTACATGTAAGTTTACTAATAAAGCCTGATAAAGAGCTAGCATTATTGCCGCAATTATCTTTTGTTACGGCACTTAGTGTTTATGATAGTATAACCTCTTTATATCACTCCCATAGTTCCTTATGTCATTCCCGCGAAAGCGGGAATGACATAAGGAACGAAAATAACATTATACAATTAAAATGGCCCAATGATGTATTAATGAATGGTCGGAAAATTGCCGGTATACTTCTTGAATCTGTTAAAGTAGAAAATAATTATTACCTTATTATCGGTATCGGCATTAATATTACCTATCACCCTGATAATATCGACCAACCTACTACTAGCTTAATAAGCGAAAATCTACCACCTATAGAACCACAAGCTTTACTTGAGATATTAATAGAAAATTTTGAAGAATATTATCAAATTTGGCATAATAATGGTTTTCCTTTTATTAGAATAAAATGGTTAGAACATGCTTATAAGTTATATGAAAATATTAGCGTTAAATATCAAAATGATATAGTAACCGGTCTTTTTAAAGATATCGATAATACTGGCAGAATAATATTGCAACTACCTTCCAAACAAATAATCTCTTTTTCTACTGCTGAACTTTTATTGAGCAAAAATATTACTAAATTTAAATTGTAGATTTAATTTTGTTAGCTTCTACTTAAGCTCCAATTTAACAAGGTAATAAATATATGCTCCAAGAAAATAACAATCCAAGTTATCTGTCTCAAGCGTTTTTAACAAATGCATATGAGCAATTAAACGGATTTAAAAAACTTTCTTCTAATAACATTAGTACATTAATGCAAGATTTTTGTAAAATTGAAAAAGCTTTTAAATGTACATTATTTACGGGTAATAAGCATGTGAAGGTTTAGTAGGATTATGTAACGAAGTAATAAAAAAATGCCTAATTATGAACTTCAAAATATAAATATAACACAATTTAGAGATATTATGATCTTAGTCGGAAGAGAACTTAAGCATGGAAAATGTATAAATACCTCCTTATTGTCAGTAAGTATTAATGAAAAATTTCTCAAACCAAGTGTTGTTACTCACGTAAAAACTATTGAAATATGTCAACAGCAAAATAGTGAAGATCCTTTCGCAATTAACGAGTTAGAAATATTTAATTAAAAATGCAAGGTTAGCAGTATGGAATTTGAGCAATTTAATAGCTTTTTTAAAGCAAGACGTGGAAGTAATTTTGCTTTGAAATTTAGGAATTATGCAGATTATAGAGGAATTAACGAAGTTATTGCTAAAAGGAATGGTAATTTAAATAAATTTCAGCTAAGGAAGATATATAGCGATCCTATTGCTCCTTACGAACGAGTTATCTAATAATAGATCGTTTTGAATATTCTTATTGTAATGATGGTTCTATAGCGTTATCCAACATAGAGTTAGTGGAGGGGATTATATGAGTATTGCGATTGAAGAGGTAATTACAAAGCTTACGAATTTTGTTTATTGTTTTCAAATTAAGCGAGCTAGCAGTGAGGCACTAAACTTAACAAATAGCGATCATGCTATAAAAAGTGAAGAGAGAGTTTTTTACCGAATTCCGACTTAGATTTAAAAGAAGCGGAATTTAACGATCCCGCACAAAACCATATAATCATTGAAGGTATTTTTGAGGAAAACGGCATTACGACAACAGGTTAAAGAAATGCTCAAGGAAAGTTTAAGAATACTAGATTTAGATAAAGAAAACAGCTATTATAACGGCGGTCAAATTATATTCAGCGAAAATCGTTTTAACATTAAAGTTCTAAGCAATTTCGGTGATTTAATTATATTAGAGGATATTATACCAGATTATGTTAAAGATGCAGAGGAAGTAAAAATTACTGCCGGATGTGATAAAAATTTTATAACCTGTTGCAATAAATTTAATAATGCTATAAATTTTAGGGACGAACCGCTAATACCAAAAACAGGTTTTATAAATTTAGTATAATCAATGAAACAAAGTTTTATAAAATTAGTATATGCAGAGCTAAAGAATATAATAAATATGAAAAGCTCCAAACAACAAAAAAAAAAAGAAACGCAATTAATTGATTATTTTAAAATAGTTGAAAGTAATATATTATATACATTTCAAAAAATAAAAAAGGAACATGAAAGAGACTAAACGTTTTTTTAACAAAAATAATAGATTAAATAAAGGTTATGCTAAGACTTTTAGTGTAAACGAACCTCATAATAATTTTTACTGTAAAAAATTTGAACGTATATTACCACCAATTGATTTAATCAGTGAGTATGAGAGTATTTATCCCGGTACTTTACAGGAATTAATGCATATGGCACAGCAAGAACAAGCTCATAAGCATGCTATAGACTTAAAAAACTTGAAAATACAGGAAAGAGTCGCTAAATTAACACGAATCTGTTTATTAATATTTGGAATTTGCCTTGTAGTTTTAATTTTTTTAAAACTTTCTAAATAAAAATTAAAGATAAAATATTTTATTTACTTGTAATTTTAAATAAAATAAGTTAAATGCAATATATATTTATTTATAAACATAATACGGAGAAGTTTTATTTCTAAAAATAATTTTCCTAAGGCTAATAGAGAAATCAGAGCTAGAGAAGTTCGTTTAGTAGGCGTAAACGGCACAATGTACGGCGTCGTAAATATTAAAGAAGCATTAGATATGGCGGAAAGAGCTGGTCTTGACTTAGTCGAGATATCACCGAATGCTGTACCCCCTGTCTGTAAAATTCTAGATTTTGGTAAGTTTAAGTACGAAAGCAAAAAACGTTTGCATGAAGCACGCAAAAAGCAAAAAATTGTCGTACTTAAAGAAATGAAATTTAAACCTAATATTAGTATAGGTGATTTTGAAACTAAGTTAAGAAAAATAAAAGAATTTTTAAAAAACGGGGATAAAGTAAAAATTTCTTTATGGTTTAAGGGACGAGAGATTCTTCATAAAGAGGTCGGTCAAGAACTATTTAAACGTATAGAAGTAAGGCTCGAAGGACTTATTAAAATTGATCAGCATGCTAAAATAGAAGGTAAGCAGATGATAATGATCGTTAGCCCTAGTATTAAGGTGCAATAGCTACTCAAATCGTCATTGCACACGAACGTAGATAGTGTGGTAATCTCAGGAATTTTACTGTTTCATGAGGTTGCCGCGTCGAGGCGTTGCTTCTCCTCGCAATGACATGTAATAACAACAATAAAAAATCAAATCTAAATCAAGTTATGCCGATTAAAATTTTAATGCCTGCTTTATCTCCAACTATGACGGAAGGAAATCTAGCTAGGTGGTTAAAAAAAGAAGGGGACAAAGTTAATCCTGGAGAAGTAATTGCTGAAATTGAAACCGATAAAGCAACGATGGAAGTAGAAGCAGTAGACGAAGGTATACTTGCCAAAATAGTTATTCCACAAAATAGTCAAAATGTACCTGTTAACTCTTTAATTGCCGTGTTAAGTGAAGAGGGAGAAGAAAAAACGGACATTGATGCGTTTATTGCAAAAAATAATAGTGTATCACCGTCACCGAAAACAGATGCTAATCTTCCGAAACCCCATGAGAGTATAGCTAATGTAGAAGAACAGGTGACAGTAATAAAACATGATACTAGTAAAATATTCGCCTCACCGCTTGCAAAAAGACTTGCCAAAATGGGAAATATTAGACTTGAGAGCGTGAAAGGTAGCGGTCCGCACGGTAGAATAATCAAACGAGATATCTTATCATGTACTCCTAGCACTGCTCATAATAAAATAGTTAGCAGAAATCCTGAAGAATATCGTTTAGTACCAAATAATAATATCCGCAAGATTATAGCCAAGCGTCTGCTTAAATCTAAACAAACAGTTCCACATTTTTATTTATCTATAGAATGTAATGTCGATAAATTGTTAGATATAAGAGAAGACATTAATAAATCTTTTTCTGAAGATAAATCAACAAGGATATCGGTTAATGATTTTATTATTTTAGCAGCAGCCAAAGCTTTACAAGAAGTGCCAAATGCCAATGCTAGCTGGGGAGAAGATGCAATTGAATACTACAATAATGTTGATATTTCAGTAGCGGTAGCAATTGAGAACGGGCTTGTTACGCCGATAGTTAAAAATGCCAATCAAAAAAACATTCTAGAACTATCTCGTGAAATGAAAGAATTAATAAAAAAAGCAAAAGATAATAAATTAACCCCCGAAGAATTTCAGGGTGGAGGGTTTACCATTTCTAACCTCGGTATGTACGGTATTAAAAATTTCAATGCTATAATTAACCCACCACAAAGTTGTATAATGGGCGTCGGAGCTAGTACAAAACGTGCTATAGTCAAGAATGATCAAATAACTATAGCAACAATTATGGATGTAACTCTTTCTGCCGATCACCGAGTAGTAGACGGAGCAATCGGTGCTGAGTTCTTGGCAGCATTTAAAAAGTTTATAGAGCGTCCCGCTTTGATGTTGTTTGATGTTGATATAAGTCGTCATTGCGAGCAGCCATAGGCTACGTGGCAATCTCGTCACATATTCTGAGATTCCTTCGTCGAAACTTTCAGTTTCTTCTCGCAATAACGTTGAAATCTTACCCATAAATAAATCACAATAAAATAACATGCGTTTTTCAGATAATTTAGCAAAAATTTTAGATAAATATGAAAATTTAGGCAACAAACTATCTTCCGGCATTATGGGAGACGAGTTTGTTAAGGCATCTAAAGAATATGCAGAACTTGAAGATGTTGTAGCAAAAATTAAAGAATATAATAAGGCTAAATCTGAGCTTGAAGAAGCAAATAATTTTAAGCTAGAAGTGGGGCTTGATAATGCCACTTTAGAAATGATTGAAGACGAAATACACACTCTTGAAAATTCGTTACCAAAACTTGAAAGAGCCGTAAAAATTGCTTTATTACCGAAAGATGATGCGGATAGTAAAAGTGCTATTATTGAAGTGAGAGCAGGAAGCGGCGGAGAAGAAGCTGCACTTTTTGCTGCCGTACTTTTTAATATGTATCAAAGATATGCTGAGTTAAAAGGATGGCGTTTTGAGATATTAGCAATTTCTGATACGGGAATAGGCGGTTATAAAGAAGCATCGGCGTCAATAAAAGGCAAAGATGTATTTTCGAAGCTCAAATTTGAGTCAGGCGTTCATAGAGTACAGAGAGTACCGGAAACGGAATCACAAGGACGTATTCATACTTCAGCAGCAACGGTTGCAGTACTTCCTGAAGCTGAAGAGGTTGATATTAAAATTGAAGATAAAGACTTAAGGATCGATACTTATAGAGCTTCAGGGGCTGGTGGACAGCACGTTAATACTACCGATTCTGCCGTACGTATAACTCATATCCCTACCGGTATTACCGTAGCCTTGCAAGATGAGAAGTCACAGCATAAAAATAAAGCAAAGGCGTTAAAAATTCTACGTGCTAGAATTTATGAAGAAGCACGACGTAAAAAGGAACAAGAAAGAGCCGATAGCAGAAGAGGGCAGGTAGGTTCGGGAGATCGTTCGGAGCGGATACGTACTTATAATTTCCCACAGGGAAGAGTATCCGACCATAGAATAAACTTAACACTTTATAAGATAGACGAAGTAGTTAAAAACGGACAATTAGATGAGTTTGTTGAAGCTTTAATTGCAGATGATGAAGCTAAAAAACTTTTGGAGATATAAGTGTATATCGTCATTGTGATTAGGCATTGTCGCATAGATCAATTTCACCTATGTCAGCCCGTGCCTAATCACAATGACGATATACAGCAACAATACAGCCTAATAAACAAATGAAACCACAAGCATCTATAAACGGTAAAATCTGGCAGCAGAAACTGATTAACGAAGATATAGTCACTGAGTTATGTTGTAGTTTCAAAATTAGTGATTTACTTGCTAGGATAGTATCATTAAGAGTAAATAATCTAGAGGAAGCAGAAAATTTCTTGATACCGAAAATCAAAAATTTATTACCTGATCCTTTTCATCTACTTGATATGGAAAAGGCTGTAGATAGAACCGTTACAGCTATTTTAAATAACCAAAAAATATGTATCTTTGCCGATTATGATGTAGACGGTGCTACTTCAGCCGCTTTACTTAAAAATATTTTTAGAGATTTAAATATACTATGTGATATTTATGTTCCTGATCGTATAGCTGAAGGATACGGTCCAACTCCTTTTGCTATGCAAAAAATTAAAGATAACGGCACAGAATTATTAATTACGGTTGATTGCGGTGCTATGGCACATGAAGCCCTAAAATACGCAAAAGACGTTAACCTTGATGTTATAGTAATCGATCATCATATAGCTACGGAAATATTACCGGGTGCAGTAGCTATAGTAAATCCAAATCGTATTGATGAACAAAGCGAATATAAACATTTGGCAGCCGTAGGAGTTGCTTTCTTATTTGCAACTGCAATATTATCGAATTTAAAAAAGCAAAATTATTTCACACAAACAATGCTTCAGCCTAATCTAATGAAGTATCTAGATTTAGTGGCTCTTGGTACTGTTTGCGATATGATGAAATTAACAGGCTTAAATCGTGCATTTGTTGCAAACGGATTGAAAGTAATGCAACAAATGCAAAATATAGGGATTAAAACATTATATGATATAGCAGGACTTAATGAAATACCAAAATGTTATCATTTAGGGTTTATTCTAGGTCCGCGTATCAATGCGGGCGGTAGAGTAGGAAAGTCAAGTTTAGGGGCTAATCTCCTATCTACTAGTTGTTCTAATGAAGCAAAGAAATTAGCTGAAGAACTTGAAAAACATAATAATGAGCGTAAGGTAATTGAGTTATTAATGATAGAAGAAGCGATGGAAATTGCTTTGACACAACAAGATAATAGTTTATTATTTATCGTAAAAGAAGGATGGCATCAAGGCGTTATAGGAATCGTCGCCAGCAAATTAAAAGAAAAATTTGATAAGCCGGTGGCAGTTATAGCTTTAAATGATGGGGTTGGTAAAGCTTCATGCCGTTCTATTTTAGGTATTGATTTTGGTGCTGAAGTTATCAATGCGAAAAGCAAAGATTTGCTAATAGCAGGCGGAGGTCATGCTATGGCGGCAGGTTTTACCGTAACTGCTGAAAAATTACAAGAATTGCAGGATTTTTTTAATAATGCTTTTAGAATTAGTATAAATAAACTAGAAAATTATAAGCATGCGGAGTATGATATTGATTTAACAGTTAATAGTGTGCATTTCCCTTTAGTGGAGGAATTAAACACTTTAGAGCCTTTCGGTCAAGGAAATCATGAGCCTATATTTAAATTCGATAATTTATTTGTATTAAAAGCAGATATAGTTGGAAGTAAGCATATTAAATGCATGCTTGTTCCAAATAAGCGAGGATTTGGTAATAAAGCCTTATCTGCTATTGCTTTTAATTCGGTAGGAACTGTATTTGAAGATGTTTTATTAAGCCCTAAAGCAAAAAATATTGCTGCAATAGGAACGTTAAAAACTAATAATTGGCAAGGTAATTATACTATTCAATTAATTATAAAAGATATACTGCTAAAAGAGTAGATAGACGAGTATATATAATGATAACTTTAAAAATAATAATTTATGAGCCATTTAAAGAAAACAAAAAATACTACCATTTCTAAAGACTTAGTAGAAGTACAAGAGCATTATCAAGATTATCCTTATCCTTTCAGAGACCCAAATCAAGAAAAAGAACGTTTACTTGCAATATGCGGCGAGTTCTTAGGAGAATTAAATCATTTTCTATATCAAGGAAAAGAAAATTTTAATAATAATTTTAGATGCTTAATAGCAGGCGGCGGCACTGGTGATTCGACTATTTATCTTGCTGAACAGTTAAAAGATAAAAATGCCGAAATAATATATCTAGATTTCAGCAAACCTAGCATGGAAGTAGCTCAAAAACGTGCAGAAATACGAGGTCTTAAAAATATTAAATGGATTAATGATTCAATATTAAATATACCTAATCTAAAACTTGGAAAATTCGATTACATAAATTGTACTGGCGTGCTTCATCATTTAGCAAATCCTGATGAAGGTTTAAAAAATCTAAAAGATTCTTTAAAGCCGACCGGCGGTATGGGTTTAATGGTATATGCTAAATACGGACGTACCGGTGTTTATCAAATTCAGGATTTAATGAAAATGATAAATAAAGATACTAAGAACCGTGTCGAAGAAGTAATGAACGGGAAGCTAATTCTAAATAATTTGCCTGCTACTAACTGGTATAAAAGAGGTTGGGAGTTATTTTCAGATTACCAAAATTTCGGTGATGTCGGAGTTTATGATATGTTCCTGCACAAACAGGATAGAGCCTATTCTGTTCCTGAGTTGTATGCATTCGTAGAAAAAGCAAGCTTAAATTTTGTTGATTATCTTGATCCTTTAGAGAAAATTTTATTAAGACCGGAAAATTATATAAAAGATTTTTCACTTTTACAAAAAGTTAAAAAGATGGATAAAGTAACTAGAGAAGCAATTTCCGAAATACTTACCGGTAATATTATTAAACATTCATTTTACGTATCAAATCAAAAAGATAGTGTAGCCTCTCTTGATGACCTTGATAATATACCGTACTTCCATAATATTATCAATTTTGCTAAACAAATTTATGAGTATTTGGAATCTAATCCTTCACCAGTAAATAATGCTATTAATTTTACTATTAATAATGGGATATTAAATAATGTTAATATCTCAATGTCGATATTTAGAAGCACTAAATATATTTTTAAATATATGGTAGAAGAGAAAAGTTTAAGAGAAATATTTGATGCGGTACGCAACGAATTAAATCAAGAAATAAGCAACGAGACCTTACTAAATGAATTTAAAAACGTATGCATGCCATTACTTAATACAAATGTGTTATTGTTAAAATCAAAGGATTGCTAGAGTTATGTGGATTGATTTATCCGTCATTGCGAGAAGAGGTTACCAGAGTCGTCATGAGACGCAGCCGTAGGCTGCAGGGCAATCTCATGAAATAATAACTAAACTTCTAAGATTGCTTTGTAATTTTCTCGCAATGACCATTCACCGATTACCTGCTTGCAATGACGATTTGGATTGACAATGTGCTATTAATGTTGTTAGTATGCTTTTACATACATAGCCAGCTCTTATAAGCTAACAAGATAAATAATTCTTCAAACCGCAAGAATAAATAAAACTTTCTAAAAATCTGATTTGATTCCTAACTTAAATAAGTATATTACTTACCTTTAAACTTAATTGCTAACTCAACTTTTCAATTATAATCTATTAATAATAAAATAATGAACACAACTAATAAAGAATCCACAGTAGAACTTAACAATACCGAATCCAATAACAATTATAATAATTTTGCAGAGAACGGTAATATTATTAATTTAAAACAATTAAAACGTAAATTACCGGAGGAACTACAAGCTCAAGCAGAAGAACTAAAAGTTGAAAATATTAATTCATTACTTAAACAAGAATTAGTTTTTGCAATTTTGAAAAAATCCGTAGAGCAGGGAGGTTTAATAGTGGGAGAGGGAGTACTTGAAGTACTACCTGACGGATTTGGTTTTTTACGTTCGCCGGAAGTAAACTACTTAGCAGGCCCTGATGATATTTATATTTCTCCTAGTCAGATTCGTCGCTTTGGTCTGCGTACCGGCGATACTGTAGAAGGTCAGATCAGAGCTCCAAAAGCCGGAGAACGTTATTTTGCTTTACTGAAAGTCAATAGAGTAAATTTTGAAGACCCTTCTAAAGCTTATCATCGTGTTCATTTTGATAATTTAACCCCTTTATATCCTGATGAAAAATTAGGATTAGAACTTGAAAATAATAGTAAAGATAGTAAGGATTTTAGTACACGGGTTATTGAACTTGTTGCTCCTATGGGTAAAGGACAACGTGCATTAATAGTAGCACCGCCTCGTACAGGTAAAACCGTATTATTACAAAATATAGCACATGCAATTATAACCAATAATCCGGAAGTATTTTTAATAGTACTGTTAATAGACGAAAGACCTGAAGAAGTAACCGATATGCAACGTTCCGTGCGTGGGGAGGTTGTTAGCTCTACTTTCGATGAACCGGCAAGTAGGCACGTGCAGCTTGCAGAAATGGTTATCAAAAAAGCAAAGCGTTTAGTAGAACATAAAAAAGACGTGGTAATTTTAGTAGATGCGATAACACGTTTAGCTCGTGCTTATAATACTGTAGTGCCGTCATCAGGTAAAGTGTTAACGGGCGGTGTTGATGCTAATGCTCTTCAAAGACCTAAAAGATTTTTCGGAGCAGCAAGAAATATTGAAAACGGCGGTTCGCTTACTATAATCGGTACGGCTTTAATTGAAACCGGTTCTCGTATGGATGAGGTAATTTTTGAGGAGTTTAAAGGTACAGGTAATTCCGAGATAGTTCTAGATCGTAAGATTGCCGATAAGCGTATTTATCCGGCTATTGATATAACTAGATCAGGAACTAGAAAAGAAGATTTATTAGTAGATAAAATAATATTAAATAAAATGTGGGTTCTTCGTCGTATTATCGATCCGATGGGTAGCAGTGAAGCAATAGAATTTTTACTCAAAAAACTTGAAAATACTAAAACTAATGGTGAGTTTTTTGAGATGATGAAGAGTCTTGAACGTTCTAAGAACGGTCTATAGTCAATTGATACCTATATTGTGCTTCGTTGTTCGTCGGCTCGCCTGTCACAGTATAGGTCTGAATTGACTATAATATTCTAAAAAAGTATATAAGATCATGAGTATAACACCTGATTATTTAATTGAAAGAAGACAAATAAAATCTCGTTTGTTAATTTGGAAGCTAGCAGCTATTATTTTAATTGCGATCGTATTCTTACTAGTCGGTAAAGATTTTGCTCTAAAAAAGGTTTTACCTATTAATAGTAATGAAGACTATATAGCTTCCGTATTAATAGACGAAATAATTCTTGAAGACGAAAAGCGTGACAAAAAACTCAAAAAAATAATCGATGATTCTCATATTAAAGCGTTAATAGTTAACGTAAATTCTCCCGGCGGGACGGTAGTCGGCTCTGAAAAAATTTATAATATTCTGCGTAAAATATCCGCAAAAAAGCCGGTAGTGATAGTTATGGGAACAGTGGCTACAAGCGGCGGTTATTTAATCTCTCTTGGAGGTGATTATATTATCAGCCATAACGGAACTATTACGGGTTCAATCGGTGTAATACTACAAACAGCCGAGGTAACGGAGCTTGCTCAAAAATTGGGGATTAAATTTAATAATTTCAAATCAGGTGAATTAAAAGCTGTCCCAAATCCTACTGAAAAACTGACAGAAGCAGTACGGGTAGCCATTATGGAAAATATAGAAGATACTTATAATTTCTTCCTTGAACTTGTTTCAGAGAGGCGTAATCTTCCTATAGCAGAAGTAAAAAAGCTCGCAGATGGACGAGTATATTCAGGTCGTCAGGCTTTAAAGTTAAAGCTTGTGGATGCTATAGGCTCGGAAGATACTGCATTAAAATGGTTACAGGAAGTTCAGAAAATTAATGTTAATCTAATAGTTAAAGATTATCAATTAAAACCAAAACCAAAATTAATGGACATAATACTTGAAGAGTTTGATAGTATAGCACCTAGTTTTTTTAGAAATAGTTTTAACGGAATTAAAGCGATTTTTTAATAATGATTACTAAGAATTATTTAATAGATAAAATACATGATAAGCTGAATTATCTTTCTAAAGAAGATGTTAAAGATTCAGTAGATTTAATTTTAGATTATTTAAACGAATCTCTTAAAGAACAAAAGCGTATCGAAATCAGAAATTTCGGTAATTTCTCTATCCACAAACGCAAATTTCCTGAAAGCAAAAAATTCTATAATACGGTTTATTACAAAATGCCTAAAAATTTATTTAAGGACTAAATAAGTTATGGAATGGGCTAAATATAGTACTATAGAGAAGTGGCAAATAATAAAAAGCATGGTACTACATAATAATATTTTTTCCATGGTTCTTCATATTGAAGATTTAGAACTCTTCAAAAAAATATTATCGCTAGATGGGAAGTTGATTATTCAAGCACTTAATATAGACTTTTTTATATATCACGATATTATAGATAATGGGAAATATGATTCTTTTTTTGAAGTATGATATAATTACTTAAATGATAGTAAATCAACAATCATGCCTTTAGTATCTAAATAAGAAAGAATATTATCCTATTGTTGAAGAATTATGTAATGAATCTTTAAAGGAAAAAACATCATCAATAATGATATATTTAGACAAAGAATCTGATAATCACCCTCTACCTAGATGGGAATATGAAGAAACTTTAGAATATTATTTAAAAACTAAAAAAAATTATGATAAGCTTAAAACTGAACCCGAAATAGAAAGAAGCGAAGATGAACCTAATTTAAATTATGCAGAATTAGATTTTAAGTATTATGAAGAATCTTTAGACTATTACTGAAAGGTTATAGGGTAGGGTAATAAAATTTCCCTCTCACTTGACATTATAATAATAGGTAGCTATCTTAAGTGTAAAATTAAAACAAAGTATTTATGGTAAGATATTTAATAATTTTATTTGCTTCTATAGCTTTAATTGGCTGTGCCGGTCAAAAAACTACGAAACCCAAAAAAGTAGTAGAGCTTGATGGTGATCCAAGCTATGCAATTATGCAAACAATTGATAGTACTAACAGAAATATCGCTAGCACTACTTCTTCTCTTCCGAGTACTTCAGTTAGGTAGAAATGCTCGCTATTATTTCTTCTGCTAAAACTTTAAATTTCGAGAAGTTAGCTCCCAAGATGGAGCTGACGACTCCAATGTTCCTTACGTTAACTAATCAACTACTTTCTATATTCCAAAGCTATTCTGAGAATCAATTATCGAAAATAATGAATATAAGTGCAAAACTTGCACATATAAATAAAGAAAGATTTAAGGATTTTGATAATCAAGAGAGTAAAGCGGCTATTTTTGCTTATGCAGGAGATGTTTTTAATAATATACATATAGAAAAATTAACTAATCATGAATTAAATTTCCTGCAATCACATTTGTTTATTATATCAGGACTTTACGGAGTCTTAAAACCGCTAGATACTATTAAGCCGTATAGATTAGAAATGGCAACAAAATTAAATGAAGTAAATTTAACAAACTTTTGGCAAGATGAAGTTACTAATTATATTAATAAAATTCTTGCTAAACAGGAAAATAAATATTTACTCAACCTAGCATCACAAGAATATTCATCTGTAATAAATCCAAATAAACTTAAATATCAATTAGTTAACGTTCATTTTAAAGAAAATAGGAACAGTAAATTATTAACAATCGGTATAAATGCTAAAAAAGCTCGAGGGGCGATGATCAAGGTTATTGCTAACAACCTAATTGACTCACCTGAGCTGCTTAAGAATTTCTCATATTTAGGTCATACATTTAGTACTAAACACTCATCCAACAACGAATTGGTGTTTATTAAGAGTTAAAATAGCAAAGGTGAAATACCAATAGAAATGCTTCAAGTTATTAACTTTAATTAAAAAATGAGTATTTTAGTGGATTTACTTTATAATACATGCCTATTTATTAATAAGTATTATGATTAAAAAATCCTAAATCTTTAGCATTCTCAAAATTTAATCCTATAACTGTCACACAATAAAATAATAGAGTGTAAATCAAAAAAGTCTTTAATTGTCGTGGAGGAATAAATAGAACCATTAAAAAATGTAAAAAGTGCTATAGATGCCAGTGCAGAAATAGCAACAACTCTTTTACACTCTTTAGATAGCAAAATAACAAAAAAATTGGGTATTCCACAAGTAACAAACCTAAAACTTAATACACTTCAAGGGATAATCACTGCTATACATTACAGTATAATGCATAACCATGTGGAAGTAGCAGAAAATTATTTATAGATATATTGTCAAAAACAAATATAGATTTAAATTTAATATATTCCCAATACGAATTTCAAATTCATAAAGCTTATACCAATACTTTATTTGAGTTAGTCAATCAGTTTTATCAATGGAGTATGGAGATAAAATTATTAAAGATTGATGATCAAGTCAATGCCAAAGATATAGGTTGGTGTCAGTATAACTTAAGGGTTGTTTATTATAAAACTGGTCAGTTAGCACTTGCTATAAAATATTATAATAGTGCAATAGATAGGTTACCTGAAGAGGAAGAAATCATATATAATTTATAGACTATCTGGTTATCACTCTGATTCAAAAAATATAGAAAATTTACTAAATAAAATGCCTGAAGGTAACCTTAAAGCTTTACTAAAATTAGGTCGAGACTTAAATAACCAATGAAAAATTAGAGACAATGAATTCTAAAAATTTATTACCTTACCACGTTCAAAGTTTTGGGCTTTATAAATATACTGCTAAATATAATACTCTTTCAGATGAGAGGCAAATTGCACAAAAAATACGTTTAGCAAAGGATTTAAATACAATAATTTAAAAAACTGATGTCAATAATACTGATGAGTTACTTGTACTTTCGGTTGCCATTTATACAAAACAATTGGATGTAGCACGTAATATATTAAATAACATTCCTAACAACGATATTGCTATTTATAAAAGTTTAAATTTATCTACTTTAGCAGTTTTTCCTGATCCAAATTCTATAATTTATAATGCAAACACATTAAAAAAAGAAGAAATAACAGAAGTCCTTAATGCTGCCAGCATCTCGCTAATAACAGAAGATGCAAAAGAATTTGTTTCTAAAAATGCTCAAAACGTTTTACAAAATGTAGAGAAAGTTTTAGAAGACGCCCCTCAAAATGAAGAAACTTTAGCAATTGGAATAAATGCTGCTTTACTTAATAATGACATAAATAAAGCTAAGGAATATGCAAACCAGTTAAGTAAGGAAAAACAAGAAGAAATTTTTACAAATGATTTTGGAGAGGTTAATAACGCAGAGGATTTAGATCAATTATTTAAGCAATATGATGCAAAAAAATTTATCAGTATTATCAGCTTAAAAAACAACAGCTTCATATATTAAGTCATAAAATTACTCATTATATCACTTCATGGAATATTCCAGAGAAAGGGTATATTAAAAATACTGAACCTACTTATATAGGTAAATATAAAGGTCAAGATTGTTATAGTATTATTGATGAAAAAATAAAGAAAGCTGTTGATTCTTTACTGCCACAGTTTGAGAAAGCTATGGAGGAAGGAATAAGACATCATCAATATGGAATAAATGGAGTTAAATTTTTGCAGGAGAATGCTGTTGAAATAAAAATTAACGCCGGTAAACGTATATTAACGGATAAAATTTATGAAAACACAAGAAAAGAGTTATTAATAAATTTTAATTATGAGACTAACCCTAAAGAAGCTGGAGTATTTATTAACGGTCACCATTTGGAGATTTACCCTACCGAACTACCGAAGGTTTATAAATTTTATTCTCAATTGATTTATCTATCTAATTGATATTCTCTAACCTTTCTTTGAACGCTGAAAAGCCTCTACTTTATGCTGCGTTCGCCATTTGATACCTTTGTAGAAATACCGAAAAATGGAGAATGGTGAGTGATAGTGGGCTCGAACCACCGACCTTTACGATGTCAACGTAATGCTCTAACCAACTGAGCTAATCACCCTTATAATTTTTTTAATCTTTATGTAGTTTTGGCTTTATCGAATTATGGACCTTATAATATTTACAATTAAGATAAGTGTCAATTGATTAGTTCAAGTTATATGTTAAAAAGATTATATAGAAGGCAAACTTTGGGAACTATTATTTAGCTATGGATAAAAAAATAGTTATATTGCATACATTTATTAAAAAAACAGAAAAAACTCCTAAAACAGCTATTTCAATAGCTAAAACTTAAGATTAAAGGAAGGTTTTAATGAAAAACTTTGACGAATTTAAAAAAGAGTTAAAACCCTGAAGTAAAAAAACTTATGAAGAACAAAAAATGGAATTTGAGATAGCAAGCACTTTAATAAAGGCTCGTCTTGCATCTAATATGACTCAGGCAGATGTTACTAAAAATGTCTACTTCTCAAGCTCAAATAGCAAGAATGGAAAGCGGACATCATATTCCTAATTTCTTAAGCTGTAAATCAAAAAATTAATTTGTTGATTACCCCATAGGAGGGTGTATTATTAAATCTATATGTAGTTTTTAACCCTTGTTTTTTTTTAAAATTCATTAATGTACTAGATTTCAAGCTTTATTTCCATTATTTATAATATTTTATTATTTAGTCTATAATTTTATGGTGGATTTAAAAACTAAAGCCTTTAATTTTTCTCAAAATTTCACTATTTCTCTTGACGGTCCTGCTGCTTCAGGTAAAGGGACTATCGGTTTAATACTGGCCAAGAAATTTGCTCTTAAATATTTTCAGTCAAGTATTGTTTATAGGCAGCTTGCGTTTGACTGTATTAGTCAAAACATAGATGTTACTGATATAGATGAGGTAATTGCTTTATCTAAAGAATTAAAACTCGACAATAATTTTGACTTAGAGAATGAGAATATAGGAAATATAGCATCGCAAATTGCCATAATAAGTGAAATTAGAAACAATATAAACAAATATCTGAGTAATCTAGTAAAAACAACACCTAGAATGATTATGGAGGGTAGGGATATAGGCACCGTTGTTGCACCTGACGCCGATTTAAAGATTTTTATAACCGCAAACCCTCAAATTAGGGCGGAAAGACGATATAAGCAGTTGCAAGCAAAAGGAAAAACATGTATACTTGATGAGATTTTACGGCAAATAATTTTGCGAGATAAAAGAGATAAAGAGCGAAAAGCTGCACCGCTATTACCAGCTTCGGGTGCTTTAATTATCGATACTTCAAAGCTTTCGGCTATGGAAGTCGTAGAAGAAGTAACAAATTATATAAAGAATAAAATAACTTGAAAAAGTGCTAGGTTATTTTATTCGATTTTATGGCGTTATTGCATGGCTAGTATGTCCACCCCGCGTAGACGGGAATTCAATAACTAAAAGGTCAAAACACACTGAATGTTTAATATTAAAAGCTCAAATAGTTTCGCTTTTTCTGGATTCCCATCTACGCTGGAATAACATAGAACGCTTTTTTTAGCCATACAAGAACATCCAATTTTATTAACCTTACAAAAAAATTTTATTAGCCCAAGCACTTTAGCTAATATTACGAGAAGAATATGTCAATAAAACTAAAACAACGATTTGTTCCACAACTTGCAGCAATGAATCACAAATTTGAAGAAGATTTCTCTAAAATGCTTGAAACCGTTGATACAAGTCATATAAAAGAAAAAACGGTAATTAAAGGTCAAGTAATCGAAATAAAAAACGATATAATTATTGTTGACGTTGGATTAAAAAATGAAGGTAGAATACCTAAGTCTGAATTTTTAGCTTTACCTGAAGTTGGGGACGTAGTTGAAGTTTTCATCGAAAAAATTGAAGGACGTAACGGCAGAACGATATTGAGCCGTGAAAAAGCAGTTAAAGAAGAATTATGGGAACAATTAGAAATCATGTGTTCCAAGGGCGAATTTGTTGATGGTACGATTTTCGGTCGTGTAAAAGGAGGCTTTACCGTGGATTTATCTGGTGTAGTAGCATTCTTACCTGGGAGCCAAGTTGACGTTAGACCTATTAAAGATCCTACTTCTATAATGAATATCAAGCAACCGTTTAAAATTTTAAGTATGGATAAAAAGCTTGGTAATATAGTAGTTTCAAGAAGAGCTATTTTAGAAGAATCACGCTCCGAAGCTAGAGATGAGATGCTATCTAAAATTAAAGAAGGCATGGTATTAGAAGGAACCGTAAAAAATATTACTGATTACGGTGCGTTTATCGATCTTGGAAGTGTTGACGGTTTATTACATTTAACCGATATTTCTTGGGGAAGAGTTAACCATCCTTCAGAAGTGTTAGAATTTAACCAAAAGGTTAAAGTAATGGTTATTAAGTTTGATGAAAAAACCAAAAGAATATCACTCGGTATAAAACAACTTGATTCTAACCCATGGGAAGCAATTAAAGAAGCATTCCCCGTCGGTAAACAAATGACCGGTAAAGTTACAAATTTTGCTGATTACGGCGTATTTATAGAATTAAAAGACGGGCTTGAGGGACTTGTTCATTCAAGCGAAATTAGTTGGTTAAAATCTAATCAAAATCCTAAAAAAACGCTAACTATAGGGCAAGAAGTAGAATTCGTAGTTTTAGAGGTCGATACTGAAAAGCATCGTGTTTCTTTAAGTATTAAACAATGCCAAGAAAATCCTTTAACAAAGTTCGCTGAAAATAATCCTGTCGGTACTATAATTAAAGCACCGATTAGAAATATTACGGATTTCGGTATTTTTGTTGCACTCGGTAATAATATGGACGGCATGATTCATGAAGGTGATATTAGCTGGGAAGATAAAGGAACGGATCTATTAAAATCATACAAAAAAGGTGAGGAAATAGAATGCAAAGTTCTAGCCATTAATATTGAAAAAGAACAAGTTAGTTTAGGTATAAAACAATTGTCGCCGAATCCATATCAAGAAATCAGTGATGAATATAAAAAAGGCACAATAGTTAAAGCCATTATAAAAGAAGTTAAAGATGAGGGACTCAAAGTATTATTAAACAATAAAGTAACAGGTTTTATTAAAAGAACTGAACTATCAGATGAAAAAGACGAGCAGAAGCCTGAAATGTTTCAAATAGACGAAGAAATAGAAGCAAAAGTTATTTCTATCGAGAAATCAACCGGTAGAATTTTATTATCGGTAAAAACTCATAAAATAGCAGAACGTCAAAAAGCTCTCAAAGAATATGGTTCTAGTGATAATACTACCAATATGGGAGATATACTTGCTAATGCTTTAGAAGATAAGAAGTAATAATCTATAAGTCATTGTGAGGAGAAACTGTAAGTTTCAACGAAGCAATCTTAGGAGTTTTATGCTACTTCATGAGATTGCCACGTCGGTTATTACAATAACCTCCTCGTAATGACGAAAAACTACTTAATTCATCAATTTCAGGAGAAAATATTAATGTCGTATGTACCGATAGTAATTGAACCAACATCACGCGGTGAACGTGCTTATGATATATATTCAAGATTGCTAAAAGAACGTATAATCTTTGTATGTAGTACTGTTGAAGATCATATGGCAAACTTAATTGTTGCACAATTATTGTTTCTTGAAGCAGAAAATCCTAAAAAAGATATATATATGTATATCAATTCCCCCGGAGGGGTTGTAACCGCAGGTCTTGCGATTTATGACACAATGCAATATATAAAACCTAAAGTGGCTACATTATGCATAGGTCAAGCTTGTTCTATGGGTTCACTTTTACTGTGCGGGGGCGAGAAGGGGATGCGTTATAGTTTACCTCACAGTCGTATTATGATCCATCAACCGTCAGGAGGTTATAAAGGGCAAGCTACCGATATAGAAATACACGCTCAAGAAACCCTAAAAATTAAAAGGTTACTTAACAAATTGTATAGTAAACATACTGGACAAGAGTTAAAACATATCGAAAAAAGTATGGAACGTGATAATTTCATGTCACCGGAAGAAGCAAAAAAATTTGGATTAGTAGATAATATAATGTCTTCTAGAGATGCTATGGCATTGTTAGCAAAATAAAGATTAAATTTTATAGATTTAGTTTTATTATTATAGTATAAAGATAGTATAAGAGAATTATAGTCAAGTCAGTGGGATTTGTACACCAGGAGCAAGGAGTTAAGCCTAACTAATAGGAGAACGACGAGTGACAATGCAAGTGAGTTCAAATCAATTGACTATATTGGGGTCATAGCTCAGTTGGTAGAGTGTTTGAATGGCATTCAAAAGGTCGGGGGTTCAACTCCCCCTGGCTCCACCATGTCTTATTGCTATTTCAATACTTCACACAATAAACATATTATAAACTAAGGACTTTTTGTTTTTCAAAAAAAGTTAGATAATATTCAATTACAAGACAAAATCCTAAATAGAAAAACTCCGAAAAAAGTTTTTTCAGTTTATACAAATTATGAGAGTGATGCTACCGGGGAATATACTTACTTTCTTGGAAAAGAAGTTACTTCTTTTGAGAATATAGATAAAGAATTTTCCACTCTTACTATTCCAGGACAAACTTATGCAAAGTTTACATCCGATCCTGATCAAATGCCTAAAGTTGTTATTGATATGTGGCCAAAAATATGGCATATGGATGTGGCAATGTTAGGAGGGGAAAGAGCTTACATAGCTTTTGAAATATATGATGAAAGAAGTAGTGCAATAAAATAAAATGACTACCCATTGCTTATCATTTTGTAATATATTCTCATGATGTAAATCACCGTGAAGTAAAATTTGAGGTTCAGGATTGTGAAGAAGTTTATCTCTCAATTTTCTTGCCTTTTGTAAGTAAGTTTTAGGCAAATCCCATTCTTTATCCAAAGCTTTCAGCTGATCCCTTGATATTAGGGGATTGGTGCATTTTTGGTATAGATGCTCTTGTACAGCTTGCTCATAACAGAACAAGCTATAGCAATTCTGTTATCTGATGAATATTCTTTTAAGGCAATACCGGATACCACTCTCTCAAGTAATAAAGCATTATCTTTTTGGGCCAGAATAGTTGTAGCATCAAACCCTGAAAAAACTTTTAAAGCTTCCGCTTCATTTGTTAAGTCTTTAGCAGCACAGCTTAGTTTCAATATGTGTGTACCTTTTCTTTACCACCAATCTCTAATCCTATGAAAAGCATAAACCATGCAGTTTTTTGGGTAATATTAATATCTCTTGAAAGCTGTAACGATGATAAACTTTTTTTGGCGTAGTAACTTGCAAAACTTGCTGTAAACTAAACCATTTCTTTAAAGAAATCTTACTATTTTCAAAAATTGTGCTGACTTTTGATACTATGTGATTCGTTCCATCTGCATAATGAAAAATCTTTTGGTTGCTGCAATACGGATAATAAGCTCCGTTAGCCTAACATATATTTAGGTTATACAAGATATATAGTTGCCTTAATTAATTATTTCTAAGGATATTATCTTTGTATTTTTTTCTATAATATATTTTGTAATTCTCATTTCTTATATTATTAAACCATTGGTTTTGTTGTTTTTTAATATAATAATTTAGAGCATTAGATTTACTTTTACTAGTTTGAAAATTATCTTCACAAAATTTTAAAAAACCTGATATTAAAGTTTCTACTCCATTAGTCTCAGATTTTTTCTCAAGAAATTGCATAGAAAAATTAGTAGGATTATTATGTTTTAAATAAAATTGTTTATATTTCTCATGAATTTTATTTTCTTTTTTTATTTGTTGTTCTGAAAAAGATAATTTTTTCTCTAATAATTTATGAATTTCGGTACAATCACCCCAAGGCAATTCTATTATTAGTTGCTTTTTCTGATATTTAAAATTATCTTGAATATTGTTAAAATCGGCATTTACTTTTACCACACTTACTAATATTAAAAAACATGTAATTAATTTAATATTCATAGAATTAATTAATTTTAGCAGGAACCGGTATCATAATACTACTTCTATATCTTTTATTGCCACTAAAAAGTGATTTTTTTTGAACTTTGTTATTATTTACTGGAATTGTATCTTCTAAAGCCCCTTCATTATTATTTAGATAACTATGTAAGAATGCTTTATAAAGCGCCATATTACTTGCTATTTTAACTACATCTTGTTTATATTTAAACCCTAAAGAATGTGTAGCTGAATGATAATGAGCTATCGCCTTGTGCCAGCTCCCTAGCTGATCATACTTTGAACGCAAAAATTCTGCACCGTAACGAATGTTATTATTTGGATCAAATGCCTGTTCAAGGGAATTAAAAGCCCCTAAATGATGCCTTAAGTTAATCTGCATGCATCCGACATCAATACTCTCTCGTCCTTTTATAAGCTCTATTCTAGCAAAACTTATAGCTTCTCTTTTTGTGTTAAAATAATAGCCTTTTCCTTCAACATTTACCGTCCAAGGCCATACTACTCTAATTTTACGGGTTGTATGTTTTTTTCCCGATTCTTTTAAAGCTATTGAATGTAACGTATTAGATGGGATATTAAATTTTTTTTCAAAGTAAGGAAAAAGTTTTGAACATTTAAAGGATTCAGCTATTTCAGGATCGGCAATAGCCGGCTTAGAGAAGAGGATAAAGGATAATAATAGGAGTAACATGGTTTTAACATCATTGCGAGGAAAATTATGGAGTAATTGACGAAGCAGTCCAGTAAAAAATTCTGATTTACAGAATTTTTTTATCGTTGTGCTGGATTGCCACACTCCTTGTAGTCGCTTGCAATGACAATTTTGGCATAATTCCCAAACCATACCAGCAACGCTAAAATAACTTGAGTTACAATAAGACAAACTAGCATACCATAACTTATCTTATGAAGCAAGGGAAGTTATAGCATTTAAGAGGTAAGGATTTAATCTAAATCCCAAGCAGCATTATTAGTGTTTTGAGGATTACCTAATATATCAGGTACCATATCCAACAAATTATTAATATCGCCTCTTGTCGCTTGCAAAAGATTACTTACTGATGTTACAAAGTCTTCAGCAGTGCTACCTTGAGCATCTTGAAGGATTAGTAATCCCATCTAAAGCTTGCACTCTGGCACTAATTAATGTTACTAAATCCTTAGCTTGCATACCTCAAATAGTATCTTCTGTACCACTCTCTCCTCTATTAGAACTATTAGAAGATTATGGTATTTCCTCTCTGTTAGCGTGAGCAGTTGCTTGATGAATCAAAGCTGCAAATTGTTGATAGTTAAGATTATTTTATTCCTTTGACATTTCTGGAGATATAGCAAATCATTCTCAGATAGATCAATCAAGATCTGCTTCTTGCAATATAGAGCTTGTATCCACACTATAGCTTAAAGCTTGTAACATTGAAAAATCATCATATTTAATTACGCTTTCATACCATTTTTTATGTTCGTTAGCTGCATGTTTTGCATTTTCATTATTTTTATAATTATTTGGAATAACTTATAAGCCGTATTCTCCTTTATCTGCTTCGTCTATTATGATTTTAGCTATCTTCAGCTCATCTATACTTAAGTCAATATTTTGTTTAAAAGAAGTTTTAGTATCTGATCGCCTTGTGCTACCCTTTATTATTTTCCCAGCCTCTTATTAAACTACAATAATCTATACTTGATGTTTTAGCATGCTCCAATACTGCTTTTATAGCTTTCCATTGATTATTAACTTTTTCATGTTCACCTTGCTGCTCATTTTTAATAACATTCCCAGCCCATTTAGCAAGTTGAGCATATGATACTAGCTCCCCTACTACATTAAATATGGATACATGTTTACCTGGATAAAACCTACTTTTGTAATTATCTCAGATAGATCAAATTTTTGAACTAATTTTGGTAATTCAACAAGAAATTCATCATAATATGGTTTGTTTAAACTCCATTCTCTTCCATTTTGCTTGATTTTATTTATAGTTTCTTGAGTAAAGTTATATAATGAATATTTATTCATAATTTGATCCCTTTGTAATTATTGGTTGAATTTATATTTAAAAACCACGAAGCATGGTATTTTTAAAAATGCTTTAAATTGTTAGGTCCTGTACACTTTTGATTAATGATTATAATTTTGAGATATTTTTTAGCAAAAATTAATAAGATTTTTGCAGAAATAGTTATTCATATTTCAAAAAAAATCTTATAACTTGCAGCTAAAATAGCCATAATTATGATTATTCTATTACAAGAGTACAAAACCTAATTGACTGATTAAATAAAAATGTTTATTATCAATCCAAATTAAATGTAAAAGTATATTTTATGAAAGTTGTTAGCTCATTAAAATCTTTAAAAAAACGTGATAAAGATTGTCAGATCGTTAAAAGAAAAGGCAAAATTTTTGTAATAAATAAAAAGAATAAAAGATTTAAAGCAAAACAAGGTTAATTAATCGTTTTTGGAGAAAAAAAAATATACTCGATGAACTTGAAAAATTAGCTACGTCGTCTTTTTAAGTCCTCGAGTGCTGAGTGTTTATTATATGCTCCGTTCCTCGGTTTGCAGATTCCTTGCTCTTTTTAAAGTTGATCTTCGTATATTACTTTTCATTTTACTTTAGAGTATATAATACTACTTTTAAAAAAAAGAAATAAATATGGCCGGTCATTCAAAGTTCAAAAATATTCAGCATCGTAAAGGGGCTCAAGATAAAAAAAGAGCAAAAGTTTTCACTAAATTAATTCGTGAAATAGTTACTGCAGCTAAAACCGGTTCTTCTAATAACCCTGAAAATAATCCACGTCTTAGAAATGCTTTAACCGCCGCACGTAGTCAAAATCTCCCTAAAGAAAGAATAGATAAAGCTATGAATAGTGCTAATGATTCTTCTAATACCGAAAATTATACGGAAATTAGATATGAAGGTTATGCACCGAATGGTATTGCTATAATAGTTGAAGCTTTAACCGATAATAAAAACCGCACTGCTGCAGAAGTACGCTCTAGTTTTACTAAATATGGTGGGAGTTTAGGTGAAATCGGTAGTGTCAATTATTTATTCAACCATTGCGGAGTTATTCAGTATCCAGTAAATATAGCATCTAATGAAGATGTTTTAGAGGCAGTCATAGAAGCTGGGGGACATGATATTATATCTAATGATACCACCCATACCATCTATACGGATATTGAAAATTTCTCTAAAGTTCTAGAATTTTTCACTGGCAAATACGGCATACCTGAAGATTCGTATATAGGCTGGATCCCATTAAATACAATAATTATAGATGATAAGGACAAAGCTGAAAAATTACTAAAGCTTGTAGAAGTTTTAGAAGAAAGCGATGATGTGCAAAGAGTTTTTGGGAATTATGAGTTATCTGATGATGTTTACGAAATAATACAAGGAGAACCATGACTTATAACAATGCAAATTATCAAATAATTATTTTAGCAGCCGGTAAAGGTACTAGGATGGAGTCCGATTTACCAAAAGTAATGCATAAAGTCGGTGGAGTTCCAATGCTTGAAACGGTATTAAAGAATTCACTTAGCGTCACAGATGATGTAATTATAGTTTATTCAGAAGAACTTCAAAAACATTTAACGCCCTATGAACATATGTGTCGCCTTGTACTGCAAGAAGAACCTAAAGGCACAGCTCATGCTACTTATGCAGCAATAGATTTCATTAATAAAAATAAAACAATATTAGTTTTATACGCTGATCATCCTCTTATTACTCCAAAACTTATGCATGAATTAATAGCTTATTTAAGCCTTACTAATTCTGCATTAGTGACTTTAAGCTTTAAGAGAGCAAATCCGCTTCAATATGGGAGAATAGCTACTGATAAAAATGGTGAATTTTTAGAGATAATCGAACATAAAAATGCAAGCGCAGAAGAGAAAAACATAAAGCTTTGTAATTCAGGTATTATGGCTTTCAGTAGCGAAATTTTAAATAAATACTTACCTTTATTTGCCACTAATACTAACGGTCATAAGGAAATTTATTTAACTGAAATAGTAAAAATATGTAAAAATCACGGTGAAAAAGTTTCATATTTATTATCTACTGATCATGATTTAATTGTTGGTGTTAATACTAAAAATGAGCTAGAAGAAGCCAATAATATTTTTTTTCAGAATAAGTCTTAGCTTTGTCGTATGGATATACCCAAGTCGTCATTGCAAGCGACTAAAGGCTTTTTGGCATAGATCGTTTTATGTCATTCCCGTGAAGGCTGGCATCCAGTAAAACCTACGAAAAAATTGTTTTTATAGGTTTATTTTTTGGGATCCTCGCTTCCGCTGGGATGATATCGAGTAGGCTTTTTACTCTATGCAACAACATCAATACTTTGTGAGAATGATATAGGAAGCCATACAGGCAATGCTAAAAATTTGGGAGAGATGGCCGAGCGGTTTAAGGCGCACGCCTGGAAAGCGTGTTCACGGCAGCGTGTCGGGGGTTCGAATCCCCCTCTCTCCGCCAGCTCAGTTTATGGTATACTCGAATGATTTCAAGAATTGAATTTGTTATCAAATGGTGAGTGTGTACAGCTGATACTTAATAAGTGAGTACGTGAATTCATGAAGATAACAACAAGCAATTCTTAAAAGCAGAAGAGTATGTTATGCTTGTTTATTTTCTTTATAATACTTAGTATATTTATCTAGTAAAATCCTAATCATTTTTTGATAAGGAACATGTGTAGTTACTGCTTCTGATTTAAAAAATTCTACGCTCTCTTTACTTAAAGAAATGGTTACTTTTACTGAATCATCTTTTAATAAAAGTTCTCTAGGGTGTAGCAAGAAGTCTTTGACTATTTTTACTTCTCCTATTTCCCCACTAGTGTATTTTACTCCTCTTGCTCATAAATTCTCTTACCTTTACGCCAGTATCCTGCTCCAAAAATTCTTACATGATTATCTCGGAACATAAAACGGACTGTTAAAATATTACCATCAACTTTACCTAAACAAAAATATCTTTTTTCTGTAATACTAGCTTACCATGCTCTAGTTTGGACAGTTAGCCAATTTTTGTAGTTTATTGAACCGGAAAGCCAAATAGTAATCAAGGTTTCCACTGTCGAGTATTTAAAAGTTTCATATGCATTTGTTATTGCAGTCTATTTTTACTTTTATAATAAAAATAGTTATATATTTATATTACAGATGTAATTTTCACAATTATATATCTAATAATCAATTAATTTATATTAAGTTATGGCTCATAAAGATTTATCACATTTAACAGGAGAACAAATCAAAGATTTAATAAAACGTTATTATAACTATGAGAAAATAGCTAATTTATTAGAAGAATTTAATGTTAATGTATCTCCTAATTAGTTTAGTTAGTTTATTTCTGCTTGTTACGCATTATAAATTATTCTGTAAATACGGCCTAGATACAAATTCAGTTATTAAGCTAAAGAGTAGAAATTATTATAGCTATGTTTATAGAGAAACGAGTTTTGCTCTATTAGGTCCTATATGTAATCATAACAATAACTCTAGTTGTTCATGTGATAATTGTAAGAAAACTATAAAACAAAAAACAAACTAAAGCAGAAGCAAAAAGACGTATTTTAATAGATACATTTCTGTATAAAAATAAAGCTTCGCCAATTGAAGAATTAACTCTAAAAGATACTTTATATTTATTAAGTGTAGTAGAACATTCTGCTTCTAAAGATCTTGAATTTGTAAAGCCATATTTAAAAGGATATTCCGTACCGAGTTTAGTACCGAACGAAGATTTAAATGATCATATTGTAGGACATCTAGGTCGTAGAGGTTTTATATTAATTAATCCTTTAACAAGTAGTCTTGATGCCTTCAAATTCAATCAAGAAAAAGCATTAACAGATTATTATCCAAACAAAGTTTTATGGGCTCTTTTGCCTAATAATGGATATTGAAGAAAAAAAAGAATATTTAAATCCTGTGCGAAATATAGTTAAAGGCGAATGGTCTTCATCATGGAAAAAAGAAGTCAGTGATATATGGCATCAAATTGCTACATATGAATGTATAGAAAATTTTAAATATTTATTGAAAAAACATAAATTTTCCATAGATCAATATAAAAGTAGCTAAGCAAATTTGGCAAATACATAAAGGATTATGGGAAGTTGCGGTTATTCCTGAAAATAAATCGGCATTAATACTTTGGTAGAAAGTCATTAACGAATTTACCAAAGGTAATTATCTTGAAGCAGTTAAACTTGTTCAAATGAGTGATTATAAGGCTGAAAGAGTTATTGTTGAATTTGGTGCCAATATATTATGAATATAAATTTTACTACAACCTAATCTCTGCTTTTGCTAAATCTTTTAAAGTGCGTGATCCGGTGCATAGCATGGTAATTTTAAGCTGCTCAATTATCAATTGTATCTCTTCGGAAAGCAAACTTTCAGAAGTATCTGCCGCTTTTAAAAATTGACCGGCAAATCCAAAAATATTAGCTCCTATACGAATTGCTTTTGCACCATCAATACCGGATTTTAACCCGCCACTGGTAATAATCGGAATATCTTTTGAAACTTCCCGCACCATTTTTAGAGAATCTAAAGTCGGAATTCCCCAGTTAATAAAGCTACTAGCTATACGGTTTTGTAACGAATTTGTAGCACGATAAGCCTCTACTTGACTCCAAGATGTTCCACCGCTCCCTGCAATATCAAGAACCTTAACCCCTGCATCAATAAGACTCTCAGCAACTTTTTTAGATAAACCGTATCCTACTTCCTTAACAATTACTGGAATAGAGAGGTAATTAACCACTTCTCTTATCTTAGGTAACAGCTTTTCCCAGTTTCTATTACCCTCCGGCTGAGTCAGTTCCTGTAACACGTTTAAGTGTAAAATTAAGGCATCGGCTTTAATAGCATCCACTAAATACTGACATTCTTTAGGTGTCACTCCGTAATTAAGCTGTACTGCACCGATATTGGCTAGTAAAGGGATATCGGGAGCTATATGCCTTACTGCAAATGTCTTGATTGTATCCGGTTCCGTTAACAAAACCCGCATAGAGCCAAGCCCCATAGCAATACCGGCTTTTTGAGCGACCTGTGCAAGTCTATAGTTAATATCTCTAGCTCTAGTCGTGCCTCCGGTCATACTCGAAATTAGGATAGGGGCTTGTAAAGATTTCCCGAGGAAAGTAGTAGTTGTATTTACGCTATCGTAGTTAATTTCCGGTAATGCATTATGAATAAATTGAATAGATTCAAAACCACTTTTAAGTGTAGATTCAACGTTTTTCATAAGATTAATTTCAATATGGTCTTGTTTTCTTTCTATATCTAAATTCTGATCTTTTAGCATTTTCTCACTAATTCTTTTTACACTTAATATATATTAATATATCTAGGTTCTGTGAAGATTTCTAATTGATTTTTTATTTTGAAGTATTCTTTAGCGAAAATTAATAAGATTTTTGAAAGAGTAGTTATTCATATTTCAAAAAAACTTATAATTTACAGCAAAAAAGAGTTATAATTATGATGATTCTATTAAATGTCCACAAAACCTAAGCATTAAAGAAATAATCAAGTGTTGCAAGTTTTGAAGGTAAGTTTATTAATGGGTCTGAACGTTCAAAATCATAAGCATTGTAAATTTGGATGCATCCTATAGGAATACAGTCTGCTTCTATAATGTAAGCGTGTATATTTTTAGGCTCATTATTTTCTAGCTTATGCCCTCTAACATAGATTGAGTATTTTTGTGCAATCAATTCTAAACTCCATCCTATATCCTTATCCCACCATAGTTTTATATGTGGCATTTCTAGCCATTTTAAAAAAAGCAAAAAATGAGAAGTAGAAAGTGGGGTAAAGCTTATGTTAATATATTTCTTATCATTAAATAACTTGTATTACCTTTAAAATGCCATGCTTTGAGCTTTATATTCTCCGACCTGTTTAAAGCCGGCTTGACTATAAACATGTATATTATACTATTAGTAAAAAACACATAGAGAGATATTTAAGTTAAGGATGAAACTCGAGCATTAATTGAGCTGTTAGCTAAGCATAAAGCTAATCACTCTCAAGATTATTACTATGCTGTTAGAAAGAACGCAAATAGCAATAACCCTATTGAGATAGCAACACGTTTCATATACCTTAACAAGACTTATTATAATGGTCTTTATAGAGTAAATAGCAAAGGAGAGTGCAATATCCCGATGGGCACTACTTATATGAATCCTAATATTCTTGATAAGGACAACATACTTGCGTGTAGTAAAGCTTTACAAATTCAGATAGCGATTTTATAAAGAACTTTGGTATAGATATAGTAAATGCACCAAGAAGCATAAATTGTAAATCCGACAGTAGGCAAGGAGCTAATGAAGTTTTAATAAGAAATTATTAGTACAATGGTAAAACAAATTGCAATTTTATAAGCTAATAAAACTGGAAACGAACTTGAGATTTTTATACATGATCGACTAAAAAGAGAAGGATATTGTTTTGTATCTAATAAAAGATTTAGTGCAGCTAAGATCCTTAAGTAGCCTATTGATACTAGACAGTTTGAAGTTGCAAAAATATTTATGATACTAAATGGAAATGCGATTTTATATTATATCATCCAGAACGTCACCCCAATTACCTAGTTATAGAATTTAAGTGGCAACAATCAAGAGGATCGGTTGATGAAAAATATTCTTATCTTGTGCTAAACATAAAAAAACAAGGAATTTATGATACTATAATAATTGATGGTGATGGATATAAGAAAAAAGCCTTGAAACGGCTCAAGGATCAAGTTGGCAGTAATTTAATAGAAGTGTTTAGTATGTCTGAATTTACATCTTGGATAAATAAAAAGAAAATATAGGTTATACAAGTATATAATTCCCTTAATTTATTTCAGTACTCGATGCATATATTATTTAATTTATATTAACTGTAATAATATACAGGGTTGTTTATGTTAAAGAAATTTATATTAGTATTGTTGTGTATAAGTAGTTATAAATCTCTAGGAGAATCTAATAAGTCCGAGAACAATGTTTCAGCGATAGAAAGAAAAAAAGTTTCTAGTAATGATAAACAACTAAAACCTGTCTACTTGGAGCATGTTGATCTAACTTCGGATTTAAATCCTGCAGAAAAAAGCCTGTTGAGGCTAGAACCTTTATCACCTAATAATAACAATACGAAACCTATAAATTGTAGATGTTCAGGAGAATTTTGAAGGGCTAGATAGAGTTAAAGGGGATGATATTCGCACTGCAAGACAGAGAGAACTTGTTCAAAATAGTTTGCTAGGAGATTTTTTAGGGGGTTTTATTTCTCGACTGCCACCAAAAATTTTAGGAGAGAAAATTCAAGATAGGAGAGGATTATATATTCAACAGACTAAAGCTAAAAAATCACCGAAATAATGCAGTAGAGGGGATAAGTAACAGCTTATTTATCAAGTATGCAGCTAATGATATAATAAGTCGATTAGGGATGATTGATAAGGATTTTTCGGATATTCTAGAAATATCGGCTAAATGCGGTTATCTTACGAGCTTACTAAAAAATGCTTATCGCAGTGCCAATATTACCGTAACAGATATGTCACCTTTATTGCTTGATTCTTTTGAGCATAATCATAAATTATTAATCGATGATGAAGATTTAGAATTGCCAAAAGACTCTTTTAATTTAATTATTTATTCATTAGGGTTACACTGGATAAATGATGTACAACACTTTTTATCTAATATAAGAATATTTTTAAAGTCTGACGGTATTTTTATCGGTAATTTTGTCGGAGGAAATAGCTTAAAGAGTTTACGTAAATCCTTAATAGATGCCGAAATAGCAAGTGATTTTAAACACTCTCCTCATATTGCTCCTTTTATTCATTTTGATCATGTTCCGATTTTATTTTCGCAAGCAGGATTTGCCGAAGTAATTGTTGACTATGAAAATATAGAGATAAAATTTGATAATCCTTTAGCTTTAATGAGAGCAATAAAAAATATAGGTGAGGCAAATTCACTAAATACTAGTCATAATTATGCTATTTCTAAAAAGATGTTTTCTTTACTACAAAATTATACAAACGGCTTTGAAGATAATATTAATTTAATTAGTTTTATTGCTTCACCAAATAAGAATAGTATAAGATTAAAGTTGTTATAAAGGTGATAGTAGTGTATTTTTAGCAGTATTACGTCATTGCGAGGAAATTATGTAAGTAATTGACGAAGCAATCTCAGGATATTTGACAAGATTGCGGCTGCTTGCAATGACGATCCAACAATTTATTAAGGTCAAACAAATATGCAAGAATTTGATTTAGTGGTAATAGGTAGCGGTCCAGCCGGTTATACAGGTAGTATTAGGGCTGCTCAGCTTGGTATGAAAGTAGCGTGTATTGAGAAAAGCGATACTCTTGGCGGCACTTGTTTAAATATAGGATGCATACCATCGAAAGCTTTACTTAATTCTTCGGAAAAATATGAAGCAGCTCTAAAACATTTTGAGAATATAGGTATTACTGTAGATGTAAAACTAGACTTACAAAAAATGCTAGCTAATAAAGATAAAGTAGTTCTTGATCTTACAAAAGGTATAGAAAGTCTATTTGCCAAAAACAAAATTACTAGGATAAAAGGTGAAGCTAAAATTAGCGCTAGTAATATCATTGAAGTAAATAAAGAGCAAATTAACGCCAAAAATATCCTAATTACTACAGGTTCCAGCGTCATAGAAATACCGAATATCAAAATAGACGAAGAATTTATTGTTTCATCTACCGGTGCTTTAAAACTTTCTAAAGTACCTGAGAACTTAATAGTAGTTGGCGGAGGATATATAGGCTTAGAACTTGGTTCAGTTTGGCGTCGTTTAGGAGCTAAAGTAACGGTTATTGAGTATGCACCGAGCATTTTACCGATGCTTGATAAAGAAATTGCTACACAATTTATGAAACTACAGCAAAAACAAGGTATAGAGTTTAAACTGAATACTAAAGTGCTATCTGCTGAAGTAAAGTCAGGAAAAGTAAATCTGACAATAGAGGAGGGCGGTAAGAATTCGATAATAACAAGCGATGTTGTGTTGATGGCAGTAGGCAGAAAAGCCTATACGCAAAATCTAGGACTTGAGTCTGTCGGTATTATTACGGATAAGCAAGGTAGCATTGAGATTAATGACCGGTTCCAAACAGCAATTTCAAATATTTACGCAGTCGGTGATGTGGTAAAAGGAGCTATGCTTGCTCATAAAGCCGAGGAAGAGGCTATAGCTGCCGTGGAAATTATGGCAGGGCAGACAGGACATGTTAACTATAACTTAATTCCAAGCGTAATATATACTTATCCTGAAGTAGCAAGCGTCGGTGAAACAGAAGAACAGCTAAAAGAAAAAGGTATTGATTATAAAGTTGGTAAGTTTCCGTTTTTAGCAAATGGTAGAGCAAGAGCAATCGGTAGTACGGAAGGGATGGTTAAGATCCTTGCTGATAGTAAAACCGATAGGGTTTTAGGAGCTCATATTATAGGAGCTGATGCAGGTACATTAATTGCCGCGCTTACGGCTTATATGGCATTCGGAGCAGCTTCAGAGGATATAGCAAGAACCTGCCATGCTCACCCCACTTTAAGCGAGGCTATAAAAGAGGCAGCACTTAGTGTAGATAAGAGGACTATTAATATGTGATATATTTCTACGTCATTGTGAGGAAAAACTATAAGTTTTGACGAAGCAATCTCAGGCGTCCTGCTATGATATTGCGACGCTCCTTGCAGTCGCGGCGTTGTTGCATGGCTTGAAAAACCAGTTCGGTGTCATACCGTGGCTCGACCACAGTATCTAGTAAAACCACTAAAAATATTAATAATATTAGTATTTTTAACTAGATCCTACGAACAAGTCACGGGATAACAGAAATGCAGCGAGCCATGCCACAAGGCCTTCAGTTGCTTGCAACAACGAATTTAAGGATATTTATGACCAAACAAGAGCTACGTCTTTATTTCAAAGAATTTTTAATAAAAAACCAAGATAAGATTAATTCCGATTTAGTCAAAAATTCTCTAATTAATAAAATTAGCCGATTATTACAGGAGTTAAAAGGAAAGACAGTAGGACTTTACTTTCCTCTAAAATACGAAATTAACTTACTTGAAATAACAAACTTACATCCTGAAATAAGATTCTTCCTACCGAAAATCATAAAAAATGAGATAAAATATTGTCCTTATCATTATAACGATCAATTGGCTTTAGGTGCTTTTAAAACCTATGAACCTATAAATAATGATTTTTTTGTTCCTGAGCTAGTTATTATCCCAGGACTTGCATTTAGTAAGGAGGGTTATAGACTTGGATACGGCAAAGGATATTTTGACCAATATCTTAATAATAACCGAAATATATTAACCGTGGGAGTTTGTTTAAAAGAACAATTAATAGATAATTTTCTGATTGAATCTCATGATCGTAAGCTTAAATGTATGATTCCGGTATAATAACCTTAATTTTTTTAACTTTTTTTATTTTGTAAAATATTATCTTAGGGTCAAATGGTTGATATAATAAAAAAATTGTCGTATTGACCGGTGTACCTTTTGCTTTTTGTTTGCACAAGCAGTTGGGGAGTGGCTAGAAACAGGACAAATATCCGGCGATACTCAGACTGGAGATATTTGCTTTCAATTAGCATTAGTAGGAGTAGGGACACTTATCCATAGATCAGGCATTTAGTAACTTGTCTGGAATGTATACAACGAATATGTCAAAGTAGTACAAGGTAGTGAGATACAAGTTACATTAGTTGGCTAATTTTTTTCTATTCATAATAGGCTACAAGTTATTTGATTTATAGCTTTTTTCTTATAAGTTATTACACAAACTTATTATTTTATCTTTATATTTTTGTTTGTGTAAATATTTGCTTTTTAAATTTAGATTTTTAAAATCCTTGTGATTCAATGGCGGGTATTTACTAAGCTTTATTAAATCTTCATCTAAAATAAAATGCTTACGAGGAATATTTATAGTTTGTGCATTCTCTTCACGATAAGCTGCAAGCATTTGAATTTTGTGATTAAAACTCTTATCATCACTTCTATATTTTATTTTTTTCCAAGCATCCTTCGGCTCAACCTTATAATTTCTAACATCTAATAAAAAACTAAGAGTAGTTTGATATTTATTAGTTAAATTATTTTTAATAATTATATTATTTAACTCTTTATATATCTTATACAAATACTCCACGTCTAACATTGCATAATTTAACATATCACTAGTAATAGGGCGTTTTAGCCAGTTAGATTTTTGGTGGGTTTTATCGATAGTAATACCGATTAGCTTATAGCAAAGATCATCATAGCTTAGCTGTTTACCGAATCCGCAAATATTTGCTGCAATTTGTATATCAAAAACATTAGCAGGTAGTGTTTTAAATAAATTATAGAAAATCTCTAAATCTTCACGAGGAGCATGAAATATTTTAGTAATATTATTATCTGCAAGCAGCTTATTAAAAATATTTAGATCTAAATTGCTTAACGCATCAATTATTCCGCAATATTCTTCTGCTTTAACTTGAATTATACTAAGCTGAGCATAATAAGTATAGCGACGCTCAAATTCCGTATCTATGCTTACGCATGCCTTATTTGCTAACCGGTTACAAAATTCTTCTAATGTTTTTTGATTATCGATAATTTGCATAGAAGCTATTTATAAAGCTCCGATAATTTTTAAGAAAAGATTAGTATGAGATAACGACAGAACAACTTCAAGACCGATTAAAATAATAATAATCCACTCAAGTTTGGTGGAATGTTTATAATTAAGATCGTTTGAAAGAATGTCTAAAAGCTCATGAATCATATTAAGACGATGATTCATTATATTTTGCCGTATTTCTATGTCTTGAAACTCTGCCGTCATGAGATATAGAGGCTCATAACTCGGACGACGCCAAAAGAATTCCGGAGTATCGAATATATCACTATGCAAACTGATTGAATAACGCTCGTTAAATAATATACCTATTTGCTGTAATATCTCCTTTTTAGAAAGCGATACGCTACCGGTTCTAGCTAGTTCCTGTTGTATAGGGGTTGTCTGAACAATTAAGTTACTAACAGATTGCTCAAGAACGCTAAGTTTAACTGATTGTGCAAGAGCATGAGAAATAGAAAGTTTAACAAAAACTGATTTATCTGCTAAGATTATTTTATTTTTCTCTTCATCAATAAATGTTTTCTTGACTTCCATATTATATTCAAAATAAATATAATCGGATACCGGCTCTTTAAGCTTATTTACTGGTACTAAATCAGTATCGCTTAAAACTATTTTTTCTTGAATTTCATCGCCACCCCAAATAGTTACACAACCAAACGGGAAGAAAAATATCTCTATAAAATCAGAATCTTTATTTATCTCTTTCCGAATATATAAAACATCGTCAAAATGTTGAGGTTCAAGACCAATCTTTTTTAAATTAGTAACTAGATCACTCATCTTATATTCGGACGAAGTACAGTAAGATGAACATCTCATGATTATTAAGTTTAATTTATATAAATTTAGAGTATAGTAGTTAGGAACCTATAAAGTCAATAATATTATAATATGTATGAAATATTAAATAATAGAGAAGTTATCAAAATAATAGGTTTCGATTCCGTAAAGTTCCTACAAAATCTCATTACTAACGATATTTATAAGAGTATAGTCAATTCAGTTGAATTCGGATACACAGAACGAGGAACGAAACCTATAATAATAGGCAAGACGACGAGTAACACAGTAGGCGAGTCCCAATCAATTGACTATAATTATTGCTATACTTATTTGCTTAATAATCAAGGAAGATATTTATTTGATTTTTTCGTGTATGTTCATAACCCTGAGGAAATTTACCTTGATATTGATAAAAGTAATAAAGCTGCTTTGATAGAGTATTTAAACTTCTATAAATTTCGTTCAAAAATACAAGTAATAGATTGTAGTGACGAATATAAAGTTATCTACTCACTTCAAAAATTAGATATAGACTCGCTAATTACGGTTCGTGATCCTCGTTATGCTAAGCTTGGTTTCCGCTCAATAAATAAGCTCGATGTCATACCGCAGCTTGACCGCAGTATCCAGAAAATAATTAAAAAAGACTGGACCCCATGGTCAAGCCACGGGGTAACAAAGGGCGGACCACCCCCCTCAACAACATCTCCCCGCGGAAGCGGGAATCCAATATACCTAGAAGATAAATATAATTTTGCAATAATAGATGGTGTGGAAGATTTAATCACAGATAAATCTATTCCAAATATGTATGGTGCTGAGGAGTTAAATGCAATTAGTTTTGATAAAGGTTGTTATGTCGGGCAGGAAGTGATTTCAAGGGCTAAATATCAAGGAGTTATAAGAAGAAAGATATATAAAATTACAGCAGATGAAGATTTATCTTCATTAGTTAAAGATGAAGAAATACTCGCAGATAACAATCAAATCGGTGTAATATGCTCAAGTTATCACAACAAAGCAATCGCCTTAATCAGAGAAGAAAAATATTGTGCCAATAAAGAAGCTGATGTTACCGTTAAAGGGATTAAAATAAACTTATCGCTCGCACCTTGGTATTAAATAATAGTTAATTTTTAATAATTAACTTCAGGAAACATACAATTAATACCGGCTATATTAAACGGAACTAATATTAACAACAAACTTAATTTGAAGCTCTTTATAGTTTAATATATCAACAATAAGATCAAAATGTTAAAAATATTTTAAAAAATGCTGCTGTACAGATATTAAACAAAATTGTCCTCATCCCTGACACTAATTGGGATAAGAAAGATACAAACAAACGGTAATACTATACTTGAATGGGGTATTTGGAGTAATAGCTCCAATGTTATTGATGTATTTCATCATAACCCTGCACTTATGGCAAAATTTGTTTCAACTGAGAAAGCACAAATTCATAATTTTTTCCGTGTTGCTATGGAGTCGTATATTTCTGATGATTTCCGTAAGACACAAATTGAAAAATTTATACAATTAGGTTTAGATATTAATGATCTTGGTCAAGATAATTATATTGCTTTATATTCTACAATCTAATAATCAATGCTATCAGCTATTGTAGTGAGGAAATAATAAACATTGATCTACACATGCAAGAAAATAATATCTTGTTTTAGTATAAAAGACGATGGAATAGGAGTACTGCAAGAGGAATTGCAGAGTGTATTCAGTGTATTGGTCGTAAGCTCTAAAACACGTACACCGGCAGGAGGTAGAAGAGTAGGACTTGCATTATGTAAGAAAGTAATAGAACTGCACGCTGGAAAAATTTGAGCAGAAAACGATAAACAGGGGAAGACTAATTTTATTTTTATGATGCCTTTGTAATTGAAAATGTCATTCCGTTGATCACAGGAATCCAGTATTTTTTGCTGTCATACCTTGGCGGGGCTACGGTATGACATTATTATGAAAAAAATTATTTTTAATAAACAACGAGATTTTATATCAATAATAGCACTGGCGTCAAGCTGTCTAGATGCACAAGATAAATTAAAGGAAGCTATTGAAATACTAGCGTTGCATAGTTTTAAAACTTTAGTAGATGATAAGATTTTTTCAGGTGATAAATTACTTTTTTTCGCTGCTTCTAAAAAAGAAAGGTTGAGAATGTTTAAAGAAGCTATGGAAAATAAACAGGTTAAAATAATTGGGGCTTTTCGCGGCAGATATGGATGCAGTGAATTTGTAGAAGATTGTTTTAATATAGAACAAAAAGAGGATAAAGCCCTAATATGCTATAGCGATATTACCGTTTTGCATTTATTACTAAATAACCATTATAATATCCCAACTATTCACAATTCAGTGTTAACTTCGTTACTACCGCCTACTAATCAGGATATTATGTCTATAATAAATGTTCTTAAAGGAGAAAAGAGTGAAATACAATTTATACCTATAAAGAAAATTAGTGAGGGAAATATAACAGGTACAATAACAGACGGAAATTTAACAGTTTTAACTAAATGGATTAGTACTGGTTTGCAAATTCATTTTCATTCCTATGCTTCCTTATGTCATTCCCGCTTCCGCGGGAATCTAGAAAAAATAATACTGGATCCCCATTTTCACGGGGATGACAATAAAATTCTATTGCTTGAAGACGTTAATGAAAAAGCCTATGCCGTACATCGTAATCTAGTTCAATTTAAAAATACTGGTATATTTGAATGCATAAAGGCAATAATCTTTGGTGATTTTACTAAAGGGGATGAGTTTATAGAACAAGCTATAAAAAGTTTTTGTTTAAATCATATTCAAAATATTGGAACTTATAAAGTAGCAGGAACAGGGCATGGAGAAGCAAATCATCCGGTTATTATAAATCATGAAGTAATTATAAACAGTAAGGTTTTAAGTTTTACTAGCCCTTTTGAAATAGTAGAAAACAAATGACAAATTCTATCAAAATAGGTACAAGAAAAAGTCCACTTGCTTTAATACACACTAATTTAGTTATTCAGCAAATCAAACAATTTTTTCCTGATATTCATTGTAAAATAGTGCCAATTATTACTAGCGGGGATTTAATCCAAAATAAACCATTATACGATATAGGCGGTAAAGCTTTATTTTTAAAGGAAATAGAGCAAGCCTTGCTTGATAAAAAAATTGACTTAGCTGTTCATTCTTTAAAAGATGTACCAGGTAGAATACCTGAACCGCTAGTAATAGCTGCTGTTTTAGAGCGTGAAGACCCCAGAGATGTTTTTGTTTGTCTAAAATATAAATCTATAGAAGAGCTGCCGCAAAATGCCGTAATAGGTAGCTCGGCAGTACGAAGAAAAGCATTTATCCAAAAAATAAGACCGGATTTAAAGGTAACGGTTTTTAGAGGGAATGTTGATTCAAGAATAAAAAAGCTAATGACCGGCGAAGTTGACGCAACAATTTTAGCATATACAGGTCTTAAAAGGTTAGAGGTGTTTAATCCGAAGTATTGCCATTTGATAGAGTATTCACAGATGTTACCGTGTATAGGGCAGGGAGTCATTGCAGTTGAGATTAGAAAAGATGATAATGCTATGCTTGAGATATGCAACCAAATTAATCATCTTCCCACTTTTGAACTAATAAAACCCGAAAGAGCATTTTTAGAGTATCTAGATGCTAATTGCCGCACCCCGATTGCTGCTTATTCACAATATCTAGATGCAGATCCTAGACATCCTTCCAAACTCGCTTATAGGGAGGCATTTGAAGGAAACACGGAAGCGCTTGCCACCGCAGCGTACAAAAGCGATCACACAGATGCAAGTACCGGATTGACGTACAAATTACCCCTAGAAGTAGAGTTTGGGAAGATGTCTAATATACAAACCGATTTTATGCTCGGTAACCTTGACGGCAATAAAATAACTTTCCATACCGAAACTACCAATATAAAAACTTCAACAGAAGCAGGCATAAAAGTCGCTAAAATGATGTTGGAAGCTATCTGTAAATAAATTTTAATCGATAATTTAATTCTTGTTTGCTGCAAATTATAAGATTTTTTTGAAATATGAATAACATCCTATCAAAAATCTTATCAATATAACCTCTTAAATCAACTAGATAAATAGATATTTAGGGAATATACTCCTAAAATCTCTAAATTTGCAAGACATTATCATGACAATACAAAGATTTTTAGACTTAGAATTACCAAAAGGACAGTCCTGTTTTTTGTAGAGAGCACGTAAAACTGGTAAGTCAACATATCTGAAACGTTTATATATAGATTTATTACAAGCTGATATCTATAAAGTTTACTTTCAAAATCCTGAATGTTTAAGAGAAGAGCTTAAGTCAAAAGACGGCATCTCAACTATTATTATTGATGAGGTGCAAAAAATTCCTTTACTGTTAGATGAGGTTTATTATTTAATAGAATCTAATAAATCTTTACAATTTATCCTTTGTAGCTCTAGTACTAGGCGCTTAAAATCAACACAGGTAGCAATTTACTTGGCGGGAGAGCTTGGAGATACCGCTATGTTATTCTGAGATAAAAGAGCTTGATTGACATAAAATTTTTAATCATGGACTAATAGAGCATTATATTGCATCAAAAAAGATTCATAAATATCTTGCATCTTATTTATATGACTATATTTTACCTGAAGTACAGTGTGAAGCAAAAATATGAATATCAGGAAATGACAGGGTTTGATGCTGGTAAATCTTTTGAGCATTATGTATTCTTAGAGTTAATAGCTTATAAATATTTAAACGACAAAAGAGATGAGTGATTTTATTGGCGTACTAAAGAAGGATATGAGGTTGATTTTATATTTCAAAATAATGCATTTGAAGTTTAAATTGCTTCTTCTATACAAAAAAATCATTTAAAAAATTTAGTAAAGATAGTGACATGTTATATCTTTTGAAAAAACAAAACGTATAATTAATTTAGAAAATAAAAAATTACCATTTGGCCTATTCAAGAATTTTTAGATACTCTTTGGAATAATGAAATATGGCAATAAAATAATTAATAAATTTTTTCTTAAATTTTAATTTAAAACTAAATAGTATGGTTTATTACCCATATAAATATATGAACATTTAGTATAGAGCTAAGTATTATTAAATTAATTGATTAAAGGCTAAAAATGCATGCTTCTTTTGAATAGGATGAAGAAAAAAATAAAATTAATATGGTAAGCATAACGTAAGCTTTTATTAAGCTCAAAAAGCTTTCCGTTTTATGTTCCGAGATAATACTATAAACCGAGCTGGCGGATAGGATGGGATTCGAACCCATGGTACGGTTGCCCGTACGCCAGTTTTCAAGACTAGTGCCTTAAACCGCTCGGCCACCTACCCAAGAAGATTCATACCAAATAATCTTATATATTTCAAGGGGAATCTTGCAATATATGCATTTAAATTACAAATCCGAATTGGTCTTTCACTTCATTAACCGTTTCAGAAGCTCTAATTCTTGCTTTTTCTGCTCCTTTGTGTAGTATTTTTAATAAATATTCTTTATCATTCATTAATTCTAAATATTTATCACGTATCGGTTGTAGATTTGTAATAATAATTTCTGTCAAATCTTCTTTAAATTTTGCAAAACCTTGGTTTTGATAATTACCGATTATTTTTTCCAAGCTTTCTTCGGATAAACTTCTATAAATATCTAATAAATTACTAATTTCCGGTCTTGTTTCTTGATCATAGCTAACAAAACTTAAATGATCGGTTTTGGCTTTTTTTATTTTTTGATGAATAAGATCGTTATCGTCTTTTAAATTGATACGGGAAAAATCCGAAATATCAGATTTACTCATTTTCTTTAATCCATCCCGTAAGCTCATGATTCTTGTGCCTGTTTCACTAATTAAAACCTCAGGAACTTTTAGAATTTCTTTGTTAAATTTTCTATTTATTACCCCTGCAATATCTCTTGTTAGCTCTAAATGCTGCTTCTGATCCTCACCTACAGGCACTATATCGGCTTTATATATTAAGATATCCGCTGCCATAAGCACCGGATAGGAAAATAACCCAAGACAAGCCTTTTCTTGATCGCTACCTGCTTTATCTTTAAATTGCGTCATGCGCTTTAACCATCCAAACGGTGTAACGCAATTTAGTAGCCAAGCAAGTTCAGTATGCTCTTTCACCATACTTTGGGCAAAAATCGTTACTTTATCGGGGTTAAGCCCTGCTGCTAAATAAACAGCAAGCACCTCCATAATTGAATTGTTAAGTTCTGATGGCTTAATATCAACTGTGATAGCATGCAAATCTGCTAAGAAGAAAAAACAATTATATTCTTCCTGCATTTTAACCCAGTTTTTAATTGCACCAAGATAGTTACCGAGATGTAAAGAACCGGTTGCTTGTACACCGGAAAGAACAGTTTTTTTCATTTAATACCTTTTTATTTTACTCATTGTAAAATTATGTTATAAATACCATTTTAATTAATATAATTATCTCACTAATTATGCTATGGCGTTTAAGAATTTTATCATTTTATGGATTATTATCGTTATTTACATTTATTTTTTTTCTTATATGTTACATACCCGTAACATTTTTCAATGTCAACTATCAAATAAGGTATAGAATTGCCATTATCTTTTCTTATGCTTTTGTGTGGCTTGCAAAAATTTGTTGCGGTTTAAAATATGAAGTAGAGGGACTTGAGAAATTACCGAAGACTACTTCAATAGTCGTGTCTAATCACCAATCTTTTTGGGATCAAATGTTTATGCAACTGATCATTCCTAAACATTCTTGGGTATTAAAACGTGAATTATTTAATATACCCCTGCTTGGTTGGGGACTCCGGATGGTTAAACCTATTGCGGTTGACCGTGGCACTAATAGCTCGGTTGCTCAGATTTTAAGAGAAGGTCAGGAAAAAATAAAAGAAGGATTATGGTTAATAATATTTCCGGAATCAACTAAAATTCCGCCTGATAGAACGGTAAAATTTAAACCAAGTGCCGTAAAGCTTGCTTCAATTACTAAAGTTCCAATTGTGATGATGGCTCATAATGCTGGTTTATTTTGGCCTAGAGGTTTTTGGTTTAAGCGACCTGGAACTATAAAGATAAAGATTATAGGTGTAATAGGAAAAGACGAAATAGAGAAAACAGAGGTACGTACACTTAATGACAAGGTTGAGCAAATTATTAACAGTGAAAAGCAAAAATTATTAAATTAATATTAGGTTTTAAAAATAATTAGTATGATCATAAAATTACAACTTAGTTCTTATGGAGGTATTTATGATAAGTACAGCACCGTTAAAATTAATTGCGGTTATCGATAGTAAGCAAACGATGCTTTACCGACGCTCAAGGAGTCAAAATTACTACTAATACACCTTTAAAATTATCTTTGGAGTGAGAGGAGCATCGCCACCATAGAGAAAAAAGACAAAGCCTTTACCAAAATAAATCTACACCGACTTCATTGTTTGAACCGCATACTTTGCTAAAAGATATAGCACATAAAGAAATAGCAAAGAGCATTATTAAACATTTAGAGAAAGTAATTACTGCTGATCAAGCTAAATATAAGGAATTGATTATTGTAGCAGAACCGCAAATGCTTGGATGTGTTAGACCAAAACTTAAAAACGGCCTAAAAAAGATGATTACTAAAGAAATTGCTAAGGATGTATTGCAACATAGCGTAGATGCAGTGGAGCAAGTAGTATTTTCTTAGATAATCTTTATATGTCATTCCCGTGAAAGTGGGAATCCAGAAAAACCTATACAACACTTGTTTTTTAGGTTTATTTTGTCAATGATCTGTAATTTTTATACTAATATTAAGGTGATTTTTCTAGACTCCCGCTTTTACAGGAATGACATAGAAGTCGTACAACAAGGTTTTTAGTCGCTTGCAATGATGATACAAATTAGGTGCCTAACTTATTAAACATTTCTTTTGTATTATTTGAGATAGTTAAACCAATTTGCTTAAATATTTCTGCTGCTTCAATTTTTATATCTGCTGAAACACGTAATCTAATATCTACTGTATTCATAATATAGCTCCATTCAGTTATTATTATCCGCTATAGTCAAATGATTTGAATTCACTTACATCATCGTCTCTCATCGCTCTCCTATTATCTATAAGACTGCGCTTCTTGCTCCGTGTAATTAAATCCAACTGTGACTACATTTTAGTATAGGCGGCATACGTCAATACAATCATATTTTAATTAAGAATAGTTGCACTAATAAGAAAAAGTGGTAAAATGTCATATCGAACAAATTAAATATTATGAATAATTATGCCGCAAATTTATTTTAACGGTCCGGAAGGACGAATTGAAGGAAGATATGCAAAAGCTACCTCGCCTAATGCCCCTATTGCATTAGTTCTTCATCCTCATCCTTTATATGAGGGTAATATGAATAATAAAGTAGTTTATAATGCCTATAAGATTTTAGCAGATAACGGTTATACCGTCTTACGTATTAATTTTAGAGGAGTAGGGGGATCACAAGGTAAATTTGATAACGGAGTCGGTGAAGTGGTTGATGCGGGGGCAGCTCTCGACTGGTTACAGCAGAATAACCCAAATGCTCAGTCTAATCTGATATTAGGATTTTCTTTCGGAGCATGGATAGCTATGCAACTTGTAATGCGACGTCCAGAAATAAATCATTTTATTGCTATTTCACCACCGGTTAATACAATTCATAAATATGACTTCTCATTCCTCTCACCTTGTCCTATTCCAGGGTTTATATTACAGGGAGATAATGATAGTATAGTATCGGCAGATGATGTAAAAGACCTAGCAAATAGATTATCTAAGCAACAATCCCATGTTAAAATTGATTATAAAATTATCAATGGAGCTGATCATTTCTTTCGTTATAAAACTGAAGAATTTTCTAAAGCAATAAATGCTTATTTAATAACAATTCAATCTAATTATCGTCACCATAATAATAATGTAAATGAAGAAATTAGTAAGAGCCCAAAGAAATTATTTTTATATTAGTTTTTGTTGCGTGGTTCGGCTCATCTGTCATTGCGAGGAAATTGTGTAGCAATTGACGAAGCAATCCAGTAAATAAAAAATTCTGTAAATCAGAATTTTTTTATTATTTTTCCGGATTGCCACACAGTCTACGGCTGCTCATAATGACGATTTGCTATCCGCGTGGGAATAACATAAAAGAATCCATATCACAACGTCTACAATTCTAAATAAGCTCCTATTGCTAAAATTAATATTTCATCTTTTTTAGCATCTAACTCTTGGGTTAATTCTTCGTAAATTTGCCTATCTGATAGAGAAGTAAATTTTTTAAATAGCTGCACTAATTTTAAAGAGGGGATAATACGAAAAGCATCTTTTAATATTATGATCTTTTTATTAACATTAAGCTTATTATTTAAATTAAAGTAAAATTCCAGTAATTCATCGTTATAAAAATTTAAATCTAAAGCCGTTGCTAAATAATCTATAGCATTAGCCGTATTATTACTTTCTACTTCTTGCTTTGCTGCTAATAAATAATACTCAGCAATTTCCGGCATAGACTCATGTTTATAAAATTTTGCGAGCTTATTCGTTATAAAAATAAATTTCGTCCATAGAGAAAGTCTAGCATAACAATGCATTAAAGTAATTAAATTGTCAATATCAAGTTCATTGAAATTATAAGCCTTTGTTGCGTAATTTTCTGCTTTCTCATACAAAGATTTATCATAATAAAGTTTTGCTAGATTTTTGCTACTGTAAAAAGCAAATTCTTTAGATGTAACAAGTTTTTGAAAATAGGAAATTTTTCTATCTATATCCTCTTCAGTTACGGCTAAGATTAAATTATGGAATTCTTGTGAATCTTTTAGATCTCTAGAAGATAAATTTTTACGAGCAATAGAAGCAGATTTAGCTTTATTATTCATAATATATTCAGCACAAGCTAAAATTAAAGCATATTTACCATGATTAATTTTTCGTTTACTAAAAATATTATGTATTTTAGATGGTAAATCGATAATTAATATTAGAAATCTAATGACAATAAAACAAGAAATTAGTAATAAAAGCCCTAAAATAAGACTAAAGAACAAGGTAATCTCTATATTATAATCATATAAACTAATAAAAACTTTTGAATCAAAACTCTCTATAAAAGTAAACCCGAAATAAAGCAGTAAAAAAGTAATACATACTAATAATAACCTAAACATCTTTATTTACAAACTCCTGCATAAATTTTTCTGAATAAAGACAATCGATTAGATAGTTTAAGTTCTCTAAAATTAGAGCTTTATCTTGTTCTTTTATCATCATAGCAGAAGTTTTTTTTTCAATTTTGATAAACTTCTCCAGCCACTTATGGTTGGTAGGAAAAATTACTTCCGTACTACTTGATTTAGAAAAAAGATAATTATTGTATGCTTCTAAGTTATTTAAAATATTCCTTATATCTTGAGGCAGCAGGCGGGATTTTACCATTCTTAGTTCTTTACTATAATCCTTATCTTGCATAAAATTATATACCAATAGATTTACATTTAATAAGTAATTAATATAGTCAAGTGATACCCATCCGCCTACCTCGTCATTCGTCGCTCTCCTATTAGTTATAGGCTTTGCTCCTTGTTCCTTGTATCCGAATGAGGCTGAATTGACTACAATTTCTAATTTTGGTTCTACTAAATTAGTCGGTGCTTCAGAAAACTTTAAAGAACTTACGTAATTTAAAAGCGACTTTGTAGATAATAGAGGAGCTGCTTCCTTTTCTTCCAGGATAGTATTTTCTTTATTTTCTACTGCTTGATCAGGAATTTGGCTTAAATCCTTATTTTCACTTTTAAACAGTTTTAAAATATCGGATTTATTATGATAAAGAGTAAAAGAAGATAAGACAAATATTACTATTGCTGTAAAAAAGATGTTTTTGTTTTTAAATAAACTATCGAATTTGTACATTTTCAGATAATAATTTGACTATATTGTTAAGGTTTTGATCATAACAATAAACCACATTTTTTATAAAAGGTCTAACTATATTTGCAACTTTCAAACTTATGGCTACAACTAAACTATCTTGTAAGTACTCTAGTAAATTATTTTGCAGTAATAATTTTACTAAAGTCCTAGCACTATTTTGAGAATAAAGTAATATAAAATCAATATTATTTTTAAATTCTTTTATAATAGATACGGGCAGCTCATTCAAATATTCTACATTATAAATGATACGTCTAGCTATTTTGCTAGGTAAATCTTTAGTAATTTCATTTGAAGATAAGTATATAGTCTGCTCATATAAATCAGGAGGGAAATGCTTAATCAAATCTTCCACGTTTTTAGCAGTATACATTACTTTCTTGCCTAATAATCGCTTTGACTTACTACCTACTACCCAAATATCTTGTTTTAAGTTATGACCGGTTAAGATACTTGCCGCATATTTACTAGTTATTATTATATTTGAGTAATTATCTAAAATATCGATATTAAAATCTAGAGTTTTATATTTAATTAAAGGACAATGAATATCACGTAAATCTAAATTATATTTACTTATTTCCTTTATAGTTTCATCATTTTCTTCAATATGTCTAGTTAATAAAACCGATTTCATACAATATTTGTACTCCAATATAAAAAGCAACTACCCAAATAATAATAGCAGCTATTTTATTAATTATAGTTAAAATCGTACTACTTTTATTTAGCTTTCTGATATTATAACCTGCAACTGCTAAAGAAAAAAACCATATCCAAGATATAAGTATGCAAGTTAAGGTAAATATAATTTTTGCAATACCGCTATACTTTAAAGCACTAATACCTATTACTATAATTGTATCCATAATTGCATGCGGATTTAATATTGACACCGATATAGCAAGTAAAATTTGTTTTTGAGCTGACAAAGCCCCGGAATTCATTGTAAGATCAATAGGCGGCTGATTCCAAGTATTATATCCCATATAAATTAAGAAAATAAATCCAACAATAAATATAGATAATTTTAACCAAGAAATTTCAAGAATTAACAAAGATATCCCAAGAACTGCCATACATATAAGCATAGTATCACATATTGAGGCTGCAATTATGCTAGGTAAAGCCTTGCTAAACTTTGGCTGTTTTGCTCCTTGATTGAATATAAAAATATTCTGTACTCCGAGCGGCACTATTAAACCGAGAGCTAAAACGATGCCATGCAAAAAAGCACTTAATATATCATTCATTATTGCAATTTAGTTTTTATTTTTAATAATATTAATAAAGATGGGATAGTTATAATAGTAGTAAATAAAAAGAAATTTTGCCAACCGAAATTTACTACCATGTAGCCTGAAATTATAGGAAAAATTGAGCGAGAAATCCCCATCATCGATGAAAGAAAAGAATATTGAGTAGCTCGAAATTTACCTTGACAGAGTGCAGAAATAAAAGCAATATAAGCAGTCATCGTCATACCGCCAGTAATACTTGCTACTCCTATCGTAATAAATAATAATAAAGAATTTTTACCGTTTATTTCAAGAAAAATAAATAAAATATGTCCTAAAGCATGAATAATACCAAATAAAAATATACTATTTAATATATTTTTATGTTTCATAATAACACCGCCGACAAGTCCACCGATTATAGCTCCTACAACTCCACACAACTTTCCAACGCTTGCTATTTCAAAAGCATCATACTCAAGATGAAGCAAAAACGGATTAATCATAACATTAATTAAGTGATCCGGTAACCTATATAATACTAGGAAAATTAATATAAGCATAATGAAATAAACAGAACCTATAGGTTTTAACGCATTATATATAAAATTTATTATGTTTTTTTTATTTTGATTATTTTTTACATCATTTTTGATTATCTGTATATGTATGTTCTCGTTTAAATAACAATACTTAATTCCTACAATCAATAAAATTAAATAAACAAATACTAAACCGGCAAAGATTTTATATATTTCATTAAATGTTAAATAAATAGATAAATAAATAGCTCCGGAACCGGCTAAAAGCATACCGACCCGATAACCGAATATATATATTCCTGAAGTAAACCCAAGCGATTCTTTAGGTACTATTTCCGTTCTTAAAGCACTTAATATAGTATCTTGTGCAGCACTAAAAAAAGCAATAATTAAAGCTGTGAAGGCAAATAATAATAGATTAGTATTAGGATCTAGAAAACTGAAAACATATATAAGAAATATCAATGCACTACTAGTTAAGCAAATCCAAGATAATCTCTGACCAAACATTTTGTTTAAATATTTAATTTGCACTGCATCAAAAATCGGTGCTAACAAGAAATTAATAGAGTAGGGAAGCGTTATGAATGATAATATACCGATTGTTTGCAGTGCTATACCTTCTTTAGCAAGCCAATAATTTAAAGTATTACCGGTAATCATTAAATTAAAACCGCTAATAAGCCCAAAAAACCAAATAATACATAAACGAGAGTTATTTAACATGAATTATATACTTCGAGTAAATGAAGAATTGATAGACGAGTAAGGAGTCTACAAGGCGAGGAGCAGAGCGCATACTTAATACATGAGCACCGCAGAACTTATGAGACAACGTAGCCAATTTTTGAAGTTCATCAAGTATATATGCCTTTAGCTCTAAGCTCCTATAGGCTTAATATGTAAAAATGTGAGGATCCTGTTTATTTGCGGCATGTAATGTAATCATGTTATTTTAATTTCTCAATATCTTTCTTATCTAATTGTGTTCTTTTCATAATAGCTTCTAAAGAAAATCCTTCTTTTTTCATTTCTTTAGCCATAGTAATTTTCTATTTTTTTCTACCTTCTTCAATACCTTCTTGTTGCCAGCTATGAGCTAAGCTATTCATAAGGTTTCCTCCTAATGCAGGGTTTAAATGCGATTTAAGCATTTTGTCTATCTCTATTTTATCATTTTTCCTAATCTTATTCAAGGTGTAGGACAAAATTAGCTCTATATAATCTATACCGATATTAACTTTAATAAATTCTGGTAAAAGATCAGCTACTTCTTGCCATCTCTATTTAATAAATTACGGATCAGAAGTAAAGATAAATATCTAGATTTCTTTAGGCTACGCTCTACAAAACTATCTTTTTTCCATTCTAAAAGCTTCAAAAAAGTAAAGTAAAGAACTCTTGAGTAACTATAGGGTTTTCAAATGCAGCTCTTATAACCTCATCATTTTGATAAAAAACATTATATAGGTTCTTTTGAGTATATAAATAACTAATAAATTTTTTATTGCTATTTTTATTGCGCTTTTGTTATTAATTGTTAAAATCCATGCATTAATTTTTTATAATATGTAAACGTCTCGTACGAATTTAATACTATCTTTTTTTATTTTTCTAGCAGTAATAATTACTGCAACTTTTATAGTACCGATAAGCAGGAATTATGGAAGACAAATTAGATAAGATCACAAAATATTATGGCGATAAGTAGCATAAATTAATTATTTTAATTGACTTTAGCACTTAAGAGATTTAAAAGTTAACTTTAATATGTAAGGTTACAATAAAAATGTTACCGCCTAAAATTTTCTTTGCAAAAGTTAAAGAAATAATGTGGCCTATAGAAAGGAAAGAATTAAAGCTATTTATACCTATGGCTTTAATGATGTTATGTATCCTTTTTAATTTTGGTGCTTTAAGATCTATCAAAGATAGTTTAGTAGTACCCTCTATGGGGGCTGAAATTATTAGCTTCTTAAAATTATGGTTAGTATTACCCTCGTGCGTAATTTTTACCATACTTTATGTTAAATTTAGTAATAAATTAAATTTTGAATATATTTTCTACATTATAGTCGGCAGTTTTTTACTATTTTTCTTATTATTTGCCTATATTATTTATCCAAATCAAGATATTTATCATCCTAATGATGAAATGATAAATAACTTAATTGCTTCATACCCTAATTTTAAATGGTTTATTAAAATAGGTAGTCAATGGAGTTATGCACTGATGTATATTTTCGCGGAATTATGGAGTGCAGTAGTCATAAACTTAATGTTTTGGCAGTTTGCCAATCACATTTTTGATACTTCTAAAGCTAAAAGATTCTATCCTGTTCTTGGAATGGTCGGTAATATCGGTCTTATAATAGCAGGCAGCGTACTAGTCTTTTTCTCAAGCGGGCAGGACGTCATTGATTCAGAATTATTACCGGATTCTTTTAATTCATCTGCTGGAAATGCTATAATGCTTCAACCAATCATGTCAATTATTGTTACTGCAGGAATAATTGCTATGCTTCTATTTAGAATAATAAATAGATTTATTTTAACAGATTCCATAAATATTTTAGATGCAAAAAAAGTTACAGCTAAAATGAAAACAAAACTTTCGGTAGTTGAAAGTATCAAATTAGTAATTCACTCAAAATATATAGGTCGTATTGCCTTATTAATAATCTGTTATGGATTATTAATAAATATAGTTGAAGGACCTTGGAAAGCAAAAATAAAAGAATTACATCCAAGTACTATAGACTATGTTAACTTTATGGGCAGGTTTAATATTTGGATGGGGATATCATGCGTTACTTTCATGATAATAGGCAGTAATGTGCTTAGAAGACTCGGTTGGCTCATTTCTGCATTATTCACTCCTATTATGTTGTCTATTACCAGCTTGATGTTTTTTATCTTTATAATTTTTATTGAAGAAATAGGAGCATGTTTCGGTGATTTTAATCTTCTATGTGCAGCGATTATTGTTGGAGCAATTCAGAACATACTGAGTAAATCGTCCAAATATTCATTATTCGATTCAACAAAAGAAATGGCGTATATTCCTTTATCTTTAGAGCTTAGAACTAAGGGAAAAGCTGCCGTAGAGGTAATAGGTACTAAATTCGGTAAATCGCTTGGAGCATTTATACAGTCTTTGATATTTATTATTATTCCGACTGCTACCTTTGATTCTATTATAATATATTTATTAGTAACTTTTATAGTTATGATGAGTTTATGGATTTGGAACGTTATAAAATTGAATAAGGAATATATAGAGCTATGTAAGTAAACGTCATTGCGAGCGGGTATTGTTGCGTGGATACCACCCAGTCATTGTGAGCACAGTCGTAGACTGCGTGGCAATCTCATGAAGTAATATAAAATTCCTGAGATTTTGTGTTTCGTCAAAATTTTCAACTTTGCCTTGCAATGATGAAAAAACTTATCGAAAATCACACTATAATACCGATTTAAAGATGAAAAAAATTCTTAAAATAATATTATTTATAACTATCTTTATTATACTTGCATATAGTGGGCTGTGGTTTACTATTATGTTCTCTTTATCACACTCTATAAATCAAAAATATGCCGGTACCAACCTTAATATAGAAGAAGCTGATAATAATCCTAATCAGCAATATCTTATTAAGTTTTCTAAAGTTCAGCCATATGGTTTTCCTTTCAAATTAGGTATTTCAGTAATTAATTGGCAGGAAGAGAGTATTAATAGAGCAACTGAATTTACCACACCGATAAATATCGGTTATGATTTACTTAAGCAGAAATTATTTATACATTTTTCCGGAGAAGCATTCGGAAAATTTAAGCCGGTTCAAAGAGGCTTTGGAGTAAGATTTTATAATGAAAACTGTATATTATCAACAAAAATACCGTTAAATTTTAAATTATTTGAAATAGTACGATTTAAAAAAGATTTATTTGAAGTTATAAATTTAATAGAAAATATTAAATTTACTTCCGGTAAAACAGAAATTTTTGACTTAGTCGATAATCAAAAATTATATGAAGAAGATCATACTATACTTACTATGTTATTTGACAAAAGTAAGTATTATACAAGTAAACAGGATTTCCTTGATAACATACCGCAAAAATTAGAAATTTATTATGAAACCGAAATAGTACAAAGTAACCTTGAAGATAGAATAATACCTGCCGGCTTATTATTATATAGACCCGCTTGGAATAATAATTTCAAATTTTCCGGTAATTTCTTGATTAGTACTAGTAGTGTACATTTTAAAGATATCGCTAAAGATTTAACAATTGAAGTTACTAATGCAAAAATCAATAGTAATAACTTTGAAAATAATATTAATTTATTATATAAAGGCAAGTTAAACGATTTCGGCAATAATAATATTGATCTTTTGGTAGATTCGCAATTTAAGCTAAAACCTGGTTTTATAATAGATTCATTAGAGTTTATAAAGAAATATTACGATAAACAAACCTATTTATTTAAACTTTCTGATAATAAGTTATATAAAGATTTTAATAATGAACTAAGCTATATTTTAAATAATAATAAACAATATAATTTTAGTATTTTTGAAGATAGGGAATATAATTTTAATTTAAATATTAATTTAGTGACTGAATTAAACAAATTAACTAGAGCACAGATAAATGCTTTAAGTCTCTATTCAAACGCATCGGGATTTAATATAACAAATGAAACTATAGTAAATGCTCTTAAAGATTCTTACAGTAAAGGTACGATAGTAATTAATGATTACTCTAGAATAATAGATGTTTTAAGTGCATATATATACGGAGTAGGGGATTTTAAAAATTTTTCGGAAGAGAGTAAGGAAGTATACGGGAATGCTTTAAAAGCATTTTTAAAAACTATTTCCGATCACCCGAATTCATCTAATTTAATTGATGCTAGCATTGAGTATGTGTTTGATTTGTCCGGTTTAAACAAAGCTAAAATAGGTAATATAGATGATATAAATAAACTTATACCTTTATATTATTTATCTTTATATCAAGCAGCAGTAAAAAAAGTGCGACCCGGTGAAAATGTAAAAGAAAAAATTATGGAGTTAATTCCTAATGTTAATCAAAAAATATTAGAGGAATGTATACTCGATGAACTTCGTTAATCTTTTTCTTGTAATGACAGAACAATTTATAAAAATACCATGAATATTATAGTAAAAATACAACAAGATTTAAAAGATGAAGTAACTAAGTTCAACAATTTAATTATTAGCTGTTTAAAAAGTGATGAAGAGTTAATAGAAAAGGTCGGTAAATATTTACTAGAAGCAGGAGGTAAAAGAATTCGTCCGCTTTTAACTATAATAACTGCTAAAATGTTTGATTATAAAGGCGATAATCATATAAAGCTCGCAAGTGCCATTGAATTCATTCACACCGCCACATTGCTTCATGATGATGTGGTAGACGACAGCACTTTAAGAAGATTCAAACCTACGGCTAACGTTATTTGGGGCAGTAAAACAAGTATTTTAGTGGGTGATTTCCTCTTTAGTCAGTCTTTTAAGTTAATGGTAGCTTCCGGCTCTATTAAAGCTATGAATGTTCTAGCTAAAGCTTCGGCAATTATTTCCGAAGGGGAGGTAGTACAGCTAGTGAAGTTAAATGAACGACGTATTATAACTATAGACGAATATCAGCAAATAGTTAAATCTAAAACCGCCGAACTATTTGGAGCTGCTTGTACAGTTGGAGCTATTATAGCAGAGCAGGTAGACCATATTTCTAAAGATATGCAGGACTTTGGGAAATTACTCGGTACGATATTTCAGGTTATAGATGACTTGCTTGATTATTTGGGTAATAATAAACAGGTAGGCAAAAATATTGGCGATGATTTCTTAGAAGGAAAAGTTACGTTACCGCTGATCTTTTTATATAATAAGCTAGAGCAAGATAAGCAGCTTTGGCTCGAAAATATAATTAAATGTGATAAGCGTACTAAAGATGACTTTATAAAAATACATGACTTAATGGTAAAGCATGAAATTTACAATGCAACAGTTAATTATTTGAGTAACTTAGAAAATGAAGCAAGTAAGTTATTAAATAAAATTCCGGTTCAGAATATTACTTATAAAGATTATTTGTTTTCGATTATTAAATTTATTTTGGATCGCTCTTATTAAATATTTGCATTCGTAGCTCAGCTGGATAGAGCGTTGCCCTCCGAAGGCAAAGGTCGTTGGTTCAAATCCAATCGAGTGCACCATCACTAAATCATTTATTTTCCATAATATAGATTATAGAACAATTACCTTGGCTGGGACGGGAGGATTCGAACCTCCGGATGACGATACCAAAAACCGTTGCCTTACCACTTGGCGACGTCCCAATGTAAAAAAAAGTAGAATAAGTAGAATGTAGACTTTATAACAATAACAATAAATAGCAGAAACGTCAATTACAATAATGATTGTAAAAATAAATTTATTTCATTATTAAGCCAATTTCTCGCTTGCGTGGATAATAAATCATAAATTTTAGCTTTAATTTTGTTATAATATTCCTTGATATAGTTTATTTCATCAGTATTAAGTAGTTTCATATCAGTCAATTTACTAGCATAAGGCACGAGGCTTAAGGTCTCAAACTCAAGCCATCCATTATTTTCTTTATTTTCTTTTACATACATCAAATTCTCAATTCTAATACCATATTTTCCAGGAATATAAAAACCCGGTTCATTAGATAAGATCATACCTGCTTTAAGTATTGTTTTATTACAAAGATTTATGCTTTGCGGTCCTTCGTGAACACTTAAGAAGCTCCCTACCCCATGCCCTGTACCGTGTGGATAATCTAGCATTTCTTGCCATAAATATTGCCGAGCGAGTATATCAAGATTAGCTCCTACGATGATATTTTTTGGGAATTTGGCTTGAGCTAAAGCAATATGTCCTTTAAGTACTTGCGTATAACGCTTTTTCTGCTCATCTGTCGGCGTACCTATTACTATTGTTCTAGTTATATCGGTAGTAGCACCTTGATACTGACCACCGGAATCTATCAGTAATATCCCCTGCCCTTCAATTTTTTTAGCAGTTTTTTGATCAGCTCTATAATGAATAATAGCACTATTTTCCTGAAATCCGCAAATAGCAGGAAAACTATCCGAAACATATCCCTCTTGTTTAGCGCGTTGCTCTATAAGCTTTAAACCGAGGGAATACTCGGTCAATTGTTTTTCTAGATCCCCGTTTTCACGGAGATGACATTGAGAAAAATCAGCAAAAAATTCACATAAAGCTACTGCATCTTTAATATGCAAATCGATTGCATGCTTAATTTCTACATCGTTCTTACAAGCTTTAAGCATTAAGCATGGATCAGTAATTTTTTGTACTTTTTTATCAGCTACTAAGTCCATTATATGAACAGATGCTATAGTATCATCAATAAAAATATTAGACATCTTCCCAAACTTCGCTTCTAGTTTATTCTTGCTATCTCTTAAAATATTTTCAAATTCTTCTTCCGGTAAAATCGTTATTTCAGGACGAGCATTAATAATTTCGGCATCGATTCTTGTAGGATTTATAAACAAATATAATTGTGTAGAAGTGAGTATAACTTTTGCAAACATTAAAGGCATATAAGCAACGTCACTAGCCCGCAAATTTAGTAACCAACATATGGAGGAGCTATCGAGAATGACTAAGGCAGATTGCTCGGTGTCATTCCCGCAAAAGCGGGAATCCAACAAAATTTCACGACATTTACTTATTTTATCAGTATGACTAACTCCTGCAAACTTAATATCATGCAAATAAACTTTAGAGTTTGGCTCTAACGGCTGATTTGGCCAAATCTTATCAACTAAATTTCCATTAATCTTCTGAAAATTGAACTTTAAATTTGATATAGTGGGATAAGTAAATAATTCAGAATCGTATCCTATTTTTGCATCTTTACCAAACTTAGATATATCTTTTAAGTCAAAAAGCTTAAAAAGCTCTAAATCCAGCTCTTTATTTGCTTGCTCTAAATAACGTCCATCGGTAAAGAATAATGCTGTATCTTTATATATAATAGCTATACCGTTTGAACCAGTAAAACCTGTTATATATTCAAGTCTCTTTGCGTAGCTTGGAACATATTCACTCATATATTTATCGTTAGACGGAATTATATAACCGTCTATATCATATTCTGTGAATAAATTCCTAAGCAGATTAATGCGGATTTTTGTCATGTTTATATCTCTTATATCGAGCTTTTGCCCACTGGGAGGCTAAGCCGTTATTGCGAGGAAATTACTTAAGTAATTGACGGAGCAATCCAGTTAAAAAATTCTGATTTACAGAATTTTTTTATTATTTTTTCTGGATTGCCACGCTCCTTGCAGCCGCTCGCAATGACGACTCAGCATCCAACTAGGCAACGCTCATAGACGGGGGTGACATTTATACCATCCATGATACAAAGGAATACCAAAGATAGTAAAAGAACTAGCTATAATCAGAGTTTTAACAGGTGTTTCATAGATAACCCATGCACAAAAGATAATTGATATTATAGCTATAAGTAAATAATAATAAGAAAAATTTTCTTTTGAGCTAAAAATCATCTTTAAGAAAGCTAAGCTACAAATTAAATAGACGAATAAGAATGTTATTGCCGAGAAATCTATTATTTGTGTAATCTGTTTGGCAAAATTATCATTTGCCGTAAAGACTAATAACGGCATAATGCCAAGGCAGCTTACAATAATTCCGTAAGTTGGAGCGTTATTGCTATTTTTCTTAGCAAAAAATTTCGGTAATAAACCGTCTTCTGCAAGCCCAAGAGCTATCTGTCCGCTAGTTAGCACCCAAGCATTGAGCGTACCTATACATATAATCGAGGCTATAACCGTAATTACGCTTGACCATTTATCTCCGAATAATAATGAAGCGGCATCGGCATAAGGAGCTTTAGCACTAATAAGTTTAGAAGCAGGGATTAATCCCATTATACCTATGCTATTAATAATATATAACACTGCTACGCAAAAAGTTCCAACTATTATGGCTCGTGGAATGGTTTTTGCCGGATCTTTTACCGCACCTGCCGTGGTAGTTGCACATTCTATGCCGATAAATCCCCAAAAAGTAAGAAGTGCAACCCTTCCTATAATGCTCGGAATACTTAAATGCTCTACTTCCTCGGCAATAGTTATATTATCTATATTAAAATGTGATAAAGCACATAAACCTACTACAAGCAATGGAACAAATTTTAAGAGAGTTAAATAAAACTCTGCTTTTCCTGCTACGTCAGGACCTTTTAAATTTAAAACCATAATAGCACCTAATAATATGATCTGTAATATTAAGTCTAAAATCGCTTGTGATTTAAAAAAAGGTGTTAGATAACTTATTGCCGAAATGACTACTATACTTGTACTGACAAAGGATATAACCCAGTAAGTCCAACCAGTGAAAAAAGCTATTTTATCCCCGAAACTTTCCCGTACATAAACGTGCGGACCTCCTGTTTTAGGAAATTTTGCACAAAGGGTAGAAAATACAAGTGCTATACTCATAGCACCGAATAATGAAAGTACCCAGCCCCAAATGCTGTATATACCGAATGGTGCTAAACTTAACGGCAATATAAAAATGCTAGTACCGATTTGACTGCCGGTTACTAGGGCAAAAACCGCCCAGAAACCTAATTTTTGTGACATATTAATCTAATTTAAAGAAACAGCTTTAAAATAGCTGAAATAATGATTTTTAGCAATAGTTAAAACTACTATAATTATTTTACTTTTGATTTCTAAACAAAAGATTGATTATCAAAAATAATTTTAGGAATTAATATGCCAAATCGCACCACTAAGTGTGATATTATCTTTGTTTGGTCCATAATACCAAAAAATGCTATAAGCAGCAGGAGTATTATTTTCAGCATAAGCTTCAAATATTTCTTTTCCGTTATGTCCTTTAACAGATTTATATTTATGGGTATTTAAACTAGAATGACGAGGGTTTGCCTGTAGATATGCCAGTGTTTTTTACTGTTTTTAAACGTTTTTCTAATCCTTTATTATTTTCGAGTTCTTCCAAATCTTTACTAGCTTGAATAGTAAAAAGAATTTTCAAATTATTAAATAATATAAGTTAAACATATTTTAAAACCTTTATTGATTTTAAAGTGTTACACGCTAAAAGATTTGCCGCAGCCGCAATTAGCTTTTTCGCTGGGATTGGTGAAAGTGAATTGGGATTTGAATTTAGTCTCTACATAGTCCATTTCAGAACCTAACATATACATTAATGCCTTTGGGTCGATTAGTATCCGTACGCCCTTTTCTTCAACTACTTCATCGAATTGATTTTTACTATCGGCATATTCCACGTAATAAGTCTGACCGGCACAACCGCCTGACTTAATCCCTACCCTAATACCAAAGGTAGGCTTGGCACGTTTTTCTATTAGCAATTTTACTTGCTTTGCAGCAGAATCGGTTAATGAAATAACATTTTTCATGTTTTAAGAGTCTTTTTTGCTTTCTTTTTTCTGTTTGTAATCGGCTATAGCTGCTTTTATTGCATCTTCAGCAAGTAGTGAGCAATGTAATTTTACCGGTGGAAGTGACAATTCTTTTGCTATTTCGGTATTTTTAATAGTCTTGGCATCTTCTACCGATCTTCCTTTAACCCACTCCGTTACTAAAGAACTTGAAGCAATAGCTGAACCGCAGCCGAATGTTTTAAATTTAGCATCTGTAATAATCCCATCATCATCAACTGCGATTTGTAACTTCATAACGTCACCGCAAGCAGGAGCTCCAACTAGTCCTGTACCAACATTTTTATTTTCTTTATCAAGCGACCCAACATTACGAGGATTTTCATAATGATCTATCACTTTTTTGCTATAAGCCATTGTTATTCTCTAAAATTTGGTTTTGTATGTTATATTTGCGTGAATATCTGAACCATCATTGCGAGGAAAATTACGAAGTAATTGACGAAGCAATCTCAGTATATTTGCCACGCAGCCTATAGTTGTTCGCGATGACGATATTCTCAATGTACAGCCCATTTAATCTTTTTCAAATCAATTCCCTCTTGCATCATTTCCCAAAGAGGGCTTAATTCCCTTAGTTTATCGATTTTTGAGCATATTAAATTTACTGCGTAGTCAACTTCCTGCTCAGTAGTAAATCTACCTATACCGAACCTAATTGCAGTATGGGCAAGCTCTTCACCGATCCCCATAGAACGTAAAACATATGACGGCTCTAAAGAGGCAGAAGTACAAGCAGAACCAGAGGAAACCGCTAAATCTTTAATAGCAAGGATAATTGATTCTCCTTCAACTCCGGCAAAGCTTAAATTTAAATTACCTTTATATCTTTGATTTTTATCGCCGTTTAAATAAACTTTTGAAATTCGCTTATGTATATTATTTAAAAATCTGTCGAATAAGTAATTTACATGCTTAGTATCTTTTTCCATCTCACTATACGCTATTTCAGCAGCCATGCCAAGCCCTACGATTAAAGGAGTCGGTAGCGTACCTGAACGCATACCTCTTTCCTGCCCACCACCATTTATGAGCGGTGTAACACGCACACGAGGTTTTTTCCTTACATATAATGCCCCTATTCCTTTCGGGCCGTAAATTTTATGCCCTGAGATACTGGCAAGATCAATATTAAACGCGTTAACATCAATTGGAATTTTACCAAAACCTTGAGCAATATCGGAATGAAAAAAAACGCCCTTTTCACGGCAAATTTTCCCGATTTCCTTTAAAGGCTGAATAACACCTATTTCATTATTAACCACCATAACTGAAACTAACATAGTCTGACCAGTAATAGCATTTTTTAGAGTTTCTAAATCGATTATTCCATTTGGCTTAATCGGTAAGTATGTGATTTTTATACCTTCTTGCTCTAAATGCCTGCAAGCATCAAGTACACATTTATGTTCACTGACTACGGTAATAATATGATTCTTTTTATTGCTGTAAAATTTTGCTATTCCCTTTATTGCAAGGTTGTTAGACTCAGTTGCACCGGAAGTGAAAATAATTTCTTTAGTATCCGCTCCTATTAACTTTGCTACCATAGCCCTTGCCTCTTCAACTGCGTTTTCTGCCTCCCAACCGAAAGAATGGCTGCGTGAATGAGGATTGCCGAATTTGGTAGTAAAATAAGGCAACATTGCCTCCATTACTCTTGGATCTATTGGAGTCGTCGCCTGATAATCCATATATATCGGTAAGGTTAAATTGTTTAATTGTGGGTTCATATAGTTAAATTAATTCATGTTTTGGTATAGTTTAGAAAGTCATCGATATCGATGTCATTCCTGCGAAAGCGGAGATGACATAAACGGAGCCGTGCAACAACGTCGCTTTTAGCTAGGAATGACATCATAAATCTCCTCAAAAGCCTCTATAAAAGCCTCTATATCACTTACCGTATTAGTATGGCTTAAAGATATCCTAATCGAAGATTTTGCTTCTTCTTCCCCTACACCCATATTGGTTAATACATGCGATTTAGATATTTTTCCCGATGAACAAGCAGAACCAGAACTTACGCAAATATTATGTAAATCAAACCCGATTAATTTCGCTTGTGCATCCGTATTTGGTATAGTAATTAAGGTAGTATTAGGCAATCTAGCTACATTATTACTAACAATATTTACATTAGGATATTTTTTTAATCTTTTCTCTAAATTTTCTTGTAACTTTTTAATTTTTATATAATTTTCTGAGATGTTGTCTGTCCTCAATACAGACGCTAAACCAAATCCTGCAATTGCTAAAACATTTTCAGTGCCTGAGCGCACTGATTTTTCCTGCCCTCCTCCTATAATCATTGGAGTAACTTGAAAATTAGAGCTAGAAATTAAAGCAGCACCACCCTGCCCCCCTCCTATTTTATGCCCTGAAATTGTAGCGAAATCTAATCCTAATGCTTTGATATTTATTGGTATTCTGCCAAAACCTTGCACTAAATCACTATGAAATTTTGCCTCATATTTTTTAGTTATTTTACCTATCTCAGCTATATCTTGTAAAACTCCGCTTTCATTATTAGCCATTATTATGGACACTAGTTTTTTACTAGTATTACTTTGAGCTAGTAACTCTTCTAAATGTTCTAAATCAACTAGTCCTTGCGTATTAACTCTTATAACTTTAATATTTGGAGCGTAGTTTATATGGTTATAGATCGATAAATGTTCAATAGCTGAAATAAAAATATCGCCGTCATAAAAATTTTTCATTATTAAATTATTACCTTCAGTCCCTGATGAAGTAAAAGTAATATCATATTCTCTAGATGATAAGGTTATACCAAGAGCCACTGCTATTTGTGCGCGTACCGTTTCTATGAGATTCTTAGCAAATCTACCTGAACTATGTACTGATGAAGGGTTAAGCTCCTTGTCCATTAAACTTATTATGAATTCCTTAACTCTAGGATCGATAAAAGTAGTAGCATTATGGTCTAAATATATCATATATTTAAATTTGAGTTAAAGCATCTTTAATTGAGATATTTTCAAAATAATCTCTAATATGCTTACCAAGACCTTGCCATAATTTATGCGAATTACATTTTATTGTATCAGGCACGCAAGTTTTAACTGACTTCTTATAGCAGGTAGTCATTATAAAATTTTCGTTAACGGCATCCATAATATCAGAAATTTTTATTTCTTCTAGGTTACCGATTAAAATATACCCACCTTTCGATCCTCTAATAGCCTTGACTAGATCAGCTTTTTTAAGTTTAGAAAATATCTGCTCTAAATAGTTAAGCGATATATTTTGTTTTACGGACATTTCATTCAAAGTGACCGGTTCGGCACTTGATTTTGAAGCCATTTCAAGTATTGCCATTACGGCATATCTTCCTTTTGTCGTCAGCATCATATAACCAACCTATTAAAACTTAAAATAGTTTTATGTTTACAATACCCAAGTAATTTAGTCAAGTATATAATTATATTATTTAATAAAAAATTAGCTTGTTAATATAAACTAAAATTTAATTGTGTAGAAACTAGTAGAAGTAGAAAAGATGGAGAGAATGTTATAAATAAGTGATTAATCCAAAATTACCTAGGGACATTGTTGCATGGTGCAAAAAACACCTTCATTCCTAGCTAGAAGCGAGAATCCAAAATTGCTTTGTCATCATCCCAGAAGCTTGTAGCGGGCCCCAACTTAAATATTAGTACTTTCAATTATTTTTATGGTCCCGGTGGTCAAGCGAACTAGGTGACATGAGTTTTACCAATCCACGCAACAATGCCGAGGTATGACATCTAGCTGGATTCCTGCTTTCGTAGGAATGACATTTAATTATAAGTAGTTAATTATTTGATTATCTATGCCCTCTGTTTGTTGTTCTATTTTTAGCTTTAGGTTTTGAAGAAGCAGTAATATTTTTAAATTAGCTTGATAATTTATTCTTCCCTCTCTTAGTTTTTCATAATGAGTTTTAGCATTTTTTCTGAAACCTACTTTGGTTTCCATATTTTTTACAAAATCAGTAACAAGTATTCGTAGATGCCTTTGAATATCGATTTGACAATTTTTATCTAAAGCACCGGACATAGTTTCTTGTATTTTTTTACAACACAGTATATATCTAAAGCTTCAGGTTAATAATAACCGCTATTATTACGAAGGTAATCAATTTTTCTCCTATCATTTATACCTATAACTCCTGCTGCTTCCACAGGCTTCCCACTTAAAAATGAACCATGAACAAGATTTTTAGTATTTGGCAAATATTGATTTTTATGAATACCCATATAAATTGTTCCATCCTCTCCCATTACAAATGCTTGAACATTATTCATGCTTTTACTGTCTTTACCGATAGTAGAAGCTACTTTACCGTTAGCATCAAGTAATCTTTGAGAGGAGGTATCATAGAATAATTGGTGATTTTTTTCCTCTGGTCCCATACGTAATATTTTAAATTCATGCCCATCCCATATTTGTTTACCTTGAGCTATTTCTTGAAGATGATGTTCTGCAAGTTTTGGCTTTGGATGAACTACTTTAACTCTTACAGAATCTACTATTGCATCGTTTAATTTTCCTAACTCATGTTCCGGTATTAAAGCATGCTTAAATTTCTTTATTAATCTTTTCCAATTATCTCTAGCTCTAGTTTTTGGATCTCTAAAAGGTATATCAATATTTCTTCCGGCATCTCCAACTAGATAAACTTTATTATCTTTTTAGACTAAGTTATCTTTGTATAAAGGCTCTCCTTCTTGATTTATAAGTGGACCTTTTCTTTCAATAGCAGCTAATTGACCATCCTTATAAAGAATAATTTTTTCATTACTTAGTCCAAACTTTAAATTAATTTGTATTTTACCCTGATGATTTAAATTACCAATACCGATACCGTCAATATCTGCAATTTGAATATCTCTATTTTTATCAACAAATTTTCTAATTTCTTCAGAATTATTAATAAATTGACCGTTATCCTCTAATATTCCTTGTATATCGCCGGTAGTATAAGTAAATTCTTCTTGGATTGTTTTTGTGTCTTTTATAAGACCTACTGCAGCAAAAATTTGTTGAAAGAAACTTAGATTGCTCTTTACTTCAACATTTTTTACTCCAATAACTTCGCGTTCATGAATTACCAATTGATCTGGCTTTAAGTAACCACCTTTATCATAAATATTAATTACTCTTCCTCTTATCAAGGTCTACTTCTATTGCTTCTTTATCTTGTGAAAATTCCTTAACTTGCGGCTCTTCTGTGCGGCTCTTCTGCAAACCTTACTTTCTTTTTTGCTTACCCATTTAAATGACCTAAATTTATAAATAACTTTAGGTTTCATTTTAACAATAAAAACTTTTATTTTTTTAATAACAGGCTGTTTTTTAGTAAATTGAGGATGTAAAATCACATATTGTATGATAACTGATTTTTCTTATATATGGTACGATAGGTTCTTGTTAATTTGCCAAATAGCGACAAATACTAAACAAGTTGTAAACATTTGTAGTAGCTGTAATAACATGCTTAATTCCGGTATTAATATAATAATAACCGGTTGTAATATTATCGGGACTCCGCTTGAAAACATTACTAGCCTTATAGAAGTTTGTATTGAAGTTTTAGTAGTAAGTAAATTGGCTAAGCTATATACTAACAAAATTATAATACTTCTCTCTAATAAGAATGTTACAAACCAAAATAATACAATAGCCGGCATACCGAAATAAATAAATAAATTTGGTGCATATAATAAATTATCGGCAAAATATTTTTTTATTATTTCAGGAGTTAAAATTACGTCATTTTGCTTGAATATCTCAGAATAGTTAACAGTACTTAGGAAATTTTTCTTAGTATTGGCTACAATTAAATTTATCTTCAGCTTATTCTCTTCAAGTACAAACGGTATTTCGCTTTTTTCTTTGTTAGAAACTTGATTTTTTGTATCAATGACGACTATTTTATTGTTATTCTTGCTATATAAATATATAGGCTCTACTTCTTCAACTGAAATGTTTGAATTATTATATTTAATTTCCGGTAATTGATTGATGATATATTCAATGTTGGCTGTAACTTTTGATGATTGTATTCCGTTAAAATAGTCTTTTAAAGTTATTATGTAATTTAATATAAAAATACAATACATTATTGATGGGATAAAAGATAAGGTAAATACATATCTTATTCCGTACCCTTGATAGTTTTTATATACGTCTTTATAAAACTCTATAGAGCTAATTGATAAATATAATTGACGGAGTAATGCATTTAATCCTCCTAATATAAATAATAATAAATACATGTATAAGTAATTTATTTAAGTTTTTCAATCTCTTCCTTCTTTAATCCGGTTGAGGTAGCTATTAAATCAGTTTTTACACCGACTGTGATTAAATTTTTGGCTATACTATATTATATCATTTTGACTAAGTTTGGTCAAAATGTAGAATAAAATTAACTCTATATAATCAATCCCTATATCAACCTCAGCAAATATAGGTAAAAGGTCTGCTATTTCTTACCATCTCTTTAATAAATCTCGTGTATGAATGTGCTTCATAAAAAATTATAAAATTCCAGGCCAAGTATTTTCTGTCAATTTTTCATCAGGAATTTCATGAACATTAATTAGCTAATAATCATTAATCCAAATAGCTTTTACTAATTTACTATTTTCAAATAATTCCCATAAATTTTTAAAAGAGCAATATATTTTTGTATGCCATTATAAAACACTAAAGGATATATGAAAGGAAATTTTGTGTTTTTTAGTACTTTCTATGATATTTAGCAATATTTAACATATACCTAAATAACCGAAAAACCACATAATAGTGTGTGACACGAGGTTGGTATCAAAGAGTTATTTCCGCTAGGCAATCATCTATCTATGTCACTAGATAAACCTAAGAGCATGAATAAAGAACTCAAAATGAAATATTTACCGATTGTAAGACATGTGAAAGTTAAAATGGATACTAACAATATATGATCCGGCATATAAGAAATATTTTGAAAAGCGTGAGCCGACTCAAAAGAAACTCATCACATGTGCATTAGGTTCATAATAAAACGCTCCATTGAATGGGAGTAAGGTGACACATAACCAAATAGCTGGGTCTAACAAGGTTTGAGCTGTGTGCGGGAAAACCAGCATACACGATTCTTAGGAGAGTGGCAATTGCTGCTTATCTGATTTTACATTTATTAGGTGTCAGAAGAGATTAACATTAGACTTAGATTTGCTACTTTGCCATACCAGTCAAGTAATAACAATATCTTATCTTTATTTTGGATATCCATTATTTCCTTAACACTTAAGGTACTTTCACTACTGCCTAAACAATAATGGATAAAACAATTAAGCTTACTTTGAGATAAATTATTAATATCAAAATACCCACTATAACCGTCTTTCCAATTTTCATTTAATAATTCTTTTAACCTAACTGTAAAAACATAATCAAACTTATCGCTCCATAACTCCCTTTTTCCCCATTTATAAGATATATAATGCATTAACGTGGTTTTACCTATTCCTACACTACCGAGTAACAGTACTTTACCGACATCTGCTTTTATTCTGTTTACTTGCTCAATGATATTTTTTATTTCTGATTCACTTTTATTAGGTAGATTTCTGCAAAGTATCCCAAACTTATGCTCTTCATTTAGTGACTTAACTATATTATTTCTTCTTGAACTTGATAATTTTTATTAAACAGCTCTCTTATCTTTCCGTATCTATGGCTTTAAAAATTTCTATCGATCTCTTTTCTCCGACAACTTTATCGCGTAATGCTGCTTTAACTGCTTCATCGTCATATTCATCTAAAGACTGAGCTTTAATTTTCACTCAATAATATCTGTAATTTTACGTATTCGTATCTTCTATTAGCTTTGGTAAAGTATCGTGAGAGCTATATAAGGTTCTTAACTTGTCAGTTAATGATTTTGAAGCAGAAGGCTTCATATTTTTACTTAATGGTAGAAAGTATATTTTTATTAGGAAACCTAATTAGATTAAAACAATTATAGGTGTGAGTTTAAGAATTTAATTTTATTTAAGCAATTTAAAATTGATTAACCAAAATAATTTATTTTTTATTTATCGCAACTATTAATTATTAATATATAAGAAATTATGCACCCAACAAAATTAGCACCTATGGTTATGAAATATAAAAATATGAAACGAACATCTAAAATATTAACTATAGGGTTTTCAAATGCACTACGTACAATCTCATCATGTTTAGGCGTTTTTTGTATAATATAATTTTACAAAGAAAATAATTTTAATTAGAGGTAGTATTAAAGTTCAATATTATATATAAGTTTGTTGATAAAAAATGATTTATTTACTAATATCTATATTTTCATAAATAATATTAGTTTTATATGCTATTGCTACTTCCTGAAATAACTTTGACTTTAATAGCACTTTTAGGGCAGTTTTTTGCCGTAATGATCCCAAATAAAAATAGAATTATTTCTAATATCATTATTTTACTATGCATATTATCAATTTTTCTTACCTTTAAGTACTCAAGTTATGAAGAAGTATGGTACTCATTTGCTACCGGAATAAATATCGGTATTAGTAAAAGCATAGTGCTACTATTCACTATTATCTCCATGATTATATACCGTGATTACTCTATTCTTGTTGCTGAGGAATTAAAGTTTGAAGTTATTACTTTAATGTTATTATCGGTCGTAGGTATTTTTGTTGCAATTTCATCACGGAATTTTCTGTTATTATTCTGCGGTATGGAGCTTACTGCTTTAACTTCATATGCACTTGCAGGATTCAAATTAAATGATATGCAATCATCGGAAGGTGCTTTAAAATATTTTATCTTAGGTAGTTTAGTTAGTTGTTTATCATTATTCGGTATTTCTTTTATATACGGATTCGGCGGGAGCCTACAATTTGAGGATATCTTATATAAACTAAATGATAATTCCGGAATGAATCTTGGTTTAATAATCGGTATTGTACTATTTTTAAGTAGTATTTTCTTTAAACTCTCAAGTGTTCCACTCCATTTTTGGGCCCCTGACGTATATGAAGGATCACCGATTACTTCGGTTACTTATTTCACTGCTGCCTCAAAAATAGGTATGGTTATTGTTTTATTAAATATCAGCAAATTAATTATAGGTAATTACTACCCTATTAATTATAATTTAATAAAGATAATTGCTATATTATCTATGCTGTTTGGAGCTTTTGGAGCCATTCGTCAAACTTCTCTAAAAAGATTAATGGCTTATAGTACTATTTTAAATATCGGTTATGTATTAATCGGCATTCTTCTGCATAATCAAGAAGGATATAAAGCAGCTCTACTATATATTCTAATATATGTGGTAGGGAGTATAGGATTTTTTACTTGCTTAATTATACTGCTCGGTAAAGACGCCGATAAAGCTAGTTTTAAAACTATACAAGGGATTGCAGAGCATCATAAAACTATAGCTGCCATAATTAGCATAGTTATGTTTTCAATGATTGGAATCCCTCCTCTTACAGGATTTTTCGGTAAATATTACCTTTTTTACCAAGCAATTAATCAAGAAGAATTCGCATTAGCTTATTGTGGTATTTTTACCAGCGTAGTTGCTGCTTTTTATTATCTTAAAGTAGTAAAAGCCATGTATTTTTCTAAAAAGATTGAGATAATTAAGCTGCCAATGCAATATGGGCTTTTACTGATTAATTACTTAGTTATCGGCTTCTTGCTGCTTGGTTCATTTATTATCTCGTTTTAGCCGGTGTAGACTTTTTATTAACAATACTAGCTGCAGTAGTTTGAGTAGGCTTCATAATCTTTTCTTTTAGATTCTTTATTAGTGTATGGTTTAGATTTTCTCCATCTAATTTTAATAAATCTTGATCTCTTTGTTTAGCTTTTTTAGCTAGACCTAATTGACTTGGAATAATACTAACAATATCATCCGTTCCAACTTTTTTCTTAAATTTTTCTAGAGCATCTATATATTCTCTGTTTGCATATATATTTGTCTTTACCGATTTTTGTTTTGGTTCTTTCTTTATTTTATCAGAAGAACTAACTAAATTTCTTTCATCTTTAATATCTTCATTTAAACTTTTTATTGTCTTGATTAAATGTTTTTTCGCACTATCTCTAATACCAAATATTTCTAAAATTCTTGCAAAATTAGTAGCAATTTTATTTCTTAATTTAAGTTTTTGTCCTCCTTTTTTTCTTTCTTCATAATTAAAAATTTTTGCAAAATAATCAGGATACTCTTTCATTAATGTTTTTAATTCTTGCTCTTTTACTTCGTAATAAGGACAACTATATTTTTTAGAAATTAAACTATTTACTTTAATTTCTAAGCCGTATTCCTTTAAGGATTCTTGCCTTTTTTTCATTGTATCTATTAAACTAGCCTTAATTTCTTCAGGCGTTATTTCTTTAGATTGTTTATTATTAAACTGCTTTGGCATCGCTTGTTTTGCAAATTCTGCAATTGCTTCATTACTATAATATTTAGTTAATTCATCAAAACTTTTATCAATAGTTTTGCTTAAATCAATTTTAGAAACTGCAAGTAAGCTATCAGCAAAATTAGGATTTTTTGTTCTGAAATTAGAAGGAAATTCTCTAAAATGGTTAGTGGGGCCGAATCCAGGCAAATGTTTAGCTCTTGAATGCGGATATATATTATTTGTTAAATTATCAAAACTACCAGCAAAATCAATTCTTACTAATTTAGGTAAAATTTTTGTTTTTTTTTGATCTCTGATAACTCCTATATTTCCAACATGTACATCAAAATCGCCGATCAATAAACTTGCCGGCATAATGTTTTCAAAGTTCTGATACTTAATTTCCTTAAAAGCATTTTCTAAGGTTCTAAATAATTTATTTCTAGTCCCCATAAAAAGCGGTCTACCGCCGTCCTTTCTAAACCAAGAACTTGGTTTAGTTTTAGCAGACATATGTTTATCCATGTCCACATACATATCGCTACTATAATTCTCAAAAAATTCAGATTTGACATATATTTGCGCATCAACGGCTTTAGATTTATTAAAATCATCAGGAGCAATTAAATTAACCTTTGCTCCATTTCCAGGACTTATAGCTTCAAAAATTTGAGATCCTAAAAACTCGGCTATATTTTTTGAGCTTGAAGCCTCTTTTTTTATCATCGCCGTAATTTTACCGTCTAAGCTTTGATATACTCCGCCATGCTCTCCTACCTCATTAGCTCCACCTTCTTTAGGTTTTAAAAAATTCCAACCTTTAAATACTGATTTCTTATTTTGCGTCATCTTCGCCTCTTTATAATGATTTATATCAAATTGATAATTTTGATATAATTATAAAACATATTATTTATTTTATATCAAGGACAGAAGCCATTCTCTACTTAATTTTATTGTTCTTTAATATTTCAGCTACTTCAAGAGCTGCATAGGTAAATATACCTGTAGCACCGGCACGTTTAAAACTAATTAATGACTCCATCAAAGCTCTCTCCCAATTAACTGCCCCTGCTTCTGATGCAAATTTTAACATTGCATATTCTCCACTAACCTGATATGCAAAAATTTTAGCATTAAAATTATTTGCCGCTTCACGAATAACATCCAAAAACGGCATACCAGGCTTCACCATTACCATATCGGCTCCCTCGGCTATATCATGCTCAATCTCAAGCATTGCTTCCTTAATATTACGTACATCCATTTGATAGCTTGATTTATCTAAATAATTCTTTTTATTACTCTTAACAGCATCGCGAAACGGACCGTAAAAACTTGAAGCATATTTAGCGGCATAAGCAAGAATTCCAACATTTATAAATCCCTCTTTGTCAAGATATTCCCTTATGGCCCCGATTCTTCCATCCATCATATCGGAAGGTGCAACAATATCTACTCCAGCTTTTGCTAGCACTAATGCTTGATTACACAAAGCTCTTACTGATCTATCATTATCAACTTCCCCATGATGCACAATACCATCATGACCATGTGTAGTATAAGGATCAAGTGCTACATCGCATATTATACCAATATCGATATTAGCGTTTTTGATGCTTCTAATAGTTCTACATATTAAATGATCTAAATTATAAGCCTCATCGGCATTTTCACTTTTTAGACTTTGATCAATACTCGGAAATAATGCAATAACATTAATACCAAGCTCTGCTGCTGCTTTTGCCGTTTCTACTATTTGATCAATCGATAAACGATATATACCAGGCATAGTTTTAATTTTTTGCCTTTCATTATATCCTTCAACAACAAATAAAGGTAACACTAAATCACTAACCGATAAATTACTTTCGGATATTAACTCTCTAAGCCAAAAAGCTTTTCTATTTCTTCTAAGTCTAATATGGGGGTACATAAAATTCATATCTCATTTTAGTTAATAACTTGGATTCTAATATATAAGCTAACTATCTTATAGTAAAAATATTGCATTACAAAAAGAAATTTTGCTTGCAATTTATAAAAAATTTAAGCAAACTGTTTAATTATGTAAATAAACATAGGAGCTTAATATGACACAAGATAATATTCCAAAATCAGTAAAAGATAGAATACAAGAGTAGGAAAAAAATCAAAAAATACGTCAAATAACCCAACAAAAAATACAAAACCGGCTGTTCCTCCAAAACCCACTTCTGAGCAAATAAAGGCATGGAACGAGGCACATAAAAAATAGACTGACTTAACTACACGTTCCCAAGCACTTGGTATATTTGTCAACACCCCATCTCCGCACGTTGAAACCCAAAGGCTTATTATTTTTTTAAAACCGGCTCCGGAAGAAACAAAAGTACCGGAAGAAACACCTAAAAAACAATCTAATTCAACCGTAAAAGAGAAAATAGAGAAATTTTTTAAAGATCATAATATTGATACCAAAGATGCTTTGATTCCAGAATTTAGCCGCTATATAGCATTAAGCGGTTCTATGGCAGGGCAGCGCGTCTTGATGTTACTATTAAAGCTTATGAACAATCATTAGGACAGCTAATAAAACAAGTAGGAGTACCTCAAAAAGAGTTTGCTTCTTTATATAGAAGATAATCTAATAAAGAATCATCCACACAAAGATACATCTGAAAAAATCAATCAACATTATAAATTACCTGAACCACCTAAATTATCTGATATAATTGATAATCTTAGAGAATTAGTAAACAATGATTATATAATAGCTCATTTGAAACAAAGTAGAAAACACATTGAATTTAAAGAAAAAGTAAATAATATTATTCAGATTTATGATGATAATAAATATAATCCAGCTGCTATAGCTAAAGTTGAAGCAAAACTAAAAGAGGTAGGTAAAATGGTGTGAAGAAACTACACAAATGGATAATAATCTTATTTGGAAAAATATTGGTAATTTTATAAAATATTCTTTTACCGGAGATAAAGCTAAAGCTGCTTTTTATAAAGATGCTATAAAAAATTCTACTCAAAATACTAAAAAAGCTATAGCAGAAATACAAAAATCTCTTACCAATCCTACTCCTCATTCATCTAATGTTCCACCGTCGCAGAAATTAAGGAGCAAGATATAAAAAGCTAATAAAAACTTTTAGGATCGATATCTATTTTTAGATGACAAAAAGAAGGAATTTTTATGAGACTTAGCCAAAATTTTAAATATTTCTGCAAATTAAATTTCTTATCGGCTATAATAAGTATCCGGTAACGATATTTACCAGCGAGCTTTGACATTAATGAGCTTGCCGGTCCTAAAATTTTCACGTTTGCTTTTGGTGCAATTCGAACCATATCCCTAGCAATTTCTAGAATTTTAGCCTCACTGGAACCTGATAAAATTACCGCTGCTGTTTTAGAAAATGGCGGCATATCTGCTGATTTTCTTATTTCAAGTTCATTTGCAAAAAAACTATCTTCATCACCGGCTTTAACATAACTAAAAATTGCATTATCAGGATAATAGCTTTGTAAATATACTACACCTTTACTATTTCCTCTACCAGCTCTACCACCTACTTGATGTAGTAGCTGAAAAGTTCGCTCAGATGCTCTAAGATCGGCATTATTGCTTCCAAGATCGGCATCTATTACTCCAACTAAAGTAAGATTTGGAAAGTGATAACCTTTTGTTATTATTTGTGTGCCTATTAAAATCTCAATTTCTAAATTTTCCATTTGATGTAGAAGCTGTGCTATTTTTTCTGGGCTTTTAGCATGATCTTTACTTATCACCGCAATTTTACTCTCAGGAAAAAGTGCTTTTGCTTCTTCCTCTATTCTCTCTATACCTGGACCACAGATAGTTAATGTTTTATCCTCTAGACATTCAGGACAAGAACTAAAAATTTTACTTTGATAACCGCAATGGTGACATTCAAGTTTTTTAGTCGCTTTATGTACTACCATCCAAGAAGAGCAGAATTTACAGGTAAATCTGTGACCGCAAGCTTTGCATAGCATGAGCGGAGCATAACCACGCCTATTAAGAAATAATAAGACTTGCTTTTTATTATCTAAATTACCCTTGATCGCTTCTATAAGAAGCTTGGATAAATAGGAATTCTTAGATAGCTTTTCTTTAGTCATGTCGATTATTTCTATATTTGGCAAATTGACATTTTTATATCTATTAACCAATGTAACCAATTGATATTTACCCATTTCTATATTATGTATTGTTTCAATAGATGGTGTTGCCGAACACAAAACAATTTGTGCTTTATCAAATGTACCTCTTACGATAGCCGTATCCCTAGCATTATATAATATACCGTCATCTTGTTTATAGGAATCATCATGCTCCTCATCTATAACTATTAAACCAAGATTTTTAAAAGGTAAAAACAAACTACTTCTAGCCCCAATTACTACTTTAACTTTATCGCTTAATATACCTCTTAAAATCATTTTCTTGTGAGCTTTGGTAACGCTTGAGTTCCATATGATAGGCTCAAAACTGAATCGCTCTATAAAACGATTAATAATTTGTGTACTTAAAGCAATTTCAGGCAACATAACAAGCACTTGTTTACCTTTTGCTAAGTAATTTGCTATTAGATGAAAATATATTTCTGTTTTACCTGATCCTGTAACACCTTTAACAAGTGTTGGCTTATTACTTTCACTTAAAATTGTTACTGCTTGTTTCTGCTCTTCTGACAAATCAGGCAGCATAAAGTTATTATTGACTTTCTGCTCCTTAACTTTAATCGGTTTTTCAGCAATATCTATAGGTAATACTAACTTGGCTATGCTCCCAAGCTCTGACATATAGTAGCTACTCATCCATTTAATTAATCCTAAAACTTCTGAAGTAATATTTAAATTTAACGGTACTTTCGCTATAATAGTTTTTATTTTTTTTGCCTCGGAATTTGAAACAAGCTCCCATACTATGCCGGTTAATTCCTTATTTCTAAAAGGCACTACAACAAGATCACCTATGTTTAGCTCTAAATCTTCAGGTATTAAATAATCTAGCGGAAATAATTTTGCTACCGGTAATAATATTTTTGCTATTCGCATATATAATGTATTTTATAATTTTTTTTTTATTATATACTAAACTGATAAATTATAGAAACCTAGATGAATAAAGAAACAAAAATTGTTATAGCAATTTCTGGAGCTTCAGGAGCAATATACGGTATTCGTTTGCTTGAAGTACTAAAGCAACAAAATATCGAAACTCATTTGGTTATTTCAGAGGGAGCAGCTCTTACTATAAAACTTGAAACTAAATATTCTATAGATGAAGTTAAGTTACTAGCTAATTATTATTATGACGATAAAGATTTAGGTGCTACTATTGCAAGCGGCTCTTTTAAAACTTCAGGCATAATAATAGCCCCTTGTAGTATGAAGACCTTAGCAAGTATTGCTCACTCAATGGAAGATAACTTAATTAGTAGAGCGGCAGGTGTTGTACTTAAAGACAGAAGAAAACTTATTTTAATGACCCGTGAAACTCCTTTACATATTGGACATTTAGAAAATATGTTAAAAGTAGCGAGTTACGGCGGCATTATATCACCGCCCATGCCGGCTTTTTATAATAACCCTGTAAGTATAGATGATATAGTGAATCATTCTATTACTAGAGTTTTAGATTTTTTCAATATCGAAACTAATTTAATTAAACGCTGGGATAGTTATGAGCAATAAAGTATCAACTTTACTATTAAAACTTGCATTAAAAAAAGCCCGTAATATCATCAATAAATATTTTTCACCGGAAGAAAGTTTAGTAGATAAACATAGAAATGAAGCAAAGAATGAATAATGTAAAATGTTCTGTTTTGGGCTTTGTTGTGTGGATCGGTTTTAACGTCATTGCGAGGCAATTACATAAGTAATTGACGAAGCAATCCAGTAAAAATTCTGATTTACAGAATTTTTTTATCATTCTCCTAGATTGCCACGCAGCCTACGACTGCTTGCAATGACGACTCGGTGTCTACGAAACAATACCTCGTGGGAATGACATAAAGGGCTTCTTTTTTCACACCATATAATAATTTAACAAACAACAATGGCACGTAATAAAATAAATAACGAAACAAATATATTAGCTGATAACGAAGATAATTTACCTATACCAAGGGTTTTACCTTCAAATGTTCAAGCAGAGCAAATGTTACTTGGGGCGATTTTAACCAATAACGAATTACTAAATTACGTATCGGAATTTTTACGTGATGAACATTTTTTTGAACCTATTCATCAAAAAATCTATAAGGCAATTGAGAAAATTACTGAAAAAGGGCTGATAGCTACACCTATTACTTTACGTAGTATGTTAACTCAAGATGAACTATTTCAAGAAGTAGAAGGAGCAGAGTATTTAGCAAAATTGATAACTATGTCAATGATGGTAATAAATCCAGTTGATTATGGTAAAATAATATATGATTTAGCAATAAAGCGTAATTTAATAAATATCGGTGAAGAAGTAGTAAATAATGCCTATAATTCTTCATTAGAAGTTGAAGCAAAGGAACAGATTGAATATGCTGAAGCTAAACTTTACGATTTAGCTAGCGAGGGCTTGAATGAAAAAAGTTTTACCAAAATCGGTATATCTATTTCAGAGTCACTAGCTAGTATTAATAGGGCTATGAAAAATAATGATCATGTAATCGGTATATCTACCGGTTTGATTGATCTAGATAATAAATTATACGGTTTTCATAATTCCGATCTTATAATTCTTGCAGGACGTCCGTCGATGGGTAAAACGGCATTTGCTATAAATCTTGCACTTAATGCCTGTAATAATATGCGTCTTAAAAATATTAGAGATAATCAAGAAATCCAGTCAGTAGGTTTTTTCTCTTTAGAAATGTCCTCAGAACAGCTAACCACACGTCTACTTTCAATGTGTGCAGAAATTGATTCTACTTCTCTTCGTACGGGGATTCTAGGTGAAGAAAAATATAACCGTCTTCGCAAGGAAGCAAATACTTTATCGGAATTACAATTTTTTATCGATGATACCCCTGCTCTATCTATTTCCGCTATAAGAACAAGAGCTAGAAGAATGAAACGCAAGCATAATCTCGGTATATTATTTATTGATTATTTACAATTAATTAGAGGAGTAAGTAAATCTGAAAATAGAGTTAGCGAGGTTTCAGAAATAACCCAAGGTTTAAAAGCAATAGCAAAAGAGTTAAATATTCCGGTTATTGCTTTATCTCAGCTTTCAAGAGCGGTAGAACTACGTGAGGATAAAAAACCTATGTTATCCGATCTTCGAGAATCTGGAACTATAGAACAGGATGCTGATATAGTAATGTTTATTTATCGTGAAGAATATTATTTAACTAGAAAAGAACCGGCAGCAGGCAATGCTAAACATGCCGAATGGTTAGATAAGCTTAACAAAGTATATAATATTGCCGATATAATTGTTGCAAAACATCGTAACGGACCAGTTGGAAATGTTCCGCTTTATTATGATAGTCAATTTTCTAAATTTGGTAATTTAGAGACAAGAACTTTTAACTCTAATTAAATCAGAATTGCTTTACATCATTATTGCGTGGATACCAAATCGTCATTGCAAGCGAACGTTAGTGAGCATGACAATCTCAGGAGTTTTTCCTGAGATTGCTTCGTCAGTTACTTCATACCTTCCTCGCAATGACGATGTTTATCTTTTATTTTTTTCTGTCCATCCTATTACTTTATCAAGCATCCCGTTATTATTGTTCCTATAAAGCCACATCTCATTATCAGGAATGAACTTACCGGGCTTTATTATTATAGTACCGCCACTTAAGGTTAAAACTTGTATCTGTTTTCCTGCATATTTCTTCCCCAGGGATATTTACCCGTTATTTCCTACATGTTTGTTTCCTATTATCTCATAATGTTTATATTTACAAAATTCCTATTTTTCAATATTATTAGTATACTTATTAATAATAAATAGCCTCATTATTTAGTTACTATATTAACAAGTTCATAGCCCATTACCATTATAAGCATTTCGACAATTACGCATATAATAATTAGATATTGTTTTTGTAATTCATTTGTAATTCAAGATAATAAATTATTTATCTTTGCTTTATATAACAGATAAACCGGTAATAAAATTGCAATAATTACAAGAATCATACCAGCAAATCCTAAAATTATAATAAAAGCATTAGGTACTACTACTGCTACAATATAAGCTGGTAATATAGTAACGATAGAAGCGGTCATATTACGACTACATTTGGTATCGAATTCATAAACATAGTTTTAAGGGAATCACATAGCCCTAATCCTACTCCGAGTATTGATATAACGATAGCAAGAGTTGAAATTATCCAAACTAATAATTGTACAGACTGCCATTTTGCTGTATTACTTAACTCCTTAAATCTCCGACTTCTACATTACTGGTAATCATTTGTTGATCAAATATTGGATTATTATGATGTGCTACAATAAGAATACTACAAGTCTAAATTATATATACTATTGCAGGAATTAAGCTTCCAAATAAAAACGCCGTCTTTAGCATTTTTGTTACAATCATTAGTTAAGGTATGGAAGATTACTTGGAAACCAAATGAAGTAAACACTACCGGAGTGATTATACCACATATAGATATTTCTTTATAATTTGGTGAAAATAACAGTAAATTATCCAACTGAATCATAGAAACAAGTCCAATAACTAAAATTGCAATTATTATAAGCAATCCGATTAAATAGTACCCGATTTATATAATCTACTAACTTTAGAGGTAATAATACACCATGCTCCTATATAAGCTATACTTGTATTTAAAGCTAATAACTGCTGTAATATTGAAGAGCCTCCGTACATAAATACTGCAAGTAAAGCATATGAAAAGAGCTTAAGGTTTACCGTACCGATGATTTGAGCAGTATGTCCTGAAAAATATTTTCCCAATGCCCAGTGTCAAGCCTTTACCAGCTTGAAGATTAAGCTCTAGGTTAATTAAAGAAGTATAATACATTATAAACCAAATTATAAACATTAATATTATACTAAAGTATTATACCTAACTTTGCTAATACCATGATGAGTAGTGCTATCATACCACTACCTATACAAGTGTACCTGAAATTAACAGGATTGAACCAATAAGTTTTTGCATAATTTAATGAAGTTTAGATTAAAGCAAAGGACTTAATTTTTGCTAAAAAGAAAATCAGCTAAAAAAAGAAGATAAGAATTTTAAAGAATAAAAAGTTTTGATAAGTAAAATTAACATTCGTATAATTTTGTTAAAACATATATAGCGGTATAGTATAATTATATTAATATTGCTTTTTAAGGATATTTTTATATATTTTTATTAGATCTCTTCCCAAACCAGCTTATAGAGAGGAATTTAAAGGAGACACGGAACACAGCACCACAGCGTATATAGAAATACGTGAAGATGCGAGTACCGGATCAACGTATAAATTACCTCTCGAAGCGACGCTTGGGAAGAGGTCTATTGAAATGTACTATATTTAAAAATGCATAGATTAGCTAAAATAATTAGTAATGCAGGAGTTTGTTCTAGGCGTGATGCTGAAAAGCTGATAGTTGAAGGACAGGTAAAAGTAGACGGCATTACAATTTTATCACCGGCTACAAATGTTGATATTAGTAATCAAATTGAAGTATCAGGCACATTAATCAATAATATACACAAACCAAGGCTTTGGATTTATTACAAACCTGTTGGTTTAATTACCACTCATAAGGATCCTTTATCTCGTAAAACGGTGTTTGAACAGCTAACCGGTTTACCTCGTGTTATTTCAATAGGTAGGCTGGATTTAAATAGCGAAGGTTTATTATTACTAACTAATAGCGGTGATTTAGCTCGCCAGTTTGAGCTCCCCTCAAGTAGGTTAAAGCGAGTATATCATGTTAGGGCGTATGGTAAGTCTGATATTTTACTAAAAAGCAATTATAAAAATTTAGAAATTGACAGGATGTTTTATAATCCTCATTCGATAAAATTACTTAAGCAAAATAAGACTAATTCTTGGTTTGAAGTAGTTTTATTTGAAGGAAAAAATCGTGAAATTAGAAGAATATTCGAGCATTTTGGACTAAAAGTTAACAAATTAATTAGGATTCAATATGGTAGTTTTACAATAGATAATCTAAGACCCGGAGATTATAAAGAAATAAATAATAAGATACTGGAAAAATAATTAGTAATGTGTTATTGTTAGCATATTTTAACTAATCATATAGAATACACATGACAAATCTTAATATATATAAATGTGAAGAAAAAGACCTAAACGATTACCTTGGTTATATAAAAGATAACCCTAGTGTCTCGCTAAATGATTTTATCAAAAATAAATATTTTGCTGAAGATAATGATAAAATTATCATTACTAGTTTAGAAAATATGGAAATTAACGCAGATTTAGCCAATGCTAATTTCCAAGGTACAATACTAACAGATGCCGTATTTAATAATTGTGACTTAACAAATACCATATTATGTGATTCAGATTTAACAAATGTAAAATTTAATGATTGTACATTTATCGGTACCGACTTTAGAGGAGCAAATCTTCATTATACAGATTTTAATTATAAAGATTATGATTATGATAACTATAAAATCCCCAATCTCAAAGATAAAATACGAGATATAAAACTATCTTTTTCAGATCTTGAAAGATTAAATCAATATATAGATAAAGATTTAGAAAAAGAACGTATCAAAGAAATAGTTATAGACGAAACTACGAAGACAAAGAAATATATTTTGGCTGGAGAAGGCGAAAACACTTTATGGGAAATCAAATCAAAAGAGCTAAAGACTAAGCAAGAAGAGTTAGAAACTCTAAAGCAAAATTTAGATAATCCTGGGATTGCTACCAATCTTTTAAATGCTTTTTGGTATAGTACAGAAACTATTGCTAGACACAAACAAAACGAACTAGAAAAAATCAATAAGTTACAGCATGAAGTAAACAAATTAGAAACTGAAGTATATGCTTTAGATAATCTTAGAATGTTCTGCGGTAAGGGTTTAGATGGTATTTTTGAGCAGTTAAAAGATGAAGAAATACAAATAAAACTAGACCCATCATATATTATAGGTTCAACTGCCAAAGAGCGGGATATACCGAAAGAATATATAAAATTAACTTCTGCTGAATTTGATCTATATTTAGCTGAAGCAGCCAAACAATCCAATACAAAATTATCTCTTACCGAATTTGTTAGAAAGCAAAAAAATCTTTCAGAAGATTTAAATATAGTTCCTGATCTTTCAGCGATTAATTTATCAGGTAAAACTCTTACTAATCTTAACCTGAAAAATACATTATTTGCTTCAGCCAACTTAGAGAATATCAAAATCTCAAATTGTAATTTAGATTTTACTAATTTTGAAGGAGCTAATTTACAAAATGCCGTTTTTCAAAATGTTACGGCTCGTAACGCAGGATTTCTTTTTGCTGATCTTAAAAAGAGTAAAATTGAAAATAGTGATATGTCAAGAGCTTACATGCCTAAAGTAGATTTATCTGAAGTAGAGGTAACAAATAGCAAATTTAATACAGTTATGATGGTTAATGCCGATGCCGAAAAGTTAATTATTAAAGATTCAGAATGGAAAAATTCTAATCTTACCGGTATATCGCTTGCTTACGCAGATATGCAAAGAGTTCAAATGCAGGGGGTAGTTTTAAATAATGCACTTCTAGATCAAGCAAATATCGTTTCTACTGATCTTGAAGGTGTTTTTATGAATAAAACACATGCATTAGAAGCAAAATTTAAAGAACAATGTAATATGCAAGGCATAACTGCAAGAAATGCCTATTTTAGCGATGCTGAATTTGAAAATATACTATCTTTAAAAGAAGCTGACTTAAGAGAAACTATAATGCAGCGTGTTAAACTTAAGAACGCTGATTTAACAAAAGCACAGCTTGATAAAGCAAATCTTGAGTATGCCGATCTTACAAACGCTACGCTTACTAATGCAACTGCACAATTTGCCAAGTTAAGTAATGCTACTTTAGAAAAAGCAGAAGCCGAAGGATTAAATATTTCGGATGCTATTGCTAAAAATATTAATGCTAAGGAAGCTAACTTTAAAAATGCAATTATGCAGCGTGCCGATCTTACTAAAGCCAATTTCACTAAAGCAGTGTTGGAAAATGCCGATATGCAAGCAGTAGAAGCAGCCGAGGCTATATTTAAAGAAGCAAAGCTAAAACAAGCAAATCTAAAAGCAGCAAATCTAGCTGGAATTAATAAAGAAGGAGCAGATTTTGATAAAGCAAAAATCAACGATGCTACAAAGATGCATGATACTAAAGGTGAGGCTAAAGGGAATTTAGAGCATCAAGATAAAGACGGTAAAAAAACATCTGTCAATGTTAACGAACATGCTAAATTACAAGATAAAATTCATGCAAGAGAGAAAAGCAGTTGGTTTCTGAAAACCGGAGTAGGACAGCTTTGTACAAAACTTGCTAAAAGTACTATATCAAGCATGGGCCGCGTAACAAATTTTTTAGCAAGTAAAAAATTTTTAGTAGGACTTGCCGTAGTAGCGGGTCTTGCAGTAGCAGCTGCACCTTTCGTAGCAATGCCTGTGTTATTGGCTACCGGCACGGCCCTTACTACTAAAGCCGTAATTCTAGGAGCAGGTATTTTGGCCGGAGGGCTAGTCGCTACCGGAACTTATAAAATCACTCAAAAACCTTTACGCAATCTTCAGAAGTTATTTGAAAACTTAGCTATTAGGATAGATAACTATATCTCACCGCCTCCTGAAAATATTGATGAATTAGTAACAGAAAAACAACAAGCAAGACAAAAAGCTGAGACAGAAAAATCTAAAGAAAGGGAAGAAAATTTAAATAATGTAAATAACAATAATATTGATAAAGCTAAAGAACCAGATCTTTTAAAACAAGCACAAAATAATTTAAACCAAACAACGCCAAAAGTAGAAATAAAAGAAAAGCAAGATAAAACTGTAGAAAAACAACAAGCAAAATCTAATACATTCGCAGCAAAATTTAAGCCTAACACTGAAGGTAAAGGATTTGCCACAAAAATAAAAGATGAAAAAAAATCATGCTCAACAAAAGAAGCATATAACTAAATAAGTGTTAAAAATAATATCCGGTAAATATAGAAACCAAATTATACCTACCGCTAAAAATATCAAATATCGACCTTCCACCGGTAAGCTCAAAGAGGCAATATTTAGTATATTGACCTCCGGTGAGTTTACCAGCAATAAATTATTTAATGAAAATACTCATATTCTCGATTTATTTGCCGGTAGCGGCAGCCTTGCTTTTGAGAGCCTATCAAGAGGAGCAGGTTTTGCTACCTTAATTGATATTGATATATCCTCATTAAAAATAGCAGAAGGATTTGCTAAATCTCTAAACATTGAAAATAATGTTAATTTCATTAATATTGATGCTTTAAATCTACCGAAAGCTACTAGACATCTTTTTAAACCAGCTTATAGAGAGGGATCTAAAGGAGACCCTGAACACAGTACTGCAGCGTACACACTAGTACGTGAGGATGCGAGTACCGGATCGACGTCTAAACTACCTCTAGAAGCAAAGTTTGAGAAGATGTTGAATAAATCATTCGATCTTGTCTTTATAGACCCCCCTTATCATAAAAATATAGTGCCTAAAGTAATGAAACTGCTGATAAAAAATAATTGGCTCAAAGACGGTGCTATTATAGTTATTGAGATGGCTAAAACAGATGATTATGTTTTAGATGACAATATTGAAATTATATGTGAAAAACTATATGGTAAGAGTAAGCTGTTGGTTTTGAGCTTTACCGTCATTTCTGCGAAGGCGGGAATCCAGTAAAACATATAAAATATAAAAACTTGTTTATATGTTTATTTTATTAATAGTATATAATTTTGTACCTGTATTAACGTTATTTTTTCTAGATTCCCGCTTTCGTGGGGATGACATGGAACCGCGTAACAAGACATAAAAAAACAAACATGACCAAAAAGCATTACATATGTTCTAACTGTGGAAATATTAGTCCTAAATGGTCAGGGCAGTGCTTTGATTGCGGTGTATGGGGTAGTATTGTCGAAGAGATAGTAAGCGCAAATCAAAAAATTGTTAAAGCCGGTAGCAAGCAAGACTTCGATAAGCTTTTAGGGCATGTAACCGAGCAGTTACGCATCCCTACTCCTATAGGTGAATTAAATAGAGTACTAGGTGGCGGTTTAGTGCTTGGTTCTGCTATATTAATAGGAGGAGACCCTGGTATAGGCAAATCTACTTTGTTACTACAGCTAGCAGCAAGTAACTTTGCATCAAGGGTGAATTGCTTATATATAACGGGCGAAGAATCGTTAAACCAAATAAAATTAAGGGCCATAAGGCTAAACCTAACTCACTATAATACCGATATTTTAGCAGCTACTAATTTGGAAGATATTATTGCGAGTATAGAAGCTAATAAAAATAATATTAATTTAATAGTGATTGATTCTATTCAAACAATTACCACAAAAGAATTATCATCGCCTCCAGGCACTGTTTCGCAAATTCGTACATGTGCAAATGAGCTTGTTAATTATACTAAGCAAAATAATATAATTATTTTATTAAGCTGTCACGTCACTAAAGACGGACAACTAGCAGGTCCTAAGATACTTGAACATTTAGTTGATACCGTGCTATATTTTGAGGGAGATCATAATAATCATTTCCGTATTTTACGCTCATATAAAAATCGTTTTGGCGGTGTGGGTGAAATAGGAGTATTTGAGATGAGCAGCAGCGGGCTTATTGAAGTAACAAATCCGTCTGAACTATTTTTAATGAAGCGAGAACAGAACGTTATAGGTACGTCTATTTTTGCAGGAATCGAAGGTTCAAGACCATTACTTATGGAAGTACAAGCCCTTATAGTACCCTCAAATATGGTAACTCCTAGACGCGCTGCAGTGGGCTGGGATGCTAATAGGTTATCAATGATACTTGCCGTGCTTAGTAGTAGGATAGGACTTAACCTTGCTAATTATGAGGTATATTTAAGCATTGCGGGGGGACTTAAGATTGCCGATCCTGCTTCTGATTTAGCAGTAACAGCGAGCTTAATATCTGCTGCAACCGGCAAACCTGTACCCGAACATAGCGTCTTTTTCGGCGAAATAAGCTTATCGGGTGAAATAAGAAAAACCGCAAAAGCAGAAACAAGAATAAAAGAAGCCGTAAAACTTGGATTTAATAAGATTATCTGCTCTAAATTTGAAAATTTAACGTATGACTTTATATCTCCCGTCTCACATTTAAAGGACCTAAAAGAGATAATTAAATGAGTATAGTTTATGAAATAAGAAATTTGGAAGAAGCACGTAATTTTTTATCTAGTGTAGAAGAGCAGCTGATATTAACAAATCATGCCTCTAGCGTAAAATATTACGGTATGCTAGCAATTGATTACATGTTTAAAACTCTCAGTAAAGAATTTCCAGAAAAAGTTTTAGATTTTACCGTAAATGTAGGAGAGGATCACGCCGCTTTATTTACTGCAATCAAACTAGGGTATAAGAATATATCATATACAGGAAATTCTGAGGAAGCTAGGGGGTTGTTGTACGGATATCAAACCGTCACATTACGAGCGGCTGAAAAGGAACACGGCAGTCCAGAAAATAATTAAAAAAATGTTAAAAATTAGCATTTTTAACTGGATTGCTTCGTCAATTACTCCGTAATTTTCCTTGCAATGACGGATAAACCTATCCATGCAACAAAACCTACATTACCTTGCAATAATGAAAATTTAATAAAAAAAACCATGAATATCAAAGATATAGGAGTAATAATTGCTAAAAAACCTTTGAAAGAAAATACATTTATTATTACGGTTTTTACTAAAAATCATGGTTTATATTCGGGAGTTGTAAAAGAATTTTCTAGAAAAAGTAAATTTATATATCAAGAAGGGAATATTATAGATTTTCTTTGGCAGGCAAGATTACATGAACATATTGGCATGGCTAAATGTGAACTCATTAAATCTTACACCGGTTATTTTATCACAAATAAAGCTAAATTATATGCCTTTAATTCCGTTATATCTTTAATCAAAGAATTATTTCATGAAAGAGAAGAACATTCTAAATTTTTTTCATTTCTAATTAACTATTTAGATAATTTATCAAAGAATTTTTGTTTTCGTGACTATATTAATTTTGAGCTAGCTTTACTTGCCGAGACGGGTTATAAGCTTGATCTTACCAAGTGCGGCGTGAGCCATGTTACAACTGATTTAATCTATGTATCACCTAAATCAGCTAGAGCATTATCATATGAAGTAGGGAAACCTTATAAAGATAAATTATTGATGTTACCAAGATTTTTACTTTCAGATAATAGTGAGATTACATTAGAAGAAAAACGGCAAGCTTTAGCTCTAACAAACTATTTTTTTAATAGATATTTATTTCATAATAATAGACAGGTTGAAGCACGCCAAACTTTTATTGAATATACTTTAAATAATTTTTAGAGACTATATTTTACTTTTATTTTTCTTATCTTATGATATGCTTACCTAAGTAATTAATTAAATAAGTATGTAATATGACTAGACTAAGAGCATAGATATACCAAACGAATTACATCATTTTCTTAAAGTTCACACTGCACATAAAAATGATACTATTATGCATTTTGTAAGAGAAGCGATATATCATAAAATAGAACAGGAAAAAGCATTAAATGCAGAATCAATAAAAATATTAGAAGAATCAGCAAAAGGTTTAAATATTAATAAATATTCTACGTATAAAGAAATGTATAAAAAGCTTAATTTAATTCTGCAAACCTCTACTATTTTATTCCATATTTAGTTGAGTAAAGCTTCTTAAAAGCTTTACTCAAGAAGAAAGTAATATAATAAAAATCTTTAAAATCAAGATTTTTTTAGCCTGGATTCCAGCTTTCGCAGGAATGACATAAGGGCTTTTCAAAAATCTCCTGGTACACTATATACATACCGGTACACATAGTGACTTATTCAAATAATAACCTATGAAAATACTAGCATTTGACACAACCAATAATACTGCATCGGTAGCAATATCCGAAAATGAGAATATCCTTGCATATATAGAAGAATTACGTCCGTCTATGCAAGCAGAAAATCTAATGCCGATGATAGAAGACGTGATGAAATTAGCTAAATATTCATATAATGATTTAGATTGTTTAGCGGTAACTAACGGACCCGGTAGCTTTACCGGCATTAGAATAGGACTTGCTAGTGCTAAAGGTATATTATTTTCCAAAGAGAATATTAAAGCAGTAGCAGTTAGCAATTTTGAATATGCTTATTTTAGAGCCATAACTCAAGTTAAAGATTATGATAAAGTATATGTCTTTTTAAACGCTTATCGCTCACAGCTTTATATGCAAGTCTTTCATAAATCAGGACAAATAGAAGAACCGTTATTGATAAATTTCGAGTATGCTATAAAACTGCTTACAAATGAGAAAGGGAACATAGTTTGTTGCGGTAGCGGACTTGAATTTATATATCACCAAATTATGCATTTGCCGAATATAATAACCTTGCCACGTTTTGCACGAGTTAAAGCTTGGGTGATCTGTAGATATATTGCTAGTAAACTGTCGAGCGATATAAAACTAAATAGCTCTATCGAGCCACTATACATACGCCCTCCTGATGCTAAAATCGCAATTAATTATGCCATTCCTAGCTAAAAGCAGGAATCTATTACTGGATTTCTGTAATCAGCGAAATGACATAAGAGCTTTATTACACGTATACTACATCATCTTCATAATTAAAGACTCCCAAATAATTACAAGGTAATTTCTCACCTGATAACGTCATAGTAAAATCACTATTAGAGTGTTCTACTTGATTGTCTGATACTTCTATTTCATCTTCACAATCAGAGAATCCGAAATCACTATCAGATACTGCACCTGATTCTTGCTTTACACACTTCTTATCGTGTATTAAGGCTATTATTTGCCTAACTAATGATTTCGATAAATCATGATTATCCGAGCTCATAATATCAATGACTCTTACTAGACTTTCATCTGAGGCGTACAAAATTATTGTTGCTAGCTTATCATTTGAAATATTACTCATGATTCTTACTAAATTTTTATTTGGAATAATATCAAAATTTTCTGCAAGTTTTTCTTCTCCTGCTAAAATAATTATATTTTCAAGCTGTTCATCAGAAATATCCTCATTTGATAATTTTTTTAGTTCCTGCTCGGTAAGCTCTTCTAAAGAAATGGTAGTATCTATATATGTATTTAATTTATCTAATGGAATAAATTTCATTAATTTTTCAAAATGCTCCGGTAAAATATAATTAACTAATTTTTGTGCTTGTTCATCGGAAATATTATTAATTAATTCTACCAATTTTTTATATGTCATCTTTTCAAAAACTTCATCTAATGCATTTTCAGGCGTGTTTAAAATTGCTTCTACTAACTCATTATCAGAAAAAGTTTCAAGTTGATCTAAGAGATTAAATGTTTCTTCAGCGTTATTATTTAAATAAGAAAAAACTTTATTACTCACAAAATTAAAAGTTTCAGCCACTTTAGAAGAAAGAACACTAGATATATTTTTTATAATATTACAACTCTTTACTCCCAAATCATAAACTGTTTGTAATGATGAACTAAATGTACTGAAAAAACCTTTACTTTTAGGTGTGTTAGTTACTTTTTCACTACCATCAAGCTCATTTAAAATATCTGTAAATTTGATTTGAGAGATGCCTAGAGTATCTGGCTGACCTTTTACTGCTTCTTGGAAGATTATTTTAGAATTTAAAAAAGGATATTTAGCTTGAGCTTCTACTATTTTTTTATTACATCTTGCACTTTGTTCATCATACTGCTTAATTGAATTATCTAACGCTGCTAAAAAATCAGTATTTTCTTCTTGATCAGTATTTTCTTCTTGATCAGTATTTTCTTCTTGATCAGTATTTTCTTCTTGATCAGTATTTTCTTCTTGATCAGTATTTTCTTCTTGATTAGTATTTTCTTCTTGATTAGTAGTTTGCTTTGGAGAAGTTATAAACTCAAATTCATCGTTAGCAAGATAGGAGGCTGACTTCGGAGCGGTATTATGTGGGATTAAATTTTGTAACTTATTAAAGATTAATGTTATGGCCATAATTCTTCCTCATGTCTGATTATAATCAGCACTGCATTATAATAGAAATTATGAGGAGGTCAAGATAAAGGCTAATAATTATTAACTTTTATTATATTTTACTTAAAACTGACTAATTTATCAAAAAGGAACATTCTACTAAATGTTATGCCCGCGAAAGCAGGACGTTGTTGCGTGGTTCTCACTTTTCGTCATTATGAGGAAATTACAAAGTAATTGACGAAGCAATCTCAGAAGTTTGTTATTATTGCATGAGATTGCCATGCAGTCTATGACTACTCGCAATGATAATTTAGTAGTATCCATACAACAACGCCGCAGTACTTATATGATAATGTAGCCAATTTTTGAAGTTCAACGAGTATATTATAATTGTCTTTGTTCTTGAATTAGCTCAAAAACTTCAACTGTGTCTCCTTCTCTAATATCTTCATAATTTTCAAATGCTATACCACACTCATATCCTTCTCTAACTTCTTTAAATTCATCTTTAAAGCGTTTTAAAGTTTTGAGTTTTCCTTCATGAATGACTACATTATCACGTAATAAGCGTACGCCCGCGCCTTTCTTAATAATCCCTTTAGTTACATAGCTACCGGCGATTTTGCCGACTTTGGTAATATTAAATATTTGTCTAATTTCTGCGCTTCCGATATACTGCTCTCTAACGATCGGATTAAGCATACCGCTCATAATGGCTTTTATATCATCAATTAAATGATATATTATACTATAATATCGAATATCGACTTTTTCTTTTTCTGCGGCAATTAAGGCATTTGCTCCTACTCTAACGTTAAAGCCGACAATAATAGCCGAAGAAGCATGTGCAAGAGATACATCGGATTCCGTTATCGGACCTACGCCGCTATGAAGTATATGAAGCTTTACCTCATCACCTGGTAATTTTAATAAGCTACCTGAAATAGCTTCAACCGACCCTTGAACATCACCTTTAATAATTAAAGGTAATTCCTTAATTTTACTATTACCGGAAGCTTTTAAAAACAAATCTTCTAAACTTGAACGCGGTGCAATAGATATTTTTTTTTCTTTAGCAAGACGCATTCTATATTCGGCTATATCTTTTGCTTGTTTCTCATTTTGTACTATGTTAAATTTATCACCGGCAAAAGGCACTTCATTTAAACCCTGAATTTCTACAGGAACAGACGGAGTTGCTTCTACTATTTCTAGGCCCTTATCATTAGTCATCTTTTTAACTTTACCGTAAGAAGTACCAGCTATTATAATATCACTGTTTTTTAAAGTACCTCGCTGAACTAATATAGTAGTTAGTGTTCCTCTTCCTTGTGCAATTTTTGACTCGATTACAACACCGGCAGCTGCACCGAAAGGATTTGCCTTTAAATCCTGCATTTCTGCAATTAATAAAATTGCTTCTTCAAGTTTATCTAAGTTAATTTTCTTTAGTGCCGAGATAGGAATAATCATAACGTCACCACCTGCCTCTTCGCCGATAATTCCGTGGACATATAATTCGTTCTTTATACGCTCAATATCAATATCAGGCTTATCAATCTTATTAATAGCTACAATTATAGGAACGCCTGCTGCTTTCGCATGATTAATTGCTTCAACCGTTTGCGTTTTGATTCCATCATCTGCTGCGACCACTATAATAACTATATCCGTTACTTTAGCACCTCTTGACCGCATTTCCGAAAAAGCTTCATGCCCCGGAGTATCAATAAAAGTAATTGCTCTACCGTCTGCAAGAGTTACTCTATAAGCCCCAATATGCTGTGTAATTCCGCCTAGCTCACCTGCAGCAACATCTGTAGACTTAAGAGCGTCAAGCAATGAGGTTTTACCATGATCGACATGACCCATTACTGTCACAACCGGAGCACGCGTTCTCAAATCCTCAACCTTATCATCACTAATTAAAACATTTTCAACATCTGACTCTTGGACTCTTTTTACCGTATGCCCTAAATTTGTTGCAACTAGTTCTGCCGTATCGGCATCTATTGTTTGGCTAGCATTTGCAAGAATACCGAGTTTCATTAATTCTTTAATTACATCAGCCACTCTTTCAGACATAGCATTTGCAAGATCACCGACTCCGATAACTTCCGGGATTGTCACTTCTCTATATACTTTCTCAGGTGCTTGTGATACCAATTTACGCTTTTCTTTTTCTCTAGCTCTTTTTATAGAAGCAAGACTTCTAGTTCTACCGCTACCGCTTTCGTCGTCGCTAAGCATATTGAAAAGATCAGCTTTTTTGATTTTTTGTGGCTCTTCTAGCTTAATTTTTGGTGCGACTATTTTACTATCTGCTGTTTTATCTAATTCTTTCTCTGATTCTATACCATAACGTGTCCGCATTCCTACTAAAGGAGACTTTACAAAAGTTTCGTCTTTCTTTTTAGGTATTTGTGATAGTATATCTTCATCATCTTGAACGATTTTAGCACTAACTTCTACTTTATTTTCTTCGGTATTTTGCTGTTTTTGTTCAACTTCTTTATCAGTTTCTAGCGGTTCTATTTTGGAGTTAGCATACTGGTTAATACTTGCAAGTTTACTTAAAGTGCTTATTTTTGAAGGGTCATTTAATTTAGATTGCTCAGCAGCTTTTTTAAGAATAGATAAACGTCTGTTAAATTCTTCCTTATTAGCATCAATAACAGTTTGATCTAAGCTATTCCTTTCTTTATTTAATGAAAGGGTAGTAGCACTACCGGTAGAGCTTTTTCTAACTTCTACTAGCGTTTTAGATTTAGCATTAACAAAGCTTTGAGCTCCTGTAAGAGAGTCAAAAGACTTATTAAGCGATAATTTTGAATTGCCAAGTGTCAACTTTTTGGGTTTGATTTCCTGGTTATCCGTCATATTTAAAACCTTTGTGTTTCTGTTTTTTCCGTCTACTACTTGATTATGTCATTCCTAGCTAAAAGCAGCGTTGCTTGATGGCTCGTTTATGTCACTCCCGCGAAAGCGGGAATCTACTAAAATTTATTTTTATAGGATACCCTAATTACTAAGCTGTTTATTCTGGATGCCTGCTTTTGCAAGAATGACATACACCATACATTCAACCCACTAACTATCCTTCAATTCACCATGCTGTCTAGCAGTTTTAATCAGCAATTTAATATTTTCGTCCGTTATATTAGAATTTGGAGCTAAATTTTTAAATTCATTTACGCTCATCTCTCCTAAATCTTCTATGGTCTTTATACCATATTCGGCAAATTTTAATATTAATTCAAGCGATAATTCTAATATATCTATTAATTCTTGCTCAACTCCTAGATCCTCTAGCTTTTTGATAATCTTTTCATTCTTAAGGTCGACGTAATTAATAGCTCGATTTTTAATCTCTATGGCAAGTTCTTCCTCAAAGCCTTCGATTCTTGTTAAAGTACTAATCTCACTACTAGCAATTTGTTCTACTGAATTAAAACCCGTTACCGATAAAAGCTGACCTATAACTTCTTCAACATCTAAAGCTTCCATAAATAATTCCGTAGAAGTTAAGAACTCTTCATTTCGTCTTTTTGATTCTTGCTCTTCGGTCATTATATCGATATTCCAACCTGTAAGCTGAGAAGCTAAACGAACATTCTGCCCTCTTCTACCTATTGCAATACTTTGATTTTCTTGCGAAACTACTACTTCTACCTTATGCCTATCCTCATCAATCAAAATTTTTGTGATTTCCCCAGGGGCAAGCGGTGCAAGAGCATTAACTATAAACTGTGCAAGATCATTACTCCATAATACTATATCAATTTTCTCTCCGTTTAATTCATTTGTTACGGCTTTTACTCTATTACCTCTAATACCTACACATGAGCCTACAGGATCTATACTACTATCCGAAGCAAATACCGCTATTTTTGCTTTTGAACCGGGATCACGTGCTACTGATTTTATTTGAATAATAGCTTCAAGAATTTCAGGTACTTCCAGCTTAAATAGTTTAACTAGCATTTGGTTATCTACTCTAGACAAGAAAATCTGCGGTCCTTTTGTTTCTTGCCTTACATCCTGTACATATGCTTTTATACGATCATTAGGTTTAAAATTCTCACCCTTAATTAATTGATCTTTTTTTATTATTGCTTCAGCACGATTCAAGTCAACTATTATATCACCGTATTCTATTCTCTTAACTATCCCGTTTATAATTTCGCCTTTTCTATCTTTAAAGTCATGATATTGTTTTTCACGTTCAGCTTCTATAACACGTTGAGTTATCACTTGTTTTGCAGCTTGAGCCGATACTCTAGCATGATCAATCGGCGGTAAATATTCATATATCTCATCACCGATTTTAGCTTCCGGATTCTTTATTAAAGCTTCTTCAAGTGAGATTTGCGTCAAGTAATCTTCTACATCTTCTACTATTTTTAAGATCCTTAAAAGATTTATCTCACCGGTTTTCCTATTTATCTGAGCTTTAATATTATATTCATTACCGTATTTTTTTCGTCCTGCTGCTTGTACCGCTTGTTCAACCGTTGAAATCAAAATTTCTTTTGATATTCCTTTCTCACGGGCTACAGAATCTATAATTTGTAAAATTTCTACATTACCTATACTAGACATACATTATCTCTTATTGCTTTAGCAATTTTTTAAATACTTCTTCAGTTAAAACTAGATTAGCATTTTTAATTAAATCATAATCAATTAGTACTTCTTGTTCTTCACATTTTAAATATATTTCATTATTTTCGGCTTTAATTATTTTACCCTGATAACGAGTTTTGCCGTTCAGTAATGCTTTAAGTTTGATTTTAACTTCTCTTGTTAAAAATCTATTATAATTTTTAAACTTTACTAACGGACGTTCAAGACCGCTTGATGCTACCTCTAAAGAATATGCAGTTTCTATTAAATCTTCAACATCTAGAATAGCGGAGATAGTCCTACTTGCTTTAGTACAATCTTCTACAGATATTTTTTCGCCGTTTAAGCTATCAATCAATATCTCGACTACTTTAGGGTTAACACCTTTACACTTAACAAGAACTAACTCAAACCCCATATCCGTCAAGGATTCTTCTATTACGTTTGTTATTTGTTGTTCAATAGTTTGCATATTTGATATTTATAACAAAAAAGGTGGGATAAACCCACCTCTTATAATTTTTATAATGCTTATCCGCAACAAAAATACACTAATTAGAATATATAAGCAATATTTAACTTTATATTTTTGTAAAACTATATTCATAAAGGGACAAATACTCGATAATCCTCCTGGTCCACTTAGAGATGGATCATAGTCTCTTCCTGATGAACAAAATGCTTCTACATGAAGCTATGTATATTATCGTTCTCATTAATATTATTATAACTATCTTGAGTATAAAATTTATCATAGTGAATTTCAGTATCACATATTGCTGCAATATCAGTTAATTTTTTTACAACTGTATCTAATTGAAATGTATCACTGTTTTTATTTCTAGTAGAGTGAATAATGTGCATAACGGCGGGAGGCTTAACATTTTCTTCATTTGTTATACTATTAATTATAGAAATAGAGAATGGCTCTCTCCCCCGACCTACCGCTGATAAGAACGATGTCTTTATTGTTTTCGATATCTGATTCAATATATGAAGGGTGTACTTTTGCCAGCTGATTCTCAGAATCAAATAAATAATTTGTTACAGTTCCATTAGGATTTTGCTTTATTAAACATTCATAATAATGACCTTCTTCATCATGACCGGTTTTTATAACTGTAAATTCACTGTATTTTTCTCCTACTTTAACAGTAATAATGCCCATATTTGTGTGGTATTACTTTTGTTCATTTTGTCTATAAAATTTTATTTTTGCCGTATTTTTATCAGCACTTTCTATTTCGATTTTTATTTTATGACTTTCAAAACTTTCTATATTATACTTTGCTTTTAATTCATCATATTGCTTCTTTTCAGCACTGACAAAATGCTTTCCTACTATATTTAATATTTCCGTTACCAGCTTGTTACCCTCATCTACATTTGATATAAGCTCTTCAGCAACAAGGTTGATATAACTCTGAAGGCATATTACGCCCTACATGTGTATACCAACAATTTTTGATACCGCCCTTTTAAATTTATGATCATTCTCTAATGCTGATTGGATCACTTCTAAAAGATCTACTTCATCTGTTTCGCTATATGCACTTAAAACCTTTAGAATACTACTGCTGGTAAGATTTAAAAAATTTTTCATTTCATGTGGCTGTATTCCTTTCTCAGGTTTTTCAGTATTAAAACTATTACTATTAAAAAATTCATTTACCACTGCTTCATATTTAGTTGCTAAATTTCCATAAAAATTTAATTAAGGATAAACTATAGAAAAATAACCGTTTTTCTTTTTCCGCATATTAAAAACTCTTGATTCCCCTGAGCTCCTAGTATTGGACTTGCTATTATACCGAATATTTTAAAATTATGCTCTTTCTCAAGCCAATCTTTGATTTTATCGCATACTTTTTGATGTAAGAGAGGATTTTTAATAACTCCTCCCTGCTCTACTTCATGCTTTTCGACCTCAAACTGTGGTTTTATTAAAGCAATAAGCATGCAATCTTCTTTAACTAAATTTAGTGCAGTCGGTAATATAGTAGTTAAACTAATAAAGCTGGCATCGCAAACAATTAAATCAGGCTTTGTTATTATTTGTTTATTGGTTAAATATCGTGCATTAGTCTTCTCAAGCACCTTAATGTGTGGATTATCGCGTAATTTAGGATGAAGTTCGCCATAACCGACATCTACAGCAAAAATTAATTTTGCTTTACGCTCAAGTAATACTTCTGTAAAACCGCCGGTGCTACTACCAATATCAATACAAACTAAATTTTCGGGATCAATTTTAAAATAATCCAAAGCAGCAATTAATTTTAATGCCCCTCTTGAAACATAATTATGCTTCGGTAGCTTTACCTTAATGTCGGTGTCATTTATATTAACCTGTATCCCAGGCTTAATTAACTGCTCATGCTTATTATGTACTTTACCTTGGATAATCAAACTTCGTGCTATGGTAATATCTGTTACAAAACCTTTTTGCAGCAAATATTCATCAAGCCTTATTTTAGTCATTACTGTTTAAATTTGAATTTAACTTATGTTATAAGGGCCCATTAGATAGAAAATATACAATTTGTCTAATTGAAAGTTGTAGTTTCAATTAGACATAATATATTTGATCCATACAATAATGCTGCAACTGAAGGGAGCATGGTAATCTAGGGAAATATTCAAACCCTAACCAATATATGTCTCTTCTTACCGGCAGAGAGCTTTATAATATTTTTATCGAGTAAGAAATTAGTGTCAATTATCATATTTTCATCTTCGACTAATCTATCATTTATCTTAGCACCATTCCCTCTTATAAGCTTGCGTGCTTCCGATTTAGAAGTAGCAAGCCCTGCTTCATGAAATAATTCATATGCACTAATACCTGCTTGTAATACTTCCTGCTCTAAAACAACTGTAGATAAATTCTCATCGATTTGTCCTTCTTCAAATATCTTTACTGCAGTTTCTAGAGCTGATTTTGCTGCCTGCTCCGAGTGACAAAGCTTAGTTAGCTCATAAGCAAGCTGTTTTTTAGCTGCATTAACATCTTCTGCCGCTAAACTCTCAAACCTATTAAGCTCTTCTTGAGTGAATTCGCTATATAATTTGGCAAATCTAACTATGTCGGCATCTTCGCAGTTACGCCAATATTGGTAATAATCATACGGGCTTAACAAATCTTCATTAAGCCATACTGCTCCCGCAGCAGTCTTGCCCATTTTAGCACCGGAACTAGTCGTAAGTAGCGGTGTCGTCATACCGAATACTTCTTTGCCACTTATTTTACGAATTAAATCCGCTCCCATTATGATATTGCCCCACTGATCACTACCGCCAAGCTGCAAGCTGCAATTGTAATGCTTGCTTAAATAGTAAAAATCATAGGCTTGCAATAACATATAGTTAAATTCTAAGAAGCTTAAATGCTGCTCACGCTCAAGCCTTAGTTTTACCGAATCCATAGTCAGCATACGGTTTACCGAGAAATAGCTACCGAAATCCCGTAGAAAATCTAGATAATTAAATGAATCTAACCACTCTGCATTATCCAGCATAATAGCATCACTTTTACCGTCACCGAATTTGATAAACTTTGACAAAGATTTTTTAATACCTTCGGCATTTTTAGCTATATCTTCTTTGCTTAAAATTTTGCGCACTTCGTCTTTCCAAGTAGGATCACCGATTTTACTCGTACCACCACCGATAATTACAATAGGCTTATGCCCGTGCTGCTGGAGCAACCGCAGAATCATTATTTGCATTAAACTACCGATGTGGAGTGATGTAGCAGTACAGTCAAAGCCTATATACGCAGCTATTTTTGTTTCTGTCATTATAGCAGTTAACCGATCCAAATCGGTACATTGATGGAAATATCCTTTATTTACGAATTCTTCTATAAAACACATATATTATTTCTTATTTTTAAAAATTCCTTTTTTGCTTTTCTGCTAGGAAATAAAGTGTTAAGGGAAATAGCATCTTTATCACCTTTTATAAAGTACTACATATACTTGCGTAATCATGCGAACATATAAAATTTCTGTATTATTTCTTCAAAGCCTATACCACGCTCATGCAATAACTTAACGTTCTTTTCATGATTATATCTATACGTGGTCATAATATTTAGAGTTTAGTAGCGTCTGAATGAATTAGCATATTAAGATAGGTCTGATAAGGCAAACCATGCTTAGAATCTTTAATTTTTATTGCTTCTATGTTATGTTCTGCGATCTTAATAGTAACAGATCCTTTTTTACTAAGATGTGCTTTTGCAAATTTTTGAAGCAAAGCTATTTCACTTCTATCATCAATTTTTTACTGCTTTTCAAAATTATCTTCAATATCTTGTTTGTAAGAATCTAGTTTGATACTCATAATACAACCATTCTCAATGTTATAAGGAATGTAAGTACTTTGTCAATACTTGATATATTAGATTATCATGTGAATAGTTGTAAATCTGTACATTGGTATTTTGTGAAAGAAATTTAATCTATTTTTTAGTTCTCTTTGCATCATAGGAAGTAAAATATAAATCAAAACAGGTAATAAAGCAAATTTAAGCAAAAGTGTAAAATTAAATAATATTGTTGAATTTTTTATTATAGGAAAAGTTTTATAAAAAAAGAATAACAGAATGAAACTAATAATTATATCTATAGTTTTTTGAGCATTATTTAAGATCAAATCAGTATTTAAAAATAAATATATACGATACCATAACCCAATAAAGTTCCTATTGGTAATAAAAGCAGTAAGGGAAAAGGACTGTCTTTCCATAAAAAGAAACATATACCTATCACAAAAGCCAATATATAATGATAAGATTTAGCACTATTTTCCCATCTACTTATTTGTGCTTACATAAAATTACTTCTATAAACCAAAACAATTAACACTCCAAAAATCATACCACCTATAATATCATATATACTATGTACTCCAAGATATAGGCGTGAAAGCATAATATTAATAATAATTGTGATAGATATTATTTTTAGGGAAACCAAATGATCCATCATTAATAGGTAACATATGTAATGTACTAGACAGACGAGGAATAGAAAAAACTTTTTTAATAATAACATTCAATAATGTTGCAAATGATATAAGCCAGCCTAAATCCAAAAATAATCTCTTTCTTGAATTTAGCCAGTAAGCAATCGCAATAATTGTAATGTAAAAATAATCACTAGCGGAAAAGGGAAATATTTTAAACCAGCTAGTTAACATTTCACTTCTAAAATTCAATATCCATTCAGGATTTATTTTAAATAACATCATTACATATAATATTTTTTAGAATAGTATAGACATAACCACATATGAGATAGACGGTCAATGATAGAATATATTTGTTAGGTATTGCAGTAAAAATTTATATTCTCTCTTGACACGCGACAGTCTATTAGTGCGTAATGCACTTAAGACACAAAAGGAACTATCAATAACGCATTATAATATTCAGTGAGAATATATTAATTATTACTTTTTTAGGTAAAAATTAAATTTAATCAAAATTTTTAAAAGGGGAAAATTATATTTAGCGATCTATTTAAATTTAAATACAATTTCTAATAACATATCACCTGAAAAAGTAGTAAATAATTCGACTACATATGCAGGAGTAAAAGCGTCTGAAGCAACATTTGAGTATTTTGCTAATGCTACAGCTCATTTTGCAAATGCTATAGAAGCTGCTGTAGGTTGTGCAACATCTGCTGGTACAGCAGCTGGTTACGGTTATAAAGTACTTGGTAGTGCTTTTATGGGTGCTTGTACTTATGAAGTAGTAGCCGGTAAAGTAATGACAGGACACGCTTTTGGATGGGCTATGCCTACATTTGTAAAAGCATCAATATCCAACAGCTGCATGGAAATTTTATGCTCATCCTACAGTTGATATAGGGATTGGCGCTGGAGCAGCTCTTGCATATTCGCCGAAGAATACATTTGAGTTATTAAAAAATACGACTTATACAGGAATAGAAGCAACAAAATTTGCTTATGAAAATACAGCAAGGATAGTAAACGGCATAGCCGGCTTAGCTCATCTTGTGTATGATAGCTTACCAAGCTACAGCGAAACTCCTCAAGTGGATCTCACCGGTAGCATAGAAATTTCATGGGTAGATGCTGTTGCATAAATCTCTAAAATAGCCAATAACTAAAAAAGCTGATTATGTCATCCCTACAAACCAGGGACGTTGTTGCATAAATCGGCACCATTCCCGCAAGACATTGGTGCGTGAATCAGTAAAATCCACTGTGTCATACCGTGATTTGACCACGGTATCCAAAAAAATAACTTAAAACACTGGTGGGCCCGTTGCTGCAGGAAGACATTGCCTGCATAGATCGACTCCACTATTATCACCCCGTAGCCTGTACCTGCTGGGTCCAGTTAAAAATACTAGTATTTTTTTATCATATTTATAGATCCCATGGTCAAGCCACGGGATGACAACAGGAAATCGATCCACACAGGCAATGCCCCACAGGAATGACATAGAATAAAAACTATCCGGTTACCTTACTGATGACATCTGTTATATTTTATAATAATAAAATTTTATTTCGTTGTTTTTAAATGCATCCTTTTTATTCCTAAAACCCTTTTTCAAAGAGCCACAGGAAAAATTAATATTACCGGCTTGAGCCGTGTCCGGTCCTTCATTTTTTATTTTCTCTATATCCTTACTACTTGGTATTACAACGGCAATATGCCCTGCTCTTTTTGGATTAGCATTTTTATATACGGATACAAAAAAATATCCTTGATTAGCAAATTTTTGTGCTTGAATAAAACTATCATCACGATTTCCTACTTTCATAACATGCCATCCGTTCTTGATTCCGTCTGTTTCAAGCCACTCAGCTTGCTTATTTGATAAAGTAGGTATAAATTCTTTATCGCTTTTAGGATGAGGAAGTAGAGACTGATTTGGAAGCCCTAAGGCTGCACTAACAGCATATGCAAAACAACTACAATGAGTCAAACGCTTTAACTTAGGAGAGTTATATTTTTCTGTTTCTCCTAATAAAGTTTCTCCCGACTTACAATTTATTGCATTACCTTTTTGCCACTTTTCCTCAACATTTAAAGAGTTAATTATCGCTAAATTTTTTTTAGCACTTTCCGATATATTGTCTGCTTGTGCAGTCATATTAATCCAAAGTAAGTAAATTATGATTAATTTTATTTCTCATATCAATTTATGAACCTCTTTTATATTTTATTATTCAGAGAAACATAAGAATACTCTATGTTTCTTGACAAATGCTATGCTTTTATATATGCTCCTTCGTATGTTAGCAACAAGAAATAAGGCTTAAAAATACTTCAAACTTAGCACCCGTAGCTCAATTGGATAGAGTATATGACTACGGATCATAAGGTTAGGGGTTCGACTCCTCTCGGGTGCGCCATTCTTCAATTTCTTTCACTTTTATGAATAAATCAAACGGCGGATGCAGAAAATCAAGTTTTTCAGGTTTAAGTGTTAGGTTAGCAAAAACTAAAGATGGTAGAAAAACGATGCGGGTAGCATTATATATGGCAACTGTTACGTCTGTAGGATATAATGCTGCAGTGAACCCTTTTTATAAAAGACTTGTAGAAAAAGGAAAAGCCAAAAAATTAGCTCTTATCTTGACTTCTTAAACACAATTACCTATGTAAAGGATAAAGAACTTATTTTGAGCGAGGTGGATTTAGCTTTACCAAGTGAGATTTAAGCAAAAAAGAAACACATTTATTCCTGGGAAATAAAGATTTTTCTTCTATATAGAGTTATCTCCCCGTTGAGATATTTCTTCTTGACTGATCGTTTAAAGCTTTCTGTTGTACCATGCTATTACCTTTAGTGCTTGCTCTCATGTTAACCATTCCTGTTGGAATGGCACTTCCAATATTTAAAGCTTTCTGTAGTATTTTTCTAGGTATGTGACTAAATTCTATATCATGTTTTTTACCGTTTTCTAAGTTTTTCTCTAAATTAACCAGATGACTAGAGCCTACACTTGCAATTACATTATATCCTGTACCACGAATCTCATTAATTACGCTCGTCATATTTTTATTGTCTTTAGCTATCTTATATATAAAGAGCATCTTATAATATAGGTGTATTTTCTAGTTCTGCAGGTCGTTTTATAGGAGTATCAGGATTTTTTTCATTATACTCTAATATAGTTGTTATTTTAATTACGTCTTTCATACCAAGATTTTCGCCATATTTGCTTATGTTCAGTAGCTATTACCGTATTTTTATTAATAGTACCTGCTTGAATTTCAGCGATTAGTGCTTTAGTGTTATTAGTATAATTAGTTAAATGATTATGTTCTGCTCTAATTTCTACTGAGCCTGTTTTTGCAGCTGCTTTTGTATCAATTGCTTTAAAAGCTATATTTGCCGTAATTACCGCTTCTCTATCAAACTTATTCAGTAACTCTTTATTATCATTTACAGCCGCTAAACGCTCGGTTCAATTATATTTTCCATTTATATTTAGCTCTTCTCGTAATAATAAATTAGTAAGGTTTTCTTTTCCGACGCGAGTAAGATTACTAAATTTTAAGTTTTTGACTAGATCAAAAAGTATGGGCATCACCTCATCAAAGTTGCTTACTTTAAGTTTTTTACTTAACTGCTGCTTAACACTGCTATTACCTCATCTTCGCTATCATTTAGCTTTAACTCTTCATTCTCACGGGCAATATGTTTGCGTTTATTTGTATTTGTGCTAGAATTTTTACGTGGCAACTCATTATCGGGAGGTAATATGTTCCTATTAAATATTAGTTCTTCTTCACTACTGCTACTAGATAATAAGTCTTGAGAAGCGCTAGAGCTTTTACTTTGCAACTCCTCAATACTGTTAGGTGTAGAGCGCATTTCACCACTTTCTACATCATCAGTAGGAACAGAGCTTGGGGAGTATCTTGAGGTGAGCTGCCAAGTGGTTGAAAGCGGAAAGAAGTAGGATTTAGGCTTTTTGAAGGGACCGCCATAATGTTATCATAAAAATTTATAGGTTTACAGATTATACTTAGTTCTTCGTTGCTGTTATTATCTTTTTCTAGGTTTTCATTTTTTTGCTGGAGGATTTGATTTTCTGCTTTTAAGTCATCTATCGTTTCATTAAATTCAGGTGGGGGTGTAGTTTGCATATCCTTATCACTACTATTAGAACTTAACTGATGACTAGAGTCTCCTGGAAAATTTATATCCTTATTTTGTGCGTTAAGATACGGATCCAGTGTTTCTTTATCACGATTCCTAGGACTCAAATGAGAAGATAAATTGAGAGGATTTACATGTGAAGTCGGCTGGGATACACTCATTGTATATTCTGCTATTATTTCTTAATCGTAATTAACATTCAGAACATTTGGTAGATTAACAACATCAGCTTTATAAGCAGCTTTTAAATTTATCTTAATTGCCTCAACATTCTTTTTTTCAATATGTGATGTTAGTTTTATCAGTGTTTTAATTTCATCAGGAGCTACAATATAACTTATGCCTTCTATAGGCTTAGTCTCTTTTGATTCATCATATGATATACCAAGAACTTTCTCTAATTTTTCTTTTACCAACTTTGCATTGCTTATAGGAGTAGATATTTGATATTTATAGCTATACTCACCTGATTTTTCTTTTATTCCCACAAGGTCCAAATATAATTTAGGCTTATTATTTATTATATTTAGTAGTCGAGAATGTACTATCTAATATTTCACAGTTCTCTATGCCTAATATTGTTTGAAGCATTTTAAGTTCTTCTTTATGGTAGTCAGAGATGTATTTCGTTAACTGTGATTCTATCTTCTGATCAAGTAACTGATTTATGTACCAATTACATATTTTTTAAAATTGATCATTTCTTGCTGCTTGTGCTTCAGTAAAAGGGCCAAAGCCCCAAGTTGTAAAATTTTCAATAAAATTTTTTATTTTTATTTTGATATATTATTTGGGCATTTTTTAAAGCATATATACCACAATTAACATCAACGCCCTTATTAGTTAAATGTCCTCCTGATTCTTTGGAGTTATTTACAATGGGTTTTACAGTTTGACCATTAGAATACATTTCTGCTGCTTTCTGAATATCTTTTGGACAATTACCTCCCATAGAAGCTTTATAAAGTAGTACCACTTTGATCATTTCGTCTTTTAAGATAGCAAAGCTTGTCCAATGTCCTATCCTCCCAGGTATATGATAAATTCCTATTATAGGCTTTTCTTTGGTTAATTTTGGAAATGACTCTTGTATATTTTTTATGTTTTCACTCTTCGTTTCATAATCTGGATCATTTTGATCTGGGGAAAAATTGCCAAATTAGTTTTTGTTTCATCTATTAATGCCGGAGCGATTGTTTTAATATCACGAGCCTCATAAAGATATTTAGTATCTGTTATAAGCATTCTCTTTGTCTTCTGCAGTAATACCGTTAGATTTACTATTTGCTCCTTTTCCTTTATTTAGCTGTTGTTTTTCTGAAATAGGAAGTTGAAGAAATTCTACCGACACATCAGGATATCTTAACAGCTCCTGGTATAACCCATCCGCTGAAAGATTTTTATGGTATTTTCTTGTGCATAAACAAGATCTGCTTTTGTTTTTTCAAAAGCTAAGTTTTGACTTTTAAGTTACTTCATCGTATTGTTTTTCAGCTTGTAATTTCCTCCAAGTGTAGTAAGGTACATTTGGTTGTATTATAGAAATGATAGGCTGTATTTGTGCTGCAGAAAAGGGAAAGTTATAAACTGTAGCAGCAATTATCTTTTGCCTAGGTTCATTTTTTGCTTCAGCTTCACTAGAAGAAGTGTCAGCAGTCAATTTCTTTTGTCTTTGTTTTTTCAAAGGTTCATTTTCTTTATCTTTGCTATGTTCTTTCTCCGGTTTATTTTAAGCGGGGCGTCCTTAATCTTTAATTCCCCCCTTTTCCTATATATCTTACTGCATTTAATTGATTATCATGATCTAGAAGTTGTGCTTTTATATACTGTATTATTCTCATTTCAGCATGAGCTTTATTGCTAAGTGGACCATCTAATACAATTTTATATGGTTGTTTTATAACCTCAATAATTGAAGGAGCAAATTTTTTACTTGCATCAATAGTATCAGGGTTTAATGCATCTTCTCATTTCATCAAATCTCTTCTAGCTCTAGCTACTGCCTTAACTACTTTTGGACTTACACTGGTTACATTACAGACTTTTTATTGAACCTCTTGATTATTATTCAGATATCTTTCTAGCTCTTGCAAAATGCGTGGTAATATATCCTTATGGTCACTATTATTTTTATAATAATATTGTGCAACACCTAGAAGTAGCGCTTTTCGTTGAGTAGATAGATTTTGTTGTTGTAGAAAATTTTTTTGCTCTTCTGTAGGTAAAGCTGTGTAAGTAGCATACATAATTAAAGAAATGAATTATCTACAGGATAATATCGATATTTCCAAAAAATTCGTTCAAACTAAAATAGCTTTTAACTATCCTATCGATCCTAAAACTCTAGAAGAAAGAATAGAGTTTATAAAATTTTCAACTAAAGAAAAATTACTGTTTTCTATCAAATTCAATACGAATAATAAGATATTCTTATAAAGAAAATGTATTAATTCCAAGTCTATCCTCATATTTAAAAATCACTAATAGTACTGCTACAATTGTTAAAGATAATAAACTAAAACCGGAACAGATAATTATAATTACCACAAATATACCGGTTTTGGGTGAGGAAATAAAAAAACATTTAGAATTATTTTTATTACCGCAGGATAAACTGGCTTTCTTAGGAGTTGCAGGCAAAAAACTATACATGGCAAAATCCGAAAGAAATAACCGATGATATTCTTAAATCGAGTAAAAAATAAATTTTGAGCTTTTATCTTCCATCCCAAAGTATTACTACTATGCATAGTTTTAAAGTAGATACGTTTGCCTCAAGAGCTTTACTTGTTAAAGTAAATCAAGGTGTTAAAACATCGGATAATTTAACACTCGGCTCAGATTATTTTCAAATCGTATAAATACCGGGTAACCCTAAAGAAGTTAAGCTAATGTCCAACGGTTCTATTCTTTCATTAGCCGGCGAAAGAAAGCTTCCCATATATTCACTTGACATAGATAAATTATATTTAGAAATCGATAAGATTAATCAGCAAAAAGTTAATCATTTAATCAGCCAAACAAATAGATATAATATTTTCCAAAATCCGACTTTTATAAATGAATATACCTTTAATGAGTATAATATTTCCGAGGTATTTCAAGAGGCAGTAATAGTTAACTCTCAAAATTTAAATTTACTTCATTATACCGATTTAGATTTCAGTAAATATTTTAATTTAGAAGAAGCAGGCAGCTATTCCAAGGGGTTATTTCTAGCAAAAGTTTATGCTAAAGACAATAATAACATTATATCTCAAGATAAAAGATTAATTTTAGTTACCGATCTTGGTTTTATAGTAAAAACCGATAGTAAAGGACATGCCGTTTTATCAAATATAAATGATTTTACAAAAGAAAAAACATATTAACTACTAAGGATGATTTTTCATTTATGCCGTATAGTAGAATTGATAGACAAGTTAATTATTCTCGGTTTGATGTAGCAGGAGCCATTAGTTCTGATCAAGGATTAAAAAAGCTTATTTATTTTCCGATCGTGGCATCAATACCACCCACAGAACTTGCTCACGCTACTAAAGATAACGTCTCTAAGGTAGTATCCTTCCTTGTATTGCTTTTAAAATCTCTTTAGTTCTAGTTGTATTTAATTTTTCAGGTTCAACTTTTTCTTGGTAAATTTTAGGTAATTGAGTATCCAAGAAATTTTTAAGTTCAGGACTATATCTATTCGAGTAGTAACTACTAACTCTGCTTGCTTCACATAATTAGCTTTAATATTTTCTAAAGTTTTTTTCTTTCTATCTAAACGCTTATCTTCTGTTACTTCTAAAGTTTCTCTTCCAACACTATAAGCAACGGCTAATAAAGAAAGTGCAGCAAGCCCAACCCCGATGGGAGCAGGATTAAGGACTAACGATACTGCAACGCCACCAATTCTAGCCGCATGTCTTACTGTTTTCTCTAGAACATTTGCTGCAGTTTCACCACTGGGTAGTGTCCTGATTTTATTTAATGCCTTATCGGCTAAACCGAAACTTGGGGAACCTTTTTCTTTAATTTTTGCACCTTGCTGAAGTGTGTTAACCTGATCATAAGCTTTTGCTACTTTTTTTCAACGTTAGAACTAACGATAACTTTACTGCCCTCCTGTACCAATTCGATTGCTACTCCAATTGTAACGATCCCGGCACGAGCAACTCTAACACCGTAAAGTGCCGTATCCTCTTGCAGCGTTCTTTTTCCTGCTGCATTATTCCTGCTTCAGGAGTATTCATAGATGATTTACTGCTTAAATTTTCTTTACTCATGCATATCTCATAAAATTATGCTCTATGTTATTTCATATTCTATGTCATTACCGCGGAAGCGGGAATCCATCTTTTAAAAAGTATAAACAAACAATGCTTTTATCGATTCTTGATTACTTGATTACTAGATTCCCACTTGCGCGGGGATGACATCAAGAACTAGCTAGAAATAATACAAAAAACACTCACCTCTGCCCCATCGCATAGCTAGTAATCAAGTTTTTTACAGGTTTAAAATTATTTATCACCTTAAATCCTATTTGTCTTAAACATCTTAAATTTTTGGAATAATTTGAAAAAATATTATTTAACTCATCAGTCAGCTTATACATAATAAAATTATCCTCTTGCCTTAGCTTTTGATATTCTTGTAATGTGCCATTATTACTAACGATCATACTCAAAATCTCTATATCCTTTATACCCTGATTAAGCCCTTGTCCGGCGAGCGGATGTACTGTGTGGGCAGTGTCGGCAATAAGCACTATACGGTTATGAAAATATCTATTTGCTATACGGGCTTTTAGTGGGAAACTATTAATCTCACTATTAATAGTAATTTTACCTAGGGAATTACCGGCATTTCTTTGAGTTAAAAATCTAACTTCTTCTACAGGCAAATTAACAATTAAAGCAGCCTGACCAGAAGAAGTTGACCATATTACGGATGAAGCATATTGATCTTTTAAAGGCAGCAAAGCAAAAGGACCAAGCGGCAGGAAATGCTCCATAGCACAATTTTCATGCGGCTTTTCATGCTTAATATTAAATGTAAGAGCAGTTTGATAAGATTTCTCAATTTCATTAGCAAAATAATGAGACCTCACTTTTGAATTTGCTCCGTCACATATAATTAATAAATTACACTTAATTTGTTTATCATCAAATTTTATAATCGAGTAGTCATTATGGCTTATAACCTCTTGATATTGATTATTATCAATTAATGTTATCAACGGATTATTAGTTATTTTTGACAATAGCATTTTTTTAAAGTTGCTATTCTTAACCACATATCCAAGTACAGCGTCAGCGTCATTTCGTAAGTCTAATATCTCTGAAGCCTTATTATCTACTACATATATGTCTTGCATTTCTGCTACAAACTTCTCAAGCTCTTCCCATATATCAATAGAGAATAAGAAATTTTTAGAATGTGGTGTTAAAGCAGTAGTTCTTATATCTTTAAAAAACTCTAGGCTTTTTACCGATTTACTCTCGAATATAGTAGTTTTTATACCCTTTTGGGCGAAAGAAAGCGCTGTTAACATGCCGCTCAGACCGCACCCTAAAATTACCGTATTAGACATCTCCCCAAACTCTACTTCTAGAGGTAATTTGGAAAGATGTCTATCAATCTGTTTTGTTTTCATTCGATTCATTTATGAAATATTTTAAATATCCGTTTGTTGCTATAAAGCTTAGAAGAAAATAAATAATTGCTATATCCAAATATGAACTATTGCCCGAGTATAAACCTAAACAACAAATAAATAAACTCGCTAAAGTCGTGAAGCTATTTAAAATTAATAAATTTGTAAAAATATCCGTTTTGCTGATAAATAGGTAGGTTATTAAGCAAATAAATAATGAAATAATAATTAAAAAGATGTTAAGCATAATTTTTAAAATCGGTTTTAGTGTTGGATACACAATCGTCGTCGTCATTACGAGGAAATTACGAAATAATTGACGAAGCAATCTCAGGAGTTTGTTATTATTTCATGAGATTGCTATGTTCCCTACAGTCGCTTGCAATAACGACTTGGATATCCTCCCCCCTCATTATATATAATCATTTATAACACTACAAACTGTAAATAAAATTAATTAAAATTCCTTAAATAATTTTAATATTATGTAATCTTAGCCAACCTTTGCATTATAAATAGCTATTGTGACAAAAATGTTATAAAAAAATGTTGCTTTCTTTTACATTCGGCATTAACGTATATATTTAGGTTCTTACGCACGATTTCTAATTGATTTACTATTTTACAATATTTTTTAGCGAAAATTAATAAGATTTTTGAAAGAATTAGTTATTCATATTTCAAAAAAAATCTTATAATTTGTAGCAAAAATGGCTAAAATTAAATCTTTTTAGAAATCGTGCGTAAGAACCTAGTATTAATATTTAAGGTAAATTATAATGTCACAACTAGATGTTTTAATAGTAGACGATGAAGAGAGTATACGAAATCTCATTGCTGCAAATTTGAAAGATGAAGGTTTTAACCCTAAGGTTGCCGCTAATAGTACTCAAGCCCTTAAAATACTTTCCGAAAAACCAGTCTCTGCAGTTATACTCGATATTTGGCTTCAAGGAAGTGAAATTGACGGGCTTGGGATTTTAGAGATAATTAAAAAACGCTATCCTTTAATGCCGGTAATAATTATTAGCGGTCACGGTACTATAGAAACAGCAGTAAATGCTATAAAAATGGGTGCTTACGATTATATAGAAAAACCGTTTAATAATGATAAATTAGTTATTTTACTTACAAGAGCTTGTGAAGTAACAAAGTTAAAACGCGAAAATATAGATTTAAAATCAAAGGTTATAGATAAAACTGAATTAGTAGGCAGATGTGCGGTAACTTTAAAATATAAAATGGCAATAGAAAAGGCAGCTAGCTCTAGCAGTCGTATAATGATTCACGGTAAAGTCGGTAGCGGTAAGGAACTTGCAGCAAGATTAATTCATAAACAATCTAAAAGGGTTAATAATCCGTTCATTATTTTTAGCCCTACCTGTATGACTACGGAAAAAATCAATCAAGAATTATTCGGCGAATCGGAAAAGCAGGCAAACAATAATAAACGCCCTACTATCTTAGAATTTGCCAATAACGGTACTTTATATATAGATGAGGTCAGTAATATTCCTATTCCTATCCAAGTAAAATTATTAAAATTCCTTAAAGATCAAACTATTACAAAACCTTGCGGAAAAAATATTAAAATTGATATAAAAATCATCACTGGTACTTCTAAAAATATCCAAGATGAAGTTAATAATGGCAAATTCCTAGAAGATCTATATTACCGCCTTAATGTATCCTCTATAAAAGTACCTTCATTATATGAAAGAAAAGAAGATATACCGCTACTTGTTAAGTATTTTGTTAAGCAACTTTCAAAATTTTCAGGTTTAAAAGAACGTAGCTTTGCCGATGAAACTATCGCTGCTCTTCAATCCTATGAATGGCCGGGCAATATTAGACAATTACGTAACGTTGTTGAATGGACTTTAATTATGAATCCGTTAATTACAGGTAATAATGAAATTATCAAACCTTATATGATACCTTCTGAAATATTAGCACATAGTGCTAATCTTAAAAAACTTGAAGATAGCTTTGATATGTTATCTATGCCGCTTAGAGAAGCTAGAGAAGTTTTTGAGCGTCAATATCTATCGGCACAAATGAGTCGTTTTAATAATAATATTTCAAAAACATCCTCATTTGTCGGTATGGAAAGGTCGGCTTTGCATCGTAAATTAAAATTATTAAACTTACATATACCTCCTACAAATAGAATAAATAAAGAAGAATATGAGGAAGCAAATACTTAAAGTCATATCAATAATTACAATTTATTTGTTATTAAGCAGCTGCTCCGAATCTACTCGTGATGCGAACGGATTACTTACGGATAGCCAAAGCACGGTAATTCAGAATTATATAATATCGCAAAATTCTAAAAACCTTAAAGTGAACCTTAAAAAGAAGTTTGGTTCAAATTTAAAAGGAGTAAAATTAATAGGAGTACAGCTAACACATGAAGATTTATCAGGAATAGATTTGACTTCCTGCGAAATATTACGTGCTGATTTTGCAGGTAGCAATTTAGAAAAAGCAATATTTACAAATGCTATAATTCAAGAAAGTAATTTTGCAGATTCGGTAATAAAAAATATTTCTGGATATAATTCTGACTTTCAAGGTTCAATTTTTCACAATATAACATTACAAAATACAAATTTTGTTCAATCAAATTTTAGTGATACTGCTTTTAATAAAACTACTATAAGAAATGTCAACTTTGAAAATTCTAAATTGAGTCATGTATTATGGAGCAATAATACTATCGACAGTGTTAATTTTCAAAAAGCTAACCTAAAGAATAATAGCTTTAAAAATACTAATATAACAAATTCAATATTTTACGGTACAGATTTAGAAAAAAGTATAATAAATAATACCAATTTTACTAATAATTATTTTGAATCTAGCGACCTAAGTCAAACTAAATTAACAGCAGTAATAATTAAGGATTCTAACTTCACACAAAGTATTTTTAATGAAGTAAATTTTAATAACGTACAAAGTAATAACTCTTTCTTTTCATACGCTTCCTTTCAAGATTCAACATTACAAAATATTATCCTTACTAAATGTGATTTACAAAATAGTACAATTAGTAGTTCAGTTTTAAATCATTTTAAAATCGATAATGCTATATTAAATAATATGAGTCTAAATGATAATAAATTTAATAATTTATCAATAAAAAATAGTCATGCTAATTTTGTAAGGATTAATAAAACTAAAGGCTCAAATATTACTTTAGATAATATTAGCTGTACTAATAATACTTTTAGCAATAATGATTTTAAACAATTTATAGTGATTAATACTGACTTAAACAGTAGTGAAATAATAAACTCAAATATAACTAACGGACAATTTAATAATATAAATTTCTCTAAATCTTTAATACAAAACGTAAATTTTTCAGATGTTAAAATTATTTTAGGCAATTTAAACCAAGTAGCTCTAATAAATTCCAATCTAACAAATACTGCGGTTATTAACTCCGTCCTTTCTAATTCGCAAATAAATAATATTAACTACCAAGCGTATTCCGGTTTTATTAATACTAATGTTTCTAATAATATTATTTTTAATAGTGATAATTCGAACAAAATTCTACCAAATAATATAGTAATAAATTCGGTAAAAGATTTGCAAAAAATAACTCACTTAGCAAATATGAATTTAACAAATTTTGACTTGAGCAACTTAATATTTGATAGAGTAGATTTTTCAAATAGTATCTTTAAAAATGCTAACCTAACAAATACGGTAATAAAAAATTCTATTTTAAAAGAGGCTAATTTTTCTGCAGCAATACTTACTAAAACAGATTTTTCAAACTCAATACTAACAGATAGTATATTTAAATTAGCTAAAATTGATCAGGTGGGTTTTAATAACTCCGACCTAACAAATGCCGATTTTACCGAAGCATCAATTAAAGATACTTCGTTTGATAAAGCTAAGACAAGTGAAATGAAAGGAGTAGAATAATCTTTAAATATCTTGGTCCTTATACAAACATTCAGTATGTCATCCCCACGGAAGCGGGGATCCAGTAGAATATATAAAAAATTTTTTATATGCTTATTTTGTTAAGGGTATAATTTTGTCCAATATTAAGGGTTCTTTTTCTAGATACATGCTTTCGCAGGAATGACATAGCATTTACCTTTGGTTGCTCTTGGGAGACCTTGCTTTATTAGCAGGAGTATTAGACGGTGTAAATGAATTATTATTTATAAAAGTAGTAGGACTTTGCTGCTTCATTCTATTAATCATTTGTTGTTTAAGATTATTTATCTTTTGTTTTCCAGCTATCCTTATAGACTTAGTAATTTTGACAGTTTCTACAAATATTTCCTTAGGAGTTTGTAGCTGATCAATTCGCTCATAATGTTTTTTAAGAAACTCTTCTTTTATCTTTGGCTTTATTCCTTTCAAATCAGCATATGTTCTATATAACTTCTTTAATTTTATTTGTTGCTTGGCAGATTTGTGCGGAAGTGATTTAATCGAATTAACAAGACTACTACCTATGTCTTTTATAATATTAACTGCAGGCGAAGCTATTTTCTTTATTCCTTCATAAATTTTACCTAACCCACTAGCAATAACATCTAATAGTTTAGGCGCATATTCTTTAGATATAGGAGGTATATCCCTAATAATATCTCTCGCTTCAGTTAGATTATTAGCTAAATGGAGTAATGCTTTTTTCTCCTCTAACTCGGTAGAGCAATTAGCATATGAACTAGCTATATCTGCCTGAGAATCTATAGTATCGGTAATTATTGATTTAGTATCATTAAAAGAAAGATCTATAAGTGTCTTTTTTTGCATTATAGGGCTGTCTTCTCTCAATTTATCTAGCCTATCACGTATTGCTTGGTCTTTTTGATCACTAAGGCTTTTACTTTTTTGTTCTAGTTTAAGCTCAGATTGTAGCTGCTCAATTAGATCGTCTACCTCATTATTGGATTTTTTTGTGGGGATATAAGGTCTATCTTGGAGCTTTGCAAACCTTTCTTCTAATTCTTCAAGTGATGGAGGAGTACCTTTAAGTTTTGCTAGTCTTTCTTCTAATTCTTTTATTATTTGGTCGTCCTGCTTTTTCTTAGACATATATACCTCTATAATAATCCTAGGTTTTGTAAAAGAAAATTAATAAGATTTTTGTAGTTATTCCTATTTCAAAAAAATCTTATGATTTACAACAAAAAATAGATTAATTTAATTTTCCGCACGCAAAGCCTAGTTATTAATAACACAAACTACTAACTAAAATAAAGTATTTTTTATAATATGAGTTAAGATATAATTATATAAAGCTAGCATTGGATCAGTTTTGCCATTGTCACCTAGTTCCTTGATCACGGGATCTAGTTAAAAATACTAATATTATTAGTATTTTAAGTTGTTTTCTGGATACCACACAATTCAGCTAATTCTGCACGTGCCTTATTTTCTCATATAACTTTAAACATTTGTCTTTTTAACATTCCCTAACTTCATCAGTAGTGTAAGTTTTAAAACCAGGGGCATTAAGTTCTTTGCAAAGCAATTTTAGCATCTTCTGAATCTTCTTATATTTCCTGTAGATAATATCCAATTGCTTTACGTACTAATATACCCTTTTGATCTGTCTAAGTTTTTTGCTGACTATGCTAAACTATTATTTAGTTCGTCCAGAATAGTTAAATTCAGTCTTGCCATCCTGTGACCTATCTTTAATTAATAACACATTACGACACCATAATAGCACAAACTACAAACTGAAAAAAGCTATAAATATTTATCCAACACGTCCGACATAATTTTACGAGCTACAGGGGCGGCGACTTTACTACCGCCTCCGCCATGATCAATAAAGACGGTAACGGAATAACTAGGATCGTGATAAGGAGCGAAGCCTAAGAACAAGGCATGATTACGCCTCTCCCAAACAATAGATTTACGGCTTAAATCATCTTTAGCATTTAGTTTACCTTGTACCTGCGAAGTACCGGTTTTACCAGCGAGCTGCCTATTTTTGCCTAAAATTCTATTATAATACGCCGTACCTCCCACAACATTAACGGTATTATACAAACTTTTTTGGATTATTGTGATATTTTTGGGCTTAATATTGACATTATAAAATTCCGGATCATTTTTTAATATTCTAGGCGTATACAGTTTACCGTTACTTGCAATAGCCGTAATAAACCTTGCAAGCTGCATCGGTGTTACCCCTAGAAACCCCTGTCCTATTGCTAAATTAAAACTATCTCCTATTGACCAAGGAAGCTTTAATTTTTTCTTTTTCCACTCTTTTGACGGTACAAACCCACTACTTTCAGGAGCTAAATCAATACCAGTTTTTGAGCCGAGGCCAAATTCTTTTGCAACTTCAAGAATTTTATCCGGACCTACTATTCTTGCTAATTCATACATATAAATATTACAAGAATGCTTTAAAGCAGACATCATATCTAACGTTCCGTGTCCGCTATGATTCCAACATCTAAAGCTATTAGTACCAAGAGCAGAGCTACCATCGCAAAAAACGGTTTTATTAGGATTAATGCCTACTTCAAGGGCGGCAAGTACGGTAATTATTTTAAAAACCGAGCCTGGAGGATAAGAATTTTGTATTACCTTATTAATTAAAGGCTTATAAGGATCACTCGTTAAACTTTGCCAATAATTTTCCGATAATTTACTAAAATGATTTGATTCAAAACCTGGGGTGGAAGCACAAATTAGTACATTTCCAGTTTTAGTATCCATAACTATTGCCGAAGAACCTTTAGGATTTAAATATTGCTGGATATTTTGCTGAAGAGACGCATCGATATTTAAATGCATATCTTCACCCGATTTAGTAGGGGTTCCTGCTATTTCTCTTACCTGCTTACCGTAAGCGTTTACTTCAACTTTTTTATAACCAAATGCTCCTCGTAGTTTGTTATCGTAATATTTTTCAATACCGGATTTACCGATATTAAAATCGCTTAGACTATGTATATTTAATTCCTGCTTCTCTTGCTCATTTATTTGACCAAGATAACCAATTAAATGAGAAGTAATGCTTGAAAAAGGATAAAACCTTAAATAACCTATATCAATAAATATTGAAGCGAGTTTATGCTTTTGTTCTTCAATCATTGATACTTGCTGCCAATCAAGTTGATCAAATATTATTAAAGGAGTGTGACGACTAGATTTTTTAATTTTTCGCTCAATATAATTATATTTTTCCGGAGATAAATTTAGAATATTACTAATTATTTCTAATTCATCCCTATAATTATTATTAATGCTCCTATCTATTACTAGCTGATAGCATGGTTTATTAGTAGCTAAAATATTGCCGTCTACATCGTAAATTCTTCCTCTAGTCGGTGGAAGTACAACGAAATTAATACGATTCTTATCCGATAAAGTCTTATACTCTTCGCTTTTAATAAGCTGTAAATAAAACATTCTTATTCCAAGCAACGATAAAAATCCGAGTTTACCTAATCCGATTACAAAGGCTCTTCGTGAAATTAACTCACCATGTAGTATTTTCTTATTTAGCATACTTTTTAAAGTAATTCATAGGAGAGTCAAGTATAAGACGAATTATATTATAAGAAAATATAGTTGTTAAAAATTGAAAGAAAATTATTAAATATTCATCTGCTTCTAACTTCTTGATCGTTATTAGTAAATATTTAAAATTCAATATAAATAAACAATAAACGCAAAAAATAATGAAATTTATTAAATAGTTTTTAGCTACAAAATATTTTGAAGATAACTTATAAATCGTATATGCTGATAAAAAAACTAGCGAATTTGTACCGATAGGTATACCACTCATTTGATCTATAAATAGACCGAGAAAAAATATGCTAAAAATATTTAAGGAATATAATGACATAAAATAATAAATAAATATCATTTCCATTGCCGGAAAGATTCTGCTATGAATATTTATTTTATAACTCACTAGCGGAAATAATATTATAAAAAAACATAGCAAAGCAAACAGCAATTTTAATATTATTTGTAAGCTATTTTTATATATTTCTTGTTTTATCTTCAACATAAATAGTTTTTTGTTATATAGTTTTGTACTGTGTCATACCGTGACTTGATCGGCAATTAGGTTGTGTCATACCGTGACTTGATCGGCAATTAGGTTGTGTCATACCGTGACTTGATCGGCAATTAGGTTGTGTCATACCGTGACTTGATCGGCAATTAGGTTGTGTCATTCCAAGACTTGATTGCGGAATATATAAACAACATTTTGTGTGGTCATTTTTACTGGCCCCCGTGGTCAAGCCACGGGGTGACAATAAAAAAATCGAAGTCACCCAACGACCATATCAACCATATACAAAATATAAATTAATTTTCTATTTTGTACAGTTTTAAAAAATGAATATGGATTCTACAATAACTTACAACAACTAGGGTTAGGTCTTGTATCATTACCGCTAAGCTCTAATTCTTCTTGTGCCTCGGAACTTGTGGATATAAGTAGTTATTTTAATATAATATTATTTAGATCACAAGACTTAAGCCGTGGGATAGGTATACTAGGTTTATCTGTTATATTTTTATTTTTTGACATAAAGACCTCCTTTTTAGCTTATAAATACGTCATTACTAGAAAATTTAGGCTTTTTGTTGCACAGATCGTTTTATGTCATTCCCGTATAGGCAGGGATGACATCAAGTAGGTTTTACCGATCTACGCAACAATGCCTGCTCGCAATGACACAATCTATAATTATTAAATAATATTTTAACTTTCTTCCTCACTTTGTTCTATCGGTTCTAAACCATATAAAGATATCATACGTTCAAATACTCTACCGGCAGTAGGGGCAGCCGTCCAGCTTGCGGTTGCAAAGCCAAAGCTTTCTTTAGTCGGTTTTGGCTCATCAAATCTAATAAAAATAATATATTGCGGGTTAGATGCAGGCAGCATACCTAAAAACGATGACGCTCTACTATTTTTTAGATATTTCTTTTTCCCCCCTGCCCCTTGTGAAAGTTTTTCTGCCGTACCGGTCTTACCGCCGATAAGATAGCCTTTGACCTCTGCTCTTTTACCGTTACCTTCTTTTACTACCGCTCTAAATAATTTCTTCATTTGGGTAGAGGTATTTTCACTAAAAACTTTTGTACCTATTACTTTTTCATCCTTTCTTTTTAATAAAGTAAGATCATATAAAGTACCGCCATTAACAACCGGTAACATTGCTCTAACAAAATGCAAAGGGCTAATCGAAATGCCGTAGCCATACGACATAGTAACACTCGTTAACTCATTCCATCTTTTCTCAGAAGGAAATAACGGAGTACCTCGTTCAGGTAATTCTATTTGTAACTGATCTAATAGACCTAATTTCTTTAGGTATTTTTTAAAATTGCTTTTACCGATTTCAAGCATAATTTGACTTGTGCCAATATTTGAAGAATATAGAAAAATCTCAGGTACACTATGCCATCCTTGCCTTGGCGTATAATCCTTAAGCTGGAATCCTCCTACTTTCATATAGCTTATATCATAAGCATCATTCATATTTATTGCACCGGTATCAAAGCCGACTGCCATAGTTAATGCCTTAAACACCGAACCCATTTCATAAATGCCAAGACTTGCTATATTAAACAGCTCTTCCGGTTTGGCTAAACTCGGATAATGCGGATCGAAATCAGGCTTATTTACTAATGCTAAAATCTCGCCATTATTTGGATCAGCAATAATGCCTACTGCTCCTATGGCTTTAAATTGCTTTAAAGTTTTATCAATCTCCTCACTTAAAATACTTTGTAATCTGATATCAATAGATAATTGAAGTGGTTCTTTCCGATTCTTTGGTTCGTTTAATTCATAATCAGAATTAGTTAAATACTTATCATACGCGAGCTCTAAGCCACTAAGCCCTACCAAGTCTCTACCTACATAACCGACAACATGCGACAATAAATTAGAAAAGGTATAAATTCGTTTTTGCTCTTCTTCAAATTCAAAACCAAGTAACCCAAGGCTAGTTATCTTTTCTTGCTGACTAGGTAGTAAATCCCTTTTTACCCATATAAAGCTTTTATTTGACTTAAGTTCTGCAAGTAATTTATCTTTATTAATATCAGGTAGAATTTCTGCTAGCTTTTTTATGGAAGTTTCAGGATCAAGTACTATTTGTGGATTAGCAAATAATGAGGCAGAAGGTAGGTTCACTGCTAATAAATTACCGTTTCGATCAACTATTTCTTTTCTAAATTGACGATTTTTTTTAAAGGAATTAATATTTTTATCGTAAACATTCGTAGCAACGATTATCAATCTGTAAGATAAAGTACAAAAAAGAAAAGCAAAGCCACAAATAACCATTAATAATCGGATTTTTGTATTTTTACTACAAACATTCCAAATTGTTAGACTTTTAATTGTAGGTTTCCATTTTTCCAAAATTTGTTTCATATGTCATTTATGGTGTTTCAAACACTAATATTTCCGCAATCCTTATGTCATTCCCGCGGAAGCAGGAATCCAGTATTTTAAAACCTTTTCAAAACTTGATTTGAAAAATCAAAAATCTTTGAAATCAAGATTTTTTGAAAAGCTCAATTTATCTCGCTTTACTCTAGATTCCCGCCTACGCGGGAATGACATCGAACGCTTTTTCCAAGCTATGCAACAATCCTACCTTCAAAAAGCAAGGAATCCACAAGACGAGGAACGGAGCGTATACTTAAATACGTGAGTACCATAGTACTTGTAGGATGACGTAGCCAGTTTTTGAAGTTCATTGAGTATCCTTTACTCTACTCGAAACAGTCTGTATATACTTATTATTTGTAATTCTTTTATAACGCCATTTACCACTCTTGGAAATACTAATGTTATGATTAAATTTAATATTTTGATCGATATTTGGCCCTAACGGGTCTTTTATCATTTGATAAGATTTAACTGTTTCTAATTTTAAATAAGCCTCCGCAAGTTTTGCCAACCTAGCCGGCAAAAGTAGATAAGCTTGCTCTGCTTTTAAAATATGAATATTATTATTCTCACTATTTATCTGTTTTACAACGCTACTTAATTGATAATCAAGAGTTGAAACTCGCTCCTTTATGCTAAACAAACTACATATTACTATAATTGTTATCAATAATGTTAAATAGTGAAGCTTTCTTATACTCATAATTAATTACTCATATATCGCTTTTGCTGCTCGAAGTTTTGCCGATCTCGCTCTAATATTTAGCCCTACTTCTTTATCTGACGGTGCTAGAGCTTTGTTAGTAATAATCTTAAGCCACTTATTTGGATCAATCGTCACGTCGTCTTTAGCATATTTTGATCTTACTACCGGCTTTCCCGAATTTTCTTTAAAAAAATTCTTAACTATCCTATCTTCTAAAGAGTGAAAAGACACCACAACTAAACGTCCGTCTTTCTTTAATATATTTTTTACATTCACTAAAAACTGCTCTAACTCCCCAAGCTCATCATTTACATAAATCCTAATGGCTTGAAAGGTTTTAGTTGCAGGATCAATTTTGCCTTTTCTAAATCCTATACTACTTCTAACAATCTTAGCTAACTTGCATGTACTATCAATTCTCGCCGTTTTTCTATATTCTACAATTCTCTTAGCAATTCTTCGTGAAAAGCTCTCATCTCCGTATTGGTAAATTACGTCAGCTAGCTCTTTTTCCTCTGCCGTATTTACAAACTCCTCGGCACTAAGCCCTTGCCCACTCATACGCATATCGAGTGGTCCGTCATGCAAAAACGAAAATCCTCTATCTACTATATCTAACTGCATTGATGAAACGCCTAAATCCAGTACTATCCCATCAAATTTTTTTCCCTTAAGCTTTGCAAAACTATCTGCAAAATTTGTTTCTACAAAATCAAATCTCTCACTATAATTTTGCTGAATTTCTTCAGCTCTTTTAATCACGTTTGGATCACGATCCAAGGCTGTGACATAACAGTTACAGCTTTCTAATATTGCTTTGCTATACCCTCCTGCTCCAAACGTACAATCTAAATAAGACTCACCGTCTTTTGGGCTTAAGGCCTCTAACATTTCATTTAGCATTACAGGCACGTGAGATTGTATCATTAATGAGCATTCCTTAGAGTTAACCGCTTTTCATGAGCAATTTTTTGAGCGGCATTTAAATATTTCTCAAAATTCTGCGGCTGCCAAATCTCAAAAATTACCCCTTTACCTACAAAACATGCTTGCTCTTCGATTCCTGCATGCTTCATTAAAGATTGCGGCAATATAACTCTTCCCTCCCCATCAAAGGGAAGTTGTACAGCTTCCCCGAATATCATAGTCTCAAACGCATCACGCTCCTCGGAATAAGGATCAAGTGTCTCTATCATCTGCCTTAATTTCTCGATATGCGAAATACCGCACACCTCTATACAATTATTCCTAATCGACGGATAAGCAATTACACCGTTAAATAATTCTTTCCCTAGTACCGCACGGTAATTCGCCGGTACCGACACCCTACTCTTTTTATCAACACCATTTACATACTTAGATAAAAATACATTCATGGGTATAATTTGGGTTAATTTGGGATTTAATGGGAAACTATAGGATATTATAGGAATATCAAGGAGTCAAGGGTTTTTAACAAGGATGAAGTAAATTATTAAGATGTCATACCATGGCTTGACCACGGTATCCAAAAAAATAATTTAAAATACTAATAATATTAGTATTTTAGAATGGATTCCGCGATCAAGTCGCGGGAGGACAGAGGAGAAATTGATCCACACAACAACACCATACAGGAATAACATCGAACCACACAACAAAGCTTAATCCAATGATTTTATGGATTTTTTTAAGTGATTTTCACTTTGAAAATTCATATTATTTAATATATTAATTTAAGGTAAATGATTATAGTAATTTTATGGCTAAAGTTAGAGAAATAGAAACAAACATGGCTATTCTAATAACAGAACAAACATCTTCTTATGATACAGGTATAGTGTCTGGATATTACCTTACTAGAGCAAGACGACACCCTAACTCCTATTTCTTCTTCCAATTTTATCCCTAGCATTAGTTTATCGGCCATTCAAGAAGTACCACTGATATCTTCATCTTCTGCACAAGACTCCGGCTACATTACACTAGATAAACTATTCGAACAGTTTCACATCACTTATGGGGCATATTCTTTTTACCAATCCAAGTTTTTTCAAACCACTCAACTAAAACATCTTATAAAAAAGGTTTTAGATCAAGGTGATGATATCAATATTCAAGATTCGTTTAATCACACGGTTCTACATAAGGCTATTTACCGCAAACTTTATGATATAGCTGAATTTTTACTAGAAAAAGGAGCTTCAACCGAGTTAAAAGATTTAGATGGATATACACCTCTTAAATTAGTTGCTCATGAAGGCTACACAGAAATGGTTAAATTACTAATAATATATGGAGCAGATCATCGAGATAAAAAACTAATAGGATTAGTACCCGATGATAAACCTGAATTAAAAGCTTTTTTAAGCCTTGCAATAGCGTCTCAAAATAATAATTCTAGCACAATAGATAATTCTCTTGTTACCACTAAAGATATAGAAAAATTAAATGATACTACAAATTTCTATACAGGTTCCAAAATATCTAAAATTGTTGTGGTTGCTGACGAAAATCCTGAAGAGTTGGGACTTGAATTAGCTGGTGAAGTACATGAATAGGTTTCTTAAACATACTCAATAATGACCTATAGAACTATTTTAATATAGGTTAATTTAAAAAATATTGACTTATTAATTTTTATTATGTTTTATTTGAAATAATTATTGATTAATGTTAATAATGATTTTATTTTTTACATAAATAAAGGTTAATTATGCCGCAACTTAAAATAAGTATTTTTAAAATACATAAATATTGTAAAAATATAAAAACTACAACTCAATCAAACGCTAACTATCCCCTAAAGAAAAAAACTACTAAAAAAAAAATTAAACCCCACGGTAAAATATATAAACATGATCCCAACCAAGATATTTGGACACTGAATACTGAACTTCTTGGAACAGATTACGACACATAATTATAAATCTAGCATTCTTGACTATATATTGTGAACAAATGCTAAGTTTGAGCTTTAAAATCTAATTTATGTTTAATTTACCTATTGATAATATTATCGTATTCATATACTTAATATCTATTCTACTTATTGGTATATATTACCGAGCTAAACATAGTAGTTTTAAGAACTATGCAAATGTTGAAAGTAAAGCGAAAAATAGTAAGCTGTTATTAATAGCTACGATATTTGTAAGTTCTGTCGGAGGAGCCACCACTTTTGGCATTATGGAAAAGACTTTTTTGGGGCATGAATATTATGCTTACGCTCTTATACTTACAATACCTATAGATATATTAATTGCAATCTATATAGTACCTTTAATTGCCAAACATTACGGAGTTGAAAGCATCGGTGATATCCTGAGTACATATTACGGTAATATAGGTCGTTTTATCGGAGGGGTTAGTGCGGTTATCGTTTCAGTGGGGTTTTTGGCTGCTCAAATAAGCGTTAGCGGCTATATTTTTCAATATATCTTAGAAATAAATGATGTAAATGGGGTAATTTTAAGTTATAGTATAGTACTTATATATACTACAATAGGCGGTTTACAATCTATTATTTTTACTAACTTACTACAATTTTTGGCGATGATAATCGCTATACCAACCATAACTTTTATCAGTTTAAATAAAATCGGTTTTGTAAATTTTATTAATAACCTACCTACGGAAAATACAAATTTTGATCAGAGCAACCTATTTTCTTATACAATTGCAGCAGCTTTAAGCTTTAGCGTCATGAATCTATATCCTACATTCATTCAAAGAGCTTTAATTAATAAAAATCCTACACAAACAACTAAAGCAATATATGCAAAATCCGCTATATATTTTTTCTTCTTGATTTGCATTACTTTAAATGGTTTAATTGCTTATAAGCTTTATCCAAACCAACCGTCAAATTTAGTATTACTTTATTTAATCAACCAAATCATCCCAACTTTAATTCAAGGGATAGTAATGAGCGGACTCTTAGCTGCCGTTATATCTACTGCTGATTCTGATTTAAACGTTACTTCTATAGCTATTGTTAAAGATATCATCAATCCTATTTTTAAGATTAAAAATCAGCAAAAATTATTATTAATTGCTCGAATTATTAACGTTATAATAGGAAGTTTTGCAATAATTGTAGCTTTAAAATTTAGTAATGTAATTGACTTAGTAGTATTCTTCACTGGTTTCTGGGGACCGGTAATATTAGTACCGTTAATAACAACACTTTTTGGTATCAGAACATCTAAAACTATAATGGTCTTATCATCACTTGGCGGAGCAGCTATCTTCTTAATATGGGAATATTATTCTTTATCGTTGCAATATTTCAACCTTAGAGGAGCGTTTATAGGGACGATGGTGAGTCTTATGATATTTATTCTAGGATGGTGTTATTCTAATGTCATTACGAGGAAAGCCATATAAAATATATTATCTATTTACTTGAAGTTTTAATAATTTAACATATTAACTCAAGGTTAATAATTGAATTATGAGGATTTTATGTCTAAGCAAAATAGTATTGAAGGAAAATATAGCATAATAATTCCTATTGAAGACGAAAATGGGAGAATAAAATTTAAGCTTATTTCATGTGATGACGTTAATGGCAGCACTTTAGCTGATATAGCTACATATTCAGAAAATATGCGTAATATGTATTACTCTACTAAGCAAAAAAAATGATGCTGTTAACTCTTTAATGACAGGAGCTTTAAATTATTCCATTCATGGTACAATGACTCCATATTATCCTGACTTAACTAAATTTAATATTAATGATTTATCTCAGAATGATGAACCTAAATTAATAGGCGAAGTATGCCAAGAATTTAAAAATCCTATTGAGGATATAAAAAACTAGCCTTATTGCATGAATCCAGAAACCTGCTCGATGTCATTCCTGCGGAAGCGGGAATTCAGTGACAAGTAGGAAAATCGAGCTTTTAATTTTTAAAATTTAGTATGTCTAGACTTTTTAGTGACTGGATTCCCGCCTCCGCGGGAATGACATCGCGACTCATACAACTAGGTTTTGCATGAGTTATAATATTAGTTTTTTCTATGCAAAACATTAAAAATCATCTCAGCAAGTGACTTGTTAATACCATTTACTTTAGCAAGCTCATCTATGGTTGCATCGCATACTGCTTTATACGAACCGAAATAATGCAGTAATGCTTTTTTTCGAGTTTCACCTACGCCCTCTATATCGTCAAGGCTTGATATTTTTATAGCACGTGATCTACCTAGTCTATGATTCTTTATGGCAAAATTATGTGCCTCATCTCGCAAGATTTGTAAATATTTCATAACCGGCAAATTCTTATCTAGAGTAAATACTGCCTTACCTATCACATGGAACTGTTCAAAACCAGCATTTCTATCTACTCCTTTTGACATACAAACAAAAGGAATATTCATTTCAAATTTATCCATTACCTCTTTAACGACACCTAAATGCCCTTTGCCGCCGTCTATAATCATTAAGCTTGGCAATTTATGCGGCTCTTGCCTTAACCTTGTAAGCCGCCTTGTTAGGACTTGCCGGAGCATCTCATAATCGTCACCTTTTATGTCACCCCTGTAGTTCTTTATGCCATTCCCGCGAAAGCGGAAATCCATTAACCTTTTTGGATCTCTGCTTTCGCGGGAATGACATACGAGAGAGGAAGCATTGACATTAAAAATCCGATATTCTTTTTTATCAAAACCGACTTTACCAGCAACTACCATCACTCCAACCGCAAACTTACCTTGAATATGGCTATTATCATAAATCTCAATTCTTTCAGGAATTTCAGAAAGACCAAATAGCTCTTTAATTTCAAACATAATCTCTTGATTTTTTGTAAATTTCTTCAAATACTGCTCTAGAGAAAATAAAGCATTTGTCTCGGCATTTTGAACTAATTTAGCCTTACCGCCTTTATTAGGTACTGTAATATTAAGCTGAAGTATATTGTTGATTTTCTTAATCGCCTCTATCACATTCTCTTTATCATTAATTTTATGATTAATTATAATTGCCGCAGGCACGTGTTGTTTTTGGTAAAATTGTAATAAAAAATATTCTAATACTTCTTCTTTGGTACTATTTGCGGCAGAAGTAGGAAAATAAGGAATATTACCGCATGCTTGCCCTGCCCTATATAAAAACACTTCCACGCAATAATGCCCGTTCTTTTCCACAATAGCAATTATATCTGCGTCTTTAACGACATCTGAAATCTCTGCCTTAAGCTGCACATAACTAAGTGCTTTAATGCGATCTCTAATTTCTGCTGCCCTTTCAAAACACATCTGACTACTTAGCTCTTCCATCTTTCTAGATAGGTTCTCTTGGAGTTCTTTAGTGCGACCTTGTAAGAAATCTTTAACCTGAGTTACTAAGTCTCTATAGTCTTCCTTATTTATTTTACCAACGCAAGGAGCATAACAACGTTTTATTTCATATTGTAAGCAAGGGCGAGTACGTGAATTAAAATAATGATCCGCGCAGGAACGTAATTTAAAAATTTTTTGTAGTTCGGTCAAAGTAGTATTAACTGCTGCACTCGAGGCAAAAGGACCAAAAAACTTTCCGTCACTTAGAGTTTTACCTCGATACTTTAGTAATTGTGGGAAATCATGATCTAAACGTAACTTAATGAAAGGAAAAGACTTGCAGTCCTTAAGAAGAATATTAAATTTTGGCTGAAATTTCTTGATTAGCTGTGCTTCTAAAAGTAGTGCTTCAACTTCGGAATTAGTGATGCTATACTCTAAAAAACAAGTATTTGCAATCATCCGAAGTGTCTTATTATCCAAATTGCTTTTAATGTAATTAGTAAGGCGTTTCTTTAAATTTTTAGCTTTACCGACATAAATAACTTGCTTGTTAACGTCAAACATTCGATAAACCCCTGAATGTTCAGGAGCATCTATAAGTTTAGATTTAATTAACTCACTTCCGGTAATTTCTAGGGTCATGTGTATAGTGTCCTATGTCATTCTTAGCTAAAAGCCGAAATCCAGAAAAAATAACCTTAATATTGATATAAAAATTACACATTAAACCTAAAAAACAAGCTTTTTATAGGTTTTACTGGATTCCTGTCTTTGCGGACATGACATAGAAGAGTGCACCATGTAACAATAACCCTCAATTCCCCGTTTTATTATATGGATTGTCATTTGCGACTTTAACATTCACTATTTTGTGTGTATTGTCATCAAAGAAAAAGGTTATTTTAAACTCATCTCCTACATTTAAATCTACTTTTGGGTCATAAAGCATAATATGCATGCCACCGGGCTTAAAATCAACATTAATATTACCAGCAATTAAAAATGGATAATCCACTTTTACCATTTTACTAACCCCTTGATCATTAATTGTTTGATGAATTTCTATTCCACTTATCTTATCTGAAGATATATTCACTAAATTATAACTCTTACTTCTACTATTTATTAATGTAAAATACATAGCAGAATTGTGAACTTTACCTTGCACGTTTGTTGTAGGTCTTGCCCAAGGCTGTACAAAGTGAACGGCTGCCTCTGCAGGTAAATCATCGGACTGATCAGAAGAAGAATTTGTAGAATTAGGATTTTGAGCTGTTTGGTTATCAGCATAGCTTACTGCACAAATTAAAGTTATAAAACTAATTAGTAATGTTTTTAGCATAATAATACCCTTAATAAATTAAAATTAAATATTAGCATAGATTAAATATAAATCTAGTTTTTTAAAAGATATTTTTTGTACAATTCTTGTAGTAATCTCTCTATAGCATAACGAACTGCGGTTCTGGGCATTTGTAAAGTATAGCGATCCAAAAAATCTATTAATTGTTTTTCATCTTTTTTCCTGCTTCACGTAGCATCCAACCTACTGTTTTATGCATTAAATCATGTTTATCATTAAAATTATTTACGTGTTTTATATTGTTTAAATAAAAATTATACAAAAACTCTTTATCTTATGCTGTCTGATATTGCATAATCAAAATAGCTAACGCTAAAAATCTCTCTTCATTAAATTCTAAAGTAATAAGTCGGCTTCAATCCTCCATATCCAAATTATAATAACTTTTAGCTATTATACATAAAGTCGGCACGGTAGGTCATACTCTCCTTCTCTAGTTTTCAAGAATAGCGTTCTACGTTCTACAGGAATAGTAGCATTCTCAAGTAAAATATTTCTAATTTGTTGTAAATTTTCTCTCATGTTCAATAAGCCATTTTTTACGATGTAATCCCCCCGCCATAGCCTCCAAGTTCGCCATTGCTATTAATAATTGTTATAGGTTATTTCCTCATAGCCGTTAATAGCTCGATCATACAAAACCTCTTCTGCTCTATCTACTGCACATTGCAAAACTAAATTAACACATTTGTTTAGATACTTATCACTGTGAATGATCCGGTGTAACATAAGCGGCGAAATACACCCAGCCTTGCTAACAGCAGTAATGATGTTGCCACACTCTCCAAGATATAACAGAAAACTAGAGATCTTATCTATTGAGCAAAACTTGCTGATAGTGTTGGATGATATCTTTTCTAAATATTTTTCAAATAAACTGTAATTCTTGATCATTAATAATCCATAGAATACCTGTAATATCTTATATTATAGCGCTTTCAGTGTTACTTGCAAATGAATTACGTCCTACATTTTTATATTCTTATAGCCAAGAATACTATATCAGCCTTCACAGGAATACTGAATTTGCTATATAGCTTGTTACATCGAGCTGAGGTTAGCTATATATTTTTACTCAAAAATTTTTCAGTTCGCGGATACTCCAATTATTGCCATATAATTTTTGAACTAAAAATATACATATATAAACTGTTAATGAATATGCACATTTATATGATACTTCTTTATAAAATATCGAAAAAACTCTACTTGTAGAGAATACATTTATAAAAAATCCTGACATCACAATACCATCTACGACCGCACAGATTATTAAACTAGCAAAATTTCTTGTATTCAAAGAACATCTTGGCTTAAGTTGTGAAAATACACTTGTACTACAATATGTTGATAATAATACAGATACAAAAGATGCAAAAACAACTCCTTTAATAACACGACCATGAATATAATAATTGAAGTTCCATAACAAACCAAAACTTACTATTATACATAACGCCACAGCACTCAAAGCTTTCTTTCTACTATATAGCTCAGATATAATATTGGTAGTTAAAGCTAAACACACAAATATTAAAGAACACTGAGATATTTTATTAAAATAATTTAGTAAATAAATGAATATACCAAGTAGTGACACCAATGGTATGTAAAACTTAGTTTTAATATTACTCATAACTTTCCCTTTTTTTAGATTTAATTTTATCAAATAACACAAATTATTGCTAGTAATAAAAAAATAAAAATTATTAATAATAAGCGATTAATTACCTTAAAAAAAAGTTTACAAAAAGCCCCCCCCTACACTTGATTTTATGCCGCATAGCCCCCTATTGACTTTACGAAGTTTATTTTTGCAAAAAAAATGAAAAAACCACTAAAAATAGTATAAAATCTTGCTAAAATAGCTATCAATAACTAATTTAGGGCAAGAGTCTTTGCCAAACTGGCAGAAGACTAAAGTCTTGTAAACCCTATAACTCTTAGAATTAACACATTCTTGTAATTTCATATGTGTTCTATATGTATTTTTCACCTTCATTAACCAAATTTCTATTATTTATTAACCATATCGTAATTATTTTCTTCTCAACTAATACAATTAGTTTTATCAAACTATAACTGCCAACTCAAATTTTCGCTTTTCTCACGTTTCATCACTTTAAACTATGTTTTTTTAAAACAAATTGGTCAATTATTGAAATAACATCTTAAAATTTCGCAAATACAGGCTCGTATAATAGTGTTATTTATAATATACCTTTTTTCTTATAATACGCTTAAAATAGCTTTAAGTGCTATCTCTCTAAATTGCCATTGCACCATTATCAACTTTCATAAACTTAAAAGTAAAATTATGACTGTTAAAAGCATGCCTTAGATCCATACCATACTTCTGCTTAATGTAATCACCAATAAAGGCTGTTGCTGGCTTGAGAATGGTTTTTTTTGCAACTCATATCCTCTTCAACCACTTCTAACTGGCTAAACCATGCTTTATCAACAAATTCACCATAAGATTCCAGTAAATATTGCCGTACTTTGTACCACACTGACTGTGGATTTAGCTGGCTTAGTCCTAAATAGCTTGATTTTGATTTATCGGTAGTTGTGGTAGTTTGTTAATAATCTCCAAGTGCTGTACCTTGTTGCCGTATACCGCTTGTACTTGATTGAATAATTTGCTTTTTTCATGCTCAAGCAAGCTAATATCCTGTGTTAGCTTAATCCTGTATGCATCGCCAAAGACCCCTAAGAAACTACAACTAGTCAGCAACTTATATGCAGTATCACGCTCAAAGACTCCAGCAATCTTATATTTCAGTTGATTTGTTGGACTAGTGTCTAGACTCGCTTCTACCTTCTGCAAATAACTCTCTCTAGTCCTAGTAGTATCATCCATTTTGAACTTAAAGCTCTCGTTATTTGCCAATGTCGGTTGACGCATTTCATGCATCAAAGCCAAAGTTATGTAACTTAACACGGCTTGCTTATTGCAAAAGTAATTATTGGGACGTTGCTCGCTTAGTCTCATCAACAACTTGTTGATAAAACTCAAGTTGAAGTCACGTCCTGATCTCATTCTTAGCACATCGCTATCGTCTTCAGTCAATGGATGAAACTCTTCTAACTTCTGAGGCAAACCCCAACCTTTAACCTTGCTGGTAATTTTACTAATCACACCAGCAAATTTGTGGCAAGATTGTTGATTAACCCCACCACTACCTGCATCATCATCTTTTGAGTCAGAGTCTGAGTCACTGCCTGAATCGCTGATTGGAGAGGATTCACTAGAATTTATGGGTGGTATCTTACTTACTGAACTTACCGTTGCTTCCGATTGTAAACTTTGCTCTTCCGTTGATTTACTCTCTTCCAAACTTTGTCCACAATTTTCTTCAAAAAAATTTTTTTTGCCATATCTAGATATAAATATATTATTATCTATTATATTGAGTGGGGGAAAATTTTTTCAATTTTTTCAGTTGAGGTGTAATTTTTTTCAGGTTGACCTGAAATTTTTTGCGGGTTAGGCTGAATATTTTGACCTATTGAGTTATGGTTTATTTCAGATTGTTTTAAAAATTCTTGTTGATTAGAGTGATAATTAGTTTTACGGGAACTGACAAAATTTTTAAGAAGTTTGATACATTGAATATGAGGACATCTCATATTACGTATAATCAAAAGTTGAATAAAAATCAATCAAACCACTATCTTTCAGTTCTAATAGACATTGCCTTACCCGTCTTTGACCAACTCCTAGCTTTTGCTGAAAAAAAAGATAGCCTTCCTGTAATTCTTCTACTTGCTTATCCCTCTTGTTATCAAATTGTAGGCGAGAAACTATCAGCGACAAAAGTTGACGAGCGGTGATACTTAATCGCTTGCCACAATTGTTAGTAAGATTTCGCCACTCATATGGAATGAAATTGTCAACTACATTGTAAAAGATAGTATCACGATTATCGACAAAAGTGAAGGGGAAAGTTAAAATTTCCGTCATATAACCTCCCTCTGTAGACCAGTTAGAGATGGACTTTTTAGGATGTTATATGTCAGAAATTTTAACTTGAATAACACATATAGAACACATATGGATTTTTTAGTGAAATTAGAAAAGTCCTAAAACCCTAATAAGTCTTTGGTGGGAGTGATGACGGGACTTGAACCCGCGGCCTTCTGCGTGACAGGCAGAGGATCTATTTTGATATAATTTGAGAACTATCATAATTTCTTCTTATTTACTCCTTGAAATCCTAATAATTATAACGTTTTAATCAAATAGTCCTTGAATACTATTTTAGATTGCCTTATCTAGCAATGATTATTAAATTCCAAGTCAAATTTTAATTAAATGGGACATATTGAGAACATTATAATTTCGTCAATTGCTATGAATTTTTTGCAATGATGTTAATTTATTAACTAATTTGTTTTTAGTTAGCAATGCCATAATATTTTTTAAAATTAGGACTTGCATATCCTTTTTAATCGCGTTATATCAGTCAACTTATGGTTAAATATAAAATTTAAATTAAAAAATAATTATGACTAAGGACTCACTTGATTTTACACATAGCGGGCTTATTAAAATTACAATGCCCAAAGAAGGTCAAGTAAAATATAAAGACGATAAATTACAAGACTTAGTATTAATAGCATATTATGGCAGTAGTAAAACTTTTTATTATGGTAAAAAAATAAACGCTAGGTACAAATTAAAGTAATGACTTAACTAATGCTAAAAAACTTAGAACTGCAAACGTAGCAATGGAAAGGTTTAAAAGAATATTTAATAAACTTATTACATGGGGTTTTCTTGAAAAGAACCCTATATATGATGAAGAAGAACGAGTTAGATACTTATTAGAAAAAGAAATACAAGCTTTTTCTAAGCATTTAAAAATGCTATACACCGTTAATGAGAGATTATGTTTGTATTTCTCTTTATACTGCCACTAGGAAAGGAAATGTATTGGCAATGGCGTGGCAAGATATTAATTGGAAAAAAAGACTTGGGAAATTCCAAATACTAAAAATGGGAAACCGCATGTAATACCACTATTGCCACCAGCTATAGATATATTAGAAAGAAGACAAAAAGAAGCCGACACAAAAGAAATAATTAGCGACTGGGTATTTCCAAGTCCTAGAAAAAGTAGGTCATTATTTTATTCGATAGACCAAATATATTTAATATAATTTTCAATTTAAAGTAAAAACAATACTAGACTTATTAAAGTATTTGAACTAGATATAGATCCGGCAATATTGCATAAGGTAACATAAAACGCAGAAATTAGCTAAAGTTGACAAACCAATCTAATTCCTACGCACCATTTGAACAATCAAAACACAAAAAAGCTAATCTTAATACTTCAAGGAATACTTCTAAATCACATAATAGCTGGGAACACCAAACAAAGCTTTTACCAGTAGTTGCTAGCTTAAAATCCTTAATGGAAGGTGGTAGCGGCAGAAACCATATACAAGAAGATAATTCAGAAAGTGATTGTGATATTCATACATGTACGATTTTACAAAATGAACCACACAACATGAATTTACTTCACGTTACATCAGGGGACGACTTTGTTTTTAGTATCGGTGATACCTAAAATAATATTACTATTAGTATCTAAACTAAAAGAGTGAGTAATATTATCACCTACAGTAACGCCAAGCCAACTATCAAGACCCATGTTTGCTGCTCCCTTTGCATTTATATTTTTTGTTGTATCACTCATGTTATGTCCTTATTTTTTTGTTAATTTATAAGAAAATAAGTTGTATTTAATCATTTATTATTCTCTTCACTGCTATAATTACTGAGTTTCTAGCAAAGCTTCGTATATTTCTTTCTCAAGTAATAGTAACCTAAGCTTTTAAGTATGTAGATTATTGTTTTTGCCTAGATTCTGCTGTTGTAAATACTTCCCATAGCCAATAGTAGGTACAGAATATTTTTTTAGCAAGACATGGGATGCAAATTAAAACAAAAGGAATATTCAAAGCCCTAAATTTCAAAAAGCTTTGAAACACTTATCGGAAGTGGTGGAGGCAAAGGGAATCGAACCCTTGACCCTCTGCGTGCAAAGCAGATGCTCTACCCCTGAGCTATGCCCCCGATTATTTATTGACGAGGTTTTGAGAAGTAAAAATATTAAGATAAGCTTTTAACCAATCCCCAAGGTAATGGCTGACCATTGCTCCCTACGACTAAATCTCCGGAAGATTCATATTCGGCAGCTAGAAAAGACTTTTGAGCAGCAATAAGCTTGACTGGTTTGATTTTCTGACCGTTATGAAAATATTCTTTAGCCTGTTCCCTAGAAGTCGGGTTATTTTTGGAAGCTGTTTTTGCTTTAGACATATACTATTAACTTTTTCTTAAACTTGTGGGGAATATAAAACTTTTTCCTAAACTTGTCAATAACTACCGTGTCGATAAATAAATATTGCCTAGAAAAAGTTGATAATTTGAAAAGTTTACGTCATTACGAGGAAAATTATAAAGTAATTGACGAAGCAATCTAGTAAAATGCATAGCATTTTTATCATTTTTCTGGATTGCCACGCTCCTTACAGTCGCTTGCAATGACGATTTGGTATCCATGCAACAGGAGCCTACAGCCGCTTACAATGACGGTATCAACGATTTCTAGGCAATGCCTATAAATATGTTAAGATATCTCAAAACATCATTATTCTTCCGTTATTATACTTCACTTTCACCGACGAATACTATTTAAATTCTACTATTTCTGATATCGTTTTTCCATCATATATACTAAACCCTACTCCTTTAAATTCTACTTTTGCGTTGATATCAGCACCATATGATACTAACAGCTTATATATTTCATCATCCTGAATATCTTTAGAAGTACATCGAACGTTTTTAGCAACCGCATGCAAAGGTATTCCTCCGGATTTTCTTTGATCCACCTTAGCTCCGTTCTTAAGTAATTGCTACATTAAAGTGCTTACCACTTCATATAAAGGTGATCCTAGCCAAGCTCCATCGTTCCCATTTACTGTAGTGCCTTTTGATATTAGATATTCTGCTACTTTGTAATTTCCGTGACGTGCGGCTAAATGTCAAGGAGTATCCTTCAAAATATCACTACACATATTAACATTTGCTTTTTTGCTTCAACTAACCATTTAACAATTTTTAGTGTATTATTTGTAGATACCGAAAATAGTTTAATAGTCAAGAAAAATAGACTATTTTAAAACATTGTCAAAGCTACATTGTTTTACATAATGTTCTATATCTTGCACTACTCTTTTGACTTTAGCAACAGAGTTAAATTACTATTTAATAGTTCTTTTATCATATTCTACTTATTTATACTTTGTATTTCTTAAAGGTGATAAAGATCTCATTGCCATTCCTGCAAAAGACTTGCTTGGATACCCAAATCGTCATTGCGAGCAAGCCGTAAGCCGTGTGGCAATCTTATGAAATAATAACAAACTCCTGAGATTGCTTCGTCAATTGCTATGCAATTTCCTTGCAATGACAATTAGGAAGACACGTAGACAATACTGAGAACTCCTACTGATTAATCCTTACCATGCAGATTCTTTCGGTGATTTTTTTCAACTTTTCTACTGTCTTGATGAAGATAAAAAACACTTTTGTTTAATTCGCCTCTTTCAAATGGATATTTGCAATCAATAAAAAACCCGCATCCACTTTTTTAAAAAGGTTGTATTGTCTTAAGAATTAATGGCTCGTTTTATATCATTCCCGCGAAAGCAGGAATCCAGAAAGTATAAAAATCTTGAAGAATTTTTACTTTTTCTAAGAATGTAAAGAAATTTTAAGAAATAGCTATAACCTTTTGATTTTTTCGAGTTTTGCTGGATTCTCCCACCTCCGCGGGAATAACATAGAGTAGAAATCGTAGGGTATTATAGGTTTTCATCTATTCATTTGCACCATGACAATATTTATATTTCTTGCCTGAACCGCACGGGCATAGCTCATTACGAGATACCCTACCCCAACTAGTAGGATCATCAGGGTTCCTATCTTTTGGGTCAATGCGTGATACGACTGGTTTAAGGTCAGTCTCAAGGCTACTTCCTGCGTTATATTTACTAAATGCCGGATCTTCCCGGCTCTCACGCATATTTTTCTGAAGTTTTTTATACTCAAGCAAAACATCTTCTTTTTGAACATGTTTTAAGTCAATATGGAAATGGTATACGGTTTGAATAAATAATTCTTTTAAATTATTAAGCATCTGCTCGAATAAGTTAAATGCTTCTCTTTTATACTCACTCAGAGGGTCTTTTTGGGCATAAGCTCGAAGAGATATACCTTGTCTTAAATGATCTAAGCTATATAAATGATCTTTCCAAACTTGATCAAGGGTAGTTAATAAAATATATTTCACGGCATTATGCATTAACTCGCTACTATAGGCTTCTTCTTTTGACTTATATATATCATAAGCCATTTGTATAACGGTCTTCGTGATTTCTTCTCCTGTTACATCATTTTTACTTACTACATTATGATCAAATTTTATAGAAAAAACACGATGTAATTCTACACTTAAATTCTCTATATCCCAATCTTCTCTATAAGAGCCTACCGGCATGAAAGTTAATACTATCTTTTTGGCAAGTTCCTCAGTAGTACTATTTAAGAAACTGTGACTATCTTTAGATTTAATAATTTCAGTACGTTGCTCGTATATTATCTTACGTTGGTCATTCATTACATCATCAAAACGTAATAAATTTTTACGCATTTCGTAGTTATGTCCTTCCACTTTTTGCTGCGCTTTCTCAAGTGAACGACTAATCATCGGATGGTGGATAGCCTCTCCGTCTTTCAATCCAAGTGTTCTAAGGACTCCTGATATACGATCTGATGCAAAAATACGCATTAAATCATCATCAAGTGATAGGAAAAACTTAGTTTTACCAGGATCACCTTGTCTACCTGATCTTCCTCTTAGCTGATTATCTATCCTACGGCTTTCATGCCTTTCCGTACCTATCACAAATAAGCCGCCTGCTTCAATAACCTGCTTCTTTTCTGCGGCAATTTGAGCTTTTATTTCAGCTATTTTAGCTTCATAATTATGTGCTTTATCCAGCTGTGCTATTAACATTTCAGGATTACCGCCAAGCATAATATCAGTACCACGCCCTGCCATATTAGTTGCAATCGTTACTGCCTTAAACCTACCTGCTTGAGCAATAATAAAAGCTTCCTGCTCATGAAATTTGGCGTTTAATACTTTATGAGGGACTTTTTCTTTATTTAAAACGCTTGAAAGTTCTTCTGACTTTTCTATGCTTATCGTACCGACAAGTATAGGCTGTCCACGATCGTAACAATCCTTAATTAGCTTTAAGATAGCATCATATTTTTCTTTTTTACTGCCGTAAATTTCGTCATCAAGGTCAAGCCTTGTAACTTTATTATGGGTTGGGACTGCGACCACATCGAGATTATATATATCTTTTAGTTCCGATGCTTCGGTCATAGCCGTACCAGTCATACCCGATAATTTAGGATAATTACGAAAATAATTTTGGAAAGTAATAGATGCTAAAGTTTGGTTCTCATTTTGAATTTTCACATTTTCTTTTGCTTCTAATGCTTGATGTAACCCTTCCGAATATCTACGCCCTTCCATTACACGACCGGTAAACTCATCAATAATCATTACTTTACCTTCACGCACCAAATAATCTACATTAACAGTAAACATATTGTGAGCTCTTAAGGCTTGGTTAACATAATGTACTAAAGTTAAATTCTCAAAATCATACAAACTGGTATCCGGTTTTATAATATTTTCTTTACTTAGAAGCGATTCTATATGTGTAATGCCGTTTTCCGTTAAATTGATAGTTTTTAATTTTTCGTCTTTTTCAAAATCACTTGCATTAAGCAAACGTACTATTTTATCAATTTTACCGTATAATTCTGCATTATCATTAACCGGGCCCGAGATAACGAGCGGAGTTCTTGCTTCATCTATCAAAATCGAATCAACCTCATCGATGATAGCAAAATTAAAAGGACGAAGTACCCGCTCCTGCAAGCTATACTTCATATTATCCCTTAAATAATCGAAACCGAGTTCATTATTTGTTGCATGAGTAATATCGGCGTTATAGGCGGCTCGTTTTACTTCATCAGGCATACCGCCAACAATACATCCAACCGATAAACCTAAAAAATTGTAAATTTTACCCATGGAAGCAGAATCACGGCGTGCTAGATAATCATTTACGGTTACAACATGTACACCTTTTCCAGTTAAAGCATTTAAGTAAGCAGGAAGCGTTGCAACTAAGGTCTTACCCTCACCGGTACGCATTTCGGTAATCATACCTCGATGTAATATCAGGCCGCCTATAAGCTGAACGTCAAAATGACGCATACCACAAATTCTTTTAGCTGCTTCCCTAACTACCGCAAACGCCTCATATACTATATCGTCTAAAGTAGCTCCGTTTTTAAGCTTTTCTTTAAACTCCACAGTTTTATTCTTTAACTCCTCATCTGATAATTTTTGTATAGCAGGTTCAAGCGAGTTAATTTTTGTAATTTCAGAAAATAGTTTTTTTACAGTACGATCATTTGCAGTACCGAAAAGTTTTTTTAAAATAGAAAGCATTAAAGTCCTTATGATACTTTTAATATTTTAGTACTTAAGTATAGGTATATTTTATAAAATTATCAAATGTTATAATTTTATTTAAATGAATAATTTTTTACTACAAATATTTGTAAATTATTATTAATAAATAAAATATTCTCAAATAGCTGTTGACGGTTATATATTATTTTTATAAAATTTAAGCTTATATTTAACACAATGATGAGTCATAAATGAAAAAATTATCTGTTATGTTTTTATCAGTTAGCATGCTTTCCGGTATTGCTTTTGCTGATAAAGACAAGGTAGTTGCTACCTATAAAGGCGGTGAAGTAAAAGAATCGCAAATTATGAAAGAATTTAAGCCTCAGCTTAATCTTCAATCAGGTGAAACAATCAAAAATTTTGATGATTTCCCACCACAAGATCAGGAAAAATTAATAAAAATTTATGTTAATAATCTTTTGTTAAAAGAAGAAGTTGCTAAGTCAAATATTACTGCTTCTAAAGAATTCCAAGAAAAACTTGAAAATGCAAAAAGTCAATTAGCTCAACAAGAATTACTAGCAAGCTACATAAAATCTAACATTACAGATAAGATGTTTGATGACGAATATAATAAATATGTCGATAATCTTAAAGGTAAAGAACAAATAAAAGTTGCTCATATTTTAGTTAAATCTCAAAAAGAAGCTAATGATGTAAAAACCAAATTAAGCAAAGGCGGAAACTTTACTAAGCTTGCAGAAGAGTTATCTCTTGATAAAGCTTCAGCTTCAAACGGCGGCGTTATTGGTTACATTCTACTAAATCAACCTGGGCAGTTAGTACCGGAATTTGAAAAGAAAGCTTTTGCTTTAAAAGTAAATGAAGTTTCAACTCCTGTAAAAACCAATTTCGGTTGGCATATTATTAAAGTGCTTGAGAAAAAACCTGTGTCTATTCCAACAAAAGAAGAAGCAAAAGTAACTATTGATAATATATTAGCTGCAGAAGTACTAAAGAAATATATTGCTGATTTAGAAGCTAAAGCTGATTTAAAAATCATGTTACCTAAAGCAGACAGCAAAGCCGGATCGTAATTTATATTTTGTCATTGCGAGAGCGGGTATTACCCATATACCAAGTGCCATTACGAGGAAAAACTGTAAGTTGTGACGAAGCAATTCCAAGGGCTTGTTGTTACTGCATGAGGTTGCCATGTCGCTCCGCTCCTCACAATGACGGTTTAGGTGTCCACGTAACAATGTCTACGCGGGAATGACATAAGATTCACACAGTAATACCTCTACCCAAGAATAACATTATAACTACTCTCAATCACAGCAAATGCTACGCATACAGGGTAATCATCTGCAAGAGAAAGGTGAAGACTAAAAGGAGAGAGTTTGTTTGTATAGTTTGAGCTAACTTCTACTATAGGCTTACCTAAATCATTATTTAGTATAGTAATATCTTTAAAATTTATACCTCGACCTATACCAACTCCAAAGGCTTTACTAACAGCCTCTTTAGCAGCAAAACGCTTGGCTAAAAAAGCAGCATGGTTTATTTTCCCCAACAAAGCAAACTGTTTTAATTCCCTTGAAGTTAGAATTTTTTTAGCAAAAAGTTCTGGATATAAATGTAATATTTTCTCGATTCTAGGAATTTGTACTATATCAATACCAACACCAATAAGCATTTACTTACCAGTTTCATAATCTTCGCCATTCTCATCAATAAAGATTTGATCATCTAAATCAGAATAATCGTCCCCGATATAAACTTCAGGTAAATACTCAAATTTTTCTTCTACAGCTTCTGATGCATCTTGATTAACAAGCGGCTCTATCATAGTTCTTGTACGTAGACTATTTATTAAATCTTGTTCTAACTGAGCTACTAATACTTTTCCAGCAGCAATTCTACGTAATGCGATAACAGGAGGCTTATCACGCTTTTCTTTTTTGATTTGATTAGTTTCTACTTTATAATTTAATAATTTAGCATATCTTGTTGCTAGGACAACAAGCCGAAACCTATCCGGTATAATTTTATTACAATCTTCTGCTGTAATCCTTGCCATAATCTTTCTCCATTAAAAATAGTATACTACAAATAAATAGGAAACGAGCACACGCAGATCAACTTCAAAAAAAGTAAGGAGTTCACAAGGGAACGCAGCGTATACTTAATACGTGAGTACCGCAGCTCTTGTAGAACGACGTAGCCAATTTTTGAAGTTGATCGAGTATATTATACCCTTTTTATATCTGCACCGCAATTATTTAATTTTTTTTCTAAATCTTGGAAGCCACGATCTAAATGATATATTCGGTGTAATACAGTTTTGCTATTAGTACTAAGACCGGCGAGTATTAGCGATACCGAAGCTCTAAGATCACTTGCCATAACTTCTGCGCCTTTTAACATTTCTACACCTCGAACAACTGCCTTATTACCTCGTACTACTATATCTGCTCCCATTCTACATAATTCAGGAACATGCATGAAACGATTTTCAAAAATATTCTCGGTGATCATTGAAACACCGCTACTAAGCGTCATAAGGCTCATAAATTGTGCTTGCAAATCAGTAGCAAAGCCAGGATAGGGATTAGTTTCTAAATCAACTGAATTTAACTTCCCTTCATAAGTTACTTGAATTCCGTTATTGATCGGCACGACTTTTATACCCGTTTCGATAAGTTTTAAAGCTATATTTTCTATAATATGGTAATCAATCCCACAAATTTTTACATCACCTTTAGTAATAGCTGCCGCAAACATATAAGTACCGGCTTCAATACGATCAGAAAGTACTTTATAGCTCGCTTTATTTAAAGAATCCTTGCCTTTAATTGTTATTTCGCTAGTGCCGATACCTGCAATATCGGCTCCTATTGTGATAAGACAATTACATAAATCAACTATTTCCGGCTCTCGACCGCAATTAAAAAGCATAGTTTCCCCCTCTGCTAAAACAGCTGCAAGTATTGCATTAATCGTAGCACCTACGGAAACTTTATCAAAAACAAAATGAGTACCTTTTAAGCGTCCTTTACTTGAAGCGTTAATATAACCATCTTCTATTTCAATCGTAGCTCCCATAGCTTTTAATACAGCAATATGCAAATCTACTTGCCTTGCTCCAATAGCACAACCACCCGGAAGCGATACTTTTGCTTTACCGTATTTGGTAAGCAAAGGACCAAGCACCCAAATCGATGCTCTCATTTTACGGACTATTTCATAATCTGCAGTAAAGTTATTTATGTTTTTGGTATTAATTATAAGCTCAAATTCATCTTGATGTTCTATTATTTCAATATCTGCCCCGTGACTTCGGAGCAAATCTTTCATAGTACTAACATCCGTTAACTTTGGAACATTAGTAATATGCAGTTGATCGGTAAGAATAGACGCTGCCATAATAGGTAGCACGGCATTTTTAGCACCGCTAATATTAATACTACCTTTAAGAGGTGTACCACCGTGAATAATTAATTTGTGCATAAATTATTTTGATAAAATTGTAACATCATTGCGAGGAGAAACCGATTAAATTGTCATCCCGCAACTTGATCACAGGATCCAGTTAAAAATACTATATTAAATCTAAATATTATTAGTATTTTTAGTTATTTTCTGGATACCGTGGACAAGCCACGGTATGACACCGATTATACATCCAAATTCACGACATTCAACGCATTCGCTTGGATAAATAACCTGCGAGGTTCAACAACGTCACCCATTAAAGTAGAGAAAATGCCTTCTGCTTCATCAATTTCTGCGACTCTTACCTGAAGCAAAGTTCTTTTTGTAGGGTCAAGAGTAGTTTCCCATAGCTGGTCAGAATTCATCTCACCAAGACCCTTAAAACGCTGAATATTTATACCTCTTTTCCCGCATTCTATAATGGTATTTAACAACTGACTCGGTGTTAAAATATCGAATTCCTGACTTTTCACTATAAGCTTTAATGGCTTACTAAATATATCAAAAATCGTTAAAGCAAGCTTTGATATTTGTACAAACTCAAATGATTCTAACTGCTCTTTCAATAATATTTCACTTTTTTTTAAACCCCTACTAAAGCGGAAGAACTCTATTTTATTTTCATGTTTTAAAACTTCCCAATTAGTCTTACCAGGCGAATCTCCTAAGCTATTTAAAACATCTAAAGCTTTTTTAAGTCTTAAATCACTTTCAGGCTCAAATATTTTGTTATTAAGTAAGTCATTAATCGCAAGAATTTCAGTAATTGAGCAATTAAATTTTTTGCTAGCATGGTCAAGCAAGCCGTTAAACTTAACTACTTTATTAATTAACTCTTCTAAATTATCACCCACTAACTGCTCTTTACCATCTAGAATTAAGGTTGCATCATTAATAGTTGATGTGATCAAATAATCTTGCAGAGCTTGCTCATTCTTTAAATAAAGCTCGGCTGCTCCTTTCTTTACTTTATAAAGCGGTGGCTGAGCTATATATAGATAGCCTTTATTTATTAGCTCAGGCATATGACGATAGAAAAACGTGAGTAATAAAGTTCTAATGTGCGAACCGTCAACATCAGCATCGGTCATAATAATAACTTTATGGTATCTAAGCTTTTCTAGGGAAAATTCTCGTTCAACACTAATTCCAAGAGCTGTAATTAACGTACCGATTTGGTCCGAACTGAGCATTTTATCAAATCTTGCACGCTCAACGTTCAAAATTTTACCACGCAAAGGCAATATAGCCTGAATTTTGCTATCCCTACCCTGCTTTGCAGTACCGCCCGCAGAGTCCCCCTCAACAATAAACAATTCTGAAATAGTAGGATCTTTTGCATGGCAATCTGCAAGTTTACCTGGTAAATTCGAAACTTCTAAAGCTGATTTTCTTCGAGTGAATTCCCTTGCTTTTCTAGCAGCTTCACGAGCATTCGCAGCTTCCATAATCTTAGCTATAATTGCCTTAGCTTCTGCTGGATGCTCTTCAAACCACTCAAGCACCTTTGTATAAACGGTATTCTCAACAACCGGTCGTACTTCGGAGCTTACTAGCTTATCTTTTGTTTGAGAAGAAAATTTAGGATCAGGCACTTTAACGGAAAGCACACAACATAGCCCTTCCCTAGTATCTTCACCACTAAAGTCATTTTTAGCTTTTTTATCAAGATACGAGGTAATAACACGTGTTATCGCTGATTTGAAAGCACTAAGATGAGTTCCGCCATCACGCTGCCTAATATTATTAGTAAAGCATAAAATATTTTCATGATAAGAATCGTTCCAATGCATCGCAAGCTCAAGGCTTATACCGGACTCAGCATTCTCCGTATTAACTACTATACATGGATGAATAGCGTGCTTCGCTCTGTCTATATATTTTACATAAGCTTCTATACCGCCTGTATAATAAAACTCTACTTCTTTAACTTCTTCAAAGCGATTATCGACGAGTAAAATCTTTACGCCTGAATTTAAAAAAGCAAGTTCACGAAGACGATGCTCTATAGTGCCGAAATCAAATTCTATATTAGTAAACGTTTCTACAGACGGAAAAAAAGTAACTTCTGTACCTTTTTTATCAATATTTTCTTTGACAACCGCAAGTGGAGCTTCCGTTATACCGTTATTAAATCTAATCAAATATTCCTTATTATTACGCCAAATACGTAGCTCAAGCCATTCAGAAAGAGCATTTACAACCGATACACCAACACCGTGTAGACCACCTGCAACCTTATAAGTGTTCTGGTCAAACTTACCGCCGGCGTGAAGTTGCGTCATAATAACTTCAGCTGCCGATATTCCTTCTCCTTCATGAATTTCAACGGGTATACCTCGCCCATTATCGGATACGGTTACTGAACCATTTTTATTTAATGTTACTCGTACTAGATCACAATAACCGGCAAGTGACTCATCGATAGCGTTATCGACTACTTCATAAATCATATGATGTAGACCCGACCCGTCTCCGACATCCCCGATATACATTCCTGGTCTTTTTCTTACGGCTTCAAGACCTTTTAAAACCTTTATGGAATCAGCACCGTATGATGATGCGTTAAATTTTTCTTCAATTTCCGACATATTATATATTTGGTATTTGGCTCTATTACTTGTTGCTAGAAATAATAAAAATGACTATAACGTAACTTATTAAAATAGTAAAGTTTCTTGATTTAAAATTAGCGAGATAACAATGAATGTATTAAAGTTAAAAAATATTTTCGACGTAATTAATGATTATGACGTGTTCTTATTCGATCTTTGGGGGGTAATAATCGAAGGGGAGCGTACCTATCCGTGCGTCGTACAAAATATCAACAAGATTATTGAACGAAAAAAAGTATATTTTGTTACTAATGCTCCAAGAAATATTTTTTCACTGCATCAAATAATTAAATCATGGGGATTAAATGCAGAACCGGAAATGATCATTAGCTCAGGCGAAATAGCAGTAGAAATGATACTAGAAAGTAAAGAGCGGCTCGGTATAGAAAAACCAGTAATATATTATTTAGGACATTTAGAAAATGATATAATAAACAGAATGCAATGTCCTATCACTGATGATATTAACAAAGCTAATATTTTCTTAATGACTATTTACAGAGACGAAAACGAAAATTTAGATTTAAACGAATTCGATGAATTATTTAAAATTGTTGTACAACGTAAAATGGTCAATATTTGCGCTAATCCTGACCTTGGAATAAATCAGCACGGTGTTTATAGATATTGTAGCGGCTATTATGCCGAAAAAATAAAGCAGCTTGGCGGAAAAGTAATTTATAGCGGGAAGCCATATGAAGAAATATATAGCAAAATTTTAAAAGAATGTCATAATATCCCTAAGAATCGCATGTTAATGATTGGGGACACTATTTACACTGATATACTTGCAGCAAATCGCCTTGGTATAGACTCTGCCCTAGTGTTAACTGGAAATTCTAGAGAATATCATATTGATTTTGATAATATTGATGAAAAACTAGATAGTTTAATGAAAGCTGCTGTTAAGCAATCGATTACACCTAGTTTTGTTGTTGATTTATCTTAAATAGCTTTGCCAGTCATTGCGAACGACTAAAGGTGTTGTCGCATGGCTAGTTTATGTCATTCCCGCGGAAGCGGGAATGACATAAAAAGAGCTCTATTGATATTTTACTCATAATCTGCTATAGAGTAAAACTTAAGCGGTCGTGGCGAAATTGGTAGACGCGCAGCATTGAGGGTGCTGTTCTGTAAAAAGATTGGAAGTTCAAGTCTTCTCGACCGCACCATTCGCCGGTTTTTCACAAAGTCAAGTTTTTGTCTGTTTCGACACTTCAGATTTTATATTTACTCCTAAGTTCTTCTTGTTAGCAAATGTTTGTGCTAATTGTATACTCCTGATAAATGAAAAAGAGTTGAAATAAAAACTATTGCTTATTTGTACTCTGTGATTTATATTGACTGGTAAATTGTACACAATTCTGTACCAAGCCTAGCTAACTAGCTTTAAATAATTATAATAAGTCTATAAAAACTATTAGGTCCATAGGCTATGCCTAATTTCAATATATTTAAAAGCATCTTACCAGATCATCACGATCAATTTGCTGAAATTTTTGATCAAATTAACGATCTGATTGAAGATCACAATTATGATGCTGCTGCAAGCAGGCTGGTCAAGCTTCATTATGCCGATTTAGCAGATTTCTTAGATAATCTTAACAATAAAACATATAAAATAATTATTCCCTTATTACAGGATGAAATTAAGCCTGAAACGTTAGTATCATTAAATGCTTATAGTAAACCTTTAATAATAGAAACTTTAGGCATAAAAAAATCTGCAGAATTAATCAATAAGCTAGTTATAGAAGATGCTATTGAAGTAGTAATCGATCTAGACGATGGTATAAAAGAGCTTATCCTAAATAATCTTACTAAAGAAAAAAAACACCAAATTACCGTAGGTTGTACATATCCCGAAAATACGGTAGGTAGGGTAATTGAGCGAGATTTTATTAATCTTCAAGAAGGATGGACGGTCGAGGAATCATTAAATTTTATCAAGAACGTAAAGAATGACTTTTATGCGGCAATCGTTACGGATAATAAATTACGTCCTATCGGTATTATTTCTCTTAGCACGCTAATTAAAGGCAAAAAAAATGAATTGATACAAGATTTGATGAGCAAAGATTTTAAGCTTGCAGATGCTTTTACCGACTTAAATGAACTAAGCTTCATTTTTAGACAATATGCTTTAACTATTGTACCGGTAGTAAGTAAAAACGGTAAGTTAGTAGGTAGCGTATCAATCGATAATATAATTTATATTATCGAAGAACAAGCCGGCAAAGATATATTATCATTAAGCGGGGTACACACTCAAGATACTTTCTTCAATGTATTGTATACCGTTAAACATCGTTTTCCCTGGCTCTTTGTTAATCTAATCACTGCCTGCATGACCTCACTTATCATTAACCATTTTAACGATACTATTGCAAAACTTGTAACGCTTGCAGCCACTATGCCTATTGTAGCTTCAATGGGCGGAAATGCTGGAACACAAGCCATGACCGTCACGGTTAGAGCCCTTGCTAATAAAGATATTCATTATAATAATGTCAATAAAGTTATATTAAAAGAAATAGCCGTATCAGCTTTTAACGGTTTTGTACTTGCAATTATCGGAGCAGGACTTAGCTTTGTGATGTTGCTTGACTTAAATCTTAGCATTATTTTTGCTATTGCAGTTATTTTAAATTTTTTAGTAGCCGGATTATTTGGCTCTGCTATTCCTATAATACTGCATTATTTTGATATAGACCCCGCTACAGGCTCTAGTGTATTTCTAACAACTATAACCGATGCTCTAGGTTTCCTAACTTTCTTAAGCCTTGCTCATATTTTTTTAGTGTAAAATTTGGTGTTTATTCAAATAAAAATACATACACATTGCAGCAAACAGTAGCTATAGCTCCAAGACATTTACATATACCACAACTTGTATCCTGATTTTCAAAGTCGGTAATATTATTTTCATAAGATATATTATGATCTCTTTGTATATTCTGATTATTATTAATATTTGACTCTTTGAACAATAAATTTGCAACAGTTAGTATTAACTCACTCTGTGATGCAGTTAGATTAGTATTATTTAAGGAGCTAGCTTGTGCGTACTCTTTTGTACTTCTAAACTATTACGGTTTGACATAGTTATATTTTGACTTTAGGATTAATAAGGGACTGCAAAGAGTGTGGTAATGACGTAAACTGTTCAAATTATCAACTTTTTCTAGGCAATGCCTAATTTTTTAATTAATAGCCCAAAAATTATAATGAAATAAGAAATGGGTTTAACATATTACCGCAATAAATATAAACAATATAAAACCATAACGGAGCTCCACAATATATAAAAAAGAAAACTATTGCTGTTGGTTTATTAATTTTTTCACTCCAAATAGGGCTTGATTTTAGCCGATTACTATTTATCCCCGCTTGTGCTACAGAGCTGCTCCAAACCAAAATGCAATACGCCAATCAAGTCCAAAAGAAGTAACAAGTGTTCCTATACCACCAAGGCTACGGTTGCACCTAACATTACAAAAACAACAAGCGAAGCCACTACCCAATAATGTTGAAGAATTTTTGTTATTTCGGCTAGATAAAACTCGGCACCTACTACCTCCTCTATAAAGGACATCCCCTGAGCGATACGATACACAGTTACTACAAAAGTCGTCGTAATTATACAACAACAAAGCAACATTAAAAAAGTTGTAATAATGGCCGTGGCCTTACGACCTATAGTATCCTATCCAACCGAATATTAAAGCACCGATAGGTCTAAACACATATGTTGCACGATATGCAATGGCAGAATATAGAGAATCTGCTCGTGCATCGGCTTCAGGAAAAATAGCTTGTTAAGTAGTACCGCCATGTGTACATAGAGCATGAGATCAAAATATTCAAGAAACGTACCTATCAATAGTAGCCCTATTGCTTCTTTTTGATTACGGACTAAACTTTTTTGCTCTTTTGCGTAACTTCACATACTTTTTTACAGATTAGTTAAAATTAATAAAGAACTATACTGTTTTCTATAAATTTAACAAAATTAGATTTTATAACATTGCTAACTCAAGACAGGTGTCGTAATGAGCTGAGCGACTGGAGCATATCAATCTAAAAAAAATAATAATAAATTCTAGTTTACAGAGTTTTTAACTAGATTGCTTAGTCAATACACTTTGTAATTTCCTTGCAATGGCGTTATGCAATGGCGTTAATTTATTAAATAATCTATCTTTATTTAGCAATATGCCAATAAATTTCTAATTTAATACTTGCAATTTATCTTATAATTACTTATATTCAGACTCGCTTAGCTTAAAAAACACTAAGGCACTTTATATGTAATTAATGATCCCCCTTAAACTTTTTACATTAAAATACCGTTATTTTATTTAAGCGGGTGTAGCTCAGGGGTAGAGCGCTACCTTGCCAAGGTCGAAGTCGAGGGTTCGAATCCCTTCACCCGCTCCAATGATTTTTTCCGAATGATTTTTTCCGTTTTATGTCATCCCCGCCTACGCGGGGATGATATAGAGCATGCTTTTCGAGCTGAGCAACAAATGCCCTTTTGCAAATGACATCAGTGTAAGTTTATCATAAATTCAATCTTCTAAACCATATTTTTTCTTAATATCTTCTAATGAAATTACTTCTTCTCCTTTTTTTATACGAGACAAAGCAATTAATAAATCTGCTTTTTCTTCTATATAACTTTCTATTGCTTTACGTATAGTATATCCTTTTGGTCTATCGATTTCCTTAGCAACATTAGAAAGTATCATATCTAGTTCATTAGAAATTCTAGTAGTTATAACTATCATAAAAATAGCCATTTATCGGTTTTGTGATAACTTATATTAGTATACAATACATTTAAATATATTTAATATTATTATTTTACCCTTGCATTAAAGCTATTAGGTAGCTATTTTTATTTTATTAGACTTAGTGCATAACCTATCTTATAAAGAGAAATTTTAAGGAAATACGGCACGCAGCACCGTAGCATACAAAAAGGTACGTGAGATGTACCGGATTGATGTATACCGCAGATACTTCAAGATTTGGTACGTCAAATTTTGGGCTTCGTCTTTGTTCACGTAGTTTTCTACGCTCCGCAAGCTCACTACTTATTTGGCTTCCAACTTTTGAAGTATCTGCGGTATACAAATTACTTTTAGAAAGAGGTTATACAGAGAAGACGCAACAATTAGGAAATTACATATGTCAGCAAATATGCAAGATAGTCAGGCAAATAATAACGACACTATAGCAATACAAGACACTGAGGGAGTGCCTGTAGAAACAAATTCTTTACAATCGGGGTTAACAAGCTTAATACCGATGATTTTAATTTTTGCTGTATTTTACTTCTTATTATTACGTCCACAAGAAACACGACGCAAAGAAAGAGAGAAATTAGTAAGTACAGTTAAAAAAGGTGAAGAAGTTCTAACAAATAGTGGCATTTACGGTATTGTGACTAAAGTAAGTGAAAATGACAATAATATTGAAATCGAAATAGCTAAAGACGTACGTATTAAAGTTTTAAAAAGTGCTATTATCGATATAACTAGTCGTACAAAAGAAGTAGCAGTAAAAAAAGAAAACAACAAAAAAGATAAGAAGGTAGGCGGTGCAAAATCTTCCTAAGTGGAAAATTTTTCTTTCAATTATATGTACGGTTTTTGCGGTTATTTGTACCTTACCTAATTTCATGCAGGTAAACTCTAAGTTTCTGCCTCATGATTCAGTAAATCTAGGACTTGACCTTAGAGGAGGAGCCCATTTATTACTCGATGTTGATTTTGACACCTATTTAAATGATTCAATGGAAAATCTTGCCGACACTTTACGCAAAAATTTTCGTGAGGATAAAATCGGCTATAAAAATCTGTTAGTTAGACAAAATAGCATTCAATTAGAAGTAAAATCGCCTGAGAAATTAAAGCCGTTAAAGAAAATAATTAATAAAATCGATCCAGAAATTATCGCTGAAGTCAATGAAAATAAAATAAAGCTTAGCTACAGCAAATCTAGATTAAATGACTTACTTAATAAGGTAGTAGACCAATCTATTGAGATCGTTCGCATGAGAGTTGATAGTACCGGCACTAAAGAGCCGATCCTACAGAAACAAGGTGATAAGCATATATTACTGCAAGTTCCCGGTGAAGAAAATCCCTCTTACCTAAAAAATATATTAGGGAAAACTGCAAAGCTAACTTTTCATTTAGTTGATGAAAATGCCAATATCGAAGAAGCAGTAAAAGGACATGTCCCTGTAGGTTCAATGCTAGTTAAGGGAGATAGCAAAAGTCATGGGGAGTATTATGTCGTTATAAAGAAAAAAGTTGTTTTGGGTGGGGATCAGCTTACAACTGCTTCAGCTTCTTTTGACCAAAATTCGCAAGCGGTAGTTGCTTTTTCTTTCAACAATTTAGGTAGTAAAATATTTGGTGAAATAACCAAAAATAATACCGGTAAACGCCTTGCTATAGTTTTAGACAATAAATTACTAAGTGCTCCAACGATAAACGGAGCGATTATGGGCGGAAGTGGTATAATAACAGGGAATTTTACCGTTGAGTCGGCAAATGAGCTTGCACTATTATTGCGAGCCGGTTCGCTTCCTGCCCCACTTAAAATTATTGAAGAGAGAAGTATAGGTCCAAATTTGGGTGCTGATTCTATAGAGTCGGGCAAAAAGGCAGGACTTATAGGATTTATAGCAGTGTGTATATTTATGGTTTGGTCTTACGGTGTGCTTGGTGTATTTGCCAATATAGCCTTAAGCCTTGCATTGTTATATATTTTAGCTTTACTTTCACTTTTCCAAGCGACTTTAACTCTGCCAGGAATTGCAGGAATAATACTCACTATGGGTATGGCTGTTGATGCTAATGTATTGATTTACGAAAGAATTAAAGAGGAACTGCATAAAGGAGTTTCTAATCTTTATGCTATTAGAACCGGTTTTGAATCTGCATTTGCCACTATCCTTGATGCTAACCTAACTACTTTAATTGTCGCTTTTTTACTTTATATATTTGGAGTAGGTGCAATAAAAGGTTTTGCCGTTGCATTAACGATCGGGATTATATCTTCAATGTTTTCGGCGATTATCATTACTAAATTGTTAATAGATATTTGGGTCAAATATTTTAAACCTAAAAAATTAAGGCTTGTGTAAAAGAGTAGACTTTGTTGTATGGTCTTTTTATGTCATACCCACGAAAGCAGGAATCCAGTAACCTTTAATGTCATCCCGCAACTTGATTGCGGGATCTCAGGACACGGCCTATGATACAAGATACCGTAGTCAAGCCACAGGTATAACATTTTTACTTTTCTCTGGATTCCTGCTTTCACAGGAATGACATAAGAGCCATACAGCAGGACCCACTAGGATAACAACGCAAAAATGGATAATATCTTATGAAAATACAGTCAAATGTTATAAAAATAATTATCGTAATTAGCTTATTAATAGGAGTAGGAGCATTATATTTGTTGTTATCTTTAAGAACGCCTAAAAAACCGCTTGCTGGTCAAGTTAATATCTATGAAGATAACGTAAAAATCGGTGGTGATTTTGAACTAATAGACCAAAATGGAGAGATATTTAATAGTGATAAGTTGAAAGGCAACTTAAGCCTCATTTACTTTGGATTTACTAATTGTCCTGATATATGCCCAACCTCTCTAAATAAAATGACGGAGATTGTAGAAATTTTAAATAAACATCAAATAGATATTCTACCTGTTTTTATTACTATTGACCCAAAACGTGATACTCCTATAGCACTTAAAGAATATCTAAAACATTTTCATCCGAAATTTATAGGTCTTACCGGTAACGAACAGCAAATAAAAGATGTAACTGATAAATTCAAGATTTTCTATGCTCGTGTGCATGGTGATGATGACGACCCGAACTATATGCTTGATCATTCATCTTTTACATATTTAATCGATGCAAACGGAAAATATCTGAAACATTTCTATTTAGATTCTTCACCTAGGGAAATTATGGAATTTTTAAGAAATGAATAATTATATATCGGTAGCGTATTTATTTACCTTTTTAACCTTAGCGATATTGTTAATTGTAAGTTTTTTAAATTACAAGTCATTGAAAAATAAACAGAACTTGAATGCAAAAGAGAGTAAGCAATAGATTAATAACAATAATTGTTTGTTTCTGCTCAGCATGTTTAGGAATTAGTATAATACTTTACAATTTAGAGAAAAATATAGTATTTTTTTTGCCACCGTCAAAAATTAATGAAATAGAACAAGACAAAGAATTAAGAGTCGGTGGGCTTGTTAAAACAGACTCAATAAATAAAATTGCTGATGATAAGATAAGTTTTGTTATTACCGATAATATTAAGGATTTAGAGATATTATATCAAGGAACCCTTCCGGCTCTATTTCGTAAAGGACAAGGAATTATTGCCATCGGGCAATTATCGAACGGGAAATTTATAGCAAAACAATTACTTGCAAAGCATGATGAGAATTACAGACCTCCGCAATAACAACGTCATTGTAAAGAGCGAAGCGACGTGGCAATCTAGTAAAATAGGCCTGAGATTGCTTCATCGAATTACGTTGTAATTCTCCTTGCAATGACGCAAAATCACTAAACCAACCAAATAAATAAAAATATGTTTATAGATAAAATCAAAGCAAAAGCAAATAATTACGAAATAAACGTAATTATCGAAATCCCGATGAATAGCGGTCCAATCAAATACGAGTTTGACAAAGAATCAGGAGCAGTTTTTGTTGATCGCTTTATGCAAACTACCATGAGCTATCCATGCAATTACGGTTTTATTCCTCATACTCTTTCAAATGACGGTGATCCGGTAGACGTACTTGTTGTAGCTCATCATCCGGTAGTGCCTGGGTCGGTTATAAAATGCCGAGCAGTCGGCGTATTGATGATGGAAGACGAATCAGGGCTTGATGAGAAAATAATCGCAGTACCAACTTCTAAGCTCGATATTACTTTTGATCATATTCAAGAGCTAGATGATTTATGTGACATGCTCAAGAAACGTATCGTGCATTTCTTTGAGCATTATAAAGATTTAGAAAAAGGCAAATGGGTTAAAGTTACTGGATGGGAAAATAAATCAAAAGCAGACGCTTTAATCAATGAAGGAATAGATAGGGTCAGCTAGGGATAAGAATTCACGACGTTGCTTGCATGGTGCTTGATGTCATTCCCGCGGAGGCGAGAATCCAGCAAAAGTAGCCTTAATCCCAATCTCAACAATGATATATTAATTAACAAAATAAACCTATAAAAACTTGTTTTTATAGGTTTTACTGGATTCCCACCTCCGCGGGGATGACATCAGAAAAATAAGATAAAAAACAAACAGTGACAGACTTCTTGCATAACGTAGCTAATAAAGAGGAATTTGAAGGAAACACAGAACGCAACACCGCAGCATACACTTTAGTACGTGAGGATGCGAGTACCGGATTGACGCACAAATTACCTTTAGGAGCACGTTATGCAAGAAGTCGATTATTTCGTTCAGGAGTCGTAGTAGCTTTTTTCACATTAATTTCTCGCATATTTGGCTTAGTGCGTGAACAGTTTATTGCATCATTATTCGGCTCTACGCCTATGGGTGATAGCATTAATGTTGCTTTTAAACTACCGAATCTATTTAGAAGAATTTTTGCAGAAGGAGCATTATCAAGCGTATTCATTCCTATTTATAATGAAAAAATGCTTATTTCTAAGAAAGCCGCTAATAATTTTTCAGGTGAGGTTTTTACCCTTTTACTTCTGACATTAATAGTAATAATAGCATTAATGCAAATCTTCATGCCACAATTAATGCTGTTTATTGCTCCTGGATTTCACGGTAAAAAAGAAAAGTTTGAGCTTACGGTATTTTTATGCCGAATTACAATACCTTATTTAATATTTGTGTCATTAACAGCTCTACTTGGCGGAATATTAAACTCTGTAAAAAAATTCGCTGCATTTGCTTTTTCACCGGTTATTTTAAGTATATGCGTAATAATTTTTACTTTAACATTTGATCATTATATAGAATCTACTATCTCAATAAGCTTATCTTTAATAATGGCCGGAATATTACAAGTTTCTTTTATGTTTGTCTGTGTGAAAAGAGCAGATTTAAACTTTCCGATAATTTTTAATCCAAGCGATCCCGATGTAAAAAAGCTTTTGATTAATATGGGACCGGCAACCATTAGCTCTGGCATACAGCAATTAAACCTTTTCATATCCCAATCTATTGCTAGCTTTATTGAAGGTGCTATTTCTATATTAGCTTATGCCGACCGGATATATCAATTTCCTTTATCAATAATAGGTACTAGCTTCTCTACTATATTGCTACCTGAGCTGTCAAAAATCTATAAATCAAATGATATAGTAGCTGCAAAAAAAATACAGAATAATGCTATTAGAATTGGATTGTTATTATCGTTGCCTGCTACATTCGGTATTATAATTCTATCTCATCCGATTATTAATATAATTTATGAAAGAGGAGTATTCACAAGCCAAGATACTATAAATACAGCTGAAACTATTTCTGCATTTGCACTTGGGCTTCCTGCTTTTATTTTGGCAAAAATTTTAACTCCTATTTTTTATGCTAACGGAGATACTAAAACACCGCTCAAAATAACCTTATTTTCAATAATAATTAATACTGGCATGAACCTATTATTAATGGATTGTTTGAAACATATCGGTATTGCAGTTGGTACATCTATTGCAGCTTGGTATAATCTAGGTTTATTATATAGCTATACTACAAAACAAAATAAGCTTCATATAGAAGCCGGTATAAAACTTTTCTGCGGTAAAATTTTGTTATGCTGTACATTAATGTCTATTATAATTGCTTTAATAAAGCATTATTATTTAGAATATTTTTATTCAGAATATTTACTGATTAAAGTCTGTATGCTAGGTAGTACAATTGCAGTTGGAATGGGAGCATTTTTCGGTATGGCATATTTATTAAAAGCGGTTAATTATGATAATAACAAGCAATAAGCACCAATCAAATTATCAGGATTGGCTAAAAGCCTTAGCTATTATAGCCATGATCATTGATCATGTAGGTTTATATCTATATCCTGAATTAACAATTATGCGGATCATAGGTCGTACAGCTATGCCAATATTTTGCTTTTTTGCCGGTTATAATTTTCATGAGAAACCAAAAACCCATATAATAATATTCGGTGTTTTATTACAAATATATACCACTGTACTATTTAAACAGTTTCTTACTACAAATATTCTAATCTCTATCTATTTAGGGCAATGGTATATTTATTATTTTCGTAATTTTTTAACTCGCTTTTTCTATAGCGGTTATTGTCATGCAATTATAATGGTACTATTGTGGCATATTAGCTGGACTTTGATTGATTACGGGACTCTTGTAATTGCTATAATGATACTTGGATTTATTTCAAAACATGAGCAGGCAAACTTAAAACTTTGCTGTTTTATAGCAATTTTTGTCTTGTTCGTGCATTCAACTCTTTTTACTCTTGCGATTTCCTTTAATGAGTTTAATTTTTCAAATACCGACTTAATTTTAAACTTCAATTTCTTAATAATGACCTATATATTAATGATCCTAAGCAATTATTTACAAAAAGTAGCTATAAATCTAAAATGGATAAGTCGCAATGTTTTATATATTTACTGCATACACATTATGATCTTACAATTCATATTCATCTATAAACACACATATGGTTTTAAAAATTGGTAAATAAACATTAATAATTAGTGATAGCGTAATTTAGTTAATATTATAATATATTTAAATAAATTGATAATTAAATATATGAATATAATAAATCATTTAATTTTGGATAATGAACAATATAAAGAGCAATTAAAAAAAACAAACTATTTAAAATTAAGTTAGATAGTATGCTACGAAAAAATAAATTTCTTAAACATTTTCTGATTTGATCAGACGAATTTCAAAAAATGGTATTAGCAAGAGTAGTGTTTTCTGAAACAAAAGAATTTCAACAACTTGCATGGGAGCATCTTACCGATGAATTTGGACATAATATAGAATTATTCCAAAATCTAGAAAATAATGAAGAAACTACAGATTCTATTTTTAAGCCCTTAGGTTCTTGGTTTACACGATGACTCTTGGAGATAGTGAAAGAGCCGTCCTTGTCCATTTAGTAATAGAGTCTTGTACTACTATATTTTATGAAAAACTAGGATCAATATTTTTGAATCATAAAGCAGCAAAACATTTCAAAACACATATGCATCTTGATCCTGGACATGAACAAATGGGAATAGATTTATTAAAACAAATAAACATTAATGATTCTTCTTTACTCACTATTCAAAAAAAGCTGGGATATGATTGATGCTCTGTTTACTAGACTTGCTGAAATCACACAGGATTAGTTTTAACTTATAGTATTCTAGATTTTCATTTTATAAAAAAGCTTACTTGCACGGTGTGGTTTTTCGTCATTGCAAGCGATTGAAAGGAATACGGCAATCTCAGGACTTTGGCACGAGATTGCTTCATCGAATTACTGCGTAATTCTTCTCGCCATGACGGTAAAAATCAAACCACGCAACAACCCGCCAATACCAAGCGGAAATAGCATCTTCAAACTAAACTAACTCGCTTACTTGAGATTTGGCGAAGAGCTTTATCTGAAAGTTAACAAAATTTACATTACCTTTTGAGCCTATTTCCGCAAATTTATGCGCTTTAAGAAGTAGGTCATAATCGTCCGCTAAATCGGCGAAGAAAAATGCGATTTCGCCGCTTTGTTTTACTCCTAAAATCTCACCGCTACCTCGAAGTTTTAAATCCTGCTCAGCTATATAAAATCCATCATTAGTTTGTTTCATTATCTCAAGCCTACTTCGTGCAACTTTTCTAAGCCTTTTAGGGTTGTATAACAATATACAATATGACTGCAAACTACCCCGCCCTACTCTACCTCTAAGCTGATGAAGTTGAGCGAGACCAAATTGCTCAGCATTTTCAATAATTATCAAAGTGGCTTCAGGTATGTCTATTCCGACTTCAATAACGGTTGTTGCAACTAATATCTTAATTGCACCTTCCTTAAATTGCTTCATTATTTGGTCTTTCTGCTCGTTCTTCATCTTACCGTGAATAATACCGGTATAACCTTGATAGATATTGTCAATAGAGTTAAAACGATTCATCACATCCATCAAAAAACTATCCTCTTCCAGCGTTTCTTTCTTCTCTCCCTGCTCTATCAATGGACAAATCCAATATACCCGCTCACCTGCAATAAGCTTCTTATTTATTGCTGCTATAATATGCTCTATCTTATTAACGGACATGGTATTTGTAGCGATAGGTAAACGACTTTTCGGCTTACCCATTAGCTTTGAGATAGTCATATCACCAAACATAGTAAGTGCAAGGCTTCGAGGAATCGGCGTTGCAGTCATAACTAACACATCGGGATTTACTCCTTTATTTATTAAACTCAAACGCTGTTGCACCCCAAATCTATGCTGCTCATCAATAACTATATAACCTAGTTTCTTAAAACTTACTTTTTCTTGAAATAAAGCATGAGTGCCGACTAATATATCAATCTCATCGTTGTCAAGTTGTATCATAATATTTTTACGAGCTGCCCCCAGTATCTTACCTGTAAGTAATCCGACTCTTATATTAGTATTTTTTAAAGCTTTAACAAAAAACTCATAATGCTGATTGGCAAGCAAATCAGTTGGAGCCATAAGCGTTGCTTGAAATCCAGTGGCTACCACATTTACCATCGTCAACAGAGCTACCAAAGTTTTACCGGAGCCAACATCGCCTTGCAACAATCTCATCATTTCTATTTTATCTCTTTGATCACGCTCTATTTCTTCTATGACTTGCTTTTGATAAGAAGTTAACTCAAATCCTAACTCATTTAATATATTTGCTTGAATAGATACAGCTTTAGAGTAAATATTACCTCGTCTTCTACTTATTTGCGTACGTATATTTAAAAGAGATATTTGATTAGCGATAAGCTCCTTAGCTGCTAGTTGTTTTTTGGCGTTAGTATATAAATCGTCATTGCGCAGCCCCTTTAGGGGCTGCGGCAATTTAGAATTTATTAATTTTACATTACTGGATTGCTTCGTCGGCATACATGCCTCCTCGCAATGACGGGAAACATGCAACATTTGCAAATTCTGCAATATAATATCTAAATAATCTTTTACTTCTTTATCTTCTATACTTTTACACTTCTCTTCAAATATCTCTATTGCTTTTATGATATATGAATATAACTGCTTATTACTAAGTAAATATGTCAGGGAATAAATCGGCTCTATTTCTTTTGTGAGTTTAGGATTTACAATAAATTCAGGATGCGAAATTTGTAAGTAATGATCAAAAAATTGTACCTTTCCGCTGATAATATGAGAAGTACCAACTTGCAGCTTATTAAAAATAAACGGTGGGGGTTTATGAAAAAACACTAATAACAAAGAACCAGTATTATTTCTAGCTGTAATTTTTAAAGGCTGACTACTTTTCTGTGGTAAATTAATGCTCTCAACTACAATTTCTGTTTGGATTATGTCACCGTCTCTAACTTCAGTTAAATTAGGCGATAATATTTTATTTTGATATGAAACAGGTAGATAAAATAATAAATCACGAATATTGTTAATATCAAGCCTTTTAAGAGCAGATACGGTATCTTCACGTATATTGATAAACGTTTTTACAGAAGAGAATAAGAATTTTTCTAAAATAGTTAGCATATATAGTCATAATTATCTTATATACAAATATATACACTTTTATATACACTTTATAATAAAAGAAGAATAATAAAATATACAAATTATGACTAATATGTCATTCTTGCAAAATCGGGAATCCAGTAATTAAACGGTACATACACAGTAAGTTTTTAAAATTAAAAGCTCGATGTATTGTGCTTTTTTCTGGATTTCTGCTTTCACAGGAATGACATATTAATCATGCAACAAAGCTCTCTCTTATAAATCTAATTCTAACCCTACTCTAACTATAGCTGAGGATTTTAAAGGCCATACCTTCTATAAATCACGCTGTTTTGTAACTGTCCGAGCTGACTCTCTTAAATGTTTCATTTAAGCTAAGCTCAAAATTAACGGCTTCAATTCCATCTTGCTTACAACTTTCTTTTAAAGGGGCAGCAGTTAACATTTTAGGCTGATTCCAAAATATTGCTTCTAAACCTAAACCAATAAATTCAACTTTGATTAAGTTATTAGCTTTAACTCCAACACCGTAAGACTTAAATTTTTGATTTTTGCCGTAATTAATATTAACTTAAATATTTGTTATCAATGACAAAATGGTTAACTAAACCACGCTCTAAACCGTATGGAGCAAGTATCGCTCTAGTAGCCGGTAAATATTTAACCGGTTCTAATTCAATCATTGGAATATCATTTAAGTTAGTATTCATTATAAATGAATATCCTGAATAGAATAAAAATGGATCAAATAAATCTAAAGAAGCATATGAACGAATTTTATTTTTAGTAATATAATTTTTACCGTATATGGAGTTAATCGCTTTTACATATGCATTTATATCATTACCGCTTTTATCTTTGCCATCAAACTTAGTACTAAAAATATAACCTGCTTGATCTAGTCTTGTCTATAAATAACCTATACCGTAAGTAGGATTAATTTTATTACTTGTCATGTATCTATCTTTAATATTTTCAGATAACAAATAACTTGCTTGCATTCCCCCTATATCTATAGCAATTTGCTTATGAACTTGCAAAGAATTAAAATCTTTAGTTTTAAAATATGTTGTACCCTCAAAAGGATCTACTGCATATTTTGTTACTTTTAAATCGAATGCTTTGCTCTTGCTCCATAACCTCCTATTTCATGATTACCTACCATAATCCAAGATGTAGCAGTAAACCTTGTAATATAACTTAAGATCTTCTTTACTGCTACATACAGCTATATTATCTGAATCGGCAAACATAGCATCATCTAATTGACGGTAACCTTCAATTAATGACATAGCAGCATCGCTACTCGCTCTTGAGGACATATCTTTATCATAAGTCACTACATAACTATAATTTTTTTAGAATTTTCTTGTTATATCGTCATTAATATTTGATGCAGTTACTAATACTGTTGATGAATACAAAAAACAAGCAGCAATGGTTAAATTTAATTTCTTGTAAAGTATTTCTTTAATATACCAAACTTGTGTATGTCCTTGACTGCTTTTGAAAATCCTCCTTATTTCTTAAATAATAGATATTAAATAATTTAAAACTTATATCCTTCGGCTGAAGCTGCTCTTAAAGGACTTCTTTATGACGGCATAACTATAATTAATAAAATAAACCTAAAAAACAAGTTTTTTATAGATTTTACTGGCTTCCCGCTCCTGCGGGAATGACATTTATTATCTAACAAATGATGGTTTTTGTGAGTGCTTATTATTTAGAATTTTTTGAGCATGCACAGTCACTTTAGCATCTCGTTCTCCTTTAGTTTTTAGCATTTTTGATTTATGCCTATTAACACTAACATCACTCCAGTTACCACTATCGCTTTCACTGCTACTACTATCACTCACCTCTATAGCAATTCTTCGTGCTAAAATTGATGCAACTCCATTAGGTTTGTCAACATTCTGAGCAGGCTTACTATGAGGATGTGCAACTGGTTTTCCTGTATTAGGGTCAAATTCAACTTTTTTTAGTTTTTTTGGCTCTGCTATTTCTCTCATTAAATCAGCAGTATCTATAGAAGGACGTGGTTGATTTTCTGGTGTTTTAACCGTAGTAGCTTCTACAGGCTTAGATAATGTCTCAGCCGGAGTCATCGTAGGCATAGGTGGTGGTGGCGGTGGCGGTGGTGGAACGTTATTGCCCGATAAAGAAGGAGGCAGCGGTGGCGGTGGTGGAACGTTATTGCCCGATAAAGAAGGAGGCAGCGGTGGCGGTGGTGGAACGTTATTGCCCGATAAAGAAGGAGGCAGCGGTGGCGGTGGTGGAACGTTATTTTCCGGTAAAGAAGGAGGCGGCGGTGGCGGTGGAATGTTATTTTCCAAAGGTTTAGCTAAGGATGAATTTGCTAATATTGGTTCTTTTTTTGAAGCCATGTGATTTGTAAGGTTACTTACTATCTTTTGTAACTCCTCATTGTCAGGTAATTTTGCAACTATATCACTAATATTTCTTTCTTTATTTTTAATTAATTCCTCAAATTTATGCTTTGTTTTATATAACTGTTCATCAATCTTTCTAATTGTTCTAGTATTACTCTCTTTGTTTTTTGCTAAAACCTGCTCACTATTATTTACAAAAACATTTTTAACATTTTGCCAAATATTATTTAATTTTTCAAAAAATGTATAAGGTACTTCTGCCCTAATTTCAGCAACCTGTTTTTGTATTTCTTTAAGTTCTTTGATATTAAAATTTGCGGATATTAAATTTTGGATGTTTTGTTTTGTAGCATTTAAAGAATTATATTGTTTCTCTAGTTCTTCAGCATTAATGAATTGTAAGGGATTTGTCATATATAGAGCTGAAAATCTTTCAGGTTTACTCTTATAACTAAAAAATACTGCCGATAATCTTTCTCTTTGATCTTTAGATAAATCTTTCTTTGCTAAATCCTTAAAATTTTTTGCGATTTCTTCTTGTAATTCTTGCTTTAAAGGTGAAGATTTCTCCGCTATATTATATATCTTATTATCAATATCTTTTAATATTTTATTATTATACTTTATTGCTTCATTTGTTAACTGTTCTTCACTTTTTATAAAAATATACTTTACATTAGAAACTGTTTTTACAAATCTTTTAAACCAAGGCAGCGATCTATTATGTTCTTTTGCTAGTGCTTTAGTTTCATTTTGTATTTCGATTAAACCTTGCAAATGCTTATTTTGTTCGCATAATTCATTTACTTGGTTTAATATAGTATTTAAAGCATTGCTTTCTTGTACTAATAATTTATTTATATCTATTTCTTTAGCCATGCCATACACCTACTATAAATTAATATCAGTATTATAATAAGTTTCTTGTACAAAAGCAAAAAGAAAGTTAATTTATGTAATGTATTTTTGATAAAAAGATAGATAAACGAATATAATTAACGTAATTTTAAGGATGATAAGCCTATAAGAGCAAATATAACTGAAATAATCCAAAATCTTATTACGACTTTTGATTCTGCCCAGCCGTGTTTTTCAAAATGATGATGGAGCGGTGCCATTTTAAATATTCTTTTTCCTTTAGTAGCTTTGAAGTAATATACCTGTAAAATTACGGATGCCGTTTCAATAACAAACAAGCCGCCAACTATAGCTAAAACTATTTCATGCTTAGTAATAACGCTAATAATACCAAGCACACCACCAAGACTTAAACTACCGGTATCGCCCATAAAAACTTCTGCCGGTTGTGCATTAAACCATAAAAATCCAAGGCAGCTACCGACTAATCCCGCACATAACACCGTTAACTCTCCGGTATTCGGTATATAGGTTAGCTGTAAGTAGTTCGAGTAAATTAGATTTCCTACTAAATAACTTATTAAAGCAAAAGAACCGACAGTAAAGACAATAGGAACGGTAGCAAGACCATCAAGCCCATCTGTTAGATTCACGGCATTGGAAGAGCCGACTATAACAAATATAGCAAAAACTATATAAAAATAACCAAGATCCAAACTTAAATTTTTAAAAAACGGTATGTTAAGTAAATGACTTGGACTTTTATCTAGATATTCTAGTAAAACACATATAATGAAGCTAATAATTCCTTGAAGTAAAAGCTTACTTTTCCCTCTTACTCCGTAATGATTATTTTTAGTTACCTTAGCATAATCATCCATAAATCCTATAATACCGAAACTAATACAACCAAATAACGTAATCCAAATATATTCATTAGTTAAATCAGCAAGTAATAAAGTAGAAAGACAACTAGACAAAATAATCATAATACCCCCCATTGTCGGAGTACCTACTTTTGTTTGATGTGATTCAGGTCCATCTGAGCGTATAGGCTGACCGTTTTTTTGAAGAGATCGCAGAAATTCTATTAATATCGGACCCGTGATAAAGCTAAGACTTAGAGTTATAATAATAGCAAGACCGCTACGAAAAGTAATATAGTGAAATAAATTAGCTATATGTGAATTATGGATATGAGGGAGTAAAAGATTGTATAACATTTGTAGATTTAAATTTAAAAGTATATTTTGATGCTATTTATTGTGCATGGATACCAAATCGTCATTGCAAGCAGTCGTAGACTGCTCGGCAATCTTGTCAAACATTCTGAGATTGCTTCGTCAATTACTACGTAATTTCCGCGCAATGACGGGCAATCAAACCATACAATATTAAGAATATCCTAGTGTATTTATTTATAATAATCAACAATCTTATCAAGTTTTATGCCTCTGGACCCTTTTATTAGAATAAGCTCATTACCTTCAAATAAATCCGTAATATGCGTAATTAATTCATCAACACTTTTAAAGTATTTTTTAGCTATTTTGGAAGGTAGTAAATCATCAATATATTTAGTATTTACTCCTACTAAATAGACCTTAGAACAAGCGGCATCTAATATGTACTGCACTAGTGTCTCATGTAATCGTTTAGAATTTTCTCCTAGCTCTAGCATATCGCCTATTATAGCAGTTTTATTCTCAGCAGGTACTTGTTTTAAATATTCTAATGCAGCTTTCATTGACTGCGGACTTGCGTTATAGTAATCACAAATTACACGACAATTTTGTATATTGATAATTTCCCCTCTTCCTTTAGTAGGAGAAATATTTGCTAAGCGATTTGCAGCTATCTCTATATCTTTACCTAATATATCGATAATTAAAAGTACACCGGTATAATTTTCAGTAAAATGCCGAGGAATAAACGGTATCGTTACATCTAAGACTTTATTATTTATCTTATACTTTAAGTAGACTTGCTCTCCTAGGTTCTCATATAAAATTAATTCTGCTGAAGTTTTAGATGATCTACCAAAGCTATGTATATCGGTGATAGAAAGGTTTTTTAATATCGATAATATTTTGTTATAGCAATTAGTATTGGCATTAATAACGGCAATATCATTTTTGCTAAAATTTGCAAAAATCTCACATTTAGCTTCAGCTATCTCCTCAAGCGAGTTAAAAAATTCTAAATGAGCCTCCGAAATATTAGTAATCATGGCAATATGCGGCTTTAATATTTGAACCAACTCTCTTATTTCACCTTTATGGTTCATGCCAAGCTCAAAAATAGCATATTCCGCATCATCAGCCATTGAAGCAAGATTAACAAGCATACCGAGTTTGTTATTGAAGTTACCTCGGCTAGCAAAAACTAGAAAATCATGTTGTAATAATATTTTCAGTGCTTCTTTGGTAGAAGTTTTACCGACGCTGCCTGTTATAGCTATAAATTTAGCTTTTGAATTCTTTCGTTTATATAAAGCCATTTTTTGTAGAGCTTCAAAACAATCATCGACTAAGATAATTTTATCTTTATCATTGATTTCTACTCGCTTACTAATAATTACGGCTGCTGCTCCTTTATCTATTGCATCTAGAACATAATCGTGACCATCTCTATTACCGTGAAGTGCTATAAATAAATCACCTTTTTTAACATCTTTGGAATTAAATTGTACTTCATTATAATTTATAGAATTAGAGATTGTTATACCGAGAACAGCACTTAAAGTTTTAGAGTTCCAGATCATATGTTTTTGTTATTTATGTGTTGTTGTATGGCTTGTTTGTGTCATTCCCACGTAGGCGGGGAAGCCAGTAAACATATAAAAAGCTTGCTTTTTATATTGTTTTATTTTATCAAATATGTAACTTCTGTATTAATATTGAAGTTATTTGATCCCCGTTTCCGCGAGGATGACATCAAGTTTTTTTAAAACTGTCCGGTATACATGGGTCAAGCCACGGAATGACAAACTTTTACACACTTCCTCACAACCTCAGCATCATCAAAAGGTAGTTTCTTATCGCCTATAATTTGGTAATTTTCATGACCTTTGCCGGCAACTAATAAGATATCATCTTGTTTTAAATTATTTATACCGTATTTAATAGCATCTTCTCTATTTGCTATTTCTGTATAATCTGCTTTCTCTATACCGCTTATGATTTCAGCTCTAATAAGCTTTGGGTCTTCATTGCGTGGATTATCATCTGTAATTATAATGGCATCGGCACGTTTTGCAGCTATTTGCCCCATAAGACTTCTCTTTGCCTTATCACGATTACCGCCGCAACCAAAAACTACACTTAGCTTACTATCACGTAATTTAATATTTTTCAGTTCCGTTAAAGCTTTTTCAAGAGCGTCCGGAGTGTGGGCATAATCAACGAAGATATTAGTGTTATCTATTCTCTCCATTCTGCCTTTTACTGCTTTAACTTCTACTAAAGAATCTATGACATCATCAAAAGCAAAACCAATATAATGAATGCTAAGCACGGCAATTAATAAATTACTAGCCTGAAAGCTACCAATTATCGGGGTATTAAAATTATATTCTCTATTATTAAATGTAAAATTAATATTTTGTCCTTTTAAAGAACCGTTAATTCTAGTTATTTCTAAATCACCTTTTTTCCCAACGGTTATAAATTCAATATTATGATTATGTAGATAATCTTTAACAAACTCTATTTCTTCTATATCAGAATTTAATATTGCGATGCCGTTCGGTAATAAATGATTTATAAATAATTTCAGTTTGGCTAATAAATAATTTTCTTTTGTATGGTGGTAATCTAGATGATCCTGACTAAAGCTAGTAAAACATGCAATATTTACTTTTATTTCCCTAAGTCTTGCTTGATCAAGACCATGACTAGAAGCTTCAAAAACTAAATATTCTATACCATGTTCAGCTAAATTATGAGCAATTTTTCTAAAGCTTAAATAGTCTAAAGTTGTTAATTCCGGTACATTATTATTTATAAGATTAACGCAGCCAAATATTTCTACCCCTATCGTACCTATAGATGCTGCCTTTTGCCCAAGTAATGAATACGTTTGAGCTATATAGGATACTACCGAGCTTTTACCATTAGTACCGGTTACGGCTATTAGATCCTTTGGTTTTTTAGGATAGAATATTTCTATGGCTTCATATAAAGCTGCCTGCACATCTTTTACGTAAATTACTTTATCTATAACAATATTTTTTTTATTGCCCGTAATTACTAATACTGCACCTTTGCTTAAAGCATCCTGAATAAAATCATTTCCATCAGTATTCCGTCCTTTAATCGCAAAAAAGACGTCTTTATCCTTAACGGTTTTAGAATTAATCGACAAACCTTTTACGTTATGTTGTTGAAATAATTGCTTTAGGTTATGGGACATATTTATTATGTTAAAAATGTGTTACCGTCATTGCAAGGAAATTGCATAGCAATTGACGAAGCAATCTCAGGAGTTCGTTATTATTTCATGAGATTGCCACGCAGCCTGTGGCTGCTCGCAATAACGGAGCAGGAATGACATCGAGTCTACACCTCTGATAAATTCCAAAGTAGTTGATTTGCCTCAACAATTATATTTTTATCTACTAATTTCTTGATATATACTAATTTATTATCTGGTTTGATTTTTGCCTGATCAGAGTAAGTACTAACGAATTTTAAAATTTTATCAGTCATATCGGCATTTTTATAAAATTTAATTACAAATCCGTTATCTCCTGAATCTAGATTTTCAATATTTAATTTAAAGCATAATAGTTTTATTTTTACAATATCAAGTAAATTATTAAATGCAATCGGTAGTAAACCGAATCTATCAATCATCTCATCTTTAAATGTCTCTACTTCTATCTCTGTACTTAAATTACCTATTCTTCTATATAGTCCAAGTTTAAGAGCTGCATCGGCTACATAACTATCTGGAATAAAGACGGATAATCCTAAATTAATAGTCGGGATAAATGGTTGTTCTGAAACAATCGGTTCATCTTTAAAAATAGCTATTTGTTCTTCTAGCATTTCTTGATAGAGTTCTGTACCTACTTCTTTAATTTGTCCTGATTGTTCTTCACCTACCAAATTACCGAAACCTCGTAAATCCATATCACGGCTTGCAATAGTAAAACCTGAGCCCAAAGTACAACTATTTTGTATTATCTCTAAGCGTCTTAAGGAGTGCAATGTCATCTTTTTATGACTTGCTACCGTTAGATAGGCATAACCCCGCATTTTACCTCGACCTATGCGACCACGCAATTGATATAGCTGACTAAGACCCAGCATATCAGCCTTATGTATGATCATGGTATTTGCCTCGGCTATATCAATCCCTGATTCTATAATAGTAGTTGAGACTAGTATATTGAATTTGCCGGCATAAAACTCGCTCATAACCTCATCAATTTTACTCGGAGTCATTTTTCCGTAAGCTATTTTATAGCTTAATTCCGGCACAATTTGTTTTAATTGTCTTTCGATATCCTCTATATCTTTAATTCTTGGGACTACATAAAAGCTTCTTCCGCCTCTAAAATGTTCGCGTAATAATGCATCTCTGATAATAACGGGATCAAACGGTATAACCGAGGTACGAACTTCCAGCCTGTTTAGAGGCGGTGTTGCAATAATGCTAAGTTCTTTTAAACCGGTCATTGACATTTGCAGCGTTCGAGGAATCGGTGTTGCCGACATTGCAAGTACATGGGAAGAGGATTTTAGTGATTTAAGAAATTCTTTTTGACTGACACCGAAATGTTGTTCTTCATCGATTATTAACAATTTCAAATTAAAGAATTTTATATTTTTATGTAATAAAGAATGAGTGCCTATTATTATATTTATTTTACCGCTTTCAAGCTCCGATCTTATAATTTTTGCTTCTTTAGAACTAATGATGCTAGATAATTGCTTGATATTTAAACCAAAACCTTTGAACCTTTCTATGAACCTTGAAAAATGTTGGCTACATAAAATAGTTGTCGGTACAACTACGGCTACTTGAGGTAAATGTTCATTTAGAGATTTTGCTACCATAAAGACGGCACGCATTGCTACCTCTGTTTTACCAAACCCGACATCACCGCATATTAACCTATCCATTAACATACCGTTTCTTAGATCTTCTTTAATATCGTTTATAGCGGTTAATTGGTCTTCCGTTTCGCTGAAAGGAAAATTAGCACAAAATTTATCATATTCTTCAAGGTCAAATTCAATGGGAGCACTACTATTAAGTTTCCTTTTAGCTGCTATTTGTATTAAATGCAGTGCTATCTCTTTTATACGATTTTTAAGCTTTGCCTTACTTCTTTGCCATGCAACGCTACCCAGCTTATCAAGCTCCGCATTATCATTGCCATATTTTTTTATTACCTCTATACTTTCAACTGGTATATATAATTTATCATTACCGGCATATAAAATCTTTAAAAAATCATGTGGTTTACCTTTGATTTCTAAAGCTTCTAGCTTTAAAAACTGCCCTATTCCATGATCTTTGTGAACAACAAATTCGCCTTCAGCTAAATTATCAAGCTCCAACAAGATATTTTTAAGTTTTCTGTCAGTGTTTGTAGAACCAGGTTTTTCTTCTAATAATTCGCTAGCGGTAATAAATAAATATTCTTTTGTATAAAAGCTTTGATTTAAAGGAATTATCCCAACATTTATTATTGAAGCCTTAGCCTCATCTAATTTATTTATCTCATTATATTTATATTCATAATTTTGAATTATGCTTTTGATTCGCTCAAAACTACTTAAAACGCTTGAGCCTATAATAATTTTCTTATGAGAATTTGCTTTAATAACCTCAAATAATTTATCGAAAACCGTTTTCTTTTCTATAAAACTTGTAGCAGCTATATTTTCAATTAAGCTAGCTTGCTCTGAGTTTTCAAAAGTAAGTAGTATATTATTTTTTCGTTCTAGTAATTCCGTTATTTCAGAAGCGGTAAAGTATAAGCTAGTCGGTGAAAGGGTGGGATAGAAACTATTAAATTTAAGTTTATTTGCCTCTGACCTTGCTGAATAAAAATCGTTATAACTATGTTCAAACTCTAAAATGGCTTGTTTTGACAAATTATCGAATATGAAAATAGGATCGTTTAAATAATCTATTAAGTTAGAGCAGGAATCGTAAAATAACGGGAGTAATTGTTCATATCCTGCGAATTTTCTTCCAGATATTACCGCCTCATATAAAGCATTATCAGTATGATTAACTCCAAAATTTCGTAAGTAATTATTCTTAAAATTACCTATAGTTTCACTATTTAAAACTATCTCATTTGCAGGACTAATAATAAGCTCCTTGCAAGATTTAGTCGAAATTTGTGTATCAATATCAAATTCTTTTATTGATTCAATATAACCCCAGCTAAAATGAATTCTATAAGCTTTAGGACCGGGCAATATTATATCAATGATTTCGCCTCTAACCGCAAATTCCCCGGCATCGATGCTACTCGCATTTCTTGTAAAACTATTTTCTACTAGAAACATAGCAAGCTCATCCGTAGTAAATTTCATTTTAGGGGATAATTTCAAAAAATATTTAGCAAAAAAATCTTTCGGTGGTAATCTGTTTAATAAGTTCGCTGTATGAGTGATGAGTAATTTGCTATTACTATTATTTGTTGTTAGCTTGGTTAATGTTTCTGCACGTCTAGATGAGATATTGGCATTTGGTGACGTATGGTCATAAGGAATGGTATCATAGCTTGGAAAATAATAAATATTTTCATTAGAAGAAAAAAATAAAGCTTGCTTGTATAATTGCAACGCCTCCTCTTCATTACTCGCACTCAAGATGAGATCTTGCTTAAGATTCTTAGTAAAATTATCAATTGCAAAGAAAGATTTAGCAGCTGCCGGGACTTTTTGTTGTAACATTCTACAGGAGTTTATATTTTTGCTATTTTGCGTAATTTATCAATTATTTCGGCATCTAGATAAGAAGGAGCAGAAGATTTATTATTAATCCAATTATAAAGATCATTATCATTTTGATCAAGTATTAAAGAATAGCTTCCAAGTTTTTGTTCATCCATTAAGGATAGGTACTTTTCAGCAAAGCTACCGAGTATATAATCCATTTCTCTGCAACCGCGATTTTTACTACGGTAAAAAAGTTTCTTTTGTAAAGAGTTTTTATTTAATTTATTCATCTATAACATCTTGCAAAATTTTTTTATAATAATATTATTAAAACAATCAGATACCAAGATCATTTTAAAATGCTTTAATAATTCAGCACTCTAATAAATCCATTCTACATGGGTAAAATTCTATTAACTTTTATTATCAATAACAGCAAAAAAGCGTAAATATGTCGGTTCAAAATATCTGTTCTACAAAAGCTTATGATATGCTAATTTCAAATGATAATGCTTTTCTTGTAGATGTTAGAACTAGAGAAGAGTGGCAGCAAGTGGGGATACCTCATTTAGATAATAAAAATAAGGTGGTCTTTCTAAGTTGGCAATTGAATAAAGATTTTGAAGATAATTTTTTATCTATCGTTAACGATAAAATTCATGCAATAATATTTTTCCTGTGCCGTTCAGGATGTAGGTCATTTATCGCAGCAAATTTTATAACTAATATAGGTTATAAAAATTGTTATAATGTTAGTGACGGCTTTGAAGGAAATAATCAAGATAAAGGCTGGAAACAAAATAACTTACCGTGGCAGTTTTAA